>NZ_JBEDNY010000004.1:0-266088 GCF_041379815.1 Halorubrum miltondacostae
GGAGCTCCCCACCGCCGTCCGGAACGAGACGGGCGTCGACGGCGAGCGACTGGCGACGCTGCGGGAACGCGCGAACGAGCTCAGCGGTCCCGAGGTCGCCGCCCTCTCTCGCGGCGTGGCCGGCGAGGGCGTAGGCGGCCCGGTCGGCCCGGACCGCCGCGGTCCGCGGGGGAACGGGACCGAACGCGGGCCGCCGGGGGACGCCGGACCGCCGGGTGAGGGCGCGATCGGCGGTGGTCCGGGAAACGGGTCGAACGGGGCGCCGGGGACGGGGAACGGCTCAGTCGGAACGCCGGGACCGGGGAACGGATCAACCGGCTCGAACGGAGCAGGGAACGGGTCGAATGGAGCGCCGGGCTCTGAGAACGGCTCGGGAAGCGACGCCGCGAACGGTTCCGGCCCGTCCGGGCAGCCGGGCGGGGGTAACGCGACCGACTCGCCGGCCGGATCTGAGAACGGGACGGCCGGAGACGGGTCCGGCAGCGGCGGGCCCAGAGGCGACGGCTCCGACGGCGGCGCGGGCGCTCCGTCGATCGAAGCCGCTCTGGACGTGCCGTCGATCGCCGCCGGCAGCCCCTCGCGCCTCGATGCGTAAGGCGTCGGCGTGCGGATCCGAAGCGAGGTTCCGGCCCGAAACGGGGTCCAGCTTGACCGGTAGCTGGGATGCGGACCCGTCTCGGATGGGAAGGAATTTACCGGCTCTCCGTGTGACGTAGTCCGTGCAGCGAGCACAGTCCTTCCTCGTCGTCGTCGCCCTTCTCGGAGTCGTCGGTCTCGGGCTCGCCGCCGGTGGGGCGGGCGCGGCGCCGTTCGACGGCGGCTTCGCCCAGATGGACGTCGAGCCCGACGACGTGTCGATAACGGCCGACGTCGGGCCGGACGGCGACGCGCAGTGGACCGTGGAGTACCGGATCCGACTCGCGACCGACGAGGAAGAGCGGGCGTTCGAGGAGCTCCGCGTGGACGTGGAGAACGACACCGAGGCGTACACAACCCGGTTCCGCGACCGGATGGCCTCGACCGCGGCGACCGCGGAGTCGACGACCGGCCGCAACATGACCGTGTCGAACGCGACCGTCACGGCCGAGCGCCGCGAGCTCCCGCAGGCGTACGGCGTGTTGACCTACCGGTTCGAGTGGACGAACTTCGCCGCCGTCGACGGCGACCGGCTGCGCGTCGGCGACGCGGTCGACGGGCTGTTCCTCGACGGCTCCTCGTCGCTCATCGTCTCGTGGCCGGAGGGGTACCGGCTCGGGGAGACGTCGCCGGAGCCGAGCGAGGTCCGCGACCGGTCGGTCGTGTGGAACGGCCCGGTCGACTTCTCGACGGGACAGCCGCGGATCACGGTCGCGCCCACGGGCCCGCTCTCGGGGATCCCGACGACCGGACTGGTCGCGCTCCTCGCCGCGCTCGTCGTCGCGGGAGGCGTCGCGTACCGGCGCCGAGCGGCCGCTGACGACGGCGCGGCCGTCATGGCGGGCGACGACCCCGGAGCGACGGCCGGAGGGAGCGGCGCTGGCGGCAGCGGCGACGCCGCGAACGCGGCGGCCGCCGACAGCGGCGGCGGCCCCGGCAGTGGGGCTGAGGCGGATCCGGGCACCGGCGACTCCGACGCGGCAGACGGCGCCGACGACGCGCCGCCCGTCGACAGCGACCTGCTGAGCAACGAAGAGCAGGTGCTTCGCCTCATCGAGTCGCAGGGCGGGCGAATGAAACAGAAGCAGGTGGCGGAGGAGCTGGAGTGGACCGCCGCGAAGACGAGTCAGGTGGTGACGGGGCTGCGGGACGAGGGCGACCTCGACGGCTTCCGGCTCGGCCGAGAGAACGTTCTCTCGCTCCCCGACTACGACCCGGAGGCGGACGCGAGCGGTGACGGCGACGACGAAGAGAGCACGGAGGGCGACGACGTAGGCGGTGACGACGGAGCCGGCGCTACCGGGAGCGACTGATCGGACCGCCGCCGGGCGGCGAACCGGTTGGCGGGACGCCAGTCACAGGTCCCGCGACCGGCCGATGTGACGCAGTTCACCGCCGCACTCGCACTCGCCCGGCGAGTCCGTCCGCCGGCCACATTTGAAACACTCGTACACTTCTTCGCCGTGGTTCTCGTATTCTGGTCGCATATCTGCCCGTACGTCCCCGTGACACATAGTCCCACGCCTAATATTGTTTAGATGGTATAAATTGAAACTCCGACACCGGTGACCGAACGATCGAAAGGAGAGAGATCGCGACGGACGGCCGCGGCTCGCGGTCCGAGCGGATACCGATAGAAGAGCCGGAGGAGGGATTTGAACCCCCGACCTATTCCTTACGAAGGAATCGCTCTGCCAGCTGAGCTACCCCGGCACGCATGGAATAATTCCCGGACGGAAAAATAAGGGTTCCGAAACGGGGACGGAACGGGGGCGAGACGGAATCCGTCGGGTCGTTTCTCGGCGACGAACCGGCAAGCGTGACCGACACCGAATACACGTTGGTAACGGAGTAGAGCGCTTTCTCACTTGATACACAAGAAGAATCGGAACACAACACAAGCATATAAGGATAAAACCTAAATACTTGCTCGGACTTCAAACAAAGTGTGATGACATCGCCCGCGTGCCGAGACGGCGGGGATCGACTCCCCCGGCGATGCGTGCCCGGTCGAAGCCCGTACCGGGCGGCGAGGGTCTCGTCGGTCGCCGTCCCCACGGCGGCTCGGCGCGGCCGTCATCCCAACCAGCGTTCCGCCGCGGCTACCGTGTGAAACGCGTCTCAGACGCGCCAAGCGCAAAATCGCCTCTGATCCGCCGACCGTCGCCGCGGCCGCTTGTCATGTGACGGGCCCCCAGCCGCACCGCCCCGACCCCCCTCGGGGCGGCGCGGCGTTTTCGCTGTGTAGACTGCTTCTCGCCACCGTTGCTGCTAACTCGTGAAAAGTGATCGACGAACGGCACGGAAGTCCGCGCTACGCGAACAACAGCCGCGCGCGTCGCAGCGCGGCGGAGAGGCCGCCGTACCCGGCACCGACGGCGCCCGCGAGGCGTACCTCGGCGGGCGCGACACCGAGGCGGTGTGAGAGCGGCCCGGGGCGCGCGTCAGCGCCGGCGACCGCGACCGTCCGGCCGCGAACTCTGACCTCGGCGGTGAGGTCGCCCCGTCGCAGTTCTCTGACCGCGAGGTCCGAGGCCGCGTCGGCCGGGAGGCGACGGGCCACGCGGAGGGCGTCACCGACGCTCCCGACCTCGAGAAACAGGCGTCGCTCGGTGGCGTGGACCGACACGTCGACTCCGTCGACGGAGAGCGTCAGGTCGTCGGTCTCGACCGCGAGGGCGGCGTGAGAGTCAGTCCCGCTCACGGGTCGTGACGCGGACGCCGCCGTCGACGCGCCACTCGGCGTGCTCGACGTCGTCTCCCGTCCCGCTCGGCACCTCGACGGTCATGTCCTCGAACTGATAGTGAATCTCGGCGTTTCGACCGGTGAGCCGGTCGTAGAGCCCTATTGCCAGCTCCGGCCACGTGGTCGTCTCCTCGATTCGCTCCTCAGGGTCTGCGGCATCGCTCATACACGTTCGTGTTAGATAGTCACACTCATAAGTATATGCCCTGACGTGTCTGTCCAAAACCGCCGGGCGCGCGGAGGGCCGAATCAGTCGACGGTCCGCGTCAGGCGCACGTCGAGACAGACGTTGTACTCGTGGGGGGCGTACGACCGGACGACGCGCTCGGTCTCGACGTCGACCGCGTAGGCGTCGCCCGCGGCCGCCTCGATCGCGCGCCGTCCCGGGCCGAACGGGTCGTCCTCGTGTTGGATGTCGTAGTAGTGGAGCACGCAGTCGTCGCCGGCGAGCGCGACGGCCGCGTCGAGGAACTCGTCCGCGGAGTGCGGGAGGTTCATCACGAGGCGGTCGGCGGTGTCCGCGCGCGAGTCGACGAGGTCGCGCACGTCGCCGGCGACCGCGGTCACGCGGTCCGCGACCCCGTTGCGCGCGGCGTTCTCGCGGAGGTACTCGACCGCCCGTTCGTTGAGGTCGCACGCGACCACTTTGGCGCCGTGGGACGCCAAGGGCACGGCGTACGGCCCCACGCCGGCGAACATGTCGATCGCGGACTCGCCGGCCCCAACCTGCTCGACCACGCGGTGGCGTTCGGTCGCGAGCCGCGGGGAGAAGTACACCGCGGCGACGTCGAGCGCGAACTCGTGGCCGTACTCGCGGTGGACCGTCTCCGTGTCGTCGCCGACCAGCACGTCCCACGAGCGCACCCGCAGTTCGCCCTCGATCGGCGACGCGCGATTGAGGACGGTCTCGCAGGGGACGTCGGAGGCCGCCACGGCGTCCGCGATCTCGCGGGCGCGATCGTCGTCGTCCTCGTCGACGATGACGATGTCGCCCAGCCGCTCGATGGAGGGCTCGTAGCCGAGTATCTCGGCGGGCGTCGTGGGGCGGTCGCGCCGTTCGGCGTCACGCTCGACGAGCCGGTCGGCGAACTCCGCGGGGACCGCCTCGCGCCCCGTGACCGGGATGTAGATCGTGTCGCCGTCGACGGCGATCTGGTGGTCGCCGTCGAGGGCGTCAGCGTCGGCGAGCCGGCTCCGGACGGTCTCGCCGCGCTCGCGGGCGACGGCGACGCAGGGAACGCTCATCGTCGGAGGGACGCGGGCGAGCGAATAAACGGTGACGCTTCGCGAGTCCGTTGGGGAGAGGGCGAGAGCGGTCGAGGTCACTCCGACACGTCGGCCGCGGCCGCGACGGCGTCCAGCAGGGCATCGTCGTCGACGTCGGCAGCGACGGGAACGACGCGATCCGCGGCCGCCGCGACCTCGGCGTTCGGGCGGTTCGCGGTCGGGGCACCCTCGCCGCCGGTCGCGACCGCGAGCGTCGCGTCCGCGTCGGCCGCGAGGTCGCGCGCGGCCCGGACCGTCTCCGCGGGAGGCTTCTCGAACGGCGGCGCGGTCACCGCGGTCCCTCCCGCGTCCGCGGCCGCGCCGGCGGCAGTGTCTCCCTCGGGGACTACGCCGACCGAGGGCTCGTGGCCCGCGGCGGCGAGGCGGGCGATCACGCGTGCGGTCAGGCGTCCCGTGCCGATCACGTGGACTCGACGCGGGTCGACGTCGCTCTGCGGGAACGCCGTGACCGCGGGCGTCCCGGTGGCCGGGTTGCGGCCGACGAACGCCTCCGCGTCGAAGGCCGCGCCGACGGCGCCCCCGGACAGGATCGACGCCGGCGGCCCGGCGGCCCGGACCCCGCCGTCCGCGATGACGACCACCTCGTCGCAGTAGCGGGCCGCGGCGTCGAGGTCGTGGATCGCGGCGATCGCTCCACGGTCGCCGCCGTCGACGAACTCGCGGACCAGTTCGAGCGTCTCGACCGCGTGGTTCACGTCGAGGCTCGCGGTCGGCTCGTCTAACAGGAGGAGCGGGGCCGCCTGCGCCAGCGCCCGCGCGAGCAGCACGCGCTGCCGCTCGCCTCCGGAGACCTCGGTGATCGACCGGTCGGCGAAGCGCTCGACGTCGGCGGCCGCCATGGCGGCGTCGACCGCGGCGTCGTCCTCGACGCCGTGCGCGTCAAAGCGTCCGAGGTGCGGCGTCCGGCCCATCTCGACGACGTGGCGCACCCGGAAGTCGAACGCGAGGTTCGTCGCTTGCGGGACGCTCGCGACGCGCCGGCCGACCTCGCGGGCCGACAGCGACGACGCCGGGTCCCCCCCGATCCGGACGGTCCCCGCGTCCGGCTCGACCGCGCCTGTTACCGCGCGCAAGAGAGTGGTCTTACCGGCGCCGTTCGGCCCGACGAGGCCGACGAGCGAGCCGGGCTCGACCCGGAGGTCGACCCCCGAGACGACGTCGAGGTCGCCGAACGAGACGGCCACGTCGGCGGCCGACAGGAGCGGCGCGTCGCCGAACGAGCGCGACGTGTCGGGGAGCGACCCGGGGTCGCCGCGCGCGGCGGCCGACTCCTCGATGTCCCGCGCTTCGGCGTCGACCGTGGGGTCCGCGCTCACAGCTCCGTCACCTCCCGGGTGACGAGCAGGTACACGAAGAAGGGGGCGCCGACCGCGGCGGTGATGATCCCGACCGGATACTCGGCGGGCGCCGAGCGCGCGAGCGTGTCGGCCGCGACGAGGAACGTGCCGCCGGCGAGCGCCGCGGTCGGGAGGAGCACCCGGTGGTCGGGGCCAACGACGAGCCGGAGCATGTGGGGGACGATGAGCCCGACGAAGCCGATCACGCCGGCGAACGCGACGCCGGCGGCCGTGACGAGCGCCGACGCCGCGAGCAGCACCCGCTTCGTGCGCTCGACCGCGATGCCCAGCCCGCGGGCCTCCTCCTCGCCGAGCAGGAGGACGTTGAGGTCGCGGGCGTACGCGAGCAGCAGGAGGAACAGCGGCGGCACGACGGCGGCGGTGACAGCGACCTCGCTCCACGCGGCGCCCGAGAGGTGACCCATCAGCCACGCGACGATCTGGCGGAGCGATTCCCCGGCCTGGAGCTGGAGGTACGAGACGACCGCGCCGAGGAACGTCTGGACCGCGACGCCGGCCAGGAGGAGGGTGGCGACCGGCGTCCGGCCGCCCCGGGTCGCGATGGCGTACACGCCGAAGGCGGCGACGAGCGCGCCGACGAACGCGAAGAGGCTCGTCCCCGCGCCGCGCGAGAGCGCGACCTCGACGGGGCCGACGAGCGGGAGCGCGACGGTCGCGGAGAGCGCGACGGGGAAGACGATGAACGTCACCGCGCCGACCGCCGCGCCCGAGGAGACGCCGATGATCGACGGGTCCGCCATCGGGTTCCGGAAGAAGCCCTGCATCACCGTGCCGGCGGCCGCGAGCGCGAAGCCGACGAGCGCGGCAAGCAGGATCCGCGGGAGTCGCACGCCGACGACGATCTGCTGGTGGACGGAGTCGACGGGGAACGCGAACGGCGACGTCACCGCGAGGTCGACGCCGGGAAGCGTGAGCGGCCCAACGCCGGGGACCGGCAGCGGGCCGACGCCGCTCGCGCTCGTCTCGATCCCCGACGGGACGGAGAGCGCGTTCAGCACCGACTTCATCACGGTCTCCGGGGGGATACGGACCGGCCCGATCGCGGCGCTGACGACGATCGCGACCGCCAGCAGCGCGGCTACCGCCGCCGACCAGCCCGCCGATCGCACCCAGAGACGCATACGTTCTCCAACACAACTTGTAGTAGGTAAATACTTATTGGACGAGTTCGGCCCTCAATCCGATGCGAGACAGCTTCGCGATCGCGATGGCCGTGTTGGTGACGACCGCCCTGCTCGGCGGCGTCGCGGGGACGGTCACGGGCGCACAGCCGACGATAGCGACGGACGGACCGGCCGCGGGCGCACAGCCCGCGGTCGGAACCGCGGGGGCGACCGGTCCCGCACAGACCGGCGACGCGTGTGGGTTCCCGTTCAACGCGACCGACGCGACCGGAGAGACGATCCGGCTGGAGGAGCGTCCCGAGCGCATCACGACGCTCAACCCGTCGGCCGCACAGACGCTGTGGGAGCTCGGCCAGCAGGACCGCGTCGTCGGCGTGAGCCAGTTCGCGTTCTACCTCGACGGCGCGGAAGAGCGCGCGAACGTCTCCGCCGAGTTCGGCGCGAGCGTCGAGCGCGTCGTCGACACCGAGCCCGACCTCGTGCTGGCGCCGAACTCCTCGGCCGCGGACGTCGGGCCGCTCCGCGAGCAGGGGCTGACGGTGTACCACTTCCCGGCCGCGACCTCCATCGACGACATCGCCGAGAAGACGGAGACGATCGGTCGGCTCGTCGGCGCGTGCGAGGCCGCGAGCGAGACGAACGAGGAGATGTACGACGCGGTCGACGCGGCGGAGAACCGGACCGCCGACGTCGACCGCCCGGCCGCGCTGTACCCGCTCGGCGGCGGCTACGTCGCCGCGAACAACACGTTCATCGACGCGATCATGAACGTCGGGGGCGCCGACAACGTCGCCGCGGAGTACGAGGCGTACCCGCAGCTCTCGGACGAGGTCATCTTGGAGACGGATCCGGAGCTGATCCTCGTCACCGACCCCGAGGCCGCGATCTTAGAGCAGGAACCGTACGCGAGCACGACCGCGGGCGCCGAGGGGAACTACGTCGTGATGAACGTGAACTACCTCAACCAGCCGGCGCCGCGCAGCGTGATCCGGTCGACGGAGACGCTGTCGAACGCGGTGGTCGAGATTCAGGACGCGAGCGGCGACTCGTCGGACGACACCGAGGGCGGTGACTCGTCGGCCGACGGCTCCTCTGACGACAACTCGTCGGAGAGCGGCGACTCGTCCGACGGCGGGAACGACTCCTCGACCGACGGCATGGACGGAAACGAGACGGAAACGGACGGCGGCGCCGGTGACACCGGCGCTGAGTCGCCCGGGTTCGGGGTCGTCGCGGCCGCGCTCGCGCTGCTCGCGACCGGCCTGCTCGCGCGGCGCGACTGAAGAGAAAGCGGCAGGCGCCGACGGGCCGCGTCGGCCGCCGGCCGCGGACTGTCCTTAGATTCCCTGTCCCATCAGGTGGCTGCGCAGGATGTCGGGCGTCTTCAGCCCGGCGTCGCTGTTGAGGAGCACGACGGTCTCGTCGCCGTCGAAGAAGTCGTCCTCGGCGAGCGCCCACGCCCCGGCGGGGGCCGCGCCGCCCGTCGCGCCCATCTCGACGACCTCGTTCTGCGCCACGGCGACCGCGCTCGCGAGGATGTCGTCGTCGTCGACGCCGACCGCGGTCCCCCCGCTCTCGGTGACGGCCTCGACGGCCGCAGCGCCGCCGGCGGGATCCGGGATCTCCAGCTCGCCGCAGATGGTGTCCGGCGTCCCCCACAGCTCCGGCTCGTCGAGACCGCGCTCGACGGCGGCGGCGATCGGGGCGCAGCCGGCGGCCTGCGCGGCGACGACCTTCGGCGTCTCGGCTATCGCGCCGACGCGGTCGAGCTCGACGAACCCCTTGTAGACGCCCGCGACGACCTCGCCCGAGCCGGTCGGGACGACGACGACGTCCGGGGCGTCGCCGAGGTCGGCGACGAGCTCGAACGCGATCGTCTTCGCGCCCTCGTGGCGGTACGGCGTGGCGAACTCGCCGAGGTCGGTGTAGTCGGTCGCAAGCTGCTCGTCGACCGCGTCGGCAGCGTCGGGGAAGCGCCCGCCGACCACGCGCATCTCGCCGCCGTGGACGTTGGTCATCGACTTGTTCGAGAAGGCGCACCGTGAGGGGACGAACGCGTACGACCGCAGGTCCGCCTGGCCCGCGTACGCCGCCATCGACTGCCCGGCGTTGCCCGGGCTCGCGCAGACGAGCGGCTCGACGTCGACCCCCTCGGCGGCCGCCCGCTTCGCGACGGCGGTCACGGCGACGGAGAGGCCGCGGTCGAGGACCGTCCCCGTCGGGTTGCGCCCCTCGTCTTTGACGTACACCGCGTCGACGTCGAGTTCGTCCGCGAGCCGGTCGGTGGCGACGAGGGGCGTGCCGCCCTCGCCCGCGGTGAGCGCCTCGCCGGCGGGGAATGGGAGCAGCGCGTCGAAGCGCCAGTGGCCGCGGGCGGTCGCGGGCGCGGCTCGGGCGTCGCCGCTTCCGCCGCGGGCCGCCGGGTCGAAGAGGTCGTCGGGGTCGACCGCGTCGTACTCGTAGACCGGGTCGAGGCCGCGCGCCCGCTCGTCGTCGTCGACGGTCGCCGCGTCGGCGGTCTCATGGACGCGACCCGACGCCCGACTCTCCAGCCCGCGGAACGCCGGCGTGGTCTCGGTGGTCACCATACCGAACCTTGCGGCGGCGGCGACAAATCGCTTCGCACTCCGACGCGCCGCGGACCGAGAGCTGTCGCGGGTTCGGCATCGCCGTGACTCGTTTATCGGGCGGGCATCGCTGGCGCGGCCGGCGAGCGCGTCCCGCGGCCGCTTATCAACCCGCGCCCCGAAACGTCGCGTATGAACGGAGACGCCACGGTCGTCGGCGGCGGGCTCGCGGGGCTCGTCGCGGCGACGCGGCTCGCGGAGGCGGGCGCTGACGTGACGCTGTATGAGCGACGGCCCGAGGTCGGCGGGCGCGTCCGGACGGAGACGGTCGACGGGTTCACGCTCGACCGCGGCTTCCAGGTCCTCTTCTCGAGTTACCCGGCCGTCGAGCGCGAACTCGGCGCCGAGGGGCTCGACGCCCTCGACCTCCGGACGTTCGCGCCGGGCGCGACCATCTGCCGGCCGGGCTCGCGGTCGGTGCTCGGCGACCCGCTCCGGGACCCGCTCTCCGCGCTCCCCTCGCTGTTGAACAGCGAGGTCTCCTTCTCCGACAAGCTCCGGACGCTCGCGCTCCGGTACGACCTCGGGAACCGCGACGAGGCGGCGTTCTTCGCCGGGCGCGACGCCCCGATCCGCGAGTACCTCCGCGATTGGGGATTCGCCGACGACTACGTCGAGAACTTCGTCGAGCCGTTCTACGGCGGGATCACCTTAGACCGGAGCCTCTCGACCTCGAAACAGGTGTTCGAGTACACGTTCCGCGCGATGGGCCGCGGGTCGATCGGCGTCCCCGCCGCGGGGATGGCAGCGCTGCCCGCGACGCTCGCCGACCGCGCCCGCGAGGCGGGCGTCGCGATGGAGACCGGCGAGGACGTGGAGTCGATCCGGATCGCGGGCGAGGGGCGGATCCCGTTCCGGAAGGGGCCCGCCGACGGCGCGACCGTCGAACTGGCGGACGGGACGACCCGGGAGACGGACGCGGTCGTCGTCGCGACCTCGCCGCCCGAGGCGCGGCGGCTCACCGGCGTCGAGTCGGTGCCGACCGAGGGCGTCCCGAACGTCACCGGCTGGTACGCGCTCCCCGCTGGCGAGTCGTTCGAGACCGGCGGGCGGATCCTGCTCAACGCCGCGGCCGAGTCGCCGAACGCCGTGGTCCCGATGTCGGAGGTCGCGCCGGAGTACGCTCCGGACGACCGCGCGCTGCTCGCCGCGACGTTCCTCGGCGAGGAGTCGCTCGATCGCGACGAGAGCGAGCTCCGCGACGACGTGCGCGACGCGCTCGGGGCGTGGTACCCCGAGCGCGACTTCGACGGATTAGAGCCCGTCGACGTCCACCGAGTCCGGTTCGCGCAGTTCGCGCAGCCGCCGGGCGTCCACGCCGGCCTCCCGGACCCGGACGACCCGGAGGGGCCGGTCGTCCTCGCCGGCGACTACACGGAGTGGTCGTCGATCCAGGGGGCGCTGGAGAGCGGCCGGAAGGCGGCGAGCGCGGCGACGGGACACCTCTAGGCGAGCCGCGCCGCGGTTCACTCACTCCTCGCGCAGGAACGCCTCGTCGCCGTACTCCTCCACGGCCGCGAGCAGGTCGTCGCGCTGGCCGCGGACCTCGCGCGGGAGCTCGGCGAACGCGTGGTCGAACATCGCGGCGGGGTCAGCTTCGACCGACTCCGCGGCGTCGATGGCCTCGGCCACGACCTCGTCGGCCTCGTCGCGGACCGCCGCGACGCCCTCGTCGTCGATCCGACCGGTCTCGCGGAGGAACGCCTCCATGCGGTCGAGGGGGTCGAGCGCGCGCCAGGGGTCCACGTCGTCGGGCTCGCGGTACGCTGTCGGGTCGTCCGCCGTCGTGTGCGCGCCGAACCGGTACTCGACGAACTCGACGAGGATCGGACGCGGATCGTCTTCGGTGGCGTCTTCCCCAGCTTCGTCGCCGCCGTCGCCCCGCGCCCGCTCGGCCGCCTCACGCGTGACCGCGTAGCTGGCGAGCGGGTCCATCCCGTCGACGCGGACGCCGTCGAAGCCGTAGGCGGTCGCCTTCCGGGCGAAGGTGTCGCTCGCGGTCTGACGCGACTCGGGGATCGAGATGGCCCAGCCGTTGTTGTGACAGCAGAACAGCGTCGGCGTGTCGAAGACGCCGGCGAAGTTCATCGCCTCGTGGAAGTCCCCCTCGCTGGTCGCCCCGTCGCCGAAGTGGCAGGCGACGACGCGGTCCTCGTCGCGGTGGTCGAACGCCCATGCCGCCCCGACTGCGTGCGAGAGGTGCGCCGCGATGCCGATGTTCAGCGGGAAGACGTTGCCGTCGGCGATCGCCTCCGTCCCGGCCTCGTGGCCCATCCAGTACGGGAGGTACGCGTCGAGCAGGTCGCGGACGACGACCGCGCCGTGTTCGCGGTACTGGTAGCTGATCAGATCGCGGTCGGCGAGCGCGTGCGTCGACCCGACCGCGGAGCCCTCCTGCCCCGCGCAGGGCGCGTACGTCCCGATCCGCCCCTGCCGCTGGAGGCTCACCGCGCGCTCGTCGAACCGGCGCGTGACGACCAAGTCGCGGTAGATCGCGCGGAACCGCTCGTCCGAGAGGTCCGGGACCGTCGCGTCGGGCAGGGGGCTCCCGTCCGGCCCGAGCACGCGGGCGACGTCTTCGTCGGCGAGGGGATCGACCCCGCCGTCGCCGGCGGGGTCGCCGCCGTTCTCGTCCATGCGCAACGAGTGTGCGCCCCAGTCACAAGGAGTTAGCGGTCGCGGCGGCCGCCGACGCCCGCCGGCTCCGTCGCCGGACGTACGTGATCGGGAGCCCGACGAGGACGCCGGCGACGGCGACCGCGCCGAGTACGAACCCGACCAGCAGCCGCACGGGCCCGGCGGCGAGCATCTCGAGCCCCCAGACTGCCACGAACCACGCCGTCCAGAGCGCGCCAGTGAGGAGCGCGGTGAGCAGCCCGAACGCGGCCCCGCGGAGATACGTGGGCGCGTCCGGCCGCTCGACGAGGGCCCACCAGACGAGCGCCCCGACGACGAGCGCCGGGGTCGCGAGGAGCGGCATCCCGACTGCGGGCGGGAGGCCGACCACGTCGGCGAACAGGCCGAGCACGTCGGAGAGCAGCAACGCGGTGAGGGCGGCGCAGCCGAGCGCGTACACGCCGGCGTACAGCGACCACCGCCGAGCGGTGGTGAAGCGGGAATCGGCGGGGAGGGCAGTGTTCATGCCGTATCCCCCGAGCGCCGGGCTAAATGTCTTCCCGTTGTCCGGTCTCCGGTCACCCGACCGTGATCGTCACCTCGAACGGGTACACCCCGCTTTCGCTCGGGGTCTGCCCGGGAACGTTCCACGACACGAAGAACAGGCCGCGGCTCGCGTACGTGCCGGCTGGCAGGTCCGACGGGACCGCGTACGTTGCGGTCAGTTCGTCGTCCGCATCGAGCGACTCCAGCGCCTCCCCGTCGCTCCGGTTTGGCTGTGTCCCCTCGACACCTCGGGTGTCGACGATCTCCAGCGGCCGTCGCTCGCCCTCGTCGAAGACCCAGAGGGCGGTCGGCAGCGCGCCGCGACTCCTGAACGTGTACGGCCCCGTGACGTCGGCGGCGGCGTTCTCCGGGGCCACCGCGACGGTGAGCGAGAACTCGCGGGCCGCGTCCTCGCTCGGCGCGACGGAGACCGACACCGGGAGGCGGTCGTACCGCGACTCGCCGACGGCGATGTCGTACACGGTCCCGTCGATCCGGTAGTACGGCGGCTCGTCGTACGCCGCGGCGAGGTCGGCGTAGGCGGCCGGCACCTCGTCGGCGAACAGCTGGCTGCGGTCCGGCCCCGGCAGCGCGGGCGCACGGTGTTCCGAAGCCAGCGCGCGCTGGAAGAACGTGATCAGTTCGGCGTCGAGTTCGGACTCGTCGACCACCGGGCGGTCCCACATGTCGGCCGCCCCCAGCTCCCGAGCCGTGATCGAGTGGGGCGGGTCCGGGTGTTCGACAGCCGTCCGGATCCGAGAGACGCCGAACTGGTCCTCCAAGTAGTCGTACTCGCCGAGGAACGCGGCAACCGACTCCGGTCTGCGACACCGCCGGTACGTCTGACGGGCCACGTTGGTCCCATAGGCGGTCAGCGCGTCGACAAATGTCTCGACCGCCTCGGACCCGATGTCGTCGCGTTGCCGGGCCTCCGTGAACACCCGATCGGGGTCGTACCCCTCGGCCGCTTCTTCGACGAGTTCGGCGGTGAACGTGGGCAGGCTGTGGTCGAACGCGTACCGCGTCCCGTCGATCTCGACGTACGGCTTCAGCGTCCCGCTGTCGTACGCGCGGAACTCGTCGACCGCGGTCAGCAGGGCGTCGCTCGGGTCGGTGGTCTCGAATCCGCCGTCGCGCGCCGCGGCGAGCGGTTCGCGCAGTGCGTCCGGAATCTCCGGCTCAGGGACGATGTGCTCCGGGTCGATCCCCCGGCTCCGCGACGGCTCGTACGCGGTGACGACGTGGGGGACGCGTTCGAGTTCGACGTCGAGCGACGCGGTCGCGTCGCCGGTCTCGTTCGTCGCCGGTCCCGTGACGGCCTCGTCGACGCATCCCGAAAGCGCGACTGCGGACCCGGCGAACGCTGCGAGGAGGGCTCTTCGCTCCATGACCCGGATGTTTGAAACGAGCGATAAAAGTGTTCCGCGGGTCGCAACGCGGTTCGGTTGTCGAGTCGGGTTTCAGGGCGTGATCACGGCGCGGCCGTCGATCTCGCGGTGTTCGAGCTTCTCGGCGACCGCGTTGATCTCGCCGAGGTCGTACCGGCTGGTGTGGAGGTCGACGTCCCCCTGTTCGACGAGCGCGACGAGCTCCTGGAGCTCCGCGTACCGGCCGACGATGTTGCCGACGAAGGAGAACTCGCCGTTCACCAGCGCCTGCGACGGTTCGTGGACGTGGCCCCCGTAGCCGATGATGTGGTGGTCGCCGCCGCCCGCGGTGATCTCCGGGGCGTAGGCGGTCGTCACGTCCTCGCCGACGAAGTCGAGCACCTGCGCCGCGCCCGTCCCGTCGGTGATCCCCTCGATCTCGGCCGCGACGTCGTCGTCGGTCGGGTTCACGAGGTGATCGGCACCGTAGCTGTCTGCCAGGTTCAGCGCCGACTCCTTCAGGTCGACGGCGGTGATCTGGGCCGCGCTCATCGCGTTCAGACACTGGAGCCCGATGTGACCGAGCCCGCCGACGCCGATGACGACGGCGTGGTCGCCGGGGTTCAGCTCCGCGACCGCCTTCTTTGCCGCGTGGTAGGCGGTGATACCGGCGTCCGCGTGCGGCGCGATGTCGATCGGTTCGACGCCGCTCGGCAGCGGGATGACCGCTCGTTCGCTGGTGTGGAGATACTCGGCGAAGCCGCCGTCGTGGGTGAGTCCGTTGAACGCGCTGTTCTCGCAGTGCATCGTCTCGCCGAGCCGGCAGGGGCGACAGGTCCCGCAGGTCTGGACCGGGTGGCAGATCACCGGGTCGCCGGCGGAGACGATCTCGACGTCCTCTCCCGTCTCGACGACCGTCCCCGCGTTCTCGTGGCCCAGTGTCAGCGGCAGCTCCTGCGGGACGTACTCGGTCCACATCCCCTCGATGATGTGGTTGTCCGTCTGGCACCAGCCCGCGCCCTCGACCTCGACGATGACGTCGTCCGCGCCCGTTACCGCTGGGCGGTCGACCTCGTCGATAGTGAGTCCCTCGCTCATGTCGTCGGTGTACTCGTGGAGTCTAGCTGCTTCCATGTGGGAACAATTCGCACCGCGTGAATCATAAACGTTCGTTATAGTCGCTTGTCTGACGGGACGGACTATGCGCACGGTAAGACGAAAGTGTTCACAACAGCCGGCGGAACTCCCCGAGCGGCGGGAACCGGAGGGCCTCTCCAGCACCGCTCGCGTCGGGACCCCCGTCCGAGCCCTCCGCGGGAGAGTCGACCACGACCGGCGCGAGGCGGTCCGCGTCGGTGACGAGCGGGGAGTCGAACGCGTCGGTCCGCATGTCGTTGACCGCCACGCCCGGCGCGAGCCGGGTGAACGCGGGCAGCACGAGGAGGTCGGCCCCGCGGTACGTCCCGGGGCCGCGGAGGAAGCAGGGCAGACGGTCGCCTTCGATCTCGATCGTCGGGTGGACGTGGCCGATCACGTACCGGTCAGCCGTCGCGGACGGCGCCTCGTGGCCGTGACAGACGACGGTGCGCGTCGCGTCGGCGGCGTCAACGGCGTCGGCCACCCGGTCGGCGTCCTCGCCGAGAACGATCTCCTCGCGGACGGACCCGTCCCAGCGGTTCGGAAGGGCGGTGTCGTGGTTGCCGGCGACGAGTTCGAGGGCGGCCCCGCGGTCCTCGCAGGCGTCGCGGAGCGCGTCCAAGGTCTCGCGGCTCCGGCCGCTCACTCGGTCGAAGGTGTGGACGACGTCGCCGGCGACAATCACCGTCGCGGGGTCGAACCGGTCGAGGAGGGCGGCGAGCCGGTCGACGAGGTCCGCGCGCTCGCCGAGCGGGAGCGAGACCGCGGAGGCCTCGCCGCGGCCGACGTGGAGGTCGGCGACGACGAGGGCGTCGGCGCCCGGGAGGTAGGCGGCGCGGTCCGCGAACGTCGGGCCGGACTCGGGGTCGGAGGCGGTCACCGGCCGTACCCGGACGAGCGCTCTCGGCGGCGACCCGCGTCGCCTCCGTCCGGGGTCGGCCCGCCGTCCGCGTGGTTGCGGGCGGTCGCATACGCCTCGCGGACGCGTCGGAACGACTCCTCGTCGCCGCCCTGGTCCGGGTGCGTCTCCTTGACGCGCTCGCGGTACGCGCCCTTCACCGCGTCGACATCGGCGTCGCGGTCAAGACCGAGCTCGTCGAACGCGTCGCCGACGGGGTCCGCCCGTCCGGCGGGGCCGCGACCGGTCGCCGCACGCGCGCCGAAGCGACCGCCGCCGGAGCCGGCGGACCGGCCGCCCGCCGATCCCGGCGACTCGTCGGTCGCCCAGTCGGGCTCGTCGACGTCGAACGGGAGTCGGCGGCCGAGCCCGCGGCCGGGCATCTCGTGCTCACAGAGGATAGTGTAGACGCCCTCCCCCTCCAGCCGGAAGTAGTCGTGCGCGTCGAAGGTGATCGCGACCCCGCGGTTGGGGAGGTAGAAAGGGACGGACACGCCGTCGAACGCGTGGTCCTCGTCGAACCGCTCGCCGGCCGCGTCTAGGTATGACCGGATCTCGCGGCGGCGGCGGTCGTCGCCGGCGGCGCCGCGACCGCCGGCCGACGCGGCGGGGGTCGGGACGAGCCGGTCCCCGAGGTAGAACGCGAGGGCGACCACGGCGGTGGCGACCCCGCCGAGGCCCACCCCCCAGAGGACCCACCGCGGCACCAGGCTCGTTAGCTCGGCGAACACACCCGCCGTAGCGGCTCCGCGGTAATCAACCTCCCGCCGGCGCTCGGCGGAGCTCGATAGACGGTTGGGAAGAGAAGCGGAGTGGGTCGGTCGGCCGGCTCAGAGCATCCCCTTCGCCTCGAGCCCGTCGATGATGTCGTCGACGAGCGCCTCGGGGGTGTCGTAGGGGAACTCCTGTTCGCTGCCCAGCTTCGCCGCCATCTCCATGGCGGTGAAGCTCACGTCGCCGGCCTCGAACTTCGTTCCCGGGCCGTCCGGCAGCGCGGGGACGAGGTCCATCTGGTTCTCGACGGGGAAATCTGCGCCGCCGAACGCGTCTAGAAACTGTTCGCGGAGTTCCGCTTTCACGTCGCTCATACACACGACATCCCGAGAGCGCCAGCAAAAGGGTTGCGGAACAACGATGAACTTATTTAGGGTTGATCGCGGCGCCGAAGGCCGACGGTCGTGCCGGATCCTGCGGACCTTTGTCGCTGGCGAATCAGGTGGATCCATGGCACGCGAGTTCGCGTTCGACTTCGACCTGCTCCGAGAGCTGACCGAGGCCCGCGGCGTCCCGGGCTACGAGGACGACGTGCGCGAGATCGTCCGGCGCGAGTTCGAGGAGCGCGTCGACCGCGTCCGGACCGACGCGATGGGGAACGTCGTGGGGACGATCGAGGGCGAGTCGGACTACTCGGTCGCGGTCGCGGCCCACATGGACGAGATCGGGTTCATGGTCCGCCACGTCACCGACGAGGGGTTCGTCCAGGTCGACCCGCTCGGCGGCTTCGACGCCCGGGTGCTGCGCGCGCAGCGCGTCACCGTCCACGGCGACGAGGACCTGACCGGCGTCATCGGCTCCGTCCCGCCCCACACGCTCACCGAGGAGCAGCGCGAGAAGGACGACGAGGTGACGGACGTGTTCATCGACCTTGGGCGCGACGCGGAGGCAGTCGAGGGGGCGGTGAGCGTCGGCGACCTCGTCACCCTCGACCAGACCACGACGCGGATGGGCGACCGGGTCACCGGGAAGTCGCTCGACGACCGGATCTGCGTGTTCGCAATGCTCGAGGCCGCCCGCCGGATCGACGACCCGGGCGTGACGATCCACTTCGCGGCGACCGTCCAGGAGGAGGTCGGGCTGCGGGGCGCGAAGGCGCTCGGCGTCGACATCGACCCCGACCTCGCCGTCGCGTTGGACGTCACCGTCGCCAACGACGTGCCGCAGGTCGGCAACCCGGCCGACGCCGTCACCGACCTCGGCGACGGCACGGCGGTGAAGCTGAAGGACTCCTCGGTGATCACCAGCCCGAAGGTCCACAGCCGGCTCACCGAGGTGGCCGAAGCCGAGGAGATCGATCACCAACACGAGGTGCTGCCCGCGGGCGGCACCGACACCGCCGGGTTCCAGAACACGGCTGGCGCGAAGCCCGTCGGCGCGATCTCGATCCCGACGCGGTACCTCCACACCGTCACCGAGACCGCCGACGGCGGCGACGTCGAGGCGACGATCGACCTGCTCGCCGCCTTCCTGGCGTCCGAGACCGGCGAGCACGACTACACGCTGTAGTCGCTCCCGAGCCGCGGAACCGACTCAGTCGTCGCCGGGCGCGGCCGGCCCCGGGTCCCGGCTCGCGCGGTGCGCCCCGCGCGCCTGCCACGCGAACCCGGTGGTCGCGAACGCGATGAACCCGGCCGCCAAGAGGAAGCCGGTCTCGGTGGTCGTCCAGTCCATCGTCGTCCCGACGAGCACCGGCCCGACGACCTGCCCGACCTTCCACGACACCGAGCGGAGGCTCATCGCGCTCGCGACGGAGTCGTACGCCTCCCCCTCGTCGACGAACAGCGACATGCTCGCCGGCAGCCGGATGGAGTCAGCGACCCCGAGCAGCGAGTAGGCGGCGAACAGCGCGAAGAAGGCCCCGCCGAGCGTCTGGGAGTCGCCGAGGTACGAGACGGTGACCGGCGCGACGGTCCCGTCGAAGTACGCCGCGAGGGGGATGATCGCCGTCCCGACCCCGTACAGTAGCGCGCCGATCGCGACGAACAGGTAGGTGCGGTCGTAGCGGTCGGTGAGGTCGCCGACGAACCCCTGCGTGAGCGCCTTCGTCGCCTTCCCGCCCGCCATGATCCAGCCGATGGCGAACGCGGAGATGCCGAACGTCGTCCGCGCGTAGATGGGGAGGAAGATGATCACCGCCATCTTGCCGACGCTGAACGTGAACCGGAAGAAGACAAGCGCGCGTAACATCGGGAGCCCGAGCAGCGACCGGAACGTCTCGATCCCGCCCGCGTCCTCGGGGTCCTTCCGGCCGCCGGGGTTGTCGCGGAGGAACGCGAACACCAGCACGAACGCGGCGAGCGTGACGGCGGTCAACACGACGTACGTCTCGCCGAACCCGTAGGCGTACAGGAGGTAGCCGCCGACGAGGTCGCCCGCGAGCGACGAGAAGGAGGCGAACTGGTTGTACGAGCCGAGCCAGCGCCCCTGCTCGTCGTCGGGGCTGATCTCGCCGATCACCGTCGCGCCCGTGATCCAGAGGACGCTCGCGCCGAGCCCCTGGACCATCCGCACGAGGATGATGTGGACGGAGCTGTCGACCAAGGCGAACCCGACGAAGACGGCGACGTTGATCAGGAAGCCGGCGAGCAGCCACCGCTTCGCGTTGCCGGTGTCGACCCACCGACCCAGCGGGAGGACGATGACGAGCTGGACGACGGCGAACGCGGTGCCGAACAGTCCTTCGATGAATCCCGTGGTCCCGAACAGGTCGGCGTACAGCGCCAGCGCGATGAGGATCGTCGAGTACGCCTGGCTACGGGCGAACGCGGTCCCGGCGAGCGCCGCGAACTCGCGGTCCCCGAGCAGCCGTATCGAGTTGCCGAGCTGGGCCACGGTGGTCTCCGTCCGGCTCCAACGAGACCCGGAGAAAAAAGCGCCCCAGATCCGGCGGTCCGCGTGGGGTTGTGCGCTCGGCCGGTCACCGTCAGGGCTCGACAGATAGTAACTGGAATAATTTAACAAAGCACTATGTGTGGTCGTATCTAATTACAATACGCATGCGTCGCCGACAGTTCCTCCGCGCGCTCGGCGCCGGTGGCGCCCTCTCGCTGGCCGGCTGCGCGGGCGGGAACGAAGGCCGCGAGCGTGCCCCCAACCTCGGCGCGTTGACCCTCGCGACCGCCACGACGGCGTACGACAGCGGGCTCCTAGACGTGTTACACCGCGAGTACGCCGACCGCTTCGGCTCGCAGGTGGAGGCGCTCGTGCGCGGGACCGGGGCGTCGCTCCGCACCGCCCGGGACGGCGACTGCGACGTGGTGCTCGTCCACGCGCGGCCCCTCGAAGACGAGTTCCTCAGGGAGGGGTACGGCGTGAACCGGCGGCGGGTGATGGTCAACGACTTCCTCGTCGTCGGCCCGCCGGATGACCCCGTGGGCGTGGCCGGGAGCGACCCGATCTCGGCGTTCCGGGCGATCGCCGACGCCGGGGCGACGTTCGTCTCCCGGGGCGACCAGTCGGGGACGCACGTCCGCGAGCGCCGGATCTGGGACGCGGCGGCGGTCGCCCCCGGCGGTGAGTGGTACATCGAGACGGGGCAAGGGATGAGCGACACGCTGATCGCCGCCGAGCGCTCCGACGCGTACACGCTCACCGACCGGGGGACGTTCCTCGCCGTGAGCGCCGGCGGCGACCTCGGCCGCCACGTCGACTACGGGATCGACGACCCGCCGCCGCTCCTGCGGAACGAGTACGCCGTGATCCCGGTCAACCCCGCCCGGCACGACGTGGCGTACCCGCTCGCGATGTCGTACGTCGGGTTCCTCACCGGCCCCGGCCAGTCGGCGATCGAGGCGTTCCGCGTGGCGGGCGAGCGGGCGTTCCGGCCCGCCGGCCGCTCGGCGGACCCCGAGTTCGAGCAGTACGTCCCGCGCGACTGGGAGGGGTAGACGGGCGGGCGGGACTAGGCAGCCGCGGCCCTCGTCGGGCCTAGTCGTGCCGGAAGCAGCGCGACCCGGTGAACGCCATCGCCATGTCGCGCTCGTCGGCCGCGGCGATCACGTCCTCGTCGTTGACGGAGCCGCCGGGCTGGATGACGGCTTCGATGCCCGCGTCGGCCGCCTCCTCGACCGCGTCCGGGAACGGGAAGAACGCGTCCGAGGCCATCACGGCCCCCTCGGCGGACTTCCCCTCCGCGTCCTTCTCGGCCTTCATCGCCGCGAGGGTGACCGCGTCGACCCGGGAGACCTGCCCCATGCCGACGCCGACCGTCTCCGTGCCGGTCGCGAAGAGGATCCCGTTCGACTTCACGTGTTTCAGCGTCTTCCACGCGAACAGCATCGTCTCGACCTGCTCGTCGGTCGGCTCGCGCTCGGTGACGACCTCCAGGTCGGCGGCGGTCGGCGACTGCCGGTCGCGCTCCTGGACGAGGCGGCCGCCGACGATGGGCTTCTCCGTGAACCGCTCCGAGAAGCGGTCCTCGCCCGCGCCGAGCGGCCCCACGTCGAGCACGCGGAGGTTCTGCTTCTCGCGGAGGACGTCGAGCGCACTGTCGGTGTAGCCGGGCGCGACGACGACCTCCTTGAACGAGTCGGCGACCGCCGTGGCGGTGTCGGCGTCGCACTCGCGGTTCAGCGCGACGATGCCGCCGAACGCGGACTTCGCGTCGGTGCGGAGCGCGCGGTCGTACGCGTCAGCGAGGTCAGAGCCGACCGCGCAGCCCGCGGGGTTGGTGTGCTTGATCACCGCGGCCGCGGGCTCGTCGAACTCCTTGACGAGGTTCAGCGCGGCGTCGGCGTCGTTGTAGTTGTTGTATCCCATCCCCTTCGCGCCGGGATTCAGCTGCGTGGCGTCGACGACGCTCGCCTCCTCGCAGCCGTCGTCGACGTACAGCGCGGCGTCCTGATGCGGGTTCTCGCCGTACCGCAGCGTGGCGGTGCGCTCCTCGGAGACGAAGCGCCGCTCCGGGAAGTCGCCGCCCACGTCCCCCTCGACCGCGACGTCGGTGGGGGCGCCGTCGGCATCCCGCTCGACGGCCACGCGGTCCTCGGCGAACCAGCGGACCGCCCGCGGGTACGCCGTGAACTCGGCCTCGCGGAGGACGCGCGTCTTCAGCGAGTCGACGTCGTCGTCCTCGTACACCGGGATCGGCTCCTGCGTGACGACGGGGCCGGCGTCCACCTCCTCGGTGACGACGTGGACCGTACAGCCCGTCGTCCGGACGCCCGCGTCCAGCACCTGCTCGTGGGCGTCGGTGCCGGGGAACGACGGGAGCAACGACGGGTGGACGTTCAGCGTCGTCGGCACGGCGTCGAGGAACTCGCCTGTCAGGACGCGCATGTAGCCGTCCAGACAGACGAGGTCGACGTCGTAGTCCGCGAGGCGCTCGACGATCCGGCGCTCGTGCGACTCGCGCGACTCGCCCTCGTCGCGCTCGACGACCTCAGTCGGGACGCGGCGCTCGGTCGCGGCCTCCAACACCGGCGCCTGCTCGCGGTTCGTCAGGACGACCGACAGCTCCGCGCCGCCGGGCGCGGCGTCGGCGATGTGCCTGAGGTTCCGTCCCCTGTTGCTCGCGAGTCCCGCGATCTTCATACGCGAACGTCCGACCGATCGGGTATATCGATTGCGGTCCGCGTCGCTCGAGTGTACACGATCGGAGATCGGAACGTGGTTTCGGGGTGGCCAGAGGGCTCGACGGATCCACGTCCGTGCGTCGCCCCATCGACACGCTTTTGCTGGCTCCGGCGGCAGTCGCGGACATGACCGACGACTCCGGACCGACGGCCGACGACGCCATCTCGGGTCTGTCCCGGAACGACCCGCTCGCGGCCGTCTCGCCGCTCGACGGGCGCTACGCCGGGCGAACGGCGGCGCTGTCGCCGTACGCGGGCGAGGCCGCGCTGATGCGCGCCCGGACCCGCGTCGAGGTGGAGTACCTGCTCGCGCTGGGCGCGCTCGGCGCGACGCCGATCGGCTTCGACGAGGCGACCGCGACGGCGCTCCGCGAGGTGTACGCCGACTTCTCGGCCGAGGACGCGCGGCTGATCAAGGCCCTCGAGACCGAGGGGGCCGCGGGGTACGACGCGACCAACCACGACGTGAAAGCGGTCGAGTACTTCCTCCGCGTCCGCCTAGCGGACGTCGCGGAGGACCCCGACGCGCCGCTCGACGACGCGGCGTCGCTGTACCCGTGGATCCACTTCGGGCTCACGAGCGAGGACGTCAACAACCTCGCCCACCGGCTGCTCGTCGGGCCGGCGGTGCGCGAGGTGATCGTCCCCGCGGTCCGCGAGGTCCGCGACACGCTCGCCGAGCTGGCACAGGAGTACCGCGACACGCCGATGCTGGCGCGCACGCACGGCCAGCCCGCGACGCCGACGACCTTCGGCAAGGAGATGGCGGTGTACGCCGCGCGGCTCGGCCGCGCGCTCGGGCGGGTCGTCGTCGCGAACGAGGACCTCTCCGGCAAGCTCGCGGGGGCGTCCGGCACCTTCGCGGCCCACCGCGCCGCCTACCCCGACGTCGACTGGCGGGCGTTCTCCGCGTCGTTCGTGCGCGACCTCGACTTAGAGCACACCGCGCTCGCGACGCAGGTGAACCCCTGCGACGACCTCGCGGCGTTGTTCGACGCGCTCCGCGGCGTCAACAACGTCCTCCTCGATTTGGACGTGGACGCGTGGCTCTACGTCTCCGACCGCTACCTCGGCCAGGAGGCGGTCGAAGGCGAGACGGGGTCGTCGACGATGCCGCACAAGGTGAACCCGATCGACTTCGAGAACAGCGAGGGGAACCTCTCGAAGGCGAACGGCGACCTGACGTTCCTCGCCGACTACGTGACGAGCTCGCGGCTCCAGCGCGACCTCTCGGACTCCACCGTCAAGCGCAACGTCGGCGCCGTGCTGGCGCACTGCCTGATCGGCTACTCGAAGGCCGCGGACGGGCTCTCGAAGGTCGTCCCGAACGAGGCGGTCATGCGCGAGGAGCTCGACGCGACCCCCGAGGTGATCGGCGAGGCCGTCCAGACGATCCTCCGACGCGAGGGCGACACCGAGGCGTACGAGCGGGTGAAGGCGCTCTCGCGCGGCCGGTCGGTGACGCTCGACGACTTCCGCGAGCTGTTCGCCGACCTCGACGTCGACGACGCGGTCCGCGCGGAGTTGCAGGCGCTGACCCCGGCCGGTTACACCGGGGTCGCCGACGAACTCGTCGACGAGATCGACGGGGCGGGTGACTCGCCGAACGAGTGACGCCCGCTCAGCGCTCCCGGACGTCGAGCTCCCGGGTGGCGATCCCCCCGCGGTCGACGAGGCGGCGGTACTCCGCGGCGAGGTCCGCGGCGTCGACGGCGCCCGGTCCCGCGTCGGGGCGGACGGCGGAGCCGATCCGGACGTAGGTCACGGACACGTCGTCGAGGGCTGCGTCCAGCGAGACCGCGAGCCCCCGCGCGGCCGGCGCGACCGCCCCCCACTCGACCTGCGCCGTCACCGGTGGCTCCGCGTACGTCGTCCCGCTGAAGAGGACGGTCCCCTCCGTCTCGCGGAGGTCCGGCAGCGCCGCACGGACGCACGCCATTGACCCGGCGACGCGCACGTCGAACAGCTCGCGGAGGCGGTCGGCGTTCGCGTCCTCGACCGGGTTGCCGCCGCCGCCCGACGCGTTCAACACGAGGACCTCGACCGGGCCCAGTTCGTCGCGGACGCGCTCGACGGCCGAGCGGACCGCCGACTCGTCGGTCACGTCCGTCGGGATCGCCACGGCGCCGTCCCCGAGGTCCGCGGCCAGCGTCCGGACGTACTCCTCGGTGCGCGCCAAGAGCGCGACGGCGAACCCGTCGTCGTGGAAGCGCCGCGCGACGGCGGCTCCGATCGTTGGACCGACGCCGGCGACCACTGCGACTCGGGTCATACCCGACGGTCGCGGCCGGCGATCATATAGGTTTGGCGCGGCGGTGACGAGTGCGGACACAAGACGTTTGTCGCTCGCCCGTGGATCCAAACTCGATGCCCTCCGAAACCGACGACACGAAGTACTCGGTCTTCGACGACGCGGAAGCGACCGACGACGACCGCGGCGATGCGGACGAGACTCCCGGAGGCGGCACGTCCCGCGCCGCCGAAGCCGACGACCGTCCCGCCTCCCTCGGCGGCGACGGCTGTCCGAAGTGCGGCGGCACCGAGACGGAAACCGACGAGATTGCCACCAGCGGGACGGGGCTCACCAAGATGTTCGACGTCCAGAACCGGAGTTTCTTAGTCGTCTCCTGTGCGAACTGCGGCTACTCCGAGCTGTACAAGGGGCAGTCGTCCGGCGACGCGATCGACTTCTTCCTCGGCTGAGGCGGACCGGGAGCGACCGATTTTTTTCGGACGAGCGACACGTCGCGGTATGGTCTCCCTCCGACCGCTCGCCGCCCTCCCGGTCGTCGGCGTCGTCGCCGACGGCCGCACGTATCGCCACCTGCTGTACCTGCTCGTTGCGCTCGTCCTGTGGCCCGTCTACGCGGGGGTCGTCTCGTTCGCGCTCGTGTTCGGGCTCGTCCTCTCCGTCGTCCTCGTCGGGATCGGCGTCCTGATCGTCACGGTGATCGGCTCGCGGCTCGTCGTCGGCCTCGAACGGTCGCTCGCGAACCGGCTGCTCGGCACCGAGCTGGTCGCGCCGGACGACCTCCCCGCCGCCGCGGACGACGGGAGCGCTGGCTCGACCGCGAGCGTCCGGGCGTACCTCGCGGCGCCGTCGACGTGGCGGGGGCTCGGGTTCCTCTCGCTGAAGCTCTGGGTCGCGCTGCTGGCGTTCGCGCCGATCCTCGTCCTCGGGAACGGGCTCCCGCTCATCGCCGCGCCGGTGCGGTACCCGTTCGCCCAGCAGTTCGGCGAGGTGAACGGCGAGCCGGTGGTGTGGACGGTCGACGCCGCGCCCGAGGCCGCCTTGGCCGCCGTCGTCGGCGTCGTCGGGGTCCTGCTCGGGCTCCACCTGACGAACCTGATCGCCGGCGGCGCTCGGTCGATGGCCGTCGCGCTGCTCGGCGTCGAGGGCGGGGCGGACGCCGGCGGCGAGGCCGACGCCGTCACCGTGGACCGCGAGGCGGTCGACCGGGGCGGGAACGACGACGGCGACGCCGGCGCGACGGGCGATCGGGACGGGGCGAACTGATCCGCCCGGAGCGCTTATTCGCCTCCGAGCGTCAGGACGGGTATGGCCCCGACGCTCGTGAGCGCGGCGGTCGGCGCGCTGCTCGCGGCCGCGCTGCTGGGTCGCGCGTTCGACCGGCGCGCGGTCGCGGTCGTTGTCGCGGCCGCGCTCCTCCCGGGGCTCGACGCGGCGGCGAGCCTCGTCGTCCCGGGCGCGACCAACGCCCTCCTCCACGCGGTCTGGGTGCCGCTCCTTGCCGGCGGACTGCTCTACTGGGACACGGCGCTGCGGCCGGCGTCGGCCCTCCGCGGGCGCCTCGGTCACCGCGGCGCGCGGGTGGCGTGGGTCGCGCTGGCGTCGTACGTCGTCGCCGGGATCGGCGCGGCGCTGTTCGCCGGCGAGGGCGCGGCGCTCCTCTACCCGCTGGAGGACGCGCGCTACGTCGTCCGCGGGCGGCTCGTGTTCTCGACGCGGGAGGGCGTCGTCCAGACGTTCTTGATCTCGGGAACCGAGGGCGCCGGCGCGTTGCCGCTCCGGAGCGTCGGTGGCGCGGTCGCCGACCCGGTCGCCTCGTGGGTGAACCCGGACGGGCGCCCCGGGCTCGACGTGAGCGGCGCTCGCGAGTTCCGGTTCGTCGAGGCGGGGTGGCAGTTAGTCGTCGTCGCCGCCGCGGTCGCGACGCTCGCTGTCCGGTTCTGGTCACGGCACCGGGACGGGGAGGTGACGGGCTGAATGCCCTCGACGATCGTCCACGCCGGGTTCGCCCTGCTGCTCGCGGCGGCGCTGTTGCGCGACGACCTCGACCGGCGGGCGCTTGCGGTCCTGCTCGTTGTGCTCGTTCTGCCGGAGGCGGACAGCTTCCTCGGGGCGGTCATGCCGGGCGCGCACCGGACGGTCGGCCACAACTTCGTCTTCCCCGCGGTCGCCGCGCTAGCGCTGTACGTCGACACCCGGGTCCGGGAGCGGTCGTGGGTCCGCGACCGGCTCTCGCCGCGGTGGATCGCGGTCGCGTGGGTCGCCCTCTTCGTCCACGCGTTCGCGCACGTCGGGATCGACTGGACGCACCTCGACGGGGTGAATGCGTTCTGGCCGCTCCGCGACCGGTTCTTCAAGCTGGCGGGCGAGGCGTTCTACTCGACGGCCGACGGCTTCGTCCAGACGTTCGTCGACGTGCGGGTCGACCCGGAGACCGGGACGCGGACCGTCGACGCGGGCGCGGGCGGCACCAGCGAGTCCGTCCACGTCAACAACCCCGTCCAGCCGCGCGATCCGGACCTCGACGTCGAGGAGCCGGTCGACCGGCGGTTCCCGGTGGCGAACGCCGGGTGGCGGCTCTACCTGATCGGGCTGGGGCTGTTCGCGCTCGGCGCGCGGCGGCTCCAGGGCGACGGCATCGCGGACAGCGACTGATACGGGGGTGAAATCGGGGGACTGCGGCGGCCCTAACATGGTATGACCGCAGGGTAAACGTCCCCGGACGCGTAGGAGAACGTAATGCCACCCCAACCGGACGCGGACCTGTCGGGCGAGCCGCTCGCCGGGGAGTCGATCGCGGTCGTCGGAGCCGGCTTCGGCGGGCTCTCGGCGGCCTCGTACCTCGCCGGCGCGGGGGCGGACGTGACGCTGTTCGAGCGGAACGAACACCCCGGCGGGTACGCCGGACGGATCGAGCGCGACGGGTTCCGGATCGACACCGGCCCGTCGTGGTACCTCATGCCGGAGGTGTTCGACCGGTTCTTCGAGCACTTCGGGCGGTCGAGCGACGACTACTACGACCTGGTGGAGCTCGACCCGCTGTACGAGGTGATATGGAAGGACGGCGACCGCGCGTCGATGCCGGCCGACCGCGAGGGCCAGAAGGCGCTGTTCGAGTCGTACGAGTCCGGCGCGGGCGACGTGCTCGACGAGTACCTCGCGGACGCCGCGGAGGCGTATGAGCTCGGGATGGACCGGTTCGTCTACCCGAGCCGCTCGCGGCTGCGCGACATGGTCGACACCGACGTGCTCCGGTCGGGGCGGGCGCTGCCGAAGCTCCGCGGGATGGACGACTACGTCGGCGACTACTTCGACAGCGAGAAGCTCCGACAGATCGCGGAGTACAAGCTGGTGTTCCTCGGCGGCTCGCCGTACAACACGCCGGCCATCTACACGCTGATGAGCCACGTCGACATGAACCTCGGCGTCTACCACCCGATCGGCGGGATCGCGAGCGTCGTCGACGCGATGGCCGACCTCGCCCGCGAGGTGGGCGTCGCGATCCGGACGAGCGAGCCGGTGACCGCGATCGAGCCCTCGGTCCCGGCGGCGACGCCGACGTTCAGCGTCGAGACCGAGAGCGGGGAGCCGACCGACCGCTTCGACCGCGTCGTGGCGAACGCGCCGCCGCCGCACGTCGAGCGCGACCTCCTCCCGGCCGGGACCGTCGACCGCGAGTCGTACTGGGAGTCGCGGACGTACGCCCCCTCGGCGTACCTCTCGTACATTGGCGTCGAGGGCGACGTCGACTTGGACCACCACACGCTCGTGTTCCCGACCGACTGGCGGCCGCACTTCGACGACATCTTCGACGAGCCGGCGTGGCCGGACGACCCCGCCTACTACGTCCACGTCCCCTCGAAGACGGACCCGGAGGCGGCCCCCGACGGCCACGAGGCCGTCTTCCTGCTCGTCCCGCTGGCCGCCGGCTTGGACGACGACCCGGAGACGCGCGAGCGGTTCCGCGAGCTGGTGTTCGACGACCTGGCGGAGCACGCCGGCGTCGACTTCCGCGACCGGATCGTCTTCGAGGAGACCGCCTGCGTCTCCGATTTCCGGCAGCGATTTAACGCGCCCCGCGGCACCGCGCTGGCGCTGTCGCACACGCTCGAACAGACCGGGCCGCTCCGTCCCGCGCACCGCGCGCCCGGCGTCGACGGGCTCTATTACGTCGGGGCGTACACCAACCCCGGCATCGGGATGCCGATGTGCCTGCTCAGCGGCGAGCACGTCTCGGAGGCGGTCGTCGAGGACGTAACGGGGAGCGGCGTGCTCCCGTCGGTCGTGCCGACGTCGACGCTGCGGTGAGGGGGCGCGGCGGTCGGAAAAACCAGCACTGATCGACTATTCGTCCGCTTCATCCGCCTCGATCGGCTGTTGGGCGGCGATCCAGTGCGTAACTGTGCCCGCGTCGCCGAACAGCGGCCGCAGCGAGACGCGGCTCGCGAATTGGGTCCCGTCTCGGCGTCGGTTGCGGAGCTCGACGGTGACCGTCGACCACGTCGAGAGCGCCTCGCGGAAGTCGGCGCGGGCGTCCGCGTCGGGGTCCGCTCCCTGGAACAACCGGGGATTCCGTCCGCGGAGCTCGTCGAGCGCGTACCCCGTCCACTCCCGGAACCAGCGGTTGACGTAGACGATGGGCGTGTCGCGGTACGCCGGCCCGGTGAGCGTGAGCCCGAGCGGGAGGTCGTCGAGCGCGCGGACGCGGTCGACGAGCATCGCCTCGCGCTCGGTCCGGTCGGCGGGGTGCTCGGAGTCGGTCGGGTCTGGGTCGACGTCGAGACCGTGCTCGTCGGTCAGCGCCGAGACCCGCGTCCGGAAGGCGCCGCGGTCGGCGTCGATCGCCGCGAGGACGTCGCGTCGGAGCGTCACGCGCACGCTTGGTCGCGCGGCGACAAGCCGGTATCGGTCGCGGGCGACCGGGGACGGTGACGCGGGCTCGACCCGGATCACGGACGCGGCGTCGGCACCCGATCCGCGGGAATCGGCCGTGGCGTTTATTACACAGATAATTCACATAGACCGACATGAGTCGACGGAGAAAGTCGGCGGACGGCGCTCGGTTGCTTCGGACCGCGGCGGCGAGGGAACGCCGCGACCGGGACGCGAGGGGTGAACGGCGATGACGTTCGGCGCGAGCGCGCCGCTGGCGCTGGTGCCGCTCGTCGTCGTCGCCGCGCTCCTCGTCGGGCTCCTGTGGCCCGCGTCCCGAGCGATGCCGGTCGCGTGGGCGGCGGCCGCGGCGGTGGCGTTCCTCGCGTGGGGGATGCCGGTGGAGTGGATCCTCGCGGCCTCGGTGAGCGGCGCGATGGCGGCCGTCGAGATCCTGTGGATCGTCTTGGGCGCGCTGGTCCTCCTGTACACGCTGATGAACTCCGGCGCGGTCGACCGGATCAACGCCGGCTTCGCGTCCATAAGTGACGACCGGCGCGTTCAGGTGGTGCTGCTCGGGTTCTTCCTCGCGACGTTCATCGAGGGGGTCGCCGGCTTCGGCACCCCCGCGGCCGTGGTCGCGCCGCTGTTGCTGGCCCTCGGGTTCCCGGCGTTCGCCGCGGTCGTCGCCGCGCTGATCGGCCACGCGGTCGCGACTGTGTTCGGCGCGGTCGGGACGCCGATCATCGTCGGGTTCGAGCAGCCGCTCGGCGCGGTCGCCGACGCGATCACCGGCGGCGGCTTCGAGTCGGTGGCGACGTACTCGACCGCCGCCGGCGGGTGGGCAGCCGTGTACAACGGACTACTCGGGCTCTTCATGCCGTTCCTCGCCGTGGCGATGGTCGTGTACTTCTTCGGGGCGACGGACCCGGACGAGCGGTCGCTCGGGCCCGCGCTCGCCGTCGCGCCGCTGTGTCTCTTCGCCGGGGCCGCGTTCGCGGTCCCGTACGCGGCGGCGGCGTGGTTCGTCGGGCCGGAGCTCCCGTCACTGATCGCGGCGATGGTCGGCGGCGGCGTGGTGGTGGCCACGCTTCGCGCGGGCTACCTGCTGCCCGACGAGGAGTGGGAGTTCCCGCCCCGCGAGGAGTGGCCCGACCACTGGGTGGGCGGCATCGAGCCGGGCGGCGAGAACGGGTCGACCGAGGCGAGCGTCGACGCCGAGGACGCGGCAACGGGGGCTGGGAGCCTTGAGGGGGACACGGAGATGTCGCTCGTCCGCGCGTGGTCGCCGTACGTCGTGCTCGTCGTCCTCCTCATCGGGACGCGCGTGATCGGGCCGGTCGCGACGTTCCTCCAGGAGGGGCCGGGGATGACGATCGCCGCGTCGGGAGTCTTCGGCACGACCATCGACGGGGCGATCGGCTGGGCGTACGTCCCCGGGACGTGGCTCCTCGCCAGCGCGCTGATCGCGGTGCCGGTGTTCGGGATGTCGGCGGACGGCGTGACGAGCGCGTGGCGCGAGGCCGGCGAGAAGATCGTCTCGCCCGCCGTCTCGCTGGTGTTCGTCATCGCGATGGTCGAGGTGATGCTCCAGACCGCGGCGCACCCGGGCGCGACCGCCGACGGCAGCATGATCGTCGTCCTCGCGGACGCGACCGCCTCGACGTTCGGGGGCGCGTACCCGCTCCTCTCGCCCGCCGTCGGGACTCTCGGCGCGTTCATCGCGGGCTCGATCACCGTGAGCAACGTGACGTTCGCGGCGTTCCAGTTCGAGATCGCGCGGGAGCTCGGCCTCTCGACGCAGCTGCTCGTCGGCGCCCAGACGATCGGCGCCGCGATCGGCAACACGATCGCGATCCACAACGTGATCGCCGCGCTCGCCACGGTCGGGCTCGTCGGGGAGACCGGGCGGGTCGTCCGGCTGAACCTGATCCCCGTCGCCTACTACATCGGCTTCGGCGGCGTACTGACCGCGGGGTTCGTCTACCTGCTGTTCCCCGCGGTGTTCTGACGGACGGCAAGAGGGAGGGCGGCGACCCCCGCCTGCGTATCGTCCTCGCGTCCGACTTTGGCCCGTCGGCGCCACAGGTGACCGGCGAGTGAAACGAAGGTTATGTGTCTCCGCCTCCGAGAACGGGACGAACGATGCGTACCACCGCCGCCGTCGCCGCCGTCGCACTACTCGTCGTCCTCGCCGGTTGCGGCGGCCTAGGCGGAGGGCTCAGCGGAGCGGAGCCGCTCGGCGACCCGTCCCCGTCCATCGAATCGGTCTCCGCGCCCGAGTCGCTCGGCCACGACGAGCGCGCGACGGTCGAGGCGACCGTGCGGTGGGCAGAGATCGCGGACGGCGGCGACTCGGCGAGCGCGGGAGGTTCGAACGAGACGCTCGGGCCGGTTCGAACGACGGTCCGGGTCGACGACGCGACGCTGCTCGCCGAGAACCGGTCCGTCCCGGCGACCGGGACGATGACGGTGACGGCCGTGGTCGACGCGGCGACGCTCGAGCCGGGCGAGCACGAGCTGCGGGTGAGCGTGGGGGACGCGAACGCGACCCGGCGGCTGGTCGTCGAGGAGCCGCGGGCGGCGACGTTCGTCGTCTCCGACATTGATGCCCCGGACAGCGTCGACTACGGCGCGGACCTCTCCGTGACGGCGACCGTGACCAACGCCGGCGACGTGGCTGGCAACCAGACAGTCCAGGTTCGATACGGGAACGCCGCGAGCGCGAACCGGACGGTCGCGCTAGACGGTGGCGCGGAGACGCGGGTGTCCGTCTCCTTCGCAGACGTGGGACTGGACGGTGGCGACCACCCGCTCGTCTTGACGACTGCGAACCGGACGCGGGAGCGAACCGTGTCGGTGGTCCACCCGAGCCCGTACGGGAAGACGACGCTCGGTCTCTACGTCGACGACGACGCGGTCGACCGGAACGTCACCGCGGTCGTCGCGGCCGCGACGGGGTACTGGGAGCGGACCGACGAGCGGTACCTCGGCTATCCGGTCGCGTACGAGCGGGTGGCCGACGCGGACCGCGCCGACGTCGTCCTCCGGTTCGATCGCGTGGACCGCTGCGGGGTAGAGGACGGCGACGGGCGGTACTTCGGCTGCGCCGACCTGCTCGTCGACGAGCCGCGGACGCCGATGACCGCGACCGTCGAGCCGAACATCTCGGACGCGGAGATGAACGCGACGATCATCCACGAGCTCGGCCACGTCCAGGGGCTCGAACACGGCGAGGAGCCCGCCGGACTGATGAACGCGACCAGCACGCTGGCGACCCACCGCCCGGTGAAGGTCCACCTCCGCGCGGAGAGCGGAGACGTTCCGACTCGGGTCGAAGGCGAAGTCGCCGAGGCGCTCGACTACTTCGCGGCCAGCGACGAGATCAGAGGGAGCGACGAGTTCGCGTGGGAGTTCGTCGACAGTGCGCGCGACGCCCACGTCCAGATCACCTACGACGACCGCGGCGACGTCTGCTTCGCCGACGGCGGCGGGTCCTGTACGGTCGACGGCGAGTTCTACGGGCAACAGGACGTGCGCCTGGAGGGGTTAGACAGCGAGGTCGTCGCGTGGCACGTCGGTGCGTCGCTCGCGCCGGTGCTGTTGGAGGAGGTGCCGCCGGAGCTCTCGGGGGAGACGGACCGCCGGGAGCGGGAGGCGTGGCCGACGTGAGCAAGAGGGCAGTGAAAACGGCGCGGGTGACTGAGGGCTCGCCCTGTGGCGGCTGCGACCTCATTGGGGTATCCTCAATATCCGGACGAGAAAATCAAATGCGCGGGCAGTAAGGTAATGTTGTACTAGCTTTGCCGGCAGTGTGTGCCGTTGGTAATACTCGTGTAGTGGTACATAGTTCTGGATCTACGTCGAATCTAGCATTCCTGAGGACACCCTGGACATGAGGCTGATCGCAGTGAGCGTTAGGAGGAACCCAGCCCAACTCGGGAACCTGTCCAACAGATAGTTCTGACCGAACAGTTCAGGTGGAAGCGGCCCCGAGATCGCGAACACTTGAAGCAGGAAGCCAAATGCGAGGCCAGCCAACCCTACGTTAGTCCTCACGGTGCGCTCGGCTTTTGCTACGATCTCAGATCGGATCTCCCTTGATTTCTCAAACGTTTCCTCTGCGAGGATTTCAGGAGTGTAGAAATTAGAAAGGGCAATTTCAAAGCTTCCAACGGCACCAATTACGAGTCCATAAACCATAGAGTTCATCTGAAACCCGAAATCGTACACAACAAGAATCAGACCTGTTTTCCAGATGGGGCCCGATATTTGTGAGTTCAACATACTGCTTAGCGAGAATTGATCTCATGACAGCAACATTCTTTTCATCCGTGTCAGCAGGTTCTCTAAAGTCGCTGGAAAGGAGCGGTAACAAATAGTCTCTAACAATTGCTTCCTTTCGATTGAGATCGGGTTCGGTCAGTTCTGGCATATTGACGATAATCCCATCAACTAGTTTAAATCATCAGGACCGGACACACCCGGTAGAGTTTGGAAGCGGCTTGTAGATCAGATTGTCAGAATGGACTCGCGGGGGTCCCGCGAGCGAGCGCAGCGAGCGAGTGGGACCACGCGAGGGAATGACTGAGCGAACGAATGGACTCGCGGGGATTTGAACCCCGGGCCTTCCCCGTGCCAGGGGGATGATCTACCACTGATCTACGAGCCCTCGAACGCATTCGTTCGTTCCCCGCTGGATATATTAAGGCCTTCGACTCGGCGACGGCGCTGCGCCGCAAGGTTAGATCCGGTCGGAATCGACGTACACGTCGAGGTCGACGTCGCGGTGCGATCCCTCAAGATCGCGGACAGCGCGTTCGACGACGCGCTCCGCCTCGCCTCTGATCAGCGGGATCGCCTTCTTCAACACCCAGTCGAACGAGACGAGCCGCGGCAGGTCGAGCGCGTCCGGGCTGGCGGAGCCGGGGTCGAACTCGACTTCGAGCGCGACCTCGCAGGGGGCGTCGCCGTCGGGCTCGTCGCCCCCGTCGGTCGCAGTCGGCGTCACCCGCCAGCGCCCGCCGGCGTCGATGTCTTTCGTGATCTCCCAGTCGATCCGCTCGGGCGGCTCCACGCCTGTCACCCTAGAGTGGGCGGTGTAGGAAATCTTCCACCACGCGAACGTGAGCGCGTACCGGGTGCCGGGGCCGCCGTCGCCGGTGACGGTCCGGACCTCCCGGAGGTACTCGGAGTAGTTCGCGTACTGCGGGAAGTCGAGCAGGAACGCGTACACGTCCTCGGGGTCGGCGTACACCTCCGTGCTCACGACGAGTTCGTCCACGTACGTGGGTTCGCGTGACGCTTATTAAACCGTCCGGCGACCGAACCCGACCGACGGCTCTGGGGTGATTCCCGTCACAGTCGCGGCCGATTGCGGAGTGACGGCGAACACCGTCGAAGCCCCAGCCGCGAGGACTCGCGCCCCGCACGGCACCGCTCCTCACACCTCCCCAGCCTCGTCGCAGTCGCCTCCGCGTCGCTCCGGCGACCGCGACTCCCTCGCACGCGCTCCTCGCGCCCTCCCGGGCGCTCGGAGGCGCGCGCCACTGTATTCAGGTGGGTTTGTTCGTCTCCTCGAGGGTCGAGATTCGCGTCGTCGGAACCCGGAACGGGCCGCCGGATACATGGGGCTTCCGGCGCTCGTACGGCTATGGCTGCCGACGACCGCAACGCCTTCGAAGTGTACCGCGACAGGGTGGACCGACCGCTCGGGCGGCTGTTCCGCGAGTACGGCGCCTCCGAGGTGCACTGGCTCGTGATCGGGATGATCGCCAACGTCGTCGCCCGGGTCGCGGGGCTGATCCCGCCGGTCGTCCTCGGCGTCGCCATCGACGCCGTCTTCACCGGCACCGGCCCCTACACGCTCCCGATCGTCCCCGACGCGTGGCTGCCGACCGCGGAGGCCGCGCAGTTCCGCCTCTCGGTGATCCTCATCTTCGGGTCGTTCATCGTGACGGGCGTGTTCACGTACGTGTACGGCATCGCGGCGAACAACTTCGCGCACCGCGTGATGCACGCGGTCCGCACCGACTCCTTCGACCAAATACAGCGGCTCGACATGACCTTCTTCGACGACAAACAGACCGGCGAGGTCATGTCCGTCCTGAACAACGACGCCTCGAACCTGGAGGTGTTCCTGGACAACGCGCTCCAGAACTCCGCGCGCCTCGGGGTGATGGTGGTCGGCATCGCGACGGTCCTCGTCTACTACAACTACGAACTCGCGGTCATCACCCTCGCCGCCATCCCGCTGATGTTCCTCTTCACGCTGTGGTTCATGCGCGCCGTCGAACCCCGATACGTCGCGCAGCGCTCGGTCGTCGGCGACCTCAACACCGCCCTCGAGAACGCGCTCTCCGGCGTCGAACTGGTGAAGACCTCCAACACGGAGGCCCACGAGAGCGAGCGGGTCGAGGACGCCTCGTTCTCGTACTTCCGGCGCACGATGTCGATCCTCCGGCTCAACTACGTCTACCGTCCCGGGATGGAGCTGCTCGCCGGGCTGGCGTTCGCCGCCACCTTCGCGGTCGGCGGGTTCTGGCTCGCGAACGGCCCGCCGGGCCCCTTCACGACGGAGCTGACCGTCGGGACGTTCGTCACGTTCGTCCTGCTCACCCAGCAGTTTGTCGCCCCGCTCGCGGAGGTGTCGAACATCATCGACCAGTACGAGAACGCGAAGGCCTCCTGCGAGCGCGTGTTCGGCCTGCGAGACATCCCGGTCCGCATCGAGGACGACGACGACGCGATCGAACTCGGCGGCGAGACGCGGAGCGACGGCGGAAGCCAGCGCGGCCGCAACGCCGGCGGCACGGTCGACGGCACGACCGGCGACCGCGGAGGCGTCGACGCCACCAACACGACGGCCCACACGACCGATCACGGCGGCGTCGCGGGGGCCGTCGAGTACGACGAGGTCTCCTTCGCGTACCCCGAGAACGCGCTCGTCGACCCCGAGGACGCCGACGAGGAGGTCCTCAGCGGCGTCTCCTTCTCGGCCGACCCGGGCGACACCGTCGCGCTCGTCGGGCCGACCGGCGCGGGGAAGTCGACGCTGCTCAAGCTCCTCCTCCGGCTGTACGACGTCACCGACGGCGCGATCCGCGTCGACGGCCATGACGTCCGCGACGTGACCGTCGAGAGCCTTCGCTCGTCGGTCGGCTACGTGGCACAAGACACCACGCTGTTCGACGGCACCATCGCCGAGAACATCCGCTACGGGCGGTTCACGCGGATCGACGAGGCGGACGTCGACGAGGGCGAGGTCCGCGACCGCGTGGTCGAGGCCGCGAAGGCCGCGGAGGCCCACGAGTTCATCGACTCGCTGCCGAACGGCTACGAGACGCGGATCGGCGAGCGCGGCGTGAAGCTCTCCGGCGGCCAGCGCCAGCGGCTCGCCATCGCCCGGGTCGTGCTCCAAGACCCCGCGATCTTGATCCTCGACGAGGCCACCTCAGCCGTCGACACCGAGACCGAGATGCTGATCCAGCGCTCGCTTGACCGGCTCGCGGCCGACCGCACCACGTTCGTCATCGCGCACCGGCTCTCGACGGTCACCGACGCCGACACCGCGCTCGTGTTGGAGAACGGCGCGGTCGTCGAGCGGGGGAGCCACGACGAGCTGCTCGCGGCGGACGGCCTCTACGCGAAGCTCTGGGGCGTTCAGGCCGGCGAGATAGACGAGTTGCCGGAGGAGTTCGTTGAGCGCGCCCGCGAGCGCCACGTCGACCGCGCGGTCGAGCGGGCGACCGAGAGCGAGGTCGACTCGGAGTCGCTGGACTGACCGGCGGTCTCTCTTCTCTGCGTCTCAGTCGTCGCCCGAGATCTGCCCGGCCGCGTCGGCGTCGGCGCCCGGCACCGCGGCGGCGGGCGCTGGTGGCTCCTCGCGCACGTCGGCGCCCTTGCCCTCCGCGATGACGTCGGCGTACGCGTCCGGGAAGACGCGGACGAAGTCGTCGAGCGCGGCGTTCCAGTCGTCGAGCAGGTCGGCCGCGCGCTCGCTGTCGGTGTACGCGCGGTGGTTCTCCACGAGGCGCCGCAGCATCCGCTCGTCGGACTCGCCGAGCGTCTCGGAGACCGATACCATGCCGCGGTTCACGCGGTCGTCGAACCGGTCGTCCGGGTCGTACACGTACGCGATGCCGCCGGACATCCCGGCGGCGAAATTGCGACCGGTGTCGCCGAGGACGGCGACGACGCCGCCGGTCATGTACTCGCACCCGTGGTCGCCGACGCCCTCGACGACGGCCTTGACGCCCGAGTTACGAACGCCGAACCGTTCGCCGGCGACGCCGTTGACGTACATCTCGCCGGCGGTGGCGCCGTACAGGCAGACGTTCCCGGCGACGACGTTGTCGGTCGGGTCGTACGACGCCTCGGCGGGCGTGTCGATCACGATGCGCCCGCCGGAGAGCCCCTTGCCGACGTAGTCGTTGGCGGCGCCCGACAGCTCCATCGTGATCCCCGGCGCGAGGAACGCGCCGAAACTCTGTCCGGCCTCGCCGTCGAACCGGCAGGAGACCGTGTCGTCCGGGAGCCCGTCGCCGCCGTGCGCGGAGACGACGCGGTTCGAGAGCGTCGCGCCGACCGCGCGGTCGACGTTCCGCACGTCGCGGGTGAGCGCGACCGGCGCGCCGTCCTCGATGGCCGGCGCGGCCTCGTCGATGAGGTCCCAGTCGAGCAGGTCGTCGATGCCGCCGTGCGCCTGTTCGCGGACCTTCGTGCGGGACTCGCCGGCGGGCTCGGCGATCACCGCCGACAGGTCGAGGTGCTTCGCCTTCTCGTGGTCCGTCTCGCGCTGGGAGAGCAGGTCGGGCCGGCCGATGAACTCCTCCAGCTCGGTGTACCCCTGCTCGGCCATGATCTCGCGCAGCTCCTGCGCGATGAACGTCATGTAGTTGATGACGTGGTCCGGCTGGCCGGGGAACCGCTGGCGGAGGTCCTCGCGCTGGGTGGCGACGCCGACCGGACAGGTGTTCTCGTGGCACTGCCGGGCCATCACGCAGCCCGAGGTGACGAGCGACGCGGTGCCGAAGATGTACTCCTCCGCGCCGAGCGCGGCCGCGACCGCGACGTCGCGGCCGGTCCGGAGCCCGCCGTCGGCGGAGACGCGGATGCGGTCGCGCAGCCCGGTGGCGCGCAGCATCTGGTTCGCCTCCGCGAGGCCGAGCTCCCACGGGAGCCCGGCGTTCTTGATCGAGGTCTTCGGCGACGCGCCCGTCCCGCCGTCGTGGCCGGAGACGTGGACGACGTCGGCGTTCGCCTTCGCGACGCCGGCCGCGATGGTGCCGATGCCGGCCTCGGAGACCAGCTTCACGTTGACGTCGGCCTCGGGGCTCGCGGCCTTCAGGTCGAAGATGAGCTGCTTCAGGTCCTCGATCGAGTAGATGTCGTGTTGTGGCGGCGGCGAGATGAGCCCGACGCCCGGGGTCGAACACCGGACGTGCGCGATCATCTCGTTCACCTTCTCGCCGGGGAGGTGGCCGCCCTCGCCCGGCTTCGACCCCTGCGCCATCTTGATCTGGAGCTCCTCGGCGTTCGCGAGGTACTCCGAGGTGACGCCGAAGCGACCGGAGGCGACCTGCTTGACCGTACACTCCTTCTCGGTGTCGAACCGCTCCGGGGGCTCGCCGCCCTCGCCCGTGTTCGACTTCGCGCCCAGCCGGTTCATCGCGATGGCGTTGTTCTCGTGGGCCTCCGGCGAGAGGCTCCCGAGGCTCATCGCGGCCGTCGAGAAGCGCTCGACGATCGACTCGACCGGCTCGACCTGCTCGACCGGGACCGGGTCGCGGTCGGAGTCGAACTCCAGGAGGCCGCGTAGCGACTGGAGCTCCTCGGTTTGGTCGTTGACGAGGTCGGCGAACTCCTGGTACTGCTCGTAGTCGCCGCCCCGGACCGCTTGCTGGAGGGTCCCGACCGTCTGCGGGTTCCAGCCGTGTTTCACGCCGGACGAGCGGTGCTCGTACTCGCCGATCGTCTCCAGTTCGGGGTCCGCGCCGAACGCCATCGCGTGGCGGGTCCGGAGGTCGTCTTCGATCTGCTCGATCCCGATCCCCTCGGTGCGGATCTCCGTCCCCTCGAAGTACTCGGCGACGAAGTCGGAGTCGAGGCCGACCGCCTCGAAGATCTGCGCGCCCTGGTACGACTCCATCGTCGAGATGCCCATCTTCGCCATCGTCTTCAGGAGGCCGTCTTCCAGCGCGTGGCGGTACGCGGCGAGCGCCTCTTCCTCCGCGGCCCCGTCCGGACCGGCGACCACGTCGGCGATGGAGGCGTACGCGAGGTACGGGTCGACCGCGTCCGCGCCGTAGCCGACGAGCGTCGCGAGGTGGTGGACCTCGTGGGGCTCGCCGGACTCGACGACGATGCCGGCGCGGTTGCGGAGCCCGCTCCGGACGAGGTGGTGGTGGACCGCGCCGGTCGCGAGCAGGCTTGGCACCGCGAGCCGATCGAGACCGACGGCGCGGTCGGAGAGGACGACGACGTCGGCCCCGTCCTCGATGGCGGCCGCGGCGTCCTCGCGGACGCGGTTCACGGCGGCAACGAGGGAGTCGTCGCGGTCGTAGGTGACGTCGACGGTCACGGAGCTGAACCCGGGACCGTCGCCGCCGGCGTCGCCGTCGCCCAGACGGCGCTCGCCCGGACCGGGAAGGTCGCGGAGCGCGGTCGTCTCGGCGTCCGTCAGGACCGGGGAGTCGGAGACGATCTGCTCGGCGTGTTCCGGCGTCTCCGCGAGCAGGTTGCGCTGGTTCCCGATCCGCGTCTCGAGCGAGGTGACAAGCTCCTCGCGGATGTAGTCGATCGGCGGGTTCGACACCTGCGCGAACAGCTGCTTGAAGTAGGTGAAGAGGGGACGGTCGACGTCGGTGAGCACGGACAGCGGCGTGTCGTCGCCCATTGACCCCACCGGGTCTTTCCCGTCCTTCGCCATCGGCTCGACGAGGTGGTTCAGCGAGTCGGTCGTGTAGCCGAACGCGGCCTGGTGGGCGCGGACGGCCGGTTCCGGTTCGTCGGCGTCCGCGCCGTCCGGGTCGTCCGCAGCTTCGGCGTCGACCGACTCCGAGTCATCGGGCGCGTCGCCGCGCCCGCCGACGCCGATCGCGGCGTCGTCCTCGTCGGTGATCTCGTCGAGGTCGACCTGACCGTCGTCAACCCACTCTCCGTACTTCTCGTCGGTGAGATCCTCGAACACCTCGTCGTCTGGGACGATCCGACCCGCCTCGGGGTCGGCGACGAAGATCTCGCCGGGCCGGAGCCGCCCGCGGCGGCGCACGTCGGCAGGCTCCGTCGGGAGCGCGCCCACCTCGCTGCCGACGACGAGGCGGTCGTCGGTCGTCACCTCGTAGCGGCACGGTCGGAGCCCGTTGCGGTCCAGGACGCCGGCGACCTGCTCGCCGTCGAAGCCGATGACGAGGGCCGGGCCGTCCCACGGCTCGACGAGCGACGCGTGGTAGTCGTAGAAGTCGGCGCGGCTGTCTTCCATCAGGTCGTCGCCGCGGAAGGCCTCCGGGATCAGCATCCGGAGGGCGTGGGGGAGGTCGCGGTCGGTCTGGAGAAGGAGTTCGAGCGCGTTGTCGACGCTCGCGGTGTCGGACTGGTTCGGGTCGTCGATCACCGGCTTGATCGTGTCGAGTTCGGCCCCGAACGCCGGGTGGTCGAGGTCGCTCTCGCGGGCCCGCATCCAGTTGACGTTCCCGCGGATCGTATTGAACTCGCCGTTGTGGACGATGTTGCGGTACGGGTGCGCGAGGTGCCACGCGCCGAGCGTGTTCGTCGAAAACCGCGCGTGGACTAAGGCGACGTGGCTCGCGAACCGCTCGTCGGTGAGGTCCGGGTAGTAGTCGGCGAGCTGTGACCCCTTCAACAGTCCCTTGTAGACGACGCGCTGGCGGTCAAGCGAACAGACGTAGAAGCGGCCGGCACCCTCGACGCCCGACACCGCGTTCTCGATCTCGCGGCGGGCGGCGTACAGCGCGCGGTCGAAGCCGAGCAGGTCCGGGTCGGCGTCGTCGGCTCGGTTCTCCGGTTCGGTGAAGCGCTGGGCGAGTCCCGCGCCCTCGACGGGCGCGACGAACACCTGCGACACCTCGGGTTCGGAGTCTAGCGCCGTCGCGCCGAGGTCCGAGTTGTCGGTCGGCACGGACCGCCACGCGAGCACTTCGAGCCCGTAGACCGCGCACACCTCGGCGATGACGTCGTGTATCTCCGCTTGGACGCCGGGTTCCGGCGGCATGAACACGGAGCCGACGGCGTACTCCTCCGGCAGGTCGGCGTCGACGACCCCGCGAAAGAACTCGTCGGGTCGCGCGACCATGATCCCCGCGCCGTCGCCCGTGTTCTCCTCCGCGCCAGTCGTCCCGCGGTGTTCGAGGTTCTCGAGCAGCGAGACCGCGTCGGTGACGGTCTCGTGCGTCGGCGCGCCGTCGAGGTCGACGACTCCGCCGATGCCGCAGTTCGAACGGTCGTCCGTCGGGTCCGCAAGTCCCCCCTCCTGACCCGAGGACTCCGAGTCGCGTACGCCTCGGGTGGTACTACGTGACTTGGTCATACGTACCTTCACTAGTGAGCGCTTAAAGGTATGACCCTGATAGGGGTAGGATCCATCGTACACACATTAGGGAATATAAGGTAATCATTCATAACGGGTGGTGAATAGATCACACACTTCGAGATCGATCAGAAGTTACGCGGTAGCGAGTACCAAACTATCTCATCTGACGGCGACACACTCCGAACGTTTCACGTTTTCCGAGAGAAGTGGCAGAACGTTCAAGCGCGATTCACTCTTCGAGCGGGACGAACGTCCCGTTGATATCCCACTCGTGGATACAGTAGACGTTGCCGGGGTCGTCCGCGATACGCCACCCGTCGGCCTCGTCGTCCCACCGCTCCTCGCGCCCGCAGAGTTCGCACGCGCGCTCCTTCGGCGGTGTGATTGTCACGCTCATACCGAGTCGAAGGGTGTGGCCGCGCAAAAGCGTACCGACGGTCGGCGGGCCGCGGGCCCCGTTCGGGAGGCGCGCGGCCGGACCGACCGACGGGTGCGACGCGTTACGACCCGCGCCCCCGACGCCGAGCGACCAGTGACGCAGCGGCAAAGGCCGCGACCGACGCGACGGGACCGAACCCTGGGAGGTCGTACGCGGTCGATCGGATCGGCGCCTCGTCGTACCCGAGATCACGCGCGGCGGTCTCGTCGGGAGAGGAGTCGCCTTCCCCCAGCGAGTCGGCCGCCGTCGCCGAGTCGGCCCCGGCCGCGTCGTTGTCATCCCGCTCGCCGCCGCCGGCCGGCACGTCGTCGACCGGGCCCGACCCGAAGGACGAGGGGCCGTTCGCGCCGCGGTCGAACCGGCCAGTCCCGAAGGGCTTCGACGGACCCATCGTGGGGAGGGGCTCGGACGCGCCGGGAGCGATCGGTATCCCAGCCTCCGGCCCGGCGGTCGAACCGTTCGCAGCCGAGTCCGGTGACCCGCCGGTCCCGAACTGGACGCTCGACTCGGTACCGTTGCCGTCTGAGGTCGAGCTGCCAGAGTCAGCGGCACCTCCAGTACCGCCCGAACCGCCGACCGGGGAACGGCCGGCGGTCGACCCGCCGCTGGTCGCTCCGCTCGGTCCTCCGGAATCACCCAACGCGCCGGATTCGACTGACGCACCGGAGCTACCCGACGGTCCGGAAGCGCTCGGTGCTTCCGGGTCGGTCGGCGCGTCGCTCACCGGGGTAGCCTCCAGCGTATCGCCTTCCGTCGCGTTCCCACCGCCGTCGGCCGGAGCGGCTGACTCGTAGCGCAGCGGGGCCGTCACGCGGTGGTCGTCGTCCGCAGCGGTCCGGCGCAGTCGGTTGTCGTCGACACGGAACGTCGCTTCGAACGACCGGCCGGTCGCGGGCGGCGTCTCGGTCCCAAACGCTCGCTCGCCGTCGGCGACGAGGTACAGGCCGCGACGGTCGAGGTGGACCGCGGACTCGTTCGGCACTCGTCCGAGTCCCTCGGTGGCGGCGTCGACGGTGCCGCTACTCGCGTCGGTCGGCGCGACGCCGAACGAGAGGGCGTCGAGTCGTGCGAGGTCCGCACCGCGCTCGAGCGAGGCGTTCGCGCTCGCCGAGAGTCCGGTCAGACCGGTCGCGTTCACCGCGTACACGACCGTGTCGTTCGCGGTGGCGAACGTCGCGGGAGCGAGCGTACCGTCGGCGATCGCGTCGCGAACCTCGCTCGCGTTTCCGAAACCACCGGGGGCGACACGCCGCGTGGTGTACACGGAGAGGTCGTCCGTCGAGCGGGGCTCGACGGTAATCGTCGCAGTGTCGTTGGTGACTGCGGTGCCGTGCTCCGACCGCAGCGTGAGGTTGTACGTTCCAGGCGAGAGGTGGCTGGTGTCACCCTCGACTGACTCGACGCTGACCCCGGGTCCGGTGGAGACGAACTCGGAGGGAGACCCGGGTGTCGCGTAGGTGTTGAGCCTGACTGGCGTCGGGCCATTATTGGAGGTTTTCAGTTTGAGCGTGGTAGAGGTGTCATACCCAGATAGTCGAACCAATGAGCGGGCATATGTTGAATTCAGAGATAGATCAAAGTGGCTCCCACTGTGACGATTATATGAAGATATTGTGCGGAGCGTAGATGTTCTGTTTTTGACAACATCAACATCTTGCGTAGCAGTGATGCCGGTGTTTAGGTCGCGTACTTTGACGGTATAGTTCCCGGGCTGGGAAACAGGGATGGATACACTGGTGTTCGTCGTGTTTTCCAGAAGTAGCTCTTTCTGATATACTTTGGTTGTACTTGAATTTAAAAGACTGAGAACAGCAGTCCGTTCAGTGCCATTTGCTGCGATACTAACGGGAATCTGAGACTTACTGACCGTGTCAGTTGGTTCAACTGAGAGTTTTGAACTAAGAATCTGGACTGTGGTGTTACTATCTGTAGAACTATAGTTCAGAGAATAGCGGCCCTGCGGTAAACTATCAGTATCTAATTCGCGTATGCGGGTTAAATTAGAGGTGTTTATGTATTGTCCAGAATCGCCCGCATCTTTTGAGAGGTGATAATCTCTTTGAGCCGGAAGGTCAAATCCAATTTTAGAATCTTGAGTCACCGTGTATTTTCCAGTTTCTGAGATGATCGCATCTACACGCTTTGGTGTGACATTCTCACCGTTATACGGGGTATGACTTGTGATTGATCGAATATTTTTGATAGATATATTATCAATTTCTGGTAAGACACCCAGTCTGTTGTTATCTGGCGCAACAGTTGGATAGACATACAGTAATTTTCCATCGACATGGTAGCGGTCAGTATTTTCACCAAGATTCACCGTTTTTCTACCCTCTCTAGAAAAACTCGTATTGATTTTCCCCCGTGAATGAGAGAGATTTGTATTGAATTCAAATAGCAGAGTATTGTTTGACCTGCTGTAACTCTCAGGTTCGCTGTAGTACAGCGGACCACCAACAAGCTTGGCAGGCACGGTAACGTTGAGGCTTGTTTTGTCTAGGGCATAAATCGCATCTAGACCGTGTTTGTTCAATGAAGAGTGTAGTCCAATAATTAGCTCTGTCTCACCCTCAATGTCCGTATCTTTGAGAGATATGTTTCCACTAGTTGCCTCTATTGTTTTGATCTTCCCCCCAAGACTCTCACCTGTTTTGTTCTTCCAAATTGTAATTGAGTAGTTTGAATTCGAGTTAATATCGCTAGAATAATTGTAGGGAATAGATTGAGTGGACTCGTTGTACTGCTTTGGTTTAATTTCAATAGAAGCTGAAGTAGATAGATTGAATTTAATTATTGACTTTGCTCCGCCTTGTTCAGCAGTATAAGAGAAGGAATGGTTAATCTTTGAGCCGTTCCGGTTGTACATACTGATATTCGTTGTATCAATATTTTCAATGTGAAGATCAAATCTACTAGGGCTAGAAATCGCCGAAGAGGAGATAACAATCGTCGCATTCCGGCTGTTTGGATTTTCTACGTATACGTCCGAATAATCCGATTTCGGTTTGTTTCCTATCCAATACGACGATTTGTTATGATCTAATCTTGCTCCGGATTGAACAATTTCTCCGACATGAATCTTAACCGGTTCATCGGAATGGAGTACTTCAATATTGGTAACTGACTGTTGCTGCTGAGTTCCGATTTCAAGATCACTCGCACTGTCAACATCCCAAAGTTCCCCAGAAGCGGCGGGCGTTCCTGAAGCAATTAATACCACACCACCAACGATCACGAAGCATACGACGACACCGACCGACAGCCATCCAAGCGATCGCGTCCCCATCATAGCGAACGACCCACGGATGCCAGACCAGTCGCTCTCGGGGCGGCGTTAGGACTCGACTCGGCCCCGCGAAACGGCTCCTGTCACACCGCGGGATCTCTCACTCGGTTCGATCAAATATAAATGGCTTACGGACGTGAAAGCTTCCGACTGGAGAAATAATCGCATGATAGCGCCGCGGCGCAGTCAATTGATAACTCGAAAACGCGGAACGCTACCGAAGACGAGCGGAGTGAGACCGGAGACGGGATGTCGCCGGGGCGTGTCAGTGCTCGACCGCTTCCATCATCGAGAGTAGTTGCTCGGACTGATCGACCTGTTCGGGGTGGATGCCGACCGTCGCGATCACGTCTTCGCTGTCCGCGTCGGGGGCGGTGTGCGGGACGGTAGCGATGTACAGGAGGACGGGAATGTCGTCGACGGAGCCGCTCGAGTTGTCCGCGCCCTCGACCTCCGCGCTGACCGTCGTCGCGAAGACCGAGACGGTGGTCTCTTCGCCGAGTATCGTCCGTGTCTCCTCGCCGCGCGACTCGATGTCGTCCGTCTCGATGTCGGCGTTCCCGCCGCCGACATCCTGCTGGTTGATCTGGTTGAGGAGCCTCTGGATGAGCTCCGCGCCCTCGACCCTGACGAGCGGGTTGACCGACTGGCCGGCGACGGAGGCGTTCGGGGTGCTCGCCACGAACAGCGCAGACTGGGTCGACTGGTTGGTGTACCGGGCGACCCACGTCGTCGCCGTCACCCGCGCGTTCACGCCCGTAACGTTGAACTCTCGGTCGATGGTGTACGACTCCGGCTCCTGACCGGAGTATCCGTCGGTGTACGCGCTCTCCGGTACCTCCGCCGGCGCCGCGTCGAACTCGTAGCTCCCGTCTTCGCCGGCACACCCGGCGAGCGCGACCGACGTCGAGGCCGCGAGTGCCGCGAGCAGTCCGCGTCGTTTCATGCCTTCAGTTAGGCGTGTGCGGTTCTTTAAGACTATCGGCGCGGGTATCGGTCGCGAGAACGCCGCAGTCGAAGGCACAAAGTTCACGTCGTGGCGTGCGCGACGTGAGGCAAATGGAACGCCGAGGGCAAACCGGGCTGGTGGAAGCGCTCTTCTTGGACGTGATTCGCCTCCACGAGACGTGGATGGAGGTCGTCTTCCCGCGACAGCTCGACCCAAGTGCGGTTTTGGGCAAGTGGAAGCCCGAAACGACCGTCCAGTCGGTCGGGTACTACCTCTGGGCGGTGCTGGGCGCGCCCCTCGTCGCGGTCACGTACCCGCTGTTGCTCGTCGGGTTCGCGACGCGCTACTACGCGGCGAAGCTCGACTCGGCGGTCACCCGCATCGGCGTCGCCGGCGCGGTCCTCGTCGCCGCCATCGTCTGGGGGGGACTGACGGTCATCACGCACCTCCAACTACCGTTCGACGCCGTGATCGCGGTCGGCGCGGCCAGCGTCGTGGCCGTCGTGTCCGCGGCCTTGGCCGCCGGGTTCTCGAAGGTCGGCGGACGGTTCGTCAGCGTCCTGCTTGCGTACCCGTTCGCGATGACGGCGCTGTTCCTGCCGCCGGTCGTCGCCGCCCTCGTCACGCCCACGTTAGAGGCGCTAATCCTCCCGCCGAGCTATGAACTCGCGCGGTGGATCCTCGACACGTTCCTCGCGGTCGGCGGCATCAACGAGGCGCTTCGGGGCGCGTTCGACCTCGAGACGTTCGGCCAGCAGTGGGGGCTCCCCGGTCTTGGGTACGTGCTGATGTGGATCGGGATCTCGGTGCCGCTCGGGTGGTTCCTCGGGCTGCTCGTCGCGCTGGCGAACCTGATCAGACCTGCCGACGACGCCTGAGGCGCGCGGCGCCGGACGGTCGCGTCGGTCGACGGATCGTTCAGTCTTCGGGAGCGTAGTTTTCGCTCGCCGTCTCGAACGCCGACGCCGAGCGCTCCGTCTCGCGGCGGCGTTCGCGTTCCGCGATCGCCTCGGGGTCCGGGCTCGCGTCGTCGTCGACCCGCGCGATCGAGTTGTGGACCTTCGCGTGACACCAGCGACAGAGCCCGACCGTGATCTCGTGAGAGTCGTCGCCGCCGTAGGAGAGGTGGTGCTCCTCGACGAGCGGTCGCGACTCGTCGTGGGCCAGTCGCACGTTCTCGAGCCCGCACCGGACGCAGGACTTCGCGTCGGTCGTGGACCGGTAGTGCGGGCATGCGCCCCACTCGCCCTCGGGGCCGACGTGACAGTCGTAGCCGTCGGCGCGTCGCTCCGCCGAAAACTCTGGGTCGTCGCCCGCCCGGGTCAGCGCGAAGCGGCACCGACCGTCGTCGGTCAGGTGGTCGCAGACGCCGGCGATAGCGTACGGGTCGTCGACGCCGACGGGGGTCCCGTCCGGGGTGCGCTCCATATCAGGTGCTAGGGGCGGACTCACTTCAATTCGGTCGCCCGGCGTGGAGTAAGGGGACGGCGGCGCGACCGACTCAGACGAGGCTCGCGCCGTCGAAGTCCGTGCGGCCGTAGTCGACGTCGAGGAGCCGGAGGAGCGTGGGCGCGACGTCGAGGAGGTCGGCGTCCTCGACCGTCGCGTCCGGGTGGTCGATGAACAGCGCGGCGTCGTCGAAGGCGTGCATCCCGGTCCGGGGGCCGTCGGCGTCGAACACGCCGTCGTGGGGGCGGAACCCGGACTTGAGGTCGAACCCGTCGTTGGGGAGGACGACGAGGTCAGGGGCGATGGCGGCGTGGTCGCCGCGGAACACCGTTTCGCGGTCAACGACGCGGTCGGCGACCAGGTTCCCGTGGGGGCCGGTCCACGACTCCAGCGCCTCGCGTAGCTCCGCGCGCGTCTCCTCGTACTCGTCTTCGGGGACGACACCGTTCGGCTCGCGCCCCTCGACATTGAGGTAGAAGCGGCCCGGCACGAGCGAGTAGGCGCGGGTCTCATCGTCGACGTCAGCGAGCGCGTCGTGGTCGTCGTCCTCGTAGGAGAGCCACCCCTCGCGCTCGAGCCACTCGTTACAGTAGACGTCGTGGCGCAGCCGCCTGAACCCGTGTGTGGAGCCGACGACGAGCGTGACGTCGCTCGGGAGCGACTCGCGGATCGACCCGATGTGCTCGTCGAGGGCGGCGTGGAACGAAAGCAGCTCCTCGCGGTACGGCCCGCCGTCCTCGTAGTCACCCCACAGGAAGTGGTTGACCCGGTCCGGGGCGGTGAACGCCCCGACGAAGAGGTCCCAGTCGTCGCGCTCGACGTACCGCTCGAACGCCGCGGCGCGGGCGTCGAGCGTCTCGCGGGCGTGCTCCAGGAACGCCGTCTTGTCCCCCTTGTGGCCGAGCTTCGCGTTGACCGACAGCCGGTAGTCGCTGTCGGTGAGGTACTCGCGGAGCTCCGCCGGGTGCGCGGCCGCGTCGAGGTCGGGGGAAAGATAGCCCGAGACCATCCGCTGGACGGTCCGCTGCGGCGGAAACGTGACGGGGACGTTCATCACGGTCGCGTCGAGTCCGTCGTCGGTCGCCCGGTCCCAGACGCGGGGGATCTGAACGTCGCGGCCCATCGGCACGTACGTGTCGTAGGAGCCGACCTCGCGGTCCTGGAACCCGTAGACCCCTGTCTCGCCCGGGTTCTTCCCCGTCGTGAGCGTCGGCCAGCACGCGCTCGACTCCGCCGGGACGATGCTGTCGATCCGTCCGCCTTCGCCGTCGTCCGCGATCGCCGACAGCGTCGGGAACGTCTCCGGATTGTCGGCGACGGCCCGGTACGAGAGGCCGTCGATCCCGATGAACGCCACGCGCGGCGTGTCGTTCCCTCGCAGCCGGTCGAAGAGGCCCATACACACCCATCCGCGGTCGTAGGCAAAAGGATTGACATCGGCGGTTGGGGAGTCGGCCGCCGAGAGGCCCGCGGCGTCCGCGGTCCGCCCCCGCGGCTCGCTCGGGAGGATTTTTGTCCGTGACCCGCGGAGGGGTTCGACATGGAGACCCGACGCGCGCTGCTCGTCGACGCGTTCACCGCGGAGCCGCTGGCCGGCAACCCCGCCGGCGTCGTCCCCGACGCGGAGGGGTTGAGCGACGGTCAGCTGGCCGCGGTCGCCGCCGAACTCGGCGCCTCGGAGACGGCGTTCCTGACCGACGGCGACGGCGCGACCGACGACCGGCTCCGCTACTTCTCGCCGACCACGGAGGTCGACCTCTGCGGGCACGCCACGATCGCGACCTACGGGGCCCTGTTCGCCGAGGGCGCGATCGACGGCGGCGAGCGCACGCTCCGCACGAACGTCGGCGACCTCACGGTCGCGGTCGACGACGACGGCACCGTCTGGATGCGGCAGCAGGCCCCGAGCGTCGATGTCGTCGACGTCGACGCCGGTCGGCTCGGCGAGGCGCTCGGCGTCGACCCCGCCGCGCTGCGCGACGTTGGGGCGGACCTCCCCGTCGCGGTCGCGTCGACCGGGCTCCCGTTCCTCGTCGTCCCGGTGAACTTCTTGGAGCGGCTGGGCGAGGCCGACCCGGACGACGACGCCGTCGAGCGCCTCTCGGAGGAGTTCGACGTGGCGGGCGTGTTCGCGTTCACCTTCGACGCGCTCGACGCCGACTCGACGCTCCACGGCCGAGCGTTCGTCCCGTCGCTCGGGATCGCGGAGGACCCGGTCACCGGCACCGCGAGCGGGGCGGTCGGCGGGTACCTCCGGCACGTCGACGCCTTCGACGGTGACGAGCCGGACGAGTTCCGGTTCGAGCAGGGACACTTCCTCGACCGACCGGGGCACGTCCGCGTGCGCGTCAAGGGTGACGGCGTCCGCATCGGCGGCCGCGCGTCGGTCGCGCTCGACGGCGAGATGCGGATTCCCGACGACGAGGACGACGAGATACTCGAGGCGTGAGCCGCGCCGCAGACCGAACGTTTAGGATCGCTCGCGACCTATGAAGAGTATGAAGTTCGACCTCCCACGCGCGGCAGCGATCCTCGTACTGATCGTCGCGATCGGCGCCGGCGGCCTCATCGGCGGCGGCATGATGCCCCTCCAGACGACGCTGATGATGGTCGTCCCGTCGATGCTCGTCTTCGGCGGGCTCGCGTTCGCGATCGGCGTGAAGCACGGCGAGTTCCGCTCGACGCACGCCTGATCGCGGGTCCGCGACGGCGGCGGCCGCGGGCGATTCGGAATCACGACCCTTTTGAAACCCGCCCGCGAACTCGGAGCCGTGCTGCCCGGGTCGCTACTCGTCGAACTGCTGTTGATCCTCGTCGGCGTCGCCCTCCTCTACGCCGGTGCAGAGCTGCTCGTCGCGGGGGCGAGGGACCTCGCGCTCGCCGTGGGGCTGAAGGCGTCGACGGTCGGCGTCACCGTCGTGGCGTTCGCGACGACGGCCCCGGAGCTCTTCGTCTCCCTGCTCGGCGCGGTCACCGTGTCGACCGACATCGGGCTCGGCGCGATCGTGGGCTCGAACATCGCGAACATCGGCCTCGTGTTGGGGGTGTCGGCGCTGATCCGCCCGCTCGACGTCTCAGATACGGTATTCCGCCGGGACGTCCCGTTCATGGTGCTGGCCCCGCTGCTGTTGGTCGGCCTCGGCTGGGACGGACGGATCGGGCTCGTCGATGGCGTCGTGCTGCTCGGGACGCTCGTCGTGTTCACCGTCGCGGTGCTTCGACGCGTTCAGGAGAACCAGTCGGCGATCACCGACAGCGAGCGGGACGAGATGCCCGACGCGAAGGGTCGCGACGTCGCGATCGTCGTCGCCGGGATCGCGGCGCTCGTCCTCGGCTCGCGCTGGCTGATCGACGGGAGCGAGTCCCTGCTGGCGGCCGCCGGCTTCTCGGACATCTTCATCGGACTCACCGTGCTGGCGCTCGGCACGTCGCTGCCGGAGCTCGCGGCCAGCGTCGTGGCCGCGGTCCGGGGTGAGGCGGAGTTCAGCGTCGGCAACGTCGTCGGCTCGAACATCTACAACATTCTCGCCGTCATCGGCATCGTCGCCGTGGTGACGCCCATCGGCGTCGCCCCGAGCGTCCGCGGCTTCGAGTTCCCCGCGCTGCTCGCGTTCACGGCCGTCGTCGTCGGCATCATGGGGTACAGCGAGCGGATCACCCGCGTCGACGGCGCGGTCCTCACCGTCGGTTACGGGGTCTTCGTCTACCTGTTGCTCCCGTAGCGCGGAGGGCGGAACCGAGTCGACGCGACCCGACGGCGTCGGTTCGGCGATCGGAACCGACGGGTATTCGGCCGCGGGCGGCCGAGCCCGTGGTGTGATAGCGATCGTCGTCAGCCGGGCCGACAGCGCCTCGGCGCACATCGGCGAGCGGCTGCTGGAGGTCGGCGACTGGGAGGCGCGCGAGGACGAGTCGCGCCCGGACGCCGACGGGGGCGGAACGTACTACCGGACCGCGGGCTTCGAGCTCCGCGAGTTCGACGAGCTCCACATCCGCCTGTCGGACCCGGCCGCCGCGTTCGACTGCGCCCCCGCTTTCCTCGCGTTCGTCTCGAGGCACTCGGGGGAGACAGGCGAGCTCCTGACCGCGCACGTCACCGGGAACTTCGGCGAGGCGAAGTACGGGGGCGACCCCGAGTCGCTGGCGCGGGCCGCGCCGGGCGCGGAGAAGCGCGTCGTCGAGGCGCTCGCGCGACACGCGCCCGAGGGGTACGAGGTCGGTATCGAGTGTACGCACCACGGGCCGACGGACGTCTCCGTCCCGTCGCTGTTCGTCGAACTCGGCTCCGACGAGCCGCAGTGGGCGGACCCCGAGGCGGCCGCGGCGGTGGCGCGGGCAGTCCTCGACCTCCGCGGGACCGGAGCGAACCTCGTCGATAAGGGCGTCGACGACGCCGCGACCGAGGCGCGTCCCCGCCACGTCGTCGGCTTCGGCGGCGCCCACTACGCGCCGCGGTTCACCCGGATCGTCCGCAAGACCGAGTGGGCGGTGGGCCACGTCGGCGCGGACTGGGCGCTCGCCGACCTCGGCGCGCCCGCGGCGAACCGCGACGTGATCGACGCCGCCTTCGACCGGAGCCGCGCCAACCGGGCCGTGATCGACGGCGACCGCCCGGAACTCGCCGCGGTCGTCGAGGAGCTCGGCTACCGGGTGGTGAGCGAGACGTGGGTGCGCGAGGTCGGCGACGCGCCGCTCCCGCTCGTGGAGCGGTTGGAGGCGGCGATCGGTCCGGTCGACGGGGGGCTCCGGTTCGGCGCGGTCGTCGACGAGGTCTCCGAGACGGCGGTGGCCGAGGCAGACGACGCCGTCGGCCCCGAGGCGGCGGTCCGCCTCCGCGACCTCCCGGCGGAGCTGCTCGCCCGGGCGCAGGGGCTCGACGCCGACGCCGCGCGGGAGGCGGTCGAGCGGGTCGCCGTCGCGTTCGACACGGAGCAGGGCGGGACCCGCGCCGCCGGCCGCGTCGCGTTCGCTGCCGACCCGAAGGCGCCGGGGTACGGCGACCTCGTCGAGGGGTTGGCCGGCGTGCTGGAGGCGGGCTACGACGACGTCGAGGTGGCGCCCGAGCGGAATGCGGTCGTCGCCGACGAGACGGCGTTCGACCCCGGACTGGCGGCCGAGCGGGGCGTTCCGGAGGGGCCGGCGTTCGGGCGGCTCGCGGACGGGGAAGCCGTCGAGGTCGACGGCGAGACCGTCGAGCCGGGTGACGTGTCGCGGACGCGGACGGACCGGTTCCCGATTGACGGGGCCGTACTTGAGTGATTTATAAGCAGTGTCGACGCCGACGAAACCCGGTGTGATAGCCGTACACTCGGTGATCGGCCGCGAACGCCGGCGATTTCGGCGTCCGACCTGCGTCAGACGATCGGGCAAAAATAAATACGTCCGGGTCGCAACGACACGACATAATGGACTCTATCGTTGAGGACGCCATCGACGAAGCCGAAGAGGCCCCCGCAGAGGACGCCGGGGGAGCCGGCGAGAGCGCCGCCGGAGGGAGCGCCGGCGCGCCGCCGCAGACCGGGACGATGACCGACGACGAGCTACAGGACGTCCTCCAAGACCTCCAGACGAACATCACGGTCGTCGGCTGCGGGGGCGCCGGCGGCAACACGGTCAACCGGATGACAGAGGAAGGGATCCACGGGGCGAAGCTGGTCGCGGCCAACACCGACGTCCAGCACCTCGTCAACATCGAGGCCGACACGAAGATCCTCATGGGCCAACAGAAGACCCAAGGGCGCGGCGCGGGCTCGCTCCCGCAGGTGGGCGAGGAGGCCGCCATCGAGTCCCAAGAGGAGATCCAAGACGCCATCGACGGCTCCGACATGGTGTTCGTCACCGCCGGGCTCGGCGGGGGCACCGGGACCGGCTCCGCGCCGGTCGTCGCGAAGGCGGCCCGCGAGTCGGGGGCGCTGACGATCGCGATCGTCACGACGCCGTTCACGGCGGAGGGCGAGGTCCGACGGACGAACGCCGAGGCCGGCCTAGAGCGGCTCCGCGACGTGAGCGACACGGTCATCGTCGTCCCCAACGACCGCCTGCTCGACGCGGTCGGGAAGCTCCCCGTTCGGCAGGCGTTCAAGGTGTCCGACGAGGTACTGATGCGCTCGGTGAAAGGGATCACGGAGCTCATCACGATGCCCGGGCTGGTCAACCTCGACTTCGCCGACGTCCGCACGGTGATGGAGAAGGGCGGCGTCGCGATGATCGGGCTCGGCGAGTCCGACTCCGACTCGAAGGCGCAAGACTCCGTGAAGTCCGCGCTGCGCTCGCCGCTGCTCGACGTCGACATCTCCGGTGCGAACTCCGCGCTGGTGAACGTCACCGGCGGTACCGACATGTCTATCGAGGAGGCGGAGGGCGTCGTCGAGGAGATATACGACCGGATCGACCCCGACGCGCGGATCATCTGGGGGACCTCCGTCGACGACGAGCTCGAAGGGGAAATGCGCACGATGATCGTCGTGACCGGCGTCGAGTCGCCGCAGATCTACGGGAGCAACGGCGAGCCGCCGGAGGGCGGGGCCACGCCGAACGACGTCGAGGACATCGACTACGTGGAGTAAGCGGCCGCAGACGCGCCGTCGGCCGCCGATCCCGCGGGCGGCGACGCGCGCCGCGTCGTTCCGGGGGCGCATCAAAAGGTAAAAACCGTCTCGTCTCGAATCCGCTGGTAACATGGACGTTCCGTACGATCTCAACAGCTACATTCGGGTGCTGAAGCTGGCGAGCACGCCGAGCACCGACGAGTTCCTCCAGGTGTCGAAGATCGCCGGCGCGGGTATCCTGCTCATCGGGTTCATCGGGTTCCTGATTTTCGCGATCATGAGCCTGCTCCCGGGGGTCGGCGCGTAATGCCGATCTACTCGGTCAAGACGACGGCGAGCCAGGAGCGCACCGTCGCCGACATGCTCGCCGAGAAGGAGGCGCCAGAGATCCAGGCCGTCATCGCCCCCGACCAGCTCACCAGCTACGTGATGGTAGAGGCGACCGACGGGACCGCGTTCGGGCGCATCCTCGACGAGATCCCGCACGCCCGCGGCGTCATCCAGGGCGGCGACGGGCCCGCCGAGAGCCCCTTCTCCGAGGTCGAGCACTTCCTCTCGCCGACCCCGGACGTGGAGGGGATCGGCGAGGGCGACATCGTCGAGCTGATCGCCGGCCCGTTCAAGGGCGAGAAGGCGCGCGTCCAACGCATCGACGAGGGGAAAGACCAGGTGACCGTCGAGCTGTACGAGGCGACCGTCCCGATCCCGGTGACGGTCCGCGGCGACCAGATCCGCGTCCTCGACAGCGAGGAACGGTAGGGACTCCCACCGGTCGATCAGCGCGGCGGGCGGTCGAACCCGTCCCGGCCTGGCGATCTGACGCCGGCGTCGCACGCAACGACAAGGGCTTTATTCGACGACGACCGACCTCACGGATATGTTCGGCCACGGCGCGCCGGCGGTGTTGAGCGTGATCCCCGACACGTTCACGTTCGCGTGGATCGTGGCAATCCTCTTCGCGACGGCGTGGCTGCTCGACAGCCGCGGGCTGGCCGCGGGGCGCACGCTCGCGGCGGCGACGTGGGCGCTGTTCGGGCTTTTCTGGCTGTCGACGGTGCCGTATTTCGCGCTCGAACACCAGAGCTACGTCGAGTCGATCCTCGCCCTCGTCGGATTCCCGGCGAGCGTGTACGCCGGCTATCTCCTCTACGACGGCCGAGCGTCGTTGTTCACCCTCACCCGGGCGATCGCGTTCATGCTGTTCATCTACCTCCCGTTCGAGACGATCCCAGCCTTCACCTTCGCCGGCGTCGCGGTCCCGGAACCCCGTCGAATCCTCATCGAAGTCGTCGCGTCGCAGACAGGGGCGCTGATCGATCTCCTCGGGTACGCGCCCGAGGCGGTGACGAGCAGCGAGGGATACCAGGCGGCGTACTCGTGGACTCTCGACGACGGCCACACCGTCGTCATCCACATCGTGTTGGCGTGTACGGGGCTTGGGAGCATGGCCATCTTCGGCGGGCTCGTCGCCGCCGTCGAGGCGCCGCTCTCCCGGAAGCTCCGCGCGCTCGCAGTGTCGCTCCCGCTCATCTACGTGCTGAACATCCTGCGGACGACGTTCATCTCGGTGGTGGCGGGCAACCAGTACATGCACTGGTACCCGGACCTGGTGTTGACGATGTTCGGCGCCACCGACCCGTATCGGGTCTCGTTCCTCATCTCCGACCGCATCATGAGCCAGCTGCTGGCGGTGGTGGCGCTCATCGCGATCACCTTCCTCGCGGTCCGGGAGCTGCCCGAGCTGGCCGTCATCTTGGAGGACGTCCTCTACCTCATAACCGGCGAGGAACACGACCTGACGGAGGCGCTCGACCTCCCGCGCGAACCGACGAACCGGTAGCGTCGGCGTCGCGTCCCCGATTCATCGCGGGAATATATACCGATATATAGCAAACTATAGACGTGACGGTCGGGTACGGATGACTATGATTTCGAGGGCGCGGGACGAGCCGCCGGTCTCCGGCCGTGAGGTGCGGTTGCGCGGGGGTGAACGGCGGTGTTAGGCGGTGTCGACCCGTTCGTCTACCTCGAGACGAACGTCGCAAAGCTCGTGTTGGCGACCGCGCTCGGGATGTTCCTCGGGTTAGAGCGGGAGTGGTCACAGAAGTCCGCGGGGATCCGGACGTTCGCGCTCGTCAGCCTCGCAGCCGCGGTGTTCTCGCTGCTCGGCGAGTCTGGGCTGCTCGTCGTCGGCGGGGTGCTGGTGGTCGCCAGCGCGGTGCTGCTCGCGGTCCGAAGCTTCGTGGAGCCTGAGGTCGACGGGCTCTCGCTGACGACGTCGGCGTCCATGCTCGTCGCGTACGGGGTCGGCGTGCTCGTCGCCGAGGGGCTGTTCATCGAGTCGGTGACGGTGGCCGTCCTCTCGTCGCTGCTGCTCGTGTTGAAGCGGGAGCTCCACCAGTTCGCGTGGGGCCTCTCGCGGGAGGAGGTCCGCAGTGCGGTGGAGTTCACCATCCTCGCGTTCGTCGTCTTCCCCCTGCTGCCCGCGGAGACGGTCGATCCGTGGAATGCGGTCCAGCCCCGGCTCGTCTGGTCGCTCGTGGTCGCGGTCAGCGCCATCGGCTTCGTCAACTACGTGCTGGTGAAGCGGTATCAGGGCCGCGGCTACGCGGTCACGGGCTTCTTCGGCGGACTCGTCAACTCGACGGCGGTCGTCGCCGAGATGGCCGACCGCGCGAAGGGGCGGGCAGATCTCGGGGAGATCGCGGTGGGGTCGATCCTGCTCGCGAACGCCGCCATGGCCCTCCGGAACGCCGCCGTCGTGGCGGTCTTCGTCCCCGAGGCGGCGCTCGTCGTCGGCGCGCCGCTCGGCGCGATCACCGTCGCGGGGATCGGGATCGCGGTGTGGCGCAGCGACTGGCGGACGACGATGGAGGCGGAGCTCACCTCGCCGTTCAGCCTCCGGAACGCGCTCACCTTCGGCGCGCTCTTCCTGGTCGTGTTGCTCGTCTCCGCGGTCGCCGAGCGGGCGTTCGGCGCGGGCGGGTTCGTCGCCACCGCCTTCCTCGCGGGGCTGGTGTCGTCGGGGACCGCAACCACCACGGCGATCTCGCTGCTCGGGACCGGACAGATCGGCGTCGACACCGCGGTGGCGGGCGTGGTCGCCGGGACGGCCGCCAGCATCCTCGTGAAGACCGCGTTCGCGGCGAGCATCGCGCGGGAGCTGGTCCGGCCGGTGTTCCTCTGGAACCTCCTGTTGATCGCCGTCGGCGCGGCAGTCGGGCTCCCGCTGTTGCTAGCGTAAACGGCGTCGGCCGCGGCGCGCCGCCGGGCCGGCCGGGTCGCGTCAGGAGATGTGTTCCGCGATGTCCGTCGACGACATCATCCCGACGTAGTCGCCGTCGACGACCGGGAGGTGTTTCACGCCGTACATCGTCATCATGGCGGCGACCTCCTCCAGCATGAGGTCGGGCGTCACCGTTTCGACGTCCTGGGTCATCACGTCGCGGACCGTCGTCGCCTCCGGGTCGCGCCCCTCGGCGACCGCGGCGACGACGTCGCTCTGCGTGACGATACAGCCGCCGCCCGTCGTCACGACGAGCGCGCTGATGTTCTCGTCCCGCATCCGCCGGGCGGCGTTCCGGATCGGGGCGTCCCCGCCGATCGTCTCCAGCGGCGTCGACATCACGTCCGCGACGCGGGTCCTGTCGTCGAGATCCATGCCCCGGAGTGTGTTATCGTATGGCATTACTCTTCCGGAACGCACAACGGGCGGAGCGGACCAGTCGTCTGGCCGGAAGGATCGGGCGGACCGGCGGGCGCCGGAGACGTGTCACCCGACCCGCGAGAGGTACGCCGTGAGGTCGGTCGTCGACACCATCCCGACAGGTCTCCCGTCGCCGTCGGTCACGGGGAGGTGGGTGTACCCGTGGGCGGTCGGCTCGGCCAACTCCGCGACCGTGTCGTCGCGGCCGACGGTGACGACGTCGGTCGTCATGAACGCCTCGACCGCCGTCCGGTCTTTCGGATCGTTGTCGCGGACGAGGGCGACGAAGTCCGTGGCGGTGATCAGTCCGGCCAGCGTTCCGTCGGGCTCGACGACGAGGATCGAGCCGACGCCGGTGTCGCGCATCCGCTTCGCCGCGTCGGCCGCGTCGGCCCCTCGTTCGATGGTTGTCAGGTCGGTCGACATGAGTCGCTCCACAGGCACGTCTTCCATGGCGCGTGGTAACGCGGAGCGAGATAATCAAGCGTACGGTCGGTTCGGGGCCGCCCCTCCCGCGACCGTGGGCGCTTCACTCGTCGACGAGCGACTCGGGAGCGCCGGCGAGGCCGACGAGGGCGTCCGCCTCGACGTGGTGGAGGTCGCCGGGGATCACGAGCAGGTGGAGCGGGTCGCCGAACTCGCGGTCGGCGAGCGCGCTCAGCCGGTCGGCCGCGACGACGGCGTCGGGCGAGCCGGCGCGGGCGACGACGACCGCGAGCTCGTCGCGCCAGCCCTCGGCGAGTAGGTCCGCGGCGACGTCCGCCGTCATGTACTCCTCGTGGTCGGGGTCCGGCCCGGTCGGGCCCGTCCCCACCTTGATGTCGAGGTAGACGACGGTGTGGAGCCCGCGCTCCCGGTTCGCCTCGATCGTCTCGACCACGCTCGCGGGGACGCCGTCGCCGCCGTGCGCGTACGGGAACGGGAGCGTCGTCGCCTTACCGAACCGGTAGTTCTGGAGGCCGGTCAGGCTCGACGCCGCCGACTGGGCGGTCACGCCGTGGATCACCCGCGTGTCGATCCCGCGCTCCTCGGCGCGGAGACGGAGGTCGGTGTGGGTGGTTGAGATCATCGTGTCGCCGGCCGTGAGGAACGCGGCGTCGCCGGACTCGGCCGCCGCGAGTATCGGCTCCGGGTCCCGCTCGACGCCGGCGCGGTCGCGCACCTCGACGTTGACGCCGTGGTGCGTCTCGAGGTCGGCGACGTCGGCGCCGACCAGTCGGCTGGTGTAGAACTCCGCGAAGACGCGGTCGGCCTCGCGGAGCGCCTCGCGCCCCTCGACGGTGACGGAGCGCTCGTCGTAGAGGCCGAGTCCGATGAACGTGAGCATGCGGGTGCTCGGCGGGCGGCGGAGTAAAAGGGCGCGGAACCTCGGGCCGACGGTGTGGGAATGTTTGGCACCCTAATAGACCTTCATGATTGTCCCTTGGGATTCCATAGCAAGCCCTAAGAGGGAACCAGCATAACTTCCGGCCACGAGGCCCACTCGGGCTCACATACCACTATGACTGACGACGAACTCATCTGGCGGATATCGGGGGGATCCGGTGACGGGATCGCTTCGACCAGCCAGAACTTCGCGAAGGCCTTGATGCGATCGGGGCTCAACGTCTTCACGCATCGCCACTACCCGTCGCGGATCCGCGGCGGTCACACCTACACCGAGGTCCGCGCGTCGGCGGGCCCCGTCGAATCCCGCGGCGACGGCTACAACTTCCTGCTCGCGCTCGGCGACTCGTTCGCCCGCAACCCGCAGGAGGAAGCCGTCTACGGGAACGAGGAGATCAAACCGCTCTCGGAGAACTTAGACGAGCTCCGCGAAGGCGGCGTCATCGTCTACGACGAGGGGCTGCTCGACGCCTCGGAGATCCCGAACTTCGAGGAGCGTGCCGAGGAGAACGACTGGCACGTATACCCCCTCGACCTCCGCGGGCTCGCCCGCGACATGGGTCGCGAGGTCATGCGCAACACAGCCGGCGTCGGCGCGACCTGCGCGCTGACCGGCATGGAACTCGACCACGTCGAGGACCTGATGCGCGACGCGATGCCGGAGAAGATCCTCGACCCGAACCTCGAGATCCTCGAGACCGCCTACGAGCAGGTCCAAGAGGAGTACGACGTCGACGCACCCGACGTCTCCGTCCCGACGGGCGAACACGACGAGACCCAGCTGCTCATGTCCGGGTCGGACGCCATCGCCTACGGGGCCATCGACGAGGGGTGCCGGTTCATCTCCGGCTACCCGATGACCCCGTGGACCGAGGTGTTCACTATCATGTCGCAGAACCTGCCCAAGCTCGGCGGGATCTCCGAGCAGGTGGAAGACGAGATCGCCGCGGCCGCGCTCGCGGTCGGGGCCTCGCACGCCGGCGTCAAAGCGATGTCCGGCTCCTCCGGCGGCGGGTTCGCGCTGATGTCCGAGCCGCTCGGGCTCGCCGAGATGACGGAGACGCCCGTCGTCCTCGTCGAGGCCATGCGCGCCGGCCCCTCGACCGGGATGCCGACGAAGCCGGAGCAGTCCGACCTCGAACACGTCCTCTACACGTCCCAGGGTGACTCCCAGCGCGTCGTGCTGGCCCCGGGCACCGTCGAGGAGGCGTACGAGCAGTCGCGGCTCGCCTTCCGGCTCGCCTACGAGTACCAGATCCCGACGATCCTGCTGTACGACCAGAAGCTCGGCGGCGAGCTGAAGAACGTCCCGAAGGACCACTTCGACCGCGAGCCGAACCCGGCGCTCGGGAAGACGCTCTCGGAGGACGCGCTGTCCGAGCAGCCGCACAGCGGGGACGGGAAGTTCCACCGCTTCCAGCACGACGTCGACGACGGCGTCTCGCCGCGGTCGATCCCCGGCCAGAAGGGCGGGCGCTTCCTCGCGACGGGCAACGAGCACGACCCGACCGGCCACATCAGCGAGTCCCCGGAGAACCGGGTCGCGCAGATCGACCGGCGGGCCGAGAAGCTGGCCGCGATCCGCGAGGACCTCGACACGGAGGACACGGGGTCGTACGCCGGCCCCGAGGACGCCGAGTACGGCATCCTCACGTTCGGCAGCCAACAGGGAACCGTCGAGGAGGCGGTCGGTCGCCTCAACGACGCCGGCGTCTCGGTGAAGTCGTACGGCGTCTCCGACATGCTGCCGTTCCCGACCGAGCAGGTTGAGGCGTTCGTCGAGAGCGTCGACGAGGTCCTCGTCGTCGAGATGACGGCGTCCGGACAGTTCCGCGGGCTCGTCCAGAAGAACCTCGGCCGCTACGGCGAGCGGCTGTCGAGCCTGCTGAAGTACAACGGGAACCCGTTCGAGCCGGCGGAGGTCGTCGACGGGTTCGAGGCCGCGATCATCGAGGGCGACGGCGACGCGTCCGGCCACCAGACCACCTTCGTCCCAGCCGCAGGTGACTAACCAATGAGCACGTTTTCAGCGATCGGAGAGGAGCGAGAGATCGACCGCGACGAGTACACCCCCGGCGTGGAGCCGCAGCCGACCTGGTGTCCTGGCTGCGGTGACTTCAGCGTCCTGAAGGCGCTCAAGCAGGCGCTTCCGGAAGTCGGGCGCACGCCCGAGGAGACCCTGCTGTGTACCGGGATCGGCTGTTCGGGCAAGCTGAACAGCTACCTCGACACGTACGGGTTCCACACGATCCACGGGCGCTCGCTGCCCGTGGCCCGCGCCGCGAAGCTGGCGAACCCCGACCTCGAAGTGATCGCCGCCGGCGGCGACGGCGACGGCTACGGGATCGGTGGCAACCACTTCATCCACACGGCCCGGGAGAACCACGACATGACGTACATCGTCTTCAACAACGAGATCTTCGGGCTCACGAAGGGGCAGACCTCCCCGACCAGCCCGAAGGGCCACAAGTCGAAGACGCAGCCCTCCGGCAGCGCCAAGGAGCCGATCAAGCCGCTCTCGATGTCGCTCAACGCCGGGGCCTCGTACGTCGCCCGCACCGCCGCGGTGAACCCGAACCAGGCGAAGGAGATCATCACCGAGGCGATCGAACACGACGGGTTCGCGCACGTCGACTTCCTCACCCAGTGTCCGACCTGGAACAAGGACGCGCGTCAGTACGTCCCGTACATCGACGTCAACGACTCCGACGACTACGAGTTCGACAAAACGGATCGCGTCGAGGCCGCGGAGATGATGCGCGAGACCGAGGAGTCGCTGTACGAGGGCGAGGTCCTCACCGGCCGCTTCTACGTCGACGAGGAGCGCCCGTCGTACGGCCAGGAGAAGCAGATGATCGGCGAAATGCCCGAGGAGCCGCTCGCCGAGCGCTACTGGGACGACGACTACGAGTGGGAGCGCTCCCACGACATGTTCCTCGACAAGCACGCCTGAGCGGGCCCGGCGGCCGTTCACGGCACAGTCGGTTCGTTTTTTTGATTCGCAAGGTATTTTTTCGTTGGTGACAAACAGACTCATATGAGTACCGTATCGACGGAGGAACGGATTCTCTCTGTGTTAGAAGAGGACGCACAGGCGTCCTGCGGGGAGATCGCCGAACGGGCCGACGTCTCGAAGCCGACGGTGCGGAAGTACATCGACCGCCTCGAGGAGCGGGGCGTGATCGTCGGCTACTCGGCGGAGGTCGACCCGAAGAAGCTCTCGTCGCAGTCGATCGCCATGGTGGGGATGGACGTCGACTCCGGCCAGTACGTGGAGGCCACTCGGGAGCTGAAGTCGCTCGACGAGGTCCAGGCGCTGTACACCTCCTCCGGCGACCACATGCTGATGGCCGAAGTCCGTGCCGGCGACGGCGACGAGCTCGGCGACGTCATCTCCGAACAGCTGCTCGGCGTCGACGGCGTCACCGCGGCTCACCCCTCGTTCCTCCAAGAGCGGCTGAAGTAATCGGCGCGCGGAAGTTCTCCTTTTCGACCGTCGTGTCCGCGCTCAGGTGAGCGTGCGTGGATCGGCAACGACGACCGATTCGTCGCCCGCCGGGCTGCGGCGGGTCCCGCGTGGCGCGAACCCGTGCGCGCTGAAGAACTCCTCCGCGCTGGGCCGGTCCGCGGGGACCGTCGCGCGGAGCACCTCGATCCCCTGCCTGGCGAGCGCGCTGCCGACCCGGGCGAGCAGTTCGTCCGCCACGCCCTCGCCGGCGCGGTTCGGGTGGACCCACAGCGCCAGCAGCTCCGCCTCCGTCCCGTCGGGGTCGGGGTGTGCGATCGCTAGGCCGACGGGTCCCTCCTCGTCGTGTTCCATCAGGAACGACCACTCCGCCTCGGCGGCGGCCTCGCGGACGCCGGCGGCGGACACGTCCAGTAAGGGCGCGCCGATGTCGTCGAACACCGTCTCCTCGCGGGCTCGCGAGACCGCCGTTCGAAGGTCCTCCGCGTCGTCGGGCCGAGCCGCCCGGACATCCATATTTAACCATGAGTAAAGAACACACCTATACGTTTCGGGATGCGGATCGTTGTCACAGTATCGCCCGGGCGAGAGCCGCGCTTCGCCGAGACAGAAAACGCGACGCGTTGGGGCGCTACGCGACGGGCTCGACGCCGATCGTGACCGCGACGCCCTCGACCTCCCACTCCTCGACGAGGCCGCCAGCGGCGTCGGCGGCGTCGTTCGCGTCGTCGAGCCACGCGTCGGCGCGCACCTCGCCGGCGATCAGGTCGGCGTGGTCGTCGACGAAGCCGGCGACGCGGTCGTCATCGGCCGCGACGCCGACGCGGATCCGCGCCTCCACGTCCAGGTCGAGCTCTTTCCGCATCTCCTGGATCCGGCGGATCACGTCGCGGGCGTACCCCTCGGACTCGATGTCGGCGGTCAGCGAGGTGTCGACGTAGACCGTGCCGCCCTCGAAGTCGGCCCCGGAGACGTGCTCCGGCGGCTCCGCGACGTACTCGACCATCTCGTCGTCGAGGTCGACCGGTTCGCCGTCGACGGCGACCGCGCCGCCCTCGACCTCGGCGCGGGTCGCGCCCTGGACCGCCTCCATCACCTTCTGGGCGTCGCCGCCGAACGCCGGCCCGATGGCGGCCATCTGCGGCTCGGCCGTCTCGATCAGCTCGTCGAAGGCCTCGGTGACGACCACGTCGCGGGCGTTGACCCGGTCGGCGATCAGCGGTTCGAGGCGGTCGACCGCGGCCGCGACCGTCTCGTCGTCCGTCTCGACGACGACGCGCGGCACGGGCCAGCGGAGCTTGCGGCCGGCCTGCTGGCGCGCGTTCGCGGCCGCCTCCTCGATGTCCCGGAAGGCCGCCACGTCGCGTTCGAGGTCGTCGTCGCGCAGGCTCGCGTCCGGCTCGGGGTACGACAGCGCGTGGACCGTCGTCGCCCCGCCGTCGAGTCGCTGGTACATCCGCTCGGTGAGGTACGGCGCGATTGGGGCGAGCAGCCGGATCACCTCGTCGAGGACCGTCGCGAGCGTGGCGTACGCGCCGCGCTTCGAGGCGGAGTCGGCCTCCTCCCACATGCGGTCGCGGACGGCCTTCACGTAGAACCGCGAGACGTCCTGCGTGACGAACTCGATCACGGCGTTGACCGCGTCGCTGACCCGGTAGTCGTCCCAGGCGTCGGCGACCTCGGCCTCCACGGACTGGAGCCGCGAGAGCACCCACTCGTCGACGAGTTCGAGCTCGCCGTCCGAGAGGTCGGCGTCGGCCGGGTCGTAGCCGTCGAGGTCCATGTACTCCAACGGGAACCGGAACACGTTCCAGAGGATGTTGAGCTTGCCCTGGATCTCGCCGAGCCCGTCCCACTCGAACGCGAGGTCGACGCCCTGCTGGTCGTGGCTGAGCAGGTAGGTCCGGAGCGGGTCGCGGCCGGCGCGCTCGATCGCCTCCTCCGGCGTGACGATGTTGCCGACCGACTTCGACATCTTCCGGCCGTCCTCGTCGTTGGCGAAGCCGTGCATCAGCACCTCCTCGTAGGGGATCTCGCCGACCGCGGCGGTCCCCATACCGAGCTGCGACCAGAACCAGCCCCGGGTCTGGTCGTGCGCCTCGATGATGAGGTCGGCGGGCCACAGCTCGTCGTGCGCGGCCTCGTCGCTCGGGTAGCCGAGCGTGCCCCACGAGGCGACCGAGGAGTCGAGCCACACGTCGAACACGTCCTCGACGCGGCGGTAGGTCGTCCCGTCCTCGACGATCGTGAGGTCGTCGACGGCGGGGCGGTGGAGGTCGATCGACTCGGGGTCGATGTCCTCCTCGACGCGCTCGGCGAGCTCCTCGCGGGTACCGACCACGATCATGTCCTCGTCGAGGTTCCCCGCCTCGGCGTCCTCGGGGACCCAGATCGGGATCGGGACGCCCCAGTAGCGCTGGCGGGAGACGTTCCAGTCGGGCGCGTCTTGGATGAAGTCGCGGAAGCGGTTGTCCCGCGCCCAGTCGGGGTGCCACTCCGAGTCCTCCATGTTGTCGAGGAGGTCGTCTTTCACGTCCGTGATCGAGATGAACCACTGGTCGGTGACCAGCTGAATGATCCCGGTGTCACAGCGCCAGCAGTGGCCGTAGCTGTGGTCGACGGTGCCGTGCGAGAGCATGTGTCCGTCCGCGACGAGGTCATCGATGATGTCGTCGTTGGCGTCGCGCACGAACTGGCCGGCGTACTCGCCGGCGGCCGCCTCGAACTCACCGTTCGGGCCGACCGGGCAGTGGACGTCGAGCCCGAGTTCGGTGCCGCGGTGGAAGTCCTCCTCCCCGTGGCCCGGCGCGGAGTGGACCAGTCCGGTGCGGTCGGCCTCGACGTAGTCGGCGGCGTACACCTGACCGGCCCCCTCGAAGTCGGGGTACTCGGCGACGTGGTCGGCGAGGGGGTGGTCGTACGCCCAGCCGACGAGCTCGTCGCCGGTCAGCTCGGCCTCGATCTCGTAGTCCTCGTAGCGCCCCTCGCCGAGCACGTCCTCGACGCACTCCGCGGCGACGTAGAGGAGCTCCGCCTCGCCGTCCTTCTCCGCGCGGACCGCGTTGTAGGTGAGCTCCTCGTCGACGGCGACGAAGGTGTTCGCGGGGATGGTCCACGGCGTCGTCGTCCAGATGACGAGGCTCCCCTCGCGGTCGGCGAGCGGGAACTTCACGTAGATCGAGGGGTCTTCGACGTCCTCGTACTCGACCTCGTTGTTGGCGAGGCCGGTTTCGCAGCGCGGACACTGCGAGATGGACCGCTTCCCCTGCTCGACGAGCCCGTTGTCGGCGACCTCGGAGAACGCCCACCAGGCGGCCTCCATGTACTCCGGCGAGATGGTCTCGTACGGGTTGTCCCAGTCCATCCACGCGCCGATCGACTTGAAGTCCTCGTCCATCGCCGCCCGGTTCTCCAGGGCGAACTCCTTACACTTCTCGATGAACGACTCCATCCCGTACTCCTCGATGTCCCGCTTGTTCTCGAAGCCGAGCTCCTCCTCGACTTTCACCTCGATCGGGAGCCCGTGCATGTCGTAGCCGGGGCGGTCGGTGACGCGGTGGCCGGTCATCCGCTTGTACCGGATGACGGCGTCTTTCAGCGTCTTGTTCCAGGCCGTCCCGAGGTGCATCTGCCCAGAGGTGTACGGCGGGCCGTCCACGAAAAAGAACGGCGGGTCGTCGGCGTGCGCCTCCTTCGCCGCCTCGTAGGCGTCGTGGTCGTCCCAGTACTCGTCGACCGCGGCCTCGACGTCCGCGGGCGCGTACTGGTCGTCGATCTGCTCCATATGCGTTGGTCTGCGCGCGCGTATTTGAATACGGCGGAGTCGTGGGAAGAGTTCAGATCAAGCCGGCCCGACCGGGGCCCGCGCGGTCGCCTCGCACCCGGAGGGACTGCGGCCGCTTCGAGACGGCCGCGGCGTCCGGACCGAGACCGGTAGCAGCCCCATACCAATACATGACCAGCCCGTCTAGCTCCCCGTGTATGAACGTCTCACGCCCGGCCCTCGTCGTCGCGGTAGCCCTGTTGGTCGCCGCCGTCGCGGCCGGCGGCGTGGCCGGTCAGCAGGCCGACCCGGTGACGCTCACCGTCGCCGTCACCGATCAGGACGGCGACGCGCTCGGCGGCGTGACCGTCGACGCGGCGTGGGAGACCGAGTCGGGGGAGACCGGGACCGTCTCGGGCGCGACGGCGAGTAACGGGAAGGTGTTCCTCGACGTCCCCGAGGGAGCGAGCGTCGAACTCGACGTCGACGACGACACCTACGTCCGGAACCGGCCGCTTCAGATCGACGAAGCGACCGCGAGGGACGTCAATCTCGGCGTCACGCGGAGCGGGACCGCGACCGTGTCGGTCGTCGACGGCCAGAATCGGTCGCAGGCCGACGCGAGGGTGACCGTCCGCGAAGACGGCCGCACGGTCGACCGCGGGGAGACCGGCTCGGACGGCACCTACGAGACGGCGCGCCTCGAGCGCGGCGACTACGAGGTCGTGGCCGTGAAGCCGGGGTACTTCGAGGCGTCTCGCACCGTGACGGTGGCGGGAGACAACGAGACCGAGATCGCGATCGAACGCGGCACCACGACCCTCGACGTCCGCACGTTCGACGATCACTTCGACCCGCCGATGCCGATCGAGACGGGAGCGGTGCGGGCCTCCTCGTCGGTGTTCGACGGACGGGTGAGCGTGACTGAGGGGACGGCCTCGCTCACCGTGCCCGTGAACGCGCTGTACACGGTCGAGGTCGTCAAAGAGGGGTACGAGTCGTCCGTTGAACGGGTCAGGGTGCGGGAGTCGCCGGTGAGCGCGAACGCCACCGCGCAGCGGAGCGCCGCCCTCTCGGTCTCCGCGGCGAACGAGGCCGTCATCGTCGGGGAGACGACGCGCGTGACCGTGCGGAACGCCTACGACGAGCCGGTCGCGGGCGCGGCCGTCGAGGTGGACGGCGAGGTCGTCGGGGAGACCGACGACCGCGGCGAGATCGAAGTGCCGATACGGACCGCCGGCGACCGGACAGTCGTCGCCCGGAACAACGACGCGACGGCCGACCTGATAACCGTGACGGGGGTCGAGCAGTCGGAGGAGCCCGCCGGGAACGACTCCGGCGACGAGGGGGCGGGGAGCGCCGGAGACGGCTCCGACGGCGGCGACGGGGACACCGACGACCGAATCCCCGGGTTCGGCGTCGTCGCGGCGCTCCTCGCCGTCTTGACCGTGGCCGCCGCGAGCCGCGTCCGCGGTCGGTGAGGGGCTAGCACGGTGGTCGGCTCGGGCAGCGGGCGGCGCGGAGGCGGTCGCTTAGCGGGGCGCTGGTTCCTCGGCGAAGTAGTCGGCGAGCCGCTCCGCGGCCTCGGCCGCGCGCGGCGTCACCAAAGCGAACCGGATCCAGTCGCTGCGGGCGGTGCCGAACGCCTCGCCGGGCATCCCCGCGACGCCCGCCTCGTCGACCAGTCGCTTGACGTTCGCCATCGTGCCGGGGAAGCTGTCGAAGCGCGCGAGGACGTAGAACGCCCCCTCAGGGCGGCTGTACTCCGCGCCGGCCGCATCGAGGGCGTCGGTGAACGCCGCGACGCGGTCCGCGAGCAGCTCCCGCGACTCGGCGTAGTACTCCGGCGGCGTCTCAGCGAGCGCGTGGTACACCGCGTACTGCGAGGGGCGCGCGCCGGCGACGTTCACCAGCATGTGCCGCGTCTTGGCGTCGTCGACGTGCGACTCGGGGAAGATCCCGTAGCCGACGCGGAACCCCGTGATCGCCATCGACTTCGAGAAGCCGCTGGTGACGATCACGCGGTCGTCGTCTAGGGTCAGCGCCGACTCGAACGAGCCGGAGAGGTCGAACCGGCCGTACACCTCGTCGACGACGACAAGCGCGTCGACCGCCGCCGCGACGTCGGCGACCTCGCGGACCGCGTCGAGGTCGTAGACGGCCCCGGTGGGGTTGTTCGGCGTGTTGAGGACGATCAGGGCCGTGTCCTCGCTCGCCGCCTCGCGGATCGCGTCGACGTCGAGCCCGCCGTCTCGCGTCGTCGGCACGAGCGTCGGAGTCCCGTCGAGCAGGTGGGTCTTCCCGGGGTAGTACGGGTACACCGGGTCCATGAGCAGCGCCTCGTCGCCCGCGTCGCGGTCCAGCGCGCGGGCCATCGCGAGGTAGTTCGCCTCGCCCGTCCCGTTGGTGACGACCACGCGCCCGGGGTCGACGCCGCGGCGCTCGGCGATCACCTCCCGGAGCTCGCGGAGCCCCTCGCTCGGCGGGTACTGGAAGTCGGCGGGCGGGCGGTCGGCGTACTCGCGGAGCGCCTCGCGGAGCGCGGCGGGCGGCTCCCAGTCGGGGTTGCCGCTCACCATGTCGATGACGTCGCCGGCGGCGGCCGCGGCGTACTGCATCACGTGGAAGAACTTCGGCTCCTCGTACTCCATACGGGCGGGTCGGGCGCGCCCGCCGTGGCTCTTTCGCCCGGAACGCGCGCCGCGTTGGACCGCCTCGGCGCGGCGACCGTTACTACGGAGGGCCGCCTCGGTGTGTCGACCGCTGCTGCGAGGGACCGCCTCGGCGCGGCGACCGCCGCCGCGATCCGGTGGTTTGACCTATCGACGGACGCACTCCGAGAGCATGAACAAACGCGGTCACGTTCTCAACGGCCTGCTGCTCGCCCTGGGGCTCGGCTTCATCCTTGAGCCGAGCCTCGACGCCGCGACCGCGACGACGGTCGCCGAGATCACCGCCCCCGTCGTGCTGGGGGCACTGTTTCCCGACGTCGACACCGCCTTCGGCCGCCATCGGAAGACCCTCCACAGCCTCCCCGTGCTGGCGATCTTCCTCGCGTATCCGATCGTCTTCGGCAACCTCCAGTACGTGTGGATCGGTGTGTTGACCCACTACGTCCTCGACGTGGTCGGGAGCAAGCGCGGCATCGCGCTGTTCCACCCGCTCTCGGACAGGGAGTTCGGGTTCCCGAGCGGCGTGACGACGAGCAGCAAGTACGCCGACCTCGTCACCGTGATCATCACCGCGATCGAGCTGGCGGCCTTCTGGGCGATCCACACGTACGTCGTGAACCTAGACTTGGACCTCTCGGTCGCCTCCGAGGCCGCGGCTGGGTTCGGACTCTGACCGAGGCCGCGGCCGGGAACCGCACCGTTCCGCGACGCTCGTCCGACCGCTCACTCGTAGACGCTCACGTCGTCGAACCGCCCCTCGTAGGCGACGTTCGACGGCAGCGTCGGCTCGTTGCCGGAGAGGAACATCCGGTCGAGCTTCGCCCACGTGTTCTCGTAGCCGAGGTGCGCGAACTCGACGAGGCCGCGGAGCTGGTGGCCGGCGCCGCCGCGGTGGATGACGGTTCGGGGGCGGCGCTCCCGGAAGGCCTCGACGACTGCCGCCTCGTCTGCGAGGTCGTCGTCGAAGGCCGTCCACGCCTCGCCGACCGTGCCGGAGAGGTGGGCGTACGAGGAGCCGAACCCGGCGCAGCCGGTCTCCGCCGCGGTCCGGCGGGCGCGCGCGTTCTGGTGCGGCAGGAGCTTGGTGTTGTACGTCTCGACCGCGTCGATCCGCTCGGCGTGAGCGTCGACCTCGGGCCGCGTGAGCGAGATGGTAGCGAATCCGGGGTGGGGAACGAGGACGGCCGCGTCCTGGCGCTCGAACTCGGCCATCGCGCCCTCGAAGGTGATGTAGTCGGGGACGGGGTCGGAGAGGCCCAAGACGAGGAGGTGGCGGCGGTTCCCCCAGTCGCCGGTGAACACCTCGCGGGCGGGGATGACCTGAAGCTCGTCGTCGGTGTACCGGGCCGCACGCTCGCGGATCGTCGGGAGGCGCGTAAAGTGCGGCGCGTACACGAGCGCGTCGATGTCGCGGGCCTTCGCCCGGGCGACGACCTCGTCGTCGAGCACCTTGACGTGGGCGTCGACGCGCGTTTGCGATCGGGTCACGGCCGGAGGGTCGTCGCGCCCGCGCAAAGGGGTATCGTTCGACGACGACGGTGCCGCGACCGCGGGTCCGACGCCGCGGCGCGGACGGCGCCGGGCGCCCCGGCGTCGCGCGCGGCGGCCGCCCGGCTGACCCGCGCCGAGTTGGGAAACCGTTAATCCCCCTCGGGCGAGAGTCTGGGTATGGCTCCTCGCTGGACGTGCGGCATCGGCGACTGCGACGCCGCCTTCGACGACGTGGAGGCGGCGATCGTCCACCAGACGAACGACCACCAGCGCCACGAGTGTAAGGTGTGCGGCACCATCGTCCCCGACGGCTACTTCGCGATCCGCCACGCGTTCGACGAGCACACCCGCGCCGAGTTCGTCCGCGCGTACGACGCCGACTCGGCGGCGGTGCGCCGCCGCGAGGAGATCAAAGGCGAGGTCGAGTCGGAGGCGGACCTCCAGCGGGTCGTCGAACAGCTCGACCGCGGCGTCTGATCCGCCCCCGCCCTGAGTTAGAGGACCCGCTTGCCGAGCGCGCTCGCCGCTAGCTCCGTCGCCAGCTCCGCGGTCTCGTTGTGCTGGTCCAGCGTCGGATTCACCTCGACGATCTCCATCGAGCGGAGCGCGTCGGTCTCGTCGACGATCTCCATCGCGCTGTGGGCCTCCCGGTAGGTGACCCCGCCCCGGACCGGCGTCCCGACGCCGGGCGCGGCGTTCGGGTCGAGCCAGTCGAGATCGAGGCTAACGTGGATCCCGTCGACGCCGGTCGAGGCGACGGTCAGCGCCTCCTCGGTGACCTCCGTGATCCCCCGCTCGTCGATGTCGGACATCGTGTACGCCGCGAACCCGCGGTCGCGGATCAGCTCTACCTCCGCCTCGTCGACCGATCGGAGCCCGACCAAGGCGACGTTCTCCGGCGAGAGCCCCGGCGCGTTCGCCCACTCGGTGTCCGCGAACTCGTCGATGCCGAGCGCGGCCGCCAGCGGCATGCCGTGGACGTTCCCAGAAGGCGTCGTCGCGGGCGTGTTGAGGTCGGCGTGCGCGTCGAACCACACGGCCCCGATGTCCGCGTCGCGGGCGGACCCCGAGAGGCTCCCGATGGCGATGGAGTGGTCACCGCCGAGCGCGAGCGGCACCTCGCCGTCGGCGAGCGTCGCCGCGACCTCGTCACCGAGCTGGCGACAGACCTCTTCGGTCTCGCGGAGAAACTTCGCTTTCCCCTCGCTCGGCGCGTCCGCGTCCGGGTCGCGCTCCTCCGCCCGCGGAACGAGGAGGTCGCCCGCGTCGACGGTCTCGACGCCGGCTCCGGCGAGTTGGTCGGCGAGCCCGCCGTAGCGGATCGCCGAGGGTCCCATGTCGACCCCGCGTCGGTTCGCTCCGTAGTCGGTCGGCGCGCCGATAATCCTGACCGTGGTCATACCGGTCACGCGACGCGCCGCCGCTTCAATGGTGGGGATCGGTCGCCGCGGCCCATGGTCGCCTCGTCGGTGTCGGCGGGGTCGTCGGCGAGCGACCGGCCGGATCGGACACCGTTTTGCGGCCGCGCCCCCTCGGAGCAGATATGAGCAGTTCCGACCCCCGGTCGGTCGACCCGAGCGACATCGAGCCGATCGGCGCGGTCATCGCGGTCGCGTTCACCGGCGCGGCGATCGGGCTCGCGGGCGCCGCGGTGTCGTTCGTCGCCGTCGACTTCGGCGTCGCGCTGATCGGCGTCGGCGTCGTCGTCGCGCTCTCTAGCCCGATCGCGTACGTCCGGATGAAGCGGCTACGCGGGGAGTGAGCCGGGAGTGCGCGTCACCGCAGGGTCTGGCCATCGACGGTATTCCACACGATCATTTATAAGTGAATTCCATCGCATTTAAGCGGGGGCACGGTGTATTTACGACCATGTCATCGATCGAGCTCACGTCGAGCCAGAAGAGCATCCTCACGGCCCTGATCAACCTCTACGGGGAGCAGGAGGATGCCGTGAAGGGCGAGGCCATCGCCGAGGAAGTCGACCGCAACCCGGGGACGATCCGCAACCAGATGCAGAGCCTCAAGGCCCTCCAGCTCGTCGAGGGCGTCCCGGGCCCGAAGGGCGGCTACAAGCCCACCTCGAACGCGTACGAGGCGCTCGACATCCAGCGCATGGACGAGCCCGCCGACGTCCCGATCTTCCACGAGGGCGATCAGGTCGAGGGGGTCAACGTCGACGGGATCGACCTCTCCAGCGTCCACCACCCGGAGCTGTGCCGCGCCGAGATCCACGTCCAGGGGTCGGTCCGCGACTTCCACGAGGGCGACAGCGTCACCGTCGGCCCGACGCCGCTCTCGAAGCTCGTCGTCGACGGCACGGTCGACGGCAAAGACGACACCGCGAACATTCTCATCCTGCGGATCGACGACATGCGGGCGCCCGACGAGCCGGCCGAGCACTGACCCGGCCGCGATCTACTCGGTTTTCACCGGATCGTTATTCGTTCGAATCGCTCGACAGCGGCCGCGCCCGCGTCGTCGAGTCAACGTAGTAGACCGCGTCGAAAGCCTCGGCGTAGCGGTACTCGGTCAGCGCGTCTTCCGGTGTGGACGGGTCGTACGTTACACCCGTCTCGAAGGTGCGGCACGGGTGGCCGAGCCAGTCGGCGAGTTCCCGCTCGCCGTCCGCGAGCGCCCCGCGGACATCGAGGAACGCGACGGCGTGGCCGGTCGCTCCCAGCGCGTCGTCGAACGCGCCGGTCTCCGACCGCGGAACCGAAACGCGTCGCAGCGTCCGTTCGTCGTCGGCGTCTTCGGTCGGTGCGATCGCCTGGAACTCGCCGCCGCCGAACGAGAACCCGACCGCGAGGTACTCCTCGCCGTACCGCTCGGCGAGGCGAGTCCCGGCGGACGGCCCCGCGATCTCCGTCCGGCGGCGCCGGCCGACGCGGTTGAGGTGACTGTCGTGAGCCCACAGCGCGATCCGCTCGGTGGGTGTGCGTTCCAGGAGCCACGCGGCGTTTTCCGCCATCGCCTTGTCACGAATGTACAGCGCACGGGACGGGAGGTCGTCCTCCGGCGCCCCGGCGGCGTCCCACTCGCGAACGGCCACACGGTAGTCCGTCGCTCTGTCGATGACGGTGACGAACCGCTCCGCGAACGCCGCGTCGCGCTCGCTCGTGGCCCGGACGTACGCCTCGCGGTTCTCGCGGATCCGGTCGCGAAGGCGCGGAACGAGTTCGGTCGCGGCCGCGGCCGCGTCGGAGGCGTCCTCGTCCTGATGCGCGGGAACGCCGCGGCCGTCGACCGTGGCGAGGTCGGGGTCGACCCGGTCGAGCAAGGCGGGGTCGGCCTCGCGGAGGAAATCGCGAAGCCGGTCGACGGCGCCCGTCGTGTACTGGACGTCTACGCCGTGGAACCGCACGCGGTCGTCGGGCGGGCGTTCCGCATTGAACGCCCGAAGCCACTCGATCAGGTCGCGGACGGCTTCGACGTTCCACGTCCAGAAGTAGATCCCGTCGAGTGCTGCCTCCGGGTCTCCTTCCCCGTGGACGATGTACTCGTTGACGGCGAGCGTCTCGGGGAAGTTGGCTTCGAGCGCGACGAGCCGACAGTCGAGTTCCGCGACCATGTGGCGGATGAACTGGCCCTTCAGTTCGAAGAACTCCCGCGTTCCGTGGGTGGCCTCTCCGAGGCCGACAACGGCCGCGTCGGCGAGTCGATCGCGAAGCGGGCCGCGCTCGGGGAGCGAGGCGGCGGGATCGGCGGTCCCTAGCGACACGGTGTGATCGGTGAGCGATTCCGTCGGGGGTGAGTCGTGTGACATGTGCGTTCGGTGGCGGCTGCTGGTTTCGATCGAGACCTGCGGCAGCCCAGCGGCTCCCGCGACCGAGCGAAGAGAACGACGGCGGCTCGGAGGGCAGTGACTACGCGAACGTCGCTGGTCGCCGCAACGCGTTCAGGAGCTGCCTCAGCGGGGGATACGAAGCACGCGTTTGTCCATGCGAGCGAGAAAAATAACCGTTGGGTGACGCGAACCGTCGACGCTTACATGTCGCCGAACGCGCTGACGCCGCGGCCCGCGGAAGAGACCTTGGCGATCCAGCGCGTGGCGATGGCCTTCTTCAGCAGCTTCGCGGGCGTGCCGCCGAACGTCTGGATGGGCATGCCTATCACGTCGTGGGCGACCGCCTCCTCCCCGACGGAGATGACCGTCCCCTTGTCCTCGTGGGTCCACGAGCGGAGCGGCGCACCGCGGGCGGCGCGAGCGAGGTTTGCGCCGGCGACCTCCGCGGCCTGCCAAGCGGCCTGCGCGGTCGGCGGGGCCACGTCGTCCTCGCCCTGCTCGACCAGCGCGGTGTCGCCGATGGCGAACACGCGGTCGTCGCTGGTGGAGAAGTCAGAGCCGGCGTGGACGCGGTGCGACCGCTCGTCCTGCTCGACCTCGACGCCCTCGATCTCGGGCTGGCCCGTGATGCCGCCGGTCCAGACCAGCACGTCGTACGCGAGCTCCTCCGGCTCCTCGTCCTCGCCGCCGCCGAGGTAGACCGCCTCCTCGTCGGCCTCCGATATGAAGTCGCCGGTGAGGATCTCGACGTCCGCGTCCTCCAGCCGCTGGCGGAGCGCGTCCTGGATCTGCGGGTCGTTGCCGGGGAAGACCTCGTCGAGCCCCTCGACCAGCGTGATCTCGATCGGCGCGCGGTGCTTGTCGCGGTACTCGGCGATCTCGCCGGCCGTCTGGATGCCGGAGAGGCCGGCGCCGCCGACGATGACCTCGGCCGGGTCAGAGCGGGTCGCGTCGGCGGCCGCCTCGCGGACGTCCTCGTGGATCGCCTTCGCGTCGTCGAGCCCCTTCAGCTGGTGAGCGTTCTCCTTCAGCCCCTCGATGCCGAAGAAGGCCGTCGTCGAGCCGACGCCGAGAAGGAGGTAGTCGTAGTCGACGGTCGTCCCGTCGTCGGTCTCGACGACCCGATCCTCGGTGTCGACGTCGACGACCCGGCCCTTCACGAAGTCGGACTCGGGCGACTTGATCTCGTCGACGGGGATCGTGATCTTGTCTTCGACCGCCGGGTTGCGGATCGCGCGGTGGACCTCGTGGAGAACGAGGTGGTAGTCGTGTTCCGAGATCCACGTGAGCTCGGCTTCGCCTTCGCCGACCTCGTCTTCGAACGCCTTCACCGCCCCTGCGCCGGCGTACCCGGAGCCGACGACGACGACCTGTGTACTCATGCGTGTAGGTCCGCGGTGCGCAGATAAAGTCGCTTTGGAACGCTCGCAGGCAAATATCGCCACCGCGGCGGCCTCGGGGAGTCGTTACAGCGAGAGCCCGGCGTGCCAGCGATCCGCGCCCGCCTCCCGTTTGACCTCGTCCATCCGCGCGAGGAGCTTCACCGCGAGGCTCGCAGTCTCGGCCGCGCGCGACTCGCCCTCCGTGCGGAACTCGCCGGTCACGCGGTTGGCGTACACCGAGCAGACCGCGCCGGCGCGGAGCCCGTATACGTTCGCGATCGTGAGGATCGCCGACGCCTCCATCTCGATGTTCTTCACGTTCACGTCCCGGAGCTCCGCGACGAGCTCGTCGGAGCCGGCGGCCTCGAACCCCTCGAACCCGGGGCGACCCTGGCCGGCGTAGAACGAGTCGGCGCTCATCGTCACGCCGGTGTGGTAGTCGTGGCCGAGCCGCTCGGCGGCGGCGACTAACGCGGAGACGACCTCGCCGTCGGCGGCCGCCGGGTAGTCCTCGCGGACGTACTCGTCGCTCGTCCCCTCCTGCCGGACGGCCCCGGTCGTGATCACGAGGTCGCCGACGTCCATCTCCGGCTGGATCGCGCCGCAGGAGCCGACGCGGATGAACGTCTCGACGCCGACGCGCGCCAGCTCCTCCACGGCGATGGCCGCCGAGGGCGAACCGATCCCGGTCGAGGTCACCGAGATCGGCGCGCCGTCGTAGCTGCCGGTCGCGGTGCGGTACTCTCGGTGGCTCGCGACCTCCTCGTGGTCGTCCCACAGCGCCGTGACCTTGTCGACGCGCTCGGGGTTGCCCGGGAGGAGGACGGCGTCGGCGACGTCCTCCGGCGCGGCCTCGACGTGGTATCCGGCACCGTCGTTGGGGTCCTCGCTGTCGTCGGTCATGTCTCCGTCCTTCGGCGAGGCGTATAAAAGGAGTTCCGTCTCGGTCGCCCGGAGCCGTTCCCCGGGAGTCAGTCCTGCCTGGCGTCGTCGAGCGTCCCCTCGTTGATCGTGTTCGGGAGCAGTTCGCCGAGGGTGTACTCCGTCACCGCGTCGTCGCCCTCGTCGCAGGCGACGACAAGGTCGTCGGCCGCGAACTCGGCGAGCGTCTGGCGGCACATCCCGCAGGGGGTGACCCCGTCGTGGACGCCCGAGGAGACTGCGATCCGGTCGAACTCGCGGTGGCCGTGCTTCACCGCCTCCGCGATCGCGACCTCCTCGGCGTGGAGGCTGTTGGAGTAGTTCGCGTTCTCGATGTTACAGCCCGTGTAGACGGTGCCGTCGGCGGTCCGGAGCGCGGCGCCGACGCGGTACTCGGAGTACGGGACGTGGGCGGCCTCTAAGGCGTCGCGCGCCGCGGCGATCAGCTCGTCCATACTGACGGGTGAGCCGGCGGGCCGATAACTGTACTGTGTCGCGGGCGCGTCGCCCGGCTCCCGGGCGGCTGGGTGACCCGGCTACCGATCACTCCGCGTCGGTCCAGGCCGAGAAGCCGCCGTCGATGAGCGTGTCGGCCTGCTGGCGGATGTACTCGCGCTGCGTGTCGACCACCGCGGTCGCGAAGTCGGCGCCGTCGTCGAGGCGGGCGCGGACCCGGTCACGCTTCCAGCTCGCCGGCGTCGTGCGGTTCGCGACGCGCCAGCGGAGCGGCGCGATCCACTCCGCGGCCTCATCGTCCGCGCAGCCGGCGGTCCGGAGCCCCGCCTCCGCGTGGTCGAGGAGGTCCGCGTACAGCGCGTCCGTGTCCGTCGTGCGCTCCCCGTCGAGCCCGATCCACGTCATGTCGGCGTCGAGGCCGTCCGCGACGGCGGCGTAGAAATTGTCGCGGGCGGTCTCCCAGTCGAGGCCGATCACGGGGTGGTCCCGCTGCGCGAGCGCCTGCATCAGCCCCGCGAACGCCGCCTGAAACGCGATTGAGTCCCGGACCGTCGGCTGGCCGGGGATCGGCCGGAACTCGATCCGGGCGTTCGCCGCCGAGCGGCCCGCGCCCTCGAACACCGGGCGGACCCAGCGCCAGTAGCTGCCGTGTTTCGTTCGGAACGTGGCGAACGCGTCGTCGAACCGGTCGCTGCCGCCCGGGTCCGGCATCGGGATCAGCGTCTCGTCGGCCGCGATGCGGTCGACAGCGGTCTCGACGTCGCGGAAGTCGCGCGGGAACCGGACCTTGTCCGCGTCGGTCCGGGCGTTGAGGACGGACTCGAACACGTGGACGCGGTTCTCCGTCGCCCCCTCGGCGAGGACGCGCTCGCCGTCCCAGCCGTCGTCGTACAGCTCGGGCGGGAAGAACGGCGAGTTGACCCCGAGCGCCAGCAGCGGGCCGGCGATCCGGAGCGCGTACCGGAAGTGCCGCGGCAGCGTCTCGGCGTGGGCCACCTGGTAGTGCGGCTGGATCGACGTGATGAGGCTCTCGGGCATCACCGTCTCCGCCGCCAGTGACACGCCCGGCGCGTCGAGGGTGACAACCGGGTCCGATTCGGCGTCGGCCGCGGCTCCGTCCCCGTCGGCGAGGTCGTCCCGGCGCGAGTTCGCCATCGCGTGGTACCGGACCGCGTCGCTCATGTTGACCGCGACGACGACGCCGTCGACCGCGACGCTGTCCGTGAGGTACCCCTCGGCGGTCTCGCCCGCGGGCGGGATGGTCCAGAGCCCGTCGGAGACGAGCCGCATCCCCTCGACGCCCGCGGTGTTCTCGGCGGCCTCCAGCCGCGCGCGGACCTCGGCGAGCTGGGCGCGGAGCCCGTGGTCCGAGAGCGGCTGCGGGCTCGTACACATCTCGGCGTTGTGGAGCCCAAGCTCCTTCTCGAAGCCCATCAACTCCAGCAGGCGGCGCGGCACGCGCATCAGCGCGTACTCGCCCGCCCGCGACTCCTCGCTCCACCGCCCGTCGCCGACCGCGTAGAACTCGTACTCGAAGCCGACGATCGACTGGTGGTTGTCGAAGGCGCCGTCGCGCAGCGCCTGTTTGACGATCTCGGCCTCCTCGGCCGCGCGCTCGGCGAACGCCTCGGCGTCGACCGAAAGCGCCTCCCGGACCCCGTCGGCCAGCGCGGACTCGGTGGTCATGCGACCGGGAGAGGTGTCGGCGAGGTAAAAAGGCCTCCGGCCGCGAGGGCCGTTCCGTCCGGTTCGACCGTCCGCCCGGTTCGTCTACTGGTTCGCCGAGCGCGCGTCGAGCGCGACCGGGATCGACCGGCTCGCCACGTCGCCCGCGAACGCCTCGTCGTCTGCCTCAAGCAGGTCGAACGTGTCGTAGTGGATCGGCACGACGAGGTCGGGCCCCATCGCCTCGGCCAGGTCGGCCGCCTCGCGCCGGTCCGAGACGATGCCGCCCCCGCCGATGTTGGCGAGGAAGACGGAGACGTCGAGCTCGGCGAACCCGTCGAGCGCGTCGGAGTCGCCGGGCCAGAAGACGGTGCGGCCGCCGAGCGACAGGAGGTAGCCGCAGCCGAACCCGGGCGGGTGCGCGACCGAGCCGTCGGCGTCCGCGTTCGGCCCCTCCGGGTCGTTGTGGGCCGGGATCGACCACACTCGGACCTCGCCGGCGGGCGTCCCGACGTCGACGCGGTCCTCCTCGCCGACGCGAACGACCTCGTAGTCGGCCGCGAGCGCGTCGATCGGTTCCACGTCGCGGTCGATGCCGGCGGGGTCGACCGCCTCGTAGATCACGACCGTCGCGTCCTCGCTCGCGACCGACCGGATTCCGTCGCTGTCGTAGTGGTGGTCATGGGTGACGAGGACAAGGTCGCCATCGCGCGCCCAGTAGTCATCGAGGACGCCGTACCGCCCGGGGTCGGTGTAGACGACCGGGCCCCCGTCCGTCTCCAGCCGCGCCGTCGCGTAGCCGAGCCACTCCACCGAGAGTTCCTCGTAGCGGACCGTCATGTCACTGCCTGCGGCCGCGGTCGTCTTGAGGGTGGCTATCGGTCGCGGTCGGTGTCGCCGGCGGCGTCGTCCACCGGCTCGGCGTCGCCGATCACCGAGAGGTCCCACGCCGCAGCGAGCGCGTCGTCGTCGAGCGCCCGACCCAGCGCGTGTTCGGGCACGAGCGGCATCGGAACCGGGACGTAGCCCGCCTCGCGCATCGCACCGAACCCGCCGACCGTCTCGACCACGGTGCCGTCGTCGCCGCGCCGGACCCGGAACCGCTTGTCGTCCGGGTCGCGGCGGTAGGCGAACGGGAACGCCTCGTCGGGCGGCGTCTGAAGACTGGCGACCCCGCCGAGGACGGCGATCGGGTCGCCGTCGACCTCGCAGACGAGCCGTGGGACGGCCGGCCGTCCGTCGTCGCCCATCGCGGCGGCGTCGACGTCGGCGTGGGCGGCGACCGGACCGGCTGGGGTGTCCGTCTCCCGCCACGAGAGCGTCGGGTCGCCGAGCCCCTCGTAGTGGACGCAGGCGTAGCCGCCGCCCGAGACGGGGACTCGGTCCGGACCAAGGTGGAACGTCCGCCGGCCGTCGGTCCGCGCGACGAGGAGCGGTGGGTCGGCGAGGAGGTCGCGCACGGCGGCCGCGGTGTCGGCGTTGGGGGCGACGAACAGGGCGCGCCGGTCGCGGTCGAGCGCGTGGCCGAGTCGCGAGACGATCACCGTGGGCGTGGCGTCGTCCGCGGCGAGCGGTTCGACCGCGACCCGATCGTCGCCGCGCGTCGCGACGGCCGGGGGCTCGGCGGCGCTCTCGGGGCGGGCGACCTCGAACCCCTCGGCGGCGAGCCGATCGGCGGCCGCGTCGGTGAGGTCGCGCCGCGTCGCGTCGCCGAGCGGGCCTGGCATGCGAACGGCTACGAGCCGGAGCGTGAAGGAGTTTCGCGTGGCGGAACGTCAGTCGTCGCCGGCGAACCGACGGATGCGGGCGAGCGAGTCGGCGTCGTCGACGTCCTTGTCCTCGCGGACGCCGACGAACCGGGGGAATCGGAGCGCGTAGCCCGCGGAGTACGTCGGCGACGTCTGGATCTCCTCGTAGCCGACCTCGACCACCAGTTCGGGGTCGAACGCGACCGTCGTCCCCGTCTCCTCGACCACGAGCGGCTCCAGCCGGTCCGTCAGATCGGCGAGCGCCTCGTCGGTGATCCCGGTCGCCACCTTCCCGACCGTGACGTACCCCGGTGGCGCGAGGTCGTCGGCGTCGCGGTCGTCGGCGTCACGACCGGCTGGGTCGCTCGCGCCGTCCTCGTCGCGGACCGCGAGCAGGAACGTGCCGAACAGCTCCGCGCGCCGCCCCTCGCCCCACTCGGCGCCGACGACGACCGCGTCGAGCGTCTCCACGTCGGGCTTTCGCTTCAGCCAGTCGCGCCCGCGGTCGCCGGGGGTGTACGCCGACTCGGGGTTCTTCAGCATGACTCCCTCGTGGCCCGCGTCGAGCGCGGCCCGCTCTTCGGCCGCGATCGCGTCCGCGTCCGCGGCGAGGGTGAGGTCAGCGGCCGCGTCCGGGAGGACTTCGCGGAGCCGGTCGTGGCGGACGCGGAGTGGCTCGTCGAGCAGGTCGTCGCCGTCGGCGTGGAGGCAGTCGAACGCGTGGAGCCGCAGCGAGACCGCCTCGCGCATCCGGTCGATGTCGTGCTTCCGCCGGAACCGCCGCAGCACCTCCTGAAACGGAAGCGGGTCGCCGTCGTCGTCGACCGCGACGACCTCGCCGTCGAGGATGACGGGGACGTCGACGCGGTCGGCGACGTACTCGTCGATCTCGGGGAGCGCTTCCGTCACGTCGTCCATGTTCCGCGAGTAGAGTCGCGGGCCGAGCGCCGCGTCTTCGCCGCCGAGGGCGTCGCTGTCCGGCGCGCCGTCGTCCGCCTCGACTCCGTCCGGCGCGTAGTGGATCTGAACGCGGGCCCCGTCGAACTTCGTCTCGACCGCGACCTCGCCGAACGCGTCGACCGCGTCGGTCGCGTTGCCCGCCTGCGCGAGCATCGCCTGGACCGGGCGGCCGACGCGCAGCGACTCCGCGCGGAGCCCCGCCGGTCCCTCGTCGCGGGCCCGGACCGCGACGCGCCCGTAGTCGTTCGTCACCTGAAGCGCGCGTTCGACGGCCGCGACCGCGTCGTCTGGCGCGGCGAGTTCGGGATCGTCGCCGTCGGCGGGACCGTCATCGTCGCCCTCGGAGTCATCGCCGTCGGCAGGCGTCGGTTCGGGGGACAGGAACGCCTCCGCGATCCCGTCCCGGACCGTCCCTTCGCCGACGCCGAGCCGCATCTCACCGAGGACCAGTCGGGCGAGGAACGCGGCCTCGCTCGGCGAACAACGAGTGAACAGCCCGAACAGGGCGTCGCGCTTGCGCGACTCGCTGCCGTCGCCGCTCACGGCCGCGAGGTCGCGCAGTTCCTCGTCGACCGCCGCCACGGTGAGCGCGTCGCGACCGGACCCGAACGCGGCGAGTCCCTGCTGGCCGCCGAGGTCGTACGCGGCCGCGACCGCGCCGATCTCCCCTCGCTCCGCGAGGCGGTCCTCGACGTCGGCGGCGTCGACGTTCGGGCCCGCGGCGCGGGCGACGGCCTCGCGGCAGAGCGCGGGGCCGACGTCAAGCGTGCGGGTGTCGTGGGCCGGGAAGACGCGCCCGAGGAGGAACCGGACGACGACCGGGAGGTCGTCGCCCGCCCCGCGGTCCGCGCCGCCGTCGCCGGCGTTCGCGAGCAGGTCGGCGACCTCGAGGGTCGTCTCGATGTCGCCGTCGTGCGCGGCCACCCGTTCCGCCCGTTCAGCCAGCGCGGCGAACTCCATACGCGTCCGGTCGGCGGTCGGCGGGCAAAAGCGACGCGATGACGCGCGGAAGCGTCAGCGCCGCGATCGGAGAACGCGGAAGGATCGCCGGGGAACCGCTTTTCACCTCCGACCTCGTACGAACGTCCATGTACGTCCGCGACGCAAAAAACCGTGACGAGGCGTGGTTGCTGGACGCGATCGAGCAGCTCGGGCTCGACGACGTCGCCTTCCGGTCGCGGGACTACGTGATCGCGGTCGACGAGGAGTCGGGCGACCGGGCCGGTTTCGGTCGGCTCCGGCTCCACCGCGGCGACGAGGACGAAGAGAACCGGATCGAACTCACCGGCATCGGCGTCCTCCCCGAGTGGCGCGACCACGGGGTCGGGGCGCACGTCGTCGAGCGCCTCGTCGACACCGCGGCCGCGGACGGGTTCGAGACGGTGTACGTGCTCACGGACCAGCCGGAGTACCTGACGCAGTTCGGCTTCGAACGCGTCGACACCGGCGACCTGCCGCCCGCGCTCTCGGACCGGCTGACGGAGAAGCGGGAGTTCCTCGGCGGCGGGGTCGTCGGCCTCGAGCTCACCGTCGACGCGTTCGAGATGTCGGACCGGTTCCGGCGGGCGTTCAAGAACGCGGAGCCGACGGGCGACAAGGAGCCGGAGGAGTCGGCCGAGGACTTCGGGATCGACCCGGACTCGGCGACGTACAAGTACGACACCGGTCGCTGAGGCGACCGGAACGCGTACTCTCGGTCGCGGTGAGTCTGGGGAGAGACGAGCTGCGGTCGCGGTCGGGCGGGACTCGAAGAGACGACCACCCGGCTGGGGAATCGGCGTGGGAGCGACGGTCGCGTCTGCGATTTTGAGAGTCACGCCACCGACCACGACGCGACGGCGCGTCCGCTCACGAGACGAGAATCGGTATGAATGACGGACAGGCGGGGTAGCCCGGCGTTCCGCCACGGGGTATCCCGATTGCCTCCTCCACCCCGCGACCCGACGAGCGACTGGCGTCCGGCGATGGGCTGCTCGCTTCCGCGCCTGACCCGATATCGCCGACGAACCGCGACGGACCGCTCCTGCGAGCGGGCGACGCGGACCGCTGTCCCCGGCGGACGAGGCTTCCACGTTGGCTCTCGGGGCCCGTGCCGGTCTGACCGGACGTGCCCGCTGTTCGGTCCCCGCTGAAGACTGCCTCACGGGTAACGAGCGGGGCCTAACCGCCCGACCTAGTCCGTCTGGCGATACTCGGGTGCCGCATAAGGGCCTTTCGTTCGCCGGCCGACGGCGGCCCGGCGGGTGGGCGCGCGTCCGACGACCGGGCTACGTCAACAGCTCGCGGGCGTACACTCCGGCGGCGAGGGGCACGGGAACGGTGAGCGCGACGACGGCGGGCGCGTGCCACACCAGCCAGAGGTGGTCGCGGAACACCGCGCTCGGCTCCACCGCGAGCGCCCACGTCGCCGCGCTCGCGGTCGTCGCGAGCCCGAGGACGACCGCCACGCCCGCGAGCGTCCCCGGCTCGACGTTCCCGCGCTCGACGGACGCGATGACGACCGCGGCGAGCAGCGAGAACAGCGCGATCCCGCCCCAGCCGACGACCCCGGAGGCGTAGTAGGCCGCGAGCTGGTCCGCGTACTCGGCCCCCGAAATGAGCGCGTACGGCGCGACGAGCGCGACCACGGTGACGACGGCGGCGGCGATCCCGACCCGGCGCGAGACGGCGCGGAGGTCCATACCCGACCTCGGGACGGAACCGCGGTAAAAGGACCGGATCGCCCGCGGGGGACGAGCCCGCGACCCGCCGCGTTGGCGTGGTCCGTTCCCGTAGGGTTTTGCCCCGTCGGTCCCCACCACCGGGTATGTCTCTCGATGTCGACCCGCCGGAGCCCCCCGAACTCGCCGCCGTCGACCCGAACGAGTACGAGGACGCCGAGGTGGCGGGCGGCGAGTACCGCCGCGACGAGCTCGAGGCGTTCCTCCGCGAGGGCGCGTGGGAGGAGGCGTTCGACCAATGGGCCGCGGGCAGCGACATGGACGCGCCGGACTGGGAGATCGCGCTCGACCTCGAGTTAGTCTCCCGCTTCGACTTCTTCTGGGACGACTTCGCCGACCGCGTCGGCTACCACGCGCCGGGGCTGCCCGAGGACTGGAAGGAGCGCGACCTCCACCCCGACCTCGACTCGTGGGGGACCGTCTCCGCGATCAACGCGGGGCTCACGGAGCTCGGGCAGATCGTCTGCGAGACGCTCAAGGAGGAGTACATCGACTGGGAGGCTGACTTCGACGCCCCCGACGACCTCCCCGACTTCGAGACGTAGCGGGCGCTCCGAATTCGGGGCGTCCCCTCAGTGCCCCCAGCGGTTCCCGTCCGGGTCGTAGCGCGCGTCCATGATCCGGTCCCACTGCTCGTCGGAGAGGTCTACCTCGGTCGCCGCGACGTTCTCGTCGAGCTGGTCCACCGTCCGCGCGCCGACGATGGGGACGCAGGTAAACTCGTCCCACCCGCTGAGCCACGCGAGCGCGACCTGCGCGGGCGTCGCGCCGAGTTCGTCGGCGACGTCGCGGACCGCGTCGAGCACCTTCCAGCCGCGCTCGGAGAGGTAGAAGCGCTCGAAGCGGTCGTCGAAGCTCGCGCGGGAGCCGTCCGGCGCGATCACCTGCTCGGGATCGTCCGGGTCCGCGCGCTCGTACTTCCCGGTGAGGAACCCGCCCGCGAGCGGGGAGTACGGGCAGACCGCGAGCTTCTGGTCGATACAGACGTCGAGGTACTCCTTCACGTCCTCGTAGTAGCCCGCGTGGTGGAGCGGCTGGACCACGTCGAAGCCCGCGTAGCCGTTGACGTCGGCGGTCCACTGCGCCTTCGTCAGCCGCCACGCCGCCATCGTCGACGCGCCGAGGTGGTGGACCTTCCCCTCGGCGACCAGCTCGTCGAGCGCGCGCATCGTCTCCTCGATGGGAGTGTCCTCGTCCCACCGGTGGATGTAGTACACGTCGAGGTAGTCCGTGCCGAGCCGGTCGAGGGTCCCCTCGATCTGCGCGCGGATGTGCTTCCGGCCGAGCCCGGAGTCGTTGGGGCCGGGCTCGCCGCGCCCGTCGAACGGGAAGTACACCTTCGAGGCGATCACGTAGTCCTCGCGGTCGCGGTCCGCGAGCCACTCGCCGATGTACGTCTCGCTCTTGCCGTTCGGTGTCCCGTACACGTTGGCCGTGTCGATGAAGTTGATGCCGCGATCCGCGGCCGCGTCGAGGAGTTCGTGCGCCTCCTCGCGACCGGTCTCTACGACGCCGTTCGTCTCCCGTCCGAACCGCCACGTCCCGAGGCAGAGCTCCGAGACGCTGAGGCCGGTGTCCCCGAGTCGTCGGTAGTCCATACTCCGCCCTGTCGGGAGAGTGCGTAAAGCGTGACGGCACCGGCGGACGCGACCGCGGTGTGAGGAGGGACTCACGGTGTGACGAGGCCGCGACGCGGAGGGGCCCCGCCGCAGTCGCGCCTATCCGAAGTTCTCGACCTTCGCCGCGTCCGGGTCGCCGCCCGCAGCGTCGACCGCTGCCTCGGCGTCGGCGACGAGGTCGGCGAAGCCGTAGACGAACACCGTCTCGCCGTCCGCGCCCGTGAGGACATCGGCGACGGCGTCGGCCAGGTCGTCGTCCGACCCGAGGAGCCGGATCGCGGCCCCCCGGTCGCGCAGGGCGTCGATCCGGTCGGCGTGGGCCACGTCGTCGTCGCGATAGACGACGGCGGCCTCGGCGTCCTCGTCTAGCGCGCGCTCGCCGATGGCGACCGCGGGGCCGACCCCGGGACCGCCGGCGATCACGACCGCACGGGCCTCGCCGTCGTAGTGCTGGTCGCCGAAGGGACCGGCCAGTGTCATCTCGGTGCCCGCCTCCGCGTCGGAGAGGAACGCGGAGAACTCGCCGCCCTCGTCGGGGTCGATGCCCACCGTGACCTCGAAGCTGTCACCGACGCGGGGCGACGAGAGGGTGTAGAAGCGCGCGACTGACTCGCTGTCGATCTCGGTGCCGAGCTTCACGAACTGCCCGGGTTCGGCGGCGAATCCCTCGGGGGCGCGGAATCGGAGGGCGTACGTGTCGGGGCCGACCGGCTCGACCGACTCGACCGTCGCTGTCGTGTCCATACCACGGATCAGCGAGGGAGACACAAACGTGTTCCCGTCGGCGTCGGTCCTGCCCGTGTCGAAACCCGCTCGCCCGGGCGACCGCGACTCAACGCACCCGCCCTCGCAGACGCGCCGAGGCGCCCGGCCGCCGACCGGAAGATTTCGACGGCCGTCGAAAACCGGTCCGACGCGAGGGGTCGATCGTGAGGAATGTGGTGTATGAGTGTTCAATTATACCCGAATAAAATCCGATTATAGAGACTAGATGCCGCAATATTCGCGAGGACCGGTACGTTCGTCCAAAAACACCTCGGTGGCTCCTTCCAGAAGCCTTTTGATGAGTCCGCCGGAACCTTGTCCATAGCACATGGCTGCGGATTTCAACTGGGCTGTCGGCGGAGAGGCCGGCGACGGCATCGACTCGACGGGGAAGATCTTCGCACAGGCGCTTTCCCGCGCGGGTCGGCACGTGTTCACGTCGAAGGACTTCGCATCGCGGATCCGAGGCGGCTACACCGCCTACAAGGTGCGGACCTCCGTCGACAAGGTACAGAGCGTCGTCGACCGACTCGACGTGCTGATCGCGTTGACCCCCCGAACGATCGAGGAGAACCTCGACGAGCTCCACGAGGGGTCCGTCATCATCTACGACGGCGAACGGACGACGATGCAGGACGTCGAGATCCCCGAAGGGATGATCGGCCTCGACGTCCCGCTCAAGAGCCTGGCCGAGGACGCCGGCGGCGCGATCATGCGGAACGTCGTCGCGCTCGGCGCGGCCTGCGAGGTGGCGGAGTTCCCCATCGAGAACCTGGACTCGGCCCTCGAGAAGCGGTTCAAGGACAAAGGCCAGAAGTTGGTCGACAACAACAAGGAGGCGGCGCGGGCAGGGCAGTCGTACGTCGCCGACGAGTACGACCACGAGTTCGACTACTCTCTTGAGACCACCGACGAGGACTACGTCCTCCTCAACGGCGACGAGGCGATCGGGATGGGCGCCATCGCGGCCGGCTGCCGCTTCTACGCCGGCTACCCGATCACGCCCGCGACCGACGTGATGACGTACCTCACGGGCCGCATCGACCGGTACGGCGGTCACGTGGTCCAGGCTGAAGACGAGCTCTCCGCGATCAATATGGCGCTGGGCGCGGCCCGGGGCGGCGCCCGCGCCATGACGGCCACCTCCGGACCGGGGATCGATCTGATGACCGAGACGTTCGGGCTCATCGCCACCTCGGAGACCCCGCTCGTCATCTGTAACGTGATGCGCTCGGGCCCCTCGACGGGGATGCCGACGAAACAGGAGCAGGGCGACCTGAACCAGATGCTGTACGGCGGCCACGGCGAGGTGCCGCGGTTCGTCCTCGCCCCCACGACCATCGACGAGTGCTTCTGGAAGACGGTCGAGGCGTTCAACCTCGCCGAGAAGTACCAGGTCCCCGTCTATCTCACCGCCGACCTGTCGATGGCGGTCACGGAGCAGACGTTCTCCCCGGACACCTTCGACATGGACGCGGTGGACGTCGAGCGCGGCAACGTCGTCGACGAGACGACGATCGACGACCACATGAGCGAGTCTGGTGGCTTCCAGCCGCACGAGATCACCGACGACGGCGTCTCGCCGCGGGCGTTCCCCGGCACCGCCGACGGCGCGCACATGTCCACCGGCCTCGAACACGACGAGCAGGGCCGCCGGACGGAGGACACCGAGATGCGCGTCGCGCAGGTCGACAAGCGCAACCGGAAGGTGGAGACGGCCCGCGAGCGCGAGGACTGGAGCCCGCGCGAGTTCGGCGACGCGGACGCCGACTCCCTCGTGATCACGTGGGGGTCGAACGAGGGCGCGCTCGCCGAGGCGGTCGACATCCTCGACGACGAGGGACAGGACGTGCGGGTCCTCTCGGTCCCGTACATCTTCCCGCGGCCGGACCTCTCGGAGGACGTCGCGGCCGCCGAGACGACCGTCGTCGTCGAGTGTAATGAGCAGGGACAGTTCGCGGACCTCGTCGAGCACGACGTGCTCGAACGGGTCGACCGCGTGAACAAGTACAACGGCGTGCGGTTCAAGGCCGACGAACTCGCAGCGGAGATCAAGTCGACCCTCGCGGAGGGGGTGGAGGCGTAACCAATGAGCTCAGACATTCGATTCACTGACTTCAAGTCCGACAAGCAGCCGACGTGGTGCCCGGGATGCGGCGACTTCGGCACGATGAACGGGATGATGAAAGCCCTCGCCGAGACGGGCAACGATCCCGACAACACCTTCGTCGTCGCCGGCATCGGCTGTTCCGGGAAGATCGGCACGTACATGCACAGCTACGCGCTCCACGGCGTTCACGGGCGCGCGCTCCCCGTCGGTACCGGCGTCAAGATGGCCCGGCCCGACATCGAAGTGATGGTCGCCGGCGGCGACGGCGACGGCTACTCCATCGGCGCAGGCCACTTCGTCCACGCCGTCCGGCGCAACGTCGACATGACGTACGTCGTGATGGACAACCGCATCTACGGGCTGACGAAGGGCCAGGCGTCGCCGACCTCCCGCGAGGACTTCGAGACGTCGACGAGCCCCGACGGACCCAAGCAGCCGCCGGTGAACCCGCACGCGCTGGCACTCGCCTCCGGCGCGACGTTCATCGCGCAGTCGTTCTCCTCCGACGCGCTCCGCCACCAAGAGATCATCCAGGAGGCCATCGAGCACGACGGGTTCGGCTTCGTCAACGTCTACTCGCCGTGCGTCACATTCAACGACGTCGACACGTACGACTACTTCCGCGACTCGCTGGTCGACCTGAAGGAGAGCGACCACGACCCGACCTCGCGCGAGGACGCGAAGGACGTCATCCTCGACAACGAGAAGGAGCACCAGGGGGTCTTCTACAAGGACGAGTCGTCGGTGCCGTACCACGAGCAGCACGGCGTCGACGAGGACATGTCGGTCCTCCCGGACGGCGCCCCCGAGGGCGCGACGGACCTCGTCCGCGAATTCTACTGAGCCGCGTCGCGCGACCGATCGAGCGGAATCGGAGCGCCCCGAGCCCGGGGGCGAACGGCGGCCTGGGTCGCCGCTCGCTGGGCCGCTAATTCCGACCTCTCTCGACGGCCAAAACCGAGGGAAAGAGGGCGTTCGCGCGGAGTTTTCGACGGGTTTCAGCAAGCCTAATTAGGTGGGTCCGTAAGCGTCGTGTATGGTAGATCGCTACGACGTCGCCATCGCCGGCGCGGGTCCGGCGGGCGCGCAGTGCGCCCGCGATCTGGCGACGCGCGACTACGACGTCGTCGTCCTTGAGACGGAGTCCGAAGACGAGTTCCCCCGACAGAGCAACAAGTCGACCGCGGGCACGTTCCCGTCGATGATGTCCTCGTTCGGGATCCCCGACGACGTCGTGATGTCGTACACCGACGACGTCGTGCTGGAGTCGCCCAATGAGTACTACGAGAGCTACCAGCCGGGGGCGGTGTTGGAGTTCGCCGACTTCAAGCGGTTCCTCGTCGCCGACGGCCGCGAGAACGGCGCGGAGTACCGCTTCGACGCACGGGTGTCGCGGCCGATCGTAGACGACGACGGGGTCATCGAGGGGGTCCGGTACGACGGCGACGAGGAGGTGTACGCCGACGTGGTGATCGACGCCACCGGCCCCGCGGCGCCGCTCGCGAGCGCGCTCGACGTCGTCGACCTCGAACGCGAGAACCAGGCGATCGGGATCGAGTACGAGATGTCTGGCGTGGAGATGAACCACCCCGACTACGCCGACCTCCGCCGGGCGATGATGCTCCGGCTGGACCACAACATCGCCCCCGGCGGCTACTCGTGGATCTTCGCGACCGGCGAGGACACCGCCAAGGTCGGCATCTGTTACATCCAGAACGACCGCCACCGCGAGTTCGCCGAGGCGGGCAAGACGGTCGACGGCTACCTCGACGACTGGATCGACCGCGACCCGCGGTTCGCCGAGGCGGAACAGATCGACGAGACGGTCCACCGCGGCTCCGCGCACATCCAGCGGCCCGGGCAGATGCACACGGACAGCTTCATCGCCATCGGCGACACCGTGCCGACGATCGATCCGCTGTGGGGCGAGGGGATCCACAAGGGGATGAAGTCCGCCCGGGCCGCCGCGGCGACCGTCGACCGCTGTCTCACCGACTCGGAGCGGCGCACCGACGCGGAGAGCCTCGCGGTGTACGAGACGCTCTGGCACCGCGACGTCGCGCCGCGCGCGACGTCGCGGTTGGCGCTCACCGAGCTGCTGTACCTCGCGCCCAACGAGCGGTACGACCGACTAATGCGCGACCTCCAGGAGACCGACGACGACATCCTCGCGAAGGCGAACCGCGGCGAGAAGGCGGGGATGGCGCGGCTGCTTCACCTCGACGACGTACCGCTGCTCGCGAAGTACGCGCGCGAGCGGATCGACGTCTGAGGCGATCGGAGCCGGCGGTCGACGCCGGCCGAACGGTTTTTGACGGCGCGTGCCGGAGCGTTGTTCATGCTCGATTATGTCGGATTAGAGGCCGACCTCGACGAGGAGGCGCGGCTGATCCGCGACACGGCCCGCCGATTCGTCGACGAACAGGTCCGGCCGGACATCGGCGACCACTTTCAGGCGGGGACGTTCCCGATGGACCTGATACCGGAGATGGGGGAGCTCGGCTTCTACGGGTCGAACCTCGACGGGTACGGCCTGCCCGATGTCTCCGAGACCGCCTACGGGCTGTTGATGCAAGAGCTAGAGGCGTGCGACTCCGGTCTCCGGTCGATGGCCAGCGTCCAGGGCGCGCTCGTGATGTACCCAATCCACGCGTACGGGAGCGACGAGCAGAAGGAGCGCTGGCTGCCTGACCTCGGGACCGGGGAGGCGGTGGGCTGCTTCGGGCTGACGGAGCCCGACCACGGCTCGGACCCGTCGGCGATGGAGACGCGGGCGGAACGCGACGGCGACGAATACGTGCTCGATGGCTCGAAGACATGGATCACGAACGCGCCCATCGCGGACGTGGCGGTCGTCTGGGCGCGCGACACCTCCGCCGAGGGACGGCCGGTCCGCGGGTTCCTCGTCGAGACCGACCGCGACGGCGTCACCACCAACGAGATCGACGACAAGCTCTCGCTGCGGGCGTCGATAACCGGCGAGATCAGCCTCCAGAACGTCCGCGTCCCGGCGGAGAACGTCCTCCCCGGGGTGAGCGGTATGAAGGGGCCGCTGTCGTGTCTCACGCAGGCGCGCTACGGGATCGCGTGGGGCGCGGTCGGCGCGGCCCGCGACTGCTTCGAGCAGGCCCGCGAGTACGCGCTCGACCGCGACCAGTTCGGCGGCCCGATCGCGCGGTTCCAGCTCCAACAGGAGAAGCTCGCGGAGATGGCGACGGAGATCACGACCAGCCAGTTACTCGCCCACCGGCTCGCCGAGCTGAAAGAGCGCGGCGACCTCACGCCTCAGCACGTCTCGATGGCGAAGCGAAACAACGTCCGGATGGCGCGCAACCAGTCCCGCGTCGCCCGCGAGATGCTCGGCGGCAACGGGATCACGACCGACTACTCCCCGATGCGCCACATGGCGAACTTCGAGACCGTCTACACCTACGAGGGCACCCACGACATCCACACGCTGGTGCTCGGCGAGGACCTAACTGGGATCGCGGCGTTCGAGTAAAGAAGTCGCCGCCGCGAGCGGTACCGAGCGCGTCGCCGCTTATCGCTCGTCGACGGGGACGAACTCGGCGTCTTCGGGGCCGGTGTACCGGGCGCGCGGACGGATGAGGCGGTTGTCCTCCTGGTACTCGGCGACGTGGGCGATCCAGCCGCCGGCGCGGCTCATCGCGAAGATGGGCGTGTACATGTCGACCGGGATCCCGAGCGAGTCGTAGACGGAGCCGGAGTAGAAGTCGACGTTCGGCGCGATCCCCTTCTCGACGAGCCCTTGATCGGTGAGGTACTCCTCGATGGCGGTGGTGTAGTCCAGCCACTTGGTGTCGCCCGACGAGTCGGCGAGGTCGCGGAGCTTCTCTTCGAGGATGTTCGCGCGGGGGTCTTTCACCTTGTAGACGCGGTGGCCGAAGCCGGGGATGCGCCGCCCCTCGTCGCGGGCGTCTTTCACCCACTGAACGGGGTCCTTCGAGGAGGCGTCCACCTCGTGGAGCACCTCCATCACGTCCTGGTTGGCCCCGCCGTGGAGGGGGCCGGAGAGCGCGCCGATCCCCCCGGTGACGCCCGAGTAGACGTCGGCCATCGTCGAGCCGATCACCATGGCGGTGAACGTGGAGGCGTTGAGCCCGTGGTCGGCGTGGAGGGTGAGCGCCATGTCGAACGTCTCCTCGCTCACCGCGTCCGGCTCGGTTCCCGTGAGCATGTAGAGGAAGTTCCCAGCGTGGGATAGCCCGGGGGCGGGCGCGACCGGCTCCTCCCCCTGTCGGACGCGCTCGAACGCGGCGAGGACCGTCGGGATCTTCGCCGTGATCCGTCGGCCCTGGCGGAGCGTGGCCTCGCCGTCGTCGGCCTCGTCCGCCTCGTCGTCGTACGCCGACAGCATCGACGTCGCGGTCCGGAGCGCGGCCATCGGGCGCTCGCCGGCGTCCGCGAGCGCGCGGACGGTCTCGACGACGTCGTCGTCCACCTCGCGCTCCGCCGCGAGGTCGGCGGCGAACGCGTCGAGCTCCGCGGCGGTGGGGAGCGAGCCGTGCCACAGGAGGTACAGGACCTCCTCGTAGCTCGCGCCGCGCGCGAGGTCCTCGATGTCGTACCCGCGGTAGACGAGCTTCCCGACCTCGCCGTCGACGTAGCTCAGATCCGACTCCGCGACGAGGACGCCCTCGAGCCCGCGTTTTAACTCATCTGTCATACCACGTCGTTCCGACCACCATCAAAAAAGCGTTATCTTTCAGGAGGGATACGGTACGACGATCGTGGTACGTCACCGCGTCGAACGACGACGTGACAGCGTTCGGATACGTCTGGCCTCGGGAGGCGGCGACGCCGGACGCCGGTTCAGCGGGCCGGGACGACCGTCACCGTCCGGTTTCGGTCGATCGCGTCCTCCAGCTCCTCGGCGATGGCGGAGCCCCGGGAGACCTGGACCTCGCCGCCGCGACCGACGGTGGCGGTGAAGAGGTACTCGCCGTCGGCGCGCACCTCGACCGTCTCGCCGACCCCGTCGTCGACGTCGATGACGACGTGCCGCGAGGTGATCTCCGGGGCGACCACCGTGCCGCGCTCGGCGCCGACCTGCCCGTCGCCGCTGCCGTTCCCGGCGGCGCCGCCGGCGGGGCCGCCTCCCGAACCGCCGGGCTTCTCGTCGTGCGTGCGGACGTCGATGTCGATCCCGAGGCGGTTCTCGATGTCGGCGATGCGACCGCCGCCCTTCCCGATCACCGTGCCGATGTCCCCCTCGGTGACGTAGACGACCGCCTCGTCGTCGCCGTTCAGCTCCACGTCGACGTGGCCGTGCGCGACCGAGCGGATCTCGCGTTCGATCTCCTTTTTCGCGATACGGCCGACGCCGGAGTCGCGGTCCGCCTCGCCGCCCTCCTCGTCCAGCGGGACGGTGACAACCTGCCGGTTGAACGTGTATATCTCGTACTCCGGCCGACCGGTCTCGAAGTTCGACACTTGGATGACCGGGCGGGCGAGGTCCTCGGCGGTGAGTCCGGCGGGGACCTTCACCTCGGTGGTCACGTCGTAGACGGTGTGGACCTCGCCGGCCTCGATGTAGACGACGGTGTCGACGATCTGCGGGATCATCCCGAGCTCGACGCGGCCGACAAGCCGCTGGAGCGCGTCGATGGCGCGGGAGGCGTGGACGACGCCGACCATCCCGACGCCGGCCATCCGCATGTCGGAGAACACCTCGAAGTCGTTCGTCTTCCGGACCTCGTCGTAGATCGTGTAGTCGGGCCGAACGAGGAGCAGCGAGTCGGCGGTGTTCTCCATCTCGCCGCCGAGCGCGCCGTACTGCGTGATCTCCGGGCCGACCTGGAGGTCGCGCGGCTTCTCCATCGTCTTCACCGCGTAGTCGCTGTCGTTCAGGAACTCCGCGACCGCCTGCGCGAACGTCGACTTTCCGGCCCCGGGCGACCCGGAGATGAGCACGCCGCGCTTCCGCTCCGCGAACCGGTCGCGCAGTTCGTCGGCGAACTCGTAGTCGTCGAGGTCCGTCTTCGCGATGGGGCGGACGGCGGTGATCTCGATGCCGTCGGCGAACGGGGGACGCGCCACCGCGATCCGGTAGTTGCGGAACTGGACGATGTCCATCCCGTCGTTGGAGAGCTCGATGAACCCCTCGTTCGACTGGCGCGCCAGGTCGACGATCGAGTTGGCCCACTCGCGCAGCTGCGCCTCGCCGGTGGGCTCGTCAGCGATCTCGACGTAGCGCATCTCGCCGAGCGCGCCGCGCTTCGCCTTCGGGACGGTCCCCGTCTTGAGGTGGACCGACATCGTCTCCTCGGTGAAGAAATCCTGTATCGGCAGCTCGTCGACGACGCCGCGGGCGACTGGCTCGACGTACTCGACGTCCAGTCCCTTCGCGCGGGCCACCTCGGCCTGGACCACGTCGCTGGACAGCAGCGTCGCGTCGTGGTCGGCGGCCAGGTCGCGGATCAGCGCGTCCACGTCGCCCTCGTGGGCGTTCGAGCGGGCGTCGCCGCTGGCGCGCTCGCCGACGTACCGAAGTTCGATCGCCCCGTCGTCGGCGTGGTCCGCGAGCCGCTTGAGTTCGCTGAGCCCGTCCCAGCCGGATTCGAGCCCGTCGTTCGCCTGCGACTCCAGTTCGCCGACGACCGCCTCGGGGACGAACACGGTGACCGACTCGTAGGTCCCGTCCGCGACGCGTTCGGACACGCGGCCGTCGACGACCGCGCTCGTGTCCGGTACTACGTTCATACCCGAATTGGGGACGGGAACCGTATAAGCGTGTTCGACCGGGGGCCGTGCGCGCACGACCTCGGCGGCCGACGCCGCTCAGTCGTCCGCGGCGGTCGGCTCCGCCCCGTCGGCGAGCCGCGCGGCGTAGGCGGTGAAGTTCTCGAACAGCTTCTTCGCCTCACAAGCGGCGTCGTACGCGGCGGGCGTGATCGAGTTGAGGACCGCGTCCACGCGGGCGTCGCCGATCTGGTCCCGCTTGCCGTCGGTCACCTCGCGGGCGGTGTCGATGTCGTACTCGGGGTGGAACTGGACGCCCCAGCAGTGGCCGTCGCGGAAGGCGTGGACGCCGCGGTCATTCTCCGCGAGCAGCGTCGCGGACGGCGGCAGTTCGACGACCGCGTCGCCGTGGGTCGTGAAGGCGGTGAACGACTCGTCGACCCCCTCGAACAGCGGGTCGTCGCGCGGCCGGCGGATCTCGTTGTAGCCGATCTCGAACCCGTCCATCCCGGCGACGCGGCCGCCGAGCGCCTCCGCGAGCACCTGGTGGCCATAACAGACGCCGAGGACCGGCACCCCGGCCTCGGCGGCCTCCGCGACGTAGTCGACGAGCGGCGGGATCCACGCCTCGTCCCAGTACACCGACGAGCGCGACCCCGTCACCACGACGCCGTCGAACCCGGTGTGGTCGGGGAGGTCCCCCCCGACGGCGTCGAACTCGACGAGGTCGGCGTCGAGCTCTCTGCGGAAGTTCCGACGGGTGTTCGCGCCGTCGTGGGCGGCGTTCAACAGGGCGAACCGGAGACGAGTCATCGACTGTATAGTTCGGCGAGAGTCACAAAACGGTTGCGGCGCCGGTCGCGGCGGCCGAGGACGCTGACACGGGCGTCGCGGGCCCCGGACGCCGCGCCTACTCGAACGCAGCGCTCGCGTGTTCCGCGAGCCACCCGGCGAGCAGGTCGTTGACCGCGACCGACGCCTCGATCCCGGCGAGATGGCGGGCCCCCTCGACGCCGTGGAACTCGCCACGCGGGAGCCCTTCCGCGAGCGTCTCGCCGGCCGTGACGGGGCAGACGGTGTCGTCCGTACCGTGGACGACGAGCGCCGGCGTGGTGACCTCGAAGAGAGCGCCGGTGAGGTCGAACGACTCGACCGCGGCGCGGTGCGCCGCGTACGCCTCGCGGTCGGCGTCCTCCGCGAGGCGCCACTCCGCGATCCGCGAGAGCGCGTCCGGGTGCGCCTCCCTGAAATCGACCGAGAGGAGCCCGTTCAGCGACCCCTCGACCGCGGCCGGATCAGCGGGGTCGGCCCAGACGCCGGCGGGGTTGTAGGCGTCCCCCGCGGGCGGCGTCCCTACCAAGGCGAGACTCGCCGGCCGCGAGGAATTCGCCGCGGCCGTCAGCGCGACCATCCCGCCGAGCCCGTAGCCGACGAGGTGGGCGTTCCGGATCCCCTCGGCGGCGCACACCGCGTCGACGTCGGCGGCGAGGTCCGCGACCCCGTATGGGCCGGGCGGGGCGTCGGATCGGCCGACGCCGCGCGTCTCCGGCGTGATCACCGTGTGCGGGCCGGCGAGCGCGGCGTGCTGCCAGCCGAACTGCCAGGCGCCGAGCCCGACGTCGCCGCAGAACACGACCGCCTCGTCGCCCTCGCCGGCGTCGGGGGCGTCCACCTCGTATCGGATCTCGGTTCCGGCGTTGGTCGCGTGCGGCATGGTGGCTGACGGGGAGCGTTCAGGCCTCCTGGAGGCTGCGCAGGACGTCCGGCGCCGCGTCAAGCGCGTCGTCCAAGGCGTCTGTGTCCGGGCCGCCGCCCTGCGCGAAGTCGGGCGGCCCGCCGCCGCCGCCGCCGACCCGGCCGGCGAGCTCCGAGACGACCTGCCCGGCGTTCACGTCGACGCCGTCGGGGACGCCGACGACGAAGCTCGCGGAGCCGTCCGCGCCGCTGCCGATCACGGCGAGCTTCCCATCGTCAACCTGGGCGTTCGCGGTCGCGCGCAGCTCGTCGGCGTCGCCGTCGAGCCGCTGGATCACTGCGGTCGCCCCGGCGACCTCGACCTCCTCGGCGTCGCCGCCGCCGGAGGCGCGCGCGGCCGCGAGCTTCTCTTTGAGCGACTCGATCTCCTTGCCGCGCGCCTTCCACTCCTCGAAGAAGCGCTCCGCGGTGTCGGGGACGTCGAGCGGGTCGACGTCCAAGACGTCGGCCGCGTCGTACAGCGCGTCCTCGGTGCGCTGGGTCGCCTCGACCGCCGCGGCCCCGGCCGCGAAGACGATACGCTCGACGCCGTCTTGGACCGGCTCCGTCTTCAGCAGCTTCACCGCCCCGATCTCGCCGGTCCGGTCGACGTGGGTCCCCGCGCAGGCTTGGACGTCGGCGTCGCCAACGTGGATCAGCCGGACGTTCGTTCCCGGCGGCACGCCGCCCTGATAGAGGTCAAAGCCGTGTTCGGCCTCCGCCTCGTTGCGGTCGGGCCACTCCTGCCGGACCGGCACGTCGTCGCGGACGAGGTCGTTCGCCACGCGCTCGATCGCCTTCACGTCCTCGCGCGTGATCCGCTCGAAGTGGCGCACGTCGAGCCGCGAGGAGTCGATCCCCTTCTGGGCGCCCGCCTGGCGGACGTGGTCGCCGAGCACCTCCCGGGCGGCGTGCCCGATGAGGTGCGTCGCGGTGTGGTGCGCGCGCAGTCGGTCGCGACGGTCGCCATCCACCTGTCCGCGGACGAACTCGCCTTTGCCCGGGTCCGCGTCCGTCCGGTGGAGCACGACCCCGTCGACCTCCTGGACATCGTCGACGTCGACGGTGGTCTCGCCGACCGTGAGCTGCCCCCGGTCGGCCGGCTGACCGCCGCCCTCGGGGTAGAACATCGTCTGGTCCAAGACGACGTCGTACCCCTCCTCGGCCTCCAACACGTCGAGGACGACCGCCTCGAACTCCGTTCGCCCCTGGTCGTCGTAGAACAGCTTCTCCGTCTCGGGGAGGTCGGCGAGTCGCTCGTCCCGCTCGTCGGTCCCGGTCGCGCCGTCGCCCTCCTCGTGGCGGTCGGCGACGAGCGCGTAGAAGTCGTCGGGGACGTCGACGGTCGCGCCGCGCTCGTCAGCGATGTCGGCGACCATGTCGGGCTGGATCCCGTGGGAGTCGTACAGTTCGAGCAGCTCCCCCGTCGGGATCGGTTCGCCGGTGCCGGCGTACTCGTCGGCGAGCTGTTCGACCTTCCGCGCGCCGCGCTCCAGCGTCTGCTCGTACTTCCGCTCCTCGCTGCGGACGATCTCGCGGATCGTGTCCCGGTTCTCGTAGCCGAGCCGCTCGGCCTGTATGTCCACCAGCTCGTCGAGGGGGGCATCGACCCCCACCTCGTCGACGAGGCGCTTCATCCGGCGGAGCACCATCCGCGCGAGGTAGCCCGTGCCGACATTCGACGGGACGATCTCGTCGCCGAACATGTACGCGAGCGTCCGGGAGTGGTCGGCGATGGCGTAGATCGCTTCGAGCGGTTCGACCAGCTCGCGCAGCCGGTCGACGTCGACGTCGAGCCGGTCGGCGATCTCGCCGCGGGCGGCCTCCACGTCGTCGACGTCGTCGATGTCGAGCCGGCCGGAGAGCTTAGCGGCGCGGTGGACGATCTCGCGTTCGGCCTCCGTGTGTTCGACGCCGGCGTTCTCCTTCAGGAAGTCGATCGCGTCGGGATAGACCGCCTCGTATACGGTCGCGGTCCCTTGGCTCATCCACGTCCACCGCTCTAACCCGTACCCGGTGTCGACGATGTACGTGTCCATGAACGAGTACGAGTTCCCGTCTTTCATCTCGTAGTCGCCGTCGGGGTCCCGCTCCATACACATGAAGACGAGCGTCGCCAGCTCGGCGCCCTTGTAGATGACCTCGATGGCGGGGCCGGCGTTACCGCCGCCGACCCAGGGGTCCTCGATGTAGGTGATCTCCTCCAAGTCGGCGCCGAGGCTCTCGAACAGCTCGTCGCAGTACCGGACCGTCTCGTCTTTCCAGTACACCTCGCCGTGGTAGGCGTACTCGTCCTCGTCGACCGCCTCGCGCGTGTTGAACGCGTGGTGGGCCATCATCTCGAACGCCATCGTGTGCCGACCCGTCTTGCCGACGTTGTCGATGTCCTGCATCCGGATACAGGGCTGTGAGATGGTCAGCGGGTTCGCCGGCGGCGGCGTCTGCCCCGAGGTGACGAGCGGTTGGAAGTCGTAGATCGACGCCTGCGTCAGGAGGACGTCGTCCCGCCACCGGTTCGCGGCGACCGGGTACGGGTCGATCCGCTCGTGCTCGTTGGCCTCGAAGAAAGAGAGGAACGCCTCGCGCATCTCCGACAGCGAGTGTTCCTCCGGAAAGCCCGGGTCGTCGATGAAGCTGTAGTCTTCGCAGGGCGGCTCGCCGCACAGTTCGCGGTCGGCGTCGCGGGTCCAGAAGTGCGCGCCACAGGAGGGACACTCCTTGCGCTCGAACCCCTCCTCCTCGAAGTAGTCGAGCCGGTACTCCGCTTCGAGATCGCTCATTACACGAACGTGGCCCGTGTTGCTCCAAAAGGGTTCCGGGGTCGTTCGTCGCCACCGCCGCGACCGCGAGCGAGGCGCCCGTGACCGCGGGCGAGACGGCCGCGACTCAAGGGAACGACCCAGATGAAAGCCAACGGAGACCCTTACGAAACCCGACGGATCGGCCGCTCGCGGTGACCGGTAAGAAGACTTATGTTCTCGCCGTAAGGTATCATCTACCAACGTGACTTCTGCGTTAGGCGAGCGCGGGTCGGTCCTCGTGCTCGCCGCCGGCTCCGAGCTCGCGGACAGCGTCGAGCGGTCCCTCGGCCCCGAGAGTCGCGACTCCGCGAACGCCGAGGTCGAGACGCACGCCGCCTCGCCCGGCGGCGTCGACGAGCGGCGCCTCGCCGAGACCGACGTGACGGTCGTCGTCGACGAGGCCGGCCTCGAGCAGGTTCGGTCGGTCGAGCGCACCGGGTCCGTGGTGGCGTTCGTCGACGACCCGGCCGGGCGGGTCGCGACCGACCCGCTCGTGGACGCGGTGGCGGGCACGCCGGACGCGCTCTCCGAGACGGTCTCGTGGCTGATCGCCCGCGACGAGCGGTCCGTCGTCCGGTCGGAGCCGACCCGGACCCCGTCGAGGGTGGAACAGCTCAACGCCGGCATGGCGGAGCTCGCCGCCGTCAGGTCGGTGGACGAGGCGTACCGGGCCGCCATCGTGGTCGCCGAGCAGGTGTTTCCCGAGTACCAGAGCGTCGTCGCGGTCCGCGACGGGGAGTGGGTCGAACCGGTGGTCGCCTCCAGCGGGACGCCCGTCGACGACTGTAATCGGGTCCGCGTCGGCACCGACGTGGCGGGCACGGCCGTCCAGACCGGGAAGGTCTCCATCGCGCCGAGCCAGAACGCCGAGAGCCGGTTCGACACGCTCCTCACCGTGCCGGTGGGTGACGACGTCGTCTTCCAGCTCGCGACCGCCGACGGCAACGAGGAGTTCGACGACGCCGACCGTCGGCTGGCGGAGCTGCTCGCCTCGCACCTCGAGGAGACGCTCGACCGACTGGCCGTCACCGAGACGCTCCGAGCCGAGCGCGACCGCCTGCTCGCGCTGTTCACGAACGTCCCGGACCCCGCGATCGCCTACGACTACGTCGACGGCGAGCCCGTCGTCCGGCAGGTGAACGACGCCTTCGAGTCGACGTTCGGCTACGAGGCGGAGACGGTGCTCGGTGAGTCAATCGACGACTACATCGTCCCGGCCGACGCCGGGCCGGAAGCCGAAGATCTCAACGAGCAGCTTCAGCGCGGCGAGAACGTCCGCCGGGAGGTGACGCGGGTCACGGCCGACGGCCCGCGCCACTTTATCCTCCACGTCATCCCGATCCACCTCGACGCGTCGAACGCGGCCGGCTACGCCATCTACACCGACGTCACCGACCGCCGAGAGCGCGAGGAGACGCTGCGGCGACAGAACGAGCGGCTCGACGAGTTCGCCTCGATCGTCTCGCACGACCTCCGCAACCCGCTGTCTGTCGCGGAGGGGTACGTCGACCTCGCCCGCGAGACCGGCGACGTCGACCACCTCGACCGGGTCGCGGACGCGCTCGACCGGATGGACGAGCTCGTCGGCGACCTCCTCTCGCTGGCGCGGGAGGGACGGTCGGTCGGCGAGACGGAGGCCGTCTCGCTGGCGGACGCGGCCCGCGAGGCGTGGAGCGGCGTCGACACCGGCAACGCGACCCTGACCGTCGAGGACGACGAGACGCTGGAGGCAAACCGAACACGGCTGCGCGAGCTGTTTGAGAACGTCTTTCGGAATAGCGCCGAACACGGGCGCGACGCCCCCGACGACCCGCTCTCGGTCCGGGTGGGGTCGATGGCGGCCGACGAGCGCGGGGAGCCCACTGGGTTCTACGTCGAGGACGACGGGACCGGGCTCCCCGACGACGCCGACCGCGTGTTCGAGAGCGGGTTCACGACCGACGAGTCGGGGACCGGGCTCGGGCTGGCGATCAGCGAGCAGATCGCCGAGGCGCACGGCTGGACCGCCCACGCGCTCACCGGCGAGCGGGGCGGGGCCCGCTTCGAGTTCCGCACCGCCTGACCGGCGGCCGACTGCGCGCCGGTCCGAAACGACCTTACGCCGCGCGCGAGGGGATCCGATATGGTCGAGAACGTCGTCTACCCCGCCTACTTCGACGCCGAGCTGTCGCGCTCGGAGGGACGCCGCGTCCCGACGGATCTGGCGGTCGAAGCGCCCACCGTCGACGAGATCGCGAAGGCCGTCCAGCAGGTTGGCTACGACGCCGTCGTCGAGCGCGACGCCACCTACTCGCGGGAGTTCGAGGCCCGCGGCTCCGTCGTCGTCAAGGGAACCGAAGACACCGCGAAGAACGACCTGGTACAGGCGATCGCCGCGTACCTCGGCGTCCTCCGGGAGTAACCGTGCGGCGCGTCGGCACCGTCGTCCGCACCGCGGGCGGACTCGCGATCGCCCGCGGCGACCCGGACGCCGATCCGCCGCGGATCGGCGCGAGCGTCGTCGACGAGTCGCTCTCGACGGTTGGCCGCGTCGTCGACGTGTTCGGCCCGGTTCAGCGGCCCTACGTGGCGGTCACGCCCGGCGACGGCGTCGGGCTCGCCGCCCTCGTCGGCGGCAAGCTGTACGCCCGGTAGCTACGCGTCGCCGGGCTCGGGGTCGGCCCCCTCCGCCGGCCCGTCCGCCGCTTCTTTATCGACGGCCACGTCGAAGTCGGCGAGCGTCTTGTCCGTGCGAGCGAGGCGCTCGGCGACGAGCAGTTTCTCTCGCCGTTCCAGCCGCTCCCAGTCGAAGTCCGACGGCGGCGACGCCTCGAGCGACTCGAACCGCTCGATCACCGCCTCGTTGGCGAACCGCTCGAACGACCCGCAGTTCGGGCACGTCATCGAGAGGTGCGAGGTGTCGAACGACCGGGTGACGGCGTGATTGAGACAGTTCAGACACCGGTAGCTGCGCGTACGAGACACATCGAAGATAACGGTCCGAACGAATGAGTATCTGTGGCTACCGGGCTGGACGTTGGGAATCGAAACGCCGGCCGAGAGTCGGCCGCGGCGGTCAGAACAGCGCGGACGCCGCCGCCTCGGCCGTCTCGATGACGGGGCCGAAGCCGGGGAGGAGCAGCACCGTCGCGACCGCCGCGAAGACGACCGCGGCGTACAGCGCCGTCGGCCGCACGTCGACGGCGTCGAGCGCGGTCGACGACGCGGGGTCGTCTAAGAACAGCGCCTTCACGACCCGGCTGTAGTAGTACAGCGAGACGACGCTGTTTATCGCGCCGAGCCCGGCGAGCCAGACGAAGCCGTTGTCGATGGCCGCCTGGAACAGGAAGTACTTCGAGAAGAAGCCGGCGAACGGCGGCAGCCCCGCCAGCGAGAACATGAACACGGCCATCGCCACGGAGGCGACCGGCGCGCGCCGCCAGAGGCCCGCGTAGTCGGCGAAGGTGCGACCGACGCCCCACCGCTCCGCCATCGCGACGAAGAGGAACGCGCCGGTGTTCATGAACCCGTAGACGAGCAGGTGCGCCATCGCGGCGCCCATGACGGTGCCGTTAGCCGGCCCGTCGACCGTGAGCGCGGCGACGCCGATGAGCGCGTACCCGGCGTGGCCGATCGAGGAGTAGGCCAACATCCGCTTGACCTCCTCCTGGACGGCGGCCGCGAAGTTCCCGAGCGTCATCGTGACGGCCGCGAGGATCGCGAACGCGAGCATCCAGTCGACGTTCGCCGACACGGCCATCTCCAGCGGGAACGCCTCGGTGAACACGCGGAACGCGACGACGAACCCGGCGGCCTTCGAGGCCGACGAGAGGAACGCGCTGACCGGCGCGGGCGCGCCTTCGTACGCCTCCGGCGCCCAGAAGTGGAACGGGACGGAGGCCGTCTTGAAGGCGACGCCGCCAATCATCATCACGATGCCGACGCCGAGGACGCCCGTGAGCCCCTCGATGGACGCCGAGGCGATGTCGGCGAGGATGAGCGATCCCGTGGCCGCGTACACGAGCGAGATGCCAAACAGGAAGATGGCCGACGAGAGCGCGCCGACGAGGAAGTACTTCAGCCCCGCCTCCACGCTCCCGCGGTTCTGCTTGAGGTACGCGACGAGCACGTACGACGGCAGCGACACCATCTCCAGGGCAACGAACACGACCGCAAGCGAGTTCGCGACCGCGAGCAGCGCCATGCCGGTCGCGGCGAACGTCACGAGCGAGTAGAACGCGGCCGGGTTGACGCCGTCGTCGAAGTAGTCGTGGCCGGCGACCAGCACCAGCGCGGTCACCGACGCGAAGATGGCTGTGAAGAACAGCCCCAGCGTGTCGACCTTCACCGCGTCCGAGAACAGCGAGACCGCGCCGCCGTCCGGGCTGACGCCGCCGCTCGCGGTGAGCCAGACGGTGGCCGCGAGCGCGGCGAGCGACCCGACCGCGCCGACGATCGCCATCGACGTGTTCGAGCGCGCGTCGGGGCGGAGCGTGTCGACCAGCAGCAGCGCGAGGCCGGTGGCGGCGAGGAGGAGCGCCGGCAGCAGCGCCGTCACGCCGGGGAAACCGTTAACCATCGATCGTCACCCCCTCGACCACGGGCAGGGCAGCGTCACGGATCATCTCGAAGAAGATGTCGGGTGCGACGCCGAGCACGATGATCGCCACCAGAAGCACCGCGAGCGGGGCGACGTCGTGGAACGCCGCGGGGCCGACCTCGTAGTCGGTCTCCAGTTCGAACGGACCGAACAGCGTGCTCTGCATCGCCGACAGCAGGTAGCCGGCGACGATGACGATGCCGAACATCGCGAGCGCCGTGAACACCGGCGCGTATGGGAGCGCCGGCGCGGACAGCGAGCCCACGAAGATGAAGAACTCGCCGGCGAAGCCGGCCATCAGCGGGAGCCCCATGTAACCGAACGCGCCGGCGACGAGGATCCCCACGGTGACCGGCATCCGGTCTGCCATGCCGGCCATGTCACCGACCATCCGGGTGTGGGTGGTGTTGTAGATGACGCCGACCGCCATGAACATCAGCCCTGAGATGAGCCCGTGCGCGACCATCTGGAACGTCGCGCCGCCGACCCCGTATTCGGTGAAGACGATGAGCCCGAGGATGACGTACCCCATCGACGAGACGGAGGAGTACGCGACGATCCGCTTGAGGTCCTTCTGTGCGAGCGCGAGCATCGCGCCGTAGATGACGCTGATGACGGCGATCGCCGCGATCGGGACCGCGAGCATCGACGCCTGGTCCGGCAGCATCGTGAAGTTGAACCGCAGCAGCGCGTACGTCCCCATCTTCAGGAGGACGCCCGCCAGGAGCACCGACGCCGGGGTCGGCGCCTGAACGTGGGCGTCCGGCAGCCACGTGTGGAACGGCACGATCGGGACCTTCACCGCGAACCCGAGGAACATCGCGAGGAACGCGAACAGGGCGACCGTGTCCGGCGGGATGCCGAACCACTCACCCAGGCCACCCGCGGCGATCGCCTGCGCGATCTCGGGTAAGGCGAACGACGACACCGAGTCGCCGAGCGCGAACACGAGGCTCATGAACCCGATGAACATCAGCAGCGACGCCGCGTTCGTGTAGACGAAGAACTTGATCGCGGCGTACTTGCGGCGCGGGCCGCCCCAGATCCCGATGAGGAAGTACATCGGGACCAGCACGGCCTCCCAGAAGACGAACCACAGGAAGAAGTCGAGCGCGGCGAAGACGCCGAGCAGGTTCGCCTCCATGAACAGCATGAGCCCGTAGAACTGGCTCTGCCGCGAGTCAACGGGCGTCCACGCGCTGACGATCGCCAGCGGGACGAGGAACGTCGTAAGCACGAACAGCGGGAGGCTGATCCCGTCGAGCCCGACGAACCACGAGACGCTGCGACCGCCGACCTCGAGCCACTCAATCTGGGTTGCGTACGCGACCTCGCCGCCGAGCAGCGCGTTGCCGCCGGCCTCAAAGCCAGACCACAGGTAGAGGCTCCCGGCGAACGGGATCAGGCTGATCGCGAACGCCAGCCGCCCCGCCCACTCGTCGGGGGCGAGGAACACGGTCAGCGCGCCGACGAAGGCGGCCGCCATGAGCGCTTCGAGTATCACAGGAACCACCCCCCGGTCGCGCCGAGCACGAGCAGCAGCGCGACGAGGCCGAAGGTGAGCAGGGCGGCGTACTGCGAGACGATCCCCGACTGGAGCTGGCGGATCCGCCCGCCGCCGGTGAGGCTCACCGAGGAGACGGCGTTCACGACGCCGTCGATGATCCCCTGGTCGAAGGTGTTCGCGCCGCCCGCGATGTCTTCCGTCCGATACGCGAGCCAGACCTGCAGTTCGTCGAGGTAGTAGTTATTGTACAGCACGTCTTTGATGCCGCCGAGCTTGGCGGTGTGTTCCGTCGGCGACGCCACGTTGTAGAGCCGCCAGGCGAGTCCGAGTCCGAGCAGCGCGAGGCCGAGCGAGACGGCCGCGCCGACGAGGACGGTCCCGACCTCACCGCCGACGAGGTACCCGCTGCTGTACGGGCTCAGGTCGGCGTAGTGGTGCGAGGAGAGGCCGTCGATACCGCCCCAGTGGTTGTCGAGCCACAGGTGGAGCAGGTCGATCCCTTCGAGGCCGAGCACCTTCTGGACCGGCACCATGTTGATGAAGCCGGTGACGACCGCGAGCGAGCCGAGGACCGTCAGCGGTCCCTTCACGTTCCAGCGGACAGGGACGGGGTCGCGCGCGGTGTCGCTCCGCGGCTCGCCGTGGAAGGTGAGGAACACCATGCGGAAGGTGTAGAACGCGGTGACCGGCACCGCGAGCAGCCCCATGACGTACCCGCCGAGCAGCAGCGGGTCGTTGAGGCCGTGGACGAGCGCCTCGTAGAGGATCTCGTCTTTCGACCAGAAGCCGGCGAACGGGAAGATGCCCGCGAGCGCCAGCGACCCGGCGAGGAAGGTGTAGTAGGTGACGGGCATCTTCGACTTCAGCCCGCCCATGTCCCACATGTCCTCGTTGTGGTGCATCGCGATGATGACCGCACCGGCCCCGAGGAACAGCAGCGCTTTGAAGAACGCGTGGGTGGTCAGGTGGAAGACCGCGGCCACGTACCCGCCCGAGCCGAGCGCGAGCATCATGTACCCGTACTGCGAGATGGTGGAGTACGCGAGCACCTGCTTCAGCTCGTCTTTCACGAGCCCCATCGTCGCCGCGAACAGCGCCGTGAAGCCGCCGATGAAGGCGATGACCGCCAGCGTCGTCGGGGTCAACACGTAGAAGCCGTACATCCGCGCGACGAGGTAGACGCCGGCCGCGACCATCGTCGCGGCGTGGATGAGCGCGGAGACGGGCGTCGGGCCCTCCATCGCGTCGGGGAGCCACGTGTGAAGCGGGAACTGCGCGGACTTCCCGACGACGCCGCCCAGCACGAGCAGGCCGACGACCGTCAGCCACGTCCCGAGGTCGAGTCCGCCGGGCGTCCACGCGACCGATCCCTCACCGCCGAGTGCCGCCTCGGCGAGGTGCGGGAACGATTCGGGGCCGGCGAACTGCGCCGTCCCGAAGGTGGCGAGCACCGCGACGACGCCGACGAGGAAGAAGTAGTCACCGAAGCGGGTGACGAGGAACGCCTTCTTCGCCGCCGACGGCGGGCCCGGCTCCCGGAAGTTGAAGCCGATGAGCAGGTACGAGCAGAGCCCGACCAGCTCGAAGAACATGAACGCCATCAGCAGGTTGTCGGCGACGACGAAGCCGAGCATCGAGGCCGTGAACAGGCCGAGGCCGGCGTAGTAGCGCGGGAGGCCGGTCTCGCCCTCGTCGTTCATGTAACCGAGCGAGAACACGTGGACTAAGAGTGCCACGAGCGTCACGATGACGAGCATCAGCGCCGACAGCGGGTCGATCAGGACGCCGAACGTGAGCTCGATCTCGGTCGGCCCGATCCCCGCGCCGCCCTCGCCGGCCCAGTGGTACAGCGTCTCGTTGTACGCCTGTCCGCCCGCGACGGTGACGGCGACCCAGATCGACAGCAGGAACGAGCCCGCAGTCGCCGCGATGCCGCCGAAGGCGCCGCCCTTCGGGAGGTACCTCCCCGCGCCGAGCGCGACTAGGAACGAGAAGAACGGGAGGAGTACGATCGCCGGAACGTATGCGAATGCGTTCACCATCTTACCACCTCATCTCCGCGGGAACAGTCACGTCAGTCGTGCCGAAGTTGCGGTATAACACGAGTATGATGCCGATGCCGATCGCGACCTCCGCGGCGGCGAGCGCGATGACGAACAGCGCGAACACCTGCCCGGTGAGGTCGCCGTAGTACAGCGCGAACGCGACGAAGTTGATGTTGGCCGCGTTCATCATGAGCTCGACGCTCATGAGGAAGTACAGCACGTTCCGCCGCGTCAGCACGCCGAACAGCCCGATACAGAACACCGCCGACGCCAGCAGTAGGTACCACGTCGGCGGGATCGAAGACGCGACGGCGGTCACTTCCGGTCACCTCCGTCGCGGCCGCCGTCGGTGAACGCCCCGCCGACCGCGGAGACGACGGACCCGTCCTCCTCGCGTTTCGCGAGGTAGACGGCGCCGTCGACCGCCACGTCGAGCGCGACCGCGGCGATCAGGAACGCCGCGAGGAACCCCTCGGCGGGGACCGTCGCGACGTCGTACGCGCCGAGGTCGAAGAGGGCGTACCCGATGTTGTGGACGATGGAAGCGTCGGCCGGGAACCCGGCTGGCGCGGCGTCGAACGTCGCCGCGTTGATCGTCGCGACGAAGACGGCGAACAGTGCGCCCACGGCTATCGCGGGCAGGATCCGCGACCCGCGGCTCTCGTCGTCGCTCACGCGCTACTCACCTCCGTGTCCGTCTCAGATCGCGTGAGCATCACGGCGAACGTGACCAGGATGAGGACCCCGCCCACGTAGACGAGGATCTGCATGGCGGCGATGAACTCCGCCCGCAGCATCACGTAGTGCACCGCGACGCTCGTGAGGGCTCCGCCCAGAAGCAGCGCGGCGTGGAACACGTCGCGCGCCAGGACGACCCCGAGGGCGAACGCCAGCGTGACCGCGGCGAACAGCCCGAACGCGATGGTAGGATAAACCATTGTGTTTGTCTCCTATGAGAACCCCTTTGAAGATTTCGAGACGAGCCCGCTACTGGTAGTCGACCTCGCCGTCGCCCTCCCCGATCCACGCGCCGCGATCGGGATTGCGGGACTCCAGCGGGTCGATCCCCTTGTACCACGGGACGTTCTTGAGCTGCTCTTTGTTGAACACGAAGTCGTCCTTCGTGTCCGCGGTGAACTCGAAGTTCTGGGTCAGCAGGATGGCGTCGACGGGGCAGACTTCCTCGCAGAGCCGGCAGTAGATACACTGCCCGATGTGGAGGTTGTACTGCTCGCCGTTACGCTGGTCGTCCTGAACGATCTGGATCGTATCGTTCGGGCAGACGTTCTCGCACTGCCGACACCAGATACACCGCTCCTGGCTGAACTTGTGGACCCCGCGGAACCGCGGGCTCACTTCGGGCGCGTCCTCCGGGTATTCCACCGTGAACGTGTTCCCGTCCAGCGCGTGCTTCATCGTCGTCGCCATGGATTTCATGAGTCCAATCATGTTACGCGATCACCCCCACGATTACGGCCGTGAGCACCAGGTTCGCGAACGACAGCACCAGCATTCCCTTCCAGCCGATCTCGATCAGCTGGTCGATACGGACGCGGGGCAGCGCCGCGCGGGCCCACTGCGTGAACAGGAAGAAGCCCCAGATCTTCACCACGAACCAGATGAAGCTGATACTCTCCGGACCGGGCCCGGAGGCCCCGCCGAGGAACGTCACGGCGAGGATCGCCCCGCCGAGGAAGATGTGGACGAACTCGCCGAGGTAGAAGAGGACGAAGTACGCCGAGGAGTACTCCGTCTGGTACCCGCCGACGATCTCGGTCGGCGCCTCGGGGATGTCGAACGGGTTCCGCCCGATCTCCGCCATGTTGGCCGTGAGGAACAGCACGAACGCGAACGGGTTCACGAGGGCGTACCACGACGGGATCGAGACGCCGGCGATCGTCACGAGCGTCTCGGTCTGCGCGCCGACGATGCCGCTCATCTGGAGCGTGCCGGAGAAGATCACGACCGACATCGCCGTGACGATGAGCGGGATCTCGTACGCGAGATTCTGCGCGACGGCGCGGAGGCCGCCGAGGAGCGAGTACTTGTTGTTCGACGCGTACCCGGCCATCACCAGCGAGACGGACGCGATGGACGCGAACGCGAACACCAGCGCGAACCCGACCTCGGGGTCCGCGAGGTGGAGGTTGATCGGGCCGAGCTGGCCCATCGGGATCACGGAGAAGCCGAGCAGCGCCGACGACGGCAGGATGATCGGCGCGATGTCCCACGAGGGACGGTCGACGCCCTCGGGGATGATGAGCTCCTTCGCGAGGAGCTGGATCGCGGCCGCCGGGATGATGAGCAGGCCGTAAGGCCCGATCCGGTCGACCGCGATCCGGTCGGTGAACGCGGCCGTGATCTTCCGTTTCGCCCACGGGCCCGCGACGCCCGTGAACGCGAGGATGATGTTCCCGACGACGAAGGCGGCGACGAGCGAGGCCGCGACCTCGCCGATGACGCTGTCGAGGCCGAGCGTGTCGACGATGAACTCGGGGAACAGCTGTGCGGGGGCCGTGCCCATCAGCGGTCCACCTCCCCGAGAACGACGTCGAGGCTACCGAGGGCCGCGATGACGTCGGGGATGTACTCCCCGTTCGCCATCTCCGGGAGCGTCTGGAGGTTCGAGAAGCACGGCGAGCGGATCTTGAACCGGGCCGGCTTGTCCGTGCCGTCCGCGCGGATGTAGATGCCGAGTTCGCCCTTCGCGCCCTCGACGGCGCGGTAGATCTCCGCGTCGTCGTCCGGGCGCAGCGTGCGCGGCACGTTCGCCTGGATGTTGCGCTCGTCTTCGGGCCAGTCCTCGAGCAGGTCGACGCACTGTTCGATGATCTTCGCGGACTCCTCGACCTCGCGCATCCGGACGAGGAGGCGGCTGAAGTTGTCGCCGCCGTCCTCGGTGACGACGTCCCAGTCGAGCTCGTCGTAGTAGCCGTACGGGTCGTCGCGGCGCAGGTCGTAGTCGACGCCCGAGCCGCGAGCGACGGGGCCGGTCGCGCCGTAGTTCTTCGCGACCTCCGGCGGCAGGATGCCGGTGTCGATCGTCCGCATCTGGAACACCTCGTTCGAGGTGATCAGGTTGTGGTACTCCTCGACGGACTCCGGGAGCTGGTCGAGGAAGTCCCGGGTCTTCGAGAAGAACTCCTCACGGGGTTCGGGCAGGTCCCAGACGACCCCGCCGAGCCGGAAGTAGTTGAACATCAGCCGCTGGCCCGTCAGGTCCTCCAAGAGGTTCTGGACGCGCTCGCGGTCGTTGATGGCGTACATGAACGTCGCCGTGAAGTCGCCGTTGATGTCGAGCGCGAACGTCGCGAGCGCGAGCATGTGCGCGGCGATCCGGCACATCTCCGCGCCCATCGTCCGGATGACCTGCGCGTACTCCGGGACCTCGATGTCCGCGAGGTCCTCTGCCGCGCGGGCGTACGCCCACTCGTTGAGCAGCCCCGCCGAGATGTAGTCCCAGCGGTCGGGGTACGGCATGATCTGGTGACGGTACGTGCCGGACTGCGCCATCTGCTCCTCGCTGCGGTGGAGGTAGCCGATGTCGGGCTCGACGTCGGCGACCTGCTCGCCGTCGAGGACGGTCTTCAGGTGGAGGACGCCGTGGGTCGCCGGGTGGTGCGGCCCGATGTTGAGGAACATCGTGTCGGACTCGGCGTCCTTGTGGTGGTCCTCGAGCGGGTTCGCGTGCGCCGGCAGCGTGGCGATCTGCGGCCGGTCCTTGTCGTAGTCCATCGACAGGGGGTGGCCCTGCCACGTCTCGGGGAGCAGGATCCGGCGGAGGTCGGGGTGGTCGTCGTACTCGATCCCGATCAGGTCGTACGCCTCCCGCTCGTGCCAGTCGGCCGTGCGGAAGACGGGCTCGGCCGACTCGGAGACCGGGTCGTCCTTGTCGGCCGGGACGACGATGCTGACCTCTTGGGTCGGGTCGTCGTACTTCTTCAGGTGGTAGATCGACTCGTAGCGGTTCTCGTACTCCTGTGCGGAGACGACGGAGAGGTGGTCGTACCCCGCCTGCTGTTTCAGGGTCCGGAGCGTCTCTTGTACGGTGTCCGGGCGGATGACGAACCCGGGCGCGTTCAGGTGGTCGTCGCGGTCGACGACGAGGTCGCCGAGCAGCGCCTCGATCTCGTCGGGCGTGCGCTCGACGTCGTCGTCGACGCTGTCTGGTCGTTCGAGGCTCATGGCGAATCAGCGAAGTTGTACCGCATGACGAGCTCGTCGTCGTCGATCTCGTCGGCCAGCTTGTCGACGAGCTCGTCGCGTTCGAGGTCGGAGAACTCTTCCAGCTCGTACGGCTTGACGGTGACGGGCGCGGCCTCGCCGTTGGCGACGCGCTCCTGGAGCTTCACGACGCCGTACACGAGCGCCTCGGGACGGGGCGGGCAGCCGGGGACGTGGATGTCGATCGGGATGACCTCCTCGGCGCCCTTGATCACGTTGTACCCCTCCTGGAACGGGCCGCCGGAGATGGTACACGAGCCCATGCCGACGACGAACTTCGGCTCGGGCATCTGGTCGTAGACGCGCTTCATGCGCGGGGCGAACTTCGAGACAATCGTCCCGGGGACGATCATCACGTCGGCCTGCCGCGGCGAGGCGCGGGGGACGCCCGACCCGAAGCGGTCGAGGTCGTGTTTCACCGCGTAGGTGTGCATCATCTCGATGCTACAGCAGGCGATGCCGAACTGCAGCATGAACATCGAGGAGCCCCGACACCAGTTCAGGAACTTGTCGAACTTGGTGAGGATGAACGGCGAGGAGCCGAACGCCTCCCGGAGCCGGGAATTGAACCGGTCTCCCTGCCCGGTCATCCGGGCGTCTCTGGTCTCGGTCACGACCTGCGATTCGTCGGTGATAAACGGTTGATCGCTGCTCATTAGTTGATGTCCTCGGTGGTTTTTCTGTTGGTCGCGCGCGGACTACGGGCCCAGCTGATCGCCCCCGACCGCCACGCCCAGACGAGTCCGACCGCGAGGATTCCGACGAAGGCCAACATCGGCCACAGCAGGTCGGCCATCGGAACGCCGGCCTGGACGGCCGGGCGGTAGATGACCGCCCACGGGAACAGCAACACGGTCTCGATGTCGAACACGACGAACAACAGCGCGACCATGTAGTACTGGATGTTGAACCGGATCCGCGTCCCGCCCGTCGGGGTCTCGCCGGACTCGTAGGTGGTACTTTTACCGGTCTCAGGCACGCTCGGACGGAGCAGCGCCGACACTGTCATCATCGCTATCGGGATGAGCAGGCCGACGACCGCCAAGGCGCCAATCGCTATCCAATCGCTCATATAGGTCTCCGTAACGTGCTGGGGTTTGGACCGCCCCCTCATAAGCGTTGAGTCTTGTGCGTCCGCGGGCGAGCGGGCCGGTACCGGCCGTTCGCGGTCGAAGCGCCTGCCAAGCGACGGAGCCTCCGCCGTCCGGCTCGCTGGGAGGCACAAAACGGGGGCGATGCGGTCCTGCGGCGGGAGCTCTCGAACCGCGGGCCCGCTACCGCTCGCGGAACCCGTCGAGACCGAGGTCGTGGAGGTCGACGGAGACGTCCGCGACGCCGGCCTTCTGCTCGTCGTGGAGGTCGATCAGACGCTCGGCGACGACCTCGTGTTCGCGCCCGAGGACCTGCGCCGCAGACAGCGCTGCATTGTACGACTTGCCGGCGTCGACCGCGACGATAGGGGCCCCGGTCGGCATCCCGATCACGGAGTCGACCGACTTCTCCTGGACCGGCACGCCGATCACGGGGACCGGGTACGCGATCGAGGCGGTCATGTTGGGGAGGTCGGCGGACTTCCCGCCCGCGCCCGCGACGATCACGTCCAGCCCTCGGGCCGTCGCCGTCTCCCCGTACGCGTACATCAGCTCCGGCGTCCGGTGCGCGGAGACGACGTAGCTCTCGTAGGTGAACCGCGCGTCCGGCGGGTCAGCGAAGTCGGTCTGCTCCGCGAAGCCGAGGTCGTCGAGCGCCTCGTACGCCCCCTCCATCGTCGGGAGGTCCGAGTCGGACCCCATGATGATCCCCACGTCTGGCGTGGTCGCCGGGTTGGCGTCGGCCGCCGCCTCCGATTCGAGCCGCTCGATCAGGTCGTCAACCGTCGTCATGGTCGGGCGTTCGGCGGAGGGCTACAAGGAACTCCCGGATGCGGCGACGCCGGGGCGAGGTGGAAGGCGAGGAGTCCGAACGCCGCTCGCGACGAGGGGGTCCCGCCCCGGCTACGCGTCGCGGAACGTCAGCCTGTCACGGAGGGCTCGCGCCCGCGAGAGCAGCGCGTCGCGGTCCGCACCGTCGTCCGGTGCGTCGGCGTGCGGGTCCGTCACCGTCACGTGCCCCATCTTGCGGAGCGGGTACACGTCCTCTTTCCCGTACCAGTGGAGGTCGGCGTCGGGCGCGGAGAAGATGGACTCGACGTTCCGGAGCGTGGCGGGTTCGGTTTCGTCCACGTCGCCAAGCACGTTGGCCGTGACCGCGGGCGCGACGAGGTCGGTCGGCCCGAGCGGCCAGCCGAGGACGGCGCGGACGTGGTTCTCGAACTGCGAGGTGCGCGCGCCCTCGATGGTCCAGTGGCCGGAGTTGTGCGGGCGCGGCGCGATCTCGTTGACCAACACGTCGCCCTCGCGGGTCTCGAACAGCTCAATCCCGTAGACGCCGCGGCCGTCGAGCACGTCGAGCACGTCGCGGGCGACCGACTCGGCCTCGGCGACGACCGCGTCGTCGGCCCGGGCGGGGCTGACGCTCTCGCGGAGGATCTCCTCGCGGTGGACCGTCTCCGTGACGGGGTAGGTCCGCGTCTCGCCGTCCGCGCCCTTCAGCCCCATCACGGCGACCTCCCGCTCGAAGTCGAGGAACTCCTCGGCCATTGCGGCCCCGCCGATCTCGTCGAGCGCGGCGGCGGCCTCATCCGGCGACTCGACCGGGACGTTGCCCCGGCCGTCGTAGCCGCCCTCGCGGGCCTTCAGCATGACGCCGCCGAACTCCTCGACGACGCGTTCGAGCCCCTCGGCGGTCGCGACCGCGACGAACTCGGGGACGGAGATCCCGGCGTCGGCGAGCGCCTCCTTCTGGACCAGCTTGTCCTGAATCGTCTCCAGCGTGGCCGGGTCGGGATGGACCGCCACGTCGTGCGCCGCGGCCGCGGCGGCCATGCGGTCCGGGTCCGCGAGCTCGATCTCGAACGTCAGGGCGTCGGCGCGGGCCGCCAGTTCGTCGATCGCGTCCGCGTCGTCGAAGTCGGCGACGATCTGGTCGGTCGCGACGGGCGCGGCCGGGCAGTCGGGGGTCGGGTCCAACACGACCAGGTCGACGCCGAGCGGCGCGGCCGCCTCGCCCAGCATTCGGCCCAGTTGGCCGCCGCCGACGACGCCGAGCGTCGGTCCCGGAAGAGTGATCGGCATGTGAGAGCCGCTACCCAACAGAGATGAATAAGTATTGCCAAAATGCGAAGCAGATATGCGTGAACACGGATCAGCGAGCCGAGGGCGAACCCTCCACGGGGGGCATGAAACCGGGTGGGCGGGTAGACCCCCGACTCAGAGGGAGACGCGTTCGAGGTCCGCCTCCAGTTCATTGACGAACTCGTTGTACGCGTCGACGAACCCGCGGAACCGGTCGGCGTACGCCCGGACGTCGGCCGCGGAGGGCGCCTCGTACTGCGAGAGGAGGTAGAACCCGCCCGAGCCGCCAACCCGAAGGTACGAGACGGCCCCCTCGTCGTACTTCAGCTCCCACCGGTCGCCATCGACGCGCGTCGCGAACGTCCCGTAGTCGTCGCTCTCGTAACGGTATATCTCCCCAGCGATCACCGAGCAGACGTCGCGGATCGCGTCGAGGACGCGGTCGCGCTCGGCCACAACGCCGTCGGTCGTCGCCGGCTCGGGGAACTCGGCGCTCACGCCGTCGAGGACGCCGGACAGGGAGTCGACGTGGTCGTTCCACGCCGCCACGAACGCCGCGTAGTCGTCGAGCGCGGTCGCCAGCGCGGCCGGCTCCGGCGGCTGCTTCGTGGAGATCACGTACGTGTCCGAGCCCGACTTCGGCGAGAACAGCAGGAACTCCAGCTCGCCCGCCTCGTGTTTCACCGTCCACTCACCGCCCGGCGTCGAAAGGGTCTCCCGGCCGTAGTCGCCGCCTTGGAGCCGGGCGAGCTGGTAGGCGATCTGTCCCGCGTGGTCGCGGACGGCGGCGACGAGCTCGTCGCGGTGCTCCGCGACGGCCGCGGCGTCCCGCACGTCGACGTCGATCCCGAGGTCTGCCTGCGTCGTCACGGGATCGTTCGGCGCGCCACGGGGTTAATCGGTTCGGGTGCCCACGGGTCGCAGGCCGAGCCCGACCGACCGGCGTCAGGCGATCGTCTCGCGCAGCTCGCGCACCCGCTCCGGCTCGTCGATTCCCGACCGGATCACGACCGCGGAGACGGCGTCGCCGTCGCGGACCGGCGCGTCGCCGCTCAGGATCGCGTCCGACTCCGTCTCCTCGGCCAGCCAGCGCCGCCCGCCGGCGATCGCCTCCCGGTTGAGCCACGCGGGCGGCCCCCCGACGACGAGCAGCGTCCGGTCGGCGCGCCCGTCCGGCACTTCGACGGTGCTCTTCCCGCGGGCCGCCTTGCGGATGACCGTCTCGATGGCCGACACTGCGGCGCTCGTGTCCACCTCGGCCGGCTCGTCGGAGCCGAACAGCCCGAGCCCGAACCGCGACCCCGAGTCCGGCGGCTCCACCGCCTGCGTCGCGCGGCCGATCGCCGCGATCTCGCCGTCGCTCCCCACCGCGCGGGCGACGTCGCTCGCGTCGAGCACCTGCTGGGGCGTCTCGGTCCCGTCCGGCGTCTCGCCGGCGCCGAACAACGCCGCGATCCGCTCGATCGCGGCCTCGTCGAGCCGGTCGCGGGCTCCGGGAAGCGTCTCGCCCGGCCGAAGCCACGCCGCGTTGTCGAACGGGAAGACCGCCGCACAGCGGTCCGAGAGCGCGTCGAGGGTCCGCGCGGCGTTCCGCTCGGCCAGCGGACGGTGAGGGGTCGGCGGCGACTCGCCTTCTCGGGGCCCGCCGGCCGGGCCGTCGTCGTCCGGCGCTTCCGTCTCGGCCGGGACTGGGAGGAACCCGAAGGCGTAGACCGGGGCGTCGTAGAGCCGTGAGAGCTCCTCGGCGAGTGCGGGGGCCGCACCCGCGCCGGCCGCGCCCCCGAGGCCGACGACGATCAGGAACGCCTCCGTGAGGAAGGGTTGTTGATCGTCCATCGCCCTGCCGAGTTCGCTGGCGTGGGCGTCGCCGAGGCGGCGTCCCGCGTGGAGGTCGCCCTCGAGTCCGTCCCCGCCCGCGGCGTCGCCGAACCGGTACCGCCGCTCCGCGCCGAGCGCGTCCAGCGCCCCGAGCGCGTCCATGTCGGTGTCGAAGGCGTTGACGCCCGCGAGGAACGGGTCGGCGTCGTGCGCGGCGGCGAGCCGGTCGGCGATCCGCCCGCCGGCCCCGCCGAGGCCGATGACGTGTAGTCGCATACGTGGCCCGGTCGGCGAGCGGGGATATATGACTTCGGCTCGCCGCGAACGAGCGCCCGGCGGGCGGCGTCGCGGATCCGGGCAGAAGCCGCGGCGCGGCGACCGCGGATCGCCTCAGAACTCGTCGATGCGGCGCTGTCGGTCGGGTATCTCCGGACATGGGTCCGGTTCCACGCCGAGCAGGCGCAGCAGCGCGGTGTTCGCGAACGTCAGCGCCAACACGAGGATGATCGGCGCGAGGAACAGCCCGTGGAAGCCGAAGACGACCGGACCGAAGATGTACGCGAGCATGAGCAGGCCGACGTGAGTCGTGTCGCCGCTGAAGTACGGCCGGAGGACGATGTCGGGGATGGTGTCGACGACCACGGCCGCGACGGCGAGGAAGCCGGCGACGTACACGAGCAGCGAGACGTCGCCGTCGAGCGCGATCGGGATCGACATCGCCGCCGCGACCGGGACGTAGACGATCTTCATCCCGATCACCGGGATCAGGCTCGCGACGCCGGTGAGCGCGCCGGCGAGCGTCGGGTAGGGGATCTCGACCGCCGCGGGGACGACAGCGTTGTACCCGAGGTAGGTGACCACCGCGATGATCGAGATGGCGATCACGTTGAGCAGGTTCCCGTACAGCACCGCCTCCAGTTCGTCGTCGGCGGTCTCGAGGTACTCGCGGACGACCGCGTCGTCGTCAAACCGGAGGAGCCACTCGTGGAACTGGGAACCGTCGATCAACAAGTAGTAGGTGACGACGGCGGTGATGAGGAGGTTCAGCGCGAGCCCCGAGAGGGTGCTCGCCAGCAGCGACGCCTGTTCGGAGACCAGCTCGATGAGGGGGTCGAACTGGCCGGAGCGGTACGCCGCGAGCAGCTCGTCCGTCGTCGGGTTCGACAGCGTCGCCAGGTCGCCGATCACCGAGTTCTCCGCGCCGATGGTGTCCGCGACCGGGTACGCCTCGATGAACCGCCGGGCCTCCAAGACGAGCAGCACCAACGTGTAGCTGACGAGCCCGATGAGCGGGAGACCGATGACGGACAGCGACACCACCGCGCGGACGCGCGTCGGCAGCCGGAAGCGTTCGAGCCGCTGGTAGAACCGCCGCGTCGAGTAGTAGAGGAAGACGGCGACCGTGAGCGGGGCGACGAACCGATAGGCCACGTAGCCGGCGACGACCGCGACCGCGATGCCGAAGAGGGCGACGACGAACCGCTTCTCGTCCATGGGCCACGGTCTCCAGCGTCCGGTATAAACTATGGTGGTCACCGCGGTCCACCGACCCCGTCGCGCGGATCCCAAAGCCCCTAACGGCGGGCGCTGAAGTGGGGGGTATGACCGACATTCACCCGGACCAGCGCGTCGCGGTGCTGGCGGACTCGCAGAACCTCTACCACTCGGCGCAGAGCGTCTACTCGCGGAACATCGACTACTCCGGGCTCCTCGACGGGGCCGTCGCGGACCGGTCGCTCGTCCGCGCAATCGCGTACGTGATCCGCGCGGACTCGCCCGAGGAGGAGAGCTTCTTCGAGGCGCTCCGCGACATCGGCTTCGAGACGAAGATCAAGGAGATCAAGACGTTCGCCGACGGCTCGAAGAAGGCCGACTGGGACCTCGGGATGAGCCTCGACGCGGTCTCGCTGGCGAGCCACGTCGACACGGTCGTCCTCTGTACCGGCGACGGCGACTTCGCGCGCCTCTGCTCGCACCTCCGACACGAGGGCGTCCGCGTGGAGGCGATGGGGTTCGGTAACTCCGCCGCCGACGAACTGATCGAGGCCGCCGACGACTTCGTCGACCTCGCCGAGGAGGAGGAGAAGTACCTGCTGTAGGAGTCGCCGAGCGGACCGCACTAGAGGAGCCACCGACGGCGGCGCGGCCGAAGGGCCGCCACCGGCACCGTACCCCGAGAGCTAGCCGAGCAGCGCCGCCACCGCACGCTCGACGGTCGCCGCGGCCGCCTCGACCTCGCGAACCCGGACGTACTCCCGCTCGGCGTGCGCGACCGCGCCGGCGTCGTCGGCGAGGTCGCCGGGGCCGAACACGACCGTCGGCGCCGGCGCGAAGTACGACGCCTCGGTCGCCGCGCCGAAGGGGCGCACGTCACCGCCCCGCTCTCCCGGCAGGCCGACCGCGTCGCCAGCGTCGCGTGCCGCGTCCGCGACGGTCCGGACGAGTTCGTGGTCCGTGTCCGTCGCGAACGCCTCCAAGAACGGCGACTCGCGGTCGGTCAGCGTGACCGCGGCGTCGACGTCGCGGTCGGGAGCGAGCGAAGCCCGCACCGCGTCCGCGAGCGACTTCCGGAACTCCGCGGCGCCCTCCGGCGGCACGCTCCGGCGGTCGACCGTTATCTCGCAGTCGGCCGGCACCTGGTTCGTCGCCGCGCCGCCCTCGATCACGGTCGGCGTGAGCTTCGGGGATCCAAGTTGCGGGTGAACGGTCGCGTCTGCGTCGAACGTCCGGATCGCGGCGAGCGCGTCCTCGGCCGCCGCGACCGCGTTCGCGCCGGCGAACTCCGCGGCGTGGGCGGCGGTCCCGGAGAGAGCCACGGTCGCCTGGAACCGCCCCTTCGCGGCGGTACAGGCGTCGAGCCCGGTCGGCTCCCCGACCAGAAACAGGTCGCCGTCGAGGCGGTCGTCGGTCCCCGGAAGCCGCCCGGTCAGCGCCGCAGCGCCGAGCGACAGCGCCTCCTCGTCGGGCGTGAGCGCGAGCGTGATCCGGCCGCGGTCCGGATCGGCGGTGAGGAAGCCCGCGAGGAGCGCCGCCAGCGGCCCCTTCGCGTCGCACGCCCCGCGACCGCGGATCACCGCCCCGCCGGCCGCGGCGTCCGACTCGGATTCGCCGCGCTCGTCGGCGGTCGCCTCGCCCCGCTCGAACGGGACGTGCGGCGTCACCGTGTCGAGGTGCGTGTTCAACACGAGGTGCGGACCCGCTTCGGGGGCCGGGGAGCGCGTCTCCGCGAGGACGCAGCCGTCCGCGACGACTCGGGGATCGGCCCCGCGCCGTTCGAGCGTCTCGACAACGAAGTCACGCATCTCGTCGGCCGACTCGTGAGAGGGGATCGCGACCGCGTCTTCGAGGAACGAGACCGGATCGAACGTCGGTCCACGGCCTGAGTCGGCGTCGCTCCCGTTGCTCATTGCGGGTCTGCGGGAATGGTTCCCGAGAACTCGTGGGCGACGGGCCCGGTCAGGGTGGCGTGGCCCGCGTCCGGGACGGTGATCTCCAGTTCGCCGCCCGGGGGCCGACTCACCGCGGCCTCGCCGTCGATCAGCCCGAGCCGGCGGGCGGCCGCGACGACTGCGACCGCGCCGGTGCCGCAGGAGCGCGTCTCGCCCTCGACGCCGCGCTCGAAGGTGCGCTGGTCGACGACCGCGGGCCCGTCGCCGCTCCCGTCGTCGACGACCGCCGCGAGGTTCACGTTCGCCCCCTCCGGGAAGACGTCGGCGTGTCGGACCGGGGGCGCGACCACGTCGAGGTCGACGGCGTCGATCCCGTCGGAGTCGTTGCGCCCGCCGTCGACGAACGCGACCGCGTGCGGGACGCCGGTGTTGACGGCGGTGACGGTCAGTCCCTCGACCCGTTCGTCGACCAGGGGGTCGTCCGCGTCGTGGCCCTCCCGAGCGACCGGAACGCGACGGGGGTCGAACGTCGGCACGCCCATCTCGATGGTGGCCGCGGTCGCGTCCGCGGTCACGGTGGCGCGGCGGGTGCCGGCCTGCGTGTCGATCATGAACTCGTGGTCGCCCGTCCGGTCGTGGGCCCAGCGCGCGACGACCCGCGCGCCGTTGCCGCACATCGTCGCGGTGGAGCCGTCCGGCTGGACTAACGTCATCACGACGCGGGTCGGATCGAACCGTTCCGCCACGCTGAGGAAGAGGACGCCGTCCGCGCCGCGTCGGTCGGAATGCGCGCCGCGTTCGTCGGCGTCGAGGTCGCGGCCGTCGACGCCCGTCTCGCGGTCGCAGTGCGCCCGCGCGAACGCCGCGCGGTCCCCGACGCTCTCGGCGGCCGCGTCGACGACGAGGAAGTCGTTGCCCGTGCCGTGGTACTTCTCCACCGGGACGGCGTGCGTGTTCATCGCTCGCCCCCCGGTCGCCCCGCCTCGCGTTCGACCGTCAGGAGGTCCCCGAGCGTCTCTCGGCGTCGGGTCGTGGTCACAGATCCGTCGTCGAGCGCGACCTCCGCGGGCCGCGGTCGTGAGTTGTATTGGCTCGCCATCTCGTATCCGTACGCGCCCGCGACACCGACCGCGAGGCGGTCCCCGCGGGCCGGCGCGGCGATCGCGCGGTCCTTGCCGAGGGTATCTCCGGTCTCACAGATAGGTCCGGCGACCGTGACAGGGGTTGCCTCCCGCTCGTCGACCGCCGGCTCCCCCTCGGCGCCGCCGAGGTTTCGGATCGGGTGGTACGCGTCGTACATCGTCGGGCGCAGGAGGTCCGTCATCCCCGCGTCGACGCCGACGACCGTCTCGTCCGGCGTCGGCTTCACGGTGTTTACCCGGGTTAGGAGGACGCCCGCGTCCGCGGCGACGTAGCGGCCGGGTTCGACCGCGAGCTCGACGCCCTCGGGGAGCGGCGCGACCGCGTCCCGAGTGGCGTTGGCGACGGCCGGCAGGTCGAGCGCCGGGGCGTCCTCCCGGTAGGGGACGCCGAACCCGCCGCCGACGTCGACATACTCAAGATCGAGGGACGTGGCCCCGGCCTCGTCCGGGTCGGTCAGCTCGCGCGCCAGCTCGCCCATCCGCGCGACCAGTTCGCGGTGGCTGTCGAGTTGGTCCGGGTCGATGCCGGAGCCCGCGTGGGCGTGGACCCCGACCACGTCGAAGCGCTCGGCCGCGTCCCGCGCCGCTTCTGCGGCGCGGTCGTAGGGGATTCCGAACTTCGCGGCCCCGCCGGTGGTGACCTTCTCGTGGTGGCCCGCGCCGACGCCGGGGTTCACGCGGACGCAGACCCGGCCGTCGTAGCCGCGCTCGGCCAGCCGGTCGAGGGTGTCGACCGCGCCGACCGTGACGGTGAGGGCAGGGTCGCGCTCTGCGACACCGACGACGTAGTCGAGGTCGCGGGCGGGCGGGTTGACCGCGGTGTAGTGGAGCCGCGCGCCGTCGAAGCCCGCCGCGAGCGCGCGGTCGACCTCGCCCGCCGAGGCGCACTCGGCGTCGAGACCGGCGTCGCGGACGGCCTCCAAGACGGCTTGGCCCGTGTGCGCCTTGACCGCGTACCGCACGTCGGCGTCGGGGAACGCCGCGCGCAGGCGCTCGCAGTTCTCGCGGACCCGGTCGAGGTCCTGAACGTACAGGGGCGTCTCGTGGGCGTCGGCCAGCCCGCGGAGGCTGGCGGCGTCCCAGTCGCTCACGCGACGGACCGAGGGGTTGTCGCCGGTCTCCCCGCCCGTCGCCGCCGCGGCCGCGTCGGAGTCGCTCATTCGCGGAGCGCGTCCTCCCGCCGGGTCGCCTCCAGCGTCTCCGCTTCGACGTGCGTCGCCACCACCGCGGGCTTGTACGCGCCGCCCTCGAAGAGGTCGTGGTCGCCGACAGACGACTCCACCATCCGAGTGAACGCGCGGCGCTCGGCCGGGAGGTGGCCGTAGATCACTTCCTCTTCGACGAGGTCGTAGACCGGGATCCGCGGCGTGAGCAGCGTGTTCTCGCCGACGACTGAGTTCTCACCGACGCGGAAGCCCGAGGTGACCCGGCAGCCCGCGCCCAACGAGACGCCGTCTTCGACGATTACTGGCGCGTCCTCGACGGGTTCGAGCACGCCGCCGATCAGCGTGTTCGCGCCGAGCTTGACGTCCGAGCCCAGCTGCGCGCAGGAGCCGACGGTGTCACAGGAGTCGACGAGCGTGCCGTCGCCCACGTACGCGCCCATGTTGACGAACGAGGGGCTCATCATGATACAGTCGCTCCCGAGGTACGCCCCGCGGCGGATGACGGTTCCGTCCGGCGTGTTACGCGTGCCGCGCGCCGCGAGGTCCTCGGTGTCGCGCAGCGGGAGCACGTCGTAGTAGGTGACGCCGCCGTACTCGCGCGGCTCCGTCTCGCGCAGGCCGAAGTTGAGCAGGATGCCCCGCTTGACCCACTCGTTGGCCTCCCACGAGGTCACGTCGTCGCCGGTCTTCTCCGCGGCGCGGACCTCGCCGGTCTCTAGGGCGGCGAGGAACTCATTGACGACGGCCGCGTCGGCGTCGGTCGCGTCCGCGGCGGTCAACCCGTCCTGATAGCGGTTCCAGAGGTCGGCGACGTCGGATTCGAGGCTCATTGGCTGGTGTATGGATGAGTGGCGGTATTTACCCGTCGATACTCGGATGTTCCGGAGTTATCCATCGGCCCCTCCGGCGTCCAACACGTCGTCGAACCCGTACCAGCCGGGGTCGCGGTCGGCGAGCCACGCGGCCGCGTCGAGCGCCCCCTCGGCGAACACCCCGCGGTCGCCGGCGCGGTGCGTGAGTTCGAGCGTCTCGCGGTTCCCCGCCAACATAACCTCGTGCTCGCCGGTCACGTCGCCCGCGCGGCGGGCGTGAACGCCGATCTCTCCGGACTCCCGCGGGGCGTCGCCCTCGCGACCGTGGACACGTTCGTCGAGGTCGTCGCGCACGCGCTCAACGTCGTCGAGGATCGACTTCGCGGTGCCGGACGGGGCGTCGCGCTTCCCGCTGTGGTGCGTCTCCGTCAGCTCGACGTCGTAGCCCGGCAGCGCCGCGGCGGCCTCGCGGACCGCCCGGCGGAGCGCGGCCACGCCCCGCGCGAAGTTCGACGCCTTGAGCACGGGGACCGCGTCGCTCGCGGCGCGGAGCGCGTCGACTTGGGCGTCGGTGAACCCGGTCGTTCCGGTGACGAGGGGGACGCCGGCATCGGCGCAGGCCTCGGCGTACGCGACCGCCGAGTCGGGGCCGGTGAAGTCGACCAAGACGTCCGGCGCCTCGCTCGCGAGCAGGTCGTCGAGGCGGTCGGCGTCCTCGACCGCGACGCCCGCCACCGGGTCGGTCGCGGTCCGGTTGACGGCGACAGCAACCGCGACGCCATCGCGGTCGGCGGCGGCCTCGATCACCTCGCGGCCCATGCGGCCGCCCGCGCCCGTGACGGCGATTCGGAGGCCGGCGGCGGTCGGGTCGGCCGAGTCGCTCATTCCGCGTCCCCCGTCGCCGCGGGGTCGGCGACCGTCGGGTCGAGCGCGCCCGGCGCGTGCTCGTCGTACGCGGCCAGCAGCTCGCGGAGCGACTCGCGGCGGTCCGCGGAGAGCCGCGAGAGCGGCGAGCGGACGCGGGGGCCGCCCCGCCCGCGGACGTACATCGCCTCCTTCACCGGGATGGGGTTCGTCTCGGCGAACAGCTCGCGGACGAGCGGCGAGAGCTCGTGGTGGAGCGCCCGCGCCCGGCTGTAGTCGCCCGAGAGCGCCGCGCCGACCATCGCGCAGGTGCGCTCGGGCTCGACGTTGGCGACGACGCTGATCGTGCCCGTCCCGCCGATCGAGAGGACGGGGAGCGTGAGCCCGTCGTCGCCCGACAGGACCGCGAACTCCTCGTCGCGGGTCCGCTCGACGACCTCGCTGATCAGATTGAGGTCGCCGGACGCCGCCTTGTACCCGCGGATGTTCGGATGCTCGGCGAGTTCGACCGTCACGTCCGCCGGGATCGACTCGCCGGTGCGGCTCGGCACGTTGTAGACGATCTGCGGGAGGTCGACCGCGTCGGCGACGGTCCGGTAGTGGTCGAGGAACCCCTGCGGTTCGGGCTTGTTGTAGTACGGCGAGATGAGCAGGAGCCCGTCGGCGCCCGCGTCGGCCGCGCGCCGCGACAGCGAGAGCGCCTCGGCGGTGTTGTTCGAACCGGTCCCCGCGATCACGGGGATGTCGTCGAGCGCGTCGCGGACGGTCTCGATCACCGCGACGTGTTCGTCGTGGCTCATCGTCGCCGACTCGCCGGTCGAGCCGACGGGGACGACGCCGTCGACGCCCGCGCGTTCGAGGTAGCGCGCGTTCTCGGCGAGCTGGTCGTGATCGACCGCGTCCTCGTCAGTGAACGGGGTCGTCATCGCCGGATAGACGCCCTCGAAGGGCGCGTCGGTCGGTTCTCTGTCGGTCGCGTCGGTCGTCGCGTACGGCGTGGTTGTCGTCGTGTCCGTCATGGGTTCGGTGTGGGTGGGTGGGATACGGTGTCGGTCGTGAGACGAGACGGTCGCGGGGTCCGGTCGCGAGGCGAGGCGCCTGCGCGCCCGGCGCGCCGCGAGTCGGGGGTCGTCCGGGACGGGGTCGCCACTCCCGCCGGCGGACGGCTCACGCGCGTTTTTTCGAGAAGAGCCGCGTCGCTGGCGCGGACGGCTGACCGCGGGCGAACGCGGGTCGGATCACACCGACATATGCGACGGTTACGCGCTTATGCGTTGTGTCTCGGGCCGAAACTGCCACAGGGCGGGCGCGAGGGCGTTTCCGCGCGTTCCCCGCCGCGTTCCGGTCAGGCCCCGAGCAGGTCGGCGAGTTCGTGGAGCGTCTCGACGGTCGCGTCCGGGTCGCCGCCGAACGGCTCCCACGGCGTCCCCTTCCGGTCGACCCACGCGGCCTGCATTCCGGCGTGGCGCGCGCCCAACACGTCGAACCAGCCGGCGGTGGCGTGGACCACCTCGTCGATCGGGGTCCCGGTCCGGGCCGCGCCGTGGCGGTAGAGCTCGGCCGCGGGCTTGAACGTCTCCACCTCGTCGGCGCTGACGGTGTCGACGACCAGGTCCGCGATGTCGGCGTGGTCGACGAGCGACGCAAGCATCGCCGGGTCGCCGTTCGAGAGAACGTAGCAGTCGTACCCCGCCTCGCGGAGCCGACCGATCGCGTCGCGCACGTCGTCGAACACCTCCAGCTCGTGGTACACCGCGAGGATCTCGTCGCGCTCGGCCTCCGGGAGGTCGACGCCGTGCGCGGCGAGCGCGTACGTCAGCGCGTCGCGGTTCATCTCGTAGAACGGCTGATAGGCGTCGACCGCGTTCGCGACGAACGTGTACGCCAGCGACCGCGACCGCCACAGCCGCGACACCGGCTCGGGGTCGGCGACGCGGTCCGCGAGCGCGGCTTCTGCGGCCTCCACGTCCACGAGCGTGCTGTACGAGTCGAACGTGACCGTCGAGACGCGGTCGGCGTCGAGCGCCATGCCTGTGCCCACAGCGGGCGGCGTGATAAGCGGCCGGGCCGTCGAAGACGCCACCCCCGGGCAGCCGTGCGACCGCCGACCCGCACGCCTCGCACATTTATGTCGGCCGGGCGACTCTGTGCGACGCATGAGCGACCCTGCCGACGACGCCCCCGATCCGACCGCGAGCGGCGCGCCCGCCGGGCGCGACGATATCGCCGACGACACCGACGCGGGCCGCCACGAGTACGACCCGGACGCCGCGCACGCGTTCCCCGACGAGCGGCTCAACGAGGTCCTCGCGCGGCTCACGTCGGACGAGGAAGTCGTCACCTACCTGGAGGCGCAGAACGTCAACCCGGTCGCCAGGAAGGGGTACAACGACCACGGGGCCAAGCACGTCGAGATCGTCCGCGATCGCGCCCTCCGGCTGTACGACCTGCTCAAGTCCGGCGGCGTCGAGTTCAACGGCGCGCGTCAGCAGGGGCTCGACGAGGCCGACGAGGCGGTTATCGTCGCGCTGGCGGCGACGCTCCACGACATCGGCCACGTCGTCCACCGCCACGACCACCCGTACTACTCGATCCCGCTCGCGGCGGACCTGTTGAACGACCTCCTCCCTTCGTTCTACGGCGTCGCCGACCGGGTCCGCGTGAAGGCGGAGGTGCTCCACGCGATCCTCTGTCACCACACCGAGGAACAGCCGCTGACGCTGGAGGCGGGCGTCGTCCGGATCGCCGACGGGCTCGACATGGAGCGCGGGCGCTCGCGGGTCCCCTACGAGGAGGGCGGCCGCGGGATCAACACCGTCTCCTCGCAGGCCATCGAGCGCGTCTCGCTTCGGGAGGGCGACGAGACACCGGTCCAGGTCGTGATCCGGATGAACAACGCCGCCGGCGTCTACCAGGTTGACTCGCTGCTGAAGGCGAAGATCGACGGGTCGCTCCTCGAAGACCGGATCCGGACCGTCGCGATCAACACCCACAACGACGGGACGGACGGCAACGGCTCGATCGTGGACCGGATCGAGCTCTGAGGACCGGCCCGGAGCGGAACCACGCCGCGCTCAGGGACCCCGGAGCGTGCCCCCCGCGCCGTTGCGGTGCGGCGCCCGGTCCGCGGTGCTCGTCGCCGCGACAGTCGCGGTCCGCGCGAATCGGTCCGGCGTGAGTCCCCCGCATAGCTGGCTCTCCTCCGCCGTGCCACCGCCCAGTATCGGGGCCGCATCGAACCCGTTCGTCCGCCAGCCGGCCGCCGCGACGCCGGGCTGGTTGACGACGAGACGCCCCGGCGAGAGCCGCTCCGCGACCCGGCGCGCGCGGCGCTGTTGGGTGGTGTGGACCGCCGCGGCGTGCGGCGAGCCGAGTTCAACCGCGAGCGCGGTCGCGGCGTCGAACCCGCCGCGGCCGTGAACCGCCACCGCGGGGATCCCGGGCAGCGTCGCCAGCGGTCCGTCGGCGGCGTCGGGAGTGGCGACGAGGAAGGCGGCGTCGCTGGCCGCGTTCGGGAGGTCGAGCGCCGACGCGAACCATCGCGGCGAGTTCCCCCGCAGGTCGGTCTCGTCGTCGCCGTCGAGGAGCGCGCGGAGCCGGTCGCTCTCGTCCGCGTCGAGGACGTACCCCCCTTCGTCTTCGAGCGCGGCGCACAGCGGGTCGACCGCTTGCGACACCGTGACCACCGCGGCGTCGCCCGCGGGGTGAGCGCCGAAGTCGTAGGTCGCCCCGACGGCGACCCGCGTCGCCACGGCCGCGGCGGGGACCGAGCTGTCGGCGACGGCGACGACGCCGTCGGCGCTCGTGGCGACGTTCGGCGTCCCGCAGCGCTGTCCCGCGGCGGCCGTCGCCTCGGAGCCGGCGGCGACCACGAAGTCGGCCCGCTCGAACAGCGCGTCCGTCGCGGGCTTCGAGGCCGGCGCCGGGAGCATCGACACCGAGCCGGCGGGCGCGCCGGCGTCGGCGAGCGCGCGGCGGACGGTCTCGACGACCACGTCGCACGTCTCGACGGTCGAGGGCGACGGCGCGAAGACGACCGCGTTCCGGGCCGCGAGCCCGTACAGCGAGAGAACCGCGGGGACCACGACCGGGTGCGTCGCGGGGACCGCCGCGCCGACGACCCCGATCGGGCCGGCGATCGTCACCGTGCCGGCCGCCCCGTCGCGCTCGACCACGCCGGCGGTGGGCGCGTCGCGGAGCGAGCGGCGGGCGGCGTCAAGCGCCGTCGCGATCTTCTCCACCTTCGTCCCCGGGTGGCCGCGCCCCGTCTCGTTGGCCGCCGACCGCGCGAGGCGGCTGACCGTCTCCCTGTCGGCCAGCCGCTCGCCGACCGAGCGCACAAGGGACGCCGCGTCCTCGGGGCCCCACGTCACCAGCTCGTCCGCCGCCGCCCGCGCCGCCGAGACCGCGCGCGACGCGCGATCCGGGAGGTCGGCGGTACCCGCTGCGCGTCGCGCCTCCGCCGGCGTCGCGCCCTCGGAACCGGTCGCGTTCGGTTCGGCGCGCTCGTCCGTCGCCGCCCCGCCGAGCCCGTCCGCGGAGCCCGGCTCGTCGCTCTCGCCGGTGGGGTCCCCGTCCATGGAGTCCACTGCGGCGGCATCCGTCTTATTCTCACCCCGTGGGACACTGTGTCACCACGCGCGGCAAGTCGTCATCGAAGAAACAATTATATCGGTGGCTGCGGTGCGGACGGACGTATGAGCGAGCCGTCGGAACTCGTGGGCGTCGTCGAACGTCGCCTCGACTTCCTCGAACGGCTCGCGGCGGAGCCGCTCCGCAAGCACGAGCTCGTCGACGCGCTCGGGCACTCCCGGTCGACGGTGAACCGCGCGATAGACGAGCTGGAGGCGACCGGGCTGGTCGCCGGCGAGACGGACGGCTACCGAACGACGCTCTCCGGTCGGCTGCTCGCGAACAGCTACCGCGAGTTCCTGACGGTCGCCGACGACCTCGCGGCCGCGGGCGACGTGCTCGACCCCCTCGGCGCGGACGTCGACGTCTCGCCGGCGATCCTCCGCGGCGCGGAGACGTACCGGGCCGCCGCCCCGGACCCGTACCGACCGCTGGAGGTGCTCGACGACGCGCTCGCCGACGCGGAAGCGGTCTCGGCCGCGCTGCCGGGGTTCCCGTACCCGCGGGTCGCGGACCGGCTCCGGCGCGCGGCCGCCGGCGGCGGGACCGTCGACCTCGCGCTGGCGGAGCGGGCGTACCGGCACGCGACCGAGCGCTTCGCCGACGACCTCGCGGTCGTCGCGCGGCGGGACGACTGCCGGGTCGCCGCGGTCGACGCCGTCGACGCGGGGGTGGTCGCGGCCGACGACACCGCGCTGCTGCTCACCTTCGACGACGACGGCACGCTCCACGGCGCGGCGGCCTCGACTGACCCGGACGCGGTCGCGTGGGCCGAGGCCGCGGTCGGCGAGCTAGTGGATCGCGGGCGCGAAGCCGGCGAGGCGCTCGCCGCGATCGGTGGCACCGAGACCGGAGCGGCGGGCGGTGAGCGATCCGAGAGCGACGGTTCGGGCGGAGCGCCGGGCGACGATACCCCGGACGCGCCCGATCGGGCGAGTCGCGACGGCGGCGCGGAACTAAGAGGGCGGAGCGACGCCGGGGGGCTCTTCGGTCGGATCGGGTCGGGCGACGAGGGGGGCGGCGCGCTCTCGGCGCAGGGGTTCCACGCGGTCGATGAGGAGCGCCTCGCGGGCGACCCGGACCCGTATGGCCCGCTGCGCGCCACGGCGTCGTTCCCCGAGGTCGACGCGGGACACGTCCTCGACAGGACCATGGTGCGGGACGGCGAGCGGCGCTCGATCGCCGGACTGCTCGTTGAGGGGCTCGCAGCGGGGACCGACCAAGCGCTGGTCGGACCGCCGGGCAGCGGGAAGAGCACCGTCTGTCGTAGCGTCGCGGTCGAGTGGTTCCGGTCGGGACGCGGCCCGGTGACGTACCGACGGAGCGACGGCGGCGACGCGTTCACCGCGACGGAACGCTTGCGGGAGCGCGTCGTCGACGGGGAGGGTCATCACCTCGTGGTCGTCGAAGACGTCGTCGACCCGGAGGCCGCGGAGGCGGTCGCGGTCGCCCGCGATCTGGCCGACCGCGACGACGTCTCTTTCTTGTTCGACGCGTGCGAGAAGCCGTACGACGACCCGGACGGCCTCCCGCTCTCACCCGCGGACCTCCGCTACCGGCGGTCGATCGAGACCGTCCGGATGCCGCGGCTCGACGAGCGCGAGGTGGAGCGGTTCGTCCGCCACGTCGCCGACCGTACCGGGAAGGCACCCGCGGCCGACCCCGCGGCGCTGCTCGCCGACGTGCGCCGCGCCGACGACGAGCGCGTCGGCGAGCTCCTCGCGCTCGTTCACCGGCTCGTGCGCGCGAGCAAGGGTCGGCCCAGCGGCGTCGACAAGGCGGGCGGGGCCTCCAGTAACGACCCGGAGACGGACCGGGACGCGGCGGCGGAGAAAGGTACGGTGGCGGACCGAGACGCCGCTCGCGCCGGCGACGCGGGCCTCCGGTCCGGGCTGGAGACGGCGGTCGAGGAGGCGGTCCGGGAGCTCCGGAACCGCCCGCCGCCGACCGTGGGCGTCGCGGTGTTGGTGAACCTCCTCAACGTCGCAGGGGTGGGTGACGCCCGGACGCTGGCGTACGCGCTCGTCGACAGCCCGAAGGAGGGCGGCGCGGCGGGTGCGGACGAGGGGGCTTCGCCGAGCGTCGACGCGGTCCGCCGCGCGCTCGACCGGCTCGTCGGGACGGCGCTCGTCGGGTCGGGCGACGGCGAGTACCGGACCGTCCACGACGAGTGGTCGGTGTTGTTCTTAGAGCGGCTTCTGGAGCGGGAGCCGGAGCCGGTCGTCGCCAGATACGTCGGTCGGGGCGTCTCGCAGGTGCTCGCGCTCGCGGACGACCCCGTGCGGCGCGCTCGTGTCCGTCGGGCCGTCGGCGGGGACGCCCCCACGGTGGATCGGATCGAGCGCGACCCGGGCGCGTGGGTGGCCGAGACGGTCCGCGCGGTGTACGGCGTCGGCCGACGCTACCCGCGGCTCGCGGGGCTGTACGGCCGGGTCCGCTACGCCTGGATCGACCTCCCGGACGCGTGCCCGGCCGACCTCCGCGACCGGCCGCCCGAGTGGGTCGCGCGGATGTACGTCGACGCCGGCGACCTCGACGGTGCGATCGCGGCGCTCGACGCGTGGCGACCGGTCGACGAGGCCGGAGCGGCCGAGCGTCAACGGGGGTACGGCGACGTCGCGCGACGCCGCGGGGAGTACGACGCAGCGCGAGAGTGGTACGAGCGGGCGGCGGAGCTGTTCGAGGCAGCCGGCGACCGCGGCGGCCTCGCGGCGGCGGTCCGGGGGCGGGCGCAGGCGGCCCACTTCGACGGGGACTACGAGGTCGCCTTCGAGGCGGCCTCACGGGCGTACGCCGTCGCCGCGGCGCTCGACGGCCCGATCGCGATGGCGAAGGCGCTGATGGATATCGGAAACGCGCTCGACGCGCTCGACGCGACGGACGCGGTGCTCGCCCACTACCGCGTCGCCGGCGACCTGTTCCGGGCCCACGACGACACCCACGGGGAGGCGAACGTCCGGACGAACCTCGCTGTCGCGCTGCGCCGGCGCGGCGACCTCGACGCCGCCACGCGGACGGCGAGCCGCGCGCTCGACGGCTACCGGACCGTCGGGGACGAACATCGGGAGGCGATCTCGCTGCTGAACCTCGCGGCGTTCGCCGAACAGCGCGGCGACGTCGCGGAGACGGTCGCCCGGGCGTCCGAGGCGCGAACGGTCGCCGAGCGCGTGGGGTCGGACATGTACGAGGCGTTCGCGCTGAGCCACCTCGGCAGCGCGGCGCACTTCGCCGGCGATCTCGAGCGCGCGGAGCGGTTCCTCGCGAGCGCGGCCGAGCGCCTCGACGCGCTCGACGCCGACGCCCGGTGCGCGATGGTGACGACGATCCAAGCGGAGGTGGCGATCGATCGCGGCGACCTAACCGAGGCCGAACGGCGAGTAGAGCGGACCGCGTCGCTGCTCGACGACCACGAGGGGTATAAGCGGCTGGCGGAGCTGGACCGCGTCCGGGGGCTGCTGGCGCTCGCGCGCGGCGACGGGGACGACGCGGCGGCGGCGCTGCGGTCCGCGGTCGACGCCGCGCGGGCGGGCGGATTCAGACAGGTCGAAGCGGAGGCGCTCGCGGTGCTGGGGGCCGCGGAGGTGGAGCGCGGCGACGCAGCCGCGGCGGCTGACCACCTGCGCGCGGCCATCAACATGGGTCGTCGGACCGAGGACGCGCGGGCGATAGTCGCCGCGGCCGATCGTCTCGCCGACCTGCTCGGCGAGGAGTCCGACTCGGCCGCCACGCTCGACCGCGACGCGCTGGCCGCGGCGCTTCGCGAGTCGCCGCCGGAACCGATCGGGGCCGAGTCGGCGGCGGACCCGGCCGCGTATCGGGCGGTCGCCGACCGCTGGCGCGTCGATGGAGACGAGGTCGACGCGGCCTACCCCCCGGTCGGCTGAGTCCGGTCGGTGTCGCAATCGCTTTCCCCGCGCGGTCGGAACCGCCGGTATGACCGACGCCGAGACGCTCGCGGACCTGCGGACCGCCGCCGACTACCAGTTCGGTGCCGGCGCGGGAGCGGCGCTGTTCCCGCCGGACGACCCGCTCACGGTGCGGCGGTCGAGCGGCGGCCGGCCGCGGCAGGTGATCGACGGCGACGTCGACGACACCCCCGGAAGCAGCGAGGGCGACCGCCTCGTCTCGTACAGCACCGACGGGCGGTTCACGCTCGGACTCGCGGGCGGGCGGCGGGTCCACGAGGCGTTCGCGGCCCCGCGACACCGGGTGGTCGTCGGCGAGGAGAGCGAGCCGTTCGTGCGCGAGGGGCGTAATGCGTTCGCGAAGTTCGTCACCGCGGCCGACGACGGGATCCGCCCCGGCGACGAGGTGCTGGTGGTCGACGAGTCGGACGAGATATTCGGCGTCGGGCGCGCCGAGCTCTCCGGGGCGGAGGCCGAGGCGCTCGGCTCCGGCGTCGCGGTGAAGACGCGCGACGGGAACCCCGCGGACGACGACTGACGGACTTTTCGGTGGCGCGTGCCTACGAGCGGCCGCCACCGGCGGCCGCGAGTCGCACGCGCGAGGGAGCGGTGAGCGCTCAAAGAGCGCGAACCGCGAGGCTGGGGCGGCGTGAGGTGCGGGGCTGTGCTGCGTGGGGCGGGACTCGAAGGGGCAGCCGCGGGGACGACGCACGACGACGCAAGCACCGTAGGGAGCGAGTGAAACGAGCGACCGAGGAGCGCAGCGAGTCGCGCGAGCCCCCGCGGCTGGGGCTTCGGGAGTGTTCGTGTCGACCACTTAGTCATCGGCAGAGCCACCGTTCGGTCGGGAAATCGAGCCTGCGGCGGGCTCAGTAAAAGATCGAACCACCGCGCCCGAACCGACCTAGAAGAACGTCGCGAGCCCCAGCGCCTCGAGGAGCGGGACGCCGGCGACGACCGAACCGATCAGGTAGCCGCCGATCGCCCCGCCGTTCAACAGCGGGAGTCCCGCGTGCGCCCGCCCCCGGATCACCCACCGCATGAGCACGAGCAGCCCGCCGAGGGTCCCGACCATCGCGAGCAGCGCGGGGAGATTGACGCCGAGGAGGGGAACGGAGAGGTCGGCGGCCGGCGAGAACGTCGCCGCGCTCGCGATCAGCACCGTCGGGATGACGGCGTCGCCGAGCCCGATAAAGAAAGCGTCGCGGTCGCCGGGCTCGGGGGATTCGGCCACCTCGCTCTCAGCGTCGGTCGCATCGTTGTCGACCTCCGCGTTCGCATCCGCGTCGACCCCCACGTCCGCGTCGGTGTTCGCGTCCCCTTCGACTTCCTCGTCCGCGCCGACGCCGGCGGCCTCGTCGCTCGCGGACTCCCCGTCGAGCAGCGAGTACGACAGCGACAGCGGGATCACCAGCACGACGGGGATGTTCAGGTCCATCACGCCCTCCGCGAGCGACAGCATGTGCTCGGTGCCGTAGACGGAGACGGCGTCGTAGACGGCGAGGACAGCGAGGAGGATCAGCGCGGGCAGGAGGCCGAACGAGATGCCGAACAGCCCGGCCGCGCCCGCCCCCATCAACACCCCGGCGGTGTCGATCACGTACCACTCGGGGTGGACCAGCAGGCCGACCGCGACCGCGACCGCGGGGACAGCCGCGGCGAGCGGCGGGACGATGGCGGAGAAGACGTACCAGGAGAGCCACGCCGACACGCCGACGATCAGCAGGCGGATCGCGCCGTCGAAGTCGTACCGGAACGCCGCGAGCATCAGCCCGGTCATCGCGACGATGGCGACGACGTACAGCACGCTGTTGGCGGGGTTGTCGGGGTTCTCGACGGCCTGGTACCCGCTCGCGGCGAACTCCGGGACCAGCGCCAGCGCGCCCAGCTGGACGATCACGAACAGCCCGACGACGAAGGCGACGCCGCGGTACTCGCGGGGGAACATTCGACCGCGGGTTCGGCGGCCGGGGGTTTCGTCCTTGCGCTTCGCGACGCTCGACGCCGACGAGGGGCGTCGCTCTCGGGGTGAGACGAACAGAAACGGGTTCGGGCTCGGTGTGGGAGCGGGTGGGCCCGAACCCAAGCCGACGGACGACGGACGGTGGAAGCGAGTGCCGGCCGGCCCGCCCGAAGCGGGATGGGGCCAACCGGATTCGTCCGCGGCATTTACTCACTTCCGCGAGCGACGTAAGAACCTACCGACCGAGTTATCAGTACAGATATTCCCGTCGAGACGGAGGGTGTTCGTCTCGCATCGTCACCACGCATACGCCGATTTGCGGCGGTGAAACCCGCTCGTGCCGGTGCCCGGCTAAGCGCTGGAGGAGTCGAGGCCGAACGCGAACGAAAGGGTGGGAGCGAGGAGGTGGGCGAAAGGCGAGGCGGCGAGAGGCGGCGGGCGGCGGTTGCCGGACAGCGGACCCCCAGGCTGTCGTCGGCGTCGCCGCCCGGGTGGTCGGGACGGGCGCGGATCGATTAGCGCCGAATTCCAACGAGAAAAGCGTCGGTCTTCGGCAGGTATGTATATGTCCTTCAGGCGTATAAATATGTTAGATCCGGATCTGTCACGGGGCGTCTCTACCCCGCTGAGCCGTACGTCCCTCGCACCTCGGCAGACGCCGTTACCGACGGTCCCGGAGCGCGGGGAACTCCTCGCGGACCGCGGCGACCCGCTCGGGGTCCACCGTCGCCGTGACGACCCCGGGCTCGTCGCCGACCGACGCGAGCGTCGTTCCCCACGGGTCGTACGCCGCGCTCCGCCCGCAGAGGGCCTCGTCGCCGAACCGGCCGCTCCCGTTGACCGCGACGACGTACGTCAGGTTCTCGATAGCCCGCGCGCGGCCGAGCGTCCGCCAGTGCTCGAGGCGAGGATACGGCCACGCGCTCGGGACGAGCACACACTCGACGCCCGCGTCGACCATCACGCGGAACTGCTCCGGGAACCGGAGGTCGTAGCAGGTGGTCACGCCGACCGTGACACCCGCGAGGTCGACGACCGGCGTCCGCTCGCCCGGGACCATCCGGTCCGTCTCCTCGGAGCCGTACCCGAACAGGTGCCGCTTCCGGTAGACGAGCCGACGCTCGCCGTCGGCGTCGAACAGCACCGCGGCGTTCGCGAGGCCGGCGTCGGCCGGGGTGTCGAGGCCGTCGGCAGTCGACGCCGACAGGTCCTCGACGACCGTGCCGGCGAGGACGGCCACGTCGTGCTCGGCGGCCGCGGCAGCGAATCGACCGAGGCGCTCACCGGCGAGGCTCTCAGCCGCGCGGTCGTACGCGTCGAACGCGAAGTACCCGACGTCGAACAGCTCGGGGAGGACAACGAGGTCGGCCCCTTCGGCGGCGACCTCCCGGACACGGTCGAGCGCCCGCTCGACGTTCGCCTCGACGGCGCCGCCCTCGACCGCCAGTTGGACCCCCGCGACCCTCATGCCGGCGAGGCCAGCGAGGCGCGGAGCGCCGCCTCCAAGTTGTCGAGTTCGGCGTCGAAGTTCCGCTTGAAGAACGACTCGACGCCGGGGAGCTTCCCGTCGACGACGAACTCGTTGGCGAGCCGGCAGCCGCCGTCATCGGTCTCGGTGATCTCGTGTTCGCCGGTCACGCGGAACGCCCGCGACTTCCCGACGAACTTCACTCGGTTCGGTGGGTCGCGCGCGACCTCCTCCGTCTCGACGTCGATCGTGGAGCGGATCATCGGTATCGGGAGCGCGACGTGCCAAGTCGCGGTCCCGTCGTCGTGAACGTCGAAGGAGTCGACCACGCTGATGGCGCCCGCGCGCTGCTCCGCGTCCGAGATGAACGCCCACACGTCGGCCGGCGGCGCGTCGAACTCGAACGTCCGGGAGACTCGAACGGTCATACGTTCCTGTTTGGGGCTACGGGGGTTAAAAATGCGCGTCGGCGGTGTCGAGGTCGGGGAACGCGCCGAGGCGCGGCTGTTCGCGGGACGACGCGCCGGTCGCGCGTCTCGGCCTCACCCGTCCGGGGTCACGCGCCAGGTCGTCGATTTGGCGCGGCCCCACTTCTCGATGTCGACGTCGTCGGACTTCTCGGCGAGGCGCGGGAGGCGCGACCCCACCTGCTTCGCGGTGAGACCGATCGCGTCGGCGATCGTCTTCGAGCGAACGTACCGCTCGCCACGGGTGACGCTGTCCGTGAGGTACGCGAGGATCCGCTGTTCTTCCTCGGTATACTCGCTCATTATCATACATACGCGTCTGACGTTCTTAACGGTTTCTCGTCCGCGGGGCTCGTCGGCCGGAGAGCGTTTGGACGCAGACCGAGCGCGACGGGCGAAGCGACACGGTGCGTCCGGGAGAACGATCCGCCGGTGTGTCGACGGGCGCGATCAGTCGAACAGCTGAACCGCGCCGACCGCGAGCATCGCGAAGACGAACGCGCCCGCGAACCCCCACGCCTTCCCGAGCTGTCCCGGGTACGCGAACATCACAACGGCCCCGACGACCGCGATGGCGCCGAGCGCGAGCGCGACGCCGACCTCCTTGTCTGATTCGATGGAACCCTCGCTCATACGAGTCGCTTCGCGGGGGGCCACTTAGTTCATGCGAACCGCGCGACGCGCCCGGCGCCGGAAGCCGGGGAACCCACGCACTCCGACGGCGGCGAACGGGCACTGGAGACCCGGAACCGGGGTATCAGATGATCTCGACGTGCTCCGACTCCTCGTTGAGCGCGAGGTTCGCCGCGATCTCGGCGTTCCGCATGGCGTACTCCGCGGTGTGCTGGAGGCTGACGAGCACCTCGCGGGTCATGAGCAGCGTCTCGTTGTCGAGGTCGTTCGGCAGCTCGTCGAGGATCTCCTGTTCGCGGTCCTCAAGCCGCGAGAACACGTCGCGGCACTCGACGGTGAGGTCGTAGTCGCGCTCGACGACGGCCCGCACCGCGAGCACGGTCAGGTCGTCCACCTGATCGGTGAACTCGCGGATCTGCCGCATCGTCGCGCTGTCGACGTTGAGGGTGTGCCCGTCGGCCTCCATCACGATCTCGGCGATGTCCTCGGCGTTGTCCGCGGTGAGTTCGAGGTTCTTCGCCACGGAGCGGTAGCCGATGAGCGGGAACCCCTCCTCGAGGCCCACCGCGCGGGCGAGGTTCGGGTTCTGGTAGGCGGTGAAGATCAGCCGGAGCAGCAGGACGAAGATCTTGTTCGCCTGCCGCTCGCGGTTGAGCGCGCGCTGCGCGAGGTCGGGGTTGCCGTGCGCGAGCGCCTTCACCGCCTCGCCGCGCATCGTCGAGCCCGTGTTCTCCAGCCGCTCGAGGAGGTTGTCGAGGGTGAAGTCTTCTGGGTCGACCGAACAGCGGATGGAGATGTCCTCCGGCGTCTCCTCGATGACGCCGAGCCCCATCAGCTGGGTCTCCGCCTTGTACACCGCGTTGATGTGTTCGCTGTCGAGGGTCCCCTCGCTCTGGACGTGGATGACGCGCCGCCCGAGCACGTACTGCGCGACGATGGCCCGCTCCAGCGACCTGGCGTCGAGCCCGTCCGCGTTGATGACGGCCTCCGACTCCTCGGTGCTCACCGATTCGGGGAGCACCGTGAGCGTCCCCTTCCCGCCCATTCGCAGCGATACCTCGTCGCCCTTGTTCACGCCGTGTTCCTGCGCCCACTCGGCCGGGAGCGTCATCGCCAGCGTCGACGGCCCCAACCGTTGGACCTTCCGCGTTTCCATACGCGACAATATCGGGGGATACACCTTAACCTTATTCCCATGTTCATTATATGCTTTCTTGAATATACAAGGGATATTTTCCGTGGCGACGTCACCCGCCAGCCGGGTCCGGACCGGTCGCGCCCTCTCCGGTCCTGCCGAGCGATCCGCGCGCTTATGTCGGTCAGGCAGGGATAACTGGTATGACCGAGCGGGTACTCGTCGTCGACGACTCTTCCTTCCAGCGGACTGTCGTCCGGGACGCGCTGGAGGAGCGGTTCGAGGTCGTCGACGAGGCGGAGAACGGCGCAGAGGCGGTCGAACTCTTCGAGGCGTACGAGCCGGACGCGGTGTCGATGGACGTCGTGATGCCGGAGATGACAGGGATCGAAGCGACCGCTGCGATCAAGGACCGCTGGCCCGACGCGGTGATCGTGATGTGTACGAGCGTCGACCAGCAGGAGAAGATGATGGAGGCGGTGAAGGCGGGTGCGGACGGCTACGTGACGAAGCCCGTCGACGCCGCGGAGCTGGTCAGCGAGTTCGAGAGCCACCTCGGGTAGCGCCGCCCGAGGCGGGCCGGGAAGCGACCGGAAGTCCGACGAGCGGCGGCATCAGGAGGGGTCGAACGATCGGAGGATCGTCGCGAGCGCGCTCGCCAATTCCTCGAACCGGTCGATCTCCATCGAGTCGGTGGTCACCCAGACGCCGTGGTCGTTCGCGATCACCCGCGTGAGGTAGCCGTTCTTGAACACGCGGACCGTGAACTGGTAGTCGCCAAGCTGGGTGTCCGCGTACATGGACTGCGCGTGGAACCCCTGCCGCTCGTTCTCCGCGAAGCCGATCAGGTCGGCGGTCCGGTTCAGGTCGCTCCGGAGGTAGAGCTGTTCGACGGTCTCCCGCGTGAAGTAGGTGAGACTCCGCAGTTCGTCGCCCGTCGCCGTGCGGGCGGCGCTCAGTAGCTCGTCGGTGTGTTCGGCGAGTGGATGAGACATACACCCACGATCAATGCTCACATACATGAGCGTGTGGGTGGCCGCACGCCTCGCCCGGCGAGCCGGGAGGGACAGAGTTTACCGACTGCCCCGTGATCGCTCGCCTGATGAGCGACCACGACGACGTCTGCGTCCTGCTGCCGACGATGAACGAGGCCGAGACGGTCGCACGCGTCGTCGCCGACTTCCGAGACGTCGGGTTCGAGAACGTGCTCGTGATCGACGGGGGGTCGACGGACGACACGCGGTCGATCGCCCGGGAAGCCGGCGCCCGCGTCGCGGAGCAGTCGGGGCGCGGGAAGGGACAGGCGGTCAGGGAGGCGGTGAGGGACCACGTCGACGCGCGGTACGTGCTGATGGCGGACGCCGACGCCACCTACGACGCCGCGGACGCGACGGCGATGCTCGACCCGCTCTTCGACGGCGAGGCCGACCACGTGATCGGGAACCGCTTCGCGGACATGCGCTCGGGGGCGATGACTCGGCTCAACCGGATCGGGAACCGGATCATCAACCTCGCGTTCCGGGGGATCCACCGCGAGAGCTACCGGGACATCCTCTCGGGGTACCGCGCGTTCACCCGGGAGTCGTTCCTGCGGCTCCACCTTACCGCCGACGGGTTCGGGATCGAGACCGAAATGGCCGTCGAGTGCGTCAAGAATCGGATCCCGGTCGCCGTGGTGCCGATCACCTACCGGGAGCGGCCGGGCGGCTCGGCGACGAACCTCCACCCGATCCGCGACGGCGGCGTGATCTTCCTCGAGCTGTACCGGAAGGCGAAGACGAACAACCCGCTGTTCTACTTCGGCGGGGCCGGCACGGCGGCGACGGCGGCCGGGTTGGCGATGGGAGCGTTCGTGCTGTACCGGTACCTCGCGTTCGGTATCAGCCACGAGGTGGTCGCCGTCGGTGCGGTCGGCGCGACGATCCTCGGGATCCAGCTGTTCGTGTTCGGCGTGCTCGCGGACATGATCTACTCCCTCCACCGCGAGCAGATGGCCCGATACGAACGCGCACTCGGCGACGAGGCGACGGGGCGACCGTCCGAGAGGAAGGAACCAGAGGCGGTCGCGGACCCCGGGTCCGGGGACGACGAGGCCGGATCGACGCGGCGCGGGACGACCGAAGAGGCCCGCAACTGACCGGGAGACGGAGCCCGGCTTCGAGCCAGTCCCGCGCGGCGCGGTCCCGGATACCGGCCGCTTTTATCGGTCCGAGAACATCCCTAGAATATGGATTCCGGCGACGCGTCGTTACGAGACAGGATCCGCGAACCGGCGTACACCGGCGAGAACCGGTGTCTGCCGTGTACCGTCGTGAACGGCGTCTTCGCCGTCGCGCTCACCGCCGCGGCCATGGTGTTCGGACCGGTGATCGCGGCGGTCGTGCTGGTCGCGTCGATGGGGAGCATCTACTACCGGGGCTATCTGGTCCCCGGAACGCCGGAGTTGACGAAGCGGTACCTCCCCGACCGCGTGCTCCGCTTGTTTGGGAAGGCCCCCAAAGGGCCCCGGGACGGCTGGGAGGGGTCGGCGACGCGCTCGGGCGACGTGACGGTGACCACCTTCGAGGCGGACGGCGACAGGACCCCCGGGCGGAGTGACGCGGAGGACCCCGGCCGGGCCGGCGCGGAGGACACCGACGGGACAGGCGCCAACGAGGCGGCCGACGCCGACGAGGCGGCCGACGACGAACCGGAGTTCGAGACGGTCGAGCGGATCCGCGACCAGCGCGAGAACGCCGTCGACCCGATCGAGTTCCTCATCGACGTCGGCGTCGTCGAGGCCACCGAGGACGGCGAGGACGTCGTCTTCGAAGACGAGTTCGCCGGGGCGGTGGAGTCGAACGTCTCGTCGCTCGAACGCGGCGACGTGGGTGCGGAGACGCTCGGGGAGATGTTCGGCGTGGATCCCGACGACGTGACGTTCGAGGACCGGTCGTACCCCGCGGTGACCGTCCTACGTCGCGTGCGGAAGTGGCCCGGCGACGGCGCGTACCTCGCCGACGTGGCGTCGCACCTCGCCCTCGTCGAACGCACGGACCGCTGGCTCGACGTCCCGCCAGAGCAGCGGCTCTCGATCCTCCAGTCGCTCCGCTCGTTCCTCTCGTCGTGTCCGGTGTGCGGCGGCGACATCGGAGCGACCGCGGACACCGTCGAGTCCTGCTGTATGGCCCACGAGGTCGTCGCGATCCGCTGTGCGGACTGCGGCGAGCACGTCCTCGAACTCGAACCGGAGAAGGTCGCGACGCCGGGCGACGACACGGGCATCACGCCGTAATCCGGTCCGGACGGCGTCACCCCATCTCGACTCGCGGATCAAGGTAGCCGTACGCGACGTCTTGGACGACGTTGCCGATCACGCCGACCCCGATCACGACGACGGTCCCGCCGAGGAGCACGGGGAGGTCGCGGTCGGCGACCGCCCGGAGGAGCAGCAGGCCGAAGCCGTCGATACCGAACAGCACCTCGACCACGAAGGTCGCGAGGACGAGGAGCCCGAGCGCCTCGGTGAACAGCATCGAGAAGAACGGGATCGCGGCGTTCCGCAGGACGTGCGCCGCGACGCGATAGCCCGAACCGCCCTTGGCCCTGACCAGCGAGACGAACTCAGCCGCGGCGTACTCGCGGGAATGGGCCCGCGAGTAGCTGACGTACCCGCCGAGGAGCGCGCTGAACGTCAGTCCGATCGGCAGCAGGTGATCGAAGACGACCGGCGAACGGGGCAGTCGCCCGTCGAGCGTGAGCGACAGGATCATCCCGCCGAGCCAGAACCCGGGGACCGCGAAGAGCAGGTACGCCGCACCCACGCCGCCCGACCCGACGCGACGCTCCGGATACAGCGCGGTGAACACCCCCAGCGAGACCCCGCAGACCACGGCCAAGACGAGCGCGGGGGCGACGTAGGCGGCCGTCCGGGCGGCCGCGTTCATCACGAGCGGGAACACCGGTTCGCCGGTGGAGAGCGAACTGCCCCAGTCGAGCGTGGCCATGTTGCCGAGCCAGTCGACGTACGCGTCGGTCAGCGGCCTGTCGAGCCCCCGCGCCGCGAAGTACTCGGCCCTGATCGCCGCGAGCGCCTCGGGGTCGTTCTCGCCGGCGAACCGGGCGGCCCCGATCCGCCCGGACAGCACCCAGTCCTCGGTGAGCGTGAACAGCGCGAACACCGTCGTGAGGACGGCCCAGGAGGTCACGAGCCCCATCGTCGCCCGCTTCGCGAGAATCCGCAGCGGGTTCATCGGGCCTCGTCGGAGCGGGGAGTCCGCGCCGCTGCGCGGCCGGTTGTCTTACTGGGCGGCGCCGATCCGGCGTTCGGGGGCGATCCGCGGCTCGAGATCAGTTCGGAGGACACGCGTGCCAGCATCGCGATCCGGGAGCTATTAAATCACGGGCGTTCCCCGCCGGCCGGCTCCGGGCGACGGGCGATGCTCGCCGGCGCGTCGCGGACAGGTCAGGTGGATTTAACCGGCACCCGTCGATACTACGGCCACCCTCCGCATGCCGCCGACAGAAGACGGTCCCCGCTTCGAAGACCTCGATTGGGACGAGATCCAGCGCTCGCGCCGAAACGTCACGGCCGAGCGGGCGACGCTGGCGATCGGCGTCGCACTCCTCGGCCTGGGTCGCGCGTATCAGGAGTGGTCGGCGGGCCTCTCTCCCGTCGGCGACTGGCGTCTCGCCGCGATCGACTGGGTGTTCCTGCTCGCCGGGACGGTCGTCGCGGCGTACGGCGTCGTCCCGCTCGCGAAGCGGCTTCGCCGGCGACCGGTTTCGCTCCGGGCGTTCGCTCGGCGGCGGCCCGCCGTCGCGCTTTCGGGCGCGTTCGTCGTCGGACTCGTCGCCGTCGGCGCGGTCGGCCCGGTCTTGCTCGAATCGCCCCCGCTCCGGTTCCAGCACGCCTTCCACCCGCCGGTTGGGTTCGCCAGCACCGTCCCGCCACAGGAGTGCCTCGGCGTCGAGACCGGCGGCCCGTTCGACCGCGTCTGCCACGGCACGTGGGAGTATCCGCTCGGCACGAACGAGCGCGGCCACCCGCTCGGCTACCTCCTGATCGCGGGCGCCCGGACAGCAGCGTACGTGACCGTCATCTCGGCAGCGTTCGTCGTCCCGCTGGCCATGGCGGTCGGCGTCGTCGCGGGGCTCCGCGGCGGCGCCGTCGACGACCTACTGTCGTCGTACGTCGACGTCCAGCTGTGTATCCCGGCGCTGCTGTTGTACTTCGTCGGCTACGCCTCCTACGGCCCCTCGCTGCTGCTGCTGCTCGCCACGTTCGGACTGCTCAGTTGGGGCGGGATCGCTCGGCTGGTCCGCAGCGAGGTGATTCAGCGGCGCGAGGAGGGATACGTCCTCGTGGCTCGGAGCCTCGGGGCGTCGGGCGCATACGTCGCCCGGCGACACCTCCTCCCCAACAGCACGAACACGCTCGTCCCGGCGGCGTTCCAGCTGCTCGCGCTGTTCGTGCTCATCGAGGCCGGCGTCGCATTCCTCGGGTTCCACGAAGTGGGAACGTACTCGTGGGGGTCGACGATCAGCGAGTCGATCAACGCGGCGGTCGCCGGGCAGTTACAGGAGCGCGCCGACCACCCCGCCTACCGGATCTGGTGGGTGTCGTCGCTCCCGGCCGCCGCGCTGACAGCGACGCTCGTCGCGTTCAAGACGCTGGGCGACGGCGTGCGGGACGCCCTCGACCCCAAGGGTGATCGGCCGTGAGCGACGGGTCGACCGGGGACGACGAGCCGCCGATCCTCTCCGTGCGCGACCTCCGGACGCGGATCCGGACCGACGACGGGTGGCTCCACGCGGTCGACGGGGTGAGCTTCGACGTCGGCCGCGGCGAGACGGTGTGTCTCGTCGGCGAGTCGGGCAGCGGCAAGAGCGTCACCTGCGAGTCGCTCACCGGTCTCGTCCCGCGGCCGCCGGCGGAGGTGTCCGCCGACGCGGTCGAGTTCGACGGCGAGCCCATCGCCGGCCGCTCGGAGGCGGAACTGCGTTCCGTCCGGGGGAGCCGGATCGCCCACGTGTTCCAGAACCCGCAGAGCGCGCTCGACCCGGTGTACACCGTCGGGCGACAGGTGACGGAGCCGATCCGGATCCACGAGGACGTGAGCCGGTCGGCGGCGCGGGACCGGGCCGTCGACCTGCTGCGCCGGGTCGGGATCCCGCGCGCGGACGAACGCCTCGACGGTTACCCACACGAGTTCTCGGGCGGGATGCAACAACGGATCGCCATCGCGATCGCGCTCGCCGGGGATCCGGACCTGCTGATCGCCGACGAACCGACGACCGCGGTGGACGTCACCGTCCAGGCGCGGCTGCTCGACCTGTTCCGGTCGATCGTCGGCGACGGGACGAGCGCGCTGCTCGTCACCCACGACCTGCGAGTCGTCGCCGCCGCGGCCGACCGCGTGTTGGTCATGTACGGCGGGACGATCGTCGAGCGCGGCCCCGTGGAGGCGGTGTTCGACGCCCCCTCGCACCCGTACACGCAAGCGCTGTTCGACAGCTACGGGGGGACCGGCGGCCCGTCGATCGCGGACCGAAGCGCTCGCGGAGACCTCCCGACCGACGGCTGCCGGTTCCGCGCGGAGTGCCCGCACGCGGTCGACGAGTGCGCGGGCGGGGCGCAGCCGGCGTTCCACGCGGTGGACGCGTCGGCGGCCCACGCGGCGTCGTGCGTTCACTACGGACCGAACGGGGATCCGGCCCCGATCCGCGAGAACGCGACGTCGCCGACGGACGGCCGAGACCCGGGAGAGGCAGAGTGCGGCTCCACGGGTCCGCCCGCGGGGCCGACCGCGAACGCGGAGGGCGAGCGGCGATGAGCGAGGCGCCGATCTGCTCGGTCCGCGGCCTGGAGAAGCACTACCCGATCACCAGCGGACTGCTCCGCCGCGAGGTCGGCCGAGTCCGCGCCGTCGACGGGGTGAGCTTCGACATCGAGCGCGGCGAGGCCCTCGGGATCGTCGGCGAGTCGGGGAGCGGGAAGACGACCACGGCTCACACAGTCTTGGGGCTCGAGGAGCCGACGGCCGGGCAGGTGTGTTTCGACGGAGAGCCGGTCGCGGAGCTGACCGGCAGCGAGCGACGGTCGTTCCGGCGACGCGCGCAACTGGTCGTTCAGGACCCCAACGACGCCCTCGACCCGCGGATGACGGTCGGGGAAGCGGTGGCCGAACCCCTGCGCATCCACGGCCTCGACGACGCCGACCGGCGGCGCGCGGTCGTCGCGGACGTCCTCGAACGGGTCGGGCTCTCGCGGGACGACGTGGAGCGGTACCCGCACGAGTTCTCTGGCGGCGAGAAGCAGCGGATCTCGATCGCGCGGGCGCTCGTCGTCAGCCCCGACCTGATTGTCGCCGACGAGCCGACGAGCGCGCTCGACGCACGCGTCCGCGCCGAGATACTCGACCTGCTGGATCGGATCCGCCGCGAGTTCGACGTCGCCCTCCTGTTCGTCAGCCACGACCTCGACGTCGTCCGGCGGAGCTGCGACCGGGTCGCGGTCATGTACCTCGGCGAGATAGTCGAACGGGGAGCGACCGGGGACGTGTTGGCCGACCCGGCGCACCCGTACACGCGGGTACTGCTCTCGTCTGTCCCCTCGCTCGACCCGACGGACCGGGAGCTCGGCCGACCGCTGACCGACACGGTCCCGGACCCGAGCGACCCCCCGGCGGGCTGTCGGTTCCACCCCCGGTGTCCGGACGTGATCCCGCCGGACGACCTGTCGGTGTCGACGGAGACCTGGCGGGCGATCGCGCGGTTCAGGTTCTCGCTTCGCGCGGGGGAGCTTCCCGAAGAAGCGGTCGGAGCCGAGACCGGAGCGGCCCGGGACGGAGAGCGCCGCACGGCGACGCAGGTCCGGCGGGCCGTCGGGCTGGAGGAGGAGCTCGCGGACCCCGACGCGGAGCAGGCCGTCGGCGACGCGGCCGCGAGCCTCGCCGCGGGCGACGCGGCCGCCGCGGCCGAGACGCTGGCCGCGGCGTTCACCAGCGTCTGCGAACGAGAGACGCCGGCGGCCGTCGACAGACCGGACGGCGAAGAGAGGGACGGGGCGGCGACGGGGGCCGTCAGCTGTCTCCGACACGGTCGAGACGGCGGCGCGGAACCGGTCGAGTCCACCGGTGTCGACGAGAGGCGGTGAAACGAGTTCGAGGCGACGGTCGGCTGGACGAGGAGAGCGTCGGCCTCTCGGCCGAGAGAGCGCGGCGAGTTATGGGACGATCCGAACCGTCGTCTCGTCGGTCAGGCCGCGTTCCTCGGCGTCCGTCGCGTTGATCGTGACGCCGATTGTGTGGGTCCCGGCCGCCGCGGGCTCCCACTCGCTCTCCGAGACCCTGAACAGCTGGTCCCACCGCTTCCGAAACTCCTTCCGCTCGCCGCGGTCGAACGACAGCCGTCCCTCCTCGTCCGGCGGGTCCCGGATGGGGACCTCGGCCGCCTCGACGTTGCCGTCGACGGTCCACCGCCAGAGGAGCGGGGAGCGGGTCGGGATCGACATCGGGACCGGCAGGCGGTTGCGGAGCGTCACGCGGAACGGGACGGGCTCGCCGGCCTCGTACTCGTCGTCCGGCGTCTCCACGCCGACCGACACCGGGAGGTGGCGGAACCGTCGCGGGATCAGGACGTCGCTCAGCGTCGACGACGGGACCGATCGCAGCGCTTGGAGCTTGGTCTTCCGCTCCTTCTCCGACGGGGCGTGCGCTTCCTCGTCGTCGCGATGGAGGGCGTTCGACTCGTAGATCCGGCGCATTAGGCGTACAACGAGGAGCGAAGGATAAAGCGTTACGTCACGAGTGAACCGTCTGCGCGTCGCCGCGTGCGGGACTTCGCGCCGGAACCGGACCGTCGGCGCGTCGGAGCCGAGCGAGCCCGGACGGTCGCCGACTACGCCGCGTTACCAAACAGCTCCCGCTCGGAGTCGAACCGCTCGTCGAACCGGAGACAGGAGATGTGATGATCCTCGCCCGCCTCGTAGGCGTCCGGCTCGTGCGTCGAGCAGGGCGAGGTGAACGCGTCGTCCAGCGTCGTCGCCGCCGCGGCGAGGTCCTCGTCGCGGAGCAGGTCGATCGCCTCCGACACCGCGGCCTCCGCGTCGGCGTCCGACAGGCTCTCCGGGAGGTCGAACTCGGTCCGGACCATCCGGCCGAACTCCTCACGTGACGCGTCCGTCGGGTCGAGCCGCGACCCGCCCTCGGTCTCGATCTCCGCCGTGACCGATCCCACCGAGTCCGACTCTCCCGTCCGGAGCTTCAGGTCCATGATCGACCGCCACGTCTCCTGCGGGAGGTCGTAGTCGGCGTCGCGGATCACCTTCGGACACCGAGTGTGGAACCGACAGCCGGACGGCGGGTTCAGCGGGGAGGGGACGGTGCCGGACAAGAAGATCTGCTCGCCCTCCCAGAGCGGGTCCGGCTCGGGGATCGCGGAGAGGAGCGCCTCCGAGTACGGGTGGTACGGCGGCTGGAACACCTCCTCCGTCGGAGCGATCTCGGCCACCTCGCCGAGGTACATGACCGCGATCCGGTCGGAGATGTGCTCGACGACGCTGAGGTCGTGCGCGATGAACACGTACGAGAGGCCGAACTCCTCTTGGAGGTTCTCCATGAGGTTGAGGATCTGCGCCTGGACGCTCACGTCGAGCGCCGACACGGGCTCGTCGCAGACGATCACCTCGGGGTCGACGGCGAGTGCGCGCGCGATCCCGATCCGCTGTCGCTGGCCGCCAGAGAACTCGTGCGGGTAGCGGTTCGCGTGGCTCGGGTTCAGCCCGACCGTCTCGAGCAGCTCGTAGATGCGCTCCTGCCGCTCCTCGCCCGACGCGATGTCGTGGATGTCGAGCGGCTCCCCGATGATGTCGCCGACAGTCAAACGGGGGTTGAGGCTGGAGAACGGGTCCTGGAAGATGTACTGGATGTCCTTCCGAAGGTTCCGGAGGTCCGAGCTGGACAGGTCCGTGATGTCTTCGCCCTTGTAGTAGACGGAGCCGCCCGTGGGCTCGATCAGCCGGAGCATGCTCCGGCCGAGCGTGGTCTTCCCGCACCCGGACTCGCCGACGACGCCGAGCGTCTCGCCCTCGTGGAGTTCGAGGTCGACGCCGTCGACCGCCTTCACCCACTGCGACCGACCGAGGAGCGTGTCGATGAACCCGCCGGTCGAGTCGTAGTACTTCTCTAACCCCTCGACCCGGAGGATCGGCTCGGCGCTACTCATCGCGATCACCCTCGACGTACTGCGCCGCGGCGCCGTCCGCCGGGCCGGTCGTCTCGACGGAGTACGTGAGCCCCTGCGAGAGCCCCTCGGTGTACTCCAGACAGGCGGCGGAGTGCTCGGTGTCGAGCGTGGCCTCCTCGCCCGTCTCGACGTCGGTGAGCGACGGCTCCGTCCGCGTACACTTCTCCTCGGCGAACGGACAGCGCGGGTGGAAGCTACACCCCGACGGGAGCTCGACGAGGTCGGGCATCACCCCGGGGATCGTCTGGAGCCGCTCCCGCTTGTCGTTCACGCGGGGGATCGAACTCATGAGTCCGACCGTGTACGGGTGTTTGGGGTCGTAGTAGAGCTCCTCGACTGGCGCCTTCTCAACCGGCTTCCCGGCGTACATCACCATGACGCGGTCACAGACCTCGGCGATGACGCCGAGGTCGTGGGTGATGAGCTGGATCGACGTGTCGAACTCGTCGGCCAGCTCCGTGAGCTCGTCGAGGATCTGCGCCTCGATCGTCACGTCGAGCGCGGTTGTCGGCTCGTCGGCGACGATCAGGTCGGGGTCACACGACAGCGCCATCGCGATGATCGCCCGCTGTTGCATCCCGCCGGAGAACTCGTGCGGGTAGTCGGAGAACCGCTCTTCGGCCTCCGGGATGCCGACGCGGTCGAGCAGCTGGATGGTTCGCGCCTTCGCCTCCTCGCTGGAGTAGTCCATGTGGTGCTCGATCGCCTCCGCGATCTGCCCGCCGACGGTGTAGACTGGGTTGAGCGCCGTCTGCGCGTCTTGGAAGATCATCGAGATCTCGTTGCCGCGGATCGAGCGGATCTCCGACTCGGACATCTCCAGCAGGTTCTCGCCCTTGAACAGGATCTCCCCGCTCTCGATCTGTCCGGGGCTCTCGATCAGTCGCAGCACCGAGAGGGCGGTCACGCTCTTGCCCGCGCCGCTCTCGCCGACCACGCCGAACTTCTCGCCCCGCTCGATGCGGTACGAGAGGTCGTCGACGGCGGTCACCACGCCCTCCTGCGTGTAGAAGCGGACGGTGAGGTCCTTCACTTCAAGCAGGGACATCAGTCCTCACCCCCGCGACCGACACCCGTCTGCTGTGCGTCCAGTGCGTCGTTGATACCGTCGCCGATCATGTTCATTGACATCACGAAGATGAAGATGGCCGCACCGGGGTAGACGGTCGCCCACCACGGGATCTGTCCGCCCGGCCCTTGGATGAGCGTCGACCGGGTGGCGTTCAGCATCGTCCCCCATTCGGCAGAGCTGGGGTCTAACCCGAGCCCGAGGAAGCCGAGCGCCGCGACGCCGATGACGACGCTGCCGATCCGCAGCGAGGCAAGGACGATGAGCGGCGGCATCGCGTTGGGCGCGATGTGTCTGAACACGACCGAGCGGTCGCGCGCGCCGAGCGCCTTCGCCGCCAGCACGTACTCGTTCTCCTTGATCTTCAGCACCTCCCCGCGCACGAGGCGGCCGTACCCCGCCCAGCCGAAGAGGCTGAAGGCCAAGACGAGCTGCCAGTACCCGCCGCCGAGGATGGCGACGATGATGAGCGCCAGGATGAGGCCGGGGAACGCGAAGATCGTGTCGACGATCCGCATCATCAGCTCGTCGACGTTCCCGCCGTAGTACCCGGAGATGGAGCCGTAGATCAGGCCGAACGACGCGGTGAGCCCGACGACGATGAAGCCGATCGAGAGGCTGTACCGGCCGCCGACGAGGAGCCGCGAGAACAGGTCGCGGCCGGAGCCGTCGACGCCCATCGGGTACTGCCACGACGGTGGGTCGTACACGTTCACGCTCGAGTCGACTCCGAGGTAGAGGATCGTCGTGGGGTCGTACGGGGCCAGCGAGAACGGCTGGACGACCACGCCGAACATCTCGACGGGACGCGCGAAGAACGACGCCAGCGCCATCACGGCGACGATGACGAGCGCGCCCATCGCGGAGCGGTTCCGCTTGAACTTGCGGAACCCGCGCCGCCACCGGCCGACCGTTTCGCCGCTCGATTCGTCGGTCCAGTCGGAGATCTGGTCCCGGTTTCGGACGCGGTCCGAGTCGAAGCCGGAGACCTGGATCCGACCGCGGTCCTCGTGTATGTTCCTGTCAGTCATATCGGATCCTCGGATCGAGCGCCGCGTACACGATGTCAGCGACGAGGTTCGCGAGAATGACGAAGAACCCGGTGAACAGGGTGATCGCCATGACGACGTTGATCTCGCGTTGGTTGATCGCGTCGATGAACTCCCGCCCGAGCCCCGGCCAGTTGAACACGACTTCCACGACAACCGAACCGGCCACGATGGACGCCGTGAGCGTCGCCGCGAGCGTGACGACCGAGATTAGGGAGTTCCGCAGGACGTGTTTGAGAATCACCGTCCGTTCGGGGAGCCCCTTCGCGCGGGCGGCGGTGACGTACTCCTTGTTCAGTTCCTCCGTCATCGAGGTCCGCATCACGCGCATGATGCTCGCCGCGGACGCGGTCCCGATGGTAACTCCCGGGAGGGTCAGGTACCACAGCATCTCCGGGGAGAGCAGCGACTGCCGCGACGGCGCGAGCACCGGGAACAACCCCAAGTACAGCGAGAAGATCAGGATCAGCATGAGCCCGAGCCAGAAGTTCGGGATCGAGATCCCGGACAGCGCGAGGAAGCGGCTGATCGTGTCTCCGAGCCTGTCTTTGTTGATCGCCGCGTAGATCCCAGCCGGAATGGCGATGACGAGCGCGAACGCCCACCCGAAGAGCCCGAGCGCGATCGTCTCCGGGAGCCGGCTCCAGATGATGTCGGACACTTCGCGGCCCGTCTGGAGCTCCAGCCCGAAGTCGCCCACGAGCACGTTCGAGATCCAGTCGAGGTACTGCTGCCACACCGGGCCGGAGAGTCCCCACCGCTCGCGGAGCGCGGCCTCCTCGGCCGCGGTCACGTCGGGGTTCAGTGCGACGAGCTGGGTGACCGGGTCACCGGGGGTCAGGTGGAACATCCCGAACGTGATCACCGATACCCCGAACATGATCGGGATTATCGACAGCGTTCGCTTCAGGATGAAACGTTGGAGGCTCATCGTTGCGTGATTGCCGTGGGGGGTTCAGTTGTCAGTAAGTGGAACAGAGTCATTTGTTGTGTCGAAACGGGGTGTCCGCGGAGCGCCTCAGTTGTCCGCGGCGACTTGTTCGAGCAGCTCCTCAGCGCGCTCGATGTCGTACTCGTTCATCGGCTTGAGATCCTCTTCGAGCGCTTCGGCGTCGACGGTCCCGCTCCCCTGTGCCAGCTGCGGGATGGGGGTCCACGCCGGACGGCCGTAGCCGCTGAAGACGTTCTCGACGATCCGCTCGCGCGGGATCAGGTGGTTGATCGCCTGGCGGACCCGGGCGTCGTCGAACGGCGCGACGTTGACCGGGTACTGGATGTACTCGTAGCCGCCGGTCTCGACGCTGTAGACGAGGAACTCTTCGGAGGAGTCGAAGTCGTCGAGCGTCGACGTGTTGAGCCCGTACGTGGAGTCGATCTCCCCGTTCTGGAGCGCACCCGAGCGGGTGGAGTTGTCGGGGACGATCTCGACTTCGAAGCCGTCAATGACGGGGCCGTCCGGGAACTCGTCGGAGCCGTCGAACCAGCTGAACGCCTCGCTGACGCCCTTCTGCTCGGTCCAGTAGTTGTCGAACTTCGTGACCTCGTAGTACTGGGCGTCCTCGAACTCGGAGAACTCGTAGGGGCCCGTACCGACGGGGACGTTACCCTCGCGCGGGTCGATGTTGCCCTTCTCGACCGCCTCGATCTGCGAGGCGTTGAGGATGAGCAGTCCGGGGAGCTCGCGCTCGGCCTCGGCGTCGGGGACTTGCGCGTACAGGTCGACCGTGTACTCGTCGACCTTGACCGCGGTCAGCAGCGAGTCGAACGTCTGCGGGGCCAGCACGGAGTTCTCGACGTACTCGTACGTCGCGATAACGTCGTCCGCGGTGAGCTCGTCACCGTTGTGGAACTCGACGCCCTCCTGGAGGTTGTACCGGTACTGCATGCCGAAGGTGCCGTCCTCGGCCGCCTCGGTGGCGTCCTCGGGGAGCAGCACGCGGACCTCGTCGTCCTCGGCAGGACTGTCCTCGGGGTGCTGGATGATGACCTGCTCGTCCGTGTCGATGGCACCCTCTTCGGTCGTGCCGACGGTCGACATGTAGTCCGCGTACGCCGTCCGCTCGATGCTGTTCGTGTTGAGCAGCTCGTAGCTCTCGGCGAGCCACGGGTAGACGTTCCCCTGCGTGTCGCTGGTGGTCAGCCCCTCGAAGAGGAAGTTCTGCGCCAGCGTCGACGTCGTGTCACTGCTGTGCGGCGGGTCGAACGACTCGATGTTCGCGCCGACCGCGAGCGAGAGCGTGCCGCCGTCGCTGAGGTCCGAGAGGTCGGAGTCGCCCGCGACGTTGTCGCGGTCGACCCACATGATCTGCTCGTCCTGCGGGGCGAACATGTTGTAGCTGTACATTCCCTCTTGGAAGGGCCACATCTCGAATCCGTGGAGGTCCGTGTTCGAGACGGAGGTCTCAAGGTTGAAGTGGGTGATCGAGCTGTACCGCTCCTCGGCGAGGTAGTTCCAGACCTCGTCGTACCGCTCCGCGCGCAGCGAGGCGTCCTCGGCGACGTCGACGCCGTACCGGGCGGAGTCCATCAGCTCGTCGAGCTCGGAGTCGGAGATGCCGTTGAGGTTACAACACGCGCCGATGTTGCTTGAGTGGTGGAGAGCGTTACAGAAGCTCCCGGGGTTGAACGTCCCGGAAAGACCGATACAGGGGACGAACCCCTTGTTCTGGTACTCAGGGTCGAGCACGCGGCCGACGTACGTGTTCCACTCGTACGTCTCGACGGTCGTGTTGAAATACCCGGTCTGCTCCATCGACTCGGCGATCAGCTCGACCATCTGGAGCCGGTCGCTGTTGTCCGCGTTGACCTCGAGCTGAACGTCGAGGGGGAAGAGCTCGCTCCCGTCACCGCCGTCGCCGCCGTCGGAACCGTCGCCGCCGTCACCGCCCGACTGGCCGCCGCACCCGGCCAGGCTGGCCGCCCCGGCCGCTCCGATGGTGGCGATGACGTTTCGGCGATTTATCTGTCGATTACTGTCCGATGAGTTGTGCCGGCTTGGCATACAACATGCTACAACTGATTGTTGTAATATGTTGCGATACGTCGGTGAACGGCGTGAGGGGCACATAATTGGATAAGTTCAATTTATTCTCCAATTATGGTTTTGAAGTACAATCTTTTGTACTCACAGAGTGAAAATAAAACATGAACAATAATTACGGATTGAAATAATATTTACGATCTGAAATGAGAGCGGTGCGGTCACGAGCGTGACGCCACCTGATTTCTGTCTGACGCGGGTGGTGTGTGGCGATGTCGGGTTCGGGGGGAGCGAAGACGGCCGTACTGGCAGGCGCCCCGTCGTGCGGTTCGAGACGGCCGATGTGAGAGTTCCCCACACAACACAGCTTCGAAACGTCGAACTGAGGCTACTGAGTGCTCAGGTTTGGCCGAATTCGACGGATATGACGGGTATATGGTACGGTGTCTGAAGCTTTTTGTATGCTCGTCCATAGCATGTGGTATGTTACGTCGCGGCATGGAAGATCGCAACGATTCCCGGCACGTCGGCCGGCGACAGTGGCTCTCCGCACTCGGCCTCGCGGGCGCGGTGACGCTGGCCGGCTGTTCCGGAAACGGCGGCGACGGCTCCGACGGAACGGACGGCGGCGACGGCGGTGGCGGCGAGGGCGGCGAAGTCGAGGTTCCCGACTTCCCCCGGTTCGGGGTCGGCGACCTCTACGGACCGGAGGTCGCCCGCAACCTGGCGCGGGAGGCGTTCGAGGAGTCGGAATACGACTACGGCTTCGACGGGGACACCATGATCAACCCCGAAGGAGACCAAGTCGAGATCGACATCTATCACAGCGCCGCCTCAGAGACCAACAAGCTCCTCGCGGAGTTCATCGCACAGGAGCTCGAGAACAACCTCGGGGCCAGCGTCACTCCGGAAGCGATCGACGGGACTCGGTTCAGTAACGAGTACTACTCAGGCGAGCCCCAGGGCGGGACGGATACGGTTAACGGCGAAGAGGTGGAGTGGTCGAACCCCGGACCGCGGAATCCGGGACCGCGCTCGGTCACGAGCAACGAGGCGTGGGACATGTCGGTCAACTTCGGGCTGAACACGTACCCGCTCAACCCCCTCACGAACCAGACGTTCTTCGACGGGGCGAACGCAAACTTCAACCCGGTCGGCTACTACCCGCAGTTCGACGTCGAGTCTCTGTTTGAGCAGGCGAGGCAGGCGACGAGTCGGGACGAGATCCGGCAGGCGTTCGTGGACATCTTCGCGAACCTCGCGCGCGAACAGCCCTACATCATGCTCACGCTGGGCGACGATCTCATCGGGTACAACCCCGACCTTACCGGTCCGATCGAGAACTTCTCGAACGGCTGGAACCTTCCGGCGTGGCACATCGACGACCCCAGCGTGTCGGGCTCGTACGACACGGTCACGGGAGCCAGTTTCAACACGCTGAATCCGCTGTACAACAACGAGTCCGGGGCCGGAACGGCCATCGAGCGCGCGATTGACCCTGGCTACACATTCGACGAGGATCAGGAGTACTTCCCGCTGCTGTACGACATGTCCACGGAGGACGGCAAGGTGTGGACGTTCGAACTCCGCGATAACCTCCAGTTCAGCGAGCCGTACGGGCAGGTCACCGCCGAAGACTTCGTCTATCAGATCCAGGAGGTCCAGCAGGCCGATTGGGCGAACACCGCCGATTCGGACAGCTGGGAGGGCGTCGAGGTCGAGCAGACCGGCGAACTCGAATTCGAGGCGACGCTGGAAACGTCGAACGTGCTGTGGCCCCAGACGTACGACCCGTACCTCTACCCGATTCCGCGCGACCTCCTCGAACCGTACGTGGAGGAGGAGGACGTCGAGGGGCTCCAGCAGGACGAGGAGCTGCTCGAACTCCAGTTCACCGGGAACCTCGGCGCGTTCGAGCTCACCGAGTGGAACCGCGGCTCGGGTACCGAGTACGTCCGCAACGACGAGTACTACCTCCGTGACATCGACGAGGGGCCCGACCTGTTCTCCGAGGGGCCGCTGTTCGAGGAGGCGTCGATCAGCGTCGTCAAGGAGCAGGCGTCCCGTCTCGGTGCCTTGGAGACCGGCGAGGCCGACTCCGCCGCGATCCCGCCCGAGCAGTACGAGTCGTACAGCGAAGACGATAACGTGACGGTCCGACAGGTTCCCACGCCGTACAACACGATCATCTCCGTGAACCAGCGCGCGAACGGGTGGAACACCGGTCCGGGAAACATGTTCCAGCTCGTTCCGTTCCGTCAGGCGATGGCGGCGGCGATCGGGAAAGAGGAGCTGATCCAAGGGGTCTACCGCGGACTCGCCTCCTCTCACTTCACCTGGCAGCCCCGCTGGTCCGAGTTCTACCCGTCGACGGACGAGTAAGATCGAGCCACCCCGTTCTCACCCTATCGACTTACACATCACATGGGATTTGGAAGGTACGTCACCGCTCGGGTTCTCTGGGCAGCAGTTGTATCGCTCATCATCGTTACGGTCACGTTCCTGCTGCTCTCGGCCGCGCCGAACCCGGCCGTCCAGCGGGCGGCGACGCAGGCGGCGCTCCAAGGCGGCGATCCGACGGAGGCGGCCGAGCGGGTACGCGAGCTACGCGGGCTCGACCAGCCGCTCTACGTCCGGTACTTCGACTTCATCCGGAACGTGTACACGCTCGAGTGGGGCTGGTCCGTGAGCCGCAGTCAGCCGGTGATGGAAGCCGTCACGCAGGCGCTGTACTACACCGCGCAGTACTCGATCCCCTGGACGATCCTCACGGTCATCTTGGGGCCGCTCGTCGGCGTCTACTCGGCCGCGAACATGTACAGCTGGAAGGACCACGCGGCCACCGGGTTCGCGTTCTTCGGCTACGCCATCCCGAACTTCTTCTTCGGGATCATTCTGCTGCTGATCTTCGGCGTGTGGCTGGAGTGGATCCCGATCACCTACAAGACGGGCGTCCCAGTGTTCAGCATACAGAACGCGATCCAGTTGGCGATCCCGGTGTTCGTGTTGGTCACCGGGTCGATCGGCGCTGTGATGCGCGTCTCGCGGAACGAGTCCGCGGAGTTCCAGAACGCCGACTTCATGAAGACCGCGAAAGCGAAGGGGGTCTCACCCCTCCGCGCGTACGCGTACCACGTCATGCGGCCGACGCTCGTCCCGCTCTCGACGACGCTCGTCGGGCAGCTCCTCGCGCTGTTCCTCGGCGCGTCGCTGCTCGTCGAGGTCGTGTTCTCGATCCCGGGGCTCGGACGGATGACATACGAGGCGCTGCTCGCACAGGACACGAACCTCGTGTTGGGGACGACGCTGTTCTTCACTTTCGTCGCCGTCATCGGGAACCTGATCGAGGACCTCGTGTTCACCGTACTCGACCCGCGGATCAGCTACGATGACAGGTAACATAACCGAGAACAATGGCAACTGAAGAGTCCGAACGGTTCGACAACGTGGACTGGAACGACCTCTCGCGGTCGGGACGGTTCGATCTATCGATAAACTCGATCGGGATGCTGCTGACCGCCCTCCCGCTCACGCTGCTCGGTGTGTACAGCTGGGGGTTCACCGGGCCACGCACCGCGACCTTCGAGTTCATCGGCCTCGAGCGGAACTTGGAGAGTCTTGACTTCTTCTTCATTTTCACGCTGCTGTTGGCCTTCTGGTACCTCGCCTTGCCGCTGTACCAGAACCCGCGGATGACGCGGTACTACTGGAAGGAGTTCAAGCGGAACCGACCGGCGGTCGTGAGCCTCGGTTGGCTCGGCATCGTGTTCGTCGGCGGGCTCGTCGGCCCGCTGATCATGGACCCGCCCCAGCAGCAACTGCTCATCGGCTACCAGCCGCCGGTGTTCACCTCCGTCGTCGACACGACGCCGGCGACCTGCGTCGGCGAGGTGATGAACGGGCGGTGTTACGGCACGTGGCAGCATCCGCTCGGGACCACGCAAGGCGGGAAGGACGTGTTCACGATGATCGTCTACGGCATGACGATCAGCATGCAGATCGCGTTCATCACGACGACAATCGTTGCCACGATCGGAATCTCGTTCGGGACGCTGAGCGCGTACGCGGGCGGATGGATCGACGAGATCATGATGCGGTTCGTCGACATCATCCTCTCGTTCCCGACGTTCCTGATGTTCCTGCTCATCCTGTACATCTACGGCGCGGGGCTCGGGATGTTCATCGTCGTGTTCTCGCTGTTCGCCTGGGGCGGGACCGCGCGCTACATCCGGAGCAAGTCGCTGTCGATATCCGAGGAGGAGTTCATCAAGGCGAGCCGCATCAGCGGCGCAAGCACCTATCAAGTGATCCGGGGACACGTCGTGCCGAACGCGGCGAGCAGCATCATCACGCAGCTCACGCTGCTCATCCCCGGCTTCCTGCTCGCCGAGGCGCAGCTCGCCTTCCTCGGGATCGGCGACTCGGCGGTCCCCTCGTGGGGACAGCTCATCTCCGCGGGCCGGAGCGACCTCTCGTTCGCCCCGTGGATCGTGCTCGCGCCCGGTATCGTGCTGTTCTTCACCATCCTCGCGTTCAACTTCCTCGGCGACGCGCTGTTGGACGCGCTGAACCCCGAAGCGGAGGCTGAGAGCGAATAATGGCCGACGACCAACCACTACTCGAGGTCGAGAACCTCACGACGAAGTTCAGCACCGACAACGGAACCCTCACCGCCGTCGACAGGGTCGGCTTCACCGTCAACACCGGCGAGACGGTCTGTATCGTCGGCGAGTCGGGCTCCGGCAAGACGGTCGCGACGGAGTCGATCACCAAGATCATCAACACGCCGCCGGGAGAGATCGAGGGCACCGTGCGGTACAAGCGCCGCGACCTGCTGTCGATCCCCGAGTCGGAGCTCCGGCAGATCCGGGGCAACGAGATCGCACACATCTTCCAGAACCCGCAGGAGGCGATGAACCACTGCTACACCGTCGGGTGGCAGATCACCGAGGCGCTCCAGATCCACCAGGACGTCTCCAACGACGAGGCCCGCGCGAAGGCGGTGGACCTGATGGACCGCGTCGGGATCGCGAACGCCAGTTCGCGGTTCGACGACTATCCGCACGAGTTCTCCGGCGGGCAGAAACAGCGCGTGATGATCGCGATGGCGCTTGTCGGGGACCCAGACCTGCTCATCGCCGACGAGCCGACGACCGCGCTCGACGTGACCGTCCAGGCGCAGATCCTGCGCCTCCTCGACGACCTCCAAGAGGAGTTCGAGATGGGGGTCCTGTTCGTCACGCACGACCTCGGCGTCGTGGCGGAGATCGCCGACCGGATCGTCGTGATGTACGCCGGGAAGGTGATGGAGCGGGGCGACGTCCTCGACATCTTCGACCACCCGGGACACCCGTACACCCAGCAGCTGTTGGAGTGTCTCCCGGAGTTCGGCGGCACGGGCGGCGGAATACCGGGGACGCTCCCCGACCCGCACGACCCGCCGGACGGCTGTCGGTTCGCGCCCCGCTGCGAGTACGCCGAGGAGGCGTGCCGCACCGGCGAGCAGCCGGAGGGGATAGAGGTCGCGCCGGGCCAAGAGGTCTCCTGCGTCCACTACGGACCGGGCGGCAACCCCTCGATAGTCCGCAGCGAGGGGCTCGGCCCCGGCGACGAGACGGGAGCGGCCGACGGCGACAGCGAGGTGGGTTCCGCCGATGACTGAGCCGCTGCTCTCGGTGCGCGACCTGAAGAAGCACTACCCGATCCGGAAGGGGCTGTTCAACCGGAAGGTCGGCGCCGCCCGCGCCGTCGACGGGATCAGCTTCGACATCGAGGAGGGCGAGACGCTCGGGCTCGTCGGCGAGTCCGGCTGCGGGAAGTCGACCGCCGCGAGCTCCGTCATCCACTTGGAGAAGCCGACCGCGGGAGAGGTCATCTTCAACGGGAACGGTCGCGAGGGCGCGACGCGCGACCCCGACGGAACCCACCCCAACGACGTGACGGAGTTCGACGACGACGAGATGATGGAGTTCCGGCGGGGCGCCCAGATGATCTTCCAAGACCCGTCCTCGAGCTTCGACCCGCGGGTGTCTGTGGGGAACGCGGTCGGCGAGCTCCTCAAGATCCACGGGATGAGCGACCGTCACCGGCGTCGCGCCATCGTCGAGGACTTACTCGAGCGCGTCGGGCTCTCGGCGAACGACCTCGACCGGTACCCGCACGAGTTCTCCGGCGGGCAGAAGCAGCGGATCGCGCTCGCCAGGGCGCTGGTGTTGAACCCGGACCTGATCATCGCCGACGAGCCGGTGAGCGCCCTCGACGTCTCCATCCAGGCGGAGATCCTCTCGCTCATCAACGATCTTCAAGATGAGTTCGGCCTGTCGCTGCTGTTCATCAGCCACGACATGTCCGTGATCCGTCAGGTCTGTGACCGCGTGGCGGTGATGTACCTCGGCGAGATCGTCGAGATCGGGCCGGTCGAGGAGATCTTCACCGACCCGCAACACCCCTACACCGAGGCGCTGCTGTCCTCGATTCCGACGCCGGACCCGCGGGCCAGCGTCGGCGGCATCGAGCTGAAGGGCACCGTCCCCAGCCCGACGAACCCGCCGAGCGGCTGCCGGTTCCACACGCGGTGTCACAAGGTGATCCAGCCCGACGGGCTGGACATCGATCAGGACGACTGGCGGGGGCTGTTGAATTTCCGCGACAAGGTCGGCATCGACCAGGTCGACGTCGAACAGGTGCGAGAGAACATCGCCGGATCTGGGGCCGAGCCGACCGACTCCGAGGTCCGAGCGGAGATCCGCCGCGAGTTCGACATCAGCGAGACGGTCAGCGACCCGGACCTCGAACGGACGCTCTCGGAGGCGCTCGACCTCCTGATCGAGGGCGACTCGGAGCAGGCCGGAACGATTCTGTCAGACGCGATCACGACGCCGTGTGCCGAGCGCGAACCCGAACAGACGGTCCACGCGCCCGGCCACGAGTCCGCCTGTCTCCGGCACGAGGGACGGGCGGCCGCGGAGCCGAACCCGGCGGACGACTGACTCGACGCCGGCCGGAGTCGAGGCCGGTCACTCCGCTGTCGGCGCTATCGACGCGGGGTCGAGCCGCCGCGGCTCCGGCACCGTCGCGGCCGCCGGGGCGATCGCCACGTCGCCGCGGGAGTCGTCGCTCTTCGCTTCTTCGTCACCAGCCGCCGCGAGCACCGCCGTTCCGCCGGCGGAGAGCGGGGCGACGAGGCCGGCGGCGAGCGCCGAGGGGTCGGAGAAGGGGATTCTGAGGACGACGTGCGTCTCGTCGCCGATGTCGGCGGTCTCGACCGCGGCGGCGGCGAGCGAACACAGGTCGCGGTGGCTGACGTCCCCGTCCGCGCCGCGGACGGCGGGGTCGTCGGGGGCGACCTCGCTCGGCGGCATCCCCGGGTTCTCGCTCCACAGCTCCTTCTCCCAGTGCGTCGTGTCGGGGCGGTCCGGCGGGCCGCCGAACGCGGCGAGGTTCGTCCCGGGGGCCGGATCGAGCGCGTCGGCGGTCGCGACCGGAGCGAGGACGACGCGGTCGCCAGCGTCGATTCCCGCTTCCGGGTCGAACCGGACCGGGGCGCCGACGGCGGCGGCGCCGAGGAACGCAAGGGTCGTGTGGAACCCGGCCGTCGGCTCGACAGCGACGGTCGCGCCGGCCCGGACGCCGAGGTACCGGAGCACGTTCGCCGCCTTGTAGCCGTTCGTGATCAGATCGTGGTAGGTCCGCTCCCGGCCGTCCGGGGTCACGAGCGCCGGGTCGCGGGTGCGCCGGTCACGCGCGAGGAGATCGCCGACGAGGTCCATGTCCGATCTTCGAACGCCGCGCGTCTTAACGCTACGGCGTCGCGGAGGGACCCCGCGGCCCGGCCGGACCGCGTCGGGGCGCCGTCAGGGCGCGCCGGCGATCACCATCTTCGAGCCGTCGGCCGAGAAGGCGAGGTCGCGGGTGGACCCCGGGTCGACCCGGACCGCGTTGCCGGGCGCGAGGTCGACGGCGTCCCCGTCCACGGTGAGCGTCGCCTCCCCGTGGAGCAGCAGGTACACTTCCTCGTGGTCGGCGTCGCCGTGATCGTGTTCTACTCCCTCCCAGCCATCGTCGGCCTCAACGACGGTCGCGCCGAGCCGCTCGCAGTCGAGCGCCTCCCGGAGGAAGAACATCCCGGGCGCGCGCGGTCCCACGTCGCTGTAGGCCGTCGTGTCGTAGCCCATGCGTCGGCCGTCGTCGCGAGGGACGGAAAAGCTACGGGCCGCGGGAGAAGAGGCGCGACGCCGCGAACGGTGCTCAGAAAGAGCTCTTCAGCTTCTCGAAGAAGCCGCCGCCGACATCGATGTCCTCGCCGCCAGCCTCCGCGAACGTCTCCAGCGCCTCGCGCTGTTCGTCGTTGAGCGACTCGGGGACGACGACGGCGACTTGAACGTAGAGGTCGCCGTGGCCGCGACGGCGAAGCCGCGGCATCCCCTTGCCCTGAAGCCGGAACGTCTCGCCGCTCTGTGTACCGGCGGGGACGTCCATCTCCACGGTGCTGTCGACCGTCTCCACCTCGACCGTGTCGCCGAAGACGGCCTGCGGGAAGGAGATTGCCTCGTTGACGCGGAGGTCGTCGCCATCGCGCTCGAACCGGTCGCCGACGTCGACGTCGACCTCGATGAGCAGGTCGCCCTTCGGGCCGCCGTTCTCGCCCGGCGCGCCCTCGCGCTCCATGCGGAGGCTCTGCCCGGAGCGGATCCCCGCCGGGATCTCGACCGACAGCGTCGCCTCCTCGCGGACGACGCCGTCGCCGCCGCAGTCGGCGCAGTCCTCGCTGTACAGTTCGCCCTCGCCCTCGCAGCGGGGACAGGTCGACGTCTGCTGGACGCGGCCGAGCGGCGTCTGTTGGACCTGCTGGACCTGTCCGCGACCGTTACACTGCGGACACGTCTCGACGTCGGCGTCCGGGGGGTGGCCCGCGCCGTCGCAGGTGTCGCACTCGGTCGGTCGCGTGAGCGTGACTTCCTTGGTCGCCCCGTGGAACGCCTCCTCGAGGTCGATCGTCAGGCCGGTCTTGAGGTCGCGGCCCTGCCGCGGGCGGTTGCCGCCGCCACCGCCGCCGCGGCCGCGACCGCCGCCGAAGAACTGGTTGAAGATGTCCTCGAACCCGCCGGCGCCACCGGCCCCGCCGGCGCCGCCGAAGGGACCGCCGGCCCCGCCCGGACCGGCGCCGCCGCCGGTCGCGCCGCGCTTGTCGGCCTGCGTGAACCGATCGTGGCCCATCTGGTCGTACTGCTGGCGCTTCTGCTCGTCGGTGAGCACCTCCTTGGCCTTCTGGATCTTCTTGAATCGCTCCTCGGCGTTCTCGTCGTCGCTGACGTCGGGGTGGTGTTCTGCGGCCTGCTTGCGGTACGCCTTCTTTATCTCCTCCTCGCTGGCGTCCCGCGACACGCCGAGGACATCGTAGAAATCTTCGCTCATGCGTTACGTTCGTTAGGTTGTGTTGATCGACGGGTCGGTTTAAGCGGCAGGGTCGGACGTCCGGGGAGCGGGTCGGAGGGGGTTACTCCTCGTCGTCGTCCACGTCCTCGAAGTCGGCGTCGACGTACTCCTCGTCGTCTGCGTCGGCGCCGGGACCGGCGCCGCCGGGGCCCGCCGCACCGCCCGGACCGGCACCGCCCATGCCGCCGGGGCCGGCGCCGCCCGCGCCGCCCGGACCGGCCTGCGCGGCCTGTCCCTCGTACATCTGCTTGCCGATCTCTTGGAGCTCCTCGGTGAGCGCCTCGGTGACGGACTCGATCTCGTCGGTCTCGGCGTCCTCGTCTTCGAGCACGTCCTCGACGTCCTCGATGGCCGCCTCGATGTCGGCGACGAGCTCGTCGTCGTCGAGCTCTTCTTCGTTCTCCTCGAGGAGGGTCTCGGCGCGCTGGATCGTCGTCTCGGCCTCGTTGCGGGCCTCGATCCGCTCGCGGCGGGCTTCGTCCTCCTCGGCGTGCTTCTCGGCCTCCTCTTGCATCTCCTCGATCTCGTCGTCGGAGAGGCCGACGCCGCCCTCTATGGTGATCGACTCGGCGTTGCCCGAGCCTTGGTCCTCGGCCTCGACGTTGACGATGCCGTTCTCGTCGATGTTGAACGAGACTTCGATCTGCGGGGTCCCGGCCGGCGCCGGCGGGATACCGGAGAGCTGGAACGCGCCGAGCAGCTCGTTCTCCTCGGCGATCTCGCGTTCGCCCTGGAAGACGCGGACGTTGACGGAGGTCTGGTTGTCCGCGGCCGTGGTGAACACCTTCGACTCCTCGGTCGGGATGGTGGTGTTCTTCTCGATGAGCCGCTCAAAGAGGCCGCCCTTCACCTCGATCCCGAGCGAGAGCGGGGTCACGTCGAGCAGCACGATGTCGTCGACGTCGCCGGAGAGCACACCGCCCTGGACCGCCGCGCCGAGCGCGACCGCCTCGTCGGGGTTGACGTTCTTCTTCGGCTCCTGCCCGACGAGCTCCTCGACCTTCTCCTGGACCTGCGGCATCCGGGTCGAACCGCCGACGAGGATGACCTCGTCGATGTCCGACTTCGCGTAGTCGGCGTCGGCGAGCGCCTGCTCGGTCGGCTCGACGGTGCGGTCGATGAGGTCGGAGGTAAGGTTCTCGAACGTCGCGCGGGTGACGGACTGCTCGAGGTGGACCGGGCCGCTGTCGGTCGCGGTGATGAACGGGAGGTTGACCGTGGTCTCCTTCTTGTTCGACAGCTCAATCTTCGCCTCCTCAGCGGCGTCCTTCAGGCGCTGGAGCGCCTGCCGGTCGTCGCGGAGGTCGATCCCGTGGTCGTTCTGGAACTCGTCGGCGAGGTGGTCGATGAGCGCCTCGTCCCAGTCGTCGCCGCCGAGGTCGTTGTCGCCGTTGGTGGCGACGACCTCGTAGACGCCGCCGCCCAGGTCGAGGACGGACACGTCGAACGTGCCGCCCCCGAGGTCGTACACGAGGACGGTCTGGTCGGACTCGTCGTCGAGCCCGTACGCCATGGAGGCGGCCGTCGGCTCGTTGACGATGCGCTCGACGTCGAAGCCGGCGATCTCGCCGGCGTCTTTCGTCGCCTGGCGCTGCTTGTCGTTGAAGTACGCGGGGACGGTGATGACCGCCTTCTCGACATCGTCGCCGAGGTACTCCTCGGCGTCGCGTTTGATCTTCTGGAGGATCATCGCCGAGACCTGCTCTGGGGTGTACTCCTCGTCGCCGATCTCGACGGTGTAGTCGTCCTCGCCCATGTGCCGCTTGATCGACTGGATCGTGCGGTCCGGGTTCTGGACGGCCTGGTTCTTCGCCGGCTTGCCGACGAGACGCTCGTCGTCGTCGGCGAACGCGACGACCGAGGGCGTCGTCCGGTCGCCCTCGGCGTTGGCGATGATCTCGGGCTCGTCGCCCTCCATCACCGCGAACGCGGAGTTGGTGGTACCGAGGTCGATACCGAGAATTTTGTTGCTCGCCATCTTGGTCACAGATAGCGGCTTGTTTCGGTTAAAGGTTACTAGACGCCGCGATCTCTCCGGGAGAAGAAAGCCGCCGCAGTCGTGCGGTTTCTCGATCGTGTGACTCGCTCACATCGATGTTTTTATGCCGATCCGCAAAGGCAGCGCCGGTCCGAACTCACTGATGGGGGATCGCACCGGAGTGCGGACGCGAACCGACCCGCGATCGCCGGCTCAGATGCCGGAAACGAGGTCCTCGAGCACGGCCGCCGGATCGTCGGCCTTCGCGACGCCGGAGGCCAGCAGAACGCCGGCCGCGCCGAGGTCGCCGGCGGCCGCGACGTCCTCGCCGGTCGAGACGCCCGCGCCGCAGAACACGTCGACGTCGTCGTCGACCGCCTCCGCGGCCGCGACCGCGTCCTCGACGATCCCGGGGTCGGCGGTGGCGACGGAGACGTCGCCGCCGATGAGCGCCGGCGGCTCGACGGCGACCGCGTCGGGACCGAGGGCGGCGGCGGCGCCGATCTGGGCGGGGTTGTTCCCGCAGACGATCGTCTCGAGGTCGGCGCGCTCCCCCGCCTGAACGGAGCCGTCGATGTCGGCCAGCTTCAGGCGCTTCTCCGAGTGGTTGATCAGGGTTCCCTCGGCGCCGTTGTCGGCCGCTGCCTCGGCGAGCGTCGACCCCGTGTGCGACCCGTGTTCGTTCGGCGAGACGTGCTGCGCCCACGTCTCGACGCCCGTCTCAGCGACGCGAGCGAGGTCGGCCGCCTGCGGGGAGACGGCGATGCGCGCGCCGGACGCCTCGGCCACGTCGCGGGCCGCGGTCGCTACCTCGATCGGATCGCACGGGTACGCCTTGAGGTTCACCAGGATGAACATACGCTCACTCGGACGGCGCAGCGCAAATATGTTCGTGCTTCGCGGCGCGTTCCCCGTCGACACCTGCGGCGCGCCCCGGAGCCGGAGGCGCGCTCACGGCCCGGAGAGCAGAAACGACCTTATACCCCGCTGTTGTGGGTCCGGCAAGGGATGTCCCTCATCGAGCTCATCGCCGGCGTGGAAGCCCACGAGGCCACGCTGACCGTGTTCAACGCAGATCCGGCGGTTACGGAGGAGCTCCGGGAGTATTTCGCCGACCGCAACGTCCGGATCGTCGACGACCAGACCGCCTCCGGGCCGGAGGAGTTCGCCGTGTTGGCGCGGGACGGCGAGTTCGTCACGGGCGTGACCGTCGACGAACTGCTGCCCGGCCGGGGCGACGACGGAGAGGCCGGGTCGTCCAAGGGAGGCGACGAGTCCGAAACCGGACGACACGGCGGCGAGCGCGTCGGGAGCCCGGTGTTGGACCACCTCGACGAGACGATGTTTACCTCCTACTCCCGCGAGGACATGGTCGCCGCCTCGAGAGAGATCGAGGACCGCGCCTGGCGAGTCGGCGACGGGGAGCTCCACGCGGGGTTCCAGACCCTCGACGTCCTCACCGGGGAGGCGGACACCTACGACCTGCTCGGCGAGAAGGACCGGCTCGACGTCCACGCGTACGCCGCCGGCGAGGGCGACGCGCCGGACGTCGGCACCTACACCGTCCACGTCGGCGAGACCGCCGAGATCCGCGAGACGTGGTTCGTCGCGTACGACGGGGGCGGCTACGAGGACGCGAAGTGCGCGCTGCTCGCCGAGGAGCGCGCGCCCGGCGAGTTCTACGGGTTCTGGAGCTACGATCCCGAGACCGTCGACTACATCATCGACTACCTGACCGAGCGGTACGGCGGATCGGAGCAGACGGACGACGGCGGCGCGACCGTCTGAGGACCGGGAATAACGAGTACGGCAGGGTCGGAGCGTCGTCGCGGCTCAGTCCTTCCGCTTGACGACGTCGCCGAGCGTCATCGTGCCGGCGTCGTCCGTCTCCCAGTCGGCGTCGTCGGTCGACTGCCCCTCGACCAGCGAGATGTCGAGCGCGCGCTCGAGCTTGCGCTGGACCTCGTCGGTCGGGAGCGTGTCGGCGCGTTCGAGCTTGCGGATGAGGCTCGCCTTCTCGTTGAGCTGGTCGGCCAGTTCCTCCTGGCTCAACCCCCGCGACTCGCGGGCCTCGCGAATCAGCTCGTCGTAGTCGGTGGCGATCTCGTCCATGTCGTCGAACATGTCGCGGGGGCGAGTCGAGCTCCCCGACGAGCCGCCGGAGCCGGAGGACCCGGACGACGAGGACGACTTCCCGGTGCTGGAGCTGGTGGAGTACTTGCCGCCGCCGGAGCTCGTCGACTCGTCGCGGACCTCGGTGCCGAAGTCCGTACACGAGCTACAGAGCTCCAGTTCGGCGCCTTCGACCTTCGTCGTCGTCAGCGAGGCCTCCTCGGCGCCACACATCTCACACTGGGGCATACGCGAGGGTAACGTTCCCGGTGGTATAAAGGGTGTGCCGCGGCCTCGCGGCGCGGCCCGCCCGGCCGGCGTCGCAATCGTGCCGCGGTCGGTACCGACTTGTCGCCGCGGCGGGCAAGGAGCGTATGGACGTCCGCGTCACGCGCTCGACGCTCAGAGGGACCGCCCGCGCGCCGCCGTCGAAGAGCTACACCCACCGCGCGCTGCTCGCGGCGGGCTACAGCGACGGGGCGACCGTCGAATCGCCGCTGGTCTCCGCCGACACGCGGGCGACTGCCCGGGCCGTGGCCGCCTTCGGCGGGTCCGTCGCGCCCGCCGACGGTGCCGGGGACGGCGCGGCGGCGACCCAGGCGGCCGACCTCGATCTGACGGACGCCGACGCGCTGGCGGTCGAGGGGTTCGGCGGCCGGCCCGCGGTCCCTGACGACGTAATCGACTGCGCGAACTCGGGGACGACGATGCGGCTCGTCACCGCCGCGGCCGCGCTCGCCGACGGGGCGACGGTGCTGACCGGCGACGGGTCGCTCCGCTCGCGGCCGCAGGGCCCCCTGCTCGACGCGCTCGCCGACCTCGGCGTCCGCGCGGAGTCGACGCGGTCGAACGGGCAGGCTCCGCTCGTCGTCGCCGGCCCCCTCGGCGGCGGCGAGGTCGCGATCCCGGGCGACGTCTCCTCGCAGTACGTCACCGCGCTGCTGATGGCCGGCGCGGTCACCGACGACGGGGTCGAAGTCGACCTCACGACGCCGCTCAAGTCCGCGCCGTACGTCGACATCACGCTCGAACTGCTCGCCGATTTCGGGGTCGAGGCGACGCCGGTCGACGAGGCGGGCGACCCACTCGACGGGGCCGCGGGGGCCGCCGGCTTCACCGTCCCCGGCGGCCAGACGTACGCCCCGACTGACGGGACGTACGCGGTCCCCGGCGACTTCTCCTCCATCTCGTACCTGCTCGGCGCGGGCGCGGTCGCGGCCGCCCCCGGCGAGTCGCTTCGGATCGAGGGCGCGCGGCCCAGCGCGCAGGGCGACGCCGCGATCGTCGAGATCGTTGAGCGCATGGGCGCGCCCGTGGAGTGGGACCGGGAGGCCGGCGAGATCGCGGTCGAGCGCGCCGAGCTCTCCGGGGTCACCGTCGACGTGGGTGACACGCCCGACCTGCTCCCGACGATCGCCGCGCTCGGTGCGGTCGCCGACGGCGAGACGCGCATCGAGAACTGCGAACACGTCCGCTACAAGGAGACGGATCGCGTCTCCGCGATGGCCGAGGAGCTGGCGGCCATGGGCGCCGAGACGACCGAGGAGCGGGACGTGCTCACGGTCCACGGCGGCGAGAGCGACCTCCGGGGCGCGACCGTCGACGGCCGCGCCGACCACCGGATCGTGATGGCGCTGTCCGTCGCCGCGCTCGCCGCGGAGGGGACGACGATGGTCCGGGGCGCCGAGCACGTCGACGTCTCGTTCCCCGGCTTCTTCGACGCGGTGGCCGACCTCGGGATGGGCGTGGAGCGCGACGGCGCGGGCGAGTAACGACCGGGAGCTAAACTGAAGTACAATGGCGCGTGCCGACGAGGGCCCACAGGGCGCGAGTCGCACGCACGAGGTCGCCGGCGCTACGCGCCGGCTGCCAGAGGGACCTCTGGTCCCTCGCTGGACGAGGTGAGCGCTCGAAGAGCGCGAACCGCGAGGCTGGGGAGGCGTGAGGTGCGGTTGCTGTGCGGTGGGGGGTGGACTGAAAGGGGCAACCGCGAGGCGGGCACAGGCGACGCAAGCACTGGAGGGAGCGAACGCAGTGAGCGACTGAAGCGCACAGCGAGCGTGTGCCCGCCTCGCGGCTGGGGCTTTGGCAGTGTTCTCCGTCGATCCGCACGCCACTGCCTATGGCCGACCGGCTGGAAACTCGAATACCGTTACTACGGGGACCGCGTCCCATCGGGACCGACGGGTACACAAGCCCGCCGGAACGACACGCAGACATGGACGACATCGACGTCGAGCCCGTCGACCGCGTCGACGAGCCCGAAGGTGAGGGCACAGTCGAGCCCGCGGAGACGGACGAGGCACTGACCGTCGACGATGAGCTCGCCGACCTCCCCGCTGGCGTCGACGCACCCGACTACGTGCTGTACGGCGGGAAGGGCGGCGTGGGGAAGACGACGATGGCGGCCGCGACGGGGCTCGCCTCGGCCGCGGGCGGCGTCCGGACGCTCGTCGTCTCCACGGACCCGGCCCACTCGCTGTCCGACACCTACGAGACCGAGATCCCGGCCGAGCCGGCGCGGATCCGCGAGGACGTACCCCTGTACGCCGCCGAGATCGACCCCGACGCTGCGGTCGACGAGGGGATGTTCGGGGCGGACGGCGACCCGCTCGGCGGCCTCGGCGAGATGGGCGACGCGATGGGCGGCATGGGCGGCGACGGCGCGGCTGACGGCGAGGAGGGGCTCGGCGGGCTCCTCGGCGGGACGATGCCCGGCGCGGACGAGGCCGCGGCGATGCGCCAGCTGCTGGAGTACCTCGACGACCCCCGGTTCGACCGCGTCGTCGTCGACACCGCGCCGACCGGCCACACGCTCCGCCTGCTCCAGCTGCCGGAGATCATGGACTCGATGCTCGGCCGCGTGATGAAGCTCCGCCAGCGCTTCTCCGGGATGATGGACGGGATCAAGGGGATGTTCGGCGGTGGCGACGACGACCCAGACCCCTCCGCCGACCTCGAGGAGCTGCGCGAGCGCATCGAGCGGCTCCGCGCGGTCCTGCGCGACCCGGCGAAGACCGACTTCCGCGTCGTGATGATCCCCGAAGAGATGAGCGTCGTGGAGTCCGAGCGGCTCGTCGCGCGGCTCGACGAGTTCGGCATTCCGGTGAACACGCTCGTCGTCAACCGCGTGATGGAGGGGGTCGGCGACGTCACCGGCGAGGACGGGGCCGGGATCGACCCCGACTGGGTGGTCGAGCCGAACCCCGACACCTGCGAGTTCTGCGCGCGACGGTGGGAAGTCCAACAGAACGCGCTCCGGGAGGCGACCGACCTGTTCCGCGCCCGCGAGGTGAAGCGGGTCCCGCTGCTCGCGAACGAAGTGCGGGGCGAGGCCGCGCTGCGGGTCGTGGCGGCCTGTCTGGACTGAGCGTCCCGACACCGGCGCGCTGACCTTACTCGGCCGCGCTCCCCAGCAGTCGGTCTCGGACCAACTCAGCGACGCCCGTGAGATGCGCCTGTCCGAAGAGCCCGACGAGCACCGCGCCCGCGGTGTTGTACATCAGGTCGAGCACGGTGTCGTCGAGCCCGTACTGCGCGAGCGGCATGTCGATGCCGGTCTCGGTCGCGACGACGTCCAAGCCGAACTCGAACAGCTCCCAGAGCACGCCGAACGCGAGGACGATGAGCACGATGAAGACGAACGCGAACTGCGACGGGATCCGGATCCCGTCGCTGTGGAGGTCGACCGCCCGGAGCGTCGTGTACCCGGCCGCGGCGACCAGCGAGGCCGATAGCGCGTGGGTCATGTGGTCCCACCACTCGACCCGGGCGTAGAACCCCGCCGACCCGACCGTGTGGAGGAACACGGCTGTCGTGATCCACAGGGCCAGCCACGGGTCGAGCGGGAGGTCGTACCGACGTTCGAGCGTCGCGGGGACCAGCGTGACGAGGAGCGCGATGATCCCGTTGCTGATCGCCTTCTGCTCGCCCGCGAGGTACCCGTAGATAACGATGGCGACGAGGAGTACCTGCATCGCGCCCGTGAGCCGGCGCTGCGACGTGAGCGACGGCCGCGGGAGCAGCGTCATCGCCGCACCACCCGGCGGATGACCCGACGCAGGCGGCGTCCCCGCCCCCGGAAGTAGCCGTCGAAGAGGAGTCCGGCCACGAGCCCGGCCAGCGTGACGTACATCCACTCGATCATCAGCGCGTCGTTCGTCGTCAGGTACGCGGTGCCGACGCGCTGGTCGAGGTTCCAGCGCAGCACCGTCCACACCGCCGCCGTCGCCAGCGTGGCCATCACGACGAAGCCGACCGCGAACCAGTGGGTGAGCCGCAGCGTCGTGAACATGTGGAGGTCGACGGCGATCACGAGCGCCAGCGCCGCGATGGCGACGTACGTCGCGAACGTCCCCGGCTCGCCGCCGAAAAGCGCGCGAACGAGGACCGGAAGCAGCGCGAGACCGACCAGCTCCGCCGGGAGCATCGCCCGCCAGTCCCGGGCCGCCGCGGTCGGGGCGAGCACCACCGCGCCGAGGCCGCTGATAATCACCGCCGACAGCACGTCGTAGTCGAGCGCGCTCTCGACGAGGACGCCGGCCAGGACCGCGATCATCGCCCACGCGGCGACCGCGTTGAGCCGGCCGTCGCGGACCAGCCGCGTCAGTCGGTCCTCGACGGCCCCCAGCGTGCCGGCCAGATCCTCGCTGGACTCCCCGTCGCCGACGTCCGCCTCGGAGCCGGTCTCGGCGTCGCGGCGGCGATCTCCGTCCATGTCCAGTACGGGGGACGGGGAGGGTTATAAGATGTCGCTCGGGATCGGCGGGGAACTCCGGCCGAGTCACCGGAGGTGGCCGAAACGGCCGCCGAACGGACGCCCTTTTATCTTCCACGACCGTTTGATCGATATGAACTGCCGGCGGTGTGGGACCCCGTTACAGAAGCCGGGGGACTACTGTCTGACCTGTAACACCGCCAACGCGGACGCGGTCGTCGCCGAGTTCGACGTCGACCGCGCGCGGCTGACGATGCTGGACGAGGACGCCGTCGTCGGCGAGACGACGATCACCACGCGGCCGGAGGACGCCGAGCGGCTGACCGAGGTCCAGCTGCGGAACTTCGCGGGGCGCGTCGCCGACGAGATCCGGCGGAAGCGCCCGGAGACCGTCTACGCCGCCGGCGAGCGCGAACCCCTCCGCGAGACCCGCGCCCAGCTCCACCACGAGTTCTACCGCGTCCCCGACGGGGGCGCGAGCGGGAGCGGCGGCGGACCAACCGGAGGAAGCGGTGGTACGGGAAGCGACAGCGCTCCCGACGACGACGGAGCGGACGCGAGCCCGGTCGTTCAGTGGGTCCTCGACCGCCGGGGCGACCGGTCGCTGGCGGTGGTCGAGACCCCGCCCCGCGAGAAGATCGGCGGGTCGCACTCGACGCTCATCGGCGACCGAAAGGGGCGGAAGGCCGTCCAAACGGTCGCGGAACACCCGCACGTCAAGAAGATCGTCCCCGGCCCCATCGACGCCGGCGGGACGGGGTCGCGGACCGGCCTCCGCGCGAAGGCGACGCGGGCGGGGACCAACGGCAACGTCCGCCTGCTCTTACGGGACGGCTCCAGCGTCCAGGAGAACCGGATCGTCACCACGGCGATGGACCGCGAGACCGGCGAGCGCGTCCGCGAGGACCTCAACGAGGCGCTCCGCGACGCGGAGCTCCAAGACGTCTAGCCCCGGGCGTCTCGGGACGGACGCGCTCGCTCCGCCGTGATCGCCGGTCCCCGCCCGCGGGTCGTCGCTCCGGGCGCACCGGGCGTGTGCGGGTCTGGCGCCCGGTGTCTAGATCCCGGTCGCAGCGTCCGGAAGCGGTCACTCTCGGGCGCGCTACTGTCGCGGGGTTTTTCACGAAACCGGGCGTTGCGGGCGGTGTGAGTACCCTCGTCACGCTCGGCGCGGGCGTCGTCTTCGGACTGGCGCTCGCCGCGCCGCCCGGTCCGATGAACGCGGTGATCGCCGAGGAGGCCGTCCTCCGCGGTCGCTTCGCCGGCTTCCGCGCCGGGCTCGGCGCGGCGACCGCCGACGCGATCTTCTTTGTTCTCGCGTACATCGGCGTCGTCGCGGTCGTGGAGTCGTTCCCGCTGTTACAGGGCGCCATGGTCGCGATCGGCGGCGTCCTCATGCTGTACTTCGCCGTCGGCGCGGCCCAAGGCGCGCGGGCGTCGTTTCGCCCGACATCCGGAGAGGAGACGATCGCGGCGGAGGGGAAGGGGTTCCGCAAGGCGCTGGTACTCGCCCTGACGAACCCGTACCAGGTGCTGTTCTGGCTGACGATCGGCGTCGGCCTGCTCCGGCCGGGCGAGCTCGACGTGTTGTCTCGGCTCCCGGTCGTCGGGGCCGACCTCGCCGGGGCGCTCGTGGTCGCCACGGGCTCGCCCGCGCTCATCGGCGGGTTCTTCCTCGGCGTGCTGGTCTGGATCGTCGGCTTCCCGACGGGGCTCGTCGCCGCCGAGCGCCGGATCGAGACGTTCGCCCCGCTCGTCGCCGTCGCCTCCGCGGTCGTGCTCGCCGGCTCCGGCGTCTACTTCCTCTACGACGCGGCGACGACCCTAGCGGCGCTCGGGGCGTAGCCGGAGCGGGCGCGGGGAGACGGCGGCCCCGTGGCGGCCGCGTGCGATCCACATGGACAACGGCTTTGACCCGTCGGCGTGACCGTCCCGTATGTTCGAGAAGACGACGTGGATCAAGCTCCCGCGGAACGTCCTCGTGGGACACGACGTCCTCGACGACCTCGGGGAGGCGGTCGGCGAGCTCTACCTCACCGGGCGGCCGCTGATCGTGACGAGCCCGACGCCGAACGAGATCGCCGGCGACCGCGTCAGAGCCCAGTTCGACGACCCCGCGACCGCCGTCGTGGAGAACGCCTCTTTCGCGGCCGTCGAGGACCTGAAAGAGACAGCGGAGGCGGTCGACCCCGGCTACCTCATCGCGCTCGGCGGCGGAAAGCCGATCGACATCGCGAAGATGGCCGCCGACCACCTCGATGTCGGTTTCGTTTCCGTGCCGACGGTCGCCTCCCACGACGGCATCGTCTCGGGGCGCTCCTCGATCCCCGAGGGCGACACGCGCCACTCCGTCGCCGCCGACCCGCCGCTGGCCGTCGTGGCGGACACGACGCTGCTCGCGAACGCCCCGTGGCGGCTCACCACCGCGGGCTGTGCGGACATCATCTCCAACTACACCGCGGTGAAGGACTGGCGACTGGCCCGCCGCCTGCGCAACGTCGAGTACAGCGAGTACGCGGGCGCGCTCTCGGAGATGACGGCGGAGCTGCTCGTCGAGAACGCCGACATGATTCGCCCGGGCTTAGAGGAGTCGGCGTGGGTCGTCGTGAAGGCACTCGTCTCCTCCGGGGTCGCGATGTCGATCGCCGGCTCCTCGCGGCCCGCCTCCGGCGCGGAACACCTCATCTCGCACCAGCTCGACCGCATCGCGCCGGGGAAGGCGCTTCACGGCCACCAGGTCGGCGTGGCGTCGATCATGACGGAGTTCCTCCACAGCGGCGAGAACGGGCGGTGGGCGGCGATCCGCGACGCGCTCGCCGAGCTCGACGCCCCGACGACCGCGGCCGAGCTGGGCGTCGACGACGCCGAGCTGATCGCCGCCCTCACCAGTGCCCACGAGATCCGCGACCGCTACACCATCCTCCAGGGCGGGATCAACGAGGAGGCGGCGGTGGAGGTCGCGACCGCGACGGGCGTCATCGAGAACTGATCGCGCGCTCGACGCGGCGCGTCGCCGAGCCGCTCGCGGCGGGCCGATCGCACCGACCAAGCCCCGCGGTCGAGGCGACCTCGAAAGGACAATAACGCTCCCGGCAGTAGGTCTGGTATGTCCACCGCCAGTGTTCGCGACAGGGCCGGAGACCACCCGCGGGCGATAACCGCCCTCCTCACGGTCGTCGGCTACGGGGCCGTCGGCGGGGTGTTCCTCGTCCCCGAGTTCCAGGCGCTATTCCCGACGCTCACGAAGGGGACCGTCGACCTCCTCGCGCACGCCATCGCCGCCGTCAACACGGTCACCGTGATCACGCTCTCGCTCGGGTGGTACTGGATCCGCAACGACGAGGTGAAAAAGCACGCCGCGGCGATGACGACGTCGTTCGGGCTCATCCTCCTCTTCCTCGCGATGTACCTCCCGAAGGTCGCGGGCGGCGGGACCAAGGAGTTCGTGTTAGACTCGGCGTACGCGTGGGTCCCGCTGTGGGACTGGGTGTACCCGGCGTACCTGCTCATGCTCGCGATCCACATCGTCCTCTCCGTCGTCTCCGTCCCGGTCGTCCTCTACGCCATCGTCCTCGGGCTCACCCACACCGAACGCGAGCTGCGGAACGAGACGCCCCACCGGCGCGTGGGGCGGATCGCGGCGAGCGCGTGGATCCTCTCGCTCGTCCTCGGGGTCGTCACCTACCTCCTCCTCAACCACCTGTACGACTCGACGTTCGCGGCCGCCGAGGCCGCGGCGGTCCTCCTGCCGGCCGTGCCGGTCTGAGCGCTCGACCACCGCTCCCGGCGCAAGCCGTCGATTCCCCTCCCGCCCGCTTCCGGCCGCCCCCGCCGCCACCGAAACGCTTGACCGGCGGCCGCGACACGCACACGCATGACCGACTGGATCGGCGAGACGTTCACGAGCGACGCGGGCTGGAACCACCTCCTCGACCTCGTCGACGTCGGCGATCGGATGGCCGGGTCGCCGGGCGAGCGCGAGGCGCTGGAGCTGACCCGCGACGGGTTCGCCGACGCGGGCGCGCGGAACGCGACCGTCGAGGAGTTCGATATCCAGGGCTGGGAGCGCGGCGACAGCGCGATCCGCGACGCGGCGACCGGCGACGCCGTCGCCGTCGGCCCGAACGCCTGTATCGCGCTGCCGCGGAGCCCGAGCGCCGAGGCGACCGGCGAGTTCGTCGACCTCGGGTACGGGATCCCCGAGGACTTCGATGCCGACGTGGAAGGGAAGGTCGTGATGGTGTCGTCGGACACGCCCGACTCCGTCGACCGGTTCGTCCACCGTCGGGAGAAGTACTACCGCGCGGTCGACGCCGGCGCGGCCGCCTTCGTCTTCGTCAACCACGTCGAGGGGACGCTCCCGCCGACCGGAAGCGTCGGGACCGCGGACGCGCCCATCGGCGACATTCCCGCGGTCGGCGTCTCGAAGGAGGCCGGCGCGCGCCTCGCGCGGCGGCGCGAGGGCGACGAGCTGACTGTCGCGGTGGACTGCGAGACGCCGGCGGCGACGAGCGGGAACGCCGTCGCCGAGCTTGGGCCGGACACCGACGAACATCTGATCGTCTCCTCGCACGTCGACGCCCACGATCTCGCGGAGGGCGCGATGGACAACGGCGCCGGGACCGCGACCATCGTCGAGATCGCGCGGGCGCTCGCGGCGCGCGAAGACGAACTCGACGTGAAGGTCCGGTTCGCCGCGTTCGGCGCCGAGGAGGTCGGCCTCGTCGGCTCGTCGGTGGCCGCCGAGGCGGCCGACAGGGAGGCGGTCCGCGCCGTCGTCAACGTCGACAGCAACGTGTTCGGCCGGACGCTTCGGCTCGACCACCACGACTTCGACGCGCTGGCGGCGGCCGCCGAGCGCGTGAGCGACCGCTTCGACCACCCGATCGCGACCGGCGAGGAGCTGGTTCCCCACAGCGACCACTGGCCCTTCGTGAAGCGCGGGATCCCGGGGTACATGATCTCGGGCGAGACCGAGGGCCGCGGTCGCGGCTGGGGCCACACCCACGCCGACACGCTCGACAAGCTGGAGTCGCGGAACCTCCGGGAGCAGGCGATCCTCCTGACCGAGCTCGTCGTCGACCTCGCGGCCGCCGACGTGTCGATCCCGCGCCGCGACGCCGACGAGATCGCCGCGGCGCTCGAGGCGGAGGGGAAGGCGACGGGAATGAAGCTCACCGGCGACTGGCCGTTCTAGCGAGCGGCGAGCGGCCGGAGAAACCGCGGTCGGGGGCGGGGGTCGTCAGGCGACGACGAACTGGTTCCAGATCCCTTCGATGACGAAGAACAGCGCGTAGTACGACGACCACACCAGCACGACGAGCGAGGCGGCGATCGAGCTCTTCGGCGCCTCGATCGTCATGTCGTTGCGCGCCTCGACGTTGCGCGCCTCCAGTTCGAAGAAGTCGGCGATGAACATCGCGAGCACGAGCACCGACAGGATCGTGCCGCTCACCGGCGAGTCGAGGATGAACAGGAACGAGAGGAGGACGAGGCCGACGTTGGTGAACACGTGCGGCGTGTACGCCTCCACGCTGTCCGCCTCCTGCCCCTCCTCGACGTGCCGCCTGTGCGCGAGGTGGCGCGTGGCGAGGTTCGCGACGGTCATCACGAAGATCGCGTACGGCAGCACCGGCCCGACGGCGGCCAGCCAGTCGAGGGGAACGAGGAACTGCAGTGGGTCCATATCCACCACTTCCGTTCACGACGTATTAGAGTGTTTCCGATCGCCGCGCCCGCGAGACGGCCCGGACCGCCTCACTCGGCCGTCGGCGCGAGCAGCTCGACCGTCGCCGCGGTCTCGATCCGGACCGGGCAGTGCGGCGCGATGGTCCCGCTGCGGACGCCGTCGACCACCAGCGCGACGGGCTCCTCGCCGCGCTTGACGGTGACCCGGAGCCCGTCGGAGGCGACCCACGTGTCCGGGCGGGTGGTGAACGGCGAAATCGGGACGACCGAGAGCCCGCCGCCGGGCGACACCACGGGACCGCCGGCCGCCGCCGCATAGCCGCCGCTGCCGAGCGGCGTGGCGACCACCGCGCCGTCCGCCCGCATCGAGACCTCGTCGCCGTCGGAGAAGGCGATCCCGTACTCCGAGATCCGGGCCGGCTCCGCCGTCACGAACGCGACGTCCGCGGCCGCAAGCGGCCCAGTGTCGTCGCTGCCCGCCTCGACCGAGAGGACCGGGTGCGCGACGCGAGAGAACCCGTCGATCGCGGCGGGCGACGCCCCCAACCCGTCGACGACGTCCGCGAGCAGCTCGGTCGCGGACTCCGGATCGAGCGCGTGACGGCCGTCGCCGATCGGGAGGATCGGCACCGACCGCACTTCGCCGCTCGCGACCGCGCGCATCGCCTCCCGCAACGCGGCGTCCCCGACGGCGACGATTCCGTCGGCCTCGGCGGGGTCCGCGAGGCGGGCATCCGCGGCGCTCACCGCCGATCGGACCACCGCCGTCGGGTCGGCGTCGCCGAGGATAGCGAGGCGGGGCGTCGGCTCGCTCATGCGCCAGCCTCGGGCGAGCGGCGGTGAAAAGCTCCCGGTTCGTCGGCGGGTGCGGACGCGTCGCTCGGCGATCGTCGAGAGGGACCGCAGAAGCGAGACGAAAGGGTCGAGTTCAGTTCGCGGTCGCGTCGTCGTCGTTGAGCGCGTCCCGGAGCTGCCGGCTGACCGGGATGAGGACCCAGAACGTCAACGCGCCGAGGACCATCAGCCAGAAGAACACGTCGCCCGCGACGAGGCCGATCTCGCCGTACGCCGTGTCCACGCCCTCCGCCGGGTTCACGAGCTGTACCACGTCGTAGTACGACGGCGTGCGGTACCAGCCGCCGAAGGTGATCCACCCGAGGCCGCCGATCGCGAACAAGGCGAAGCCCTTGATGAACTCGTCTGCCATTATCTCACGTTTCGCTGGAGTCGTCTTGAGACTTTCCCATCCCCTGTCCGCGGAACCGGGTCCCGAGCACGTACACCGTGGTCCCGAGGATAATGAAGCCGACGCCGGTGATCGCTAACAACGCCACCAAGACGTCTTCGGGCGGCAGGATTCCGGCGCTGTCGAGCAGGTAGACGATGGTCACCCGGACGAAGCTGATCTGGAGCGTCGCGGCGTCGATGAGCGTGAACCCGACGAAGTAGGTGACGACCGCGGCGAGCGTCGAGAAGACGGTGACGGCCTTGTACAGCCGGAACGGCACGACCACTTCCCGGCCGCTCGGTCCGTCGCGCGGGCCCGTCGGCTCGTTTCGCGGGTCGGCGTCGTCGTCGGCCGCGATCGGGTCGCCCGTCTCGTCGAACGACTGCGACGCGTTGCCGTCTGTTGATGATGACATGAGGTTACGGAACGTCGGGAACGGCGGCCGCGACCGCGCGTCGGTCGCACGGCCGCGGCGGGGGTCTCGTCGGCGTTACTTCGGCGGCCGCAGCATGAAGTAGCGGCGGTTGAGGTCGTACATGTACCCCTCCCGCATCGTCTTCAACACCGCGTAGGTGATCACGCCCCCGGCGATCGGCAGCATGAACGTGAGCGAGAACAGCAGCTCGAGCTGGATCGGGAAGAAGTTCTGGATGGCGAGCACGGCCAGCGTGAACGCGAGGATGACCCCGGCCACGCCGAGCGCCGCCCAGCCCGGCTCCTCGACGGGACGCCGCGCGTTCCCCTTGTTGAGGAAGGGCACGAGCGTGATGACGCCGAAGATCGCGCCGTGCGCGATGAGGCCCAGCAGCTCGTTGGACATGATGATGTCCCCGCCCAGGACCGCGAGGTCCGGGTTGATCGGGTCGAGCTTCAGTAGGCCGAACGACCAGTAAAGGTACCAGTCGGGCAGGATGATCGCCGGCGTGGAGCCGGGGTTCGCCGGGTCACCGAAGTGGCCCGGCAGGATCGAGGCCACGAGCAGCATGATCCCGAGGAAGAACGACGTGATCGCGAGGTTCCGGATCGTCTCGTGGGGCCACGTCGGGAAGCCGAGCACGTCGCGCTCGACGTAGGTCGACTCCGTGCGCAGGTCCTCGTCCTCGCGCCGCGAGCGCTCGAAGTACTGGTAGGTGAGCTGTGCGAGCCCCTGGCTGCGCTCCTTGCGCTCGGACCAGGTCGGCGTCTCGTCGTCCGGCGGGACGGTCGCCGGCGGGCCGCCGTCGGTCCGCGCCTCGTCGTCGGTGCCTCCGTCGGTCATGGGAGTGGTGTCGTCGGTCATCGGATTAGTGCGGTTCCGCGATGCCCTGCACCCAGACGATGCCCACGTGGACCGCGATGAGCGCGGTGACCACGAACGGGAGCACGAACACGTGCAGGATGTACATTCTCACGAGCGTCGCCTGTCCGAGGGTGAAGCCGCCGAACAGGAGCTGGGCCGCCCACTCGCCGACGATGGGGGTCGCGAGAGCCAGCTCGACGCCGATCTGCGCCGCCCAGAAGGACAGCTGCTTCCACGGGAGGACGTACCCGGAGAAGCCGAACAGCAGCGTCAGGGCGATGAGCACGACGCCGAGGATCCAGTTGACCTCGCGCGGCTCCTTGTACGCCCCGGTGAAGTAGACCCGGAGCATGTGGAGGAACACCGCGGCCACCATGAACTGCGCCGCCCAGCGGTGGATGGCCCGGAGCATGAAGCCGAACTGGACGTCCGTCATGATCATCACCATCGAGTCGTACGCGGCTGTCGGGTCGCCCTGCGCGGCCGCGCCGGCGGTCGACGGCGCGTAGTAGAAGCCGAGGAGTGCCCCGGACACCGCCGCGAGCAGGTACGCGATGATAGAGAGAGACCCGAGGGAGTACAGCGGGTACCAGTACCAGAACTTGTTGTCGAGGTCGTACTGTTCGGTGTGGCTCTTCGGCATCTGGAGGTTCGCGCGGTAGTACATCGTCTCGAGCAGCTCGAGGTAGTCGACGATGCGGAGCCGCTTGTCAAGCCAGATGAGCGTCGTCAGGAAGGCCGTCTCGATGGCCGTGAGGTCCTGACTCTTGAGCCACGCGTTGTGGTCCATGTCGTCTTGTTTTTTCAGACTCATTGTCGAATCACTTCTTGTAGTACGGGTACACCGCGCGCTTCAGCGTGTCCGCGAGACCGCCGGTGTCGAAGGTCTTGCCGTCCTTGTCCTCCTCGCGGACGTACAGGTCCTCCCACTTGCGGCGGCGTTTCTTCACGATCATGACGTCCGGCAGGAACTCCTTCCGGTAGAGCAGTAGGATGAACGCGAGGTCGATGAAGATGAGCGCCAGCAGCGCGCCGACGAACATGTTCCCGGCCTCCGTCGACGCCCACGCCGACATCAGTCCGTAGGTGAACAGCGCGACGAACACGACCTCGATGACGGTGAGCAGGACGATCGCGATCGCGGCCGCCGTACTCTCGCGGGCCGGCTCGTACCGGTGGATGTCACCGTACGACGAGTTTCCGGAGCTCATCTGGCACCCCCGTGGCCGGTGTGGGCCGACTCACCGTACTTGAGCATGTAGAAGGTGAAGACGAACGTCAGGCCGATACCGAGGATCGCGGAGATCCCGACCCAGTGGGCGTGAAGCGGGACGCCGACGTGCGCGATGTCTTCGGGCCACCCGGTGTTGGCACCGCCGCCGACCTCAACGGTGGCGACGTCCTCGCCGACGGCGATGCCGCCGTGCATGCCGACTGCGGTGTGGGGGACGCAGTGGTAGTGGGTGATACCCGCGTCCTCGCTCGACGTCTCGTACTCGTAGGTGGCTCCCTCCTCGCCGACGGGGCTCCCGCTGTCGAGGCTGGCCGGGCCGCCATCGTCGACCGTCTGGACGTTGTGGTCGCCGCCGGCGCCGGTCCACTCCCAGGTGATCGTCGTCCCCTCGTCGACCCACACCAGCGTCGGGTCGAACGCGAGACCGTTGCTCCCGGCCCCGACGGAGATTGTTACCTCGTCTTGGCCGCGGGCGTCGGTGTACGACCCGCCGTTGCCGCTCGAAGCGCCGCTCGGCCAGTCGGGCTGTACCTCCTGCGCAGCCGCCGTTCCGGTCGCCCCGGCGGAGGCCGCGACGGCGGCGGTCGCGCCGCCGGCCGTCCGCACGAAGTCCCGCCTTTTCATACAGTTTTACTCAGGACGGGGTGCGCTTAAACCCACCGACTGAACCCGCCGACGTGGAGGTGTCTGTAGGGCCTGAGACCGTCGAAATCGGCGGATTACTTGTCCCGGTCGCGGTCGGTCCCAGCGCCCTTCTCGTCGGTCACGACGCCGTCCTCGACGGGGACGAACTCGGGCCGCTCTTTCGCCTCGCGGAGCGCCCGCAGCCGGTCCCGGTACTCCTCCGATCGGAACCGGTCGGAGAGCCGCGCGTTCGCCACCATCGCGAACAGGAAGACGCCGACGAGCAGGAACACGATCCCCATCGCCGGCGCGACGATGGTCCCGAGGTCGGTCACGGCGGTCGCGACGAGGAGCGCCGCGCCGGCGAGCACCTGGACCCCGGCGACGACCTGTATCAGGAGGTTGCCGAACTCGCCCGACCCCTCCGGAACGCTGTCGGGGTGGGGGAGCGACCAGTTGTCCGGCGGCTCGGGGACCTCGTACGAGTCCATCGCCGCCAGCGCGACGACCGGCTCGATGTCCCGGAGCACCGTCCCCTCGCCGCGTACCTCGCCCGTGGGGCGGATGATCGCGTACCCCTCGTCGGAGTAGACGAGGATGCGCTCCTCCCCGTCCTCGCGGACCCGCTCTAACACGCCGAACACGTCCCGGGTCGCGATCCGCGACTTCAGCTCGGCGTCGACCCGGTCGAGGAGCCGGTCGCCGGTGATCCACGTGTCGGGGTCGAAGGCCGCGTCCCACTCCTCGGCGCTCATCTGGGCCATGTCCGACGGGCCGAAGTCGTCGAAGTCGTACTCGGACTCGACCCGCTCGCGGAGCGCCTCGATGTCGTCGTCGCCGGCTTCGGCCTCCGGATCGGCGCCGTCCGGGCCGTCTGCCGCCGGGTCGGCGGACTCCGGGGGCGGCGACTCCGGCTCCGACCGCGTCGAGGTGTCTTCCATTACGTCGTCGGTACGTGCTCCTGACGCTAACTGTTTTCGTCCGCGCTCCGGGGTCGGGAACCCGGGCACCGCGCGTCGGGCGGACCCCTCGACGGACGCGGATCGGGGGGCTTTACGCGCCGGAGGACGTACCGTCGATATGGTCGACGAGTCGGTCATCGCGGCGGTCGCCGGGCTGTCCGTGACGGCGAGCTTCCCGTTCTTGCTGTACGGCGCCTGGATCATGATCGACGCGGAGACGGTGTCGTGGAACGTGTTGATGCGACACCTGCGGTACATCGTCGTCGGACTGGTCCTCACGACGACGCCGATCGTCACGTGGATGGTCCCGCGGGTCCTCGAGCAGGTGAGCGGGCTGGCGATCCTCCACGCATTCTTCGGCGTTCAGGCGTACGCCCTGCTCGCGTTCGCGCTCACCGGGATCGTGCGCATCTTCCAAGCGAAGCGCAACGCCGACGCCTACGAGGACCTCGACGTCGACATCGACGAGATCCACGAGGACATGGGCCACTGGCGGAAGCGGCTCCGGGCCGGCGTCGCGGGCTTCATGCTGTTGTGGCTGTGCGCGTGGGTGACCGGACTCTACCGGCTGGTCACGCTCCACTTCGGCTCCCTGTTCTGAGGGCGACGGCGCCGCGAACGACCGGCGTCGGCACGCGTTCCGCCGACCGACAGGTTCAATCCGGGTTTGTCCCTAACGGTGGTATCGTGGCAGTCACCTTCGATCTCTTCGGGACCCTCGTCGACGTCGAGTACCCGTCCGACCCGGCGGAAGCGGTCGCGCGCGAACTGGAGTCCCGCGGCGTGGCGGTCCCCGACGACTGGCACGTCGCGTACGGCGAGAAACACGTCGAAGCGCCGGCCGGCGCGGAGGTCCCCCTCCCGCCGCACGTCGCCCGCGCGCTCGACTCCCGCGACGTCGACGCGGAGCGGAACGTCGCCAGGCACGCCGTGATCGCGGCGTTCGACCCGGACGTGACCCGACGCGACGGCGCGCTCGACGCGGTCCGCGGCGCGGCCGAGCGCGGGCCGGTCGGGCTACTCTCCAACTGCGCCGTCCCGGAGCTCGTCCCGCGGACGCTGATCCGCGCCGGGCTCCGCGGCGAGTTCGACGCGGTCACGACGAGCGTCGGCTGCGGCTGGCGCAAACCGCACCCCTCCGCGTTCGAGGCCGGGGCGGAGGCGCTCGGGACCACGACGACCGGGCTCGTCCACGTCGGCGACGACGCGGAGACCGACGGGGGGATCGTCGCCGCTGGCGGCCGCTTCGTCGACGTGACGGAGACGCCGCTTTCTGAGGTCGTTAGCGAGCTCGAAGCGGAACCGTAGCCCGGTCCCGCGGAAGCGGTCGGAACGACGGGCGGATCAGTCGAGACCGGCGTCCGTCAGGCGGGCGCGCCACGCCCCGTCGATCCGCCCCTCGACGACCAGCTTCTCGACGTGCGCGGCGACCGTCGCCCGCGCGAGGTCCCGCACGCCGGAGAGGTCCTTCTCGTAGGCGCCGTCGACGACGGCGTCGATGTCCGCGGCACCGCCGTCGATCGCGGCGATCACGTCGCGCTCGCGGTCCAGCCTGTGCTCCATCAGCCGTCGACAGGTCGCCGTCGGGTCGTCGATCGCCGGGCCGTGTCCGGGGAGGAGGCGGTCGTAGCCGGCGTCAAGCACGCGTTCGAGGCTCGCGAAGTACGCGGCGAGGTCCCCCTCGGGCGCGGCGACCGCGACGCTCCCCTCGGCGACGGCGAGGTCGCCGCAACACAGCACCGATCGCTCCGATCCCGCAGCCGCGTCGCCGCCCGCAGCGAACGCGAGGTGGTCGGGCGCGTGCCCGGGCGTGTCGACCGCGCGAACCGCCGTGTCGGCGACCGTCTCGCCCGGCGCGACCGTCTCGTCCGGGTCGATCCCGGCGGCCGCGGCGAACCGGTCCGCGTGGCCCTCGCGGGCGACGACCGTCGCGTCCGTCAGTGCGGCGTAGTCGGCGACCGCGCCGACGTGGTCGGGGTGGGCGTGGGTGACCGCGATCGCCTCGACGGACGGGGCGTCCGCGTCGGCCGAGCCGCGCTCCGCGAGCGCTGCGTCGAGCGCGTCGGTCCGAGCCGCCGGATCGACGAGGAGGCCGTCGAGCAGGTACGCGTTCGTCGTGCCGCCCGGGGCGCGTGTGTCGACCGGCACCTCGACGCGGGTGACCGCGGGGTCGTCGAGGCGGTCGGCGTCGGCCGGATCGTCGCCGGACATCGCTCAGTCCCCGCGACCGAGCGACGACCGCGCTGCCGGGCCGGGGCCGGACCCGGGACGCTCGCGGCCGGGGATCGGCACGTCGGTGTCGCCGGCGACCGCGTACGCCCCGAGGTCGGCGACCCCGGCGTCGACCGCGGCGACTGAGTCGTAGGGGCGGCCGACGACGATATCGCCGGCCCGGCTCCGGTTGATCCCCGGAATCGCCGTGAGCTCGTCCATCGACGCCCTGTTGACGTCGAGCGGGTACGGGACGCCCGTGACGGAGCGGTAGCCGTGTTCCGTGATCGCCACGTCGATGCTGGTGCCGAGCTCGCGCTCGCCCGGGACCGCGACGAGGAGCGCGTAGGTACCGAGCTGGCGGCCGAACGTCTTGCCGTCCTGGTGGTACTCCAGGTACACGTCCGGGAGGACGGTCCCCGGCGGCACCACGCGGTCGAGCATCGGGTTGTCGATGGTCTCGCGCACCTCGCGTTTGTACGCCTGGAACTGGTCTTTGTGCTCCTGAGCGACCTCGGCCCCGGTCTCGGCCATCTCCGTGCCCGCGAACGCCATCACCTGCCGGATGTTGATCCGGCGGAGCATCAGCCCCTCGTCGTACACCGTCTGGAGGAAGCGCTTGTTGTGCTCGTACGTCTCCGGCCGCTCGCCCGTCAGCCCGTGGACGAGGTTGATACCCGGGAGGAGCTTCGGCAGCCGCGGCGAGGCGTCCGGCCCGGTCGACGGCCCCGTGACGCGGCTCGCGTCGCCGGGCGTCGTCTCGGGACCGTCGCCCGGCCGCCAGCCGCCCTCCTCGTTGACGACGCGGACGGCCTCCAGGCACTCTTCGGCGGTGACGAGGAGGTTGTTCTCCTCCTGGACGACCGGGTCGGCCGACTCGAGCCCGAACGCGGCCGTGTCGCCCGGCGTGTTGTGCTCGGCGATGACGCGGATCGCCTCCCGGGACGTCTCCGGGTAGTCCGTGATTGTCACCGGGTTCATGTTGTCGAGGTGGAGCGTCCGGAGGTCGGGCGCGACCTCGCGGATCCCGCCGTACAACTCTCGGAGGGCGTCGGGGTTCGGCGCCTCGCCGTCGCCGCCGAACGCGAGGATGTCGGCCTGGCGCCCGAGCCGGAAGTGTCTGACACCGCGATTCGAGAGCGCGTCGACCTCGTCGACGACCGACCGCGCCGCGCGGAACGCCGGGTCGCCGTACAGCGGCTCCGTACAGAACGAGCAGCGGTACGCGCATCCGCGGGAGGTCTCCATCTCGCAGATGAGGTAGTCGGGGTGGTTCGGGTGCTGCTCGACGACGAACGCCCCCTGCCGCGCCCACCGGTCGACCTCCTCGTTCGTCCGCATCCGGTTGCCGTACCCCTCTAACCCCTCGCGGACGAGGTCGTGGGCCGCGGCCTCCACGTCGCCCATCGCGACGAAGTCGTAGTCGAGGTCGTCGCGCTGGGTCTCCTGTGCGCCCGCGTTCTCCTCGCCGACGCCGAACCGCACGGGGCCGCCGAGCAGCGTCACGCCGTCCGCGGTCCAGCCGAGCTCGCGCACCTCGTCCGGCTCGGCGGGGGTGCCGCCGACGTACTTTCCGGGGACCGTCATCCCGCCGACGTAGACCATGAGATCGGCGTCTGCCACGTCGGCGTGCTTGCTCCGGTCGTCGCGGAGCTCGTCGATGGTGTGGTAGGTGATCTGCGACTCCGGGACGCCGGCGTCGACGAGCGCGCCCGCCGTGTACCGGGGGTACGTCGAGAGGTACGGCGGGACGCCGAAGTGGGCCGGCTCGTCGACGTACCCGTCGACGACGGTGACGGAGAGGTCGTTCGGGTCGGCCGGGAGCGACCCCCGGGCCGACGCGGGCGAATCGGTCATGTTACCCGGAGTAGGCGGCCGAGGGGGGAAAAGCGTGCGGAACAGCTAGTGGACGCCCCATCACTTATCCGTGAACGCGCTGACACGTCGGCTGTGCCCTTCGAGACGCGCGCGACCGATGAGACGCGATCGGACGGCGACGCGCCCGCCGCCGGCGACGAGCCCTCCCGCTGGCAGCGAGCCGGAAATTACGTCTCGTTCGCCGCGGTCGTTGCGCTCGCCGCGATGGAGTTCCTAGGTACCGACCCCAAGCCGTGGGGGCTTGCCGCCGGCTGGGCCGCGGCGACCGCGGTCGCCCTCGGACCGGTCGCGTGGCTCGTCCGCAACCGTCTCTCGCCGGAGCGCTACGAGACGCTGACGTACGTCGCCTTCGGTGGGGCGATCCTCGGAATCTCGGCCGGGTTGGGCGTCGCGCTTGCGTTCGGAGTCCCGTATCGCCCGTACGGTCCCGGGTTCCTCGCCGGCGTCACGTTTGGCATGGGGGTCGTCGCTGTCGCCGAGCGGACCGTCGTTCCGGAGCGAATGCGAGGTGCGGGCGTCTGATCACCGCGCCGCGGTCCGGGTCCCGCCTCGCCGCCGCCACGCCGTTTAAGCCGTCGCCGATACTACGTCTGCGCATGCCATCGACGATGGAGGTCAAGTGCGTCAGCGACGACTGCGAGCTCGACATGTTCGAGAATCACTACACGTACGACGTGCCCGACGACCACGCGGTCGAGGACCTCTCGTGTCCGTACTGCGGCGGGAGCGACCTCGTCGAAATCGAGGTGTGAGCGGTGAGCGGACTCGTCGAAAGCGGTCGGTCCGCGCTCCGTAGCGCCCTCGAACGCCTCGGTCGCGGGTGGGGCCGCGTCCAGGAGCGCCGCCCGCTCTCGCACGACCTCCTCGAGAGCGACGACGCCTACCTCGTGGTCTTCGACGCCCCCGGCGTCCGCGGCGAGGACGTCGACGTCACCTTCCTCGACCGCACCGTCGAGGTCTCCCTCGAACGCTTCCGCGACTTCTACGACGGCCACGACCTCGTGTTCCCGGGCCGCGGCGTCTCGCTGTCCGGCAGCGTCGACCTCCCCCGCGACGCCGACGTGACGCCAGAGGGCGCGAACGCGACGCTCACGCGCAACGGGACGCTCCACGTCGAGATCCCCAAACGCGGCGGTTCCGGCGACGTCGACGTCGTCGAAGAGGACGACTGACCGCCGCTTGGCCGGCCTCGCCCCGCCGACTCCGCTTTTTTCACTCCTCCTCGGTCCGGCTCGACAGCGACATCCCCTCGACGATCTCGAACGACTCGGTCCCGTCGAACCGCCGAGGGTCGAACGCGCCGGTCCACGGCGAGTCCGGACCGTCGAGCGCGACGCCCGCGAGCGACGCGAGCACGCCCTCGGCGACCACCTCTCCGACGGCCGGCGCGCGCATGAACCCGTGGCCCTGCCAGCCCGCGGCGACGAAGAGCGTCGCGTCCCCTTCCTCTGCGTCGACCGGCCCGACGAGCGGGTCGCCGTCGGGCGTCGCGGTACAAAGCCCGGCCCACGCCCGCGCGTCGTCGAGGTCGTGGCCAATCCGTTCGCCGCGGTCGGGCTGTCCGGCGTCGTCGGGGCGGGCGACGCGAGCGAGGCGCTCGTCGAGGACGCCGGCAGCGTCCTCGCGGAACCAGTCGTCCGCCTCCCGGCGGTAGTCGTCCGGGTCGGCCGGGACCGGCTCGGTGCCGTCGCCCGCGAGCAGACCCTCCGGGTGCGGGCGGAGGTACGCCTCCGCGGTGGCGTCGTAGACCATCGGCCCCGCGTAGTCGCTCCGAGCCACGAGCGCCTGAACGCGGTAGGACACGACGGGGACGGAGACGCCGGCGTCCGCGAGGAGCGACCGCGTGTGCGCCCCGGCGGCGACGACGACCGCGTCGAAGGCGCGCGTTTCGGCCCCCGAACTTTCGTCGGTTCCAGCGTCGCGGACTCGGACTTCCCGTCCCGCGTCGGTCCATGGTCCGAGCGCGACGGCGGTGTCCGTCTCGACCGCGACCCCCTCGCCGGCGGCGCGCTCGGCGAGCGCGCGGACGTAACTCGGCGGGTCGGTCCAGCCGGCCCCCTCGGCGACGGCGGCGACGGCGAGGTCGTCGGTGCGGAGCGACGGGAACCGTTCGCCGAGCGCGGCGGGGTCGACGAGCGTGACGTCGCGGCCGTGGTCGCGCATGCGATCGACCATCGCCGGGACGGCGTCGGCGTCGGGGTCGCCCTCACGCACCGCGATCACGTACGGGCACGGCGAAAACGAGAAGCCGGGCAGCGATCGATCGAACGCGCGGAACCGCTCGATCGAGCGGGCGCCGACCGCGGCGTCGACGTCCTCGGCGTAGGCGTCGTAGAGGAGCCCGGCCGCGCGGCCGGAGCTCGCGGCCGCCAGGCCACCGCGCTCGTAGAGGGTCACGTCAGCGCCGCGCGCCGCGAGGTCGTGCGCGGTCGTGACGCCGACCGCGCCGCCGCCGACGACCGCGACCGTCGGCGCTGCCTCGTCTGCGTTGGTCATGCGTCGGGACACGCGAGCGACGAGGAAAAGCCACCGGGACGACGAGAGGATAGACCGGCTGTAATGGCGCGTACGTGCGAGCGGCCGGAGCGAAGCGGCGGCCGCGAGGAGCACGCGCGAGGGAGCGGTGAGCGCTCGGAGAGCGCGAACCGCGAGGCTGGGGAGGCGTGAGGCTGCGGTCGCGGTGGGTGGGGCTTTGGAGGTGTTCGCCGTCGATCCACCGCCTCTCGGTTGTGAATGAGCAGATCGGGATATGCCCTCACACACAACATATAGCGGGTGACACGCGTGTCCCCGGCCACGTTATAGGGGTCGAAGCCCAAGGATCGCGTATGAATCAGCTCGTGAACGGCGAGTGGCGAACGGACACCTACGAGACGACCGACGAGGAGGGCGCGTTCCAGCGCGGCGAGACCACGTTCCGGAACTGGGTCACCGGCAGCGACGTGCCGGATCACGTCGACGCGGAGCCGGACGAGCGCTTCCAGCCGGAGGCGGGCCGCTATCACCTGTACGTCTCGTACGCGTGCCCGTGGGCGCACCGCACCCTGCTCGCGCGGTCGCTCCTGGGCCTCGAAGACGCAATCGGCGTCTCGGTCGTCGACCCGTGGCGCGGCGAGGGCGGCTGGCAGTTCAGCCCCGAGAAGGCGGGCTGTACGCGCGACCACCTCCACGACAGCGACTACCTGCGCGAGCTGTACGTCGCGGCCGACCCCGACGCCACCTGCCGCGTGACCGTCCCCGTGCTGTACGACACCGAGGAGGAGACCATCGTCAACAACGAGTCGCGGGAGATCCTCCGGATGCTCTCGACCGCGTTCGCGGACCTCGGCAACGGCGTCTCGCTGCTCCCCGACGCGGACGACGAGGCGACCGTCGCCGAGGTCGACGAGGTCATCACCGACATCTACGAGCCGATCAACAACGGCGTCTACCGCGCAGGGTTCGCCACCTCGCAGGGCGCCTACGACGAGGCGATCGACGACCTCTTCGACGCGCTCGACCGCTACGACGAGCACCTCGCCGATCAGCGCTACCTCGTCGGCGACTCCTTGACGGAGGCGGATATCTGTATGTTCACCACCCTGATCCGCTTCGATCAGGTGTACCACACGCACTTCATGTGTAACCGGAAGTTCATCCACCAGTACGAGAACCTCTGGCCGTACCTGCGCGACGTCTACCAGACCGACGGCGTCGCCGAGACGGTGAACATGGCCCACATCAAGGAGCACTACTACACCACGCACCCCGACGTGACCCCCACGGGAATCATCGCGCGCGGCCCGGAGCTCGACTTCGAGGCCGAACACGACCGCGGCCGGCTCACCGGAACGCCGCCGACGCCGACCGCGGACGACTGATCGCGAGCGGGCTCGGGAGCGCGTACCGGGTGATCAAAAAGAGCGGAACGAGAGAAGGGGGAAGACGAGTCGGAAAGCGTCTCAGCCTTCCATCCCGCCGAACGAGAGACCGTCCTCGACGGAGCGCTGGGCCGCGAAGTAGACGATCGCGACCGGCAGCGCGAACAGGTTCGCGAACGCCGCGAAGCGGGTCCACGGCGTCGAGAACCGGCCCTCGGTCGCGATGTTGTACAGCTCCACCGAGAGCGGGTAGTTCTCCGGGCGCAGCAGCGTCTGCGCGATGATGAACTCGTTCCACCCGGCCAGCCAGACGAAGATGAGCACGACGGCGAGCCCCGGCTTCGTCAGCGGGATGATCACCTCCCGGATCGTCTCCAGGAAGCTCGCGCCGTCGACCATCGCCGCCTCCTCGTAGGAGACGGGGATGTTGTCCATGTACGTCTTCAGCAGCCAGGTGTTGAACGGGATCGCTGACGCGGCGTAGAACAACCCGAGGACGAACAGGTTGTTCGTGAGCCCGTAGGAGCTGAACAGCGAGTACAGCGCCACGAGCGTCGCGATCGACAGTCCGGCACCGATCTGCGTGAAGAGGACGTAGCCGTAGAGGATGCGCTTGCGTCCCACAAACTGCCGGCGCGAGAACGCGTACGCCGCCGGGACGATCATGCCGAACCCGGCCGCGAGCGTCACGCTGACGATGTAGAGGCTGTTGAATACCGCGCCCGGACCGGTCTCGGTGCCGGCCCATCGGAAGCTGACCAGACCGCCGCTCCCGCCGAGGACGAGCTGGGGGTACCCCCAGTCGCCGTCGACGAAGAAGAAGTCGGACTCGAAGATCACCCACCGGTACGCGTCGAGGTTGTACGTCGACGGGTCCGGGAAGATGCCGCTCGTGTTGAACAGTCGAGTCCCCTCCGCGAGCGACGCGGTCGTGATCCAGAACAGCGGGAACAGTAACACGAGCACCATCCCGAGCCCGAACAGCGTCATCAGGACGCTCTTCGTTACGTCCCACGAGCTTCGCTTCCCGGTGCGGACGTCGTAGACCGCCCGCCGGATCAGCACTGAGAGTCGCTTCGGCGCGGTCGCGAGCGCGGTCAGCTTCGAGCGGACGAGCGCCGCGACCGAGCCGACCAGCGCGGCGGCGGAGTCGAGGGGGTTCATTCGTCACCCACCCCCTCGGCGAGGCCGCCGTAGCGCACGGCGACGTACATGAACAGCCCGACGAACGAGATCCCGACGATCAGGATCGCCGCCGACAGGCCGAACTGGTTGAACGTGATCGCCTCGCGGTAGCCGTACACGATGATCAGCTCGTTCTGTCTCGACGGCCCGCCCTGGTTGAACACCCACGGGATCAGGAACTGCTGGAACGACGTGGCCGCCGTGAGGATCGACGCGAACAGGACCGGCCCCTTGATCGCCGGCAGCGTCACGGTGCGGAACCGCTGGAGCGCCCCCGCCCCGTCGACCATCGCGGCCTCGTGGAGCGACCGAGGAACGTCCTGGAGCGCGCTCACGATGATGATCACCATGAAGGGGTACGCCAGCCACACCTCCGTGGTGACGTACGCGAAGAACGCCTCCCACCGACCGCTGAGGAAGCCGACCGGTACGTCGAAGAGCAGGCTCTGCGGCGCGGACAGCGACGCCATGAGGTCGTTGTACCGGCCGAGGATCGTATTGAACACGCCGAAGCGCGCGTCGCTGAACATGCCGCGCCAGACGGTGATCGTGAAGATGCCGGGGAACCCTAACGGGACGATCACGGCCGCGCGCATGTAGCGCTTCCCGGCGACGCGCACGTGGTTCAGCAGGAGGGCGATCCCCACCGCGAGGATCACCTTCAGTACGAGCGAGACGGCGACGAACAGCCACGTCGTCGTCATCGACGTCCAGAACTGCGAGTCGCCGATTAGCTGGACGTAGTTCGCCAGCCCGATCAGCTCGGCGCCGCCCCCGATCACCGACCCGGCGAACGTCGCGTCGGTGAGCGAGATGTAGAAGAGGTAGAAGATGGGGTACAGCATGAAACTCGAGAAGAGCAGCACGCCGGGCGCGACGAGGAGCAGCCCCCAGTCGCGACTGGTGAACGGCAGCGCCGACCGGAGGCGCGCCAGTCCGCTCACGCCGGTTCCGGGTTGCGAAGAGGCCATCGCTCCGAGAAGGGGCCTACAGCGCCTCCCGGATCTCGGAGGCGGCCTGGTCGAGCGCGGCGTCGCTGTCCTGCTCGTCGTTGAACACGCGCTCGAGCGCGTCGGTCACGGGCGTCCAGACGCTGTCCATGTCCGGGTGCGTCGGGATGGGGACCCCGTGGTTGACCTGCTCGGCGAAGGCCTTGACCTCGCTGGAGAGGTCGTCGTTCTCGACCACGTCGGCGAGCACGGGGATGTACCCCTGCTCCTCGGCGTTGGTCTGGACGACGTCCTCGTTGGTGGTGTACCACTCGGCGAGTCCGGTCGCGGCGTCGACCGTGGACTGGTCCGCGTCCGCCAGCATCGAACTAAAGTAGAACAGCTGGATGCCCGAGTACGAGCGCGGGTGGTTCCCGTCGACGGTCGGCAGCGTCGTGACGCCGAGGTTCTCGATCTCCTCGTTGAGGTTGCCGAGCTCCCACGGACCGTTGATCGCGAACGGCGCGAGCCCGTCGGCGAACGCGACGATCTGCGACTCGTAGCCGGGGTCGGCGGGGACGTAGTCGGACAGGGTCTCGAGCGCGTCCATCCCGTTCTTACACGCGTCGCTGTCGACGCCGACTTCGAGGTTCCCCTCGTCGAAGATGTCCCCGCCGTACGCCTGGATGAAGCCGCTGGTGAAGTAGGGGTCGGTCACGGGGTAGGAGAGTCCGTACTCCCCGTTCTCCGGGTCGTGGTACTCCTCCATGATCGAGACCATCTCCTCCATCGTCTCCGGCGGCTCGTCGACCATGTCCTCGTTGTAGAACAGCGCGACGGTCTCGGAGGCGAACGGAAGCCCGTACAGCGAGCCGTTGAACTGTGCGGCCTCGCGGGCCGCCTGCGTGTAGCTATCGAGCGAGACATCGACGTCGTCGCTCGCGTCGTAGAGGAACGGCGGGTCCTCGCGGACGGCGAACCGGCCCACCCAGTCGTGCGCCCAGATCCACGAGTCGGGGCCGTCGCCGGCCGGAATCGCGGTCTCGAGTTGCTGGTCGAGGTCCCCGCCGGGGGCCTCCTTGTTGATGGTGTTGCCCGTGTCGGACTCGTACTGATCGATGTAGCCGGTCAGCGCCTCGTCCTCGGCGTCGGAGAGGTCCACCCACAGCCGCGAGGACCCGGTGGACCCGCTGTCAGAGCTGTCCGATCCGTCCGAACTGTCGCCACCGTCGGAGCCGTCGGAGCCGTCCGACCCGTCGCCTCCGTCGCCGCCGGTGCTGATACAGCCCGCGAGGCCCGCGAGCGCAGTCGTTCCCCCCATCGCCTTGAGCAGCGTTCTACGTTTCTCGTTCATGTGGCTAGAACAAATGATGAATTATATTTTCATACATTTAGTATTTGGGGTACGTTCCGATCGATCGGGATTGATCCGGGTCGATCCGGAACGATTCATCGTCGATCGAACCCGTCGTTGCGGCCGCACTGAACGGCCGACATTTGAGAAGAGATTTTTCACCATATATCAAGAAAACAGCAAAGAACTCATATGCCATCGGACCCGTCTTCAGGGAAATGGCACGCGTCACGCTCGATACGCTCCGGAAGGAGTTCGACCGAGGAACCGTCGTCGCCGTCGACGATCTGGACCTGGAGATAGACGACGGGGAGTTCGTGACCGTTGTCGGGCCCTCCGGGTGCGGGAAGACGACGACGCTCCGGATGGTCGCCGGGCTCGAGGAGCCGACGTCGGGCACCGTCAGCTTCGACGACGAGGACGTCACCGACATCCACGCGAAGGAGCGCCCGGTCGCGATGGTGTTCCAGAACTACGCGCTGTACCCGCACAAGACGGTCCGGCAGAACATGGCGTTCGGGCTCAAGATGAGCACGGAGATGACCAAGGAGGAGCGCCACGAGCGCGTCCGCGAGATGGCGGAGATGATGGGCATCGAGGACCTCCTCGACGACAAGCCCGACGAGCTCTCCGGCGGACAGAAGCAGCGCGTCGCCCTCGGTCGCGCCATCGCGCGCGAGCCCGAGGTGTTTCTCTTCGACGAACCGCTCTCGAACCTCGACGCGAAGCTCCGCACGGAGATGCGCGCAGAGATCCAGAAGCTCCAGAAGGAGTTCGGCGTCACCGCGATGTACGTAACCCACGACCAGGAGGAGGCGATGACGATGGGCGACCGCCTCGCGATCCTCAACGACGGCGAGCTCCAGCAGGTCGGGAAGCCGACCGAGGTGTATCAGAACCCGGTCAACGAGTTCGTGGCCGGCTTCATCGGCTCGCCGTCGATGAACTTCCTCGACGTCGACGTGGAGACCGACGGGACGACGGCGACGATCCGCGACGAGTCGTCGGGGCTCGCGCTCACGCTCAGCCGCGACTACGTGGCGGGCCACGATGTCGAGAACGCCCCGTACACGCTCGGCATCCGGCCCGAGAACATCGGGGTCGTCGAGGAGCCGACCGGCGACGAGACGCTCACCGCGACGGTCGAGGTCGTCGAACCGATCGGCTCCGACAACTACGTCCACCTCAGCGTGAACGACGACTTCCTCGCGCGCTCGCCGGCGGACGTCAGGCCCGAGGCCGGCGACGAGGTCGGCGTCGTCTTCGACGAGGCGGACCTCCACCTGTTCGACGCCGAGACCGGCGAGGACGTGTTCCTCACCGACGAGGAGATCGCGGCGGCGATCGCGTAATTAGAGCCGGTCTCCGAGCCGGCCCTCTCGGCTGTGAACCGATCGTTCGTACTTTCTCTGCGTGCCATGCTCGGAGGTCAATAGATCGCGGCGGGCACCACCGAAGCCATGCCGCACCACGCGTGCGGCTCGCGCCTACGGGCGCTCGTCGGCGCGCACCGTCGTGATCCGGCCGTGATGAGCGCCGTCAGAATTCCTGCCACGGTGCCACCCCGCCCGACAACGGCTTCAAGTGCGCGCTCGTCAGACGGAGCGTACGAATGGAGCCGCCAGACATTGAGCGGTTGGACGAGCGGACCGTCCAGCGGATCGCGGCGGGCGAGGTCGTCGAGCGGCCCGCGAGCGTCGTGAAGGAGCTGGTCGAGAACAGCCTCGACGCGGGCGCGAGCCGCGTCGCCGTCTCGGTCGAGGCGGGCGGGACGGAGGGGATCCGCGTCCGCGACGACGGCGTCGGCATCCCCGACGACCAGTTGGAGGCGGCCGTCGCGGAGCACGCCACCTCGAAGATCGGCGACATCGAGGATCTCGACCGAGGCGTCGCCACGCTCGGCTTCCGCGGCGAGGCATTGTACACCGTCGGCGCCGTCTCGCGGCTCACCGTCCGGTCACGCCCCCCGGACGCCCAGGCGGGCGCGGAGATCACCGTCGCGGGCGGCGACGTGGGAGAGGTCCGACCGGCGGGCTGCCCCGCCGGCACGACCGTCGAGGTCGACGACCTCTTCTACAACACGCCCGCCCGCGAGAAGTTCCTCAAGCGGACGGCGACCGAGTTCGACCACGTGAACACCGTGGTGACGGGCTACGCGCTGGCGAACCCGGACGTCGCCGTCTCGCTGGAGCACGACGGCCGCGAGACGTTCGCGACCGAGGGGAACGGCGACCTCCGCTCCGCCGTCCTCGCCGTCTACGGCCGGGAGGTCGCCGAGTCGATGATCGACGTGGCGTGGACGCCGGACGGAGCTGAGGCGGGAGGCGTCGTCGACGACGCGCCCGTCCAGCGGGTCACGGGCCTCGTCTCCCACCCCGAGACGACCCGCTCCACCCGCGAGTACCTCTCGACGTACGTCAACGGGCGGTATGTCACTGCGAGCGCGCTCCGCGAGGCGACGCTAGCGGCCTACGGCGGCCAGCTGGCCCCCGACCGCTACCCCTTCGCGGTCCTCTTCGTCGAGGTGCCGGCCGGCGACGTGGATGTTAACGTCCACCCCCGGAAGCTGGAGGTCCGCTTCGACGAGGAGCCTGCCGTCAGGGACGCGGTCGAATCGGCCGTCGAGGAGGCCCTGCTCGACTACGGGCTGATCCGGTCGACGGCGCCCCGGGGGCGGTCCGCGCCCGACGAGACGGTCGTCCAGCCCGAGACGCCGGACACCGAGGCAGTTGGCGGGGCGAGCACCGACCACGAGCGCGCCGCGCGCGAGGGGCGCGAGCCCGCGCCGTCGGCGGAGTCGGCGGACCCCGAGTCGACCGCCGGCGAGGGGGATGGAACTGTGGGGGTCGGCGGCGATGACGATGACCCGTCGGTGCCGACCGAGGCGGATCCGGCCGACGACGACGCGTGGGCCGTCGAGGGCGTGGGCGGCGAGGGAGGAGCGGAACGCGATCCGACCGACGGACCGACGGCGCACGAGCAAGACGCCGACGCGGGCGGCGACGCGCGACCATCTCCGCGAAGCTGGCAGGCGGAGTCCCCGGCGGCGGACGCGTCCCCGGTGGCCGAGACGGGCGACGCAGAAGCCGAGGCCGACGATGAGACCGAGACGCTTGCCGACGCGGTCGACCGCGACTCGCGCGCGTCGACGGTGCGAGACGCGCCGATCGAGAGCGACTCCCCGGCCGCCGGCGGAACGAACACCGGCAGCGACAAAGCGAGGGGAAGCGACGAACGGGGCCCGCGGTCGACCGCGACGCGGGCGGACTCCTCGACTCGGTCTCCGACGCGGCAGCGGACCCTCGACGGTGAGTCGACCGAGAGCGAGCGCGAGTTCGACTCGCTGCCGTCGCTGCGGGTGCTCGGACAGCTCCACGAGACGTACGTCGTCGCCGAGGGGCCGGACGGGCTCGCGCTGATCGACCAGCACGCGGCCGACGAGCGGGTCAACTACGAGCGGCTGAAGGCGGTCTTCGCGGACGGGGCGGACGCGCAGGCGCTCGCGGAGCCGGTCCGGATCGAGTTGACCGCGCGCGAGGCGGCGCTGTTCGAAGAGTTCGTCGACGACCTCGCCGAGATCGGGTTCCGGGCCGAGCGCACGGGCGACCGCGCGGTCGCGGTGACGGCGGTGCCGGCCGTCTTCGACGCCGCGCTCGACCCCGACCTCCTGCGGGACGTGCTGTCGGCGCTGGTCGACGACGCCGCCGCCGGCGACGAGCCGGTCGCGGACGTCGTCGACGAGCTGCTCGCCGACCTCGCCTGCTACCCCTCGGTCACGGGGAACACCTCGCTGACCGAGGGGCGGGTCGTCGACCTCCTCGAACGGCTCGACGACTGCGAGAACCCCTACGCCTGTCCGCACGGGCGACCGGTTATCATCCGGCTGGACCGCGAGGAGATCGAATCGCGGTTCGAACGCGACTATCCGGGTCACGGCGGACGACGAGCGGAGTGAGAGTTCGAGGACGCTCCCCCGCTCCATTCGGGCGAATTGGCACCCGGCCAGCCACAGATATCATGTCTGATAGCAGCGGGGGGCCGTTTAACACGGTGGTTTCTCATATTGAATTACATATGACGTTCACAGCGGTGAAAAACAGCTACGGGGCGAAGTTGGGCGTCGGGTACGTCGCGACAGGGGCGTTCATCGTCGCCGTCGGGCTGGTCACCAACGACGCGAACGCGACGATCGTCGCGGCCGTCGCGGGACTCCTGACGTTGGGATCGATCAACGCGGCCGAGACGCTCGCCAGCGTCACCGAGATCGGGGCCCAGACCCGCCGCGTCGCGAACGGGGATATCGACAACGAAGTACGATCCACCCGGACGGACGAGTTCGGCGAGCTGGCGGGGTCGATCGAGCAGATGCGCGTGTCGCTGAAGGACCGACTGGCCGAGATGGAACGGACGCAAGACGAGCTGGAGGACGCGCGGACGGAGGCGACAGAGATGGCGGACCGGTACCGACGGACCGCCGAGCGGTACGCCGAAGTGATGGAGGAGGCGGCGACCGGCGACCTCACGCGCCGCGTCGACGTCGACGAGACCGACGAGAGCCTCGCGACCGTCGGCGAGTCGTTCAACCGGATGATGGACGACCTCCAGGGGACGGTCGAGACGGTCCGGGAGATGGCCGACCGGATCGAGGCCGACGCGGGCGAGATGGCGGAGATGAGCAACGAGGTCGAGCAGCGCGTCGCCAGCGCGACGGGGAGCGCGGGGTCGATCCGCGGGCAGGCGAGCGACCAGCGCGCCGAGCTGGAGTCCATCGCGGCCGACATCGAGACGGTCAGCGCGTCGGCCGAGGAGATCGCGGCGACCGTCGACGACCTGTCTGAGCGGAGCGAGACCGTCGCGGCCACGAGCGACGACGCCCGCAGCTCCTCGCAGAGCGCGCTCGACGAGATGGCGGAGGTCGAGGCGGAGGCGGAGCAGGCCGTCGACCGCGTCGAGCAGCTCCAAGACGGGATGGAGGAGATCACCGAGATCGTCGACATCATCGGCGAGATCGCCGAACAGACCAACATGCTCGCGCTGAACGCCTCGATCGAGGCGGCCCGCGCGGACGGCTCCGGCGACGGCTTCAGCGTGGTCGCGGAGGAGGTGAAGGGGCTCGCGGAGGAGACCCAGTCGCGCGCGAACGAGATAGATAAGATGATAGACGACATCGCCGACCAGACCGAGGAGGTGACCGTGTCGATCCGGTCGACGCAGGAGCGCGTCCAGACCGGGACCGACACGGTCGAGTCGACCCTGAGCGACATCGAGGCGATCGCGGACTCCGTCGACGAGATCAGCGGGTCGCTCGCGGAGATCCGCCGGACGACATCTGACCAGGCGGACACCGTACAGGACACGGCGAGCTCCGTCGACGGCATCACGGACCTCAGCACGGAGACGGCCGAGACGGCGGAGCAGGTGGCGGCGGAGATAGAGGAGGGACAGTCGGTGGTCGAGGCGGTCTCCGACTCGCTGCGGGAGTTCCAGACCGACGCCGTGACGACCCTCCAAGACCGCGTCGCGGCGTTCACCGTCGAGGAGGGAGAGTCCGCGCCCGACGCCCCGGCCGCGGGGAGCGGAACCCCGCACTCGCGGGCGACGACTGACGGGGGTGCGCGATGACCGACCCGGTCAGCGGCGCGTACTGGCTGGCGGCGGTCGCCTTCCTCGTCGGCGTCGGGATCACGGCGGTCCTGTACACGAAACTAGAGGGGTCGCGAGAGCGTAGCCGGCTGGCCGCGCTGGCTGCGATCCCCGGCTTCGCCGGGATCTGTTACGTCGGGATGGCGCTCGGGATCGGGACGGTGACGATCAACGGCAGCGAACTGGTCGGCCTCCGCTACGTGGACTGGATCGTCACCACGCCGCTGCTGGTCGGGTTCATCGGCTACGCCGCCGGCGCGTCGCGTCGCGCCATCGCCGGCGTGATGGTCGCCGACGCGCTGATGATCGCGTTCGGGGCGGCCGCGGTCGCGACCGGCGGGACGCTCAAGTGGGTGCTGTTCGGCGTCTCCTCGCTGTTCCACCTCTCGCTGTTCGCGTATCTGTACGTCATCTTCCCGCGCGGACTCCCGGACGACCCGATGCAGCGAGGGCTGTTCAGCCTACTGAAGAACCACGTCGGCCTGCTGTGGCTCGCGTACCCGTTCGTCTGGCTGATGGGCCCGGCAGGAATCGCCTTCACCGGCGCGGTGGGCACGGCGCTGACGTACGCCTTCCTCGACGTGCTGGCGAAGGTGCCGTACGTCTACTTCTTCTACGCCCGGCGGCAGGCGTTCATCGACGTGACGGCGTCGCGGGCGGCGGCCAAGGACGACGCGTCCGACGCGCTCCGCGACGACGCGCCGACTACGGCCGACTGAGCGGAACGGACCACTTTTATACCGATCCCGGTGCGAGACGAGTCGCCGATGAGAGTGGGCGAGTTTCGAACGCCCGACCGCAGAGAGGTACGTTTTAGGCGACCGCGACGGACCCGCTCGTATGGAACGTGTAGCGATCGTCGGCGCGTCGATGACCCGGTTCGGGCAGCGCGACGCCTGGGTGCGGGAGCTCCTGGCGGAGGCGGGCGCGGCCGCGCTCGACGACGCCGGCATCGACGGCGACGACCTCGACCACCTGTACGTCTCGAACATGGCGAGCGGCGAGTTCGAGGGACAGACCGGCGTCCCGAACGCGCTCGCCCACGACCTAGCGGCCCAGCCGGCCTACACCGCGCGGATCGACCAGACCTCCTCGTCGGGCGGGGCGGGCGTGTACGCCGCGTGGCAGTCGGTCGCCTCCGGCGCGAGCGACCTCACGATGCTCGTCGGCGGCGAGAAGATGACCCACCGGACCACGTCGGAGGCGACCGACGTGATCGCGTCGCTCACCCATCCGGTCGAGTACAAACACGGCGTGACGCTCCCCTCGTTCGCGGGGCTCACCGCGCGCCTGTACCTCGACGAGTACGACGCGCCCCGCGAGAGCCTCGGCAAGGTCGCGGTGAAGAATCACGAGAACGGTGTGGACAACCCTCACGCGCAGTTCCGGAAGGAGGTCGACCTCGACACCGTCCTCGACTCGCCGATCGTCGCCGACCCGCTCCGGCTGTACGACTTCTGTCCGATCACGGACGGCTCCGCGGCGCTCGTGTTCTGTCCGGAGTCCGTCGCCGAGGAGCACGCGCCCGAGGAAAGCTACGCCGTGATCTCGGGCATCGGCGGCGCGACCGACACCCACGTCGTCCACGAGCGCGCGGACCCGACGACGATGGGCGGCGTCGTCGACTCCTCCGAGGTCGCCTACGAGATGGCCGGGATCGGTCCGGACGATGTCGACGTGGCCGAGCTCCACGACATGTTCACCATCCTGGAGTTCCTCCAGAGCGAGGACCTCGGCTTCTTCGAGAAGGGCGAGGGGTGGAAGGCGGTCGAGGAGGGCGTCACCGACCGCGACGGCGAGCTCCCGATCAACACCTCCGGCGGACTCAAATCGAAGGGGCACCCGCTCGGGGCCAGCGGCGTCGCGCAGGTGTACGAGATATTCAAGCAGGTCACGGGCGACGCCGGGCCGCGGCAGGTCGAGGCCGGCACGGGGCTCGCCTGTAACGTCGGCGGGTTCGGGAACTGCGTGACCACCACCATCTTGGAGGGAAGCCAATGAGCGACCACGAGACGACCGACACCGACGCGGACGGGCAGGGGGACAGCGCCGAACCGACCTTCGAGGCGGCGGAGTACGCGGACGGCACCGTCACGCACCCGCCACACACCGTGAGCCCGAACGGCGCGGAGCGCGTCGGCACGGTCGACCTTCGCGAGCGCGAGGGGCGGGTCGTCACGTGGACGACCTCGACCGCGACGCCGCCGGGCGTCCGCGAGCCGAACACCCTCGCGATCGTTGAGTTCGAGATGGGCGACGGCTACGACGGGCCGCCGGTCCGCGCGCTCGGCCAGATTGCCGAGCGCGGCGAAGCCGAAGAGACCGACGGCGGCGACGGCGGCGAGCAGTTCGACGTCGAGATCGGCGACCGCGTCGAGCCGGTGTACGGGGACGAGCTCCGCGAGCCCGGTGCCGGCATCCGCGAGCCCGCCAGCCAGGACTGGGACGGGTTCCGGTTCCGGCCGGTCGAGTAGTCCGCCTGCCGCCCCGGTCTCGTTTTTGCTCGGTCAGACCCGGAACCGCGACGCGTCGGAATCGGTGAGTTCCCCGAGGACTTCCTCGTGGACCCCGTCGAGCGTGTACACGTCAGGGCGGTAGCGGATCGGCTCGGTCACGCCGTGTCCCTCCCTGAGCCGACGCCGGACGCGGTCGACGTCCTCGTGGTCGAAGTAGTTCGGCGTGAACACGAGCACCGCGTGGTCGGTCTCGCCGAACGCCTCGCGGCCGGCGGCGGTCGTGACCTTCGCGTCCCAGAACTGCCCGGCCGCGACGTCTTCGACCACCGCCTCCCAGATGTCGTCCACCGTCTCCGGCGGCCGCTCGGCGAGCCACTTCCCGCTCAGGTAGGTCGTCTCCAGCGCGAGCGGGTCGGCGTCGCGGACGGTCTCGGGGTCGGCCACAGGCGACGACGCCGCCTCCGCATCGACCGGAGGGAGGTCGGTCTCGGTCGTCGCCGCCGGCCGCGTCACGCCGTGTTCCGGGAAGTAGCCGTCACGGGCCTGCCGCGGGAACCCGGTCGCGTGTTTGACCCGGAGCCAGTTCCATCCGGAGTCGTCAATCGCGGTCGGCGAGCGGTCGGTGACCATGATGTCGGTTCCGGGTCGGCGGTCAAAACTGTCTCGCCGGTCGGGGGACTGCGGGTGTTGCCCGCGGCGATCGGCGATCAGACTCGCCGGTAGTCGCCGAGCCGCGTCCCATTGAGGAGGTAGGCGTCCGCGTCGGGCAGCGCCGCGGGGAGGTACGGCGCGAGGAACGACTGCCCGTCGACGTTCACCCACGTCCCCCCGGACCGCTCGTTGAACGCCGGGAAGACGACCAGCTCGGGGGGGTCCCCCGTCCGGTCGGGCGTTTCGCCCGACTCGGTGAACGCCGCGGGGTCGAGCGCTCCGCGGAGCCAGGCGCGCTCGACGCGCGAGCCGCCCACCGCGTCCTCCAGCCGCACCTGCGGGTGTTCGTGGCCGGTACAGATCACGTCGGCCTCGACGAGCGCGGGGTCGGGCCAGGTGTGGCCGTGACAGACCGCGACGGCGGACGCCGAGCCGTCGCTCAGCGTCGCGCCCGTCGGCCCGATCACGTCGATGTCGTCCGCGAACGCCTCCGCGACGCCCGCGTCGTGGTTCCCCTCGACGAGCGTCATCGGGACGCGGTCGGTCACGGCCCGGATCAGGGTTTCCAGCTCCGCGCGCTCGTCGCCGTCCGGCGCGGAGATGCGGTGCGCGAGGTCGCCGAGGACGACGAGCCGGTCGGCGTCGGTCTCCGCGACGAGCCCGCAGAGGCGCTCGCGGCGGGCGTCGGCCCGGGAGTCGAGTTCGACGCCGCGCTCGTAGCGCAAACCGACCTCGATGCCGGCGTGAACGTCGGCGACGAGCAGCGCGCGCTCCCCGCCGAGGTCGGCCACGGCCGCCGGCTCGCCGACGACCGGCTCGACCCGCGCCATCAGATCGGCTTGAGCAGCCCGTCGCCGGGCTCGTAACACTGCCCGCTCATCAGCGCGTCCTGGATGGCGTCCTCGACCGCGTCGGGCTCGACCCCGTGGTCGCCCGCGACGCGCTCGACGACCGCCTCGCGCGGCGCGCCGTCGCCGTCGTCGAGATCGTCCATCGCCGCGACCGCCGCGGCCTCGAGGTCGACGTCCTCGGCGTCGCCGTCGGACGCCGCGTCCGCGTCGGCTCCGGCGTCGCCGTCGGCCGGGTCGTCGGCTTGGGTCGCGGAGTCGACCGTGTCGTCCTCGCCGGTCGCGACCGCAGCGGTCTCGCTCTCGTCGGCCGCGGCCGCCGCGGCGTCGCCGACCGGCTCCTCGACCATCTCCTCCGGCTCGGGGACATCGATGTCGGCCTCGCCCGGCTCGTCGACCTCGGTCCCGGTCGCGAAGTCGGTGCCGAACTCCGACTCGATCTCCTCGCGCTCCTCGTCGTCGAGCTGGTACATGTCGTCCGGGTCGGCGTCCGGATCGGGGGCGGCGCTCGCGCCCTCGTCGCCCCCGGCCTCGAGGTCCCCGATGTCGTCATCGCCGCCCGCGTCGAAGTCACCGATGTCGTCTCCGTCGTCGCCGGCGTCGAAGTCGCCGAGGCCGCCGTCGTCGGCCACGGCACCTTCGTCGGTGGTGACGCTGTCGTCTGTCGCGGTACGCTCTTCCATCGGCTCGGTGGAGTCGCCCGCATCGCCGAGCAATTCCGTGTCGGGGGTCGCGGTCGCCTCCGCTTCGGCCGTCTCGTTTTCCGAGGATTCCGCGGATCCGGCGCTCTCCGTGTCGGCCGCGTCGTCGAGCAGCGACTCGGCCTCGGCGGTCGATCCGGCGGCACCGGCCGACGAGTCGGCATCCGCGGTCGACGGGGTAGCGTCAGCGGTCGGTTCGGCCTCGCTCTCGCCGGCGGCGGGTTCCGGGTCGGAGCCGACGTCCGCAGCCGTGGCCGCGTCGGCCTCGGGCGTCGCCGCCGGTTCAGCGATCGTCACGTCGGTGTCGGGGAGCGGACCGATCGCGGTCGCGTCCCCCTCGTCGGGCGCGAGGTCGAGCGACCGCACCTCGTCGCGGTCGCCCGCGATCAGCTCCAGCGCGTCGACCGCGAGCCGGCGGACCGCCTCGACGTAGGCCGCGGTCGTGCCGTAGTGGTCGAGCACCCTCGGGATCCCGGCGGCCAGCGGGGCCGGCGCGCCGCCCGTCTCCAGTGCTGCGCGGAGGTCGTCGCCACGCAAGTCGGAATCGAGGGCGATCGCGAACACCGCGAGGCGGTCGAGCGTCGCCTCCGCGGCGGAGACGACCCAGCGGTCGCGGGTGTCGGCGTCGACCTCGTTGAGGCTCTCCGGGCGGACGGAAGTGAAGACGCGGTCGGAGTCCTCGGGCTCGAAGGTGCGCGCCTTGCCGGTGAGCGCGACGAACGCCGGCGGGTCGGCGCGTTCGAGGAAGGTCTGCGCCTCCGGCTGGTACTGGCCCGCGTAGGTGACGAACGCGCCGGAGGGGTCGACGACGCGGCCGCGCCGCGTCTCGTCGTTGACGCGCTCGACCTCGGTGAGCACGCCCGCGGTGAACAGGCGGTTCACCCGCGCGCCGGTCGGCGTGACGACGTAGTTCGGGGCGCGCTCCTCGTCGCTCTCGGAGGACGACAGCGAGGCGTCGTCGAACTCGGCGGCGAACACCCGGTAGGCGACCTCCCGCGTGCCCGGGCCGTCGTCGCTCATTCGCCCACCTCCGCGAGCGCGGCGCGGGCGTGGGCGGCCGGGTCGTCGGCGGCGATCTCGAACTCGACCGCGTCGAGGGTCGCGCCGTAGTCGTCGACCGAGAGGTTCCCGCGGACGCGGTAGGCGCGCCCGACCAGCGAGTCGGCGATGTCGTCGGCGACGACCGCCTTGTCCATCGCGTCCTTCGCCGCCGCGAGCGCGTCGTCGAGGCCGCCGCCGTACACCTCGGCGGTGAGCTCGTCGTCGAGGACGACGGTGACCGTGTCGGTGCCGTCGTCGAGGATCGCCTTCACCCGCAGGTCGTCCTCGCCGTCGACGTCCCCGTGGCTCCGACACTGGCCGTTCTGGACGACGCGGCCGCACTCCGGACAGCGCTCGATGAGCCCGGAGCCGTCGCGGACCTCCAGCACGTTTCCGACGACCTCAACGTCGAACATCCCGCCGGAGCCGACCGCGTCGGCGACAGACAGCCGCGGGGCGTCCTCGGCAACCTCGACGGGGTCGGGGAGGGGGGTCACCGCCGAGAACTCGGTGAGGTTGATCGAGGGGACGCCGCGGAACTCGCGGACGTACACGTCCTCGATCCGGAGGTCCGCACCGGCCTCGATCTCGGGGCGCGGCTGCCAGTCGGTGAAGGGGAGCTTCGCCGTCTCGTCGCCGACGACGCCCTCCAGGATCTCCGTCTCGCCGTCGCGCCCGGAGATGGTCTTCTCGTCGACCTCCAGCACGCGGACCTCCACGTTGCGCCCGCGGTCGCCCGCCGCGATGTCGACGAGGCTACGGTCGCCGCCAACCTCGCGGTCGACATCCACTTCCTCGTCGGCGATGGCGACCGTCGTCGAGTCGTTGAGGTTCAGCTCCGGCTCCCCCTCCCACTCGCGGACGCCGGCGTTGCCGATCGTCAGCGAGTCGCCCGGCTCGAAGCCGAAGTCCTGCCACGCGGTGTAGGAGATGACGCCGGTCTCGTCGGCGATCTCTCCCTCCCGGATCGTGAGGTCGTCGCCCTGGTACCGGATCGTGCGCGTCCCCTGCGTCAGCACGCGGACGGTGACCGTCACGCCGTCGTGGTCGGTGGTGATCTCGTCCACGTCGACGGCGTCGGGCGTCGGGGTCGACCCGCCACCGCCGCCACCGTGTTTCCGACGGACGCTCTGTTTCGCCTCATCGACAGGGACGCTGTACTCCAGTAGATTCTGTAGGTCGGCTTTGACCTCCTCTTTGTCGACGCCGAGGTCGGAGGCGAGTTCCTCGGCATGGCTGTTGACGTCCATCGGTGCGAGATTCGGCGCGGCCGCACAAAAGGATTCACCACCGGCCGGCTGGCCCGAGTCCGAGGCGCCGCGACCGCCGGCGCGCCGCCGGTAGGGCTAAACCGCTCCCCGTCGCAGGCCCCTACATGGACGACACCGACATCGACGTCGACGCGCGGATCGCCGAGGACCGCACGGTCATCGACGTGACCGGGACGAGGGACGTCGCGGTCGTCGTGCGGTCCGAGGGCGGCGAGCGGGTCTACCTCCCGCCGGAGGGGTTCGACGACCCGGTCGGCGGGTCGCCGTACACGTCGCCGTACCAGGGCGCGGGCGCCGGCGGCGAGGAGAGCCCCTACGGCGGCGCGACCGCCAGCACGCGCGGCGTGATGGAGACCGCGGACGGGTTCCGGGTCACGCACCCGGAGCCGGTGAGCGAGTTCGACGTGTTCCGGGGCGACGGGGACTGAAGGAAGGTCTCGGGGAGAAGAGGTTCGGACGGGTTACGCGACGTCTTCGTACACGGCGAGCGTGTCCTCGGCCACGTCCAGCCACTCGCGGCGCTCGTACTCCGGCGGCTCCTCGCGGTCGAGCGCCTCGATGAGCCCGTCGACGATCGACTCCGAGTCCGTTTCGACCTCGACGAGGCAGCCGTCGGGGAGCACCTCGGCGACGCCCGACGGGGTCGCGACGACCTGCGTGCCCGCCTCCAGCGCCTCCGTGATCGTGATCCCGAACGGTTCAGCGTACGAGGGCGAGACGAACGCGTCCGCGGCGGCGTAGTAGTCGCCGAGCTCCGCCTCCGGGACGTAGCCGACGAACTCGACGCGGTCCTCGATGCCGAGGAGCTCGGCGAATCGCTTCAGCTGCTCGGTCTGGTGGCCCGACCCGCCGACGACGAGGGTCACGTCGCGGCCGCGCAGCTTCTTGGTCGCGTACAGGAGGTGCGAGATCCCCTTCTGGTCGGTGTGGCGGCCGACGAAGAACAGCATCTCGCCGTCGATGCCGAGGTCCTCGCGGACGTCCTTGCCGGAGAACGTCGGCGTCGAGAAGCCGTTGTACACGACCCGCGAATCCGCGTCGTACAGCTCTCGGATGTCCTCGCGGACGAGCTCGCTGACCGCGATGTTGGTGTCCGCGGCGTTCGCGAGCCGGCGCTCGGTCTCGACCTCGCGGCTCGGCGGGTCGATGTTGCGGTCGCTCGCCAGCGAGTGGAACGAGGAGACCCACGTCGCGTCGGACTCCCGGGCGGCGGCGCGGCCGGGCCCGTACCCGAACCAGTCGTGCGTGTGGATCACGTCGTGCTCGGGCGCGAGCTCGGCGAAGCGATCGGAGAGCTCCCCGACGCGGGCCGCGACGTCTCCCCCGCCGGTCTCGACGGGTTCGAGCCCCGGCTCGTCGTCGGGGGCGAACTCCGCCGGCAACACGAGCGTGGCGTTGACGCCGAGTTCGTCGCGGAGCCCGGTGAACAGTTCCCCTACGTGGACGTCGAGCCCGCCGGTGATGTTCGGCGGGAACCCCCACCCCAGCATGAGTACGCTCGGCGGCATACACCCCCGTTTCGGGAGTCGCTACTTAGGTATGCCCCTCGTGAGATGCGGGGAGCAGCGGCGGGCGCTCGGGCGGCGCGACCGCTCGGAGAGAGAAGGAGACCGGGTCAGGCCGCGCGGACCGCGTCGCGCAGCGCGTCCGTACGCTCCGTGATAGAGCCGGCGGCGTCCGCGAGCACGTCGAGCGGGTCGCCCTCGGCGGCCTTGACCGTGAGGACGGGCTCGGTCTGTCCCCCGGACTGCTCGGGGTTCATGTCGTAGGTCGCGGCCGCGACGTCGTCCGACTCCAGCAGGGCGCCCTTTAGCACGTTCATGAACGTGTGATCCTCGCCCGCGATCTCGATGTGGAGTTCCGTGTCGGTCTTCTCGATGACCCGCAGTTCCATACCCGTGAGGTCGGGCGAGCGGCGTTTCAAGGTTTCGTCTCCCGGTTCTCGCCGGATGCGGACGGATCGCACGCGGCCGGAAAACACTTCCATCGCCGACCGAGACGCCGGGTATGTCCACCGATCGACCCGCGATCCGACGCCTGCCGTCCGATGACGGCGCCCTCCGCCGGTATACGGCCGACCTATGGCTCCCGTACAACCGCGACCTCGCCGACGCCGTGGCGGCCCACGACCTCGCGGACTGGCCCGAGGAGCGATTCGTCGAGCGACACGTGGAGTTCGCGCGGAACCGACTGGACGAGGTGGGGAGTCGCGGCTGGATCGCCGTGACCGCCGCCGAGTGCGCGGACGGCGCCGCGGTCGACCCCGCGACCGCCGACGTGACCGACCCCGGCCTCGACCTCGTCGGACTGCTGATGACGAGCGTCGACGAGTGTCCCGACCCGTTTGACCGCCCGGACCGGCTGGTGATCGGCGAGATATACGTCGCGGAGCCGTACCGCGGCACCGGCCTCGCCGACCGGTTCGTCGAGCGCGCGGTCGCCGACGCCCACGACCACGGCTGCGAACAGCTCCGGCTCGACGTCGACGTCGACAACGAGCGGGCCCGAGCGTTCTACGAGCGGATGGGGTTCGAGGACTACCGCAAGCAGATGATGATGGGGGTGGAGGCCCAGTGACTCCGATGGTCAGGCGGCTTCGCGAGGGGGACGTGCGACCGCTGGTCGAGGACCTGTGGCTGCCGTTCGCCCGGGAGATGGAACCGATCGCCGAGCGGAACGCGCTCGCGGACGACGTCGACCTCGTCGCGGCGGGCGTCGAGCACCGGCGGGACCGGCTCGACGACGACGAGGCGGTGACGTGGGTCGCCGTCGCCGAGGGCGGAACGGGCGACGACGGCCGCCTCGTCGGCTACATCGCCGCAAGCGTCGCGTCGTCCGCGCCCGTGTTCGCGGCGGGCGACCGGCTCCACGTTGGCGAGCTGTACGTCCGCGAGCCGCACCGCGGCGAGGGCGTCGCCGGCGACCTGCTCGACCGGGTCGACGCGGCGGCCGCGGCCCGCGGCTGTGAGCGCGTGACGCTCGACGTGGACGTCGGCAACGAGCGCGCCAAGGCGTTCTACGAGAAGCTAGGGTTCTCCGTGGCGCGCCACCGGATGGTCGACCGCGTCGACGAGGCGTGAGCCACGGCGCCGCCGCTGGCGGCGGGAATAAACGGAGAACGGCCTGCGGCGGGCGACGCGGTTACTCGTCGACCGCGACTTCGTCGGCGTCGACGTCGACGGACGCCTCCTCCTCTGCGGCGACCTCGCGCGGACGCGCTTCGAGGGTCAGCTTCTGGACCTCGACGCGGCGCAGCGGGTAGATCTCCTTGGCGTCGCCGTAGATGGCCGACGAGAGGTTCCCGTCGACGATCGCGTCGACGAACGCCTCGAAGGTGCGCTCCTCGGCGGCCGCGTGGACCTTGTCGATCATGACGCGCCGGATCGCCTTCTCCTGGGACCGGTCAGCCTTCTTCGTGGTCAGGGCGACGGGCTGGACGCGGATGCGGTAGTCGTCCGTCGTCAGCACCGTGATCGACGCCTCGACCTTCGAGGCGCCGCGGCGGACGAGCGAGCGCAGGTAGTCGCGCGTCAGCTCGTACTTGATGAACTCGGTGTACGCCGAGTCGCTGCCGACGTCGGTGATCTTGAAGGTCAGCTTCGTGTTGTTCGCGTTGGAGTCGCCCGTCAGCTCGTCGAGCGTCGTCGTGATCGTGCGGCCGACGACCTGCTGGGGCTCCTCGGCGAGGGTCTCCCCGAGCTCCTGTCGGTCGAACTGTTCGGGCGCCAGCACGGAGTACCAGCGCTTCTGTTCTCTGCTCTTGGATACGGATCGTTCGCTCATGTGTCGGTGTGTGTGTCGGTGTCGGTCGTCTGCGGTTCGTCCGTGGCGTCGGAGTGCGGTTCGTTCGCGGCGTCGGAGTGCGCGTCGTCGCGGGCGGCGTGTGCCCGTGCGCGTTCGACGACGCGGTCCGCGACGCGGAGGTTCACGAGGTGGTCGTCCAGCGTCGACTGGAGCCCGCCGGTCGTCGGTCGCGCGACGGTACAGGCGACGACGTCGCCGTCGACGCGTGTACGCATCGAGTCGGTCTCGTCCGGGCCGAGCGCGGCCGCGACGGTCGCGGCGTCGGCGTGTTCGGTGCGGACCGTCGCGGTCCGGTCGGCGTCGTCGGCCGTTCCGGGGGCGTCGTCGCCCATCTCAGATCGCCTCCCGGAGCGCGGCGAGCGCCGCCGTGATGTCGGTGTCGCCGGGTGCGTCGGTCTCGACGGCGATCCCGCCGCGAGCGGGGGTCCCCCAGCCGTCGCCGCCGACCTCGCCGGCGGCGGTCCGGCAGGCGTCGCCGAGCCCGACCGGTTCGGTGGCTCCGGCCGCGAGCCGGCCCGTGCCCTCGTCGAGCGCGACCGCGACGGGCTCCGGCGACCGGAAGTCCCGGACGAGCCGGGCGACCGTCGGCAGGACCACCGGGACCGCGTCGACGCGGGCGACGACGCAGCCGTCGTACCGGCCGATCGTCGCGTCGTCGAGCGCCCGGTGCGCCGCCAGTCCGTGGCGGTGCCAAGCGTCGAGCGCGGCCGTCCGGAGCGACGGGTCGGGGTCGCTCGCGAGCGCGAGCGCGACGCCCGTCCCGGGCGCCTCCCGAGCGAGCGCGTCGAGCACGTCGGCGTAGCCGCCGACCGTCTCGAACGGGCCGTCCGTCGCGTACGGGCGGAGCGCGCGCTCGACCGCCGCGGCCGAGCGCTCGCTCGCGTCGTCGCCGTCGACCGCGTCGACCGCGACCAGCGACGCGAAGCGCCGCCGGTCGTCGGCGTCCGGGTCAGCGGGCAGTCCGAGGGGAGCGAGTGCGTCGTGCGCCCCCTCGGGGTCGCCGGAGTACCGCGTGCGAGCGAGCGTCGAGGCCGCGAGGGCCTCGGGCCGCGAGGGCGTGGCCTCGGCGCCGTCGTCGCCCGAAACCGGAAGCGCGACGCCGGGCCGTCGCTCGACGCGACCGGCGCGTTCCGCGGCGTCGAGCGCGTCACCGGAGCCGTCGGCGCCGGGGATGGACCCGGCCGCGACGACGCCGGCGAGCGCGACCACGGGGTCGGGGTCGACGCCGAGCGCGCGGGCGACCGCGAAGGCCGCCGTGCTCGCCGGTCGCCCCGTCCCGGGGATCGCGTGCGGGCCGCGGTCGACGCCGACCGTCACCGCGACGCCGTCGTCGACGTCCGCCGGGACCGGATCGCGGTCGACCCGCGCCTGGAACGGCGTGCCGGCCGCTCGGAGCGCTCGCGCGAGCAGCCCCGCGGCTGCCAGCGCGTCGCCGTCGTCGGTCGCGACGAGCCGGACGAACGGCGCGTCTGCGAGGACGCCGGCGAGCGCGTCGGGGGCGGGCGTGGCGGACGTCGCTTCGGTCATGGTGGTGTCGTGATCTCCTGTCGCCGCGTTGGCCGCTTACTCCTCGAGGTACTCGACGGCGTTCTCGTAGGTGTACGTGAACTCCTCGTCGATCTCGTCGCCGCGGTAGTAGTTCGCGAGGCGGCGGATCTTCGACTCCGTGTTCTGGAGCGCGCGCTTGTTCTGGTGGTCCTGCCCGTTCTCCTCCATGTGCTCGCGCAGGCGGATCGCCTGCGACATGAGGTTGCGGAGGTCTTCCGGGATGTCGGCGTCGGCGTCGTGTTCCTCGAGGATCTCGGTGACCTTCTTGCCGGTCGCCAGCTTCACGTCGGGGACCGGGACGCCCTTGACGCCCTCGTCGCGCAGCTTGAGGCCGATGACGCTGGGGTCGTGGCCCTGCTCCGCCAGTTCGACGACGCGGGACTCGATGTCCTCGGCGTCGACGTCGCTCCACTCCGGGGTCTCGTCCGTCGCCGGTTTGTCCGAACCGGACGAACCGCGACGGCGCGTGTGCATTCGTGCCATTGTCTGTTGGTTGGAACGGCACAACCGCAACGTGACCGCGACTCCGCGCGGCGCGGCTACGGACCGCTCGCGGACGAGCGATCCGACCGGACGACCCGCGCGAGCGGGCCGCCCGACCGCGACGCCGGAGGCGTCGGCGCACTGCTACATTCCCAAGCCGCGGGCGAAAGGGCCCCGGCGAGTCGGATCTACAGCTGTGCTGTTCCCGTTGAGACGGTCGCCGTCGGGGGTCTTAAGCGTGTTCTTGTCCCGCGGCGGAGCGGCTCCGTCGGGCGACCGTCCCCCATACCGTCTGACGGAGCGGACACAGGGATTTACGTGGGGCGTCGGTCTGCGGAGGGGTGTGAGCGACAAATGACTGAGACGAGAGCCGGGGCCCCGCCCGCGACCGACGGCGGTGACCCCCCGGACGGCAGCGAGTTCGGCGTCGGCGACGAAGCGAGCGACGACCCGCGGATCGAGTTCCGCGGGGGGAAGTGGGCGAGCACGGTCCCGCTCGTCTTCTTCATCTGCTGGGCGATCTTCCAGAGCGGCGTCCTCGGGATCGGCGACACCAACGGGCTCGTCGTGGGCGCGCTGGTCGGGACGACGCTCGGGATGTTCCTCGTCCGCGGCGACTGGAAGGCGTACGCCGACACGATCTTCGAGGGGATGACCCAACGCGTGGCCGCGACCGCCATCGTGGCGTGGCTGTGGGCCGGGATGTTCGCCGAGACGCTCCAGGTCGGCGGCTTCGTCGAGGGGCTCATCTTCGCGGCCGACGCGCTCAACGTCGGGGCCGCGACGTTCCCCGCGGCGGCGTTCGTCCTCTGCGGGCTCCTCGCGACCGGCATCGGGACGGGGTACGGGGCGACCGTCGCGTTCGTGACGCTCTTCTTCCCGGCCGGCGTCCTCATCGGCGCGAACCCGGTGCTGCTGTTCGCCGCCATCCTCTCCGGGGCCGTGTTCGGCGACAACCTCGCGCCGGTCAGCGACACGACGATCGTGAGCGCGGTCACGCAGGACGCCGACATCGGCGGGGTGGTCGCCTCGCGGTTCAAGTACGCCATCTCGGCTGCGGTCCCCGCGCTGGCCGCGTACCTGATCGCGGGGTCGGTCATGTCCGGCGTGGCTCTTGAGGGGGCCGTCGCGCTCCGCGAGTCCGCGAACGCCCTCGGGCTGGTCCACCTGCTCTCGATGGGGACCGTCATCGTCACCGCGGTCGCGGGCCGCCACATCGTCGAGGCGATCTCGTGGGGGCTGCTCGTGGCGATCGCGTTCAACCTCCTGTTCGGCCTCGCGAGCGCGAGCGACATCGTCGCGTTCACCGTCACGGAGGCCGGCGCGCTCTCCGGGCTCCCGGTCGTCGAGGTGGGCGAGACGGCCGGCGTCGGTGGCAGCCTCTACGCCGGCGCGGTCGGGTTCTTCCCGCTCATCGTCCTCACCCTCCTCATCGTCGCGATGGCACAGATCATGATCCGCGGCGGCGGCTTCGAGGCGATCCAGACGGCGCTCCTCGACCGCGTCGCGACGACCGTCCGCCGGGCGGAGCTGACGATGGTCCTCGGCACCGCGACGATCAACGGAATGATCACGATAAACACCGCGGCGGAGATCGCGATCGCCCCGTACGTCGCCCGTATCGGCGAGAAGTTCAACATCAACGGCTACCGGCGCGCGAACATCTTGGACGCCAACACCTCCGCGCTCGGCTACATCTTCCCGTGGGCGGGCGGCGTGTTGGTGGGGTATCAGGTGATGGTCGGCCCCGACGGGCTCGGGGCCGAGTACGGCCCCGAGATGGTCGTCAACCCGATCGAGGTCGTACCGTACGTCTTCCACGGCTGGTTCCTCCTCGCCATCTTCATCCTCGCCGCGATCACCGGCTTCGGGCGGGAGTACATTCCCGACCGCGCCTCCGAGGAGGTGTCGCGCGCGTGAGCGTCTTCGACAAGTTCCTCGCGGGCTGGTCGTTCCGCGGGTCGACGCCGGAGTACGCCGCCGGCGACGTGATCGAGGTGATGGTGACCGGCGACGGCGACCGACCCGACGAGGTCGTCGCCCGCATCGGCGACTCGACGCTGCGGATCGCCGACGCGCCGGCGGACGCGGTGAACACGCGGGTCGTCGTCGAGGTGGAGTCGTGGGACGGCTCGGCGCACGCCGGGCGGGCGACGTACCGGAAGACCGTGGGCGAGAGCGCGTTCTAATCGAGATTCGACATTTTTGGATTTCGTCTCGTGGGTTTCGCGGTTCCCTTGTAGATGGCCGATTGCGGATCGACCGCGAACGCCGCCAAAGCCCCAGCCGTGAGGACTCGATGCGCTCGCCGTGGTCCTCGGCGCTCACTGTGTTCGCGCCTGCGGTCCTTGCGTCGCGCGTCTTCGTTCTCGCGGCTGCCCCTTCGAGTCCCACCCCGACCGCGACCGCACAGCAACCGCGCCTCGCGCCGCCCCAACCTCGCGGTTCGCGCTCTGCGAGCGCTCACCGCGTCCAGCGAGGGACCAGAGGTCCCTCTGGCAGCCGGCGCTACGCGCCGGCGACCGCGCGCGTGCTCCTCACGGCCGCCTTCGACGGCCGCTCGGCGGCACGCGCCACCGCGATGGACGCTTAACTATCACATCGTCGTATTGGGGTTCAGCCGCCGCGAACCGACCGGAACGGGCTCGAACCGGGGCGCTTTTTATGACCACGCTCGAACTAACGGACGTGCTATCGGTCGAGCTCCACGCGCACTCCGCGCTGTCGTACGACGGGCGCGACCCGGTCGACCTCCTCTTGGAGCAGGCGGCCGCGGTCGGGCTCGACGCGCTCGCCGTCACCGACCACGACGAGATCGACGCCAGCGTCGAGGCGGCCGAGAAGGCCCCCGACTACGGCCTCGTCGGCATCGTCGGCATGGAGGTGACCTCGGCGGTCGGCCACGTCCTCGCGTTCGGCATCGAGGAGCGCGTCGAGAGCGGCCTCCCCTTCGACGAGACCCTCGACCGGATCCGCGAGCAGGGCGGGATCGCGGTCGTCCCCCACCCCTTCCAGAAGTCCCGCCACGGCGTCGCCGCGCACATCAGCGAGGCGCAGCTCGCGAGCGCCGACGCCCTCGAAGTGTACAACTCCCGGCTGTTCACCGGGCGCTCGAACCGGCAGGCGGAGAAGTTCGCCGTGCGCAACGGCGTCCCGATGACCGCCGGCAGCGACGCCCACATCTCCGAGATGGTCGGTCAGGCGGTGACGGAAGTGGGCGCGGACGAGCGCTCCGCGGCCGCGATCCTCGACGGCATCGCCGACGGCCGGACGAGCGTCGTCGGCAAGCGCACACCGTGGCGCGTCTCGCTGCGGCAGTTTGGCGGGGGAGCGAAGCGCCGCGCGCTCCGCGCCATCGACGCGATCCGGTGACCCCGATGTCGCCGCAGCACTTCGCGGCCGACGGCGGCTCGACCCTCCGCGGACTCCCCCCGGACCGCGTCCGCGCCGCCCTCCGCGACGGCGACCCCCTCCCCGGAGGATGCGGCTTCGCCGGGCTGCTGGCCGACCCGCCGGACCGCGAGGGACCGGTCCTCGTCCGCGACGTCCTCGGCCGCCAGCCGCTGTTCGTCGAGCGTGACGCTCTGGATCCGGCGACTGAGCACCGGCCGACCGCGCCCGGCGCGTGGGACTTCGACCGCGACGCGCTCGACGACCCGGAGCCGGTCCCGGCCGGCGGCGTCGTCTCGACTGCCGGCACCGAGCGCGTCTGGCGGCTCCCGGAGCCGGCGGCGACCGCGGACCGGGAGTCGGCGCTGGCGGCGGTCGAGGACGCCGTGAGCGCGGCACTCGACGACCTCGTCCCCGGAGCGAATACCGCCGAGACCGACGGCGGCGACCTCGCGATGGCCTTCTCCGGCGGCGTCGACTCCGGGCTCGTCGCGGCCGCAGCGCCCGAAGCACCCTGCTACGTCGCGGGCTTCGAGGGGAGCCACGACGTCGATGCGGCGCGCGCGGCCGCGGAGGCGATGGAGCGCGACCTCCGGGTCGTCGATATCACGCACGACGACCTCACCCGCGCCGTCCGCGCGGTCGCGGGCGCGACCGGTCGGCGGAACCCGATGGACGTCGCCATCGCGGTGCCGCTGTTCCTGACGGCCGAGGCGGCCGCGGCCGACGGGTTCGACCGGCTCGCCGTCGGCCAGGGCGCCGACGAGCTGTTCGGCGGCTACAGCAAGGTCGTCGACCCCGCCGAGGACCCCCGCGTCGAGGCCGACACGGTCCGCGGCGCGCGGACCGAGACCGTCCGCACGCTGCCCGACCAGCTGGCGCGGGACGTGCTCGCGCTCCGCGCCGCCGGGGTCGAGCCCGTGACGCCGCTGCTCGACGACCGCGTGGTCGCCGCCGCGCTGGCGCTCCCGGACGACCTGCTCGTCGACGGCGACGAGCGCAAGGTCGCGCTCCGGCGCGTCGCGGCCGGGCGCGTCCCGGAGTCCGTCCGGACCGCGGATAAGAAGGCGGTCCAGTACGGCACGTACGTCTCCCGCGAACTCGACCGGCTCGCGCGGCGGGCCGGTTACAAGCGACGGATAGACGACCACGTCGGCAAGTACATCGACGCGCTGTGTAGCGAGGAAAAACCGGCCGGTGAGGGCCGGAACTGACCAAGTCGCCGCGGGGAGTACCAGTCCTGCGGCCGACGCCCGATCGTTCGGGCGTCTGTGTACAGATCGACAGGACGGATATAAAATCCGAGCAGTAGCGACAAATATGACACGTTCGGCGGCAGGCAGAAAACGATCGGTCGCGGAGCCGACCGATTACTGCCGGATCGGCGCATTGGCGACACCCTTTGCCGGAGAAAGCGCACGTCCATCCGAGCGGAAACCGACCGGTCCGCGGTGACCTGAGGCGATCGCGGCGTCAGCGGACGAGGTACGGGTCGTGGCCCGCGACGAAGCGACCGAGGTCACTCTCGCGGCGGAAGTCCGTCGACCGGAGCTCCCGGAGCGAGTCGACGAGCCGGTCGGCGTCGCCGTCGGTCCAGTCGCCGGGGTGTTTCACCGGCACGACGAGCCAGCCCGCGCCGAGCAGCTCGTCGCCGTGGAGCGCGTCCATGTCGACCTCGGTCTTCCACGCCCGCGCGGTGTAGCTCTCCAAGACGTGTTCGGTCGCTCGCGCGCCCACCGGGAGCAGGACGTGGGCCGCGATGGCGCGGAGCTCCGCGTCGAAGAACCGCTCCATGTCGTCGTACGACTCCTCGTCCGGGGCCGACTCGCCCGCGCACATGTGGAGGTACGAGAGGAACGTCCGGTCGGTCCGGACGGGGTCGACCGCGGTCGGGTCGCCGTCGGTCGCGACGCCGTCGGGGGCGACGCCGGGGGCGAGCCCCGCGATCAGTCCGGCCTCGGAGAGCGCCGACAGGAACGCGGGCGACCACGGCTCGCCGGTGAAGGGGACTCCCGCCGCGGTCCCACCGTGGACGCCGGGACGGTCGCCCACGACGTGGAAGTCGGCGTTGGCGTCGCCGTAGCCCGGGACGAACGAGGGGCAGTCGGGACGCATCCCGAATGGGTTCCGGATCTGGTCCGTGACGTTCTTCACGCGACACGGTAGGTGCGCATTCGGTTAAATCCCGTTCGGTCCGGGGCGACCCGGTCCGCATCCGGCTCAGCGGGTCGCGCCGGGCCCGCCAGGCGGGTCGCTCCGCACCCGCTAGACCGGGTCCCACCGCGCCGTCCCAGAGACGCTGATGCGAGGCGCATGAGCCCTCGTGGATTCTCATAAGTTATGCGAATGAACGTCGTCCGACCGGCTTGGGGTACGCGTCGATCGGCCCGGAGCGATGGAAGTTTCAGGATCGTTAATCAACGACCGGAAACCGCAAGACAGCGGCGGATCGAGTGCGGCGCCGGGCACGGAAGATATTTATATACCCCTCCACTGGGGTGTGACAGAAGTTCAATGTTCGACCGCATCCGTACCGCGGCCCTCTTCGGGCTGCACCAAGCGTCCGTCGCCGTCGGAATCTCGCTGTTCCCGGTGGCCGTCTTCGCGCGTCAGCACCTCGGCGTCAACGTCCCCATCGGTCGGCTTGTCGAGACGACCACCGAGGCCGTCGACGAGGAGTGACCCCGCGCCGACAGTAGCTCGTTCTCCGCGACCGACCCAACGCCGAGCGACCGCGAAGCCGTTCTTCGAGCCGCGATCCCACACCGCGCTCCTCGCGCCCGCCGTGCCCCCACAGCGCCCGCTCCGAGGTCCGCCGTGCTCCGGCCTCTCCCGCCGCAGTCCGCCGGTCCTCACCCGGCGACGGATAGGCCCGTCGGAACCGGTCGGCGGTCCCCGAAGGGTTGCCTTTATCAGCGCGCCGGGCGAATGTAGGCGTAATGCGAACACCGACTGGCGACCTCTCCGACGGGCCCGCAGCCGACCTCGGCCGCGACCAGCCCGTCTTCGGACCTGAGCTCGGCGAGTTCGAACACAGCGAACGCCGCGCCGCGAAGGCGGACGGCGAAGGCGAGATGAAGACGGGGACCACGACCGTCGGCATCAAGGCCGAAGACGGCGTCGTGATGGCGACCGACATGCGCGCTTCCCTCGGCGGCATGGTCTCCTCGAAGGACGTCCAGAAGGTCGAGGAGATCCACCCGCGCGGGGCCTTGACCATCGCCGGCTCCGTCTCGGCGGCCCAGAACCTCATCTCGACGCTCCGCGCCGAGACGAGCCTCTACGAGGCCCGCCGCGGCAAAGACATGTCGATGGAGGCGCTGTCGACCCTCACCGGGAACCTGCTCCGCTCCGGGGCCTTCTTCGTCGTCCAGCCCATCCTGGGCGGCGTCGACGACGAGGGCGCGCACATCTACTCCATCGACGCCCTCGGCGGCACGACCGAGGAGGAGTACACCGTCACCGGCTCCGGCTCCCAGTACGCGCTCGGTGTCTTAGAGCAGGAGTACGACGACGACGTCACCATCGACGAGGCGAAGACCATCGCCGCGAAGGCGATCCAGTCCGCCGTCGAGCGCGACCTCGCCTCCGGCAACGGGATCAACGTCGCGGTCGTCACCGACGACGGCGTCGACATCACCCGGTACAAGGAGTTCGACGACCTCCTGTAAGCGCTCGGCGACGCAGACCCGTCGAATCCCCGTCTCTTCGATCTTTGATTTACTCCGACGAGCGGAAGCGCCGTCCATTTCTGCGCTGTATCGACGCCGACAAATGCCGGTCGCCGCACCGGACCGGGCTCACCGGCGGAGACTCGGCGGGGCCTGGATGCCGTCGCCCCAGTAGAAGCGCGGGCCGAGGAGGAGGTAGCCGGAAGAGAGGAACAGCAGCGCGAACGCGAACCCCTCGCCGATCCACGCCGGGAGCGCGCTCGTCGCCATGTGGCCGGCGGGGGTGAGGATCACCGCCGCCTGGACGACGCCCATCACGAGCGCGTCCTGCGCGTGGAGGTCCGGGTACCGCACCGTCGACCCCATGAGCAGCGCGAACGCCGCCGTCGCCGCGACGAGGAGCGGCGGGGCGGTGTAGCCCGCGATGACGGCCGCCGCGAGCACCGTCGCGGCCAGCGTGGTGGGAACGCCGACCGTCTCTCGCGCCCCGTCTTCGTCGACCGTGTAGAGCCCGAGCCGGGCGACAGCGGCGGCGACGAACAGGCCGCCCGCACCGAGGCCGGCGGCGACGAGGACGGGGTCAGTCGCGAACGAGCGCCCGTCGCGGACGACCGCCGCCACGAGCGCGGCGGGGGCGACACCGAAGGAAGCCACATCGGCCAGCGAGTCGAGGTACGGGCCGGCCGGCGTCGACCCGCGGTGGCGGGCGACGACGCCGTCGAGCCCGTCCGCGACCGCGGCGAGGAGGACGAGCCGGGCCGCGAGCGCGACGTCGACCGTCGCGGCGACGACGGCGAGGAAGCCGACGGCGGCGTTGGCCACGGTCACCGCGTCCGCGAGCCCGAGCCGCCGAGCGAACCGCAGAGGCATACCGTATCGGTCGACGAGCCGGGTTTTAGGGCTTGTTATCTCGTCGACCGCGGGCCGTTCGCGTCGGAGGAACGCGCGTTCCGCTGGCGCGTCCGTCCGCGTTCAGGGCACGTACCAGATGCCGCGCCCGAAGTCGAGCCACTCGCCCACGACGACGTGCGGCATCGCGATGACGCAGACGAAGATGGTGTAGAAGGCGACCGCGCCGGAGAGCAGCGACCCGCCGGCGAGGGGGTTCGGCGCGACGGTCCACAGGGCGGCTGCGACGGTCGCCGTGACCAGCGCGCCGACGACGAGGACCCCCCACGCGACGACGAGCGAGACGCCCTCGGTCCGGTCCGGCTGCTCCTGTTCGACGACCATGCTCCGCGCCGACTGCCGGAGCGAGTACCACAGCGGGAAGTAGAGCCCGATGGCGACCACGACGGGCACGAGCGCGAAGTACGCGACGAGCAGCAGCGTCTCGGCGGCGTCGAGGAGCCACGACCGGCTGACGCCCCCGGTCGAGCGCAGGCTGGTGACGAGGCCGCCGCCGAGGTGCGTGACCACGCCGAGCCCGAAGACCGCGCCGAGCGCGGTGGTGAAGGTCTCGGGGTTTGAGGCGGCCGGGCCGGCCAGCCGACCGTCGAAGACGCCCAGCATGATGCCGGTGAAGCTGTAGTAGGTCTCGGTCCAGAAGACGGCGGGGACGATCATCACGGCCCCGCCGCGGATCAGGGCGGCAAGCGCCCGCTGCGGCTTGGTCGGGAGGTGCTCGGTGCCGACCAGCGCGTCCATCACGCGGAGGTCGCCGTGCCCTCCCTTCGCGACCGCCGTGCCGAACGCGAGCGCGAGCGCGGGCAGCGGCGCGACGACGAACAGCGCCACGAACGACGCGACGAAGCCGATGTAGAGCCCGACGTACCGCGCGCCGAACGGGAGCCCCCGCCGGCGGAGGTTCGAGAAGTGTTCGTATCCCCCGTGCGGGAGGTTCAGGGCGACCATCCCAACGAGGTAGGCGATCATCTGGGTCCGGAGCGACAGTTCGGTCCCGGCCGCGGACAGCGCGCCGAACCCGACCGCGAGCAGGAGCAACGCCGCGCGCGACGCGCCGATTGCCGTCCGTTCCGGTTCTCCGAGAAGCCGCCGCACCGGACTCGCCGTCGACGTAGCCATGGTCGCACGTACGGTCGTTACGGGGTTAGGGCCTCGTCGCCATTATTCGGTTTTTTATAAGACTGCGCCGCGGTGGTCAACGCCGAGAGCCCGAACCGGGACGGTCGACGGCCTCAGTCGGGACGGTCGATGACCTCAGTCGGGACAGTCGATCGGCCGAGTTGGAGCGGCCGACGGCCCGAAAGGACGGTGCTAGTCGACGGAGGGTACTGGTCGATCGAGCGGTCCTCGTTTGAACGCCACACGCGGACGCGATCAGTACGTATGGATCACTTCGCCGCAGCGGTTACACTCGATCGTGTCCGACCTGAACAGGCGCTCCTTCTTCTCGGTGGGGCCGTTACACTCGGGGCAGACGCCGAGGTTCCGACCGTCGGCGACGCGGGCGGACAGGTCGAGGAACTGGTCTTCGAGCTTGTCGATCTGCTCCGACTGCTCCTCGACGACGGACTGGAGCTCCTCGATGGTCTCGTCGCGCTCTTCGACCGCGGTGGACAGCTCGTCGATGCGCTGCTCGTACGCGTCGATCGCCTCGACGTCGATGGTGACGTCGTCGGCCGTCTCCGTCTCGGCCTCTCGCTCCGTGGTAGTCTCCGTGGTCGATTCCGCTTCCGCCTCGGTGTCGTTGTCTGCCATACGAGAGTAGATGTGCCCCAGGGTCATTACTTTCGGGCCGACTACGTTCCCCTCGGTAGGTGGTGCGCCGGGGGACGCGACCGCCGAAGCACCCCCGCGATCGGTCGCCGGGGGACGGCCATACCTGACTGGGTTGGCATCGATCTAAATAGGGTATATGCTATATGTAGAAGTGGGTATGGACCCGATAGCGCTACAGGCGGGATTCGACCTCCTCGGCGATGGTCGTCCCGAGACACTCTGGTTGGGTATCGGCACGCTACTAATGATCATCGGGACCTTCTACTTCATCGCCCGCGGTTGGGGCGTGACAGACAAGGAGGCCCGTGAATACTACGCGATCACGATCCTCGTGCCGGGGATCGCTTCGGCCGCGTATCTGGCGATGTTCTTCGGCATCGGTGTGAGCGAAGTCGAACTCGCCAGCGGAACGGTGCTGGACATCTACTATGCCCGGTACGCGGACTGGCTGTTCACGACGCCGCTGCTGCTGCTCGACCTCGCCCTGCTGGCGAAGGTCGACCGCGTCACCATCGGGACGCTCATCGGCGTTGACGCGCTGATGATCGTCACCGGTCTCATCGGCGCACTGTCGAAGACGCCGCTCGCGCGGTACACGTGGTGGCTGTTCAGCACGATCGCGTTCCTGTTCGTGCTGTACTACCTCCTGACGAGTCTGCGTAGCGCCGCCGCGCAGCGCTCTGAAGCGGTCCAGAGTACTTTCAATACGCTGACCGTGCTGGTCGCCGTCCTCTGGACGGCGTACCCGATCCTGTGGATTGTCGGGACCGAGGGTGCCGGCGTCGTCGGCCTCGGCGTCGAGACCCTCGCGTTCATGGTGCTCGACGTGACCGCGAAGGTCGGTTTCGGGTTCGTCCTGCTCCGCAGCCGCGCCATCCTCGGCGACACCGAGGCGCCGGAGCCCTCCGCGGGCGCCGATGCCCAGGCCGCGGACTAACGGTCGACCCGTCGACCGTTCGGTAACCGTATCGCATCGCACTAACCGACTTTCACCATTCATTTTTTGATATGACTGACACCAACGCTCAACAGACACCGGTACTGAACATGCGATCCGTCGTCGGGCTCGCCGTCTGCCTCGTGATCGCTCTCTCCGGGATCTTCCTGATCCCGACGTTCGAGTCTCGCGCGGGATTCGGCGTGACGTTCTGGACGATGGCAGCGATGGAGCTGCTCGCGATGGTCGGCGTCGCGTACTTCGTCCTCAACCTCCACGAGGAGTAAACCGCACGGCGGCCCGCCGCCGTCGCGGGGCGTCGCCGTCGGCTCGTAAGCGCCGCCAGCGACGCTCTATCTCCGCCGGGGACGTCCCGGCGGACCGAACTAGTCCGTCGCTCGCTCGGCGTCGCCACGCCCGTCGCGGGTCGACGGCGATGTCTCGGCGAGCGCGCGCTCGAAGTGATCGCGCCCGACCGTCGGCTCGACGGGCGGACCGTCGTCGACGATCGCGTCCTCGATCGCGAGCAGGCCGGCCTCCCTGACTAGTGCCGCGATGTCGCCGCCGCTGTACCCGGTGGTACGGTCGGCGAGGGCGTCGAGGTCGACGCCGGACGCGATCGGCATCTCGCGCGCGTGGATCCCGAGTATCTCGCGGCGCGCGTCCCGGTCCGGGAGCGGCGTCTCAACCGACTTCTCGATGCGGCCGGGGCGGAGCAGCGCCTCGTCGATGTTGTCCGGGCGGTTCGTGGCCGCGATCACCACGACGTCGGTGAGCGGCTCTAACCCGTCGAGCTCGGTCAGGAGCTGCGAGACCACGCGCTCGCCGGCCCCCGTGTCGTCGCCGCGACGCTTCGGCGAGATGGCGTCGACCTCGTCGAAGAAGACCACGGCGGGCGCGTTCTCCCGGGCGGTGGCGAACAGGTCGCGGACCGCCTGCTCGCTCGCCCCGACGTACTTGTCGAGGAGCTCGGGCCCGTTCACCGGGATGAAGTTCGCGTCGCTGAGGCTCGCCGCCGCGCGGGCGAGCAGCGTCTTGCCGGTCCCCGGCGGCCCGTAGAGGAGCACGCCGGACGGGGGGTCGATCCCTATCGCCGCGAAGCGGTCGGCGTACTCCAGGGGCCAGTACACCGCGCGCACTAGCTCGCGCTTGGCCTCCTCGAGGCCGCCGACCTCGTCCCAGCCGACCGCGGGGAACTCGACGGTGACCTCGCGGAGGCCGGTCGGCTCGGTCTCGTCGAGCGCGTCGTCGAAGTCGTCCATCCGGATGGCGGTGCGGCCCTCGCGGCGGACCGCGCGCTCTAAGGCGGCGTCCGCGAGGACGGCCAGGTCGGCGAACACGTACCCGTTGAGCCGCGCGGCGACGGCGTCGAAGTCGACGTCCATCGCGAGCGACGCGCCCTCGCACAGCGACTCGAGCGCGTCGCGCCGCTCCGCGGTCGTCAGCGGCTCGACCTCGATCTCGCGGTCGAACCGCCCGCCGCGGCGCAGCGCTGACGGCACGCTGCCGGGGTCCGTCGTCGCGCCGATCACGACGGTCCGGTCACCGGCGCGGAGCTCGTCGACGGTCGATCGGAACCGGTCGGCCAGCGCGCCGCCGCCGTCGTCGGCCCCGAGCGCCTCGAGGTCGTCGAGGAGGACCACGGTCGGCTTGCCGGCCGCGACGGCCTCGACGACCCGCTCGAGCCCCTCGGACTGGTCGCCGGCGCGCTCGCCGCGGAGGCGCGCCGCGGAGACGCGGACGAGCGCCGCGTCGGTCGCGGCCGCGACGGCTTCGACGAGCGTCGTCTTCCCCGAGCCGCGCGGCCCGTGGAGGAGCAGCCCGAGCGTCGGCGAGCCCGCTGACGCGAACGTCTCCGCAGCGTCGAACCGGGTCGCGACCGCCTCTCTGAGCCGCTCGAACGTCGCGGTCTCGACGACGTCGTCGTCCCTCCCCGGGGACTCGTCGACGACGGCCGGCTTCCCGTCGTCGGCCGCGACGGTGATCTCGGTCCCGCCGCCGACGACCGCGGGCGAGGAGGGGGTCACGGCCCGCACGTCGAACCGGAGCGTGAGCGCGCCGCCGAGGCGGGTGACCTCGACCTCGTCGCCGACGGCGACCACGCGGCGGTCGAGCCGCTGGCGGATGGCGTCCTCGCTCCGTTCGAGGTCGACCGACTGCCGGAGCCGCAGAGTGAGCGACGACGCGACCGGCAGGTCCGACGCGCTCACGGTCGCGGTGTCGCCCGGTTCCAGCCCGGCGGTCCGACGGAGTCGCTCGGGCACGAAAGCGGCTTCCGGCCCATCGTCGACCGCGACGACGGAGGCGACGACGCGGTGCGCCCCCTCGACGACGACCGAGTCGCCGAGGCCGACGCCGAGGTCGGCGAGGACGGCGTCCGGGAGACCGATCCGGTCGCCGGGGACCGACGTGGGCGGCTCTCGGACCGGGACGCGCACGCTCATCGTTTGCGGGTTCGGGCGGGAGATGTACCTGTACGGGAGATAGTCGACACCATACGTCGATCTCACGCCTACCGATCCTGAAGTAACCACGGCCTGACTGGACAGTCGAGTCGGGTCGGCACCGGCGAGTCGGCGGACCGTGGGTCGGTTTCGGCGCGTCCCGAGACCGGCAAGCATTAACCCCTATCGGTGTGAACGGATCGCCATGGCGAACGCTCGGGCTCTCCTCGTCCACCCGGAGGAGGGGAGCGATCGGATCGAGACGGCCCTCGGTGCCGCGGGGTTCGACGTGACCCGCACGGACACCGCGGCCTCCGCGGTCGCGAAGGCGACGACCGGGGAGTACGACTGCGTCGTCAGCGAGTACGCGCTGCGCGGCGACGACGGGGTCGCCCTCGCGACCGCGATCGAGGAGTCCGACGCCGGCGTCCCGATCGTGATGTTCACGGAGACGGACGAGGAGGGCGTCCCGGAGGCCGCCTTCGAGAACGGGGTCGACCGGTTCCTCCAAAAGAACGGGTCGGCGTCGATCGACAAGTTAGTCTCGGACGTCACGACGGTCTGTTCGGGGGTCCCGACCTCCGAGCCGCGGCAGGACGTCTCGGAGCACGAACCGTCCGCGGCGGAGGTGACGCGGGCGGTCGAGGACGCGCCGATCGGGATCAGCATCAGCGATCCGGACCTCCCGGACTACCCGCTCGTGTACGTCAACGACGCGTGGAAAGACCATACCGGGTACCCGATCGAGGAGGCGCTCGGGCGCAACCCCCGGTTCCTCCAGGGGCCGGGGACGGACCCGGAGACGGTCGAGAAGATCGCGGAGGCGCTCGGGAACGAGGAGGAGGTGACCGTCGAGATCCGGAACTACCGGCGCGACGGGACGCCGTTCTGGAACGAGCTGACGGTCGCGCCGATATACGACGAAGACGGCGACCTGGCCCACTACGTCGGCTTCCAGAACGACGTCAGCGAGCGGAAGGAGGCGGAGCGGCTCGCGCAGGAGCGCGCCGAGAAGCTCGCGACGGAAAGGCGCTCGCTCGACAGGGTCCTCGGCCGAGTGAACGGACTGCTCAGCGACATCAGCCGCATCCTCGTCGAGAATCGAGACCCGAGCGTCATCCCGGCGCGCGTGTGCGAGACCATCGCCGGCGAGCCGGGGTACGCCGGCGGGTGGATCGGCGAGGTCTCCTCGGCGACGGGCGAACTGGAGATACGCGCCGCGAGCGGCCTGTCGGTCGAGGCGGGCGCGACGTTCGACCTCGACGAGACGCCCGAGGAGGTCCGGGAGGCGCTCGAGAGCCAGGAGCTTAGCACCGGGTCGATAGAGCACGCATCCGACGGACCGCTCGAACCGGAGAGCGCCGGCGGCCGCCGGCTCCTCGTCGTCCCGCTCACGTACGGAGAGCGACAGTACGGCCTGCTGGGGATCTACGGCAGCGGCGCGGACGTCCTCGACCGTCGGGAGCGGAAGGTGTGCGACTCGGTCGGGAAGATGATCGCGAACGGGCTCCACTCGCTGGAGACGACGAAGATACTCACGACCGACCGCGTCGTCGAGATCGTCGTCGGGGTCCGCGACCCCACCGCGTCGCTCGCGCAGATCGCCGACGCCGTCGGCAGGGAGGTCACGCACCTCGGGACGACGCGCCTCGACGACGACGCCTGCGAGCTGTACTTCCGCGTCGACGGCGAGGGCGTGAGCCTCGACGAGCTGGAGTCGCTCCCGCTGGTCGAGTCGATGCGGACGGTCTCGGAGACGAACGACGGGGCCAGCTTCGCCGTCACCGTCACGGAGTCGCCGCCGCTCACACAGCTGGCCGACCACGGCGTCGTCGTCTCGGAGGCGACCGCCACGGCCGACGGGGCGACTCTGACCATCGAGGCCCCGCCCGAGCACGACGTCCGGTCGATCCTCGACGTGTTCCGCGGCGAGTACGAGGGGGTCGAGCTCCGGTCGCGCGTCGAGCGCGAGAGCCGGGACCGCACCGTCGCGGAGTTCGCGGCGGCGGTCGACGAGCGCCTCACCGAGCGGCAGCGCGCCGCGCTGAAGACCGCCGAGCTGAACGGCTACTTCGAGTGGCCGCGGCCGGTCGACGGGTCGGAGATCGCAGAGCGGATGGGGATCACCCGACAGACGTTCCACCAGCACCTCCGCGCCGCGGAGCGGAAGCTGGTCGAGGCGTACGTGAACCCCCGGTCGAACTGATGACGCGGGACCTGCCGCGGGGGAGCGCCGACGCGTGACCGACGATCGTCCGGAGTCCGGCGGCGAACCGACCGACGAGGCGAGCGACGCGTCCGTCGCGGGTGACGACCCGTTCGCCGCGAGCGACGCCATCGTCGTCGCGGCCGCCCCCGAGACCGTGTTCGCGTTCCTCGACGACCCGGCCAACCACGCGGCGATCACGCCGGGCCTCACGGACGTCCGGGACGTCGAGCCGCTGGCGAACGGCGGGAAGCGCCTCGCGTACACCTACCGGATGGCGGGGATCGGGATCGACGGCGAGATCGTCCAGACGGTCCACGAGCCGCCGGAGCGCCACGTCTTCGAGCTCCGCGGGCGGCTCACCGGCACTATCGACCTCCGGCTCGAGCCCGCCGACGGCGGGACGGAGCTGACGTACGCCGCGACGTACGGCCTCCCGGAGAACGCGCTCACTAGGGTCGGCTCTCCCGTGATCCGCCGGTTCAACGAGCGACAGCTCCGGGCGGCGCTGGAGAACGTCGCGGCCGAGTTCGACGGTGGCGAGTGACGCCCCGGCGAACGCGCCGCGACCGGTCCGCGGCGCCGCGACCGGGGGACTGCGAGACGGTGTGCCGTCGACGGGCGAACTATTAACCGTGGGATAGCCTAACTGGGGGGCATGGAACCGATCACCCTCCAAGCTGGCCTCGGCTTCGGGCTCGTGGGCGTCGGCCTGCTCGCGCTCCTGCTCGTCGTCGTCACGCTCTGGCAGTCGTTCGAGATCGTCGACGCGTACGAGAAGAAGACGCTCACCGTGTTCGGCGAGTACCGGAAGCTGCTCGAGCCGGGCATCAACCTCATCCCGCCGTTCGTCTCCCGCACGTACCCGTTCGACATGCGGACCCAGACGCTCGACGTCCCCCGACAGGAGGCGATCACGCGCGACAACTCGCCCGTGACCGCCGACGCGGTCGTCTACATCAAGGTGATGGACGCGAAGAAGGCGTTCCTCGAGGTCGACGACTACAAGAAGGCCGTCTCGAACCTCGCGCAGACCACCCTGCGGGCGGTCCTCGGCGACATGGAGCTCGACGACACGCTGAACAAGCGCCAAGAGATCAACGCGAAGATCCGCAAGGAGCTCGACGAGCCCACCGACGAGTGGGGGATCCGCGTCGAGAGCGTCGAGGTCCGCGAGGTCAACCCCTCGAAGGACGTCCAGCAGGCGATGGAGCAGCAGACCTCCGCCGAGCGCCGCCGCCGCGCGATGATCCTCGAGGCGCAGGGTGAACGCCGCTCCGCGGTCGAGCAGGCTGAAGGTGACAAGCAGTCCAATATCATCCGCGCGCAGGGGGAAAAGCAGAGCCAGATCCTCGAAGCGCAGGGGGACGCGATCTCGACGGTCCTCCGCGCGCGCTCCGCCGAGTCGATGGGCGAGCGTGCCATCATCGAGCGCGGCATGGAAACGCTCGAAGAGATCGGCAAGGGCGAGTCCACGACGTTCGTCCTGCCGCAGGAGCTCACCAGCCTCGTCGGCCGCTACGGCAAGGCTCTCTCCGGCTCCGACGTTCAGGAGATGGAGGGGCTCGACGGGAAGGAGTTCGACGCCGACACGCGGAAGATGCTCGGCCTCGACGACATCGACGAGATCCTCGGCCAGATCGAGGAGTCCGCCGAGATGAACGTCGAGGAGTTAGAGAAGGAGGCCGAGGCCGTGAAGGCGGGCGACGCCGGCGCGAGCATCAGGTCCGCGGACGAGGTCATCCAGGAGATGGACGACGAGGAGGCAGCCGCGGAAGTCGAGAAGGAACAGTAGGTCGGCGCGGAGCGCCGCCGGACCACCGGTTCGCCACCGCGATCTGACCCGAACGAAGTGTTTTTGTCAAGGCGTAGGCTAGTACTTGCCGTGACAGAGGGGTTCGACGGACGGAAACGCGAGACGCTCCGCCGCTTCGCCGCGGTCGGAGCGGCCGCGCCGTTCGTCGGCACCGCGAGTGCGGACGACGCGAGCGAGGACACGAACGAGACCAGGGAGGCGATCCGCGGCTACGTGCCGACGACCCCCGGCGCGCACTTCTCGAAGCTCCGCGACGACCTCCGCCTCGGCACCGGGGAAGCGCAGTACCACCTCCGGAAGCTCGAGGAGGCAGGCGCAATCGAGTCGGTGAAGGACGCCGACTACCGCCGGTACTTCCCGGCGGGCCGGTTCGACGAGACCGACAAGCGGGCGCTCGGCTACCTCCGCCGGGAGACGCCCCGCGGGATGATCCTCGCTCTGCTGCGCGACCCGGACGCAACGGGGGCCAGCCTCGCCGGCGTCCTCGGCGTCTCGCGGCCGACAATAAGCTCCGCGGCTGCCGATCTAGAGGACGCCGGCCTGCTCGACCGGACCGACGGCTACGCGCTGACCGAGCCGGAGCGGCTGCTCACGCTTGTCGTCCGGTACGCCGACTCCTTCGACGCCGAGGCGGTCGCGTTCGCCGACGACGCCGCGTCGCTGGTCGCGTACGCCCCCTAGAAACCGCCGCGTCGCGGGTACAGATTCCTGGTCAGGTCGTGACCATCCACGTCGTCCCGGAGGAGTACCCCCACTTTTCGACGTCGATGTCGGTGGCCGCGTCGACGACCGCGCTCATGTTCGCGCCGACCTCCTTCGCCGAGAGGTCGAGGTCGTCGGCGATCAGCCGCGATTTGAAGTACGTCCGGTCCGCGGCGTTCTCGCGGAGGTAGCGGAGGATACGCGCTTGTTTCGCGGAGAGGCCGGCCGATTCGGCTGCGACCGCGTCTAGGTGAGCCGTGCTCATACCGATACCACGGCAGCACCCCGCATAAGGCGGTTGGTAGGTCGGGTTAACACGTCGCAGTCGTGCGGTTTTCCGCGATGAGGCGGGAGAGAGTCCGGGCCCAGGTGCGGGTTTGGGTACGGTCTTCGAACCGCGCACGGGGCTCGAAGCGGTCAGTAGAGGGCAGTGACGAACGGGCCGAGCGCGCCGCTCACGCCGGCGGCGAGCGCCTCGGCGCGGTCGACGCGGCCGTTCGTGAGCGCGCCCGCCGCGCCCCCGCGCTCAGCGATCCCGTCGGTGTCGAGGCGGTCGTCCATCACGGGCCCCAGCTCCGCCCCGTCATCGATCCGGGCGGCGATGGTCGACGGAAGCGCGAGGCTCGGCCCGGCCCCGCGGCCGACGCGGTGGCCGTCCGTCACCGCCGCCCACATGATCAGGTACCGATCGTCGGTCCCGTCGAACCCGGCGACACCGCCCTCGATGCCGACGCCGAGGTCGCACCCCGCGGCGTGGTCGGGCTCCGCGCCGCTCTCCTCGGGCGCCACGTCGAGGACGGCCGTCGCCCGGTTCTCCGCCCCCGCGATCGTCTCCGCGTGGCCCCGCGGTTGTTCGCTCACCCCGGAGTCGACCGGGACCGACTCGACCGCGACGCCGGTCGGAGCGCCGGGGAGGTCGTCGTCCGCCGCCGCGCCGAGCGCCAGTTCGACCGCGCGCCGCTTCACCGGGTTGCCGCTGCCGACGCCGACTCGCAGGATCGTCATGTGCGGGAGTCGTCGGCCGCGGCCGAAAACGCCTCGGGATGGAGCAAGCGCGCCAGCCGCTCGACGCCGTCGATCAGGGTGGGGCTCGGCTGGTTTAGGAGGGAGTCGTCGATCACGCTCACCGGGGCGTCGATCCAGTCCCGCTCGGCGACGCCGGCGGGGTCGACGCGGTCGCCGTGCCCGCAGACGTGGACGACGACGCGGTCCGGGGCGGCGCGCTCGACGGCGGTGGGGTCGACCTCGCGGGAGCGCTCGCCCGGCTCGACGAACGGGTAGCGGCCGCCCGCGGCGCGGACCGCGTCGGGGACCCAGTTGCCGGCCGCCATCGGCGGGTCGGACCACTCCTCGCAGTAGACGGTCGGGCGGGGACGGTCGGCGACGCGCTCGGCGACGCGGGCGAGTCGGTCGCGGGCGTCAGCCGCGATCGACTCGCCCGCGTCGGGTCGGCCGACGTCGCTCCCGCGCGCCGCGAACCCGTCCACCGCGTCGTCGAGGGTCGCTGGCTCGCGGTGCGCGACGTCGAGGCCGCGGTCGCGGCAGTCGTCGGCCAGGTCAACCTGGAGCTCGTCGCTGGTGAGGACGACGTCGGGGTCGAGCGCGGCGACGCGGTCGAGGTCGGGGTTCAGCCAGCCGCCGACGACGGTCGGGGCGTCGGCTCCGTGCGCCGACCCGGGGGCGTCGCCCGGGAGGTCGCAGTGAGCGGTGACGCCGACGAGGCGGTCGGCCGCGCCGAGCGCGGCGACGGTGGCGGTCGCGCTCGGCGCGAGCGAGACGACGCGGGGCGCGGACATGGGGTCCGATCCGGCCGCGACGGTGTCAACCGTTTCGGTCCCGGCGGCGAGTCGGGGAAGGGGGTCGAACGTCGCGGGGCCGAACGCGGCGGCGGCGAGGAGTCCGCAGGGGGAGAAGCCGGTCGGGGAGAAGTGGGCGGATGGGAGACCGGCGAAAACGCGTGATAGATCATGTTCTTTTGTCGAGATCCGGGCGACACGTTCCGGTCGTTTTAAGTTATGTTCCGTCGACTGTAACGTAAGATCGCTCTCGGGCAGTTTCAGTTTCCGGGGGCTACCGAGCTATGAGTGAACGACTACACACACGGGGGAGTCGCTCCCGAACGGAGACGAAGGAGGAGGAATCGGAGAACACGGACGAGACGCTCAGCTGCCCGGAGTGCGGCGGCCACGTCATCAACGACGAGGAGCACGGGGAGACGGTCTGTAGCGACTGCGGGCTCGTCGTCGAGGCCGACTCGGTCGACCGCGGGCCGGAGTGGCGCGCGTTCGACTCCCGCGAGAAAGACGAGAAGAGCCGCGTCGGCGCCCCGACGACCAACACGATGCACGACAAGGGGCTCTCGACGAACATCGACTGGCGCGACAAGGACGCGTACGGCCGGTCGCTCGGCGCGCGCCAGCGCCAGAAGATGCAGCGGCTCCGCAAGTGGAACGAGCGGTTCCGCACCCGCGACTCCAAGGAGCGCAACCTGAAGCAGGCGCTCGGCGAGATCGACCGCATGGCGAGCGCGCAGGGGCTCCCGGACAACGTCCGCGAGACCGCCTCCGTCATCTACCGCCGCGCGCTCGACGAGGACCTGCTCCCCGGCCGCTCCATCGAGGGCGTCTCCACCTCCTGCGTGTACGCCGCCGCCCGGATGGCCGGCGTCCCGCGCAGCCTCGACGAGATCGCCGACGTCTCCCGGGTGGAGAAGGCCGAGATCGCCCGGACGTACCGCTACGTCGTCCGCGAGCTGAAGCTCGAGGTGAAGCCGGCCGACCCCGAGCAGTACGTCCCCCGGTTCGCCTCCGACCTGGAACTCTCCGAGGAGTCCGAGATGCGCGCGAAGAGCCTCCTGCGCAACGCGAAGGAGAAGGGCGTTCACTCCGGCAAGTCGCCGGTGGGCCTCGCCGCGGCCGCCGTCTACGCCGCCGCCCTCCTCACCAACGAGAAGACGACCCAGGCCGCGGTGTCGGAGGTGGCCGACATCAGCGAGGTCACCATCCGGAACCGGTACCACGAGCTGCTGGAGGCCGAGGACGGCCTCGTCGCCTGACGCGACTCGGCATCCCCTTCGCTCGGTCCGCCCCGGAGGCACACACCTAAGTTCTCACCCGCGGAACGCCCGCGTATGTTCGAGGAGTTCGTTCTCGCCGCGAGCACGGCCGACCTCTCGGCGGAGCCGGCGGCTCGCGACCACGCCGACGCCGTGGAGTTCCGACTGGATCTCGCGGGCGACCCGCTCGCCCAGCTCGACGCGTACGACGGCGACCTCCCGCTGCTCGTCACGAACCGGGCGTCGTGGGAGGGCGGCGAGGCGACGGGGCTCGGGCGGTACGACGCGCTCTCGACGGCGATCGGTCACGACGCGGTCGCCGCGGTCGACGTGGAGCTCGCCGCGTTGCGCGGGACGCACCCCGACCCGGCGGAGGAGTCGCACGCGACGGCGCTGCGGGACGCGGCGCGCGAGGCGGGGGTCGCGGTGGTCGCGTCGATCCACGACTTCGAGTCCACCCCGGAGCCCGCCGCGCTCGTCGACCTCCTGGCCGACGCCGCGAGCGAGGGCGACGTGGGGAAGCTGGCGACGACCGCGACCGCGCCGGGCGACGCGCTCGCGATGATCGAGGCGACCCACGAGGCGACCGCGGCCGGCCACCTGGTCGCCACGATGTGTATGGGCGAGCCGGGGCGGCACACCCGCGCGGTCACCCCGGTGTACGGGTCGAAGATCGGCTACGCGCCCGTCGACCCGGCGGACGCGACGGCGCCAGGCCAGTACCCGCTCGCGACGCTCCGAGAGCTGGTCGACGGGCTGCGGGCGGGCGAGACGGAGGCGTAGGAACGCGACGTCGGTCGGCCGGGGCAGACACTTTTTATTATCGCTGTCGAATGGTGGCGGTGAGATGCCGCTCGTCGAATCGAGTCAGTCCTCGCTGGTCTCCGCGTTCGGCCTCCTCGTCGCCCTCGTCGCGGTCGTCGGCACCCGCTTCCTCGGCTGGGAGTGGGGGTCCGGCGGGCTCGGCCCGACCCTCGTCGGGGTCGCGGTCGCCGGGGTCGCCGTCGCGGTCGTCGCCGGCCGAGCGCTGGAGTGAGCGCCCCTCGGGCCCGTTCGAGCCCGTCGCCAGCCACCGGCTCGTCGCGTCGTCGGCTCCCCTGCCGCGTCCGGCACGGAGCCAAACCGCTTTACGACCGCCCCCGTAAGTGTCGACAATGGCGACGTGCGACGTGTGCGGGGAGTACGAGAACCTCCCGTACCAGTGTAAACGGTGCGGCCAGACGTTCTGCGCCGAACACCGACTGCCCGAGAACCACAACTGTCCGGGGCTCGCCGAGTGGGACGACCCCGGCGGGGTCTTCGACAGCGGCTTCGACGAGACCATCGAGGGCGGGTCCGCGGGCGGCGGCGCGGAGGCCCGGGGCGATGGGAGCGGGTTCGTCGACCGCGTCAAGCGCCGTGTCGACCGCGAGACCAGCACGGGCGGGCTGGTGAGCTACTTCCGAGGGAACGCGACGTACACGATTCTCCTGGCGATATGGGTCACGTTTCTCGCCCAGCTGGTCGTGTTCTGGGGCGTGAGCCCGGCGCTCCACGACCAGCTGTTCGTGCTCCGGGCGGACGCGCTCGGGCGGGTCTGGACCTGGCTGACCGCCGTCCTCTCCCACTCGCCGGTCAGCCTCTACCACATCATCGGCAACAGCGTCGTCCTGTTCTTCTTCGGCCCGCTCGTCGAGCGGGCGATGGGGTCGAAGCGCTTCGCCGGGTTCTTTTTCCTCTCGGGGATGATCGCTGGGCTCGGCCACATCCTGTTCGCGCTCGCGACGGGCGCGACGTCGACCGGCGTGCTCGGGGCCAGCGGCGCCGGCTTCGCGATCCTCGGCGTACTCACCGTCTGGCGGCCGAACATGCAGGTGCTCCTCTTCTTCGTCGTTCCGATGAAGATCAAGTACCTGACGTGGGGGATCGCGCTCGTCTCCGCGGCCCTCGTCGTCCAGAGCGTCATGGCGGGCGGCGCGGGCAGCGCGGGCGACATCGCGCACCTGGCGCACCTGATCGGCTTCGCCATCGGGCTCGCGTTCGGCAAGCGCAACGAGGGGCTCGCGCGCTCCGCAGGCGGCATGGGCGGCGTCTCGATGGGCGGCGCGCGCGGCCCGCGCGGGCCGGGTGGCCCCGGCGGTCCGGGCGGCCGGTTCTGATGGCCCTCGCGCGGCCGGACCTCCGGCCCGACCCGTCGCTGTCGACGGCCGAGATGGAGGACCTCCAGCGCGAGATCGCCGCGGCCGCGACGTTCGACGACGACCATGCGCTCGACCCGGATGCCGTCGCGGTCGAGGAGGCCGCCTCCCTCGCGGACGGGCTGCCGCCGGCGCGATCGGACGCGGTCGCGAACGAGACGCTCCCCGGGACGGGCGGCACCGGAGACGGATCTGACCCCCCGACGGTCGTCGGCGTCGACCAGGCGTTCCGCACCGATCGCGCGGGAGACCGTCCCAACGCCGCCGTCTCCGCCGCGGTCGCGCTCCGCGGCGGGACCGTAGTCGAGTACGCGAGCGCGACGACGCCGCTGTCGATCCCGTACATCCCCGGCCTGCTCGCGTTCCGGGAGGGTGAGCCGATCCTAGCCGCGCTCGACGCGCTCGACGCCGACGCCGACCTGCTGGTCTGTGACGGCTCCGGGCGGATCCACTTCCGCGAGGCGGGGCTGGCGACCCACGTCGGCGTCCTGTGCGACGTGCCGAGCGTCGGCGTGGCGAAGAGCCTCCTCTGTGGCGAGCCCGACGAGCCGACGGCCGAGCGCCCCGCGGGCTGGCGGACGCCGATCCGCGCGGACGACGCGGTGACGACGGCCGAGCCGGGGACGGTGGTCGGCCACGCGTTCCAGTCGCGCCAGTACCCGAACAGCAGGCGGGTGAACCCCCTCTATGTCAGTCCCGGACACCGCGTGTCCGCGGCGACCGCGGTCGACCTTGTCGCGGCGCTGTGCGCGGGCTACAAGCTCCCCGAGCCGACGCGGCTCGCGGACGCGCACGCGGAGCGGGCGAAAGGCGACGCGGAGTGAGTGTGGAGGCCGTACGATGGCGGCTCCGTGTCACCTGTTGCCACGGGCAGGCGGTTTTTAGACGATCGCCCGCGAACGCGGAGACATGGGAGACGACGACGCGGAGAGACCGATGTCCGCCGAGGAGTTCCGGTCGCTGACCGACGGCTTGGTGCGCCAGAGTTCGGGCGGCGGGACGACTGTCTACAAGAACGCCGCGGGAGTCGGCTGTCCGAACCCGGACTGCGACCGCGGCGTCTTCCAGACGCTGTTCGTCAGCGACCACGGCTGGCAGCAGATCGGCGCGACCCGCGACGGGATCGACCTCTGTCTGGTCAACACGGAGTCGAAGCGGCTCGTCTTCATCCACGACGAGTGAGCGTCGCAGCCCGGCGGCGACGACATCGACGGCGATCGGGGCGTCGCGGCCGTCAGTCGTCGTTCGCGGCGGAGTCCGCGTCCGGGCCGGCGGCGCAGCGGTTCGGGCCGAGTTCGAGTTCGATCGCCGCGGTCTCGTCCGGGGGCGACTCGCCGCCGCGGTTGGCCGCGATCACCGACTCGTAGTTCGGCGGCTTCTCCGGCAGCGTACGGGTGATGCGCTCGACGAACTCGTCGGCGTCGAGGCTGAGGACCTCGATCTCGCGGCGCGCGGTCCCGACCGTGGTGGCGACCGGTGTACCGGGCTCGACGTCACCGGTCGTGCCGTCGTTCGCGACCGCAAAGTGGCCGGGGCAGACGACGACGTCGTCGGGCTGTGCGAGCAGCGTCCCATGGAGCGAGTCGTACAGCCGCCCGGCCGCAGCCGCCGCGCCCGCGTCCGAGGCGTCTCCGGCGTCCCCACCGTCGTCGCCGGCCGAGAACTGGAGCTCCGTCCGGCCCACGCTGTCGGTGAACAGCGTGTCGCCCGTGAGCACCGCGGCGTCGCCGACGAGGTAGCTCGCGCCGTCGTCGGTGTGGCCCGGCGTCGCGAGCATCTTCAGGTCGACGCCGCCGACGTCGAGCGTCTCGTTGCGTTCGATCGGCTCGAAGTCGGAGGCCACGTCGCGGGCGGCGGCCGCCGCGGGCAAGTAGTACGGGACGCCGAGGTCGTCCGCGAGCGCCCGGCCGCCGGAGAGGTGATCGGCGTGGACGTGCGTGTCGAGGACGGCCGTGATCGACGCGCCGCGTTCGGCGGCCGCCGCGACCCACTCGTCGCCGTGTCTGGAGACGTCGACGGCGACGGCGACGCGGTCAGAGCCGTCGGAATCAGCGACGGCGACGCGGTCATCGTCTGAGCCGGCAGCGGGGATATGATCCGCTCCGCCGGCCTCGCGACCGCCGACGACGAGGTAGCCCAGGCACCCCTTCGCACGGCGCTGTACCTGGACGACGTCGAGCGGCGGGGCCGCGTCCCGTCGATCGGGGAGCGGGACCTCGGCGCGGTCGTACACCGCGGACCAGCCGCGCATCCCGTCGGCGACGACGGTGACGTCCGCGTACCCCGCGGCGGAGAGCTCGGCGGCGAAGTCGTCGGAGGCCTTCCCCTTCGCGCACAGCGTGACCACGCTGTCGTCCGGCGAGAGCCCGGTTTCCCGCTCGAAGTCGTCGACATCGAACTCGTGGAACGGCTTGTAGAAGTAGTGGACCGCGTCCGCCACGCGCCAGCCCGCGAAGCTCTCCTCGGGTCGCGTGTCGACCACGGCGAACGAGCGCTCGCCGCGCCGACGCGCGTCGATCCTGTCGCGGAACTCGTCGGCGGATATCGTCTCGGCCATACCGGAGCCTCGCACCGAGGAATCAAAAGCGCTGTCGACGGCGCGAGGGCCGTCCGAGCGGACGACCGCGATGAAGAGGATTTATTCGGACCGCCCGGCGAGCGGGCGTATGGTCGAGGCGTTCGCGGTCGCCAGCGGGAAGGGCGGCACGGGGAAGACGACGAGCACGCTCGCGCTCGGGATGGCGCTCGCGGCCGACCACGACGTGACGGTCGTGGACGCCGACACGGGGATGGCGAACCTGCTCTTTCACGCCGGGCTCGACGACGCGGCGGTCACCCTCCACGACCTGCTCGTCGAAGGGACCGCGACGGACGTCGACGAGGCGACCTACGAGCGGTTCGGGCTCTCGGTCGTCCCCTGCGGCACCTCGCTGGCGGGCTTCGAGGCCGCGGAGCCGGAGCGCCTCCGCGACGTGGTGGCGGAGCTCGCGCGCGACACCGACGTGCTCCTGCTCGACTCGCCGGCCGCGCTGGGGTCGAAGTCGGCGGTCTTGCCGGTCGTGCTCGCCGACCGCGTCGTCGTCGTCGTCGAGCCGACGATCCCCGCGCTCTCGGATGGGCTGAAGGTCCAGGAGTACGCGCGCTCGTACGGCACGGAGACGGCCGGCGTCCTGTTCAACAAGGTCCGGAGCGAGGCGGACGACGTCGCCGCGCAGGCGGAGCGGCACTTCGGGGGCCCGGTCCTCGCGAACGTCCCCGAGAGCGATGCGGTCCGCGCGGCGCGCCGGGCCGGCGAGCCGCTGCTCGCGCACGCTCCCGAGAGCGACGCCGCCGCGCGCTACCGACGGGCCGCCGGCCGCCTCGACGTGCGCGACGGCGACGGCGACGCGGTCGCCGACCGGTTCCGCAGCGCCGTTGTCCCCGACGCGCCATGAGTGAGAGGTCGGATCGCGACGAGGCGGAGGAGTCGCCGACCCTCACCATCCCGCGGGGGACGCTCCTGCGTTCGCGAGTGGTCTCGGACGTCGGGACGACGCTGTCGCGCGCGCTCGACCGCGGGCTCACCGGCTACGCGACGCTCGTCCCGCAGGAGACGCTGCTGCTCTCGGGCGAGGCCCGCGGCGTCCTCACCTTCGAAGACGGCGTGCCCGTGCTCGCGTACAACACCGTGACGGACAGCGGCGGGCCGGACGCGCTCGCGGAGCTCGCGGTCCCCGGCCCCTACCGCGTCGAGCTGTATGCCGTCGACGCCGACGGACTGGCCGCGGCCCACGGGGAGGACGCCCTGCGCGTCGCGCCCGACGCGGCCGCGACCGAACTCGCCGACGACGCCGCGCTCGCGGACCGGACCCGCGAGGCGGCCCCGGCGGACCGGCTGCGGGACGACGCCGACGAGGACGACGCCGTCGCCGCCTTCCTCGCAGACGACGCTCGGATTGACGCGATCCGCGAGCAGGCCCGGGCCGAGGCCCGCGACCGCGCCGCCGAGTGGGGGCTCGACGATGCGCTCGACGGCCCGAGCAAACCGGACGGGGACGACGTCGGCGCGGCGGCCGGAGAGGGAGCTGCGAGCGACGGCGCGGTCGGTCGCTGACCGAACGGTTATTCCGGCCCGCCCCGTCCGATCGGTATCACGGTCCTCCGACTGCTGCGGCTGACGGCGACCGCCGACTTCGCGAGCTGGTACGCCGCCGGCCGCGCGTACACGACCGGCGTCGCCGAGGGGATGGACTTCGCCGGCGTCGATTCCCTCGACGGCGACCGCGTCGAGCGCCGCCTCCGGACGGCCCCCGAGGAACTGACGCCGGAGGAGGCCCGCTCGGTCGCAACAACCCTGTTGGCGGACGGCGCGTTTTCCGAGCCTTACTGCGAGTGGCTGCCGACCTGGTACGAGCTCGCGCTGATCGCGCCGGTGCGCTACTGCGACTGGCGGCTGCGGCGGGTCGCCGGCGCGGTCGCCGACCGCGCGTCCGTGACCGCGACCGCGCCGCGGTTCTCGCGGCCGACCGACGTTCGGATCGACGGCGCCCCGGCGCTGTCGGGAGTCTCGGGCTTCCGCGACCGGTTCCTCCTCGCCGACTCGCTGCTCCACCTGGAGTGGTTCGACCACGTCGCCGCGGCCGACGGCATCGAGGTGCCGGACGGCCTCGTGACACGGGCGCGGGAGGAGTCGCTGTCGTACTACGGGGGCGGCCGCGACCGCCTCTCGCCCGACGTACGGCGGTTCCAGCGCCACCTCTTCGCTGACGACCGCTGGGTCCGCCGCGTCGACGAGGCGTACGACCTCGACAGCGCGCTGTTCGGCGTGTGGGAGGGGCTCTTGCGCGACGAACGGCGGCGGCTCGGCCAGGAGTGAGCACCGGTCGATACGAGTGTGTTACAGACCCCGTAACGAGTTACCGGGTCTGACCGCAAAACGGCAGGTAAGTATAGCCTGGTTTGACCGTTACAAAGGAATACGAACCACGGTTCGGTTCGCTGTCCCCCACCTTTGGCCCTCGTTTCGCCCGCGGCCGCGGCGTGTTCACCGCGGCTGATTTCCGTCGCGTCTCTCCCGGCTACCGGTCGGTACCGCCTAAGTCTCTCCTGGCCACCAGTCAGTTCGTCAGCGCCGGCAAGCGAGCAGCGCGGCCGCGACCGCCGCGAGCGGACCGAACCCCGGCGTCTGTTCCTCGATTATCGGAGCGCCGGCACCTCCGTCGGAGCCCTCGCCGCTCTCGCCGGAGGCACCGCTACCGGCGTCGTCGTCGGTTCCGGACCCGTCGCCCGCACCCGCTCCGTCACCGCCCGTGTCGGAGTCGTCAGCGCTCGACGAGTTCTCGGCGTCAGACGCGCCGGCGTCGGCGTGCGAGACGGCGAAGTACGAGAGGCCGGGCGTCTCGACCGTGTAGACGGCGTCGCCCTGCGCCGTGGTCTCCAACGCGGTCCACTCGTCGTCGACGAGGCGGAACAGCCGCACGTCCGCCGGCGACGCGCCCAGCGCCTCGGCGTCCGCGGTGAAGGTGACGGTGACGCCCGGGAGGTCCGCCGCGCCGAACCGCCGGGAGCGACAGATGCGGACCCGGACGGCGAGCGGTCGCGAGGGGCCGCGTCCGCCGAAAAGAACTCGGCGGCGAGTAATATTTTATTCAGTCGTTCGCCCGCCGGAACCTTCATAGGTCGCCTCGCGGATCCTCCGAGTACACGAATGGCAGTACTCTTGCTGGAGGACGTCGACGCCGACGACGTCGGGACCGTCGGCGGAAAGGCCGCGTCGCTCGGCGAACTCATCGGTGCGGGACTCCCCGTCCCGCCGGGGTTCGCCGTCACCGCGGGCACGTACCGTACCTTCATCGAGGAGGCCGGGATCGACGTCGAGCTGTTCGACGCCGTCGACGTCGACCCCGAGGACTCCGCGGCGCTCCGCGAGGCGGAGGAGCGCGCGGCGGAGCTCATTCTGGAGACGCCGTTCCCTGACTCGGTCCGAGAGGAGATCCTCTCGGAGTACCGGGCGATGGGCGAGGACGGCGAGGAGGTGTTCGTCGCAGTCCGCTCCTCCGCGACCGCCGAGGACCTGCCAGACTCCTCGTTCGCCGGCCAGCAGGAGACGTTCCTCAACGTCCGCGAGGAGGACCTCCTGCGGCGCGTCAAGGAGTGCTGGGCCTCGCTTTTCACCCAGCGGGCGATCTACTACCGCCAGCAGCGCGGGTTCCCGCATGAGGACGTCGACATCGCGGTCGTCGTCCAGCGGATGGTCGACGCCGAGAAGTCCGGCGTGATGTTCACCAGTCACCCGTCGACGGGCGCGCCGCAGGTCACCATCGAGGCCGCGTGGGGGCTCGGCGAGGCGGTCGTCTCGGGCACCGTCTCCCCGGACAACTACGTGTACGACCGCGGGCGGGCCGAGGTCGACGAGGTCACCGTCGCGGACAAGAAGGTGGAAATGGTGAAGGACGCCGAGACCGGCGAGACGGTCCAACTCGACGTCGCGGAGGACCGCCGGACCGAGCGGGTCCTCTCCGACGCCGAGATCGACGACCTCGTCGCGCTCGGCGAGCGGGTAGAGGACCACTACGGCACCCCGCAGGACGTCGAGTGGGCGATCTACGACGGCGAGATATACATGCTCCAGTCGCGGCCGATCACGACGATCCGCGAGGACGCCGGCGGCGAGGAGGCGGCCGCCACGGACGGCGCGGACGCCGCGACGGGCGCTGCGACCGGCGACGGCGGCGCGGCGGGGAGCGCCGTCAACGGGGGAGCGAGCGCGGTCGGCGGGGAGGACGAGGCGGACGTGCTCGTCGACGGGCTCGGCGCGAGCCCGGGCGTCGTCTCCGGAGCCGTCCGGATCGTCCACAAGCTCGACCACCTCGATCAGGTCCAAGACGGCGACGTGATGGTAACGGAGATGACGATGCCCGACATGGTGCCGGCGATGAAACGCGCCGCCGGCATCGTCACCGACGAGGGCGGGATGACGAGCCACGCGGCGATCATCTCCCGCGAGCTCGGCGTCCCCGCGGTCGTCGGGACCGGGAACGGGACCCGGGTCCTCGAGGACGGCCGACAGGTCACGCTCGACGGCGACAAGGGGACGATCCGGGCGGGCGAGTCGGCGTCGGCCGAGCCGGGCGACGAGTTCGAGCCGGTCGAGGCGGCGCGCCCCGAGACCCCCGTCAAGCCGATGACGGCGACGGAGGTGAAGGTGAACGTCTCGATCCCGGAGGCGGCCGAGCGCGCCGCGGCGACGGGAGCGGACGGCGTGGGCCTGCTCCGGATCGAGCACATGGTGCTGTCGCTCGGGAAGACCCCCGAGAGGTACATCGCCGACCACGGCGCCCGCGCCTACCAAGACGAGCTCATCGAGGGCGTCCGACGGGTCGCGGACGAGTTCTACCCGCGGCCCGTCCGGGTGCGGACCATCGACGCGCCGACGGACGAGTTCCGCGAGCTGGAGGGCGGCGCGGGAGAGCCGGCCGAGCACAACCCGATGCTGGGGTGGCGCGGGATCCGCCGGAGCCTCGACAAGCCGGAGCCGTTCCAGCAGGAGCTGGCCGCGTTCGCGCGCCTCTACGACATGGGGTACGACAATCTGGAGGTGATGTTCCCCCTCGTCAACGACGCGAAGGACATCGAGGGGATCACGCGGCACATGCGGGAGGCCGGGATCGACCCCGAGACACACCGCTGGGGCGTGATGATCGAGACCCCGGCGAGCGCGCTCCAGATCGAGGACCTCGCCGAGGCGGGGATCGACTTCGCCTCCTTCGGCACCAACGACCTCACGCAGTACACGCTCGCGGTCGACCGCAACAACGGGCACGTCGCCGGCCGGTTCGACGAGCTCCACCCCGCCGTGTTGCGGCTCATCGGCGACACGATCGAGACCTGTCGCGAGCTCGGCGTCGACACCAGCATCTGCGGGCAGGCCGGCTCGAAGCCGGAGATGGTCGAGTTCCTCGTCGAGAAGGGGGTCTCCTCCATCTCCGCGAACATCGACGCGGTCCGCGACGTCCAACACGAGGTCAAGCGGACCGAGCAGCGCCTCCTGCTCGATTCGGTCCGCTGAGCCGAGCAACGGCCGCGTCTCTCGACCGACCTCAAGAGCGGAACGGGTAAGAGCCGTCCCCCGTAACAGCAGGGCGGATGCAACAGCCGGAGCCGGAACCGCAGTCGTTCGACCGGGTGCTCTCCTCGATGTGTACCGAGCCGCATCCGGCGGCCCGCGAGGCCGCCGAGCGGTTCCTCGCGACGAATCCCGGCGACCCCGCGACCTACGAGACAGTGGCCGACTTGGAGCGCCGTGCGGTCAAGGGGCTCGCGACGCTCGCGGCCCACCCGACGCCGGCCGAGGCCGCCGGGTACGTCACCTCCGGCGGCACCGAGGCGAACGTCCAGGCGGTCCGGTCGGCGCGGAACCGACACGACGGGAGCGACGTCAACGTCGTCGCGCCGACGAGCGCGCACTTCTCGTTCACCAAGGCGGCCGAGGTGCTCGGCGTGGAGCTCCGGACTGTCCCCCTCGACGACGACTACCGGGCGGACCCCGACGCCGTCGCGGCCGCGGTCGACGAGGACACCGCGTTGGTCGTCGGCGTCGCCGGGAGCACGGAGTACGGCCGCGTCGACCCGATCCCGGAGCTGGCGGCCATCGCCGAGGAGGTCGGGGCGCGGCTCCACGTCGACGCGGCGTGGGGTGGGTTCGTCCTCCCGTTCACCGACCACGCCTGGTCGTTCGCCGACGCCGCGGTCGACACGCTGACGATCGACCCCCACAAGTACGGGCAGGCGCCGGTCCCGGCGGGCGGCCTGCTGGCCCGCGAGGACGCCGCGCTCGACGCACTCGCGGTCGACACCCCGTACCTGGAGACGCGGTCGCAGGCGACGCTGACCGGGACCCGGAGCGGCGCGGGCGTCGCCGGGGCCGTCGCGGCGATGGACGCGCTATGGCCGGACGGCTACCGCGAGGCGGCCGAGCGCGCGGCCGACGACGCCGACTGGCTCGCCGGCGAGCTCGCCGCCCGCGGGTACGACGTCGTCGAACCCGAGCTCCCGCTCGTCGCCGCGGCGGTCCCCGACTCGACGTTCTCGGCGCTCCGCGACGCGGGCTGGAAGGTGTCGCGGACCGGGACTGGCGAGCTCCGCGTGGTGTGTATGCCGCACGTGACGCGGTCGGCGCTGCGGGCCTTCTTCGACGACCTGGACCGGATCCGGCGGTAGCGCTCCGCTCGGTAGTTGTTTCGGAGACCGACCAGAGGCTGACGCCTCGCGATCGACGGTCCTCGAGACCGCCGTCGGATCAACATATTCACTACGGGCCACCACGAACCGAGGCGTATGAGTTCGGACGACGTCTCTCGGCGCGCGTTCATGCGGACGGCCGGCGGTGCGGCGGCCGCCGCCGGCGCGGCGACGGCGACGGCGGGGACGGCGGCGGCACAGGAAGTGGAACCCGACTGGCCCAGCGGGACCCAAGGGAACGTCGGGTCGTACACCGACGCCCGCGGCCAGGACTCGGTGACCATCTCGGTCGGTGCCGGCGACCAGGGGCTCGCATTCGACCCGACGCTGGTGTGGGTCGACGAGGGGACGACGATCACCTGGGAGTGGACCGGCGCCGGCGGCTCCCACAACGTCCAGACGGTCGACGATGGCGGCCCGGCCAGCCTCGACAGCGGCGACCCCGTCGGCGAGGAAGGGGCCACCTACGAGTACGAGACGTCGAGCGAGGACGCTGGAATCACTCACTACCACTGCGTCCCCCACACCGCGGTCGGCATGCACGCCGGCCTCGCCGTCGGCGAGGACGTCGCCACCGTCGAGGTCGGTGGCGGCGGGTCGGACGCGGTGTTCGTCCCGGACGCTGCCCGCGCGCTCGGCGTCGCGACGTTCATCGCGATGGTGAGCACGCTGGGGCTGGCGTTCGTCTTCATGAAGTACGGCGGCACGATCACCGGTCAGGAGCAGGCGTAGCGGACGGCAGTCGGTCCTCCCGTTCTCGCACGGCGCTCGATCGGTAGAACACGTCGGTCGTCCGCTGCCCCGGTCTGTGTATCTTGTCGCCCCTGCTGCCGCTGGTGAGCAAATCGAGGGCCGGAGCGACAGCGCCACGTTCGACGGAGATTTCGTCACAGTCGGTCAATTAAAAGGGTGACTCAAACACGCTTTGCTTCCCCCTTCGGCCGGTATCCCTGCGGATCACTCACTCCCCTTGCGGCGGCGGGCGGCGTACGCGACGCCTGCGAGCGCCGTGAGCGCGCTCCCGACGCCGAACCCGGGGACGTCGTCGCTCGTCGGCTCGTCGCGCTGATTCGTCTCCATCGCCGAATCATCCGCGGCGGCCTCGCCCTCAGCCGGGGCATCACTCTCACTCGTCTCGTTCGACGAACTCGCGTTCCCGTCGGCGTTATCGCCGCTCGCCGCTCCGCTCGTCTTGTTCGACGTTGACGGATCCGCCTCGACGACCACCGAAAACGAGGTCTCCGCGCTCGCGCGCTCCGCGTTGTCGGCGTTCGCGGTGACCGTTATCGCGTACTCGCGAGCCGTCTCAGGGTCGATTACGATACCGTTTTCGGTGACTGTCGTCCGAGCTCCCGTCTCCGTCGTCTCGCTCGACGCGTCGCCGGGAAACGCCACCCGCACGTCGGGCCCGGAGAACTCGCCGATCGGGGCCGTCGACGAGTAGACGAGGTCGCCCTCCACGGTCGCGATAGTGAGATCGACGCTGGCGTTCACCGGCGGGACGTCCGTCGTCCGCTCGACAGCGGTCTCAACGGTGATTGGCTCCGCCGCCGCGGACGTCGTCGACGTCGCAGCTGCCGTCACGTCGATGGTCGCCTTCTGAGGCGCAACGGCGACTGGGGCGGCCATACTCGAGTGGAGCGTACAGACGTACTCGGACATCGCCGCCGCCAAGTCGGGCGTGAGCGTGAACGAGACGGTCCCGTCCTCGTCTGTCCACTGTACCTCGTCGTCCGCCTCGAAGGACCCCCGACCGGACTGACTCAGCACCGGGTTCTCGTCCGCGTCGCGGAAGGCCAGCGGATGATTCTGTCCGGCGGTGTTCCGCACGGCGTACCGGTTCCCGATCCGGAGCGTGAGCTCCGGGTTCTCCGCACCGACGTCGGCAGTCGCGCCCTCCCCGTCGATCGATGTCACTTCCCAAGCATTCGCGTACACGTTGTCGAGGATCAGGGTCGCGTCCGGTTCGGGCGCCGAGTCAGACTGGCCGGTCGCCGTTCCCGGCGTGCCGCCAACCACCGTCAAAGCCGTTGCGCCGGTCGCGACCGCGCTGAGAAGGTTTCGCCGGCGCAGTCGCGACGGTTCGCAGTTTGTCACCACGGGGTCCGCCCGCAACTGCCGGCGGGAGCGTGGCACCTCGGCCGCTGTGCCATCGCCGCCCCCGGACCCGTCCGTATGGAACAGTCGCATTACATGTGTTAAGAGACGAAATCGAAAGAACGTTTCGAGCGGGTCGGACAGCGACACCCTCAGTCGCCGTCGAGAAGTCGCGTATACACGTCGAATACCCGATCTAAGATCGGCTCGCGGTCGTACTCCGCGAAGTCGGGTTCGACGGTCCGTCGCGGGAGGTCGCCGACCGCGACGAACTCGTCCGCGAGCTCCGCCGGGCTCGTGACGAGGCGGCCGCGCTCGCGTCCCTCGACGAGCTCGTGAGCGCTGGAGTCCGCCTGGTACTCGACGAGAGCGACGCAGCCGCACGCGAGCGCCCACAGCAGCTCCGTCGCGAACGTGTCCCACGTCGCCGTCGCGGCGACGACGTGGGTCCCCTTAAAAATCTCGATGCGCTCGCGGCGCGGGAGGTCGCCGAGGAACTCGACCCGGTCGGCGACCCGGAGGTCGCGGGCGGTCGCCTCAATCCGGCTGCGCTCGGGACCGTCGCCGATCACCGCCGCAGTCCAGTCGCGGCCGCGCAGCTCGGCGAGCCCGAGCAGGAACGTCTCGACGTTAGCGTGGCGGTCGAGCCGGCGGGCGTACACCGCGTCGAAGCGGTCGTCGACGCCGGCGGACTCGACGGCGTCGAAGTCGATGCTCTCGGGGAGCACTCGGACATCCTCGCCGTCTGCGCCGTGCTCGCGGACGCGGGTCTTCGTGGTCCGCGAGGGGGTCGCGACCGCGTCCGCGCGCCGGGCGAGCGGTCGGTACCACCGGCGTGCGTCGGCCGGGTGGTCGCGCCACCAGTCGACGACGACCGGGACCCGCGAGAGCGACCCGGCGACCGTCGCTGCGAGCCCGGGCGTGGGGGGACTGTTCACCGCGTGGACGACGTCGGCGCCCGCGCGCCGGACCGCGGCCGGGAGTCGCGCGGCGAACGCGGCTGGCGCGGGCTCGGCAGTGACCGCCCGGTACTCGATCCCGTCCTCCTCGAAGGCGTCGTGGTCGCCGCCCCACCACCGGGCGCAGAGCCAGATCACGTCGTGCCCGCGGTCGGTGAGGCCGCGAGCGGTCCGGAGGGTTCGCGTTCGCGCCGGGGTCTCCCCGTGTCCGGGGGCGAAGAGCGAGACGAACGCGACACGCATACGCCGACCGCACGGGTGGCGCTGATAAAAAGACACGGCATCTCGTCGGCGCGGCGGGCCGCCGTGCGGGTTCCGTCACCCGAAACGGTTTCACCGCAGGCGTGGGATCAAGTGCCATGCGACAGTACGACATCGAGCGCTATCTCAACGTACGGAACGCCGGCGGCGCCGACCTCGGTCCCGACGGCCGGCTCTCCTTCCTGCTCGACACGACGGGTACGGGGCAGGTGTGGTCGGTCCGCGAGCCCGAGTCGTGGCCCGAGCAGCACACGTTCTTCGAGGAGTCCGTCTCCTTCGTCGACTCGTCGCCGGAGCGGTCCGAGGCCGTCTTTGGGATGGACGAGGGCGGGAACGAGCGCGCGCAGCTGTACCGGCTCGACTACGAGTCCGGCGCGATCACCGACCTGACGGCCATGCCGGAGGCGAAACACCGGTGGGGCGGCTGGGACTCGGCCGGCGACCGGTTCGCGTTCGCGTCGAACCGCCGCGACGAGGCCGTCTTCGACGTGTACGTCCAGGGCCGCGACGACACCGGCGACGACGCGGAGCTGGTCCACGAGGGCGACGGCTGGCTCTCCGTCGCCGGCTGGTCGCCGAGCGACGATCGGCTGATCGTCCACGAGGCGCACTCCTCGTTCGACCACGACGTGTACACCCTCGACCTCGCGACCGGCGACCTGACCCACCACACCCCGCACGAGGGGGACGTGCGGTACGCCGGCCCGGAGTGGGGGCCCGACAGCGAGGGGATCTACCTCGTCACCGACCGCGACACCGACACGCTCCGCTTGGAGCGGCTCGACCTAGAGACCGGTGAGTTCGCCGTGGTCGCCGACGGCGGCGAGTGGAACGTCGACGGCGTCGCGATAGACGAGGACACCCGCCGGGTCGTCTACTCCCGGAACGTTGACGGCTACACCGAACTCACCGCCGGCGAGCTGGTCGCGCCGGACCGCGTCGACGAGTTCCCGGAGCCGGACCTCCCCCGCGGTGTCGCCGGCGGCGTGAGCTTCGGCCCCGGCGGCGACCGGTTCGCGGTGACGACGACGGGCAGCACCCACAACGCGGATGTCTACGTCGTCGACGCGACCACCGGCGAGGCGGAGCGGTGGACGTGCGCCTCGACCGCGGGGATCCCCGCGGACACGTTCGTCGAGCGCGAGCTGGTCCACTACCCGACGTTCGACGGCCGCGAGATCCCCGCCTTCTTCTCCGTGCCCGAGACGGAGCCGCCGGAGTCGGGCTACCCGGTCGTCGTCGACATCCACGGCGGGCCGGAGTCGCAGCGGCGCCCCTCCTTCGCCTCCGTCACCCAGTACCTGCTGAACAACGGGTACGCCGTGTTCGAGCCGAACGTCCGCGGCTCCTCGGGGTACGGCAAGGCGTACTCCGGCCTCGACGACGTGGAGAACCGGATGGACTCGGTGAAGGACATCCGAGAGGGGGTCGACTGGCTACACGACCACCCCGAGGTCGACCCGGACCGCGTCGTCGCGATGGGCGGCTCCTACGGCGGCTTCATGGTGTTGGCGTCGGTGACGGAGTATCCGGAGCTGTGGGCCGCCGGGGTCGACATCGTCGGCATCGCGAACTTCGTCACGTTCTTGGAGAACACCGGCGACTGGCGGCGGTCGCTCCGCGAGGCCGAGTACGGCTCGCTCGAAGACGACCGCGAGTTCTTGGAGTCCGTCTCGCCGATCAACAACATCGAGCGGATCGAGGCGCCGCTGTTCGTCCTCCACGGCGAGAACGACCCGCGGGTGCCCGTCGGCGAGGCCGAACAGATCGTCGAGGAGGCCCGCGAGCAGGGCGTCCCGGTCCGGAAGCTGATATTCGAAGACGAGGGGCACGGCTTCGCGAAGCTCGACAACCGGATCGAGGCGTACCGCGAGATCGTCGACTTCCTCGCCGAGCACGTCTGATCTCCGGGGGTAGTGGCGGCGTGACGACGCGAGACGGCGGCACTGCCGCGCCGTCGGAGCCGCCGATACCCCGGCCGTGACGGTTATACTGACACGCGAGAGATAGTTACGGGATGAGTCGGTCCGATTCGCACGGGGTGTTGCTCGACCAGGCCCAAGACAAGGTGGCCCTGTTAGACGAGACGGGGACGTACACGTACGTCAACGCGGCCGCGGAGCGGATCCTCGGGTTCGATCGCGACGACCTGATCGGGACCAACGCCTTCGAGTACATTCACTCGGACGAGCGGGCGGCCGCGCGGCGCACCTTCGAGGAGGCGATCCGGGCCGCCGAGTTCACCGAGGTGACCGTGGACTACCGGCACCGGACACGCGACGGCTCGTGGGTGTGGTTAGAGAGCCGCATGTCGAACCTCACCGACGAGGACCTCGACGGGTACGTGATCAGCTCGCGCGACGTGACCGACCGCGTCCGCGCGGAGCGGCAGCGCGCGGAGGCCACGTCGCACCTCCAGGAGATCGCGGCGGTCTCCAGCGACGTCCTCTGGATGTTCGACGCGGACTGGTCGGAGCTCCTCTTCGTCAACCCCGCGTACGAGGAGATCTATGGCGCGTCGGTCGAGGAGCTCCGCGGCGACCCCAGTCGGTTCCTCGACGCGACTCACCCGGACGATCGAGCCGCGGTCAGGGAGGCGATGGAGCTGCTCGCCGCGGGCTCGTCGGTGGACATCGAGTACCGGGTGAACGCCGACGAGGGCTACAACCGGTGGGTCTGGGTCCAGGGGGAGCCGATAACGGAGGACGGCGAGGTGGTCCGGATCACGGGGTTCACGAAGGACGTCACGGACCGGCGGCGGCGCGAGCGACAGCTGGTGGTGATGGACAACCTCCTGCGTCACAACCTCCGGAACGACCTCAACGTCGTCTTCGGCGAACTGGAGCTACTCGACGACGAGGTCCCGGAGGTGGCGGAACGCACCGCGGTGATCCGGCGGGTGAGCGAGGGGCTCTTAGAGAGCGCCCAGAAGGAGCGCGAGGTCATCGAGCTCATCACCGACCAGCGCGAGACCGCTCGGATCGACCTCCGGAGCGTGGTCGAGGAGTGCGTCGAGACCGTCAGGGACCGGTACTCCGAGGGGTCGATCGCGGTCGAGGGGCTCGACGCGGTCACGGTCGACGGGCGCTGCGAGCTTCGCTCGGCGGTGATAGAGCTCTTGGAGAACCCGTTCCAGCACAGCGACGACGGCGCGCCGACGGTGACGGTGCGGCTCAGCCGGACCGACGACGGGGCGACGCTCGTGATCGAGGACGACCTCGGGACGATACCGGCGGTCGAGGCCGACGTGCTCACCGGCGACCACGACATGACCAACGTCTACCACAGCAGTGGCCTCGGCTTCTGGCTCGTCTACTGGAGCGTGGAGCTGTCGAACGGCAGCATCGCGGTCGACGCCGACATTGAGGGGCGCGAGCGCGGCAACCGGATCACGGTGTCGCTGCCGCGGGCGGCGGAGTGAGCGGGGCGCGCTCGACGGCTACCAGTCCGGCCCGAAGTCGGGGTTGAGCTGGCGGTCGGTCCGACCGAGCCCGTCGATGGCCGCGACGTCCTCGTCGTCGAGCTCCAAGTCGACGCTCGCGAGGTTGTCGCGGATGTGGTCGATCCCGGTCGCCTTCGGGATGGCGGTGACGCCGGACTCGCGCAGCCACGCGAGGCTCACCTGCGCCGCGCTGACGCCGTGCTTCTCGGCGATGTCGGCGATCGCCGGGTCGTCGAGGATCTCCCCGCGGGCGAGCGGCGAGTAGGCGACGAGCTCGACGTCGTTGGCGTCAGCGTACTCGCGGAGCTCCTCTTGGCGGAGCAGCGGGTGCATCTCGACCTGGTTCGCGAACGGCGCCTCGCCGAGCGCGTCGGTCGCGGCGTCGAGGTGGTGCGGCTCGAAGTTCGAGACGCCGATCCGGTCGATCAGCCCGTCGTCGCGGAGCTCCGCGAACGCCGGCAGCGTCTCCGCGGGCTCGTATTCCCCGGCCGGCCAGTGGACGTACATGAGGTCGACCGCGTCAACACCGAGCTTGTCGAGGCTCTCGCGGGTCGAGGAGGCGACGTCCGCGGGCGCGAGCTCGTCGATCCACACCTTCGATGCGAGGAAGATGTCGTCGCGGTCGACGCCGCTGTTCGCAATCCCCTCGCCGACGGCCGCCTCGTTACCGTAGATCTGGGCGGTGTCGACGTGGCGGTAGCCGGCGTCGAGCGCGTTCGCGACCGACTCGGTACACTGGGCGGGGTCGTCGTTCTCCCACGTGCCGAGCCCGAACACGGGCATTCCGTTCCGCGTCGGCGTCGCGGGCTGCTGCTGTTGGTCTGTCATCGCTCACGTCTACTCGCGTGAGCCGAAAGTCCCTTGCGGTAGGGGCGGGCACGGCCGCGTCGCGGGCGGGCCGCGCTCAGTCGTCCGACAGCAGCGCCCGCGAGGAGTTCGTCACCACGAGCAGGCTCGACGCGCCCATCGCGACCGCGGCGAAGAGGGGGTTGAGCAGGCCGGTCGCCGCGAGCGGGATGGCGACCGCGTTGTAACAGAACGCCCAGCCGATGTTGCCCTTCACGCGCCGGCCGGCCGCCCGCGCGAGCTCGAAGACGGTCGCCACGGAGCCGAGCTCGTCGTCGACGATGGCCACGTCGGCGGCGTCGGCCGCCATCGCCGTGCCGCCGCCGAGCGCGACGCCGAGGTCGGCCGCGGCCAGCGCCGGCGCGTCGTTGGTCCCGTCGCCGACCATCACGGTGACGCCGCGCTCCTTCAGCCGCCCGACCGCCTCGGCCTTCCCCTCCGGCGGCACGCCGGCGAACACCGACGAGACCGTGTCGTGCTCGGCGAACACGGTCGCCGCGCGCTCGTCGTCGCCGGTGAGGACGATCACCTCGACGCCCGACTCGTCGAGCGCCGTCACCGTCTCCGCCCAGCCGTCGCGCAACTCGTCGCCGACCACGACGTACCCCGCCGCGGCCCCGTCGCGGCCGACGGCGACCGGAACGCGGCCGACGTCGCGCGCGTCGGCGACCGCCTCGCGGATCGCGTCGGGGACGGTCCAGCCGCGCTCGTCGAACAGGTCGGGGTGCCCGACGACCACCTCGACGCCGTCGACGACGCCCGAGACGCCGCGGGCGTGGCTCTCGAACGACTCGACCGTCGGCGCGTCGCCCGCGGGGGGCTCGGCCGCCGCCGCGCCGCCGTCGGCGACCGCCGGTGCCGCGCCGTCGTCGGTCGCTTCGCCGGGACCGGCGGCCGCGTCGTCGGGGTCGGCCCGCGCCGCCGCGATGGCCTGCCCGACCGGGTGGGCGGACCGCGACTCGAGCGCGGCCGCGAGCCGGAGCAGGTCGTCGTCGACCTCGCGGGCGGTCAGCCGCATCTCGCCGGTCGTCAGCGTCCCGGTCTTGTCGAAGACGACGGTGTCAGCGTCGCGGATGCGCTCGAAGACGGTGTCGTCGAACACGACGATGTTGCGCTCCAACGCGTCGCGGATCCCGGCGGCGACCGCGAGCGGGGTCGCCAGCCCGAGCGCGCACGGACAGGAGACGATCAGCACCGTCAACCCGACGAGCATCGCGTCGGTCGGGGCCCCGCCGAGCGCGAGCGACGCCCCGGCGGCGACGGCGGCGATGACGAGGACCGCGGGGACGAACACGGTCGCGAGCCGGTCGGCGAGCTTCTGGACGCCGTGGTTCCCGCTCTGGAGGTCGTAGACGAGCTCCGCGACGCGGTCGAGGCTGGATATCGCGTCCGGGCCGACGGCGACCGTGAGCGAGCCGTCCGCGACGACGGAGCCGCCGACGACCGCGTCGCCGGCGACCTTCCGGACTGGCAGCGACTCGCCGGTGACGACCGACTCGTCGACCGCGGCGTCGCCGTCGACCGCCTCGCCGTCGACCGGGATCCGCTCGCCGGCGCGCACGAGGAGCCGGTCGTCCGGTTCGAGCGCGTCGACCGAGACCGACTCCGTCTCCCCGTCCGCGGTCAGCCGCCGGGCGTCGTCGACCTGAACCGCGGTGACCTCGGAGAGCAGCTCCGTCGCGCGCGTCTTCACCGAGTCCTCGTAGTGGTTGCCGACGGTGACGATGACGACGATGGCGACGGTCACGTCGTAGTAGATCGAGGGCGACTCGACAAAGATCACCGCGAGCGTGCTGTAGAGGTAGGCGCTCACCGCCGCGATGGCGACGAGGAGGTCCATGTTCGGCGAGCGCGTCTTCGCGCTGACGTACGCGCCCCGGAGGATCGGCTTCCCGGTGAAAAAGAGGACGATGGTGGTCAGCACGGCGATGACGATGAAGAAGTACGTGCCGGAGGTCGAGGCCATCGCCTCGTTGAGGTACGTGAGGGTGCGCTCGTCGTAGAAGGGGAACGCGAAGTACGTCGGGTAGATGAGGACGATGTACTGGAGCATGACGGCCATCCCGACGAGGACGCTCGCCGCGAGCCGCGCCGTCGCCATGTTGTTCGCCTGACGGCGGGAGAAGGCGTCCTCGCGGTCGTACGCGCTGTAGCCGAGGCCGCTCACCGTCTCCGTGAGGTCGTCGATGGTGACCGCGTCCGGGTCGTGGTCGATGCGCACCGTGTCGGTGACGTAGCTCGCGCTCGCGCCGCTGACGCCGTCGGCGTCGGTCGCCACCGTCTCGATGAACGCCTCGCAGGTCGCACAGTGCATCCCGTCGACCTCGAGGAACGTCGCCTCGTGGCCGTCGGGGGCGTCCGGCTCGCCCGCGCCGTCGTCGCCGCGCTCCTGCCGGCGCTCGCGGACCGCGTCCGCGTCGACGTCGACGTCCCCGAGCGCGCCGTACACGTCGCGGCAGCCGGTACAGCAGAAGCGGGTCCCGTCGCCGTCGGTGACGTCGACGCCCTCGGTCGGGAGCTCGCAGAGGGTACACGCCGAGGGGTCGTCGCCCGCGTCTGTCGACCGCGCGGTCCCGCTCATCTCACATCCCCCCCATGCCGGCGTCGAGCGGGTTCCAGAACGGCAGGCGCGGGTGCGGCACGTGGATCCCGACGGACATCAGCCCGTGCGCGAACAGCACGTAGCCGAGCGCGACGAACGCGACGCCGAGCAGCCGGTGGACCCGGCGGCGGTGGACGGGGTCGACGCTCTCGATCAGCGTCCCGTAGGCGAAGACGGCCGGGATCGTGCCGAGCCCGAGCGCGCTGAGCGCGACGCCGCCCGCGGCCGCCGAGCCGCTGGCGAACGCGTAGAGGTACGCCGGGTAGAGGATGGGGCAGGGTAACAGTCCGTGGACCGCGCCGAGCGCGACGATCCCGGGGCCGTTCGCGAGCCGGTCGACGTACCCCGTGAGCCAGCCGGTGACGCGCTCGAGCCCGGGGAGGTGGACCCCGCCGGTCGCGCCCCCGAGGAGGTAGCGGACGCCGACGACGATGACGGCCGCGCCGACGAGGAGGCCGACTCCGCCGCGGACGGTCTCGGCGGCGCCGGTGAGGGTCGCGGTGGTGACGAACACCGCGCCGCCGAGCGCGCCGAGGAGGGTCCCGATCGTCGCGTAACTCGCCGCGCGCCCGAGGTTGAACAGCGCGTGCTGGCGGACCTCGTAGGTGGTGAGGTGCCCCTCGCGGCCGGTCGCCGCGCCCGCGGCGCTCGCGGTCCCCGACCCGCCGCCGTCGGTCCGCCCGGCATCCGCGTCCATCCGGCTCGCGTACACCGTGACGAGCGGGCCGCACATCCCGATACAGTGGGCCCCGCCGAGCAGGCCGATCGCGACGAACAGCAGGACATCGGTCCCGAGGAGCAGCGAGAGGTCCATTCGTCAGTCACCCCTCGTTCGGCGGGCGGGCGGGAACCGGTTTCGACGGGCGTCGTCGGACGGAGGCACGGCTCACTCCTCGACGACGACGGTTCCGTACATGCCGCCCTCGCGGTGTGGGATACAGACGTACTCGTGGGCACCGGGAACCGTGAAGGTGTGTTCGAAGCGGTCGCCGTTCTCCAAGATGCCGCCGAAGTCGGACTGCCACGCCACCTCAGCGGTCGCGTAGTCGTCGAAGCCGCCGGAGGCGAAGAACTCCGCGCCCTCCGGGAGCCCACCCGCCGTCGCGGTGACGGTGTGGGACCGCGCGCTCGTGTTCTCCCAGACGACGGTGTCGCCGACAGCGACCGTGATCTCTCGGGGCTGGTAGGCGGAGGCGAGCATCCCGACGTCGAAGTCGGGCTCGCCGCCGACGCCCGCGCAGCCGGCGAGCCCGACCGCGGTCGCGGCGCTCCCGGCGGCGCCGACCCGTCGAAGGAACCGTCTCCGGTACATACCTCTCCTCGGGGCCAGAACGGTTTCAATACCGCGGTCGCCCCCGGCGCGTGAGAACGGATTACCCGCCGACGAGGTCCTCGAAGACGCGGCGCTGCGCCGCCGCGAGATGCTCCGAGAAGGTGGCGCGGGCGATGCCGATGGCGTCGGCGACCTCCGTCGCGCTCGCCCCGCGGGGGTGTTCGAAGTAGCCGAGCCGCTGGGCGGTCCGGACGACCTCGCGCTGGCGCTCGGTGAGCCGCCCGCGGTCGACGACGACCGGGTCGGACCGGGTGTCGGCGCCGCCGGAGCTCGTGAGCCGTTCGAGCCGGACCGAGCCGCCGTTCGCCTCCAGCGCGTCGATCACGTCGCCGAGCGGGTCCGCCGCCGGTAGCGACAGTCCGAGCCGGACGCGGTTCGGCGCCGTCCGGACCGTGACCGACGAGACCGGATAGCCGAGCGACTCGACGGCGTCCGACGGGAACGACCCCGCCGGCGGGCTCCGACAGCGGTAGACGAACTCGTCGCCCCCGTCGAAGACGAGTTCGGCGTCGACCGCGCGGTCCGCGCGGAACTGCGAGACGACCGCGCCGTCGACCCGGACGCGGTCGACGTCCTCGGCGACCGCGCCCGGCGGCAGCGACTCCGCGACCGGCGCGGGCGTCGGGTCGCGGACCACGATCTCGACCCGGACGCCGGCGTCGCCCGGGCGGCCCCCGGAGCGCGGCGCGTCCGAGCCGTTCCGGTGCGCGTCCACGTCCGCGGCTCCGCCGGCGCTGCCGGCGTCGACCGCGCCGGTCTCGCCCGCGGCCGAGCGACCCCCCTCCTCGGAGCCGGCCGCGCCGGTCGACCCGGCCCCGAGGCGCTCGGCGGGACTGGACTCCGACGATCGCGACCGCCGTCCCATACGTCGATCTATGCGGTCGAGGTCGGAAAAAAAGCGAGCCGAACGAGTACGCCTCGCGGCGGCGGCGCCGCCGTCCTGATAAAGTCCCGTCGAGAGTTGGCAACGACTCACAGGGCGCGAACCCGTACAGCGACCATGAGCGACGAGTCGCTCCGCGAGCAGTCGGTGGGGGTCGTCGGGGCCGGCATCGGCGGGCTCTCGGCGGCCGCCTACCTCGCGGCCGCCGGGGCGGAGGTGACGGTGTACGAGCGGGCCGAGCGGGTCGGGGGGGTCGCCGGCCGGCTCGAACTCGACGGGTTCCGGTTCGACACCGGCCCGTCGTGGTACCTCCTTCCGGGCCTGTTCGACCGGTTCTTTGAGGACTTCGGGCGGTCCACGGACGAGTTCTACGAGCTGACGCGGCTCGACCCGCACTACTGCGTGTTCTGGGACGACGGCGACAGCGCCGACGTGCCAGCGGACCCGGACGCGGCGGCGGACCTGTTCGAGTCGTACGAGCCGGGCGCGGGGGCGGCGTTCCGCGAGTACCTCGACGACGCCGAGCGGGCGTACGACGCCGGGATGGAGCGGTTCGTCCTCCCCGGCCGGTCGCGGTTCCGGGACTACCTTTCACTGGACGTGGTCGCCGGGGGGCGAGAGCTCGACCTGCTCTCCAGCCTCGACGAGACGGTGCGGTCGTACGTCGACCACCCGAAGCTCAGACAGCTCTTGGAGTACACGCTGGTGTTCCTCGGCGGGTCGCCGCACAACACGCCGGCGCTGTACCAGCTGATGAGCCACGTCGACTACGGGCTCGGTGTCTACTACCCCATGGGCGGGATGTACGAGGTGGTCGAGGCGGTCGAGACGGTCGCCCGCGACGCCGGCGCGGACGTTCACACGGGCGTCGAGGTGACGGGACTGGAACCGATCGAGGGAGGCGTCGCGGCGGAGCTCGGGGGCGATCGCTACGTCCACGACCGGGTCGTCTGTAACGCGCCGCCCGCGCACGTGGAACGAGAACTGCTCCCCGACGGGACCGTCTCGCGGCTCGGCGACTACTGGGACCGGCGGACGTACGGCCCCTCGGCGCACCTGCTGTACCTCGGCGTCGAGGGGGAGCTGCCGGAGCTCGAACACCACACGCTGGCGCTGCCGACGGACTGGGACCCGCACTTCGCGGCGATATTCGACGACCCCGGGTGGCCGACGGGAGATATCGAGCCGGTCGTGTACGTCAACGTCCCGTCTCGAACCGACCCGTCGGTCGCACCCGACGGCCACGAGGCGGTGGTCACGCTGGTGCCGCTCGCGCCGGGGCTCGACGACACGCCGGACCGGCGCACGGCGCTCAGGGAGCGGGTCCTCGATGCGGTGGCGTCGCGGACCGGCGTCGACCTCCGCGACCGGATTGTGGCCGAGGAGTCGGCGTGCGTCTCGGAGTTCGCGGACCGCTTCGATCAGCCCGGCGGGAGCGCGCTCGGGCTCGCGCACACGATGCGACAGACCGGCCCGCTCCGCCCCGGGCCGCGCGTCCGGGGGACCGACCGCCTCTACTACGTCGGCGGCAGCAGCAACCCGGGGATCGGCGTGCCGATGTGCCTGCTCGGCGGGGAGCACTGCGCGGCCGCCGTCGAGGCGGACGTCGGCGGGGGGCGGTTCGACCGGCTGCCGCTCGTCGGTCGGTGAGCTCCGCCGGGGTGCGACACTCGTCCACTCTTTTCGGATGAAGTGAGAGAAATTCAAAAAAACGTCGCCGAATATCGAAATCGGTTAGAAAACCTTACCAGTCAGGTTAGTACATTTAATAAACACGCCACGTGATCGTTACCGACGCATGATCGAAACAGCAGCGGCCGACTTACTCGCAAGCGGAATGGTCCCGCTCGAAATGACCCAGACGGAGATCTTCCAGTTCATTCAGGACAACGCCCTACTGAGCGCGTCGCTCTGGGTGAACATCGCTCTCGCCGGCCTGTCGATCCTCCTGTTCGTCTATATGGGGCGGAACGTGGAGGACCCCCGGGCGCAGCTGATCTTCGTCGCGACGCTGATGGTACCGCTGGTGTCCATCTCCAGCTACACCGGGCTCGTCTCCGGACTGACGGTCAGCTTCCTCGAAATGCCGGCCGGGCACGCGCTCGCCGGCGCCGGTGCCGGACCCGAGGGAGGCGTGTTCACGCCGTGGGGACGCTACCTCACGTGGGCGTTCTCGACGCCGATGATCCTCGTCGCGCTCGGCCTGCTGGCCGGGTCGAACCTGAGCAAGCTGTTCACGGCGGTGGTGGCCGACGTCGGGATGTGTGTCACCGGCCTCGCGGCCGCGCTGACCACGTCCTCGCTCCTGCTCCGGTGGGTCTGGTACGCCATCAGCTGCGCGTTCTTCGTGGTGGTCCTCTACATCCTGCTCGCCGAGTGGGCGCGGGACGCGGAGGTCGCCGGCACGGCGGACATCTTCAACACGCTGAAGGTGCTCACCGTCGTGCTCTGGCTGGGCTACCCGATCTTCTGGGCCCTCGGTGCCGAGGGGCTCGCGGTCCTCGACGTCGCGATCACGTCCTGGGCCTACAGCGGGATGGACATCATCGCGAAGTACCTCTTCGCGTTCCTCCTGCTCCGCTGGGTCGTCGAGAACGAGCGCACGGTCGCCGACATGGCGTCCGGGCTCGGGTCGGCCGCCCGCAGCGGCGCCGCACCGGCCGACGACTGACGACGCGGTCCTAATCTGACGGTTTTCTTTCGCATCGCTCCGCCCCCGCCAGCCGCGGCCGTGGCGACCGAGAGACAAGCGCTAAACCCGCGGCGGGGGTGGAGACCGTATGAAGCAGGCGATCGTCGCGCGGACAGACATCGGGATGGGCGAGGGGAAACTCGCCGCGCAGGTCGCGCACGCGTCGCTGTCGGCGTATCAGGACGCGAGCGAGCGGGCGCGGAAGAAGTGGCAGGGGGAGGGCCAGAAGAAGGTCGTCCTCAAGGGCGACTCCGAGAGTCAGCTGTTCAAGCTGGCCGATAAGGCCGATACGGAGGGGCTCCCGTACGCCATCGTCCGCGACGCCGGACACACCCAGCTGGAGCCCGGCACCGTCACCGCGCTTGCGGTCGGCCCCGCCCGCGACGACAGCGTCGACCGCGTGACCGGCGACCTCTCGCTGTACTGAATGGCCCCCGAACGCACCCTCCGCGAGGCGCACCCGACCGAGCGGGCGGTCGGGATCGACCACTACGTCAGCGACGCCGACGGGATCGGCGGGCGGCTCCGCGAGTCGCCCGAGGACTTCCGGGTCCGCGAGCTGGAGGCGTTCGACGCCGAACCGCTGGCCGCCGAGACGGGGAGCTACCCCGAGCTCGTCCTCCGGGCGACGCTCCGCGACTGGGACACGAACGACTTCGCGCGCCGGCTCTCCGACGCCCTCGGGATCAGCCGCGAGCGCGTCTCGTGGGCGGGGACGAAGGACAAGCGCGCCGTCACGACGCAGCTGTTCACCGTCCGCGGAATCGACGCCGACGCGCTCCCCGATATCCGCGGCGCGGAGATCGAGGCGCTCGGCCGGGCGGGGCGGAGCCTCTCGTTCGGCGACCTCGCCGGCAACGCCTTCGAGATCCGGGTCGCGGACGCGGTCGCGGCGGCCCCTGAGCGCGTCGCCGAGACGGTGCGGGACCTCCGGGCGTTCGCGGGCGGCGCGGCAGATTCGGCCGGCGGTGCGGGAGGCCTTCCGCTCGACGCGACCGTCGGCGTCCCGAACTACTTCGGCCAGCAGCGCTTCGGCAGCCGGCGGCCCGTCACCCACGTCGTCGGCCTCGCGATCGCCCGCGAGGACCCACGCGAGGCGGTCCGGCTGTACGCGGGCAACCCGGCCGAGACGGAGCCGGACGACACCCGCGCCGCCCGCGACCGCGTCGACGCCGCCTTCGGCGTGGGCGACGGTTCGGAGGCCGGCAACGACGGTTCCGACGTCGTCGACGGTCCCGCCGCCTTCGGCGTGGGCGACGGTGACTGGGCCGCGTGTCTCGACGCGATCCCCGGGAAGCTCCGGTTCGAGCGGTCGATGGTCCACCGGCTCGCCGACCGCGGCGTCGACCCCGCCGCGCCGCCCGACGACGAGGACTGGTGGCACGCGCTGGAAGCCGTCCCGTCGAACCTCCAGCGGCTGTTCGTCAACGCCGCGCAGTCGTTCCTGTTCAACCGGATCGTCAGCGAGCGGCTGCGCCGCGGGCTCCCGTTCGACCGCCCCGTCGCCGGCGACGTGGCGTGTTTCGCCGACGGCGACGCGCCCGGGGAGCTGTACGCCCCGGACACCGACCGGCTCCAGCGGGTCGACGCCGACCGGGTCGACGTGGTCGCCAGGCACTGCGAGCGGGGACGGGCGTTCGTCACCGCGCCGCTCGTGGGCACCGAGACCGAACTCGGTGAGGGCGAGCCCGGCGAGATAGAGCGCGAGGTGCTCGGGGACGCCGGGATCGAGCCGGGCGACTTCGCGCTCCCGGGCGAGTTCGACTCCGCGGGGACCCGGCGAGCGATCCTCCTCCGGATCGACCTCGACGCCTCGGTCGACGACGGCGACCCGCGGTTCGCGTTCGCGCTGCCGAGCGGGTCGTACGCGACCGTGCTGCTCCGCGAGTTCACGAAACGGGGGCCGCTCGACCTGTAGTCGATCCGCGTTCGTGTATTATAGAGGATCATCTACTGCCGAAACCATCACGATACTGCGACACGTTCCGAGCCGTTTTTGTGCGACTGTCGTCAATCGGGGCCATGACCCGGATCGTCGTCATCGACCTCCACGGCCAGTTCACGCACCTCGAACGGCGGGCGCTCCGCGACCTCGGCGTCGACACCGAGATCGTCTCCGCCGAGACGCCGGCCGACGAGGTCGAGGCCGACGGGATCGTCCTCTCGGGCGGCCCCGACATGGACCGCGTCGGCAACGCCCCGGACTACCTCGACCGCGACGTCCCCGTCCTCGGGATCTGCCTCGGGATGCAGCTGATCGCCGGCGAGCTCGACGGTGCGGTCGGCGCCGGCGACTACGGCGGCTACGCCGACGTCGACGTCGAGATCGTCGACGATGAAGACCCGCTCGTCGGCTCGCTCGCGCCGGAGACACGCGTCTGGGCGTCCCACGCTGACGAGGTGACGGAACTCCCCGACGGGTTCGCCCGCACCGCCACCTCCGACGTCTGCGGCATCGAGGCGATGGCCGACCCGGACGCGGGGCTGTACGGCGTCCAGTGGCACCCGGAGGTCGCGCACACGGAGCGCGGCGAGGAGGTCTTCGAGAACTTCGTCGCGATCTGCGAGTCGGCCTGACGGCGTCGCGCGAACCGCGAGACCCGTCAGTGGTCGGGTGGAAAAAACGGAAGGCAGCGAGCGCTTACCCGTCGAACAGCTCGTCGACGGCCTCGCCCGCGGTCTCGACCGCCTCCTGCGCGACCGCCTCTCGGTCGGGCTCGGCGTCCGCGGGGGCGTTGAGGTAGACGTCGACGTCGAGGACCCCGTCTTCGAAGGTGACGGTGATATCGAGGTCCGTGACGGCCGACTGGTCGTAGTGTTTGAAGACGATCCCCTCGGCCGCCTCGGCGGCGGTGCGAACGACTTCGTCGTCGCTCGGTTCCGAGGCGGCGTCGGCGTCGTCGGTCACGGCCTTACGCGCCGCCAGCGCCCGGGCCGCCCGGTCCCATCGGGCCGCCGCCGCCGGCGCCGCCCTGGAGCATCTGCTGGAGCTCGCTCTGGAGGTCGTCGAACTGCTCCTCGACGCGCTCCTCCTGTTTCGCGAGCTGCTCGACGCGGACTTCGAGCGAGTCGACCTTGTCCTCGAGGTCGTCGTAGGCGGACTCGTAGTCCGTCTCGACGAGGACCTCGCCGATCTCTCGGTACATACCCGCATCCTCGTCGACGTCTTCGAGAGCGTCGAGGGCGGTCTTTGACTCGTTGAGCGCGGACTGCGCCTGCTCCTTCTGCTCGGCGACCTGCTGTGCGGTCTCCTGAAGCTCCTGCAGTTCCTCGATCTTCTCCTGTGCCTCGGGCGGCATGTTCCCTTGCATGGACGAACCGAGGCGGCCCGGACGGAAAAACCCCCGACTTCTCCGACGAGGAGCAATTCGGAGCCTAGCGCCCTGAAAAAGGCCGTTATCGGCGTCTCCGCCCGACGCTCAATCCCGGCGCGCGCCGACGCGCTCGGCGACGGCGACCAGCCGCGACCAGCTGTTGACGCCGGCGCGCAGCGCCACGAGGTCGTCGGCGCGCACGCGGACGCGGACCGCGTCGCCGTCGCGGTCGACGGTCGCGCCGGAGCGCGCGTCGTCGATCTCGCCGATCTCGGGCCCGAGCGCGTCGGCCACGACGCGAGCGCGCCGCTCGGAGGGGTAGGTGAACGAGAGGACCGTCTCGTGTGCGCGCGGTGCCGTCACGGTCCGGGAGACGACGTTACTCGACGTCGACTTCCTTGATGCCGCCGCCGCGCTCCTTCAGGAGGACGCGGTGGCCGCAGTACGGACAGCGCACGCCGCCGTACTCGTCGAGGGTGACGTCGCGCTTACAGCGGGAGCACTTGTAGCTCATCGTCCTATTCCTCGTCGGCGAGCGCGGCGCGGATGGAGCGGCGGACGGTGCGACCGCCGGGCGTCTCGGGGCGGTACGCGCCGCCCGTGAACGTCTCGCCGGTCTCCTCGTTGACCCAGATGCCGGTACCCACGCGCTTGACGTCGTCGCCGTCGACGGTCGCGTTGCGCATCTCCTCTTCGATGTCCTGGACCCGCTTGCGGGAGACCCGGCCGTAGCGAGCGCCGAATCGGCCCGCGCTGCCGGTGCTTCGAGCCTTGTCCTCAGTCATAGTAGCCACTTCTACCGCCAGCGCAGGTAAAAAGGCTGCGAGTTGCGGGCGGGCGGAGCGCCCGGCGCCGACGATAGAAGTCGCCCGGACGCGGCGGTGGCGCGTGCCTGCGAGCGGCCGCCTTCGGCGGTCGCGAAGCCAGCACGCGCGAGGTCGCCGGCGCTACGCGCCGGCTGCCAGAGGGACCTTAGTACCTAGCGTAACTTTTGAAGATAATTGCCGAGATGATTATCGATCCAAGAGGCCGCGAAACTCAGCTGGTCTGTGAGCTTCTCAAAGAGTTCGGTGAGGAGAGCGCGGTATTCTGCCGCGCTC
>NZ_JBEDNY010000005.1:0-237716 GCF_041379815.1 Halorubrum miltondacostae
AACAGGCACAAGAACGCGCGACAGAGATCGAAGCGACCGTTGAGGAGGTACGATCGACTGCGGACGAGACGATCGATCAGATCGAAACGGTCGACACACGCACAGATACCGCGGCGGCGTCGATCACCGACGCAGTTGACGACCTTGACGGGATCGCCGACAGTGCGGTTCGAACCTCGGAGAACGTCGATGAGGTGTCCGAAACGACACAGGCGTACGCGGACGACCTCGATGACATCGCTCGGAACGTGATTGACGCAATCAGTCAGGCGAACGAGATTAACGAACGAACGGAGAGTTCCACGGAATAGTGATTCGATCCGGCGTGGAAGAGCCTGCGACGGTCGCCTCAGAGCTCCATCTCTGTCGCCGAGTCGACCTCGAACCGGGTAACCTCTGGCTCGCCGGCGAGCAAGTCTGGCAGTGCTGCCTCGAACTCTTGGAAGTGGTCGGTTTGTGAGTGCGCCTCGAACGCGGCCTCGTCCTCGTACTGTTCAAAGAACCGGACTGTGTTCGGATCCTCCACATCTGTCGTCGGTCGGTACTCAATAATACCTGGCTCGGCCTGGGACTTCTCGGCGAGGTCAGCGATCAGATCGAGTGCCTCGTCACGCTTCTCGGGGTTGAGAGGAAATACGGCGTGTAACACTATCATGCGATTCTCCTTCATTGGCTATGACGAATAAACCCCCGCCTGAAGGGTGTTCAGCTCGGGTAGACGAGCTCATAGGGGCGATGAAAACAGCGATACGAGCCGCGTGAAACCACGTTACGCCGCCGTTACCCGTGAGACCCGCGTGTGATAATCGGTCCCAACGAACTAAATTGAAGACTGTCGCAGCGACGCACATGGATTTGCGACAGATCAGTTCTCGTACTCCGCGAGACCCGCAGCGGAGGTGGAGAGCGTGACCTCGGACCGAAGCCGCCTCGGAGTGGTGCGCAGCCGACTCGTCCCTACGGTGGTAGAACAGAATCGACTCGTCAAGTTCGGGCTCTCGATCGCCTTCGTCATCGCGGCGATCGCGGTCACGGGCCTCTTTACAATCCGACAGACGGCAGGGGTCGTCGACCCGGCCGCTCACGCGGCCGTGACGCGAAACATCCTCCTGATCATCGGCGTCGCCGTCGTCGGTCTCGGGGCCGTGGGGATTGGGCTCGCACGCCCGACGATCCGCGAACTCGACGAGCTGGGTCGCCGGGCAGAAGCGTTAGAGGAAGGCGATCTCGACGTCGATCTCGAACCGAAAACGGACGACGAAATCGGCCGGCTCTACGAGTCGTTCGACGCGATGCGGACCGCGCTGAAGTCCAGAATTGAGGACGTAGAAGCGGAGCGAGAGCGCGCCCGCGAGGCCAAACGGGAGACGGAACAGTTCGCGAACACGCTCGAAACGCGTGCCGAGGCCTTCGCAGGAACGATGGGGGAGGCCGCGGATGGGGACCTGACCGCTCGGCTCTCGGTCGAGGCTGATGACCCGGAGGCGCTCCACGAGATCGCGGACGCGTTCAACGGAGCGCTGTCCGAATTGGAAGCCACAGTCGCTGATGTGCGTCGCTTTGCTGACGAAGTGGCGGACGCCGGCGACGCGATGACGACGAGCGCCGATGAGGTCGCCGCGGCCGCCCGAGAGACGAGCGGGTCGATAGACGAAATCTCCGCCGGCGCGGAACAGCAGAACGACCGCCTAGTAGAGATCGCAAACGAGATGGAGACTATGTCGTCGACGACCGAAGAAGTCGCTGTGTCGGCCGAACAGGTTGCGGCGACATCCGAGCGCGCGACCGAACTCAGCGACGAGGGACGGTCGGCGACGCGACGTGCCGTCGAGGAGCTCCACGCGGTCGAGGAGCGGTCTCGGTCCGCGACGGAGGCCGTCAGCCAGCTCGAGGACGGAATGGAGCGGATCGGCGTCATCGTCGACACGATCACGGAGATCGCCGACCAAACGAACCTGCTCGCGTTGAACGCCTCGATCGAGGCAGCGCGGGCCGGCGAGGCGGGATCCGGGTTCGGCGTGGTCGCTGACGAAGTAAAGAGCTTAGCTGAGGAGACGAGCGATGCCGCCGCCGAGGTTGAGTCGCTCATCGCCGAACTCGAAGATCGAACCGACGAGAGCGTGACGGAGATGACGGCGATCCGCGAGCGGATCGACGCAGGCGTTGATACGGTGGAGGCGGCGGAGGCCGCACTCGCTGACATCGACGACCGCATTACTGAGGCTGATGACGGGGTCAAGGAGATCTCCGATGCGATGGACGAGCAAGCCCGTGCGGTCAACGACGTGACGACGTCGGTCGACGATGTCGCCGAGATCAGCCAGCGCACCTCGACGAACGCCTCGTCGGTCGCGGCCGCGGCGGAGGAGCAGGCCGTCTCTTCGGACCGTGTCTCGGAAAAAGTGGAGGGGCTGGCGGAACGGACGACCCGTCTCCGCGAGTCGCTCGCGACGTTCGACACCCGCGACCGGACAGAGATGACTGAGATCGGGGACGGCACGAACAACACGGCGTCAGCAGCCGACGACTGACGCGGCTCAGTCGTCCTCGCAAACTTTGGCTCCTGTCGCCTCGATCGCCGTAAGTAACTGAAGCGTAACGACGTGACTGCCTCCCCGATAGCGTTTATCTACCTTCCCGCGACTGGTCCCGTATGGGAAAGTACGCGATGTTGCTTAGTGCGGGTCCGGAACGAACCGGGAGCGCGCTCAACGGAGTGGAGTACGCGCTCCAGCTCGCAGACGACGGCCATGATGTGCGGGTGTTTCTCGACGGAGCGGCGACGCGATGGCCCGGTGAGCTGGCGACGCGAGCCGATCACCCGCTTCGCGACGGGCTTGACCGGGCGGCGGCTGGGGCTGTCGACGTCGTCGCCTGTGCGTACTGTGCGGCCGCGTTTGACGCGACGGGGGGCTGTCGCACAGAGGGGATCCCACTCCTCGGAACGGCAGGAGAGGAACACGGCCCGGACGTCGCGGCCCTCGTCAGCGACGGCTACGAGCTGCTCACGATGTCCTAACGCTCCGAGACACAGCGGGGTGGTGCCACGGCGGCTCTCCCTGCGGTTGGTTTCTTAGTGCTGTATACCAAACACCCGCTTGAGAGGGCAATTAAATGCTTGACCGATACACTGCGTCCCGCCCGGCGTTATGAGTGATATACCCGAGTCCGGGCCAGAGATGGACGACGGATCGACGCCGATCGTCTTCGAACGACTGTTCGAGCACACGCCCGATGCGGTTCTCATCCTCGACGCCGCGGCGAACCAAATCCTGCGCTGTAACGATCGCGCCTGTGAACTACTCGGGTACGACCGGGACCGGCTTCTGTCACTGGGACCAGCCGACATCCATCCACACGATTATGATGTATTCGAAGCGTTCGTCGAGCGTGTCCACGACAGAGGAAGCGGATTCACCGCCGAACTGTCGTGTCACACGCAAGACGGCGAGATTGTCCCAGTAGATGTCACCGCGACCACTGTCCGATATGCGGGGCATGATCGGATACTCGCGATCCTGCGGGACGCGTCGACGCGTACGGAACGCGAACGTGAGCTACGCCGTCGGTCGGCGGCGATGGCGGCGGCCGATGATGGGATCGCTGTCCTCGATTCCGACGGTAGTGTCGTCTATGCGAACGCCGCGTACGCGACGCTGTTCGGGTACGATGATACAGATGCGATCGCCGGCGCAACTTGGGATGAGCTATACGCGACCCCGGACCGGTTCGAGCTCGACTGTCGGCCCACCGTCATCGAGTCCGGTGAGTGGCGCGGAGAACTGACAGCGTCACGGGAAAACGGTGCGGACGTACCCGTTCAAGCATCGGTGACGGGGTTCGAAGACGACGAGTTCGTCTGTGTCGCCCGTGACGTAAGCGCAGAACGTCGGCAAGAACGCCGTCTCACGGGGCTCGCGGAGTCGAGCCGCGAACTGCTCGGTGCCGCCGATCGGGAGGATGTCGGTCGGATCGCGATTCGGACTGTCGTCGACGTGCTCGGGCACGAAATCGCCTGTCTTCGACTGTACGACGCTGACGCCAACGAGCTCGTGCGGCGCGCAACGTCAGACGCGGCGGCGGAACTCGTCCGCTCGGCGGTCGCCTACGACCTCAAGTCGTCGAACGCCGGGACGGCGTACCGGAGCGGCGAGACGGTCAGAAACGAGTCGGCAGCCGACGACGCGTACACCGATGACCCCTGCCGAGCAGAAGTCCACGTCCCACTCGGGGAGTTCGGCGTGCTGAGCGTCTTTGGCCGCGAGGAGCCGCTGACAGAGGTAGACGTTCAGTTGATCGAGCTGTTCGCCGGCGTCGTCCGCTCGGCGTTGACCCGCGCTGAACGCGACGAGCGACTCCGGTCTCGCCGCACCGAACTAGAGCGTCGTCGCGAGGAGCTCGCGGCGGCCGACCGGTTCAACACTCTCGTCACCGCGGTGATACGGTCCGTGTTGAGAGCAACGAGCAGCGGAGAGGTCAAGCGGAGCGTCTGCGAGGAATTGACCGAGTCGTCGTTGTATGAGGCCGCGTGGATCGCCTCTGTCGGCCCCGAAGACGGTCTTGAGGCCGTGACGATAGACTCCAGTTCGGTCGCCACGGAATCGTTCGCTGAGGACGACGAGACGTCTTTCGTAACGTCCCCGTTCGCGCGCCGTCTGGTCCGGAACGCTCACGACGCCGACTCCGCGGTCGTCCAGCGTCGGCGTTTTGAGCCTGAAGGCGGCAGCGAGGCCGACGCGGCTGACGAGTCCATCGCCGCTGCGGTCCCCGTGGCCTGTGGCCGACAGCGCTTCGGTGTGCTCGCTGTGGCTGGGACTGAAGAGAGCGGGTTCGCCGAGACGACGCAAAGCGGGCTTGAATTGCTCGGGGAGACGCTCGGGTTCGCGATCATTGCCGACCGGCGCCGGAACACGCTGATCGAGAGCGATGCCGTCGAACTGGAGTTCTCGTTCACAAGCCCGCTCGGGGACTTGTCGGCCGCGTTCGATTGTCGGTGTGATCACCTCGGGGGAGTCACCGACGCGGGTGATGCCCACGCCTACAAGACGCAGATTACTCATGGAGAGTTCGGTGATATCAACGCGTTTCTCGACGATTATCCCGCAGTCCGGGGGTGCGAACTCGTCGACTGTCGCGGCGAGACGTGCGTCGTCGAAATAACGGTAGCGGGCGCACCGCCCGGACTGCTTGCCGAGGCCGGATTCAGCTTGGTGTCGCTGTACGCGAGCGACGGCGACACGAGATTAATCGCCGAAGTCCCGAGTGATGAGGATGTCACGCACGTACTCGACACGCTCGGAGAGTTCTGGGACGACGTAGAACTGGTCGCCAAGCGACAGACCCCAACGCGCGGAGCCGACCTCGCGCTTCCGGCCGACGGCGCAAGAGGCCTCACTGACAGACAGCGGACTGTGCTTGAGACGGCTTACGAGAAGGGATACTACGACTGGCCCCGCGGTCACACGGCAGAGGAAGTCGCGGAGAGCCTCGATATCGCCTCTTCGACGCTCCACCAGCACCTGCGCGCAGCGGAGCACGCTTTGGTCTCTTCTTTCGTCGACGACAAGCGAGAGTGAGGTCCAGACCTACGTATCTCGGTATCCCCCTCCCGAGACACATAGCGTGGGTGATCATACTACTGGACGGTGATCTCAGATGTATGAGCACAGAGCCGATCCCGTTGTCCCGACTCGACAACTCTAACGAGCGGACGCAACGCCTCCTCATCGAGGTAGCCGACATCTTGAGTCACAAGTGGCACCCGGTCATTCTCACCCAGTTACTGAACGGGGAACACACGTTCAGCGAACTCGGCACAGCCATCAACGATGTCTCCAACAAGATGCTCTCAGACAGCCTCTCGACGCTCGAATCGGAGGGCCTCGTCGACCGTGAAGTGGTAAACGAAAAGCCGGTTCGAGTCAAGTACACGCTGACTCGCCGGGGACGGGAGTTAGAGACGGTCCTCGAACCGATGCTCAAGTGGGGTCGGGAACACTTGGCCGACGGCAGGGTCGACACCACACAGCAACCGACCGGTCCGCGTCTTCCTGACCGCCCTGGCAGAGAGGTGGTAGACGATGAGTAGTCGAACCGAGTCTCAGGCGGACCTCTCAGCCAGCGGGCGGACAGAACGCGAACTGAGCCGCCGGGGAGTGGCGGCCGACGAACCGGAACTCTCGGTGACGAGCCCGACCCGCGAAGAGGTGCTTCGGACTGTTTTCAGTCTCGGAGAACAGGATATCCGAACGTACGACGCCGTCGCCGAGGAAACCGGGGCGACGACCAGTGAACTAGGCGATCACCTCGACCGCGACCGCAGCAACGTGAACCGGTCGCTGAAGCGGCTCCGCGAGACCGGTCTGGTAACGCGGAGTCGCCGACTGCTCGACGAGGGGGGCCACGTGTACCAGTATTACACGGCCGATACAGAGTCCGGAGACCCCATGGCTCAGGCGGTTGATCGGTGGCGGTCGGCTGCGCTCGACGCGATCGCCTCCGAGTAGCATCGGATTTTTATCTGGCTCCGCCAGCCGGTCTAGCTCTTGGGCGCGAGCCCGAACGCTTCGTCGCGAACGTAATTCTCGACGAGAAGCAGGTAGGTCGCTTGGCTCCACTGGAGATTCGCGTTCCACCTGACTCGCCCGCGCCCGTCGACGCGCTCGGGGAGGAGACCGGCAGTGGTCGTCCACTCGTGGGCGTCTTCGAACACGTGATCCGCGACCGCGTCCGGGTCACCACCGCCGAGCCAGCGGGCGGCGTCGGCGTACGCCTCACAGAGCGGCCACCCGCCGTCCTCGACGGTCCCAGTCGGCGTGTAGCAGTCGCCCGGGTACCGGCCGAGACAGGGCGAGTCGCCGGCGACCCACCGCTCGTCACCGGCGATCTCTAGGGTGGCGGCAACGGCGTCATCGTCTGCGTCGACGACGTTCCACGGCCAGACGGACATGAACGCCGCCGCATCGGGCCGGGCGTCGGCGGGTGGGTCGGACGGCGTCTCCGGGCTGTCGGCCGTGACGAGGGCGTCGCCGTACGGCGTGGGCTTGAAACAGTATTTTTGGAAGTTGTCTGCCCACACTGCCGCCCGCTCGCGACACTCCGTTGCGAACGCGTCCTCGCCGCGTGCGTCGGCCAGTTCCCCCATCGAGCGCAGCCCGGCAATCGCTGCCGCGGTGCCCTCGGTGCTGTGACCCCAGATCTCTTCCCACGGATCTTGGTGTTTCTCGGGGAAGCCGTACCCGTTGTCGTATGAGAGCAGGAACTCCGCGGCGCGTCGGGACATGTCGTAGTGTTCGTCGAGGAGGTCATCGTCGCCAGTCTCCCGCCAGACGAGCCAGTGCGCGTATATCGGGCCGCCCACCTGGTCCAGCTGGAGCGCCCGCCAGTGGGCCTCGCCGGTGACGTAGTAGTTCTGCCACCATGTTCCGTGCCGGTCGATCCCGCGGTCGTCGACGACATCACCGGTGATCTGGCTCTCTTCGAACCACCGGAGCGCGAGTCGGGCTTCGCGCTCCGCCCCGGCCGCGATCAACGCCTGCGTGATGATTACTTGGTCGCGGGGCCAGATGAATTTATACGTCATGTCGCTGGGCTTGAACGCGCCCGCGATGACGCCGCAACACCCGTCCTGAGCGCACTTCATCGCCGTCAGCGAGCGCTCGTACAGGTCGTTGACCGCGGGGTCGTCGGTAGGTCCGTCCGAGACCGTCTCGTGCCACTCCTCCCACGCCGTTTGGAACGACTCCCGCTCTGACTCGTAGCCTCTGTCAAGGAGCCGCAGCGCGTGTTCGACAGCGGCGTCCTCACTGTAGCCGAAGCCGACGCCGGTGAGCCAAGACGCCGTGTCGGTCTCGCCGACGTACAGCCCCACACCGAGGTCGAGGTTCCCCTCGGCGCGCTCACGGTCATCGATGAACCCGTCGTTGCCCTCGTAGATATCCGCCCACGCGCTGCGATCCGTCCCCTCTTGGATGCCAGTGTGGCCGATCCGGCGGCCGTCGAACGTTCGTTCCCCGTCGTGGTCCTGTGCGAGCGCGAGCCACCGGTCGCCGTCGGTCGCAACGATCAGTTCCGTGCCCTCTCGCTCCGTGACGAACGCCTCTTGGACCGCGTTGGGATCCTCGTGGTCGTGGCCGTGGATTCCGAGGTCGGCGACGGTGTAGAAGGTGCGCTCCGCAACGGTCTCGAACGAGGCGTCAGTCGAGATTAACAGCCCGCAAGTGTCGACGCTCGCGACGACCCGCTGCGCGAGGGTCCCGGTCGACCCCGGTTCCTCGAAGCGATTTTCGAGGATGATCTCGGGGACGCGGCTCGACGCGTACGAGACATCGCTCTCGACGGCGTCGTCGCGGGCGTCGAGCGTCTGCCCCTCGTCGGCGTTCCACGCGAGCGTATGGAGATCGTAGAACAGCTCGACGTCCGACCGGAACGCCGAGGTCTCTTCGATGATTGCCCCGTGACGCCCGCGTTCGGGATCGTCGTATCGATTCGCCGTTAGCAGCACGTTCGCGCCTTCCTCGCGCGGCGCGCTGAGGATCGCGTCCTTGTCGCTCGGGACCGACGGCGCGTTTGACTCGACTGGCATGGTTGGTGAACGACGGGTCAGTCGATAAGCCTGCGGCGGAAATGTAGCCACGTTACCATGGCACAAGTGCGTCTCGCTTTGCGGTAGGTGAGCCGTCGGTAACCCGCTTACCGTGCGGTTCGGGAAGGGATATGACGGTGCGAGACGTTCGTTCATGTATGTCATCAGACTCGGCTTCCGGCGACGACGCACGAGTGGGTGGAATCATCGACGTTGATAGCGCAGCGTCATTCAACGAGGCGGTCGCGGAGAACGATCAGGTTATCGTCGATTACTTCGCGGACTGGTGTGGCCCCTGTAAACAGCAAACGCCTATCCTCGAGGAGTTGTCCGGCACGATCGACGCGCCGGTCCTCGGCGTCGACATCGACGAGTTCAACGGACTCGCGGCGGAAGCAGGCGTCCGATCCATCCCGACGGTCGCGATCTACCGAGGTGGCGAGGAGATCGAGCGGTTCGTCGGCGTCACGAGCGCCGACAAGATCCGTGCGGCGCTGAAGTGAGGCCGGAGAGCGACGGGATGTCTAGGCCGTCGCTGTAACGCGGCGAGCGTCGACGTGTCTTCACACGATGATTCATGTCAGTTATCAACTTAGCTTTCGAAACGCGCGTAGAACCGTGCTCTGTACGGTGTACAGACTTCTCGAAGATCAATCAGCATCGAACTGGCTCGCTTCGCGACGATCGGAGAGACAGTTCGATCGGAATTCAAGAGTCCCGGAGGTCGCTGCGGACCGCCGGGTATAGAGCCACTCCGACGATCCCGACCGCGGTCCCGACGTTCAGGTAGATCGTCGGCCGAGAGAAGCCGACGACCACCTCAACAACCACCCACACGAGAAGTGCTAGTGCGACGCCGATCGCTCCCGGCCACGCCCATCGTCGCCGTGTGAGGAGGCCGTAACACACGAACGACGACGTCAGGCCGAACAACACGACCAAGACGAGACCGGGCAGAAAGAAGTTCTCGACCGGCGTGCTGTCAAGCGGCCTGACTGATAGCCCGACGAGCTCGCCAGACGGGGCCACCAGCAATGCCGTGCCACCGATGAGTGCGCGAACTGACAGCTGCCCGAGTGCCAACAACAGAATCCAAAGCGAAAGCGGACGGCTACGGGTCCTCATCGTCTCTTCTCGATGCTCCCCGCACTCGAAAGTTAGCAATCCCCGGTCACGCCGACAATTCCGTCGGCTTTCTTCTCCCGGAGAACGACGAACTGTGACCGGTCACTGACGGCACCATCGCATCTTGTGGAGGGCTCCCCTGCCGACCACGGCGCTTCGGCGGGGATCGGAGCAGCGAACAGTCGCGCTGGGAATGAAATTAGCCCGCGTGTGCGACAGTCACACACGGCTGTAGTGGTTACATATAGTAACCGTGTGTCTGTACTGTATGGACGAGCACACAGACTACACGAACGCTGACGACGCGACCGACGACTGTACGACGACGGCGTCGTTCGACGACCACGGGATCGACGACGGTTCGGACCTGATCCGACGCACGTACTACCGGCTCGTTGCCGACGGTGACGACACGTTCGAACCGACTGACCGGTTCCTCGACCGCCTCGCGGACGCGTTTACTCGAGCGTATCTCACGGCAACTGACGCGTACGAACTCCCCCCGCACGTCGCCGCCGCAGTTGATGACGCCCGGGCCTGGGTCGCCGTAGAGTTCAGCGACGATCCCGACGCTGACCTGCGCGGGACTGTGATCCCGGCGTTCTACCGGCACGCAGCCGGGTTTCACTGTGCGTATCGAGAGTGAAATCCGAAGACTGCGGCGGTACGGATCCACTGGACTGCCGTTTTTGGAGATTTGAACTGCTACACCGAGACCGTTTGTGTGTCGGTGTCGCATCAATGGGATACAGTTTTTACTCAGCGATCTGTCTGTATGAGTATGTCTGACACACTTGAGTGCTCGGAATGCGGAGCCAGCATCGATTCAACCGACGACCTCGAAACCGAGGGCGAAGTCGCCGAAGTCGAACCGGAGAGCGACGGCTCGTTTCAGCTCTACGAGAATCACGACCTGTTCCTCTGTAAGAACTGCCGGAAGCCACTCGGAATCTCCCGGCCGTAGCCCGCGGTGGGGAACGGATCCCTTGCTCGCGCTTGATGCCGGCAATATAGCTCTAATCTACTGATGCGAGTCGACGCGCCTAGTCGCGTTTCCCGTTTCGACTCACACACTCCAGCCGCGTCTGTGCGGATCGGCTACAACACGGGTTTTTATTCGACCCCTGTGTGGATATCCGTATGTCTGACTCACTCGACACGGAGTCGTACGACGTGGTCGTCGTGGGCGGGGGTCCCGCCGGCCAGACCGCGGCGCTGTACAGTACCAGATTGGGACACCGAACTGCCTTGGTCGACCGGGGCGGCGGCCGAGCGGCGATGATGCAGGAGGTGCATAACCTGATCGGAACGCGGGAAGAGACGAGCGGAAACGAACTGCTCGGTGTCGGAAAAGAACAGCTCGAAGAGTACGGCTGTGATCTCCACCGAGACGTGATCGCGTCGTGTAACCGCGCGAGCGACGATGCCCCCATCGCCCTAGAAGGGAACAGCGCCGTCTACGAGACCGACGCCGTCGTCCTCGCGACCGGTTTCAACGATGTCCGACCCGATCCGCCGCTACCCCGAACTGGACGTGGGCTCCACTACTGCCTCCACTGCGACGCCCACATGTTCGTCGACAAGCCCGTGTACGTGATGGGACACGCAGAGAGTACCGCTCACGTCGCCGGTATCATGCTCAATTTCACCGACGACGTCGATATCCTCACGCGCGGGCACGAACCCGAGTGGAGCGACGACACCGCCGAGATGCTCGATAACCACCCGATCGACGTGGTTCGCTCGGACGTCTCTGGCGTCCAGAACGGCGAGGACGGCTGGCTAAAGGCGTTAGAGTTCGAAGATGGGACGACCCGCCAGTACAAGGGCGGTTTCGCCATGTACGGCTCTGAGTACAACAACGGGTTGGCGCGCGAACTGGGCTGTGAACTCAACGACGACGGGACGGTCGACGTCGGCGACCACGGCGAGACGTCGGTCGACGGCGTCTATGCGGTCGGCGACGTGACCCCGGGCCATAACCAACTCCCGATCGCGCTCGCCGACGGCGCGAAGGCCGGGATTTCGATCCACTTCGCCCTCCGAGAGTTCCCGCGAACGCCGGAAGCGCTACGAGAGGCCGGCCCCGTCCGCGACGAGGAGGTCCCCGGTATCCCCGACGAGCTGCTCGAACAAGCGGTCGACTTCCACACCTACGGCGGCGACTGAGGGGGATTAGCTCGGGCCCGGGTCAGTGTTCGCATCTTCGATCCGGCCGGTGTATTCTCCCACCAGCCGTGCGTAGGCCGCAGCGTTCCGCACGAGGGCGTCGACAGTCGTGTACTCGTCGACCGCGTGGGCAGTGTCGGTCCCGAAGCCGAACTCCACGGTCGGAATTCCGTCGTGACGCAAGTTCTTGGCGTCGCCACCGCCGGTCGCACTCCGACGATACACCTGACCATCGACGACCGACTCCGCTGCGGCCGCGCTCGCCGCTACGAGCGGTGAATCGATCGGCTCGTAGCTCCCGCGACTCCACGAGACGTCCGCGACCGTGACCCCCTCGATCCCGCCCAGACAGCTTCGGATCGAGGTGAGTGCGTCTCGAGTCTCGACGGTCGCGGTTAGTCGCACGTCGACTTCGGCGCGAGCCGACGCCGGGACGGAATTGACCGCGCTCCCGCCCTCGATGGTGCCGAGATTGATCGTCGGGTATCGGAACAGGTCCCGAACGGCCTCCGCATCCAGTTCACCCTCGTGGAATCCGACAGACTCCTCGACGATCGGTGCCATCTCCGGGGCAACATCCAATTTACGCGTTCCAAATTCACGTTCTAGCTGGTCGATCGCAGCCGTCAGTCGGTCGATAGCGTTGACCCCGAGCATCGGCCGTGAACCGTGTGCGGCCTCACCGGTCGCCTCCAGTGTCAGCCAAATAGCTCCGCGGTCGGCGATAGAGACCGCACAGCGGCCGTCCCGAGAGGTGGTCTCACCGATGACGCAGGCGTCTGGTGCGAACTCTGTCGACTCCCTGACGCTCGGTAGGCCGGCGTCGCCGCCCGTCTCCTCGTCGCTCACGAACGCGAACTGGAGGTCGAGCGGCGGCTCGGTGTTGGTCTCGGCGTACGCGAGCGCAACGTGGACCATCGCGGCGACCGCGCCTTTCATATCGATCGCGCCGCGTCCGTAGAGCCGGTCGCCGTCGCGCTCGCCCAGCGGATTGTGTGACCACGCTGCGGCGTCGAACGGAACCGTGTCGAGATGACCGACGAAACACAGCGTCTGGTCGGCGGCGCCGGGTATCGACCCGACGAGGTTCGGCTTCTCCGGGTCGACGGCGACCCGCTCGATGTCGACGCCGGCAGCCTCTAACCGCGACGCGATCCACGTAGCAGCGGTCGTGGTGTGGCCCGGCGGGTTCGACGTGTCGTGCCCGAGAAGTGTCTCCACATCAGAGATAAGCGACTCACGGTGTTCTTTCAGATACGCGCTAACAGGTTCCGTCGGCGATGGCATTGACTCACGGCACCTCGCCGTCCATCGATCCCCGGTACCAACGGCCGGTCTCAGCCCCGCACTCGACGCACTCTGCGACGACGGCATCTTCCTCGTCCGCGGCGGCGCGTAGGTCGGTATCGGTATCGGCGTCGCAGGTCGCACAGTATCGCAACTTCTGCTGATTCCCGTACTCTAGTGGTGCGCCGAGTGCGAGCGCGCGGACCGACTCGTCGCCGCGGTTCCAGCCGCGCTGGAACTCGTCGCGGTCGAACCGAACGACCTCGTCGGGCCCCACCTCGACGGGGCCGTCCTCCGTCTCGAACGTCGCCGTGCCTGAGATGACGTAGAAGGCCTCTTCTTGTACCTCGTGGCTATGGTACGCGAACGCGAAGCTGTCACCCGGCTCCAGCTCATAGTAATTCAGCGCCAGGTCGGTGAGCCCGAGCGCGTCCGTGAGCGGTCGCATCACCGCGGCCGGTTGGAGTGAGTTCTCGATGTCGTCGACGCGGACGCGTTTCATACCCGCTCGTATCGAGCCACCCGAATAAACGACGCGGCGCTGTGCGGCGGCGCCTCCCGTCCGCGGCCGAGCGAACTATGTCCGACCAGTGCCAGCCGCCATCGTGAACGTCCGACGAGTCCTCCCGCGAGACGCGATTCCGAGCGTCGACGAGCCGCGGTTCAGTGACGCCTACGACGGAGACGGCGACGACATGGTAATCGCGGTGGCGTTCGCCGACCCACCGCGCGCGTATCCGGTTCGGTACCTTCAGTTCCACGAGATCGTCAACGACGCCTTGGGCGATGCGTCGGGCGGTGACCCGATCGCCGTCACGTGGTGCCCCCTCTGCGGGAGCGGGATCGTATACGACAGATCTCACGCGGGACGGACGCTCGAATTCGGCGTCTCCGGGAAACTCGCAGACGACAACCTCGTGATGTACGACCGGGAGACAGAGAGCGAGTGGAAGCAGTCGACCGGCGAGTGTATCGCCGGTGCGTTCGAGGGGGAATCGCTCTCCGTCCGCTCGGCGGCCATGCTGTCGGTCAGAGAGTTCCGCGAGTCGTACCCCGACGGTGTCGTTCTCGACCCGCCAGGCGGAGAGAGTGAGGCCGCGAGCGACGACGACGAGCCCGTGCCGATCGATTATGACGCCGCGCCGTACGGAGCGTACGCTTCGGGTGACGGGTTCGGCCTCGCCGCCCACCGTGGCGAGGCGAGTCGGAGAGAGTGGACCGGCCCCCCGGATCTCGACCCGAAGACGGTCGTGTTGGGCGTCGAGTCTGGCGACGACGCGCTCGGGTTTCCGGTCTCGCGGGTGCGAGCGGCCGGCGGTGTGGTGCGGGCGACGGTCGGCGAGCGGGAGACCGTCGTGTTCGCGACAGAAAGCGGCATTCACGCGTACGCAGCTCCTCGTCACGAGTTCGAGTTGACCGACGCCGGCGTTGTCGGCGACGGAACGACGTGGGACCCAAATACAGGGGCCGCGGCGGACGGCCGCCAACTTGACCGGCTCCCATCTCGACGGCTCTACGCGTTCGCTTGGATAGACGACCACGGCCCCGACGCATTCCACCGACCCGCTTCTCTGGACTGATCAGGTTCGGCTTGCCACACCGGGTGGCTTAGGCGGACCGGTCGCTCACCGGTGACGCCCTTCCTCGCCGACACCGCCGTACTCGACGCCGGTGAGGTCCGCGATGTCTCGCTTCCACGTCGTCAGGTCGCGCCGTTCGAAGTCGGTCAGCGCCTCGTGGCCGCACGCCCGAGCCATCACCTTCATCAGCTTCACCGTCGCGGCGAAGTAGTTCGCGAGTCCTTCGGCGGCCGAGTCGACCACGAGTCGGCTTCGCAGCCCCTCTTTCTGGGTCGCGATCCCGACCGGGCAGTTGTTCGAGTCACAGGCGCGCATTCCGAGACAGCCGATCGCCTGCATCGCGGCGTTTGCGACGGCGACGCCGTCTGCGCCGAGCGCCAATGCTTTGATGAAGTCCGATTCGGTGCGGAGGCCACCGGTGGCGATCAGCGTCACGTCGTCGGCCCCTCGCGCATCGAGATGCCGACGTGCCCGCGGGATCGCCGCGATCGTCGGCACGGAAATGTTGTTTTTGAACACGTCCGGGGCGGCGCCCGTGCCGCCGCCGCGGCCGTCTAAGATCAGGTAGTCGGCCCCCGCGTCCAGCGCAAAGTCGATGTCGTCCTCGACGTGCTGGGCGGAGAGTTTGAACCCGACCGGGATGCCGCCCCCCGCTTCGCGGACGCGATCGGCCATCGCCGCGAAGTCGTCAGCCGACTCTAGATTGTCGAACCGAGCGGGACTGACGGCGTCGGTCCCCGGTTCGAGGCCGCGGACCTCTGCGATCTTTCCTTGGACCTTCTCGCCCGGGAGGTGTCCCCCGGTGCCGGTCTTCGCGCCCTGCCCGGCCTTGAAATGGAACGCCTGGACGTCCGCGACCTTCTCGATGTCCCAGCCGAACTTCCCGGTCGCGTACTCGTAGAAGTACCGGGAGTTGACAGCCTGTTCCTCTGGAAGCATCCCGCCCTCGCCAGAGCAGACGCCGGTCCCCGCGGCGTCGGCCCCCTTCGATATCGCGACCTTCGCCTCCTCGCTCAACGCGCCGAAGCTCATGTCGCTCACGAACACCGGGATTTCCAGCCGAAGCGGGTTCTCGGCGTTCGGTCCGATCATGAGTTCGGTGTCTACCGGGGCCTCGTCGTCGCGGGGAGTGCGGTCGAGTTGCGCGGTGAGAATCTGTAGGTCGTCCCAGCTCGGCAGTTCCGTCCGCGGGACACCCATCGCGGAGACGCTCCCGTGTTCGCCGATGCCCTCGGGCCCTTCGCGTGCGAGCTTCTGGATGTAATGGGTCTGTGGCTCCGTCTCGGCTTCCGGTTCGCCGTAGAACTCGGGATTCACCGCGGCGTCGACGTCGTCTGCCTCCTTAGTGCCGTCCGGCAGTTCGTACGGTTCTGGGTGTTCCTCGGCCCACTCGGCGACCGCGGTGGCGTCGACAAACACCGCCTCCTCGCCGTCGTCGTCGGCTTCGACCCACGCCGGGAACTTCTCCAATCGCTCGGAGTTGTCGTACTCGCTGACCCCGGTGTCGTATCGGTAATCCCAGCCGTGAACGCCACAGATGAGATCTTCGCCTTCCACGTGGCCGTCACCGAGGAGCACACCGCGGTGGAGACACCGGCCGTACAGCACCGATACCGCATCGTCGTACTTGACCACGACGAGATCGACGCCGGCGGCGCGAGCATGAGTCGGTTCGCGGTCTCCGAGATCGCTCCACGTCGCGATCCGCTCGCCGTCCCGCTGGTCGGGAGCGCTCATCGATTTGATCGCCCGTTCGGTCGGTCAACCGACTCCGTTGTCGGATCTGTCTCCGCGCTGACGCCCCTCGCTCCGCTCCCGCCGATCGCTGTCGTCATCGATACTCGTACACATCCCTCAGAAGTGTATAACGCTCCGGTGAGCCGGAGGTAACCCCGATCGAGGCCGAGTGCCAACGAGACGTAAACACGTCACGTGGACGTTACCCGGTGACCTGTCCATCAAACAACGATTAAATAGAGGGGCGCGTCGGGAACAGCGTGTCAACTGATACCAAAGCGGTCGCGTCAGAGCCGCTCACGACGGCCGAGATGGAATCGACGATGACGGGGATCAAGCGCATGCTCAAGATCGGCGCCGCGTTCGCCGTCGTCGGCTATCTGCTCGTCGGATTCGCGCTGTTCCTGGAAATAAGTGCGTTCCACCCGCTCTTAGAGGAGTTCTTCGCGACTCACACGGGGTGGAGCCTCGCCGGCGGCGGAGCTGACCGAGCCGGGGAGGCGGCGCTGAATAGCCAGCTGGCGACGATTCACTCGTTTCCGTCCGTGCTGCTCTGGCTGAAGCTTGGCGGCGTCGCGCACGTTCTCGTGGGGATATTCATCGCCCTCGCGGCGATCGTCCGGACGCTGGCGCTGATGCCGCACCGGTTAGCACACGAAATGGGCGGAGAATGAGACCGGGTCAGTGCCGTGGCGTCCGCAGGACCGTTCTCGCCGCTCAGGCCCTCGATACTGGGATCTCAAACTTGTCCCCGAACGGCCGGCCGCCGTCGATGTCGAGGCGGTCGTACACCGCTGGCGGGATCGAGAGGTCGAAGAGGAGCAGGTCGCCGCCGACCGCGGCCAGTCCGGTCTTCGGAAGCGCCAGCGTCGCCGTGAGGTCGGGGGCGATCGCGGCGCCCGATGCCTCCCCGGTCGTCGCGTTCACACCCGATGGGACATCCAGTGACACTACCGTTCCGGGCTTGTCGTTCGCGGCCTCGATCAGTTCCGCGGCGGCGCCGCGGGGCGCCCCCGTCAGCCCGTAGCCGATCAGTGCGTCGACGACGACGCCCTCAAGCGCGGTATCGATGTCGAGGTCTGCGCCGCTGTCGACCGATTTAATCGGAACTTCCATCGCTTCCAATATCCGGAGTTGTTCCGCCGTGACACCGTCGACTTCGGTCCGGGCCCGGTCAAGGACGACTTCGACGGGTAAGCTCCGATTCGCCAAGTGCCGAGCACACGCCAGTCCACCGCCGCCGTTTCCGCCGTTCCCGGCGAGCACCGTGACGGGAAGGTCGCTCTGACCGGTCAGCCCATCCCGGAGGACGGCGTCAGCGAGGCCACGTCCGGCGTGTTCCATCATCCGAGGGAGATCGAGACCAATCTTTTCCACGGCGACGCGGTCGATCGCTCGCATCTCCTCGGCCGTGACCGCCGTGACCGGGCGGCCGTCCTGATCGACGAACGTTGAGCTGTTCATGCGTCGCTGTTCGAAACGGATATCAAAAAACGGTGGTCGTCTTCGAGGCGGTGTGGCCTCGTCTGCGGCTCAGAACGTGATAATCTCGTAGTCATCGTCGACGAGCGAACGGATGCTCGGATGCCCGTCGTATTCGTCAAGCGTGACGAGCCCGGAGTCGGCGACGGCGTCTTCGACGCCGAACGCACCGGAACAGAAGTCGCAAACCGCCGCGTCATCGCGGACCGCTTGGTAGAGTTCGTGGTAGTCGCTCTCCTCGTCTTCGAGCTCCGGAATCCATTGGGTCCCGGCACCATCGAAGATCAGTTCTAGCTCGTCACCCTCGGTCTCAGCGAACTCCTTGGCTGCTTCCAGCCCGTTCGCGAGCCGACCGTAATCAGCGTGCGATTCGTTGCCGGCGAGAATCACGATTGCTGCTTTTGCCATCGTGCTCCGTTATAAAACACAGTTGTACAAAACCCGTCCGCGGGTGTGTGTTTGGAGCGTCTTCTCGACACGGTTTATTATATTATAGGCGTCGGGATGCGTTACGAAGGAGCCTCGGCGTCGAACGGCCGGGGGTCGGTCCCCTGGTCGACGAACCGTATCGACCCATCGCCGAGAGTTACGATGGCCGCCACACCACCGTATCCGTGCGTCTGGTCGTGACCCCGGATGACGACGCGACTGGTGTCATCGTCAGGAACTGTCACCGTTATAGACCGCGTGAACGGCTGCTCGGAGTGTGCGTGTAGTAGCTCACGCCGACCGAGACGCGTCCCGTCGAGTCGCTCGACTTGCCACCAGTTCGCGTAGCCCACCTCGCCGTTGTCGTCGTGGTGGAGCGTCACATCGAACGCGTAGCCGTCGTCCGTCGGCTCGAATTCGACGTCGACGACGTTCGCCTCTCGGAGGTCGAGATCGGCGGCAGCAGGCGGTTCCGATCCGGCTCCGGTTTTGTCGCTCTCGGTGCCAGCGTCGTCGTCGCTTCCGGACTCCGCGTCGGCCTCGGGACCGGTGTCGCTCTCGGCACAGCCGGCCAGCGCAGCCATCCCGCCGCCGCTCGCGATGCCGGCCAACAGACGACGCCGAGAGAGGTGACCGCGCTCGTTCATACGGATAGTTCGGTGAGGAGCGACAAAACCGCTCGGCCGACCGAGAAGTCGTCGTGTTCGACCGCAACATCGCTTCGGCAATTAGCTGTGGCGGTGCCCGTGGTCGTGATCTCCACCACGAGAGAACTGTCCCGAGAAGGCACGATCGACGACCTCAGAGAGCGCAGGGTGGATATGGACGGCGTCGCGGATGTCCGCGACTGTCCCAGAGCCGGCGGTCATGGCGACAACGACCTCCTCGATCAGATTCGATGCTTCGGGACCGATGATATGACAACCCTGGATGTTCCCGTCCAAGTCGATAAGCACTTTCACGAACCCGTCCGCCCCCATCGCGCTGCCGCGTGCCGTCTCGTCGTACGCGTACGTGTTCGTTGCGTACTCGATGTCGGCCTCGCGGAGGTCCTGCTCCCGGGCGCCAACGCCGGCCACCTCGGGCGATGCGAACACCGCGAACGGCATCGCTGAGTAGTCGACCGGCTCCGGCTCGTCGCCAAGCAGGTTCCGAACGACCGCTCTTGCCTCGTGATTCGCGCTGTGTTTGAGTAGGTACTCACCGACCACATCGCCGAGTGCCCACACGCCCTCCGCGTCGGTCTGGAGGTACTCGTCCGTCTCGACGAAGCCGTCCGCGTCGGTCTCAACGCCGGTCGCGTCGAGGTTCAGCGAGTCGGTGTTCGGGCGGCGGCCCGCTGCGACGAGCAGTTCGTCGCCGGTAACAGTCACGTTCTCCGCATCGTCGGGCTCGCCGACAGTCTCACCACCGGCGCGAACTGAGTCAGCCTCAGGGTACGGGCGCGCCTCGATCGTCACCTCGCCCTCGGCCGCGTCGGCTTCGACGGCCTCGTAGCCCGTGTACACGTCGAACCGGTCGGCGTAGCGATCGGTGAACGCCTCGCCGACCTCGGCGTCGGCCTCCGGGAGGAGGTGCTCGCGCCGGCCGACGATTGTCACGTCGGTGCCGAACGTCCCGAAGAAGTGCCCGAGTTCGGCCGCGATGTACCCGCCCCCGACGATCACGAGGCGGTCCGGCGCCGTCTCCAACTGGAGCGCCTCAGTGCTCGTAAGATAGTCGACACCGTCGATTCCGTCAATCGGGGGTATCGAGGGGTGGGTACCGGTGGCGACGAGAACCGTGTCCGCCCGGAGCGTCGCGCCCTCGTCGTCGCCGTCGACTACCTCGACCGTGTGGTCATCGACGAACCGTCCGGTTCCCGAGAACAGATCGTGGCTGTTCGAGGATTCTAATCCACGGCGGATCGACTCTGAACTTCCGGCGACATCATCATTCACCTTTCGGACGATCTCCGCAAAGTCGACATCGGTCACCTCAGCGTCGATCTCGAACGCGTCGGCGGTTTCGATCGTCTCCAGTACGTCTGCGTGGTAGAGGAGCTGTTTCGATGGAATACAGCCGCGGTTGAGACAGGTTCCGCCGAGCCGTCCCTCCTCGACGACGGCGACCGAGTTCCCGCGACCGGCCATCGCGTTCGCCACATCCAGCCCCGATCCAGACCCGATCACGAGGAAATCGAATTCCTGCATAGGCGGGTTGTTGCGGCCCACGGTCATCAAGACCAGTCCGCCATGGTGCGCGCGACACACGACCGACGAGTATCGGATGGGCCGGGAGACTTCCGGGAGTTATCAGTGCTCAACCCTCGGCGATGGGGTGATACGTATCGGACACAACTCGTTGGCATGTCCGAAAACGAAGCTGCCCGTCTCGTCGGCATCAACCACGTCGCGTTACCGGTTGACGACGCCGAAGCGGCGATCGAATTCTACAGAGAAAACAAGGCGAGTGCCTCGGAGCTTGACCCCGAGGGTGAAGCCGACACTTAGACGTGTTCTGTCCGCTCGATGTATCGCTCAATCGTTTCTGTTGAGACTGTTCCTGCCGTTCCGATGTAGTACGACTGTTCCCAGAATCCACCACCCCACAGATACTCCTCCAAGAACGACTCGTGCTGTTCTCACATCTCCCGCGCCGTGATGCTCTTGACAGTTCGCACAATCTCGCTCGGGGCGTGTTTCGGATGGGCTGACAAGAACAGGTGTACGTGGTCAGGTGAGATGTGGAGCGACAGCATCTCGTAATTGTACTCGTCGCACACGTTGCGAAAACTCGCTTCCAGCGAATCTTCGATGGGTTCGAGAATCGAGTGGCGGTACTTCGGACACCATACGAAGTGGTAGTTGACGTTGTACACCGTGTGATTCGACCGCTTCTCACCCATATCGAACGCACTCCACCAACACAGTTATGTATATCTAAAGGATATACGTAGGTGTGGTGAATCGCTTCAAAATCGACGGCGAAGAGGTTCTTGACGGCGAGGTCAAACCGTTCGGGAACAGTGCTCACGTCACCGTTCCTAAACGCTGGCGTGGGGCCGACGTCAAAGTCGTCCGAACCTCAGAACCAACCGAACAAGGCGAAGAATGACCAACTCACAGGCTCTCATCAAGACGCTGGACTTCCAACTCGACATCCAGAGTGACAACAAGAGCCTGTTGTATGACGCCACGCTCGAAGCCCGACAAGTGTACAACGAAACCATCCGTCTCGCCAAAGAAGGCGTGGACTGGGGCGCTATTCCCGACCGTGTAGCCGATGACGCCGATCTCGTGAAGAACACGACTCAGCGCGTTGTCGCCAAGGCTCTCGGATCGATGGAAAACTACTACGAGTACGACGACTTCGGACTCCCGAGCCACGCCAAGGACGGAACGTACCCGCTTCGTGCGAACTACGAGGAGGGGTACAACCTGTCGCTCACCGATGACGGCGACGTTGCGTTCCGCATTAGCGCGAAACCGTACAACCACGTCAAAGGCGTCCTCGAAGGGAGTGACGCTCACTTCGATATTCTCAAGAGCGCACTCGAAAGTGACGAGTGGAAGATTGGGACGGCGGAAGCCCTGTTCCACGACGAGAACGCCAAGTTACACGTGAACGTCACTAATACCGAGCAGACCGTTCGGGACAAGCACAACTCACGGACGGTCATCGGCGTTGACGTGAACGAGGACAACGTGGCGCTCACCGCACTCTCCGAGGGTGGTGTCGAGGATACCTTGGTCATTGACTTCCCCGAGATCAAGTTTGAGCGCCACCGCTACTTCACGATGCGAAAGCGCGTCCAGAACGCGGGGAAAAAGAGTATCCACGACACACTGGAAGGGCGCGAAGAACGGTTTGTCGGCGATCGGCTCCACAAGGTGAGCCGTCACATCGTGGAGTGGAGCCAACAGTTCGAGAAGCCGTGCATCGTCTTTGAAGACCTCAAAGAGATGCGCGACAGTATCGACTACGGTACGCGAATGAACCGACGCTTGCACCACCTTCCCTTCCGCGCCCTCCAGTTCTATACGTCGTACAAGGCGTCGTTCGAGGGGATTCCGACCTCGTGGATTGACCCTGCGTACACGAGCCAGCGGTGTCCGATGTGCGGACATACGGAACGTGCGAACCGTCATAAGAAGCGGTTCAAGTGTAAAGGCTGTGGGCATCAAGACCACAGCGACCGTGGTGCAAGCGTTAACATCGCCGTGAAAGGCGTGAAGAAACTCGATTGGAATGTGCCTGCTCTCAACAGCCTTCCCCAAGTTCGGAAGGTGCGACGGCAAGCATCGGGGGCTGTGGACGCCCCGACCGTGACCCACCCGACCGCCCGAGGCTATCAGGCTGATGGTCGGGTGGGAGTGTCAGACTAACCCACGGGAAGCCTCGGGGCTTGACCCCGAGGCAGTTCACGAATCACTATTCGAGTTCCATGTCCGCGGTCGCACCGACACAGCCGCCTTCCTCGATATGGGCGACCAGTTCCTCGCACTCATCGAGACGGCTGACGAGACGAGCGACGCTGAGACAGCAGCTGACGACCACCGCCACATTGGACTCGTGGTCGACGACCGGGACGCCGTCGAACGCGGCCTAGACGCGCATGGGGTCGAGACCCTCCCCACGAACGGCCTCGACTTCCACGATCCATGGGGGAACCGGATCCAAATCGTCGCGTACGAGGACATCCAGTTTACGAAGGCCGACCACGTGCGCCACGGGATGGGACTAACTGATCTTGAAAAATCGTCGGCCGCAGTCGCGGAACTCGCTGAGAAGGGGATGGCACCCGACGAGTGAGGTAGTCAATAAGTCAGGTGGAGTGGCCGACATTTCAGTGGTTTCAGAGGCTGAACGTCGTCACGAGGACGATACCCCCGACAATCCCGAAGACGACACCCAGCCCACGTTCCATGAGTCCGCTCGGAACGTGTTTGCCAACACGTGCGCCAATCGTCCCGCCAACGATGACACCTGGGATTGACCAGACGACCACGTACCAGACGGGTGTCGCGGCCAGCACGTGGACAGCAGCTCCGGCGACTGCGGCGATTGCGAGCACGAAGACAGACGTGGCGACGGCGACCCGCGGCGGCATCCGACACCGCGCCACGAGCTGGGTCGTCACGATCTCCGGAAGTCCGGCGCTGATCAACCCTGTTATTGCGCCGCCGAGCGCCGCAAGCGTGACGCCTGGTGGGCGCCAGCAGGTCGGGTAAACGAAGCGATCGCCGTCGGCAGCTTCGACGACGGTGGTGCCACACTCTGCGTTCTTTTTTTCGAGGAACTCTCCTTCGCGTTCACCGGGTTCGGTCTCTTCCGGAGAGTCGGAATACAGCAAGAACCCACCGAGCACGAATAACCCGACGCCGAACCCACCGCGCAACAGCGTGTCGGGGACGTAATGCGCTGCGAAGGAGCCGATCACGATCGCCGGAAGCGCACCGACCAACAGCCACTTAGCCGTCGCGTAGTCGACGACACCCTGTTTGACGTACGACCGAAGCCCGTTCCCCATGCCGAACACCTCGGTCATCAGGCCCGCACCGACCGCCTGTGCCGGCCCCAGCCCGACGGCTAACAGGAAGAATGGGCTGAAGAAGAGCGCACCCGAGACACCGGCGGCGATAGCCACCATCGAGAACAGCACGGACGCGGGAAACACCCACCAATGTTCCAGGATCTGATCGACCGGAACCGCCGAGAGCAACGGCAACGGGTCGATCCAAATCGCCGGCACAAACACACCGACCATCGCTCACTCCGGGTGATGAGCGCCGTGTCCGACCCACAGTAGTAGCAGGTGGGTGGCGATGCCGAGCGGGAGCCAACCGACCGGCAGCTCCGTTGCGACGGGCTCGACCGCGCTAACGACGTAGACTGCCGGGAACGCAATCGATGTCCAAAACGCAATGCGTCGAACCGTCGCCTCTACTCCGCGACCAACCGCCGACCCGGCCGCCGCAGTACAACTACGCACAGGACGGTCGTCACGCAGGCACCCCGGGCGGCGACCGTCCGTATTGGTGTTCGTCCCCACGTGTTACACCGGGAGTAGCGCGATTCCTGCTCCCAGCACGACGCCGTAAACGATGTGGAAGAAGCCGAACGTGCCCATCGTCTTCGGGTCGGGCTCCATCGCGAGGACGACTCGCATCCAGAACATCATGCCCCCGATCATCAGCACGAGTCCGAAGGCGAGTCCCCAAAGCACACTGCCGACGAGGACGCCTGCGCCGACATCAAGCGCAAGTGCGGTCGCCCCAACTGTGAAGGCGACCCCAGCGCCGACCCCGTATAGCATGTGGAGCAGCATTCCTTGTTTCATGTACGCGTCAGGTCCCTTATTACCGACGTACTTCGCCCAGAGGGCAGCAGTCGGCGGCGGTGAGTCGTCTCCCATCGCCATCATGAACATCGTCATGAAGACGGTCGCGATCAGTCCAGCGATCAGTCCGGTGAGTATGCTTACCATCTGTGTGTCCTCCGCGCCGGCGAGCCGACGCAGGTTACCTCTAGTAACCTAGTTGTGAGACTACCGGATAAAAGCGAGCGAACGGACCGGTAACCGGGTTACACCCCGGTAACGACTACCGGCCGGCGACTCTATAGATATGACTTCCCATCCGGCAGTTCACATTCGTCACCGTGACACCGCGCCGCGTTCTCGACGGCTTCGAGATCGGGTTCGTCGGCGGTCTCCTCGCTCTGCCACGCGAACTGGACGGTTCTGTCGGGGTCCACTACGAAGATCGTCGAGCGTGCTACGCCGCGATGGTCGTCCAGCTCCTCGGCGCGCACACCGTACGCTTCGGCGACATGGCCGCCACTGTCCGATAGGAGTGGAAAATCGATCCGGTGTTTTTGTGCGAACGCACGATGGCTGTAGACGCTGTCCGTCGAAATCCCGAGGACGACAGTGTTCTCTAGCAGTGAGAGCGTCTCGCTGTCGCGTAAGGTACACATCTGCGTGGTACAGACGGGATGGAAGTCGAAGGGGTAGGACACCAGTACGACCGCCCATCCGTTGTCGGCGTACTCGGCCAGCCCATGTGTGTCGATCCGTCCTCCACTCGCACCGGGCAACTCAAATGTCGGCGCAGTCTGTCCAGTTTGAAGCATATTTGACATCCTCCTGGGCGTGAAGACGCAGGAATCCCGAGCGGTGGGAGTTTCAGGTTCGCAACCATGACTCTGCCACTTAGCGGGAACCCGTTTAACCCAGTCATCGTGGTCAGCGGCTGACTGGCGGTGCCAAACCGCCGTTACTCCTATCCTCCACGCCATCCGATTCCCATCTGTTGTTTTTGCCAGCAGGGAGTCAACGTCGCTTTGACGGATTCGGAGTTACCTTAGTGCTTGCTCAACCAACTGGCACAAGACAAACGTTTCAGCGTTCGTGTTCACCGTGTTGGTGTTCCGGATACTATCTCATTAGTGGCGGCTAGACCGCCTCCGAAGGCCGTTCGGAATCGCTCCGTTCCGACCTGACCTTGCTCTTGTTACGAAGTAGAAATATTTGAAACTACGGATTTTAGAAACTCAAGAATGCCACCAGACGTGGTTCATGTAGAGTATTGTCGGATTCATCTTGACCCTAAAGCGTCAGGTATTCTCTTTGAATTTGTGTAAAATACGGCGACTGAATGATATGAGTCTCGGCCGCCCGTGCGAATTTATCACACACTCAGTCGCTCGTGACACGGCACTCGATATGGCTACTGAAACATCGTCGACCTCCCGTGCGTGTTTTGACACCGCACAAGCAACTCTCGTTTTTAACTCACCGGCCCGTCCATAGCGTATGACCCTCGCGCTCTCCGTCGAATTGGTGGCGACGATCGTCGTCGTTGTTGGCGTCGCGGGCGCCGTCAACGGGGTCGCGGGATTCGGTTTCGCCGTCGTCGGAACGATGGTACTCGCCGCGACGCTCGACCCCGCGACAGCCGTCGCATTCATGATTATTCCGATGTTCGCCGTCAACGTCGCGCTTGTCGGTGATCTCACCCGTGAGGAGCTCCGGACCTGTGGCATTCGATTCGCACCGTTACTCGTCGCCGCCCTTGTCGGTACCATTCTGGGGATGGCGCTGCTCGACAGACTTCCTGGGCCTCCGCTCCGGATCCTCCTCGGGTTCGTCTCGCTGGGGTTCGTCGCGACGAACCAACGCATCATCACACTTCCAACTTCATCTATCACGACCGACCGAGCAGTCGCCGACGCGCCGCTCGTTATGGCGGTCGTCGGGGCCGTCTCCGGCGTCCTGTTCGGCGCGACGAACGTCGGGGTACAACTCGTCGCGTTCGTCCGGAGCTTCGACCTCTCTCACGGACTGTTCGTCGGCGTCGTCGCGCTCGTCTTCGTCGGGATCAACGGCCTCCGAGTCGTCGCAGCGGGCGCACTCGGTCTTTATCCCGACATCGGGCTCGCCCTCGCCTCGGTTGCCGCTGCGGTCCCCGCAGTAGCCGGTGTCACGGTCGGAAAGCGTCTCCGCGAGCGCGTGAGCGAGCGGCTCAGGCGCGCGCTCGTTCTCGGGTTGTTGACGGTAATCGGTGTCCGGCTGATCCTCGGCGGCTTGGGAGTCGTCTGAGCGGTGAGGTGTACTTCTTGCGTCACCAATCAATAGCGGCTAACAGCCGGCTCCGAACCGCTCGCCGGCTCGGCAGCGGCGGGAGTGTCGCCGAGAGCGCACCAACGAGAGCTCCCCATAAGAGATGACCGATGAGCGAGGCTGGATCAAGGTTCGGGAGCGGGGTCGAGACTCCCACGGCGTTCAACCAGAGGCTCATAACGACCCCTGCCATGCCGAACCACAAGAAGAGGCCGTACAGAACGCCTGCGGTGACGGTGGTGCTGATAGAGTCGCCGAAGCGATCGGCACTTTCCGACTGTACAACGGTGAACACGGTCGCGAACACGGCGCTGTGAAACAGGTGCGCGATCCATCCAACCGACGAGACCGACGCCCCGTACAGCGCGCCAATCACCGGTAGCGTTCCCGTTGTTGCCTGAAAGAACGCTCCCATCGCGATCCCAGCAGCGAGTCCGATGCCGAGTGTCTGCCACAGTGTTCCGCTAGCGATTCCCGGTGTGTCGCTGCCTGCGCCGGTGCGGCGGGACCGTGGGAGGCGCACCCGGACGGTCGTCGCGTCGTCGGTCGCGTCGACGTCGACATTCCCGCCGTATCTGGCCGTGAGGAGACGCAAGACTGGGACGCCGTAATCAACGTCGTTACGCTCCTGTTCAGGGATTCCCTCGACGAGTACCTCACATTCGCGAGCGCTGAGCCACGCGCCCGGCGCGGTAACGGATAGCGCCACGCCGCGGTCCTCAACCTCGACCGCGAGGGAGTCGGCGTCGGCGTCCGCCCAGTCGGGAAGTGCGACGAGTTCGTCGAGTAACCGATCCAGATATCTGTCTGCCCTGACCGTCACCGATGGTACCGACGCCTCCGGCTCTGTACGCCCGGTGCGCTCCGCGTGTCTCCGAATCGCCTCGTCGAGCTGGACCGGTTCAAGCGCGCTGCCGCCGTCAACGGTACCGACGGTGAGAAACCGCGTTTCGTCTACCGCTCGTTCGATTCGAGCGATCGCGTCGGTGATCGCTGACTTACTCCGGTCTGTGGTCTCTCCGCCTGCCTCGAACAAGAGCTCCGAGTGACCCTGAAGGATCGTGACCGAGTTCCGGACCTCGTGTCTGAGGATCCGATTGAGGAGCCGCGCCTGTTCGATCTGGCGGTCTACGGTAGCCTGCCGCCGGTCCGCTTCCGCCCCACGGATGCCGACCAACAGTCCCGCACCGCCGCCTACGATCCCGATGGACGCCACTGCCGCGGTGGCACCTCCTGATGACGATGCGGTCATCAGCGGCCCGAGAACGAGTCCGACTGCCGCAACGCCGGTCACGAACCAGATCAGAATGGTTCGGGTGTACGCGCTATCGCGGGCACTCACTGCGACGTTGATCCCGTACAATACGATCCCGAACCCGATGATCAACACCAGTATCGCACTCGCCTCCAGCAGCAAGCCGCTGTCCGTCACCAATAGGCTCGCAACCGCCCCACGTGTCAGGACGAACGCGATGACCGCTATCGCGACGCCCTCCGGTTTGAACGCGAGACGGTCGCTTGGAGACGATCGGTCCATACGTGCGATTACTGTACGATTTTAAAGTAGTATACCGGTTGTGTGCCGAAACCGCTCATCCAGCAACATACCGTGTCGTTTCGAAGGGGGCGTTCACAGCGGATCCACAAGGCAGACGACGTGGTCGTCTCGAGTTCTTGGACGACGGACCCGTTGCCGAGCCTCCACACTCTACTCCTAGACACGCGGATCCGTGCGATATCGCCAGATCAGTTAGAATCTGAAACAGTCCCGATGTTGACAGTGTGGGATGATGCGTCGGAAAAATCCTCTGACCCGTCGCACACTTACTCTGCGGTCTTTCGACAAAGCAGCCCGGTTTCATTTCCTCACCTACTTACCAAACGTACCTTTATTTTTCTCCGGAGTGAGGATCCGGTATGAGTACCGATTCGGAACCGTTGGAAGTGTGGTGTGCGGGCAGCGACTGGTGTCCCATCACGACGACTGCGACGCTGATCGGCAAGAAGTGGCACCCCGTCGTCATCCATCGACTGTTGGAGAACGGCCCGTTGGGGTTCAACGCGCTCAAAGAGGAAGTCGATGGTATTTCGGCGAAGGTCCAGACCGACGTTCTCGAAGACCTCGAAGAACACGGGTTCGTTGACCGGACTGTCGTCAGCGAAAAGCCATTTCGCGTGGAATACTCTCTGACCGACCGAGGGCAGTCGCTCGAGCCGGTCATCATCGCTATGCGTGACTGGGGCCGCGAACATCTCACCGCTCCGGCGGACCAATGAGCGATTCCACCGATGCGGCCATGGACGTCATCTCTGTCCTCCCGAAAGATGCGATCCCGAGCATCGACGACCCGACGTTCGGCGACGAGTACTTTGGCGATCCGGATGACGAAGTGTTGGTCGTCGAGTCGGCGGATGACGCGATACCTGCTCGCGCCTACCCGACCCGGATCCTCAATTACCACGAAGTCGTTAACGACGCCGTCGGCGACGAGGGAGATGACCCGATCGCTGTCACGTGGTGTCCCATTTGTGGTAGCGGCGTGGTTTACGATGCGAATATTAACCGCCAGCACCTCACTTTCGGCGTCTCAGGGAAGCTAGCAGATGATGATCTCGTGTTATACGACCGCGAGACCGAATCCGAGTGGAAACAGTCGACCGGTGAGTGTATCGCAGGCGAGCTCACCGGTGAGCAACTCCGGGTCCGGTCAGGACCGATGACGACGTACGCTGCCTTCCGTGATGCCTACCATGACGGCGTGGTGCTTCAGCCTGAATCCAGTGGATCGGCTGCCGCAAGCGAGTACGACGATTCGGCATACAAGGCCTACGCAGAGCGCGAGGCGTTTGGCCTCCGCGGAATGCGAGGAGAGGGGCCGGAGCGTGAGTGGGACCGCGAGGATCTTGACCCAAAGACTATCATTCTCGGAGTGACCCCAGCTGAGGGTGGGGCGCTCGGCTTTCCGCTGCCGGTCGTCGAAGCAGCCGGGGGCGTCGTGGAGGCGACTGTCGGCGAAACCGACGCCGTCGTACTCGCCACCGACGCCGGTCTCCATGCCTTTCGGCGGCCCGACTTCGGGCTCGGACTCGAAGATGGAAGGCTCCGTGGGGATGGCGCGACGTGGACTCCCGCCACGGGTGAGAGCAATGATGGGCGGCGGTTACAGCGGATTCCAACTCGTCGCCTCTTCGCGTTCGCGTGGCAGGATGACCACGGCCCCGATGCGTTCTACCTCCCGTGAACCCCTCAGATCACGTGTCTATCGGGGCTAAACGAAACCCCGCTTAGAGCCGCGTTGTATCAACCTGGCGGCCGACGAGAACAAGACTCCCGAGCAAGAGCACGACAGCGACCGGTAACAGGAACTGAAACGCCGTGATGATGATCCCGGATGCCTGAAACCCGAGAACAATGAGGACGACGGGCCCACAGCAGGCGGCCCCTGACAGAAGTGCAAGAAAGCTCGCAAGGATCCCCGAAGATGAGGATCCGACCCCACACGCGGCAGGCTGGCGCCATGCGAGATATGTGAGCCCGAGGTTCAATCCGATCAAAAGGGCAATCCCGAGCCCTAAAATCGTGTTGAGCGAGAATAGGTACGTAATCGGGCCGGCTGAGACGCGAGCGACAGGCGTGAATGAAAACGGACCGAGCTCTGGCTGAAAGAACTTCACAAGAGCATCGGAGACGATCACTACGTCGAAACCGCTGATTCCAGGCCCAAGATGCCCGAGTGCGTACAGATAGAGTAGCAGATATCCGACTGCTGTCCCAAGGACAACGAGTGTCGCGTCCGGGCGTCGGAACACCGCTCTGGAGGCTGCTTTTGATCTGGAGACGGCTACTCTGAGCCGAATCAGCGAGGTCTCATTACGCTTATACATTGGTATCGGGATAATACCCGTGCCAGGCGAACCACATCGCATCGAACGTGTAGACGCTCGTGAGCGGTAACGAATCCGGTTCATAGGAGGACCCTCCGACTAGTATCGTGGACCCGTCGGCAGTGACTGTCTGTTCCTCCGGATTCAGATAGATGTACCCGGTATCAAGTCGCTGGTCGGCGACCGCGACAATGGGGATTCCGTTCAGTTCGTCTGTCATAACCTGCTCCGTGAGGAGCGTGGTCTTGTCAAACGCGACAGCTCCCTCAGCGGCCCGGACGCCCATGAAGACGCGTTTCTGTCCGAATCGGTCGTCCTCGAGCGTTTCGAAGATGCTCTGGTGTGGCTTCGTTGAGGGCGTCGACAATATTCGTCAGGAGGTTTACTGGGAGGGTCGGGGATTCGCAGGCTATCGGCTGCTCTCGTGTTAACCAACACAGCCCACGAATCCAGAGATCTGATCGCTACGACGGGAAAGTGATTCTCGAGTCTGCTAATAAATCCCATTTAACCTTCCTCAGCCCGGGACAATGGTGGTCTGGCTAGTCAACAGTAGAGTGCCTTTCTATTCAGGGCATTTATCGGTGCTATCGACTAAACTCAGGTATGAGCGATTCGGCGTCTCCAAGCGCCTCTGTCTCGCTATCTGAGCCGATCGACATTCCTGCTGCTCTGAGTCGGGCTGGAATCGATTATGTCACTGTTCATGACCAGCGACTTCTGGCAATCTATCGGACGGGCATTTTCAATGTGGTAACTGAGCCGGAGTCGGTATCGAGTGCGGACACACTCCAAATCGAATGCTGGGAAGCACCACTTCCCTCTCATGGTGATGAACGGTCACAAAAAGAACTTCTCGAGGAATTTGCCGCCGTGTTTGATGATGGTGAGAAGTCCTGAAGTGCCCCACCGGGTACTTCAGTCAGAACCACGATAATTAGTTGAGAGCGCTAGAAACGCTAGAAACAAGTCAGCTGGCACGAATTGACCCGATACGTATTTTATGGAACTTTCTGATACGCTCCAAACACTGTATACTGCGACCGTTGAGCAAGACAACGGTACCTACCAGATCAGTGTGCCGGAACGCGAGATAGCGACTGGGGCAGTCAGTGAGGGATCGACATACCGTGTTGCGCTTATTTCGATGTCGACGTCAGATACCGAAGCCACGAACACGACTGAGATCGACCAGTCAGCTGAATCCGACGGCCCGCCTGTCGAGGAAGGTGAACAGCGAGACGTTGAAATCGAGAACCTCGGTGACCAAGGTGACGGGATCGCGAAAGTTGAGCACGGTTACGTCGTGATCGTTCCCGAAACGAGCGTCGGAGACCGAGTCACCGTCGAGATGCAACAGGTGCGTGAGAACGTTGCGTTCGCTGATGTCGTTGATGACACCCTTCGCGGGGAAGTCTAGGACTTGCTAACTCGTGCGAATTTGTGGTCAAGGTATACACCATTTAACGAGAAATCACTTACTGAATTGGGTGGAAAGAGCGTGTGAAACTATCTTTCCACATGAGATTTGACGGTCCGAGACGATGGCTGTTGGTGATTCTCTGGACTGGACTCATCAGACTCTAGAAATAGACCGATCACTTGATAGAGGAATTGTGGTCGATACATGTTCCTCCGATTGTGATCAATTCAAACTTGTGTCGATAGCAATAGGTCATATATCGTCTCGTAAGAATCCCCCTCGATTTAGATAACCCAATCATAAAAGCGTATGTCACGAACATTTATTCACAAAGGCGAACATGTTGGGTACACCATGTCTGGTCCCCTGATTGACGGGAAGACGGCCGTGATCACTGGTGGTTCGAGCGGCAATGGACGCTCTATCGCGGAGACATACGCCGCGGAGGGTGCAAATATCGTTGTCGCCGATATTCAGGAAGCACCACGAGAGGGTGGCACGCCAACTCACGAACTCGTTATCGACGAGTACGATGTCGACGCGACGTATGTGGAATGTAACGTGACAAACCTTGACGATCTCGAAGCTGCCGTCGATGCTGCAGACGAGTTCGGTGGCATTGACGTGATGGTGAACAACGCAGGCATCTTTCGCCAAGAGACGTTCACCGATACCGACGAAGATGCTTTCGACCAGATGATGGACATCAACGTCAAGGGAGTCTACTTTGGCGCGCAGTACGCTGCCCGCAAAATGGTTGAGAACGGCGGTGGGAGCATTATCAATATGTCGAGTAACGCCGGTCTTGAAGGAAGTGCGGGCTTCGTCACCTACTGTACGTCAAAAGGTGCGGTCCGACTGATGACGTACGCGCTCGCCGACGAGTTGGGGCCTGAGAACATCCGAGTGAACGCGATTCATCCGGGCGCTATCGAGACGGCAATGCTCAAAGACGACGTCGAGATTGTCGGGACGGAAGCCGAAGAGGGTTATCGCCAGACGATCCCGCTACGTCGACTCGGTCAACCAGAGGATGTTGCTGATGCCGCACTCTATCTAGCGAGCGATCTCGCGTCCTACGTTAATGGGGAGTCGCTATACGTTGATGGTGGGATGACAAATTCTGGATAACTGAGCAGCGTCTCTGGGTATTCGATTCTCATAGAAAGTTCGAGACAGAAGCGGAGAGCATATTTACATTTGAATATTAACAGGTACCATAGAACTATTCGCAAGGGTATCATTTCATCTGGGATTCGATGAATTAGCTGTCAGGACGAGCATGCGTATTGAGTGCCGAGGATTCTGCCAGATCAGGGAGATAACTCGATAGCTGTGCGAGATACACAGCGCACGTATGATCAACGTGTCCGTGCCTAGCTCAAGACAATCAGGGAGTCATTTTGTTCCCTAGTAGATAGGCTGGTATAATCGCGAGCAGTGACATCATAAACCCGACAATAGGAGTAAGTCCGAAAAAGAACGTGGTCATTGGCACATTAATCACACCGGTGAGAGACATGAACGCTACGTAGACTGGGAGTCCGATGGTCATAACCAGAACGATAGTAGCGATCTTCCGCTTGTCTTTCTTAGTCAGATCCTGAGTGAGAGAGGATAGGTAAGCCATATTGCTCGATTCGCTCTCACCTGTATAGTTCTTATTCGATTGTCGAACACATACTACGGAGAATTGTGGACTAGGTTGGCTCTATCCGATAGATACATTCCTGTAATGATTCGAGAGGGAAAAGAGAGGTATGCCAACTATTCTATGAGGCCCTGATACAAAAGTATGAGATTTGGTGACTAAGAGCCGTCAGAAGCCCTCAAGAACAGAGTCACTCTTCCTCGTACGCGAGGTTCATCAGCCATTGAGAGAAGGCGTCTGACTGCGGATCGACGTCTTCCTCACCAATAAATGGCGAGAGCATGTCACCCGCCATCACCAGTGAAAAGTCAAGATCAGATGCTGTTGGTTCGAGATAGTACGTCCGTTGGCCTTTGTACACCGCTTCTTCACGCTGAATCAGCTCGGCATTTTCAAGTGCTTCGACTATTCGGCTTCCTTTTCGCGAAGAGACATCCAGCTCTTTCCAAAAGTCGCTCTGGTGAATCCCACCCGTCTCACGGACTAATTCAAGACCCGCACGCTCGTCCGCCGATAGATCGGTTTTACCCTGTGACGCACTCATGTTCCAACAGCTAACGTGTATCCATTATAATCGTTCTATTTGTCGCTAACACTCGTTATGACATTGACCGTGATTATTGCGCTAATTCTCTCACTCGGTAGCACGACAAACCCGCAACGGGCGTTTTTCGAGTCAATCCACACCGGGGTCAATTTCTTATGTATCGAACTGGTGGTGAAACGCGATTGAATGCTACATAAGGTTGTAGCCCAGCGTTAATCAACGGTTCTGGAGCCATTGCGTCGTAGTTGACCTCGGCCATGGCCTATCCATTCTGTTGTGTAATCCGCGAAAGCATTGTGAGCGGGTCAGTCTAGATTTTGTCTAGGACCGCTACCGAGAGACTGTAGAGATGGACTCTTGATAGAGAGAAAGATCGAGGTCTCTAGTTTGATCGATCCAACTCCTGAGGGCAAAGAACAAAATAATCACCCTTTCAGAGACCGCGACCCCCGTACAGTCATCGGATATATCAGAACATATCGGACTGTACACTAGTAGATCGACGCTGAGCTCCAGCCACTCTCTCACCATTAGTTCGAGTGTAACCATCGACGCGGTCGCGAACAAAGCTGTTCTAAGCGTTTGGTAAGAGTCTGAGTAACCGTTATCGGAGACACACCCACCACCGTTTCACGAATTTAGCGAGAGTATCGGAGAATGAGAGTGGTAAACCAATCTGGAGAAAGTAGATTCACGAGTTGTGCTCTGGGGCAAGAGAGACACGAACTCAGATAAATCTGCTTGACACCCACCAGTGTTTCAGGAATTAATTCAGCTGGACGAACACTATTCCCTGAAGTTCGAGTGAGTACGTTACTCGAAACAAGAAAGTAGTTAAAACTCGACTTGGAGACGTGAGAAGCTTCAACTCGGGAGAATAGAGACTAGACACGTCTCTCAAGAACTCCTTATGAAGTAACGGATGTCGTTAGGACACCCACCACCGTTTCAGCAATTTACCCGAATTAGAGGTCGGGTCAAATGCGCAGACGAGTCCCGCCGGAGGATATCTGGTATAAACTCGTCAAATATAGGTTACTATACTTGCTTAAACTGCTCTATCTACGCTTTTACTACTACACTTACTACTACTAAAGGAAAAGGATATATAATATGAGTACAGTCGCTGTGTACTTGATCCGGCTAAAATAGAAGTATAAGTGGCTGAGAACCGCGTCTTCGTAGTACAACGTCTGTTTCCGTCAGAACCGATCGTTCCCACTCTTTGGCGCGAGAATTGCTGAAACAGTGGTGGGGGTGTGGTCTGTCTATTTTGTTTGGTACCACTGGTTGACGACATTCAAGACATTGCTGTAACCGGGGTTTTATTGTCTCCTGCCCAGATGGTCCCGCATATGACCCAGTTCTCGAATACCTCTCCTATTTTCCAACGAGAAGAGGTCCTTCGTGAAGAGTATCATCCCGACAATCTCCCCGAACGAACTGACGAGATGGAAGATCTTCATATGTCGCTGGCTCCCGCAGCTCGCGGAGTCGGTGCCAACAACGTGTTCCTCCACGGAAAGGCCGGTCAAGGGAAAACTGCCGCTGCGAAAGCCAAACTCTCTGAACTACAGGCACATGCCGAAGAAGAATCCGATCATCTGGACCTCACGACAGCATATGTCTCCTGTGAATCGCATGATCTCTCAACGTCATACAAGGCCGCTTCCCGCATCTATCAGGAACTTACCGGCAACAGCCGGCCGACTGGTTACGCAACCGACGTCGTGATGGACATGATGTTCGAGGCGATGAACGAGATCGGTGGTACGATCATCATCGTCCTCGACGAAATCGATACACTCGGAGACGACGACCGGATTCTCTACAGTCTCCCCCGAGCTCGAGCGCAGGATTACGTTGAGGACCACGTCTTCCCCAGCATCATCGGCATCAGTAACGACCTCCAGTGGCGGGATAATCTCAGTCCGAAGGTGAAGAGTTCGCTCTACGATGATTCCGTCCTATTCTCACCATATGATGCGACGCAGCTCCAGCAGATCCTCCGCCGGCGCGCAGCGAAAGCGTTCCGTGATACCAAACTGACTCCGATCGACGAAGTCGACGCCGATGGAGTTCCGGAGGGAACTGTCGTCGAAATTGACCAATCCGGTCAGGAGTATCTGTTTCAGAGTGGTGTACTGACGGATGACGTGATCCCACTCGTCGCTGTACTCTCGGCACAAGATACGGGCGACGCTCGTCAAGCGATCAAATACCTCCGCAAAGCCGGCGAATTAGCGGATAAGCACGGTGACGACCAAGTTGGTGCGGAGCACGCCCGTGAAGCCCAGGCACTCGTTGAGCGAGAAGCCGTCGTTGAGGCTATGCGTGAAATGACGACACAAGCCCATCTTGCCCTTGCTGCGCTTACTGCCCTGGAACTTTCCGGGGATGCTCCCGTCCGAGCCAAACCGATCTACGGCGTGTACAAGAGTGTCGCCTCACGAATCGATGTCGACAAACTCGGTCAGCGACGGTTCAAAGATCATCTCCGTGAACTCGACATGCAAGGTATCGCCGAAGGCGAAAAGGTGACGGCGGGTTCAATCGGTGGTCCTGCTTGGGAGTATCAGCTCCAAGTTGATACCGAGATCGCTGTCGAAGTTCTCAAGGATACGGCTCGATTTACAGATATCGATTTCGAGCATATCAGTGCTGATCGACTGAACGCGTAGTCTTGTTGTGGGTGATTTCCGACTCTCCGTCTATTTATAAACACCCCCCCACCGTTTCAGCAATTTCAGGATACATAGCGACCGCCTTTGCTCGTTTAAGGACACCACCATTTCGTGAATTCTTCCCGATAACACGTGTGGTGCGTGATTGTCTGCCTCGCGTGAAATCTCCGAAAGTGGTGAGCATATTACCATCTCAATCAGGCAGACATCGACGAAGGGATGAAAGAAACCTGTCTCCAAGGGCTCAAAGACCAGTTGGCTGGAGCCGACGAAGACACAACCGAGCTCCAAGCCGAGATCGAAGAACTGGAGCAGCGTATCACTGAACTCACCAGTTTTGACTCCGGGACATCGTATCATACTCGTTCAACTGGTGGATAGCCAGAGTTTGGAAGAATACTGTCACAGCTGAAACTGAGAGAAAACTCTCTGACAGTACCCAATGGGAAAGGAGAGACTAGCCACGAGAACTGGCTAGATAGTGTATCCGGACAGGGCGCCGTAAAAGAGTTGCCGCGACGTTTATTTCGTGTATCTACAGCCGAATTAGCCGATAGAACGCGCTTGCGTATTGACCACTGAGAATTTGTACTGACACGGATGGCACGTCACAACAGCTATTGCGGTGGAGAGAGAATGAAGAGTAAGATGGCCACAAACAACGATAAAATCCAGTTCCGGGGAGAAACTGAGAAGGAGGCGACTCAGATTGTTGATCAGATGCGTCTTGGTGGGATCAATATCAGTGAGCTTGCTCGACAGGGTCTTCAAGAGAAACTCCGAGAGGTTCTCTCGGATGAGGAGAAGATCACCCTCCACCAGCGATACAAGCAGGGAGAGCTTTCTGAAGACGTTGTAGAGATCCTTCTTGGTGATGCTTTAGAAGAAATTGAGCGGGAGCAAGAGGCTTTTGAGGAGGCTGCAGAGCTTGATACGACCGGCGTTTTCCAGGAGTGAAGATGGTGGACGATGATGTCCGCCACCCAGTTATTGTCGATACAGACGCACTAATCGCTGTCGCGAACACGAGTCTCTGGTCTCGAATTACGGACAATATCCAGCTGACGACGACGAACGTCTGTTATCACGAACTCAAGCGTCACGTTCGGGAGATGTCTGAGTATGCCCCTGAGGGAACGAGAGAGCGGTGGGTTCACGATGGGAGCAAGAAGGCACTTGAGTCGTTCGACGACGAGGAGACGTCGTTTACGACGGTTCCGTGTGTTCCTCGACCGCATGGAGAGGATGCTGGGGAGACGTCCGTGAAGATGGAGATCGAACAGCATACAGAGCTGTATCGGTTTGCTATTTTGATGGATACGCACGGGCGTCGGGCTATTAATCGAGTATTCGATGACGCAGAAGAGATAACTGGGAAGGCAGTTGCTCCCACGTTTTTGTTGTATCTATTACTAGACAAGGAGAAGTGTACTATAGCGGAGTTTTGTCACGCCTGTGGCGAGATGCTTCGAGGGGAAGGCTGGACAGGGTACCAAGCGATTCAGGCAGCATGGAAAGCGATCCCGGTTGATTGCTCACAGTACCTCCCGAACGATTTGCTTTCATGAATACGCCTGAGTACCGAGATCGTATTACCAACTACTGTTGATTTGTACTGACCCATCCGTACTTCATCTGTATTGAGCGATCTGGCCTGCTAGCCTTTCGAGGAGCTTCTGTTCGGGATTTTCGTGTTCTCTTCAGCATACACTAGGTTACCACCTCAGAGTGCGCAAAACGCGAGATTTAGATACGTTGACTAGCTACACTCGTGATACCTGATGATCGAAATTTCTGATTCGCTTCGCTCTGTGTTTAGTGCTCAAATCGAAGAACGCGACGGGTCATATATTGTGGACGTCCCCGTGAGTGAAATCGAACACGACGCGCTTGCTGCCGACGAAACGTATCGCGTCGCGATCTTGGCATCAGCATCCTCGACCAGCCAAGAGACTCAGGAAGAGCAATCCCAGTCGACTGCTCAAGAACCAACTCCGACCTCGGACGGTCCTCCCGTAAATGAAGGTGAAGTCCGCGACGTGACGATCGAGACGACTGGTGATCAAGGTGACGGCATTGCGAAGGTTGAACGCGGCTACGTCGTGATCGTCCCCGGTGGACAACCAGGTGATGAGCTGTCGGTCGAGATCGAGCAAGTCAAAGAGAACGTCGCGTTTGCTAGTATCGTCGAACGCGACTCACTGGTGGTGTAGCGTCGATTTATCGCCGATCTCTGTTGGTCGACGTCGGTGAAGTTCTGGTAGTCCCGACTCACCACTACTCACTTTTTGGCTTCCCGACGTACTCCGATTTCATCGTCCCGTTCTCACGATAGTAGCGATAGAGATACGGACCGTGCATATGCGCGGCATTCCCGCTTGCGCACTTACAGCTGTCGTCGCCACAGGTGACTTTCTCTTTGACGACGGTCCCGCTTCCTGCGCTATCGGACCCGTCAACGGGTTCGGCGGTCTCGGGAAGCTCGTCGGTGTCTACCGACTGGTCGCGATACTCGATGAGCGCCTCAACGTAGTTCTGTATCTCATGGAGTGTCTCCGTATCCTGTTTCGGGAGCCCCTCTACGAGATACTTCGGGAGCGAGGTGGGTGGTGACGGCTGCTCCATGCCTTATGTAACAAGCCGAGCCATGTTATTGTTTGGGTGCTACATAAGGTTTCGAACCTTCTCTACCTACCGTGACCACTTCAGCAATTACTCGAGATCGTAGGCCGCAATTTCTTGAGAGCCACACTGTGGACACTCATCGACGTCTTTCTCCACGCTGTACCCACAGTGACGGCACTCGTGGTGCGTTGTCGATGACGGTTCGAGCCTGACGATCTGCTGGATGAACTGTTTACTGAGCATCGGTGGGGTCAACGATTTCGCCACAGCGAGGGCATTCAGCCCACACGCCTGTGTCGCCGCCAGTGGTCTCATAGTGGATGATCGCGTGCCGATCCGTGACTGTCTCGCCGCAGAACGAGCAGTCGCCACGGACCGTCTCTGGGTCATTAGAAGTCATTCTCACGAGTTCACGGGCTCCTTCGAGGGGGAGAGGGAGCGTGTGACACTGTTTTGGAGCTGATCTGGTTGTTGGAACCGACTCAGCGGTGCTCCCTCTCCTCAACATTTGAGACTCTGTGACTTATACTTCGGGCGAGCGGGGCGAAAGTACTATTCTGGGACAGCAGGGTGACGGCAGGCCGTGAGTAGCCATCGTGCGCGGTGCCATAGAACAATCACATATCTGGATCAAGATCGGTCAATATATGTTTCAACGCCAGCCGCTCTGTCGAAGTCGCTACAATCCACTTGTTTATGAAAAAAGACGATACATTACCACTTATAGAGTTGGCCTGAGTCAGGCGGGAATTCGCTAAGTTCGAGGTTGCGTGGGTACGGGTCGGAAAGGACTTCGGCTGGCTCACGAATCTCGCCACTGGTCAAATCGTATGATGCGAAGACACCGATATAGCTACCTTCGGGGTATCGTTTGATTTTGTGGTTTGAGAGTGCGCGGTGTATCTGGGGTTCTACATCCGATGGTAGTTTATCGAGGTGTCGGCGGAGACCGTAGACAACTAATTCGCAGTCGTCTGAATTCCGTGCGCGAACGTGAAAGCGAACGCGATTGTCCTTCGTGTCGATCTCGATTGCTCTGTTGAATAGCGGTTGTTGAGAACCTGTCTATCGGCACCGAATTTGGGACCATGCGGCTCATCACCTCACGGACCGATTCATATCTACCTTCACCACCCAAGCACCGCTATTCAACAGAGCACTTTAGACCGCTTTGTGACGCGACCAATTAATCCGGGCGCTCTCAGTTGACTTAATAAATCAGCTATCGGCTGTGTGATACTGTCACTAATCAATGTGTGGGATAGAAAGCGGGTATTCAGCGAATCAGACGTGATTTCACTGCGGAAGTACAACCGTAATGATATTTCCGGTCGGTGACCTCGTCTCAGCAGTAATACTACCGCCTACTTGAACTATGCTCTCCCTGACGAGCCACATCCCCAGCCCGCTTCCGTGGCGTAGTGGCTCCTCTTTCACCCCGTCTGTGAGTATGCCCCGTTCCATCTCCGGGATTTGCGGCCCGTTGTCAGCAATCTCAATACGAACTCCTATCTCACCCCGAGTGGCAGTAACATCAACCTCAGATGATTCAGAGTCATTGTGGACGATGGCGTTTGTCACAAGCTCATTGAGCGCTTGTTCCAAGTCTACCGTCGTTCGAACGGTCATTTTAGTGGGGCACTTCGTCGCAATCGTGGCCTCCGGATATTCAGATGTTGTCTTCGAGACGACCCGCTCTAAAACTGCCTCAATGTCAAGCGGTTTTTGAATCGGCTCTCCCCGTAGCACATCGGCCAGTTTGCGTTCTTTCTCCGTCAATTCAAGCAGTTCATTGCTCATCTCTACGATTTTTTTGCCGTTCGTTGTAACTGATTTTGATGCCTCCGCACAGATTACCTCAGCCCACCCCCGAACCATGTTCATTATATTACGCAAATTGTGCCGCCATACCCGCTCAAGTAGCTCTAAGTGCTTTTCGCGTTTTTTGCGCTCAGTGATGTCCTGTTGGGTGCCGAGATATCTGATAAGAGTCCCATCATCGTTGTAGATTGGGACGACGGTCAAGCGGTTCCAAAATTCGGTGTCGTCCTTACGATAATTGCGGAACTCGACGGTGTTCGGATCCTGAGCATCAATCGACGTTCGGAGAGCGGTAACTGGTTCTGGGTCAGTATCCTTGCCCTGAAGAAACCGACAGTTCCGCCCAAGGGCCTCTTTTTCGGAATATCCGGTCAATTGTTCGTAGGCGTCGTTGACGTAGACGAGTGGATTATCCTCTTGTGACGGGTCCGAAAGTGTGATTGGCACCTCAGTGTTGTTAATAGCCTGCTGGAAAATGCGGAGCTCTCGCTGCTGCTTTCGAATCTCAGTGATGTTTTGAGTTGACCCGGCGATATACTTCACATCTCCATCGAGCATTACCGGCGCAATTCTGGTCTTCCAGTAAGTCGGGGCGTCGTCGAACTGAAGTTGCTCTTCATATTCAAGCGGTTCTTCACGCTGGACACAGGTCCGGTATCGTTGTTCCACTTCGCTCCCCTGGTCTTCACCGAGTAACTCACCCAGTGTCTGTCCGGGAGCTGAATCAGCTGGTACCCCTGTCGCGTCTTCCCAAGCCTGATTGACCCGCCTGACTGTGAATTCGTCGCCAACACCGATTAAGAATAACGGCCCCTGAGTGTGCTGGAATAGCGTCTCAATCTGCTCTAGCTCTCGGCGGCGCTCATAGCGCTCGGTAACGTCTTGAATAGTGCCTCGAAGTGTCGTCACCTCACCGTTGGATATGTCGGGAGTAATAGTCACATCTATAACACGTTGGCTCCCACTTGCTGGTTGGATTCGCCAAGTGTCTTGGACCTGCTGTCCGGTCTGAGCGCTGCGGTCAACAGCAGCTTGGACTTCAGGTCGGTCATCTGGGTGGTAGATACCAACTGATTCGGCTTGCGAAAGGTCGGCATCTTGTGGGAGACCAGTGATCTGACTGGCACCGGTAGTTATATTCAGTTCGTCGGATTCGAGATCAAGTTCCCAGCCACCAACGCTGGCGGTAAGCTCAGTCAGCTCCACCAACCCTTTTTGATGAGCGAGTCTTTCTGTTGATTGTCGCGATTGAACGATATTTTCGATACGATTTATGAGGAGCTGATACTGCTCAGGCTCGGACGTTGTCTGGAAGTAATCGGTTACACCGGCGGAGACAGCCTCGTTGACAACCTCAGTACCAACATCAGTGGTGAGCAGAATAAACGGCAACTCGGGGTCTTCATTACGGACCTGTTGTATAAAATCGGTGCCATTTTGACTGAGTATATCGGGGGTAGAGAGGACGCAGTCCGGGGAGCGGTTCACGATTATGTCAAGTCCCTCGGTGGCGCTCGTAGCCGTCTCAACGACAACATGATCAACTTCGCGGTTGAGAGCTGCCGCGGTCAGACCTCCATTGTTCGGCTCGGTATCGATATGGAGGACATTTATTGAATAAGCCATGATACATCATAGTTTTGGTCTATAAATAAAATATTTGGGAGAGCTAAATTAGCTGATACTCCGAAGCACCAGAGAACTCGACCCACTCTGGCGGTTTGTCTTTCCCGGCTTGAAGCGTTTTGAAACTTCGTAGCGTCTCTCCTGCGATGTGAGATGTGCGATTCTGTCGATTCAGTAGACATACATCTTTTTTGCTCAGGTGAGTACCTCTAATCTCACATGGTTAGGTCAGTAATTTCCCAGTCACTGGACAGGTCGTCGTTGATCCCGTGTTCTGCGACGAGTTGTCGAATTCGCTGCTCTACGTCGTCATCCGGTTCAAACTCGTAATCCAGTTTCCCTGCCACTCCCAATAGCGTGGAATCGTTGGCTCGAAATCGCTGACAGCACTAGGGGAGGCGTCGTCGGTCTTCCCTCAAGAGTCGACACGCTCGTCGTGACGCGCTCATCCCGGGCGTGGCCCGTGACGGACGAAGCGACCTAGCGGAGATTGTCGGCCCGTCAAGAAGTGTAGCGTCGGCGTGGTTCGCATTGAGCGTGACGGGAGCGGGTCGGCGCACCTCCATATCTCGGGCGACTGTCCGCTCCCCCGTCGGCCATACCGAACGCGACTCGACTTCCAACGTGGTCACTTACCGACGGGCGAGCGGGGCGCGTCGAGACGCCTCCCAGACATTCACAGTTCTTCCTTGACATCACTGCGTTGGTACCGCTCGCGGAGTTCATACCCTATCACGTCGCCGGCGCCGGTCAGCGTGAGTTCGTATCGACCGAGAATATCTTGCGTGTCCGGCACCGCGCGACGCTCAACGACTTCGACGAGCGCTCGCCACTCCTCGTCGTCCTTCATCGATACCTCGATAATTCCCTCGAAATCGCTGTCGAGAAGCTGCTTCGCCGCGTCGCGAGCGTTTTCTTGTACGGTGAGTAGTCCGACAGTAGATGGTCCGTCTGAGGGGTCCGTCGGGCGGTCGGTAGACGGTTCTGACGAGGAGGGCGCGTCGTCGACCTCTACCGCTGGGTCGTCAGAAAGCGGGTCCCGACTGTCGTCGTCAGCGTGCTCGTCTGTGTCTGATGGCATTGTAGTAGCTAACGGGTCACTGGTCGACAAACGGTAACTTAGTCTCTCGGATCGCGGCCTCGACTTCCTCGCGGAGTCCGGCGATGTCGTCCAAGGATGAGACCTTCGACGCCAACACGTCGACGCAGATATCGCCGAACGTCTGCTCGTCGAGCTCGTCCACCGGTCTCGTGCCCTCGACAGCCATGATCGCCGCGCGCGTCCCGACGTTGATCTCGAGTCGATCGCGCAGGCGTCGCACCAGCGTCACCGTCTGGTCGACCTGTGCTTGGTCGGCCTCGTCGACGTTCGAGCGGACGATCGCGGCCTCTGTCTCGTGATCGTAGAAGTCCATGTGGATCCCGACGAGGCGGTCCAAAAGCGCGTCCTGCGGCTCATGAACGCCAGCATACTCGACGGAGTTCGACGTCAAGATAGCCCGAAACTCGGGGTGGACGTCGACGTATCGCGACTCGCCGCGCTGGCCCGGGAGTTCGAGCATGCCCTCTTCGAGCACGGACAGCAAGACGTTGTTCGCGATGGGTTTGGTCCGCGAGAACTCGTTGTACACGAGCGTCGCCCCCTCCTTGACCGCGAGCGTCAGCGGGTTGTCGACCCAGCGGTCGCGAATGATGTCCTTGCTCTTGACGACGTTATGAATGTACTTATCTCGCTCCGAGATTCGCTCGGTCTCGCCGTACTCGCCGACCAAGTCGCTGGTCGTCAGGTCGGCGTCGCCGTTTATCCAGACGACGGGTCGATCACGGTCCCTGGCGGTTTGCATCGCGAGCGCGGTTTTACCGCAGCCGGTAGGTCCGATGAGATGCACCGGACGCCCGACGTCCATCCAGCGCTCGAGTCGCCGTTTCATCCGTCTGACGGCGTCGGTCTCGACGAACGTTTGCTCGTCCGGGACGAACTGGTCGGAGACGTCCGTGCCGGTCCGGATCGTCTGGCGAGTATCGGCGCTCTCGCGCTCTTTGTGCTGTGTCTCCCGCTTCTCATCGCGTGACGACTGGATTCGCGAACCGCGGACTTTCCGTTCGCGCGAGCGGTCGCTCATTCTTTGTTCTCCGGTCGAAGCGGCACTTCTTCGCCGTATTCCTTGCGGTAATCTTGGATAGACATATCGTGCGTCTGTAAGTGCGGCTCGGTGATCGCCTGGTAGTACTCGTCGCAGATGAGACACCGGACCATCCCCTCGGAGACCGGATCGACGTCCACGGCGGTCGAATCGCCGGCGGAGTCGTCTTCGCCCGAATCCGCCGTCGTCTGCACGGCCGCGTCACCCGAGGACTCAGTGTCCGCGCTCTCCTCGTCCGGGCTCCCGCCGTCGGTGTCGCCTGCGTCGTCCGACGCGGTGGACGGGTCGTTGACCGGAACGGTCGTCCCCGTCTCTGCGACGTCGGTCGTGTCGGCGGAAGTGTCGTTCGCCGTCTCGTCTCCACCGTAGAACTCCTTGACGAACGACCGGAACTCGGCCTCCGTGTCGGAAAACTCCGCGCAGAACGCGTCAATATCCCCGACCATCGGCTGCACCTTCATCTCGTGAAACGATTCGCCGTACTCCGCGAACGCCTCGGCCGCTGCCGCGAACGCGTCGCTCTGGTCAGCGATATCGGCATTAAAATCGCTCACGTTGCCGTTGAACGTCTCGGCGTAGCCTTCGAAGGCAGCACTGACGTCCGCGAACTCCGTTCGGAGCGCCTCGATGGCAGTCACCAGCTCGGAGATGTCCTGTATGGCGACGACGTCGTCGGCGAAGCGGTCCGCGTACTCGTCGAACATCGTCTCGGTCGCGGCCATCTCGGCGCCGAGTTCGGCGATCGCGTCGAGGAGACCGTCGACGTCCTGGATCGCGTGAACGTCTGACTCGAACGTCTCGGAGTACGCCGCGAAGCGATCGCGAACGGCGTCGATTGCCTCAACTCGCTCGTCGACGGCAGCGTCGAACCGAGCGAGTTCGTCGTCGAACTCGTCGGCGTACGCGCGGAACTCGCCGTCCGTCCGCTCCAGCTCCGCCTGGAATGAGGCTCTCGCCTCGGAGAGCTCACTGGTGTCCCGCTTCGCATCGACACCTGCGGCGAACTCGGCGGCGTACGCCTCGAACTCGGCCTGCTTGTCGGAAAACTGTCCACGTGCCTCTCTCATTGCCTCGACTTTCTGGTTAACGCTCATGTGTTATGGATAAAGTGTGTTGGCATCTGATCGCGCGACAGTGCTTGGGTCGGAACTGCGGACGCCTTACGCTTCGGGCGCAGGCGCGGCCTCAGTCCCGGCGGTAAGCTCTGCCTGTTCGATTTTCGCGATCTCTTCCGCGTAGTGGAGGAAGGTATCCACCGACGCGACGACGACGCGCGCCTCAACGGTGAGAATCTCGATTCCGACGAGCGAGATTCGCGCGAAGGCGTCGACGACGACGCCTTTGTCAAGTACACGGTCCAACACTTCTGCCAAGCTTGAGGAATCTGGTTGTGCCATTGGCGGAATGCAATTGAAGATGAGTGCCGGGTTGTAAGTAATTGTGTCACAGATTATCAAATGTACTATAGCAAACTATTTTATATTTGTTGATTAAATAACAATCCGGTCTCCAATGAACAGCTTGGTTCATCATGTACCCTATTAGATGCTGTAGTTCAGTCGCAGGCAATGACCAAGGGGTATCAGCGGAGGCCAACTCCGACGCACTGACATGAGACAACACGTGTTATCGTTATTTCCTCGCGAGATCAGTCGGTTCTTCGCCGAGGACGCGGGACATACGTTACTGGTACAAGGCGCCCCCGGGACCGGAAAGACGCTATTTACCCTCCGGGTACTCGACGTCGTGCGGCCGCAGAGCGAGGTGCTGTACGTTTCTTCTCGTATCGATCAGAGCACCGTCTGCGGGATGTATCTCGACGACGCCTCGTCGCTCGATGAGACGAACATCGTCGACCTCTCGCAGGGTCCGTACGAACTCCCGGTCACCATCGACATCCCGTTCCCGAAGCTGAACCTCGACTCGCTGCTCGAGTGGATTCAGTCGATCAACAGGGTGACCGATAACCTGACCATTGCGTTCGACAGTTGGGACCTCGTCCACCGGTATCTCGCCGCGCAACACGAGAATCCGCAGAGCATTACGGCGATGACCACTCAACTCGCGGCCCTCGCTCGTGAAGACCAGATCGAGGTGTTACTAGTCTCGGAAAAGCGGGACCCATCCGCGTTGAAATACACCGTCGACGGGGTCGTCTCTCCGCAGGTGTCCACGGATCAGCGGGGTCGAACGCGGCGGAATCTGAAGCTTGAGAAGCTGCGCGGTGTTCGGATCGAAAATCGGCTACAGCCGTTCACCCTCACCGACGGGACGTTCCAAGCGATCCCGTCGATCGAACTCACGTCGGCGCAGACGACCGAAACGAAGGCAGCGTGGGACCCGTTACCGAACTCGAAGACGACCTTTTCGACCGGAATCGGCGACTTCGACCCGATACTCGATGGCGGGTATGACCGCGGGAGCGTCGTGCACTTAGACCTCGGAAGCGACCTGTCGCGCGACGTCTGGAGCGTCTTGACGCTCCCGACGATCCGGAACTTCGTGGCGAACGAGATGTGCGCGACGGTTATTCCGCCGAAAGGTGGAAGTCCCGGACTGATTCAGAGCGATCTCACGTCGGTCGTGGACACCGATAACGTCGAGGAGTACAGTCACGTGCTAGGCGCGAAAGAACAGGTTCGCACGCGCCAGGACGACCGAACCGAGTTCGAGGGCGACGGAGACGCGGGCGATGGAGACGCGGGCGATGGAGACGCGTGGCAGCCCCTCTCGACGCGGACGGACCGACTGCCACCAGGTCAGCGCTCCAATCCGCGGGTCGGCACGCGGAGCGAGCGTGGAGGGGAAGACGACGCTCGAACGCTCCGGCCGCCGGTTCCGATCAGGGACCTCGAATACGATCAGTATATAGCGCACTGCGATAGCATCCGTGCTCAGAGCGACGGACCGTTGTTGCACGTCATCAACATGGATAGCATACGGAGCACGTTCAAGAAACGCCTCGGTGCGTTTGCCAACTACATCGCCCTGTATAACGACCTCGCCGTGTTGTTGACGAACCCTGGGGCCGAATTCAGAAAACGAACCGATCGGGTGGCAGATATGCACATGAAACTCGAGCGATTAGGCAAGGCGGTGGTATTGTACGGCGAAAATCCCCTGACGCCGTTACTGGGAATCGGCATCGACAGGTCGGGCTCCTTCCCGACCGTTAACCTAATCGAAATGGTATGATCAGAGAACTCGAACAGGTGTGCGAGGAGATCGACGTCGATACCGAAGTAACGATCACTCCGTCAGAGGCGGGTGAGATGAAGAACAGAACGAGCTCAGAGAGCCCCGAGCCGGAACCGCCCCACAAGTACGTCGAGACCGAGATCGACGACAGCGCCGCGCGGTGCTGTGACGGGTGGGTCGGCGACGGCGCGTTACGGAGTATCAGCGACGACCACGTTCTCGCCGAACTCGACGAGATCCTCCTGCTCCTGATCGCCGTCCGAGAGGAAGCGATCGGAAAGGAGCTCAGCGACGACCTCAATCGTATGTTCGGAACCGCGTTCAGTCCGGGAACGGTCTACCCGCGACTGTCTGAACTCGCGGACGAGGGCATCCTCGAGGTATCGAACCTGCCGAAGCGGAAGGTCTACTCGATATCTGACGAGGAGGCAATATGCGACGAGACCCGGTCGAAGATAGACCGCCTGCTCGTCTTTTCAGCGACGTTACGGTCGCTGTTAGTGGAGTGTGGGAAAAGCGACAGAGCAACGGACGATACATATGAGTGAGAACGTTTACACGTACGGCATCGTTGAACAGGAAGACATCACGCTCGACGTCGCTGGTGTCAAAGACGCCACCGAGGTTTATACCGTCGAGTATCGCTCGCTCGCGGCCGTGGTCTCGGATATCGACACCACCGATCCGGACCGAACCGACGAGGACGTCGAGGCGCACAATGACGTTCTCCAGCGGGTCCTCGAGTACGACGGCGGACGAACGATAATCCCGATGAGTTTTGGGATGGCGTTCAAGAATACGCGAACGCTCAAGGGGGTCCTTCGGGGGGCGCGCCCGGCGCTACAGAGCACGCTAAATGACATCGGGGGGACGGTCGAACTTGGCGTCAAGGTGATCTCAACGGGCGGTGAGAGGCGGTCCCAGGACGTACAATCGGATGTCACTGAGACTCTCTCGGCGGTCAGTATCAACGAGACTGGGAACGAATTGTTCAGTGACAGACTGATCCTGAACAAGTCGTACCTCGTGCCCCGGTCGGAGCGGGGGGCATTCGACGACGCGATCGATGAGATCCAAGAAAGCTATGACGAACGGTTCACCGTACAGTACACCGGCCCGTGGCCGCCGTATAACTTCGTTGACATCCACATCGGCGCTGAGAAACAGCGCGGAGGGCGGTGATCGATGTTTATTCTCGATGACATCCTCGTGAAACCGTTCACCTCGATTCTCGATATCTTACACACGATGGCGCTCAACGAACTGTACGACACGGCCGAGACCCGTGACGAACTAAAAGAGAACCAGCTGTTATACGAGGTGGGTGAACGCTCGCAGGCGGAGTATGAGGAGCGGAAGCAGGAGTTGGAGCTCCGACTCGAGATGGCCGAGCAGATCAAGTCCCAGATGGGAGACCGAATAGAGGTGAAAAGCTGATGCCGGCGAACGACGACCCGTTCGATTCGTTCCCGGGCGATGACCGCTCCGAGGGAGGTACCGGGGCGATCGCCCGACTCGTGCGCCTGCTTCGAACGCTCGCCGACGCGGACACCGACGGGACACAACGGCGAACGGGACACGTCAGCACCGACCGAACACGGGTCGATTACGAATACTCCGTGTCGGTAGGGCTCGACGTGCTCGATGGGGACGACGGTGTGTTTTCAGATGAGGGGAAGCCCACGGCCGATAACGTGGACAGGGCAACCGATACGACGCCGTCGCGGTCGGTCGAAGTGCGGGACGTGTCAGAGACAGAGCGCGTCGTGATTGCCGACCTTCCAAGAGTTTCCGACACAGAGTTCGACGTTACGTTCGACGCCGAGGCGGGAGAACTGACGATCTGGCGGGGACAGACGCAGATTAGACAAGTTCCGATCGAACACCCATCGATGAAAGTCACCGACGTGAGCTTTAATAATCACATATTACGAGTGGAGCTACGAGACGAAGGAACAACAGATGACGGAGCCAATCATGAATGATAACCAATCGACTCATGATCGGAAAGCGAGGCAAGCACAGACGAAAGCACAGATCAATCGGAACGAAGCGCGACAGAAGCTGCTTCGACAGCGGAAGAAGCTAGCTAAGCGTCGAAAAGCTAATCGAGAGCAATCGGAGGAGCGGCGTGAGAGCATGAAGTCCCAAGAGAATCCGACCGCATACTCGACGATGCCGCCACAAAAGTCAAACGCACAAAACGCAGTACGAAATTCGCACTCAACAGTTCCGGAAACACCGAAGTATTCGACTATTGTGGCCTCCGATCGTCTATACGGTCAGCGGCTCCATCGCGTCACAACTGATAGCATGTCCACATCAACAGAGACGACGGAGTCGCAAAGTGACGATATCAGCCAACGGCAGGATGACGTAACACCGGAGTCAACTGATGAGTGATGCTAAACCAACTAGATCACAGGGCGATCTGGCGGAGCTGTTGGAGACGCTGCTTGACAAGGGCGTCGTGATCAATGCCGATATCGCAGTAACGGTCGGCGACACCGAGTTGCTCGGGATCAAGCTCAGGGCGGCACTGGCGTCATTCGAAACCGCCGCACAGTACGGATTGGAGTTTCCCTCGGGCACGGACATGGAAATGGTGAATGAGGAGGCCGGAGTGACACCTGCTACGACTGGCGGGGAAACGACGCGCGCGAGCGACCGTCCGACGCCGCCTGAAGCTGAAAAAGAGAGCAGACAGGCGGCGACAGAACATGAATCGGTAAACGCCGGCGAGCATACGGAATAATGAGCACAGAGATTAACTTAGACGATGAGGGAGGCGGTGTCCACGAGGGACTACTCACGCTCGCCGTCTCGCTCGTTGAGATCGTCGACGATGCGCTTGAACAGGAAGCGGTCAGGCGGATGCAGTCTGGAAATCTCAGTGACGAAGAGGTAGAGCGGCTCGGCAAGCAACTCAAACGGCTTAACGAGGAGATAGACCGGCTCAAACGAGAAGAGGGAATTGATGAAAACGTGAATGCGTTCCGAGGTGAACTCGACGACCTCGTCGCGGACGCGCTCACTCAACTCCAGCATACGGCTTATACAGATGAGTAACGCGAGTCCGTCGGGGCAGGACGAGACTCTCTCTGATGGCCGCTACATCTACTGTCTCGTTGATGTTTCAGAGGACACCGACCCGGAACTGGCGGTCGATGGAATCGATAATAATCAAATCTCATTTATTACATATGACGACATCGGAGCAGTTACTCATGAGTGTGACCAGTTGTACGATTCCGAGGAGGCCACGCAGATACGACAGTGGCTCGTCACGCATCAGCAGGTAGTTGACGTCGTTGGATCGGCGTTCGGTACGCCGCTGCCGTTTCAGTTCGACGTGATTTTACGGGGCGGCGAGGAGACCGTCAAGCAGTGGATCGCCGACAACGAGACGCGAATCCGGGAAGCGCTCGATAGGTTTCGCGGACTGTGGGAGTACCGAGCCCACGTTACGTGGGACCGGTCGGCTATCGAGTCGGTCGCCAGCGCGGCCGACGAGCGATTGGCGGAGATAGAAGCGCAGCGAAACGAAAGCGGTGAAGGGACACAGTTCTTACTCGATAAGCGCTATGAGCAGCGTTTAGACGACGTGCTACACGCGCGTAAAACCGATCTGCGGGACCGACTGCGGACGGAGTTACGCGACGCCGTACGCGAGATAGAACAGCATGCCGCAGCGCCGAGCGTACAGGCGATCGATCAGCGCGGCGATGAACAGAAGGAGTGGGTGGCACGGATGGCGTTGTTAGCGAGCAACGCCGACGAGGAGTCCATCGGGGCGAAGCTCGACGATATCGCCTCGGAACCGGGTATTGCCGTCGAATTTACCGGTCCATGGCCGCCATACTCCTTCACCCCAGAGTTCACCGAGTAGTATGGAACCGACGAAATCACCCGGGCAAGTGGTGGAGCTCGTGGACGTGCTCCTTCGCGATGGGGCCGTCCTCGCGGCCGACGTTATCGTGACCGTCGCTGAAGTGCCGCTCATCGGTATTCAGCTTCGGCTTGCGCTCGCCGGAATGACAGAGATGCGCGAACGCGGGCTGTTTGAGGAGTGGGACGAGACGCTCAGAGAACGGAGCGGGAATGGGAGCTAAGTCGGTGGGTTCAGATGGGTCGGTTCCGCCCGGGAGGAGCCGTCTAAGTCAGTCGGTGACGGGTTCCGCCCCGGCACTGCCGAAGCGGGGAGTTTGACGAGGGCTCCCGGTACGAACGCGTGCACCTCGTTTCGACGTCCCCGCTTCTCATCCCTGAATCGAAGCCGTGGCTCAGGGCATGTTCCACGACGAGTGTAATTGTTCAGTTGAGAGAGCGCGGGGTCGGTCCGATACGCACTGTTCAGACGTCCTCATCGCGATACGGAATCGTCTCGTCGGGACGGAGCGAGCCCGCGTGTCGTCGGGCGTAGTCGTCGTCCGACCCGAGCAACGCGCCCGGTTCCTCAACGTCGTTGCGACTATGAATCGCTTGATTGATTTGTAGCCACTTTCGATCTCCCAGCGATAGCTATACTCGGTTTCATCCTCCCCACGCTAAAGCGCGAGGATTCCGAACGGGATATTCAGGTTGCGCGTTTCCTCGGTTCTCAGGTACGCTTTCGCGTGGAACGTCGAAGGTCGCCACCGAGTTGTGACCAACGATGTGTTTTAAACCGCATGTAGCCCTGTCAATGGGGCCTTCCTCCCCGCATACAGCGGGCGTCAACGACGACCGGTTCTTCAGCCCGTGAGGTACACGGGTCGCGTCAGCCGAACTGTTACGCCGTACATGGTTCTCCCTCCCGTTGTGAGATATTCTCCGAAGCGTTCAGATCGAAGTGTCGCCCACGACCGCACTCCGAACACACAAAGTGGTCGCCATCACGGGTTCCCATCGAACCACAGGCCGAACACCGCTGGCTGGTATGGTACGCATCGACCGTCTCGACACGGATACCAGCGCGCTCGGCTTTGTACGTGATGAACTGTTGGCGTGTGGGCGTTGACCAGCCCTGGCATGACGAGCCGACCGCTTCCGTCGGTGACAGTCTCGGCGGCTTTATCGGCGTCCTCGGGTCCGGACGGCCGCACCGTCTGGATCACCCCGTTGTCGACGACAATCGTGCCATTACGGTACAGGCGATGGTGTACTTCGTCGCGTTCACCACTGTATCCTCTCTCGGGGTGGGGCTCGCGTTCACGATTGTTGGCATCCCGATACTGATCGGGACGCTCATCGCGACGACCGGTACAGCACGACTGGAGGCCCGTCTCGCAGAGGAGCTACTGGGCCGTCAGACGGCGTACCCCCGACCGCTGCGCCAGTCGCTCAACACCGATGACGAATACGTCGTTGCATTGCGGCGGTTTCTCGCGGAGCCGACAACGTGGATCAGCGTCGCTGTCGTCCTCCTGAAGTTCCTTTATGAACTGGCGGCGTTCGTTGTGACCGTTGTCGGTAGCGTGCTGGTTGTGACGATGCTCGCTGCGCCCGTAGTGTACGACGACCCGCAGGTCAGCTACCGGATCGGCAAGTTCGTTGTCTCCACCCTGCCCGAGGCGCTCGCCGTCGCGGGGCTCGGAGTGGTTGGCTTCTGGGTCATCTGTAACGTATATAATGCCCTCGCCACGGCCGGCGGAATAATAACCGACGCACTGCTGTCGGTCGGTCGGGAGGCGGCACCGTGACCACACGGATTGAGTGGGAACGGTAGTCCGATGCTGATCGGATTACACGGAATGGAGACTGTAGTTCCAGAGGGGCTGACCGGAAGCCCGCCGCCGTTGACGGCACCGTCGTCGTCGGCGACGGACGGTCTGCGGGACTACCCTGCGGCGAGGTCGGCAACTCCGGGCTCTCCTCTGGCCTAGACCTCCGTATCCAGCTTTAGGACCGTGCGAGCTTCTGGTTCGCTGCCGATCTCGTTCCCCACTTCGAGAATATATCGATTACCTGACCGGACAACCGCCGGGCCGGACACAAGACGTGCGGCGCAACGAACGGCTCGGCCGAGAGACTGTCTCTTTGGGCCGGCAACCGGATCAGTGCGCTCACCACGTCGAACGGAGAGATTAAATATAAATTCGGAGGCCACCGGAGGAGAGACGATTCAGCGACCTCAAAAATGAACGTGATTATTAAACGCACTCTCGAACTCAGAGGCTGCTATTCTACCGAGGAATCAATCTCCCCTTATGCTTCAGTTGGAACGCCACCGAATAGATCAAATTCAATACAGGGTGACACCATAGCTACGTTCACAGGACCGATGAATTCCACTGCAGAATTGAAGCGTCATTCCGCGCTTGGCTTAACGATGCTCCTGATGAGTCTCTGGTTTGGTCGTCTCGCGACAACGGAGTCAGGAGCGGTCTCATTACTGGCAGGTGGGTTTGCCATCGGCTTGGCTTGTTTTGCTGTGGCGCTGCTTATGGGTTTATTTGGTGCAGACAGCATACTTGACGAAGAGCTGGGACCCCGTGTCTCCCTGCTGTTCGTATTGCTGATTATCGGTGGTATGATGACGTTCGTTACATCTGCGGTTATCTAACCGGATGCGTCGTTAAGCAGGTTGTGCTGTCTCCCCCGATCCGGTATGATGCGCGGACTCTCAATTCGGTTAGAAGATTTCAACAAAGCGATCACCCACATTTCCGGGCCGCGTACACTGAATCACCGTCGGTGTAGGTGACTCCTTCCCCGACCGAGTAGTCTCAGATGAGATCATCGACACTGCCTGGACTGCGTTCGACGTGGGGCGTCGTGCGTTCCCGTTCATCGGTTCGTCGCGGGAGCGGCAACCCCCGCACTCCTCTCGAGGGCTAAATAAACAGCTCCGGGAACGGCGTCACCGCCCCTACTGGCTGGCTGCGGGGAACTCGAAGCCGCCGGTGTCGGTGGCCGAGTTCTCCGAGTCGGTAGTCTCTGATTGAACTTCCTGGCGAGCGTCCTCCAGTGCCTCGCGACGGTCGTCGACGCTCTGGTGAATATTGATGTCGTGCTTCTCACAGAGCGCTCGCTCGACCGCGAAGGTCATCTCGTCGAAATCGACCGCCGTGATATCGACGTCTTCCGGTGACGGCGTCTCATCAATGACATCGATGTCCTGCGACCAGGTATCGGCCGAAATGTCGCTGGACGGGAGTCGCCACTCGTCACCCTCGAGCTCTTCACGCAGGTATTCTGCGAACTCCTTGTAGTGGTCGAGCGCGATGTCCTTCGTCGACGAATCGGCCAGTAGTGCGATTGCGAGCTGATCGATACGGGCCTCGTCGGCCTCCGGTCCCCAGTCGAATCCACCAGGAGCGCGACGCAGGACGTGGAGATGCTTATCCAAGAGGTCGCCATCGGGCGTGTACACCAGCTGTCCTCCCATACAGCGTTCGCCGCGATAGGCTCGGCCGCCGGTCATCGGAACTCACCCTGCCCGTGATCGAGGCCTCGTGGTCGGGTCGGTGGCTGCCGGGGTCGGGAATCCGACGGTCGACGGGCGGTGTCGGGACTCTGTCCCGTCATCCGATCGCTTGCGTTGGCGGCCCCGGTTGCTCGGGGACCGACGCACATCGGCTTTCGCGCTTGATTTCGCTCCGTGACGACCTCCCGATGGAGCATCGTACAGAGTTCCATAATGCTCTGGGCGAGGTCGACCGCCGCCGCTCGCGACCGGAGGTCGTGCTGGCTGAAGAGGATCGTCCCATCGGCCCGGTCGACCCGGACCAGCCACTCCGAGGTCTGCTGGACGTGGCAGAGAACGGAGTTCGAGAACTCGTAGGCGAACACGAAGTGCTCGTCGTCTGTTCGGCGATGCAACCACCAGTGGTCGGGGGCAATTTCGCTGTCATTTGTAGAACTCATCGGTGATTCGGGACGGTGATGACGTCCCGCACCCCTCGCGGGACGTGAAACAACAACTGTGGCCGCCGCACCCGCTTTCGCCGCCGAAGTCGGCAACGTATTTGATTCTAGTAAGATACAGTCCAATTATATTCGGATGGCTGTACTGGACGACCTCTCGGGGTTCGAGTTCGAGGACCTGATGGAGGACGTGTTCCGAAACCTCGGCTACGAGAACGTCCGGCAGGCCGAGCGGACAGCTGATGAGGGCCGGGACGTCCTGATGGAGGAAGTCGTCGACGGAACACGGCGGGCGATCATCGTCGAGTACAAGCACACGGGAACCGTTGGTCGCCCAGTCGTCCAGAAGCTCCATTCGGCGATCGCGACGTTCGACTTCGACGGCCCGAAACGCGGGATGGTCGTCACGACCGGCCGATTCACGAACCCTGCCCAGGAGTACGCACAGCGCCTTCAGCAGAACGACGATCCGCATCCAATCGAGTTGCTCGACGGCGAGGGCCTCCGAGAGATCGCCGACGAGATCGGACTTGACCTCTACAACGGCCGCATCGAAATCCTCTGCGACGAGACCCTCCGGCCGTACGACCCGGCGGCCGACGTCGACACACCCGTCAAAGAGGCGTTCCGCGACATCGAGAACATTGAGGCTGCGGACCTGCCAGTGCCGCACTCGCAGGTGACGTTTCGGCCGGTTGTCGCGATCACCGCCGACACCAACGCCGTCTTCGAGACCTCCGTCGGCGTCATCCATCAGATCAACGACCGCACGCGGTTCGTCGTCCACGCTGAGCGCGGCCATCCGACAGTGGCCGACGACGATGTCGCGACGCTGGTTACCGAGAACTTCCACGCGACAGTCGATCTTGATGCCGACCGGTCCGGGGAGGTATTCGACGACGTTGAGGAGCGCCGCTTCGGCCAGACCCAAACTGAGTACAAGCAGTGGGCTGTTGACCGCCTTCAGGACTACCACACGACGAAGGTGACCTACACCGGCGACAACAACGTCACCTACAACAAGACGTGTGAGCCGAATCTCTCGGACATCTCAGTACAATCGATCGAGCCGGTGTATCTCCCCGAAGTTCGGCAGACGACCGAGCTCCAAGAGTATTCGTATCCGTACGAGTACTATGCTGCTGGCCCCTCACGGGTCACGCTGGAGGACGGGATTCATCGTCGCGTCCACTGCGAGACGAGTGGCGTCGACGAGACGTATACCTACTGTCCGAACTGCGGGGCGATCGCCTGCGACAGCCACATCAAGACTGAACGACTCGAAGGCGAACCGGTCTGTACGGGGTGTGCGGTCACTGAGCGGTTCGCGCTGAAGACGAAGTACTTCTACGACGACCAGAACCTTGAGGCGTTCCGCGAGGAGTACGCCGCGATGCCATTCTACCAGCAAGCGATTGAGAATACGTTACTGGCCGGGGGGATTGTGGTCGCGACGCTGCTGCTCGTTGTGGGACTACTCGTCATCGGCGGCATCATGTAGACCGGGATGGTACGCAGGGCTATTCCAAGGATGCTCCGACTTCGTCAGCAATCACTTGGAGATCTGACTTCAGGAAGGTAGAGTCGTTGGCTGCCTCTATTGACTCTGCGATACCGACGTGCGCCCGGATGGATCGGCGCATTCGCGATGTTGATGGTTGCTCCGTTTTGTCAACATTAGTTCTGAGTACTTCACAAATCGCTTGTAACTCCTCTTTTGTGAACGACGCCTTGATCTCCCGTTCGAAACGGCCTGTCGCTACTCGGATTGAGTTCTGGAGTTCCCGGACGGTTGGACTCATAGCTTTTTACTCTCCACTCGTTCCCCTCAAAATTCCTACTTAATTGTCGTGAGACGTTTTTATATGTTCCCACTACGACGGCTCTGTTGAAATCCTTCAGAAGTGATAGATTCTGATTCGGTCGTGGTCAGTGTAGCGTATCTATTGCCTATTGGTAGGCTTGCGCCGGCATCGAATAGATACAAGTCACCCGTGTCACTCATCACTGTGGCTCTCCGCACGTCGCTGAATAGCATCTTTGTGCTTGTGAGCGGTTGGACTGTTCTCTTCACCAAGTGGTGTTCCACCTTTTGTCTTGGTGATATTTCTTTAATCATTTGTTCCAGCCGTTCGAGAATTTTGTCAGGACTGGTCTCCGGTTCAATTACCACCTTTCGGCCTTCTTCGCGGACCGCAACTTCTGTGCCCGGTGTCATATTAAGACGATCTTGTATCCCCTCTGGAAGGAGGACTCGACCCTCTGAATCCACCCTTGTCATATTCTCACATGATCCGAGAGAACTAGTAATCGTTTGGGTCGCACAAGTGTGGTCTGTTGCGCTAGCAGGCTTTCATGTGTGTTGAATCCGCAGAATGCGGCGGGATAGCGTCGGTCTGAAGGTAGTAGCGAAGCGGAAGAATTTGCTCTGTTGAATCCGCAGAACGCGACGGGATTGAGCCACTCTATCGTCTGTTCTGGAGCACTGTTGAGAGAGTTCGTTGAGGCGGAGAGCGCGCCGCGCAGGGGGAGAGCTCGGCATTTAATACCAACACCCGCCGACCGGCAAACACATTATATTCTTCTAATATATTATTCCTGCTACTTGTTGACTAAGCGTACTTCACTTTTCACAATTCGGGAGAAGATTTATGACTAAGTTTGTATACGTTTGATTATGGCTCGGTCTGGACATGCTATTGACCACGCTTTCACACAAGCAGATTACGAGAGGGTCCTCGAATTGTCGGCTTCAATCGCCGATGAGGAGAAAAGTGTCGAATCCTTTTTCTACCACTTGATGCTCGGCTACGGGCGGATGCGTCCGGGAACGCTCTCACACTACCGCTCGAGTTGGTACGACCCAGGGCGAAAAGTAATCCAAGTGCCGAGCTTCCAAGACTGTGACTGCGGCGACTGTCGAAAATACGCAAAGCAGACAGCCGACCGCGACAGCGAGGATCGCGACACCGAAGAGATCCTCAAAGAATACTGGCACGGCAAGGTCGACTCAACAGCGAGAGCGATCCCGCTCAAAACCGAACGTCAGGTGGAGATCGTCGAGAAATTCAATGAGATGTTCGGCAATCTCGACCGACCAGTAGGATGCTACATGACTATTTGGCGGCGAACAACTCGGATTATCGAACTCGTCGATGGGATCGACTCCGTGACCTACAAGCCGTATGTGAACCGCGCGACAGCAGTCACCCACTTCGCCTGGGCGGGGATGAGCGACACCGGCCTAGTGAACAACTTCGGTTGGGCTCGCCCACAGACAATTGAAGCCTACAGGGCTCGATCGGGGTTGATCGCGGCCGAGGAGATGGATAAAATGTACGGCAGGCAGAGCATGAAGTACAATCTTGATCCGGATCCGCCGACGTGGTCTGAATACCGCGCGGAGAACGAGGGGAATCTCATTCATGTCGACACTTGGGTTCCTGAGAAAGGGAGCTGTAAACTCCCACCGGAGGACGAAGAAGAGGCGATTCGAGAGCTGACGCTGGACGACTTCCGTGAGGATGACGACACCCAGCGGTCGAGTATCGGCCCGGTGGCTGTTGCCCAGGCCGGTTGGTGGCACGCCCGACTTGCCTTCTACCGTGTAAAGCATGAAATTCGGGGTATGGAGTACACACCTGAAGCGAATGACCTCACAAAAATGTCTGGCGTGGGCCGCTTCCTTGCGGCGAGCGTTCTGGCAGCTGGACTGGTTCTGAGTATGTACTTTATTGGATACTCGGCTGTAGAGATGGCGCTAGTTGTCGCGGTTGCCTGTTCGACAGCACTCTATCGGATCAAGATCGACGATGCCCCAACACTCCCCCGCCCCGTGTGATCTATCTAACAGCGACCACTCCACGCCGTCGATGAGTAGATTAAAATGAGAGAACGTACGGCTCAGAATCTGATGATACTATTATCGAGCAATATACATCCCCGTCAGTGCCATTTTCTCCGTGTAGCTGGCGTGAAGGCTTCAAATATGGGCAGAGAACGAAGCCACTACGTATTACTGAGGATATTAACTAAAGACGGATGGTTCGCCTGCTCATCCCATGAATTAGATAGAGGAGAGCCGCCGCAGTGACGGATTATTTTTACTCACCGGTAGTGGGTGAGGCGTAATTTAAGAGGTGATTAAGAATACACGCTAATATCAATCTTAGAGGCGTTCAAATGGCAAAATAACCGACTTTCAATTTGTGACACCAATATAAAAGTCACAATCGAATCTCTTCAGTTTAGCCACGAGTCTTGACGGAACCCTCCGGCGCTGAGACGCCGGAGACATCGTGCTGCTACCTAATGACAGCAACCAACCCAACCAGGGTCAGGAGTGATAACTCTGCTTTTCAGAGTACCGCACTCGATACTGACCTACTGACACACCGCGTCGCAGAGCCCAGTTCCAATAACTCGCCAAACCGTCACCAGCGATCTGCTGGTCAGACAATTATTATGGGGGCGATCTGAGGTGACCGAACCCACCGACGCTCCGACCGCTTCTGCCATCCCGATGGATCCAGACAGTGCGTTCAACGCAATCGCAAATAGTCGTCGTCGCCGCGTCTTGCTCTCGCTCTCACAGTCGTATGGAGCAACTACCGCCGGTGATCTGGCCGTCGAAATCGCTGCCATCGAGAACGCGATTGACCCCAGTAAAATCAGGAGCAACGAACGCACCTCGGTCTACATCTCGCTGACCCAATCGCATCTCGAGACACTCGATGAGTGCGGCGCAGTCGTGTTTGACGACCGATCGAAGTCCGTCGCTCCGACAGACGCGACTGAACCCCTCGCCGAACACATCCGCCGGCTTCAGACGGCATGCTACAAGCCGGACTCGGAGGACGTCTAATGACTGACTACCAGCGTGAACTGGAGACGCTCAGAGAGATCGACTCCAACTTTCACCGGCTGTTCGAAGCGGTCAACGGTGGTGACGACGTCGTTTCGATGCCGGGTGGCGATCCACTCGCGACTCTGCGGCGAGCACGGGCACAGATCGACGCCGCACTGTTCGCGTCTCGTCGCCGTCGTCATGACGCTATCGTCACCGACGACGGTCCGTGTCTCCTCCAGTGGAACCCACCGAGTGCGCCACCGCGTCGCCTTCGCTTCGAACCCGACAGCACAGGCGAGTCCTGGACACGCCGTGAACTCGCGTGGACTGGCGAAGAGTGGCGCTTCTGTGGTAGCGACCGTGTCGAGGACGTCGCGATCTGCGCGCCAGCAGCCACCCGGTATCCTGATCCCGTCGACCCGACGCCGCTTGAAACGATGATCGAGTGGATCCGTGACAGCTGGGCGCGTCCAGACCCGTCTGCGCTCGTGTTCGAGAAAACGGCCACCACCGAGCAGGGTGTAGTCGTCTCCGTCGACGACGAGCTCCGCTACCGCGAGCGCGATAGCCCACAGTGGTATCCTGCGACGACAGAGGAGTTCTACCACCACCTTCGAACTCACGGACAACCAACGCTCCGACCGCTCTCAGAGACAGCGCTGACTCGCCAGCACTTCACCCCTAGCCCACTCTCCAAATGACGGACGAACCACTCTCGCTTCCGCCGGGATTCGATCGTGGACTCACCCAGCTTATCGACGTGATCGAGACGCTCCGGGACGTTCTCTCAGAAGAGGAGACGCTCACGACCGTCCAAGCTGTCACCATACGGCGACGGTTGTTCCTCGCGCTCTACCCGCTCAAAGCGATCCGTCGACAGCTTGCGGAGACAGAGCACCCCCCGTCCCAAGGCGATCATGAGGTGGTGACGTGGGACGACCCTGCTCAGGCACTGTATCACATCAAACTACGTCTCGATCGGCTGCTTGAGGATCTCTCCATTCAGGGGTACGACCACTCCTCACAAGAGTATTCGATCGAGCAAACACTCGAAACGATTCGAGACCACATCGTCATTCTTCAGGACGCACTTTTTGAGGGGTCGGCGGACAACTCCACGCAGCTTGAGAAACTCTCCAGTCACCGATCTGTCTATACAGACGTGGCTGGGCGTGGGGTTGGCGATGGGCGATGGCTTGAGTATCAACTCCAGCGGGCGTTGATGCGGTGGGGGTATCGAGCAGAGACGCGCCAGCACCTATTCGGTCTTGAGGTCGATGTCGTTGCCAAGCGGAAGCCAAAACAACAGCAACCAACTGATTGGATTGTTGCTCAGTGTAAAGACTGGACGAGCGACACGATCACGCCGTCGACGATCTTCCGGCTGTGTACGATCGCGTTTGCCTGCCGGGCGATGCCAGTCCTCTGTCATACGACCAACATCACTGCTCGGGCTGAGGAGCTCGCCCGTCAGTTCGAAGTCCGAGTCCTCGATCTGCGGGATCTTGAACGTGGTGCGCTTCCTGCGCCCCAAGTGTACAAGCCCTCGGCTGAACTCAACGAGTGGCCTCCACAGAACAACGTTCGTGACTCTCGGGGCACTCTTCCCGTGATGTTCTACGGAGAGCCTGGCAAACGGTTCAGCTACGTTCCTGGATTCACTCCTCTGGGGATGGACTACGAATACGAACCGATTGATACCGATCGAGACGACGATACGCATCCCGCAGCAGGCCACTGACGAATCACGTCTAGCGATCAAGTGTGATATGGTAGCGAGGGGATAGGTTTGATACGCCCCTGCTGTTGGAATATGCTGTCGATCAGTTTTGCTTGCTGATACTACTATTTATACCATTTTGTAATTGTGCGAGAACAAGACTGGCAGTCAGTAGATCGCTCGTAGCTGCTGCTCGGCGGCACTGAAACCACGTCAAAACCGTAGTTTACTCGTCGATGTTGACGATGGTCGCTCTTTCAGGCGGTACGATCTCGAGTTTAGCAGCGTTGCGTTCGATCTCCTCGGGCGTCATCCCCTCAGCATCAGCGAGCAACTCGGTGAGCTCCTCGTCCGATATTATGTCGGCGTCAGGAGGTTCACGGCTCATACCACGTTCTACCCGGCGTGAAAAATAAACGGCTCTGATATGTTCTTGAAGACGTGCTGAATACAGAGCGCGAATGTGGTACGAAGTAAAGCCTACCTATGGGGAAGAGTAATCGGTCAGTACTGTTGATTTACGACATGTTCTCCCGCAAGAACCAGAAACTAGCCGCCTCTGCTGTGGTTGCCCTCGTTGCTCTTGTCGCCCTACGGGCATTGACAGATTTCGGGCTGTTGTCGAGGTTTATGTGAGATGATCATCGGAATCTGTCTGCTCTACCCGCCGCTTACAGAAGACGAGAGATTCGACCGCAAATACGTTGTTCACGAAGACGATGAGTACGCCGATGAGACGGTCCACGTGAACACCCGCGAGAGCCAAGCGTCGCTGGCGCGACGGTGGCTCTCGCCGTATCGAGGCATCTAAAAAGATCGCCTCACACAGTATCTCCGAGCGTTCCAACTTGGACGAGAACTCGATATAAACCCGGACGAAAAGCGCTCAAAAATGCCGTCAAAGCCACTCTCTGAAATTAACAATGTGCTACACAAGAACGAATAAGTAGTTTCATTAGATCCTGTTATCAAATATATAATTTTCCACAGTCTAACCAGATTATAATGGATATATTTAATCGCTCGTTTTATTAGTGGGTATCACAACTTGCGAAATACACATGAATGTCATTTTAGTTCTGAATTCCACCAAATCTATTGATCGGTTGCTTAGCCACTACTCAACAGACGTGATTTCCATCCAGTAATGGGGAAGCAGTTAGAACGAGACCTAGGTCTCCCCGCAGTGACGGCTATTAGCATTGGTGCAATGGTTGGTAGTGGGATCTTCATACTGCCGGGGTTAGCTATGAAAATGGCTGGCCCCGCGGTCGTTTTCGCGTACTTTCTTGCAGGAGTGCTGGTACTGCCAGCAGCGCTGAGTAAATCCGAGATGGCCACGGCGATGCCAGAGGCAGGAGGGACTTATCTGTACATTGAACGCGCGATGGGTCCATTATTCGGGACAATTGCTGGAATTGGGACATGGTTCTCGCTGACATTTAAGGGTGCGTTAGCGCTGGTTGGCGGTGCGCCGTATCTCGTACTCTTGTTTGATCTCCCGGTCACACCCGTCGCGCTGACGGTTGCGGCCTTGCTCATCGTGTTGAATATCGCTGGTGCGAAGCAGACTGGCCGGATGCAGATCATCATCGTTGCGATCATGCTGGCAGTAATGGCTTGGTTCATCGTTGTCGGTGCGCCGAACGTCGAGTCGACTCGTTTTGAGGGGTTCTTTGACAGCGGAATTAACGGTATTCTTGGCGCAACAGGGTTCGTGTTCGTCTCGTACGCTGGTGTTACGAAGATCGCCAGTGTCGCCGAAGAGGTGGAGAATCCGGATCGGAATCTCCCACTAGGCATTCTCGGCTCACTAATCATCACTGCGGGAATTTATGTTGCGATTGTTACCGTGATGGTCGGTGTCGCCGACGAGGCGGCGTTGACGAATACGGAGACCCCGATGCAGGTCGCAGCGAGTAATGCGCTACCCACGATCGGCGTCGCTGCTGTCGTCTTGGCAGCATTACTCGCCTTGATCAGCACGGCAAACGCAGGTATCCTCTCTTCGTCACGGTACCCCTTCGCGATGAGTCGTGACGGACTCGCCCCGGACATCTTTGAGAAGGTCAGTAACCGATTCGAAACGCCGGTCAACGCAATCACAATTACCGGTGGTGTCTTGCTCGTCCTCATCGCGTTCGTCCCTATCGACGATATCGCCAAGTTGGCTAGTGCTTTCAAAATCTTGGTTTTCATTCTAATCAACGTCGCATTAATCGCGTTTCGACAGGGATCAATCGAGGCGTATGATCCTAGCTTCAGATCTCCGTTGTACCCTGTTCCACAGCTAGTCGGAATCATTGGTGGCTTCGTCTTACTCCGGTACATCGGGTTTGTCCCGCTGGTCGGAGCCGTCGTCATTATTCTCGGATCCATGCTTTGGTACTACTTTTTCGTCTATCGCCGCGGCGGCGTCGCTCGCGAGGGGGCAATGACTGATGCTCTCCGTCGTAGCGTCGGACGAGACGTGGTTGAGCAAACCGAATCCGAGGTACAGACCGACAGTAGCGAAGTCTTAGTAGCGGTAACAGAACAGACCACGCCTGCGGTAGAAGAGTCGTTAATCGATCTAGCAACAGACCTCGCGCGTACCCGGGAGGGAGGGATTCGAGTCGCACAGTTCGACATTATCCCTGACCAAACCCCGCTCCCACAGTCGGCGTCAACCCTCACAGAGGCCGACCAAGCGTTCGAAGAGCGCATGGGTACTCGAGCCGCCAATTCGAAAATACCAATCCGATACGGCGAGGTTGTCAGCCATGATACCCGACACGCAATCGTGAATTATGCTGATGAGATCAACGCCGACACACTAATCATTGAGCGGTCGGCTGGGTTAGAGTCGCTACTGAGCAGCGATACCAGCTGGATTGAAGATCACGCCCCTTGTGATGTGATTGAAGTCTCGAACTTCGACCACGAAAATATAGAACGTATTGGGGTCATCACCGATGAGGGGCCGTTTGACCCAACGAAAGTTGCGCTGGCCGATGCGCTCGCTTCAGCGGTCGATGCGACGATTACGTTCTACTTCCCAGTAAAAACGGATCTCCCTGAAAGCCGCCGGAACACTATCGACGATTATCTCTCAGAGCTGGTGGACGTATGTGAGTCTCCAGTTGAAACAAAAATAGTTGAGCTGGGTACTGATAGCGCAATTGAGCTTGCGGCTAACGATTCTAATGTACTCATTGTTAGCGGCATACAGCAGAATCTCACAGATCAGCTCTTCTCTCAGGAACCGAGCTTAATAACGGCTGGAACAGAGCATGGAACCCTCGTTGTCTATGAAGTTAGCCAGCCAGGGCATCTCCGTGGGGCTATCGAACGACGGTTGTTCTAATTACGGGCAATATAGAGCGCGTATCTCGTACTCGACCTCCCCTGTATGGCTACTATGCAACTCACTTGTCTTGATATATTTTGCACTGTAACTGTACAGAGATTGTAGATACGAGTGTTTGACATCCTCCTCGGCGTAAACGCGGAGAAATCCCGAGCGGTGGGAGTTTCAGGTTTACACTCCAATCATTGGACTCCCAGTTCTTTCGGGCACGGGTAGTCCCACGGCATTGAACTGGTGGACTGCTGGCCATGCCAAGTGGCCGGTACCCCTATTCTCGACCGTGTACGGCGTCCCGGTGTTGTTTTTGCCACGGGGACGCTGGCAGGCATCAGTGAAGTCGGGGGTATCTTCTGGCTCGTTTTGAGCAGTCGGCACAGACACACCCTTCAAGGATGTGGCGTCCACCGACTGCCCTTTTGAATACTGCCCCGTTACGCGGACGGACAGGCCGTGGTTCGAAAATCGAAGATTTTCGTCATCACGAGAGAGTGGAGCTCTCTCGAACGACCCCCGAAGGACGGTTCGGAATCCGCTCTGTTCCGACCAATTCCTGTTTTTATATAGAGTGGCCTATCAATTAACCTCGGTATCTGAAACTCGATCCAGCTGTTCGGCCAGTGGATTGCTTCCCACCATGTCGGCTTTATCACCCGCCTAAACGCGGGTGTATTCGCCTTCCTATCTCTATAACCCCGACCCGGAGGCCGTCGAGTCACTCTTCGCAACACCAAGAAAATCGAGGGTCTCGCCGGCGACAAAGGCTATGACGACCAATCTCTCCGGGACGCCCTCCGATCAGGGGGCGTCCGGCCTGTTGCGCCATCGGTTGTTCGCTGCGTACGATCACGCGCACAACGCACGGTTGGACAGTGACTTATACGGCCAGCGTTGGATGGCCGAGACCCCCTTTTGATCATCAAGCATCGGTTCGGTCCCGCTGTCCACCCTCGCGCTTGGTACCGCAAGTTCCGCGAACCGGTGGTGACCGCCACAGTCTACAACCTCGAACAGGCTCTCAAACAGTGATCCCCACGCAGTCATCGGATTCAACAGAGCAATTATTACAGAACTTCTGGCGGTATTTACACCAGGAGTACGTGGCAACGTCCTGTTACCACGGGTTACTTTTTTTCACCCATTAGGTAGTCGCATGTGGACCCCGCTCACGACACTGCCTGGGGGCGATTCCCTACAGTACACTGTGCCAATTATTGGTGTCGAACTGGGACAGACGGCAGTAACCGCGATCGGCATCGGCTTGATTCTGCTCCTCATCGTAGGGTCGGGATTCTTTTCCTCGTCGGAGATCGCGTTGTTCTCCCTGCCGTCCCACCAAGTGGACGCGATTGTCGAGCAAGGCTTACCCGGTGCGCAGGCGGTCAAGTCTCTCAAGGAGGATCCCCACCGCCTACTCGTGACAATTCTCGTGGGGAACAACATGGTCAATATTACGATGTCCTCAATCTCGACGACAATTGTTGGCTTCTACTTCGACGCGGGCACGGCAGTTCTCATCTCGTCACTCGGCATCACGTCGATAGTGCTGGTGTTCGGCGAGAGCGCACCCAAGTCCTACGCTGTCGAGAACACCGAACTACACGCACGGCGTGTCGCCAGAGGGCTAAAAGTCGTCGAGAAGCCACTGTGGCCACTCATCACCCTGTTCTACTATCTGACAGGCATCGTGAACCGGGTCACCGGCGGTAGTCCGTCTATCGAGTCGACCTACGTCAGTCGGGACGAGATTCGGAATATGATCCAGACCGGCGAGCGCGAGGGCGTCCTCGACGAGGAAGAACGTCAGCGGCTCCAGCGGACCCTGCGATTCACCGATGCCACCGCCAAGGAGGTGATGACTCCCCGCCTCGATATGGCGGCTATCTCCAGTGAGGCAACCGTTGAGGAGGCGATTCAGAAGTGTATCTCAAGTGGTCACGCGGACCTGCCAGTCTACAAGGGCTCGCTGGACAACGTGATTGGCGTCTTCGATATCCGTGACCTACAAGATTCAAACTACGACACTTACGACGACCACAAGGTAGCGGACGTGGTCACTCCCACGCTCCACGTCCCCGAGTCGAAGAGCGTCGACGACCTCCTATCGGAGATGCGTGAGAACCGGATACAGATGGCTATCGTCGTCGACGAGTTCGGTGCCACCGGGGGCCTCATCACAATAGAGGACATGACCGAGGAGATCGTCGGCGAGATACTGGCGGGTGACGAGGAAGAGCCGATTGAGGTCGTCGACGACGACACTATCCTTGCGAACGGCGGAGTCAACATCGAAGAAATCAATGAGGCTCTCAGCATCGTACTGCCTGAGGGCGAGGAGTTCGAAAGTATCGCGGGCTTCGTCTTCAACATCGCGGGCCGGCTCGTCGAGCAGAACGAGGAGTTCACCTACGAGAATGTGACGCTGCGGGCCGAACAGGTAGATAACAGCCGCATTCAGAAAGTCCGGGTAACCGTCGACCGCGACACTGCCGATCCCGTCAAAGAGGAATTGCCGGCTGACGAGGGCAGATCTGAGTGACCAGCAATATCTGACCTAGCCAACACGTGGAGACACAGGCCCGTGGACTGGGAGTGCGAACTCCAATAATGTGTACCGGCAGTCAAAATCCCCAGCATCGAGAATATGAAAAGGTGTTCGGAGCTTTGCCTCCGGCGCTACCAGTGACCGTTTCGTATTGGCTACAAAAACTACGGTTTTGCGGATATAAATTGCCGTAGTACAGTTCTCGAATGAGGGAATTACACAACTTCTCTTTTACTTCCGCGGGGAAACAGAGCTATGTTCTCGACGGTGCTTCCCGACGTCTTGATTCAGGGATGGGCGCTACAGCTCTCACCGGAGCTTGCGAGTCGTGCGCAGTTCGGCTGGACGATCAGCGTTCACATCATTTTCGCCTCGCTCTCGGTCGGGCTGGCGCCGTTCATCGTCCACTTCACTTGGAAAGACGTTCGGACCGACGACGAGCGGTTCACAAGGCTGCGATCATTCTGGGTAAAGGTGTTCGCCGCCGGATTCGTCATGGGAACGGTCACCGGCATTCCGATGAGCTTCCAGTTCGGGACGAACTTTCCACAGTTTGCTGAGGTGGCTGGAGAGCTAATCGGTGGGCCGCTCGCATTCGAAGCGAAGATGGCGTTCTTTCTTGAGGCTGTTTTCCTCGGAGTATTGCTGTTCGGTCAGGAACGCGTCAGCGATCGGACCTACATCCTCTCGTCGGTACTGGTGGGAGTCGGGGCTTGGTTATCGGCCTTCTGGATCCTGATTGTCAACGCTTGGATGCAGACTCCACAGGGTTTCGAGATGATCACGCGTAACGGTGTGGAGGTCGCGAAGCTAACTGACCCGCTGGCTGCGTTCTTCACGCCCCGGATGCCGTGGATGTATGTACACATGGTCAATGCGTCGGTTATTTCTGTCGCGCTACTGGTCGCAGGGGTCTCGGCGTACATTGTCTGGAAGAAGCGTGATGCCGCCACATGGAACACTGCGTTGAAACTCGCAGTTATCATCCTGCTTGTCACCGCTCCTCTACAAGCAGTCCATGGTGACGCGTATGGGCGCCACGTCGCAGATACGCAGCCGCAGAAGTTCGCCGCTATGGAAGCCCACTACGAGACCGGCACGGCAGACTTACACCTGCTCGCGTTCCCAAAGAGCATAGACGCAATCACCGATCCGAAAGCTGAGAACCTTTTTACTGTGAGTCTTCCAGGGGTCGGGTCGTTCCTTGCTACCGGTGGTGACTTTGACGCCGAAGTACTTGGATTAAACGAGTACGAGGAGAACCCGCCCGTAGCGATGGTGTTCTGGTCGTTCCGGTTCATGGTTGGACTCGGATTCCTGTTCATCGGGCTGGCACTATGGGGCGGATATCTCATCTACAATGGCCGCCTTTCGGAGAGCAATCGATTCCTGAAGACGATGATCGCTGCGTCGCCGCTCGGCTATGCGGCGCTTCTCACGGGGTGGTACGTCACAGAGATCGGTCGACAACCGTGGGTCATCCAGGGCGAACTCAGAACTAGTGAGGCCGTTTCCTCGACATTGAACGGAACCGAAGCGACTCTGACGCTCGTCGGCTTCGTTGTTATTTACATTGGATTGATCTTGGTAGCTCTTCATGTGCTGCGGTGGCTGGTCGAAGACGAACTCCGAGAACTCGGAGTGAAGGTACCGGACGACGATCGCTGGTATGGTCCTGTCCCGAAGGTGAGCGATGATGACTGAGCTTGTGTTGCTCGTCGACGCGTATCTTGTCGACGCACTCCCCGAGATCTGGTTCGGTGCTGTCATGTTTTCGCTGGCGATGTACATGATTCTCGACGGGTTTGACTTCGGAATCGGAATGCTATACGCGACTCGCGATGACGAGCATGAGAAGGAAACATTCTTGACGGCGTTCGGCCCGGTTTGGGACGCAAACGAGGTGTGGGTTGTCGCCTTCGGAACGATGCTGCTAGCGGCATTCCCGCGGGTGTACTCGCGAGTCTTGGCCGACCACTACCTGCTCGCGATCGGCTTCGTGCTTGCGCTGCTGTTCCGCGGGCTCGGCCCAGAAATGCGTGAACAGCGTGACGACGAGCGCTGGAAGCGGTACTGGGACTATTCTTTTGTCGGCGGGAGCTTTCTTGCGCCACTGCTGTTCGGTACTCTCGCCGGTCGGTGGATCTTTGACGCGCCGACACTGTCGATGCCGGCACTGCTGACTGGTGTCGGCCTCGTAGCCGTCTCGGTTGCCACTGGGGCGGCCTTTCTGGCAGCTAAAACCAGACCACGGCTAGCGTCCGACCTGCGCACGTACGGGATTATTGCGACGCTGACGTACTTGATCGGAGCTATCGCTCTGTTGACGACTGTCGTCGTAACTGATTCCGGAGGTACTGCCGAAATTGTTCTTTCGATTCCCGTAGGTATGATTGTCGTCTTGTCGGCCGTTGCGGGAGGAGGGGGAAGCGTTCTTGCCCTGCGCGGCAAGTACCGTGCTTGGCTGGTGAGCGCACTCGGGCTTCCTGCGCTATTGAGCCTGCTGGTTGCTCTCCTGCTATATCCGACTATCTATCCGCCAACTGGCTTGACGGTTCGAGAAGCGGTTGTCTCACCGTTAGCACTGAATCTCGTGACAATTCTCGGATTTCCGGCGCTTCTCCTCGTATTGTGGTACTTCAAATTCCTCTATGGCGTGTTTAGCGGTCCGATCGAAGGTGAAGGATACAAAAATTGAACCTGTGTACCCCGCATTGGTGTCAACGATTTTTTCCATCCGTTCGGACGTGGGCCGTTGTAACGGTGAGTTAGATACAGACCCGCTAGATGGGTAGGTTGTTAACCACCACTACACCCTCGGTCTCAACGAGCCTATCTCAGAGCACCTCACCGGTGACCGGTGTCTACTGGAAGAAGATTGCCTCATTATTCCACAAACGACAAGTCAATACACGGGATATGTTCACTGAGGCGGTCGAACTCTGGCATAGGCACTTACAATCGGCCGCCTCATCCTCTAATTCAACACCATCTTGAGTGTCTCATCAACTGCTTTGGTAACTCACGCGTTGCGTTGCCGGAAGACAAGGGCGACGAGAGCCACAACAAGCACAATCTGAACGATTTTATCGACATACCCAACGAGGGTGAAGTTCCCCGCCTTAGCAACGTACCACAGTGGGATCTGGACGGCTGTGTACGGGATCGCGGCGATAGCGAGACCATGGCGACGAACACCCCGTGTGTACAGGAGCATTCCCCCAATGAAGCCAACACCAGCAAGAAGTACCGGCGGTGCTCCCTCTACAACACCAGCATACAGGTGTGTTACAGCTGTGATGCCTAACAGGATAAGTATGACTTGCTCAATTGTTGACAGCGAGTTCATTCCAGAAGATCCCGTCGGCGCCTGTTGAGTCGGTGTGGACACATATATTAGTGTAGCTCGACTCGTATTAATCTTGTGGTGTTAATACAAGACTATTTTGAAGAATAAGAAATCAGCGGATCTAATGGCTGTGAATGACTGCTATTGGTGGTCTCAGTACCTCACAAAGCATCCTCAGCTAGCTGTTTCTGAAGCCTGAGTTCCATGGCGGAGCGGTTGTGCTGGTGGCCTTGACGAGAAGATCTTCGACAAACCGACGGAGAGCCGTCGCTGTCGGCGGCGGCTGCCGCCGACGCGACAGCGTCGCCACTCTCAACGAAGGCTAGCCCGGTCGAGCATTAGCGGGTAAACCGGTCGTCTGGTGGTCGGTTTGCGGGGACGGCCCGACGGGTCGCGAGGGCCGTCCGCGCTGCCCGTTGAATCATGTTGATGAACTTCTTGAACGACCACTGCTAGTGGCGACGCCCCGCCGTGAGGGACGTCACCACGTACTCCTAGTGTAAATAGCGCCAGACGTTCTGTAACAACAAGCTCACCACAACGTACAGCAGCCGTACGACCGGATTTTGTGTCGAGGTCGTCGCAATACTTTGCTCGGAGAGTCGGTAGCTGGCCTCGATACCGAAACGTTTCGCGTAGTGGTATCGAGCGTCTCGTGGCGAGTCAATGAACGGCGCGTCAGCGGCGTAGCCGTGACGCGCCACCCCATGTTCGTCGTACCGTCCGTTTTGGTACGTACAGTCGATGTAGAACGGAAACTCGACGGTCTAGCTGTGACCGTCGAGTTTCGCCATCATGTCGTGTTGAATCACGCGACTCCAGCCTTCCGAGAGTTCTTGCTTGATCGTCTGTCCTCAGCGGACGGTCGGCATGACGTAGGCGTGGTTGTGTGCCTGAAGCAGCGTCAAACACCTACTGTCGTAGAATTTGCGGTCAAGAAAGACGGCCTTGATGTCGAGGTCAAGGCCGTCGAGGATACCGAGAAACTCTGCGAGGACACTGCTGGCGGTGTCGCCGTCTTCGAGACGGCGCACCGCCAGCGTGTAGCGTTTGTTCTTGACACGCGCGTAGAGTGTGGCGTAGGCATGGAACGCAGTTGTTCCACGCTTCGCTTGTGAGTGGTACAGGCCGTCTGTTCCGTCTTCGTCGCCGTAGCAGAGCCGCAGGTGAAGGTCAGAAACGACCTCCACCTGCTGGGGAAGGACGTCAAGAACGTCCTTCTGAAGGAGCGCGCTTCCGACTTATTCGAGCGTCTCAAGATCGAACTTGGTGCGGAGGCGGTAGAAAACCGAGTTTTCGTGGGGTGTATCTTCACTTCTCTCACAGAGCGTTGAGACTGAGGTCCTCGTCGGCGCGTGCGCCGACGGGACCTCATAGATGTCTTCAGCATCGAGTTTAGCGTTTTCAGCGAGTGTGAGGGCAACTTCCTCGTCAAGAGCGTTGACGAGGGGATTAAGAAGCTAGTCCTCGTGGATTACATCGTCTGCTTGCGTGGTATCAGACACACCTTCAGCAAGCAGACGTCTCAACTAACCGGCTTTGTGATGTACTGATGTTCACATCAATTGCATACACGCTACACGAATAAGATAGTATTGCCTTATATAGGAAATTATGTACTTTGATTTTCGTTCAAACACCCGAATTTGTACTTTAGATTCGTTTTTAGCATCTAGTATATTTCTTACTTCACAATATTAAAACCCATTCAGCGCGTAACACAAGTGTGGTTCATAGCGAAGAAACACAGCCGTTCGACATAGAGGTGGGGTCCCTACAAGCGGTGGTGGCCGTACTCTTTTTACAGGTGATAATTAACTGGACTAATCCTACGGTGGATGCGTGACTCGCAACCTTCTATCGAGAGTGAACGCGGTTTCACCACGGATTATAGCTTCCCTACTGGTCCTGTTAACGTTACTAGGCGCTGTAGGAGGGGTCACAGCAGTGCCAGATGCTCGGATTGGTATCGATGAGGTCGATGTCAGCTCAAGTGAGCCGGTAGTCGATGAGCGAACGTTATTTAATGTAACTGTCTCAAACTCTGGTGGAAGTCCAGCAGCCGCCAACATAACGAGCGTCCGGTTGTATAATGTAGATGAGGACGGCAACCCACTTGACGAGGCTACCATGGTCGGAGGACTCTCTCCGGGTGACACAACTGATGCCGCTCTGTGGACAGAGTTCGACGAACCGGGAGAACACCGACTTACTGTCGAGGTCGTTGCGGATCAAGAAGCGACAGGTGGCGAGGATAACGGCGGGACTGTCACGGTGACGCGCGACGTGATTGTTGATGTTCAGCCGGTAGAGGTTGCGCTTGACCTCCGCACCCGCGCGCTAGCACCGGAAGACCTCGAGAGCGACGATAACGATCAAAATGCTGGTGGAATCAATGTTGGTGGTGTCGGAGATCTTCTCGGTGGTGGCGGCGGCGGCCTCCAAGCCGGTGGGAACGACGAGTCTGACTCTGAGTCTGTCGAGTCGGTTGACTCTCCGGTAGCGGTGACGGTCGTTAACACCGGGACCACGACCGCAGACCGCGTGAGCCTGACTGCCGTTGGCACATCAGTCAGAGGGGATGGGGGAGAAAATGCTGCGAGCGACGATGCTGATCCAACAGCTAAAGTCGGCCCATTCATCGTCGAGAACCTCGACCCCGGTGAGGAGCGGCAGGTAATCATCGATCTTGGCCCGCTTGACGAGCGTTCGGACGTGACGGTTACCGCGGCGTTCCGTGCTGATACCGACATGCGAAACGAACGCGGTGCTGACCGAACCACAGAGTCGACAGTGACGTATCCAACGCGTGAAGGTAGTCCGAGCGTTACCGACGCGACCGTCCGGACGACTGATGATGGGCAGGTAACTGTTGATGCCAATCTCGGTAATACGGGTACTGGTGAATTGAACGGAGTTGTCGTTTCGGTTGCTGGGGCAGATGGGGTTGAACGGCTGTGTTGAATCACCAGACAGCAGCGAGGCAGGCCGCTAAATCAAAGGAGTTGAAGCGAGAGAATGCGGTTGTCTATGACCCAAATCTCCCGCTTCATCGCGGAAGTTGTGCCGGTTGCTCAAAGAGTTACTGGCGATGGAGGCGAATCCGCCGCCCCGGAAGGTGGCGGCGGATTCGCCGACTACGCACTCGTTTCGCTTCACTGTCTGCGGATTTACCTCGATTCATCGTATCGCATGACGATCGACTTGCTCAAAGAGATGCCACAAATAACCGGGGAGATCGGCCTTAACGCGGCCGATCTCCCCGCGCCGTCTACGTTGTGTAAGGCGTTCGACCGGATCAGCATGAGCGTCTGTCGAGTGCTGCTGGGCCAGTCGGCGCAGCTGCACGATCTCTCCGAACACGCTGCCATCGACGCTACGTTCTACGACCGCTCACCAGCCAGCCGCCACTACTGCCAGCGAATCAGTTACCGCGTTCAGAAGCTCAAAGTCACGAAGCTCGTCGATACAGCGTCTCAGGCTGTCCTTGACATTCACTGCTCAACGAATCGGGAAGGAAGCGACGCAGACCTTGCTGAGCAGATCGCCCGCCGGAACGCGGGCGATCTGCGGTCTCTTGCGGCCGATAAGGGCTACGACAAGCAATCGCTCCGCGAAGGTCTGCGTGAGCTCGGGATCAGACCGCTGATCAAGCACCGCATCTTTGCTCCGTACGACCACGCGCAAAACGCTAGAATCGACGATAACCGCTACAATCAGCGCTCAATGACTGAAACCGTGAACTCGGCTGTGAAGCGCTCGCTCGGCTTCGCTGTGCGAGCGCGGTCATGCTTCCGTGAGTTCCGCGAAATCGCGCTGATGTGTGTCGTCTATAACATCAAACGCTTCCTCAAACAGTGAATCCCTCCGCCTTACAGCGATTCAACACAGCCGGTTGAACCGACCCCAGCCGGGCAAAAGTACTTCATTGGAACCGTGAACGCGGGCGATTTCGTCGCTTTTGACCTCCAAACTGTGGCGAATGCCTCTGTAGCGGATGAGGTTCCGATTCGGATCGAGTACACCGAGCGTGGTGTCCGCTACACCGAGACCACAACAGTGGCACTTCCAGAGCCAAATGACGAGAGTGGGTCTGAATCTGGTACTGTTGGCACGCTTGGAGTAATCAGTATTGTCGGAGTTGTTGGCGGCACTGGGGTCGCAATTGCCGGGAGTGTAGTCCGTCGCCGCGATGTATAGCGTCGAGCTCAGGGGTGCGACCAGGCGGTACCCAAGCGGAGGGACGGAAGCGGTGATCGCGCTCGACGACGTGGACTTCGCGGTTGAGCCTGGAGAGTTTGTTGCTGTTGTCGGCCCTAGTGGTTCCGGGAAATCAACGTTGCTCAACGTACTTGGCCTCCTCGACGACCCGACTGAGGGGTGGCGTCTGTTGAACGGCACCGATGTGACTGAGCTCTCGGTCGCCGAGCGCACCACAGCCCGCAAGGGATCGATCGGATTCGTCTTTCAGGACTTCCACCTCCTGCCAGCGCTGACCGCGGTCGAGAACGTTGCGCTACCAACCGCCTTCGATCCGGGCGACGCGAGCGACCGTGCTGTGGACCTGCTTAGACGGTTTGGGCTCGGTGACCGACTTGACCACGAGCCATCAGAACTGTCTGGTGGACAGAAACAACGGGTCGCTATCGCTAGGTCGCTGATAAATGACCCGGCAGTGTTACTCGCTGACGAGCCAACGGGGAACCTCGACACGGACACCGGCGAGTCAATCCTCGCTGAGTTCGGGCGGGTGAAAGAGGAGGGTGTTGCTGTCATCGCGGTCACACACGATCCGCTAGTCGAGGAGTACGCAGACCGAGTTGTTGAGCTCACCGACGGGGTGCTGGTAGGCGAGGGTGTCGATGAGGCGACCTCAGTAGACGGTAGCCCAGGAGACCGGGACAGCGAGTCGCCGCCCGAACCGGGAGAACAATGACCAAGAGTACTTCCAGCGGAACCGATGTTAAAACCGGAGCTACCAGTTGGCTCCGGGGCTGGCGACCCGCTGTTACAATGGCCGGCCGGAATCTCCGCCGGAACCGCGTACGGACAGTGCTAGCGGTGCTTGGCGTTTGTATCGGCGTGCTGGCAGTGGCCGCGCTAGGGATATTCGGAAATGTGCTCGCGCTCGGCGCCAACGACGCTATCGGTGATATTGGCACACAAGTAGTCGTGTCGCCAAACTCGGATACCGGAGTAGAGTCACTTTCGACGACTGATGTGGCGGAGATCCGACGTGCCGTTGACGACCCGGCGGTCGGCGATCCGGCTGTGGTTCCACTGTATTCGGACAACGGAATTGTTGCGGGCGCAAGCTCACAAACCTTTGCGACAATCTATGGCGTTGAGGAACCAGCCCTCGCGTTTGAAGCCGCTGAGGGGGAGCTCCCGGACCGTCACCGGCAGGGCGCAATCATCGGTGCGGGTGTTGCTACAGATCTCGGCATTGGGACGGGCGATACTGTGGAGATCGTAGGGTCACAAGTGCGCGTCGTTGCCGTGCTCGCTGAGACACAGACATTCAGCCCGGTTGCACCCGATGACGCCGTCTTTCTCCCAGAGTCGGCGTTCGCCGCTGACGGCTACGCGCAAGCGCTTATTATCTCAGAATCCGGCGAGACGGCGCAGGCCGCTGCGGACGCGATCCGCAGAGAGGTGAACGCTCGTGAAGATCGAGTCGACCTATTCGAATTAGCAGCAATCGTGGATGAGATTAATGGCTTCTTCGACCTATTGAGTACGTTCCTGCTCGGGCTCGGCGCTATCTCGCTCGTGGTCGCCGGCGTCTCGATCCTCAATGTAATGCTGATGAGTACGGTCGAGCGGAGACAAGAGATTGGCGTAATGCGTGCTGTGGGTGTGACCCGCCGAGACGTGTTGCGTGTGTTGTTAGCAGAGGCTGGCCTGATTGGTGCTGCGGGCGCCGCCGCAGGGACTGTGCTGACCGTGATACTCGTCGCCGCGCTCGTAGCTGCAACCCCAGCGGTTGACGCCAGCCTGGTTATCGATCCGACCAACGGTTACTATCTCCTGTTAGCGCTAGGATTTGGAGTTGGAGTAGGAATTATCAGCGGGGCGTACCCTGCTTGGAAGGCAGCAAACGAACGCCCGGTAGAGGCGCTGCGAAGCTAAACCAGTATACCCATAGAATATCAAATCGGAGATCGACCTTTTTATTCGCACTCAGCCAGTCAGTGGGTTTTTGTCACTAGTTCGTAAAATCACGATACATAAATAGTAGGGCAGAAGCAGCGGTCGCGTTAAGTTAAGCAGAAACGCAAGACGGCAAGAGTATCCCGTAAGTTTTGGAAAGCCGATTTATATACTCAAGATAGGTAGTAACTCCGGGAGAAACTGGATCTGCGTTTTCAGCTCTCCTTCTCGTTGATCCTCAGAACACGATCCGCTACAACGTCCCAGAACACTACAGAAAATCGCATGACAGCAGCTAGGTGAGTACTAACTTAACGCGACCGCTGGCTGAGGTGGGGTCAGTTATTGAGATAGTTATCCCGAAATCTGGTACTACTCTCACCAGAAACGTGGTGTCCGGCGCGCTCACACCCGTGAGGAACCTGTTTCCAACCACGCGACCCCAAGGTAAGCCCCCTCAGAGTACACTTCGATAGCGGCGTGTGTCCCAAAACGGCGCTCTGTATAGCGTATCGCGCTATATGAATCGGCGACTTTAGTCGATGTCGTAGCCCCACTCCCGGAGCACCGCCGCGACCTCATTGACATGGTCCATCCCGACGAGGTACGCGGCCTCCCGGGCGTCGGTGAGTTCGACGTCGTTACCGAGCTCCTCTTCCAGAGCTGGTCGGAGGTCTCGGCGCTCCCGCTTCACCGTGTGCTCTGTGTAGTGGATCGTCTTGTGGTCCCGGTCGTCCTTGACCCCGTCCCGCCGGTGGATCCACGGTAACGTCGCGGACTCCTCCGATGGGTGGTCGGGGACCCCGGGCGTCGCCGTCGGCGCTGGCTCCGGTGTCGGCGTGGTCGCCTCCTCGTCCTCCACAAACGGGCTCGTCGCCTCCTCATTAGCATCGTTGAGCGGATCGTCATCGTTGTCGACGCCATCGTCATCGGCGAACGGATCGTCACCGCTGCCGGGTTTCATTCCGTCCATCAGGCGCTCACCTCCTCGACATGCGTGGCGAGGTCACGTAGCTGTTCAAGCGTCTCCATCTCGTGATCGCGCTTTCGGGACCTGTATTCGTCGACGTAGCTGAACGCCGTGGTCTGTTCGCTCCAGCAGCCCTCGAACAGTGAGGCCCGCTCACCAATCGCGACGGGGGCGTCGTAGCCGAGCTCGCGGATGCGCGCCAGGTACCGCTGCTGGTCGGTGGTCCGGCCGACGCCGTTGGGGACGACCGCGAGGACGCCGACGGCGACGTCGACGGTCTGCTCGAACCCCTGGACGACATCGCGAAGCCCCTCGATAGATTGCATCCCCTTACCGGTCGGCTCCAGCGGGATCACGAGCGAGCGCGTCGCGCCAATTGCGTTGTAGAGGTGCGGGCCCGCGGTTGCCGGTGGGTCCACGACAATCGTATCGTACTGGTCAGGAATGCCCGCCTCCAAGAGGACGCGCCGAAGCTGGTCGTGGCGAGCGAAGTCCTCGCCGAGGTCCTCTGCCATCGACTCGGCTCGGGCGAGAAGATCGGCGAGGTTCTCCAGCATGTTGTGAGACGGGATGAGATCGAAGCCGAACCGCGTCTCGTGGATGAGGTCCTCAAAGTCACTCTTCGGCCGGTCGATTAGGTGGCGGGCGATGTTGTCCGCGTCGCCTTCATCGCGATGGCTGTCGACGCCGAGCAGGTAAGTAAGCGAGCCGTTCTGCGGATCGAGGTCGATAGCGAGGACATCCCGATCGTGCTGGCTGTGCGCGTCGGCGAGGTTTGACGCGAGTGTGGTCTTGCCGACGCCCCCTGCCTCGCTGTACGTTGTGTACGTGAGCATGTTTTACGCGTTAGTCTCGCTGAACATAAAGACGCGTCAGACGAATTAGTAAGTACAACTAAAAAGTATAACTAGGCAGTATAGCTAGTTAGACTGAACAGACTGACTAAAAAGTCCAACGAGTAAGGAAACACCCTCCATTTAAATAGCGAACGGCGTCAGCCGTGAGCGAGAAGGGTAGGGTAGTTCACCACAGGTGTGGGGTGCCCCGTGGATTTCGTCGGTATATATAGCCTGGTTATAGAGGCCGCAAGGTGAATACACCCGCCTTCAGGCGGGTGATGAAACCGACATGGCGGTAACCTCGCTCGACAGTTACACAGCCTGAGTTTCCAATCCATATTTTCAAGTGCTAAGAATTGCTATACAGTGGTAAGGTCAGGTCGGAATTGAGCGGATTCCGAACGATCTTCGGAGGCGGTCTACCCGCCACCTAATGAGACAGTATCCGAAATACCAACACGGTGAACGCGAATCCTCGAAGGGTTCGGCTTGTGCCTGTTGGGTGAGCAAGCCCGACGATAACTCCAAGTCCGTCGAAGCGACGTTGACTCCCGGCTGGCAAAAACAACAGAGGGGGTCGAATGACGCCGAGGATAGGAGTAACGGCGGTTTGGCACCGCCAGTCAGCCACCGACCACGATGACTGGGTTGGACGGGTTCCCGTTAAGTGGCGGAGTCATGGTTGCGAACCTGAAACTCCCACCGCTCGGGATTCCTCCGTCTTCAGGCGGAGGAGGATGTCAATGGTCGGCCCAACACGTTCTGTGCAGCGTCAACCGCTCGCTTGGCAACCGCCTGTTTATTTTGTACATTCATCAACTCCCGTGTTATTCTCAAGATAGCATTGAGTGATTCTTCGCGCTGTTTACGATCGGTAATGTCGGTCGTAACACCAGTGAGCCGCGAGGGGTTACCATTCTCATCAGCAATCATGTTGAGGCGGGCCCGTACCCACCGTACTCCACGGTCCGGGTGGTTGACACGGAATTCCTGCTCGATTGGCCAGTCGGATGCTTCGTTCTGCTGGGCTTCCAGATCTGCGAGCAGCTCGTTCTTGTCGCTGGGATGTACGTGCCGGAGCCACACCATCGGGTTGTTGTATGCTTCCTCAGGTGTGACTCCATAGATCCTTTTGACCGCTGGATTCACATACTCAACCTCAGAGTAGTCGGCCGGCAAAAGGAAAAACGCGTTTTGGACGTTACCTGCAAATTGTTCGAACTGTTCGCGGACCATCTGTAACTCCTGCTCACGCTCTTTCCGCTCAGTAATATCTTGAAAAGTTCCCCGGACCGCGACGATTTTGCCATCTTCACGTACCGGTTCTCCAAGTGCGCTGACCCAGCGGACGCCACCGTCTACTGTGGTAATCCGCAACTCCAACTTGGACGGTTCGCCGTTAGTTGTAAGCCGATCAAACGCCTTCTGAAGTGCGTCTCTATCGTCTGGGTGATAGAATTCCAAGGCATCCTGAAGCGTTACATCAGTACCCAGCGGCAGTCCGTGGATACGATACACTTCATCTGACCACCGCAGTGACTGCGTTGCCATCTCATATTCCCATCCGCCAATGTGTGCGACTTCCTGCGTTTTTTGTAAGAACTGGTTGCTCCGTTCGAGTTGTTGCCTTTGCTGTCTGCGTACTGTGATATCACGATATAGCCACAAGCTCGCCTCACCTTGGGGTAGGGTGTACGGGATGTAATCACGCTCCACTACGCGACCGTCCGTGAGGTGGATTTCTTCGTTTTGAACCGGCTCTCGTTGTTCGAGCCGCTCGGTGATTCTCTGAGTGAACTCGTTTGAATTAGTAAACAGATCCTTGAGTTCCTCAACGGCCGCAGCACAGTCACGCCCAATCAGCTCTTCACTCTCAATCGAGACGCCAAGCGTTTTTCCCAACTCGTCATTTGCGATGACTACGTCGCGTTCAGTATCTTCAACGAGTACACCCATCGGCAGATTCTCGACAATTGTACGAAGAACGGTGTTTGTCTGTTCAAGCTCCTGCTCGCGTTCCTTGCGCTGGGTGACGTTTCGGTTCGTACAGATCAGTTTGCCGTCGTCGAGTAGTGAGAGAGTAATCTCTTGATAGACAGGAGTTCCGTCACGCCGCTTCCCCACAGTCTCGCCGCGCCACTCGCCTTCTGCTTCGAGTACTGGGAATATTTCCTCCTCGATCCGTGTAATCTCGTCATCGCTATACAGCCGCTGCCATGTACTACCGAGGAGCTCATCAACGTCGTAGCCGAAGATATCGGCGTGGGCTTGGTTCATATAGATGTACTCGTTGTCCCCATTCAAAATCGAGATTCCGTCTACTGCCGCCTCCATCGCAGTGGACTGTATCTCTAGCTCAGCTTCCTGCTCTTTGCGTTCAGTAATATCAAAAAAGGATGATATGAGTCCAATGGGGTGACCGTCGCTATCCGTCAGGTAGCTGTTTACTCCCCTAGCGTGGAACGTTGAGCCGTCGGCCCGGACTGCTTCGAGTTCGCCTTCCCACCGACCCTGTTCCCTAATCGTCTCCAATGCGGATTTCGCTTGATCAGGATTTTTCCACACATCGATCGCTGGATGTCCGAGCACGTCTTTTTTATCATCATACCCCCACATATCGAGGAACGTAGAGTTTACATCCACCAATTTGCCGTCAAGATCGACTATCGCGATCCCGTTGAGGGCTGATTCATACGCATATTGATATTGTCGGAGCATAGCTTCTCGCTCTCTTTGCTCAGTAATATCACGCAAAATCCCGACTGACCCCTCAAAAGACCCCCCTTCGTAGGGTAAGACACCCATATGGTCCTCACAAAGGATTGGCTCGCCTTGTTTGGGTTGGACCTCGACCTCGAACTGTATACTGTCGGGTCCGTTCGACGAGAGAAGACGCCCGAGGTGGGTTTCTGACCGGTCGACCACTTCCGGTGATTTGATCAGTGCTGGTGACGCCCCGACAACTTTCTCACGGTCGTACCCAACCATCTCAACGAACGCGTCGTTCACGTATTCGAACTTTCCTGCGTCATCGAGAACGTAGACTGGGTCGTTGATAGTCTCAACGAGCGTTCGAAATTGGGTGACTTCGATTTCTTGTTGCTGTTCCACAGAACGATCTTGGACCGAACAAATTAGCTCACCCGTGTCAGTCTGTGTGAGAGTGTGGTCCTCAAGAAAAGTTGTTCCATCACCCCGGAGACCGGTTGTTTCCCCGCTCCAGTAGCCATCCTCAGCCACCGTCGGCATAATTACGTCGTGTGCGATTGCTATTTTCTCACTGGGGTAGGTCAGCTCCCAGTGCTCCCCGAGCATTTCGTCCGGTTCGTATCTGTATATATCCGCGTACGCCTGATTAACGTAGATGTATTCTCCGTCCTCGTTAAGGATGCTGATACCTTCTTGTGCTGTTTCAATAGCTTTGCGCTGGCGTTTGCGTTCTTTTTCTGCACGATATCGTCGGACTGCGTTCTGTAGTCGGTTTGCTAATACGGTATACTGCTCAGTCCCGGTGTCTTTTTGAAGATAGTCCGTCACGCCTGCGGAGATGGCTTCAGCGGCGATTTCCTCGGAACCTCTGCCAGTGAAAAGCACGAACGGCAAGTTGGGGGCCTTCTCGCGGACGGATTCAAGAAATTCAATACCGTTCCGGCCTGGCATATCGTAATCAGAGACGACACAGTCGAAGTCATCGTGAGAAAGATGTTCTAATCCTTTGTTGGCACTCGTCGCAGTCTCAACTCTAAAGCTATGATTCTCTCGTTTCAGAAATTCCGCAGTCATCTCAGCAATCCCTGGCTCGTCGTCAACGTGAAGCACGCGAATATCCACTTGACCACTCATGAGCGAATTTCATGACGGCTAATAATAATACTGTGCCACGGTTACCAATTCGAATATCATCTCAAGGCAAATTTTTTATACAGACTAGAAGGCGAATACACCCGCGTTTAGCCGGGTGATGAAGCCAATATGGCGAGAAAGAATCCACCAGCCGAACGTCTGCCCCGAGTTTCTCATACCGAGGTTTAATTGGCAGCACACTCTGTGTAAGGGTAGGAATCGGTCGGAACAGAGCGGATTCCGAACCGCCTTCTGGAGGTCAGTTGAGAGAGCTCCGCTCTCTCGTGATGACGAAAATTTTCGATTTTTGAACCACGGCCTGTCCGCCCGCGTAACGAGGTAATATCCCAAAGGGCAGTCGGTGAACGCCACATTCTCGAAGGGTGTGTTTGTGCCGACTGCTCAAAACACGCGACACGATACTCCCGATTTCTGATGCCTGCTGGCGTCCCGTGACAAAAACAACACCGGGACGCCGTACACGGTCGATAATAGGGGTTAACGGCCACTTGGCATGGCCAGCAGTCCACCAGTTCAATGCCGTAGGACTCCCCGTGCCCGGAAGAACTGATGGTCTGGTGATTGGACTGGGGACCTGAAACTCCCACCGCTCGGGATTTCTCTACATTTACGCGAAAGAGAATGTCAATTGGTACTAACTAGAGGAAGGTAGATAGTGATCTCAGTACCGGTAGGCTCACACTCATCAACATATACGTGCCCACCAGAATGAGTAACAGTCCAGTAGACGAGCCACAATCCAAGACCGCTACCGTGAGATAGCGTCTCGATAGCCTTGCCCGATTCAAGAACATCTTTGTCAAACTCTGGAATACCTGGACCATTATCTCGAATGCGGAGGACACCCCATGACTCGTCGGTAGCAAGATTCACTGACACTTCTGGTGTGTCGCTGTCGTTGTGGACAACAGCATTCATAAGCAGCTCTTCAATTGTAGCATCAATCGAGTCAGGGACAGAAACGATGAGCTGGTCTGGACCTGAGATATCGACGGTAACCTCAGGCCAGTCGGCAGCTATCTCCTGTGTAAGTTTTCGCACTAATTGCGCGATGTCTACGGATTCCAACTCATGTGATCCACTAAGACTGTCAGTAATAGCTCGAGACTTCTTGCTCGTCGTCAACAGAGCGTTTGCTCGACTGACAATCACATCAGCAGTGGCCTTGTGTTCTCCATCAAGTTCCTCCTGGAGTTGCTTGGCCCGGCCACGGACTACGTTCACGTCGTTGCGGATATTATGCCGGAGAATATTATCGAAGACTCGAAGCTGTCGCGTCCGGTTCTCGAGATCTGTGACATCCCGACAAATCGCCAGTGTTCCCGCAAGTTCTCCGTCTTCGTAGTGTGGATACCGGCTCGTATAGAACACTGGTTCCTTATTGGTATATGTGAACGTTGGCTCAACGGTGTATTCTATCGGGCGCTCTGTCTCGATCACATGCTGTTTTTGTCGGGCAATCTTCCTGGCTGTGGCGTCATCCATAAACTTGAATTCACCACTTCCGAGTAACTCGTCTCTCGACAGCCCAGCGAAGGAACATAGCGCATCGTTTACCAACCGAAACGCCCCTTCACGGGTCTGGAGCATAATTGGATCGTCTAGTCGTTCGACAACGTCACGGTATCGCGAAAGTCGGTGTTCGAGGTCTTTACGATCGGTTATATCGGTTTGGACGGCGATGAACGCTTTTGGTTCACCGTCTTCGATAACTGGAGCGATTGTTTGGTCGGCAACGTATTGGGAACCGTCACGCCTTTCGTTGGTGATGTCCTCACGCCATCGATCTCCAGCGGTAATTGTTTCCCAAAGATCAGTATAGTAATCATCAGACATTTGTCCAGAGCTTAGCAGCTCTGGCGACTTTCCGATGGCTTCCGCTTTAGTATAACCAGTAACTGATTCGAACGCTGAATTGACGTAGTTGATTGTCCCGTCAGTGTCTGACATCCAAATAACATGCCCTGAAGATTCAACGGCTTTCTTGAATAATTCTAGTGTGTCCGTCCGCTCTTTAAGTCGCAGTGATTGGGTTCGCAACCGGGTGAGTGCTTTAGTACGCCACTCTAATTCAGCCTTCTTAATGGGCATTGAGACCACTTCATCAGCAGTTTCGAACACCACGCTGTCAGCGATCTCACCGCGGTCAGTTTCGATGAGTGAGAGGTCTGCTTCTGGGATGAGCAAAAGACACGGTAATAGAGCAGGCTCTGCCTCACGCTTTCGGGCTCGAAGCGTCTCGGCATGCGTCTGTAACATCTCTCCATCAAGAATACAGCAGTCGAACGTTGCTGTTGCGACCGACTGGTCCGGGTCCACGAGCGTATAATCATCGTGGGTTTCAATCCACTCAACAATCAGTCGCCGATTACCCTTCTCAGAAAGTAGCGGAAACAAAGCTGCCTGTTCGGCGGCACCAGAGGGCTCATCAATAGGACGTGGATTACTCATTTATACTGCCCTCATTGCTGTCTTCTTTTGATATGGTTTGTAACTCAACAATAAAGACTACGCCAGGTAGATCATCACTGTCTGTTTCATCAGGGAATGCGTAATCCACACGGTCTGCTATCCAGACGTCCCCGCCGTAGCTTTCGACAAGATTGTCGACGAGGAATAAGCCCATTCCAGTTCCTCCACTCTCTAGCCCTTTATGACCTTCCTGAAATAGGTCCGACCGGACATCAGGTGGAATGCCTGGCCCATTATCAGATACGCTGACACGAACTACGTCACCAACCTCTTCAGCAGTGACCGCTACTCGGGGCTGAGCCGTATGATTGTGCTGAACAGCATTGTTGATGAGGTTCCGAAACACCGATGAGAGCAACTCATTCGCTAGTACATGTGTACTGTGGTCGGGGGGTTCCGGCATGGTTATTTTAGCGTTAGAGAATGTCTCTTGACGCTTTTCGATCTCTTCGTTTAAATATTGCCGGAGCGATATTGGTTTGAGATCTGGCGTCCCATCTCCATAAATAAGTTCAGAAAGGTCGCGAGCGACGTTTGTGAGTTCGATAACATGATTTCCCGCCCGAAGGATACGGTCAAGCTTCTCTTTTCCATCCGCGGTGAGCTCATCTTCAAGCATCTCTCCCCAGGCGGTAACGACATTCATGTCATTTCTAATATCGTGTCGAAGGACTCTGTTCAACACATCGAGCTGTTCGCGTTGCTCACGAAGGCGTTCTTCGAGCGTTTGTAGCTCTGTGATGTCGTGATTAACGGCAATAAATCGGACGATGTCTCCACTAGGACTTGTTACCGGAGCAATAGTCTGTTTGACAACATACCGGTCGCCATTTTTTTTCTTATTGATTACTGTCCCAGTCCAAATCTCACCACCGGTGATGGTCTCCCATAGATCCGCATAGAACTCTTCGTCATGCTCACCAGATTTGAGGATCTGTGGAGATTTGCCGAGCACCTCCTCAGTTGTGTACCCTGATTGTGACTCGAAGCCTCGATTGACGTACTCTATTTTTCCTTCTATATCGGTGATCAACACCCCGTGACCTGCGTGTTGATCACGTATCTGGCGGAGCTGCTCGCGTTGTTTGAATGCGATAGTTGATTGATGCCGGAGGTCGAGAAACGTTTCCAGTTTTTCACTGAGCCGATGTTCTGCAACTGGCATATCAACTACTCCGTCGATCGCGTCCCACAATTCTGGATGTGTCTCACCAAGCCGATCATAGACCTCGCGGTGTCTCGACTCTGGAACCAACAAGAGATACGGCAAAACGACCTGCTCCTTTTGTTTGCGTGTGAGTAGTGTTGTGCGATGTTCGCGAAGTGCTTTCCTGTCAAGTATACAACAGTCGAACGCAGCCTCAGAAATGTCGGCATTCTCAATAAGTGTATACTGCTCGTGTGCGGTTAGCCACTCACTGAGGACATGCTGGTCTCCTGGATCATTGACTAATAGCAGGATGCGAGTGGGTTCGGCTGCTGTCTCCTCATACGGTTGTTGTTCGCCTGTGGACATGTGTTTTGACCGACTGTTAATGGCGTTCTCGTATATTGCGCAGTAGGCTACGCTTGATCATCCGTACGCTGTTCAGTAATGGGGGTTTCTTCGTTCCAATCAGGCGTTCCAGTGAGAATACCCCGAAGTTGTGGCAAAGGCTCCCCAACGCGTATACCATTAGACGTGATCTCTAGCTCGCGGAGGCTACGTTCGAAGTTGCTAGTCCGCATTTTGAGCGTTCCGATAACTTTTCGCATCTCTCCACGATACTCAACATGACGGAGAAACACAATATTGTCGGCAAGGTTACTCGTCCGCTCTTCAGATACTTGGAAGTTGCCAGTAATATTGTGGACTTCATTGACGAGGAGCGTAGTAATACCAGCAGACCGCAAAAATCGGCCGACTCGTAGCAATGTACTCGTCGCGTTCTCAAGTCCTCGAAGGTTCTCTTGGAAGCCCTGTGAACCATCAATCATCACAACTTCAGTTCCACCGGCAATCTCTTCTCGAAGGAGGTTCTCAAATTCTCCAACAGTGTACTCATCTGGAGAAACATCCACAATAGAGAGGTTACCGCTTGTTAATGCGGCCTGTAGTGGGAGCCCGACCGCTTCAGCACGGTCGCGGATGGTCCATTCTGCTTCTTCAAATTGGAAGAGAACACTCTGTATGCCGTTAAGCGCTGCTTGTACGAGAAACTGGAGGCCAGTGGTTGTCTTGCCAACACCAGTTGGCCCAGTAAGCATCGTTATTGTGCCTTGGTCTAACCCGCCATAGAGCAACTTGTCAAGCTCGTCAACGCCTGAAGAAAGCGTCCCTACATCCCCCACTCGCTCTTGCGAATCAGGCACGAGTGCTGGCCACACGGTAAGTCCCGCCTCAGAGATATCATAAAAATGATTCCCACGCCGAAACGATGAGCCTCGAAACTTTGAAACAGTGACCATCCGGCTCTCTGGCGTTACCTCAAGCGAAACAACAGTGTCGACAAGAAACTGGATGTCATCGTCTGTGATTGGGCCGCCTGCTTGGGATGTTAACATCGCTGTCGCGTCAACCTCTTTGAGATAATCAAGCAGACCAAGAATCCCAGTTCGGAATTGTCGTTCGTCGGTTGTGAGATGTCGAAATTCTGTTATTGGATCTAATAATACACGATCTGGTTCAATTCGATCAATTTCTTCACGTAACTCTGCGATAAATCCCGGCTGTTCGACCTCTGCCGATTCGAAGACAGTGTACGTGTTCCGCTCTGAGAACTGTTCTTGAGTCGGTGAAATATTGTGGAAGTGTATCTGCTCAGTATGGAGGTCAAACGCATCCGCTGTTTCTTCAACGTAATCCTGTGGTTCTCCCATGTTGACGTACAGCGCAGTCTCGTCAACATCGACTCCTGCAGACAAGAAGTGTAACCCAAAAATCGTCTTTCCAGATCCAGGGGTACCCCGGATGAGCACGTTTCGAGGGCGAATGAGACCGCCACCTAGGATCTCGTTTAGCCCTTTGACACCAGTTGACAATCGGTTATCTGTCATACCCTACTTTTGACCCTAGTGTACAAGTAGATTAATGATACGTGTCTGAGCGTGGACTGTTTTAGGTGAAGCATGGGTCAGATTGACCTCCTCCTCCGCGTGAACGCGGAGGAATCCGACCATCGGATTCGGGCAGCCGATGCCCTTCGATTCCAACCCGCACTCGGAGGGAACCGGCGACACACCGGAGGAACTCTCGTTTGTCTCCCTCGCAGGACTGTGGCCCGGCCATTGAGGCCCCATCGGATCCCATGTCATCGCCGTGCGAACCACCGCTGGTTCGCCACCTCTTGTGGTTCGAGGACAGCGTCTCACCGAATCCGTAGCGTCCGTATAAGTAGGGGCCACGAATTTCGATCTATCGGGACAAACGGACCAATTGTCGCTCAACCCGTGCTGTCGCACGAAGGAATCCTCGCCCTTCAGGCCGGGGAGGATGTCAAACACTGGGGAGTCGTCCTGTCATCGTAGCGTGGTTTGCGCCATCGGTTGTCGGCTTCCTCCCCGACTTCAACGGTCGGGGCATCCATCTCGTACCGCCTGTGAATACAATGTGGCGAAAAACATCAGGATACGGCACGTCCGTCGAGGTCAACAGATGTCTCGACGGACAGGCAGCAGTCAGCTTGCCTCAAAACCTGAACAGATACAGCTCCACAAGACCTCAGCAACTCAAGAACAGTTCTCAGAGCGGAACACGTACACTGTCTTCGAATCGGCAGAGGTCGAACAGTCAGGATATGTCAGAACTATTTATTTTGGATAACGTCTCAACATCACAAATCTCGATCCGAACCCCATCTCGGTACGTCGGGTCAATATCAACCGACCAGCCGTGGCTTCTAGCAATTGTCTCCATCGTTGGAAATAACATCCCAGTTTCTGCCGATGGGGCTGCTTCACCATAACTGAACACATCATCGAGAGCCTCTGTTGGTATCGACTTGCCGTCTGTTGTGATTGTGATTATCCCCTCCCTGGCACCTACTGTTATGTTATCTGCGCCGTACAGTTCGGCGAACTGAACCGCAGTAATATATAATTCGGTGAACAGCGCACGATCTACTTCAATTGTCATATCTTCATCTACATAAATCGATATTTCATCTGGATCAATGTGGTCGCTTGCGGCCTCAACTATCATAGCTAATGAACACACCTCAGTCTCACCCGGTTCACTGTTAGTACTGGCTAGCTTCGCTAGGTTGGTTACAATACGTTCCATCCGATGGTGTGCTTCCTCTATCGATTCAACAGCTTCACTACCTGATGCGCGATTAATTTCTGCTCGTTGTGCTGAAATCTCTTTCAGGTACCCCTCAGCAATTGTAAGTGTATTCCGTAGCTCGTGGGTTATTGCGTTGGCAAACTTGTCAAGTTGCTCATTTTTATATTCAAGTTGCTCATTTTTCTTTTTCAACTCTCGGCGCTGTTGCTCGGTGCTGGTTACATCTGTACAGACGATGGCTTGCCCAACATCTGTATTTATTCGGGTCAGAATTGTTTTTGTAACATGAAAATAACGCACAGCATCACCATCCTGATCACAAATAGTTACGATATTGCTTTCACCCGCTACAACGCGTCCTAAGTCTGGCAATGTTTTAGCCAGCAGCCGGCCCTTAGCCCCATCTAGTATTGGGAATACCTCACTTGCCTGCTGATTGTAATCGCGGATATACCCACGATTATCAGTCACAACGATCACTTCGTCAATATCATCGATAATTTGCGTACGCCAGAACTGTGGAGTCGCAGCAAACTTCTCGTCGACCACAAAAAGCACTCCAATTGCAAACACTGCGATTCCAATTGGTTCGTAATGAAGGGTAATGAGCCTACTAGTGTCTGTGAGACTGCTCACATAGAACACGATAGGAAGGGCAGTTGTCGCGACAACAGCACTTAATACACGAGTGTCCGCTCCTGAGTTATCGAGCATCTCATATATAAGATAGAACCCGACCGACGCAAGTGCGTATGAAAATCCAGTTACAATCCAGTGGATTGTATCGAGTTCAACCACAACATATGTGAACGGTTGTGTCGTGATGGTTGTGTCAAAGTACATCCCATGGATGGGGTTCGTGAGTTTTACAAAAACAATACCAAGGTAGACACTGACCGCTGTTCGGCGGATCCACGGTCGGCGGTGGTAGTCATGACCGGTGTACGCCGAACAAAAATATAGCCACGCTCCGACAGTTGCGAGGCCTACAATCAGTCCAACAAGATAGAAGCCTATTTGTCCAGTTGTTGAAACAGGAGAAACCCGACCGATATGAGTTAGCGCCCAGATCCCATTTAGCACTAACAAAGTACTGAGACCGCGCTGTGTATCAGTGTCTGAGACCCGTGACACACGATGGACGCTTGCGAAGCAGGCTATCGCAGCAAACCCAAACCCACCCATATACGCAAGCTGGACAAGTTCCACTGTCATATTAAATACGTATGAGATAAAAAATATTCTGAATAGAACAAGCTGGAGAAGTTAAATGCGAATAGTCAGTGGATCTCCGGCTCCTGTTGTTAGCTAATTTGAGGCGCTGTATCTCCCCCTGGTTGCGCCTCCCGTTCGGTCGTCGCTCGCCGAGGAAGGCGGCTTAGCGCGTCAATGTCGCTAATTATCACTCACAATTTTTTGTCGCATAGCTATTTGTAACCCAAATATATCTCCTCAGATATGTTAGATAAAATTGCGGTCGACCAATTGGACCTTCGGCCGAAGCTCATCATCGCGTTCGTCATCGTGGCGCTACTGGTGGGCGTCACCGGAGCGGTCGGATACCAAGCCGTTGGAGACGTCGACAGAGAGGCACACGCCATCTCTGAAGACGCTGACAAAATCGACGCCTCATTAAACATGCTCGTCGCCATCGACGAGCAACAAGTCGCTGTACACGCCGCACTCCTCGGTGAAGAAGGAGAACAGTCCAACTTCCAAGCAGCAGGAGAGAGATTCGACGAATATTCCGCCGAGCTACAACAACAAGAGCTGAGCGAAGCAGAACAAGCGGAGTTCGAAGAATTACAGGGACAACACGAACAGTACTCTACGACCGCTCAAGAGTTGTTCACAGCCTTAGAAGCCGGTGAGATGGAGCAAGCACAGGCGAAGAGCGATGAGTTAGACACAATCGTCGCTGATACCAGAGGCTCCGCGAAGGCGCTCGAGCAGGCAGCTATCGAAAACAAGGAAGCATCGGTCGTATCAGCCGACAGCACAACGCAAGCCGCACAATTAGAAGTTCTTGGGCTGACCATCGGAGCGTTCATTGTAGCAATCTTGATCGGCCTGTTCGTCGCCGGCCGGATCACACCACCGATAAAGCAGTTATCGAACGGGCTCACTGCGATCAGTAACGGGGAGCTCGACACCGAGGTAGATCAGCACGTCGAGAATGATGAACTCGGGAGGATGGTGGAGGCGTACACCAAGATGCAAGAAAATCTTGAGGGAGTGTTTTCTCAGATTGGAACCGCAAGTGAGGGGCTCAAACAGGGAGACCTCGACTGGGAATTCGAGTCCCAATACCCCGGAACGTACGGTGAGACGATGGCCAATCTTGAAACTGGTGCCGGCGAGCTCTCGGCAAGCTTCGAGCAAATTCAGAGTGTTAGTAGTGACCTTCAGCAGGGTGTGCTTGATGATAATATCAACACAGACCGTCCGGGACAGTACGGTGCCGTACTTGATGACCTCGCAGTGGGGACAACCCAGTTGTCGAATAGCTTTGGGCAAATATCGGCTGCGAGCGACCGACTAGAACAGGGGCAACTCGCACAAGACATCGATACTGAATATCCAGGAGCGTACGGCGACGTGTTGTCAAACTTAGAAAATGGGATCGACCGTCTCAGTGAGAGTGTCGGTAATGTCAAACAGATTGTAGAGAACGTTGCCACCTCAAGTGATGTGGTTGCACAAAACACTGAAGAGGTCAAAGAAGCAAGCGAGGAGGTTGCTGGGTCCGTTGAGGAGATCTCATACGGCGCAGACACACAGAGTGAGAATCTCCAAGAGGTGGCTAACGAGATGAACGACATGTCGGCTACGGTCGAAGAAGTTGCGTCTTCAGCAGACCAAGTGGCCGTCACTGCGGGGGAAGCAGTTGAACAAGGGAACGAAGGCCGTGAGTACGCCTCGGAGGCAACTGATGAAATTGAGTCGATTGAGGAACAAGCCGACGAGGCAGCCGCACAGGTTGAGGCTCTCGAAGAGGCGATGACAGAGATCGGAGAAATTGTGGAGATGATTTCCGGTATCGCAGAGAAAACAAACATTCTGGCGCTGAACGCGTCGATTGAGGCAGCTCGTGCTGGAGAAGCTGGCGAAGGGTTCGGCGTTGTAGCGTCAGAAGTCAAATCGCTCGCAGAGGAAGCAGAAAAGGCGACAACCGCTGTCGAAGAGCGGATCGAGACCGCACAAGCGAACACGACGGAAACAGTTGCGGGGATGGAGGAGATGAGCGAGCGCGTTAAGCGTGGGTCAGAAACAATCGAGAATGCGATTGAGATGTTTGACGGAATCGCGGACGCAGTACAGGAGGCTGAGAGCGGTATCCGAGAGATTAGTGACGCAACTGACGATCAAGCGGCCTCGACAGAGGAGGTCGTCTCGGTGGTCGATGAGGTGGCAAGTGTGAGTGAACAGACCGCAGCAGAGGCGAGCAACGTGTCGGCAGCAACCGAAGAGCAGACATCGTCGCTGGCAGAAACGACCGAAACGATTCAAGAACTCTCGGCGTTGGCTGGTGATCTCAACGAACAGGTGGATGCCTTTGCCGTCGGATATGTTTTGGTTATGAGTGTTGTCGGAACAATGCTAATGCAATATTCAACTCCGATCGAGAACATCCTTGTTCCGCAGATGTCTGGATATTTTTCTGACTCTTCCGACGGGAGCTGAACAGGATCCTACTCTTTCAACCAGATGGACGCCACACACCACCTAGTTCGGCCCGTGTGTAATCTTCGTAACTGCCACCTTTGAAAAGAGACACCCGCCCGTCTTCTTCGCTGAGTGTGATAGCTGCGACCACCTCTGAACGAACTGAGGCCTCAATAGCGCTCAGATGCTTTGTTCCCATCCAGTCAGCATAATCGAGCGCCGTGTTTTCATGAACATCACTCTGACTTTTGACTCGGACCATCTGTTTTTGTATAGTGCCATCCGTACTGACAATAACTGCCCCATCGCGTGTAAACCCAACCGTACGTGCCGCTTCGACAAATGGATCAAGGTCTTCTGACACAATTCGACAGGTTTCGGTTGGCCACTTATTTTCGCCTAATGAATCAGCATATGAGCCAGAATGGACCCCAGTCACAATAATAAAGTACAGTCCCGGACCACGGACGTGCTCTTCCTCCCACCGATCAAAACCGAGGCTGATGCTCTCAGTCGCGTACATCAGAAAGTCAGTCAATTCACCCACAGTCGTGTATTCAACTTGTAACGGGTCCGGATCTGACATTGGGACTTGTGTCCTACGTCCATCTCCCACTGTATTAAGAACGGTTGGTAATGGGTTCTCGATAGTTGACATCCTCCCCGCCCTAAAGTGCGAGGATTCCACGAAGTGGATATTCAGGTTGCGCGTTTCCTCGGGGTTCAGGTACGCTTTCGCGTGACCCGTCAAAGGTCGCCACCGAATTGTGACCGACGGTGTGCTTTCCAGCGCGTGTAGCCCTGTCAATGGGGCCTTCCTCCCTGTCAACTACAGGCGTCAACGACGGCTGGCTATTCACCCAGCGAGGTAGCACGGTTCGCGTCAGCTGAACTGTTACGCCGTACATGGTTCTCCCTCCCGTTGTGCGATATTCTCCGAAGCGTTCAGGTCGGCGTGTCGTCCACGGTTACACTCCGAACACAAAAAGTGGTCGCCATCACGGGTTCCCATCGAACCACACGCAGAACATCGCTGGCTGGTATGGTAGGCGTCAACCTTCTCAACGCGAATACCAGCGCGTTCGGCTTTGTACGTGATGAACTGTTGGAGTTGGTGGAAATGCCACGAGTGGACGCCCGACCATGAACTGTTCTCGCGGATGCCTTCGAGGTCTTCGATCCGAATGACGGGATTCTCGAACTGTTCCGCGAACGTGATGAGACGACGGGAGAGTTTGTGATTCAGGTCTTTGATTCGACGCTGTTCTTTGTCACCCACACGGTTACGTGCGCGAAGCGCACCCGCTTCCGAAAGCGAATCGCGTAGGGAACGATATTTGCGCCGAACGAACTTCGCCTCACCACCCGACACCAGCATTGACTCCTCCTCGCCATAGGCCGTTGCTGCGAGGATGTGGCGTTCACCAATATCGACACCGATAGGCGTTTCACCCGACGTGTCGGCGTCGTACTCGATGTTGAACGTACAGAACCAGTCGTCTCCACGGCGGTAGACTTGTAGACGGGTCTTCTTCGCGTCACCCTTGACCAGTCGGTCTACGGGGTCGGCAATGTCGTCGTACACTTCGATGGGCGTGTACCACCATTGAGAGACGCACGGGAAGCCGACGACGACCGTCCCGCTCTCAGTCGTGTCAAGTTCCCAGTTCTGGTTGTTGACGGCGAACGGTTGACTGTCTCGGTAGCGAACCGCTCCGTCTTTTTTGTGGTCGGATTTCGCCTCTCGGATGGCTTGGTTCTGGATGGCCGAGTAGAGGTCGTTGTCGATGCTGGCTGTGGTCACGGATTTGCTGAAGTCGCCGTTCTCCCATCCGTCGATACAGAACTGTTTAGTGTCACGGTAGAGGCGAGAGGCGAATTGCCACTCTTTCCGCCGTGAGAGAGATGGGTTGTGGAACTTCGCGGTGACAGTCACCGTGACCATTACAATTGTAATTGGATGCGCTGTCGTAAGAATCTGTTGGAATATCAGGCCGTGATATCGCCGGGGGTTGTGTCATCGACTGTCGGATTCATCCCCGTACTGAAGGGCGGGGCTTTCTCCTCGAACTTCCGTAAATTATCGGTTTGAACTTACTGCGTCGATTGGTGTGCCGATTAGTGATCCCGATGATGTCTGTCTATCTTTCTTCGAGGAGAGAATCCCGCCGTTTACGGCGGGAGTGAATCCAACAACTCCTCCACAGTCCACCGCCGATGGCAGGCTGGATATTCCACGCTAATCCACATTATTAATTAACTACTTCGACATAGGCTATGTATGGCGATTCAGGTCACTCGCACCTACGTTGGTTCCATCCGGAACCACCGACAGGTCTGCGAGGGCCTCGGCTCGCTCGGAGACCCCGCCTCCAAGATTTGGAACGTCGCACGATGGACAGCCGACCGTGTATGGAACGCCACTGGTGAAATCCCAGATGGGGGCGTGCTGAAATCGTATATAAAAAACCAGTCGTGCTGGAAAGACCTGAATGCGCAATCCAGTCAGAAAGTCATCGAAGAACTTTCCGACGCTTTCCAGTCATGGTTCGATCTGCGACACAAAGACCCGAAGACGAATCCGCCCGGCTACCGCAAACATGGCGACACGCGACCCAAGAGTACGGTCACGTTCAACTTCGTGTGTAAAGTCAGCCTCGAAACCAACGACTCCGCAGGCGACGGTGTGGCGGGAATCGACCTTGGTATCAAGAACCTCGCCATGGTCGCGTTCCCTAATGAGTACGTTTTGTATCCCGGCAACTCACTCAAGCAATACAAGCACTACTTCACGGGTTCTGAGTACGACACCGAGGGAGAGAACGGACCGTCAGATCAGTCGATGTGGGCGCGTCAAAAACTCGCAGACCGCGAAACCCACTTCTACCATACGGTCACAGACGCCATCATCACCGGGTGTGTCGAACGTGGCGTGGGGACGCTCGCGGTGAGTTAGCCTAAAGACGTGCGCGATTCAGACTGGGGCAAGACCGGTAACAAGAAACTACATACGTGGGCGTTCGACCGCATCTACCAGTACCTTGCGTACAAAGGCGAGATGTGCGGTTTTGAGGTGCTGAAAGAGAACGAGTGGGACACATCGAAGACGTGTTCACGGTGTGGTGACGACACGAAGTCGAATCGGAAGCACCGTGGCTTGTATGTGTGCCAGTCGTGTGAGTTGGTAGCCAACGCAGATTGTAACGGGGCGGAGAACATGCGTCAGAAGATAACTCCGAGTCCTCACGGAGAGGATAGGAGTAACGGCTGTGTGGCACAGCCATCGACACACCTGTTCGACCGCGAAAGCGGGACGTTCAACACGAGAGAACAGGTCGTGTCGTAGACCAGCAAATATCCCAACGCGGTACGGGAAGCCCCGTCGTTCACGACGGGGAGGATGTCACGGGTGCGACGTCGAACTGTTTTCTGAACTGCTGGACCGCTTCATCGGTACCAACAAGAATGATCCGCTCATTTCCGGTGAATTCTTGCTGTGGATCGACTGCGCTGGTGAGTCCGGTGTCATCTTCGATAGCAATGACGCGACAGCCCGTTTTTTTATAAATCCCAGACTTGGCAAGTGTTAACCCCGCCAGCGGTGTTGCGGGGGCACGAAGCAGCCGTATCTGACTCGCTGGCGCGAGGACATCCTCTCCACGGAGCTCCCGGGCGACCATCCGAGCACTTACCCGTGGAACAGACAGCACGTAGTCTGCTCCAGCACTCAGTGCCTTTCTGGTAGCATCGGTATCACTCACCCGAGCTAATATCTCGATGTTGGGATTCAGCGACCGTGCCAGTACGGTTGTCAGTAGGGATGTAGAATCGTCTGGCAGACCAACAATAATAGCCCCTGCTGTTTCGACTCCTGCCTGTTTTAAGCTTTCCTCCGATCCGGAATCACCCACAACATCTACATCATCCCGATCTTCGGTATCGATAGTCACGACCTCAAGCCCTTCTTCGGACACAACATCTCGCGCGGCCTGGCCGACTTCACCGTGTCCAGCAATAATGATTCGCTCGTGGTTTCGGAGGGTGCGTGCCGGTTGTACAAAGTCACTAAATGCCTCTAGAGCATCATGTCCCCCTGTAAGAAGCAGTACTGTATTCGAGCGGATGATTGAATCCGGATCCGGGGGCAGCTGGAGCTCCCCGTCGATCCACGCTCCGATGATATTTGCGCCCGTTTCCTCCCGAATTTTCGAGTTACGGATTTGTGTCCCAATGAGTCGATTGCCCTGTTGGATCGGTACCTCGGTGACCTCTAGCTCGCCCCCAATATCAATCGTGTCCGTTAGTTCCGATTTGAATGACGAAACTGCCTTCTCGGCGAGTCGGTGCCCGAGCACACCATGTGGTGATAACACGGAATCTGCTCCGGTCTCCAACAATATCTCACGCATATCGCTATCGTCCGTGAGCGTGATGATGTTGATGTCCGAGTTGAGCGACCGCACGGTCAGAATAGTGTTGACGTTCGCATCTCCGGCGTCAGTAATGACTGCTCGTGCTGTCTCGATGCTAGCCCGTTCGAATGCCGTCGCATCCTGCGGAGAACCGTGAATAACGGAATAGCCCTCATCAGAAAGTGCCTTAGCGTTCTCTTCGGACGACGAAATCAAGACATAATCAATACCAAGCTCTCGGAGTTCATCGAGAAGGACTGCCGAATCACGGCGATATTCGCAGATGATGACGTGGTCGTCTTTGGGCGTGAGCCGGTTATCGAGATTGACCTCAGCCCCCGTAAATAACGGTATGATGATGAGTCGAAGCGTAAAAAAACCGAGCGCGATACCAGAGATCTGCGTTCCAGCGACGAACAAGAACATAAGTGGGTGGCTCCAGATACCTGAATCTTGGCCGTATCCCGTCGTAGTCATCGTCTGGACAATGAATTCGAATGACGCGAAAATAGATTGATTGACTCCCTCTAACTGTGCTAGGGCGACGTTGTACGTAGTCGTATAAATCAGTACCAAGCCAACCAGCCCGGTGAGGTAATACACAACGAGACGGTTTCTCCGAGAAAGCTGTATCTCGGATAGCGGCCTAGGAAGGTCAACCATTAGATACCATCTATTGGGCGTTGCTCAAAAAGGATACCTGATTGTGTTGGATTTACAGGGATTTGACAATGTCGCCACAGCGATGTTCAGATAAGGATTGAAATTGAGGCGGTGCGTTTGCAAAGTGATCTATGCCCGAAAACGACCGCCTCAGCGGCTGTTTAGACGAGATCAAATTAAACTTTGTGGAGCGAGAGACAACACCGCGGCTGTTGATGAAGCTCAGTGTTCAGCTTCATTTAGCAGGACTATCGCTTTCGAATACTGTTTCGTTTCTTGAGGTATTCGTATTGAAACAGTTCGATCTATCGTTCATAATTGGGTTCACAAAGCCGATCTACAGCCGGAATCTAGTCGGAAACCGAATTACTCCGCCTGGGCCGTTCGCGAAACGACCCCTCGACGGGCTGACTCTCTACTTCCTCTGTCCGGCGAAGCGCGCCGTCTGGATATTCAATATTCTTCGTCGGCTTCGTTGGATCTCCGGACGATGCCGACGTTGCTCGTCGCCTCCTGACTGATCCGTTCTGCGATCGTGCCGAACATGACTCGAGACGCGGTACTTCGCTCTGAGAGTCCGACGCAGATCGTATCGAACTGATCGGCCGTTTCGAGGATGGCCGATTCGATATCGTCGTCGACGACAACCACTCGCTCGTACTCCTCCGAATCGAGTCCCGCCCGCTCGGCCACCTCGTCAATGATCGCATTCCCACGTTCGGATGCGGCACTATCGGCGTCTCCCATCGGTTGCTGGACGTTCAGCAGCGTGGGCACGGTTCCATCGACAGTAGCGAAATCAGCCGCTCGTCGCGCAGCGACCGATGAGTGAGGACCGGGACCCGCGAGCGCGACGGGGGTACCGATCAGCTCATCGTGGAGCGTCACGAGCGTCGCCTCACACGGGGCCTTCTCGACCACTGAGTCGAGGTTCGGACCAAAGACGTGGCCGTTCCGCGTCAGCGTCCCTCCCCACCCGAGGAGCACCTGATCGGGCTCCTCGTCGACGATCGTCTTCAGGACCGTCTCGTCGACGCGCTCGCCCGTCATCGCGACCGTCCGAAGCCGGACGTCCACCTCGGCCGCGATATCTCGGGCCCCTTCGAGCAGGTCGCGTTGGTGCTCGAGCCGCTCTGCCGCGACGTTTTGTTGTGGGTCGGGGTCCGTGACCTGGAGGACGTTGACGGCGACGAGTTCGGGTGTCCCTTCGTCGGTGTAAGCGTGTGCGGTGGCGGCCGCGAGCCGGATGAGATCACGCTGAGTGTCCGGGTTCGCAACCGGGACGAGGACCCGGTAGGCGTCCGTCGTCGGCGCGATGGCGTCGTCGATGAGGCCCCGGTCGATGGCGTGGTCTCTAACGTACACAAAGTACCAGCCGACGCCGATCCCGACGATGCCCAGCCCGAGGAGGATGATGACGGGCGCCATCTGTGAGATGACGACGAGCGTCAGGATCACACCCAGTACGGGGACTGCTGGGTACAGCACGTCCGGAATCTTGAACGAGGGGTCGTAGTCTTCCGGGTCAGCCCGACGGAACACGACGAGGGCGACGTGGACCAGCGAGTAAGAGACGAGGAAGCTGAAGCTGGCCACCTCGGCTAGGAGGGCGACAATGGCTTCGATCTGAAGGCCGGCGGCGATCAGCAGCGCAATGACGGCGCCGGTAGCGATGATCGCCCGGTGAGGCGTCCCGAACCGGTCGTGGGTGACGTTGAGCCAGTCGCTCATCAGGTCGTCTCGCCCCATCGCGAAGTTCACCCGTGCCGCGGCGAGCACCGACGAGTTCGAACTCGAGATCGCGGCGATGGCGGCAGCCGCCACAATGCTCACCACACCGACGGTGCCGGCGAAGACGACCGCGACGTCCGACACCGGAACCAGCGATTCGCCGATCGACTGGTACGGAAGCACGCCCGTCGTGACGATCATCACGAGCGCGTAGAGAATCGTCACGAGTACGACAGAAAGGATCATTGTCAGCGGAATATTTCGGCTCGGATCTTTGACCTCGCCCGCGATCGTCGCGATGATTTCGAACCCAAGAAAGGAGACGAAGACGACGCCGGTCGTCGCGATGACGCCGCTCGGTCCCGTCGGCGCGAATGGTTCGAGGTTCGTCGGATCAATGAAGAACAGCCCGAGCGCGACGTACGCGAGGACGACGACGGTCTCGGCGCCGATCATGACGTTCTGCAGCTGGCTGGATTCCTCGGTGCCGTAGTAATTGACGCCGACGATCAGCGACAGCCCGACGAGGCCGAAGAGCACGACGAGCGCTCGGCCGTCCAGAAAAGGGATCGGCTCGACGAGATACTGTCCGAACCCGATCATGTAGAAGGCGCTGGCGAACATCAGGCCGGTCCACATCCCCCAGCCGACGATACTTCCGAAGAAGCCGCCCAGTGCCCGGTTGACGTAGTGGTAGCTCCCGCCGGCGATCGGCATCCCGGTCGCTAGCTCGGACAGCGAGAGCGCTGCCAGCAGTGCGACGAACCCTGCAATGAGGAACGAGACCGAACTCGCCGGGCCGGCGCCTTCAGCCGCAATCCCAGGGAGGATGAATATCCCGGCGCCAATCATCGTCCCGCCGCCGAGCGTCATTGCCTCGAGGAAGCCGATGTTCCGTTCGAGTTGCCCTTCGCTCATCGATTCACCGTCCGTGCCCGTCGGGCTACACTGCCCGAGCGACGGACAAACAAGATACCACGCGTCCCCGAGCGGCCCTGCCTGAGAGTCTGTTTGCCCCCGATATCGTCACTCCCGGTGGGTGCGGCGCGGTGACGGGCGGCCGTCTGCCAGCGACGGTCGTTCTGACCGCTACTCCTTGGTACCGGTGTCGTCGGTCTCGCCGAGCATCTGAGGAGTGGCTGTGAAGCCGCAACAACCGTCATCTGACACATCAACCCCAACCTCATTCGATGTCTCTCACGATGATTGCGGGCTTCTCGATCTCCTCGAGAACGGGTGTGAGCACGGTCCCGAGAATCCGGTCTCTGAGCGACGGCTCTGCTTCCCCGAGGACAACGAAGTCGTAGTCCGCGACGAGGTCGATAATCTTGTGCTTCGGAGAGCCGCCCTCCGAAAGCTGCCAGTCGATCCGATCGCGGTCGACCCCCTCCTCAGTGAGGCGATCGGCCGCTCCACGGAGGATGAACTCGCCCTGACTCGGATCGGTGCCCTCCGGGACGGAGTGAAACAACGTGACTGTGGCGTCACTGGCTCGGACCAACGCAGCGGTAAGCGACACGATCCGTTCGAGGTTCACGTCGCCACGCAACGGCACGAGAATCCGATCGATCGCGTCGGTCTTGCCGGGAACAAAGACAGCGTCACAGTCGTGTTGATCCGCGATCCGGTCGATCGTCTCTTGCCGATCCTTCGTAAAGACGAGCACGTCCTCGACCTCGTGGTCTCCACTGGCGAATCCGGAAACGATGCTCCCCAACCGTTCTGCTGCCTCCGCTTTGTGATCCTTTTTGAGATGTGCCGGTGCCGTCTGCTTCGGAACCGGATAGTATCCGAGGACGACGAGATTGACCGGCTCCAAGAGGTCAAGAATCTCTTGATCGGGTGGTTCCGTAGTCGACACGTCCACGGGGACGAGAATTGTCGCGTCGCCAGTGAGGGGCATGTTATACAGACACTTCCTGGCCGACCGGCTTGATTGTTCGTATGGCCTTGACGGTTCGTCGCGATTAGGACTCCGTCGGCTCCGACGCAGCTGGCTCGACGTCTTCGACTGTGCCGACGTTCACCGGCGTCGTCGATCCGGGGTCACGCATACGGACCGTACAACATATCCGAGCGGTTCATGACCTTCTCGTATCGAGTGATTCTAATCCCGTTCTCAGGGGGTGAACCACTGACCGATACGCGCTCTGTATTCAGCGCGACCTCGACGAACTGTCAGCGACTACGGATTTCAACACAGCCGTCTCTGGATGTGTTAGAATCCGGTATTCTGCTACCGATAGCGTCGATCTCACGATCAAACCGGCTCCTCAAGCCCTCATTCCACACGGTTCGTTGTAGCGCTAGCCTGTTACAACTACTATGCGAATCTACTGCTGAGATCTCTATCAAATTTCGTTGATTTTCATAGTGGCTTGCTGAATACACAGCGCGAGTCGGTCAAGGACAAGTGGCCGCTTCTGGTGTGGTCGGCTAGTACAGTATAGAAATTTAAATCAATAAATCGTCATAAAAGAAACTCAGAGATAGTTCGGATGGTGGGACTTATTATGTTCCATTTACAATTTTCGTTCGGAACGTGGGGAAGAAGTGTGCCTCTGACCGGAGCCAGTTCTTCCCCGCGTGCCAACTTTCGGTTGGCAAATAAACGGTTAGATTGAGTTTACTTAAATCATATTACTGCCAATAGACGGGTAGTGTGTAGACAGGTCTCAATAGTATACTCACGCTCGCATCAATTAGTAAACTAGTTTAAGTATTGGAGATATCTAACGAATTGGTATCAAACCCTGAGTAGGTCGAAATTGTATGGCTGTATACACTCCCTTTATCGGTCACACCGGTACTGGCAGACAATCGGGAGTTCACCGAGGCGCTGCTGACTAGAGTGCGCGTATCGGTCACTGGTCTACCCGCAGAGAAACGGGATTAGGAATCGCTGGCTCTGTTGAAATCCTCAGCAAGTGATATATTCTCACCTAGTCGCGGTCAGTACAGATGAACGATATCACAGCCGGATAGATTCTCGTTTCCCTCCTAACACCTAATACAATTCGCGTACAATTCTCGTATATGCCAGTCGATTTCGAAACACACGAACCCGGAAACCCACGCGTTGACCTATCAGAGGGGACCAACGCAAGGAAGTTGATGGAGTCTCTGTTGCAGTCACCGGGAGTTGGATACACACCAGCGGAATTGGCTGAGGAAACGGGGGTCCCGCGTGGGAGTGTTGGGCCGACGCTCAACCGACTCGAAGCCGCGGGGCTGGTCCGTCACAAGGAACCGTATTGGGCAGCCGCAGAAGACGATCGCGTCGCAGCAGCGACGGCTTCTTTCGTTGGGATCAAGACGGCAGCCTCCACGTACAGTGGTGATTGGTACGCTGAGAACGATGGGTGGGATGAGGAGCTACCCGACCTGAACGACGAGGACCAGTAGCAGAATGGCGTATTCGCAGGGCGCTATTGTCATCGCAGAGGACCCGTTCGGAAACGCTCCAAAGCGACCGTACCTAATCCTTTCAAACGATACTGTTCCCTTCCACGGAGAAGAGTACATCGCGGCCTTGACTTCCTCCCACGGCTGAAGCCGTGGGATTCCCCGATGGGGATATTAGGGTTGCGCGTTTCCTCGGCGGCTCAGATACGCTTTCGCGTGGCCAGCGTCACAGGTCGCCGCCCGATTATTACCGAGGGCGTGCTTTCCAGCGCGTGGAGCCGGGTCAAAGCGGCCTTCCCACCTGCACGTGGCAGGCGACCGCGAAGCGGTCGGCAGGGTGTTCAGCCTGCTGGGCTGTACGGTTCGCGTCACCCGAAGTGTTACGCCGTACATGGGTTACCCTCTCGTTGACTGATATTCTCAGCCGCGTTCAAGTCAGCGTGCCGCACATACCCACAGTGCGGGCACTCGAACTTACTCCCGTCACGCCCGACAAGTTCATCACACTGACTACACTCCTGACTCGTATTCTCAGGATCTACTTTCTCAACGCGGATGCCTACTTTCTCAGCCTTGTACGTGATGAACTGTTGAAGTTCGAAGAACGGCCACGAGTGGACACCCTTCCACTCGCTACCGTTACGAATGCCGTCAAGTTCTTCGAGTTTGATGACGGGATTTTCGAATTGACTGGCGTATTCAACGAGTCGTTTCGAGAGGGTGTGATTCGCGTCTTGTATGCGGCGGTACTCCTTGTTACCAACGTGGTCACGTGCGCGAAGCGCACCCGCCTCTTGAAGCGAATCACGAAGGGAACGGTAGTATCGCCGCACGAATTTGTACTCTTTCCCACTCACAAGGAACGACTCAGCACTCGCGTCGTCTGGCGTTGCCGCGAGGATGTAGTTGTGACCAACATCAACGCCGATCGGAGTTTCTTCGCCTGCTTGCTCTTCGTCGTATTCGACAGTGAACGAGCAGTGCCAATCGTCACCTTCCCGCCAGACGCTGAGTTTCGTCTTCTCCGCTTCACCATCGAGAAGGGCATGGACGGGTTCTTGGATGCTGTCGTGGACGTGGATTGGCGTGTACCACCACTCACTAACACACGGGAACCCAATAACGACAGACCCGTTGGCTGTCGTGTCGATCTCCCAGTTCTGGTTGTTGACTTCGATGGGCTGTTCGCCCGTGTATTCGATGGGTTCGTCGTCGTAGTCGCTTTTCGCGTTCCGGATTGCTTGGTTTTGGAGTGCTGAGTAGAGTGGGTTGTCGATGTCGCCAGTCGTCACGGACGAGGTGAGCGAGTCGTCTTCCCAGCCGTCTACGAGCCATTGTTTGCACTCTCGGAGGAGATGGGTGGCGCGTTGCCACTCTTGGCGGCGGGAGCGGCTGGGATTGCGGAACGTGGTTCCCACGCTCACTTCGACCATTACACGTGTAACGTGCTGTTTCAGGTTTGTAAATGTTGGTGGTTCAGAACGGTGGAATATCCAGCCGAGCGTCCGAGCGTGGAACGTTTCCCTGTTGTCGGCTTCATCCCACGGCTAAAGCCGAGGGCTTTCGCCTCGATCACTGTGATCACGACGACAGCTCGGACTGAGGCCGTTGAACTCACCACCAACAGGCTCGAACGGGGGCAGCTTCCCCGAACGTCCTACGTGTCTCCGTGGTCGGTCCTCACGCTCAAGGATTGGATGATCACAAAACAACCCGCAGAGGCGACTGACGCGACCGTCGATGGGGTGCGGCAAGAGTTGGATACATATCTTAAGACCAGATAATCAGAATTTGGGGCGGTTACATATACAGTTTTCATCGACCGGCTGTTTCAGGCGAGAATATATCTGAAGAATAGGATTTCAACAGAGCCGAATCGCTCAGTACAGGGAACTGACGTACCGATTAGTCGGTTGATCTATTCAATATCTATCAAGAACGCTGTGCGAGATACAGAGGATGTAGTCAGCACCTGAGCAATGTTATTTTCTCCGCCTATATCCTGAATCATCCGGTAGGATTCGCTTGCGAACTGATCAGCAGTTCAAATGGCGCAAGAGTTTTGTATGTCAGTATAGTAGTGGGAAATAGGTGATTCAAAATGGGAAAAACTTCATTTGAGGCGATTAACGGAGAAGAGCTCACCCTGAAAGTGGATGATCGGGGGCGGGTAACACTCCCAAAAGAGGTTCGTAACCGATTGGGGATCAAATCAAACGATGAGATTCCGGCGACCCTCGTCGGGTCTGTCCTCGAAGTCAACCCGAAACCGAGCTCAAAGCTGGAGACCGCAACAGCTGGTCGGGAGACATGGGAGGACACAACACCAACTGATGCCGGTGAAACGCTCTTCGGGCCGATGGATCAGTGAGCGACGCTTCGATGACTGATTCTCTCCCGACCGAAGTGACGGTTCTTACAGACGTGAACGTGCTTGCGATTGCGCTTACTGATGATCACCCCGCACATAACGAGGTGTATCCGTGGATACAGAACGCAATTGATGGGCCGAACGTGTTGCTTGTGTTCGATTACTACCCATTGCGAGCACAGTATGTGATGACAAGCAATTTTGGAGTCGATGAAGTTGCTGCCCGAAACGCGATTCAATCACTCATTCGAAGCCCCGCACGAATCGTCAATACCACAGAGACAACGTTGCTTGAGGCATACGAAATCAGTGCGGAGAAAAATCACGACATCTACGATTCGTTCATCGTTGCGCTTGCGCGAGCGTACGATGCTGATTACTTGATTACGACTGACGGCGATTTTGACGATTTGTGTGAGGGTGAAGACGTGACATACGCAAATCCAATCCCAGCCGAGAAACGTGAGAAATTGGCACTAATTGACGGATGACTGGCTTGTGATACCCATTCAGACTCTGTTAAGTGATTCGTGAGTCCCCTGTACTGACCGATCCCCAGTCCCGTTTCTCAGCGGGTAGACCGGTGACCGATACCGCTCTGTATTCAGCACGGCTCCAATTCGCGCACGGGCTGATGGCGCTCGGTGTCCATCTTCCACACCCGATGTTCCCGCATTACCAGCCCCTCGGGGGCACGATGGGGCACTGACCCAGCGCTGGATCCTTTTCGCTGGCTCGATACAGGTAACGGCTCCCAGCAACGACTACGAGGGGAAACACGACGGTATCCGGCCTTTAGGAACCCAAGATCCCTACTTCAATCGCCCAACGCAGGGCTCGGTCTAGTTCCACAAACGACAAGTCAATACATATGATACGTTTGCTGAGGCGGTCGAACTCTGGCATAGGAACTTACAATCGCCCGCCTCTCCCTCTAATTTAACACCACCTTGAGCGTCGCTTTGGGGTAACTCACCTCGTTACTGATAGCTGCTGGAAAGTTTGTTGAGACCATGCTGAACTGATGACTGTGTTGATTTGATGACGTCCGCTCATGTGTTACAGTACGTTGTATACTCGGCATCGAACTCTCGTGGCGGTGGTTGCTGGAACTGCGAACCCATATCCTTTGAAGTATAGGGGGTTTCCAACACGGTCAGTAACTGCTTGAGTTTGGATAGCTCTCCAGTTTCGAGATACTCATCCAGTGACTCTTCAACTAGATAATTGCGGGGAATATACCGCGGATTGACCTCCTGCATCAACTCCTCATTCAGGCCGACCGCAGCCAACTTATCCCTCAGCTGCTCGAATTCCGCAGTTGTAAACACCGGGTCATCAAACGTCTTGGGTGCCTCTAATTCGAGGAATGTATTAGTGTAGTCTGCGTTCGTTTTGCGAAGCCACTCCAGGAATTCATCGACGAGCTCTTCCTCGCCATCTGAGCCGATCCCCAGCTTCTTCTGCATCATTGCGTAGTACTGCGCATCAAATCGATCCCCAAATTCGTCTAGCTTGGCTTCGAGTTCACCATACGTGAGCGCTGACTGTGTACACAGCGGTTGGAGTGCCTCCGCGAACCGGTCGAGATTCCACCGCAGGACGGGTCGCTGGTTTCCGAATGCGTATCGCCCGTGCTTATCGATTGAGCTAAAGACCGTCTCCTCGTCGTAGTAATTCATGAAGGCGCAGGGTCCGTAATCAAACGTCTCTCCATCGATGCTCATGTTGTCCGTATTCATCACACCATGGACGAATCCGACACGCAACCAGTCAACAACCATTTCGATCGCTGACTGCATGACTACATCGAAGAACTCTACATATGTACGATCTTTTTTATGTAGTTGCGGGTAGTGCCTGTCAATTACGTAGTCAGTGAACTGCTGTAGTTCGTCGGATGCTCGGGCTGCGACGTACTGGAAGGTTCCGTACCGAATGTGGCTATTCATTACTCGGACTAGGACGGCTCCGGGTTCTGTCCGGCGTCGGTTGACCACGTCGTCAGTCTCGACGACCGCAAGACTCCTCGATGTTTTGACGTGTAGATTCCGCATCGCATACGAGTACAGATACTCTCTGAGCATCGAGCTGACAGTTGCGTTTCCATCGCCTCTTCCAGAGTAAGGCGTTCGACCAGACCCTTTCAGTTGAATATCGTATCTACTCCCATCGTGTACGTGCTCGCCGAGTATCATCGCCCTCCCGTCGCCCAAGATCGTAAAAGTCCCATACTGGTGGCCCGCATATGCCTGGGCGATCGGTTCTTCCAAGCGATCTTGACCTGCTAGCATCTCTGCATCAAGTTTCGCTGTATCCAACCCAAGGTCAGCGCATAGCTCGTCGTTACGAACCACAATTTCGGGATGAGCGATACTCTTCGGTGTCACTCTCGAATACAGCTCCGAGTCTAACTCTTTGTAAGTCGTGTCAAATGAAAAGGTCATTTAGGTCATATAGTGTTCTTCGCTTGCTTTGATAATTTGTACGGCTCATGCCGCCCATGGGTGACAATACGAGTGAATAGGGCCCAATAGAGAGAGAATCTTCATATATCCTCTGTTCACTGTCGTATTTCCTTTCCAATACCAGCATTGGGCGAGCAGGACGGGCATGTAAGAACGACGCCGTCCTTGTCGCCGAACACATGTACAAACTGAGCAGAAATATGCTCGCCACAGGTAGCACAATCAGGCATGTGTATCAGTAGAACTCCCGAACGAGATTCGTTGCATTGTCCGGAGCTCCGTCGGGTATGACCGCCATATTGTCTGAGAGCCCTTCACGCTCTTCGTAGGCAACCGAGTGCTCGTCCTGATAGAGTACACCCTGGTACTCTTTATTTCCATCCATCATCATGTCTGTAGCGTCATCGTAAGCCGTCGGATCGTGGTCTGTCTCGGCGAGATCGACAATCGTGTCTCGGAAGTAGTCGTAGGTATCGACGTCGTTGAACGTCACACAAGGGCTGTAGACGTTGACGAAGCCGAACCCGTCGTGTTCGACGGCTTTTTGAACGATCTCGGTGTGGCGCTGGCTGTCCGAACTGAACGACTGGGCAATGAACGTCCCGCCGGCAGCCAGCGCGAGCGCAAGTGGGTTGACCGGCGGCTGTTTCGGCCCTTCGGGCGTCGTCGAGGTTTCGAAGTCCTCACGCGATGTTGGCGAGGCTTGCCCCTTCGTGAGGCCGTAGATGCGGTTGTCCATGACGACATATGTCATATCGACGTTGCGGCGGACCGCGTGGATGAAATGGCCAGCGCCAATCGAGTAGCCATCTCCGTCGCCGCCGGCGACCATCACTTCGAGGTTCGGATTCGCTAGCTTCGCCCCGATTCCCACGGGAAGGGCGCGACCGTGAACGCCGTGAAGTGCGTAGCTGTGCATATAGGTCCCGATCTTTCCGGAACAGCCGATCCCTGCGACGACGAACGTGTTGTCCGGGTCGTTCCCGGTGTTCGCGAGGGCTTTCATCATCCCGTTCATGGTGCCGAAATCCCCGCAACCGGGACACCATGTTGGCTGCTCGTCGGATTTGAAGTCAGTGAATCTGATGTCAGTACTCATCACCTTACCGTCCCCCTTCGACCGTATGTAAGAGGACATCCTTCGAGCCGATGCTCGCGGGTGTCGGTCGTTGCGTAATCTGGCTTGGTATCATGCTTTCGAGTTCGTGACTGTCGCGATATCGACGTCTGTTATTCCCTGTGCTTCGATTTGGGCCTTCACTGCTGGTGGGAGCGTTTCCAGTGTCTCGTCGACTTGTGGGTTAATCGGTACGCCGTCAACTTTGATCGCAACCAACTTGCCACGGCGACCGTGTGCAGCGACTTCGAATTCGAACGGTCGGTCACGTTCATCCACACTGTGGACCCAGACTTTCGCGACCCCGTTTGCACTCTCCCAGTGAACGCTGTTGACGACGGTGAGACTGCCAGCCGGCGGAACGCAAGAGGAGCCGCATGCTGGGCACTGTGCGGAATGTGGACTCTTACCGATATAGGTGTACTCTGCCCCGCACCGGTAGCACTGGAGTGGGAGGGTCATAAGTGGTTCCTCAATCATCCCTCACAGGCGCCCCGCTCGTCCGGGATCGACATCGATGGCGTCGACGGGACACACGTCGACACAAAGCATACAGTCGATACACTGTGTCTCGTTAATCGGATCGGCTTTGATGTCGCTCTCGGGGTGCCCCGGTGTATCCGTCCACTCGAACACGTCGACGGGACAGTCCTCGAGGCAGGCACCGTCGGCCATACAGATATCGAAGTCGACAGCCACGTGTGTGCCGTGGATTCCCTGCTGTTCCGGTTCGTCGACTGGCCCCCAGACTCGGTGCCCCTCGTGTTTCTCAGCGACATCGCGGTTCGCTTCGAATTGTGGATCGATAGCCATGAGAATTTCTCGATAAGGGTGGCGTAGTCCAGACGAACTACTACCCGAGCGAGCCCTCCATCTCGAGTTCGACGAGCCGGTTCAGCTCGACGGCGTACTCGATGGGTAACTCTTCGGTGATCGGCTCGATGAACCCGGAGACGATCATCTGTTTGGCGTCGTCGTCATCGAGACCACGCGACTGGAGGTAGAAGATGTCCTCGTCGCCGATCTTGCCGACGGTCGCCTCGTGGGCGACGTCGACTTTTGACTCGTTGATCTCCATGTACGGCATGGTGTCCGACGTCGACTCATTGTCGAACATCAGCGCGTCACATTCGACGGCGGTCGAAGAGTTCTCCGCGCCGTCTGCGATGTGGACGAGGCCGCGGTAGTTGGTGCGGCCGCCGTCTTTCGCAATCGACTTCGACTCGACCGTTGACTTCGTGTCCGGCGCGTTGTGGTACACCTTCGCACCCGTGTCGATGTCTTGGCCCTCGCCAGCGAAGGCGATGGTGATGTGATTATCCGAGGCGCCGCGGCCCTTCAGGATCGTCGAGGGGTACAGCATCGTCGCCTTCGACCCCATCGACCCGGAAATCCACTCCATGCGCCCGCCTTTCTCGGCGATGGCGCGCTTCGTGTTGAGGTTGTACGTGTTCTTCGACCAGTTCTGGACGGTCGAGTACTGGACGTGGGCGTCCTCGTCGACGAAGACTTCGACACCGCCACAGTGAAGATTGAATTTCGAGTACTTCGGGGCGGAACAGCCCTCGATGTAGTGGACCTCAGATCCTTCCTCAGCGATGATGAGCGTATGCTCGAACTGACCCATCCCCTCGGAGTTCATCCGGAAGTACGCCTGAACCGGCATGTCTACTGTGGTGTTTTCGGGCACGTAGACGAACGAGCCGCCGGACCAGATCGCGCCGTGAAGCGCCGCGAACTTGTTGTCGCTCGGGGGGACACACTTCGTCATGAAGTGCTCGCGGACGAGTTCTTCGTGATCTTGGACGGCCTCGTCCATGTTACAGAAGATGACGCCCTTCTCCTCCCAGCGCTCCTGCATGTTCTGGTAGACGACCTCCGATTCGTACTGCGCGCCGACGCCCGAGAGCGCGTTCTTTTCGGCCTCCGGGATGCCCAACTTGTCGAAGGTGTCCTTGATGTCGTCCGGGAGCTCCGTCCAGTCATCGACGCCGGCACGAACGTCGACGTCTGGCCGAATGTAGGGGACGATCTCGTCGACGTCGACCTCGCTCAGGTCCGGCTGTCCGGGCCAGTCGGTGGGCATCGGCATCTCCTGAAACTGCTCAAGTGCGCGCAGGCGGCGCTCCAGCATCCACTCTGGCTCGTCTTTGTCCTCCGAGATGACGCGGACCGTCTCCTCGGTGAGCCCCTTCTCGCTTTTGAAGGCGGATTTCTCCTCTTTTTTGAACTCGAAGCGGGCCTCAGTGTTCGTCTCCTTGAGGTCGTCTTGTTTTGAGCTCATCAAAGTATTCTTCAGAGACTACGAATATAAATGTGGTGCGCTGGAACACTCGTTAGTAACTTATAATGGTTTCTTTAACAAAACTAGATAACTTTGTGTAGTTTAATTTGGTTTCTCTACCTAGTAGAACTTAACACGTGGCGAGAGGGCTCTTCCGTATAAACGGGGTTGCTATCACTCGTTATCGAGAACGACTCGACAGCATTCAATCGCCGCTTCGATGTGGCGGTCGGCGACGGCATCGTCCGTTTCGTCAGCCGACTCAAGCAGTGTAGCAACTTGCCGAACCCGTTTCTGTCTGGTTTGGGTGTCAAGATTATCACTAGTAGCATCGCGAGCGACGGCTTCAGCCTCTCCGAGCCATCGGTTCGTCGCTGGCGGGACTGGGCGATCTGCGGTCGCAGTTAGATGGGCCGCCAGTGCGTCGACCGCAGCCTGCGGCTCGGTTGGGATGTCGATTTCGTCTGTCATTGTTGGTGTATTCGCATCCACTGTCAAGAATTGTTGCGCCAAGCTACACTCCAGATGCTTGCGAGCGTCTCTAGTCTAGCACGACCTCTTGTTCGCCTATCGTAACATGTCCGCGGTATCTGTCTGGTCTTGTTCGAGAGACACACCAGACGACACAAACCCGTACGCAACCGAGAACGACTATGATCGAGTCGGTCCTCCGGATTGACGTCGTGCTTTTCGTCCTCATCGGCGTACTGGGCGGCGCGCACTGTATCGGGATGTGCGGTCCGCTTGTGACGATGTACTCGAAGCAAATGACGCCGCAACCTGACGGCGGGGCGGTGACGGCCAACGACGGGCGTGCCGGTCATCTCACGACCTACGAGGTTCGCCAGCACTTCCTGTTCAACGTCGGCCGGGCGACGACGTACGCAATTTTTGGGGCCATCTTCGGCGCGCTCGGAAGCGTCGTGTTCGTCACCGCTGACCAGCTGACACCGATCGCTGATCTCCTGCGGGGTGCTGTCGGTCTCGCGGTAGGGGGATTCATTGTGGCAACGGGCGTTCGGTACGTCATCGGGGGGAATGGAGGCGATATCCGAATACCCGGCGTACAGCGCGTCACGTCGTGGCTTACGACGAGAGTTCACCGACACGTGAACAGCCCGAGTATTGTCGGCCTCGGCGCCGTCCACGCGCTTCTGCCCTGCCCGATGCTGTATCCCGCCTATCTGTTCGCCTTCGCGAGCGGCTCCCCCACCACTGGAGGAATCGCTCTTGGTGCCCTCGGTATCGGGACGATTCCAGCCATCTTCCTCTACGGGACAATTATCCAGTCGATCGACGTTTCCCATCGGCGACGCGTCCATCGGCTGCTCGGCGTGGTGTTCGTCGTGCTGGGGTATGTGCTGTTCGCGCACGGACTGATGGCGCTCGGTGTTCACCTCCCGCATCCGATGTTCCCGCATTACCAGCCTCTCGGGGGTGCGATGGGGCACTAACCGAGTACTGGTCACATTTCGCTGGCTCGATACAAGCGACGGGCTCCAATCAACAACTACAATGCGGAAAATGACAGTAGCTGGCCTCCCAGAACCCAAGAACTGTCACGCGGTGGCCACTCGTTCGAGGTCGTCGACGAGCCGGTCGATGTCGGTTCGCGGGCCCCGTGGGTACGCCCGCTCGATGATCCCTTGCTTATTGGCAAGAATGATGAGCCCGTAGTGCGGGAAACAGTACTCTAGATTCTCGATGTCATCTGCTGGTTGCTTCTCGATCTTCAGACCGAAGTGCTCGTCGTGTATCTCTTGGGCCCGCTCGTAGGTCTCTGTCTGGAGGAAGTGCCAGTTACCCGCGTTGAGGTCAACCCCTTGCTGGCCGGCGTACTCACGGAGGACCTCGGCGGTGTCCCGCTCGGGATCGAACGTGATGGGGAGAAACGCGATTTGGTCGCTGTACCCCGCCTCAGCGGCGGCCTCCTGTCCGCAACGAAGCCGGAGAATGAGTGCGGGACACACCCCATCCGGACAGTTGGTGTAAAATGATGTCCACAGCACCGCGCGCTCGCCCTCGAACTGGGCCGTCGATATCTCCTCACCGTGGATCGGGTCGGGGACAGTAAACTCGGGCATGTTGTCACCGTAGCTCGGGAATGACGCCTCGCTGAGGTCTTGCTCCGGCGGTCCGAGAATGGTTCCTTCGGCGCCACTACTGCCAAGGACACCAAGACAACCGGCAGTGCCGACGGTGACTCCCGCGACGGTGTTCAGATAAGGATTGAAAGGTGAGGCGGTGCGTTTTCAAAGTGTTCTACGCCCGAAAACGACCGCCTCAGCGGCTGTTTAGACGAGATCAACTTAGAGTTTGTGGAGCGAGAGGCAACACCGAGGCTGTTGATGAAGCTCAGTATTCAGCTTCATTTAGCAGGACTATCTCTTTCGAATACTGTTTCGGTTCTTGAGGTATTCGGTGTTGATCGGGTTCGATCCACCGTTCATAACTGGGTTCACAAAGCCGATCTACAGCCGGAATCTGGTCGGTGCCCGAATCATGTTGCGGTAGATGAAACCGTGATTCAGCTTGATGATGAACAATATTGGCTGTACGCCGCCGTCGATCCCGACTCAAACGATTTACTCCATACAAAGCTTGAACCGACAAGAACGAACGTGATCGCAGATCAGTTTTTGGCGGAACTCCGGGAGAAACACGACGTAGATGACGCGATCTTTCTCGTTGATGGAGCGGTTCCACTTCACCGAGCCTGTGAGAAACACGACCTCGATTTCAGATACGAACGACATGGAAATCGGAACAGCGTTAAACGTATCTTTCGTGAAATAAAACGCAGAACTACCAGTTTCTCAAACTGTTTCAGCAACGCCAAAGCAGAAACTGCTGATATGTGGCTCAGATCGTTCGCATTCGCATGGAATCAGCTTATCTGAACACGAGGTTCCGACCTGATCTTACCCTTATTACGAAGTAAAAATATTCGAAGCTACAGATTTTGAAAACTCAGGAATGCCATCGGACGTGGGTCATGTAGAGTATTGTCTTGTTCATCCCGACCCTGAAGGGTCAGGTATTCTTCCTGGATCTGTATAACAAGCTCTTTTTGTCGCCCGTCGGAATACACTGCTTCTATTGTTTTGTTTTGTTATTGACTAATATTTTTCTGATATGTAGCGGGAAGAAGGTCGGCGAACTATCTCGAATGAAAATTTCCTCCGAAGGGCTATATGTGGCACCGTTTGGTTATTATACATGATTGAGTCAACAGGCATTTCGGTCCTTCTCGTTGATGATAACTCCGCTCTTGCGGAACTAACAGCGGACATACTGTCTGAACAAGAGAGCCAATTTACTGTTGAGACGTCTACAAGCGCTCGTGAAGGGCTAGATCGACTTGCCGCAAATGACTTCGATTGTATCGTGAGCGACTATGATATGCCCGGCCAGAACGGTATTGAATTCCTCGAAAACGTACGCGAGGATCACCCCGCGCTGCCGTTTATTCTTTATACAGGTCAAGGGAGTGAAGCGGTCGCAAGCGACGCAATCGCTGCCGGTGTGACTGACTACCTACAAAAGGAGTCTGGAACAGGTCAGTACACTGTGCTTGCCAATCAGATTCGAAATGCCGTGGAAAGACAGCGTCAACGGGAGCATGCCCAAGCGGCTCGCGACAGGTTGCGCCAAATTATCGACATGCTCCCACAGCTCGTCTTCGCCAAAGACGAGACCGGTGAGTTTCTGCTAGCAAACGAGGCCACTGCCGACGCGTACGGAACCAGCGTCGATAACCTCGAGGGTTCTACAGATGCCGACTTCGCTGACTCTGAGGGAGAAGTCAACCGGTTCCGCTCCGACGATCAGGCCGTTATTGAGTCCGGCGAGTCTAAACACATCCCCGAAGAAGTATTTACGACTGCTGACGGAAAAACGCGGCTCTTGGAGACGACAAAGATACCCTACGACCCGGTAGAGACCGATAGCAGCGCTGTGCTCGGAATCTCTACTGATATCACTCAACGCAAAGAACGAAAAAACGAACTAGAGATCCAGTCTGCTGCGATGGAGGCAGCGATGGACGGGATATCGATCCTGAATGAGGACAGCGAGTATATATACATGAACCAAGCCCACGCCGATATCTTCGGGTACGATGCCGATGAACTCATCGGCAGCACTTGGCAACGACTGTATGGTGACGACGAGATTAGGCGGATCGAACGGGAGGTCTTACCAATAGTCGAAAATAAAGGGGAGTGGCGAGGCGAGACTGTGGGCAAGCGACGCGACGAGACCTCTGTCTCTCAGGAAATCACACTCTCACTGCTTGACGATGGCGGCCTTATTTATACAAACCGGGACATCACTAAGCGCAAAGAGCGCGAACAGAAACTTAAACAGACGAATACTGTCCTCCGTACAATCGTTGAGAACCTGCCGATGGGTGTGCTCGTTGAAGATGCCGAACGTGACGTACTCATGGCAAATGACCTACTGGGCGAGACACTTGGCAAACCTATCGATAGTGACCAACTTGTTGGGCGTGACTGTGCCGCGGCAGCTGAAGAGCTCAAAAACCAGTTCGCCAATCCAGAGAGGTTTATTCAAGGCATAGCAGATCGGATTGAACAGCGGGAGGCGGTTCAAAACGAGGATCTCACCCTCGCAGACAATCGCGTTGTTGAACGCGATTACGTGCCGTACACCCTGCCAGAAGGAGAAGCGATTCTGTGGCTATACCGTGATGTAACAGAACGAAAGCAGCGAAAGGAGGAAATTGAACGGAGCCGTCAGTTTCTGCGAGACACACAGGAAGTTGCAGCTGTCGGTGGTTGGGAATTTACTATACAGTCAGAGTCTTTGAGATGGTCAGATAAAATGTACCACATTCACGGGGTGTCACAGGAGACTGATGTGACATTCGAAGACGCAATTGAATCCTACCATCCGGAGGATAAAGAGACCCTTCGAAAAGCCATCAACCGTCTCACAACCGAGGGCGAACCGTACGAATTGGAGGTGCGAATTCTCACAGCAGAGGATGATGTGCGGTGGATAAGCGCCCTTGGAGAACCGGAATATGAAGATGATAAAATCCTCGCCGTCCAAGGGACGTTCCAAGACATCACCGAGCGAAAGGAACGCGAACAGGAGCTTCGGATGGTCCGTGAGCGGTTTGAACGATTTGCCGGTAATGTCCAAGACGCGTTTTTCTTATTACCAACTGACTACTCCCAAACCAAGTACGTGAATCCGGCAGTGGAAACAATCTATGGGATTACACCTGAGGAAGCCTATGATGACCCGACGGCTTGGCTGCGACACGTCCATACCGATGACAAGGGCGAGTTGCTCAAAAATCTGGAAGCCCAAAAAGATGGAACAGTAGAGTGGCCAATCGAGCAGGAGTTCCGTGTTAACCATCCCGACCGTGGGGTACGCTGGGTACAGGCCCGCCTCGAAGTAATCACCAACGAGAACGGCGATCCGTTTCGGCTTACCGGTATCACGACCGACATCACCAGACGAATAGAACGCAAACAGCAGTTAGAACAACAAACAGAGGAACTGGAGCATTTGGCGAATAAATATGAATTACAGTACCGAACGCTGTTCGAGGAAGCCCCAGTAATGACGGTTCTCACTCGATCTGAGGACGACCGGCCGATTATTGAGGACTACAATAGCCAGTTCGTCGAGACACTTGGATACGATGCGGACGTAATAACCGGCAGCGAACTCACAGAATTCTACACATCTGAGTCAGAAAAAGAATTACAATCTGGAGGATATAGCCGATCAATTAACGGTCAGTTCTCCAGAGAGAAGCGCGATCTAGTGGCTAACGATGGTGAGGTGGTAGAGGCTCTCTTGCGCTCGGTACCACGTCGTACAGCAGATGGTGAAATCATCGGAACGGTAGCGATGTATATCGACATCACCGAACGTGAGTCGGTCAAGCGCACAAACAAACGGCTGGAGGAGTTCACAAGTGTTGTTTCACACGATTTAAGAAATCCACTACAAATCGCCACGGGGGGAATTGAAATGGCATCCATAGAATGTGACAGCGACTATCTGGATGAGGCAAAGAAAGGTCTCAAGCGGATGGAGACGCTGATCAACGATCTTCTGACGCTAGCTCGTGAAGGAAAAGAAGTGACTGACGCACAGTCGTTCGATCTCGATACAATGATTAATAGCTGCTGGGAGACCGTTGACACGGGCCAAGCAGCATTATTCAACAATACCGAACGGAGTATATTTGCAGATAGAAGCCGCCTCAAGCAGGTGTTTGAAAACTTGTTTCGAAACGCAATCGAACACGGCGGATCTGATGTGACTGTGACGGTCGGGGAACTTGACGACGGGTTCTATATTGAGGACGATGGTCCGGGTATTTCGTCCGACGAATATGATGATATCTTTGAGACCGGATACTCAAAATCGGCAGAGGGAACCGGATTCGGGCTAAGTATTGTCAAAGAGATCATCACCGCTCACGACTGGCAGATTCGTGTCACAGGCGGGAATGACGGTGGAGCCCGGTTCGAGGTTATCGATGTCGAATTTGAGAAAACGTCAGAGGAGGTATAGTCGGTACTGCTCTGGTCAACTACCCCACCCTACTTCGCTCAGTCTGACGACTTCGCTCGTTGAGGGTGGGGCTTGTCCGTGAACTCGGTCTCAAACCCATCTGGGTGGGCGGTGAATCCGCCACTTGGCGTCACTGTTCCAGACTTGAGGGCAAGTTGACTGTTGCCCGTCCGCCGAGACGACTGTTGGCCTCGACGGACATACCGCATCCCGATATTCTTTGCTGCATTGTAGTCCGCGTTCGCTTCTGACCCGCACTTCACACATCGGAAGTCGTTGCGAGTCGGGCGATTCTCGTCTGCCGTGAACCCACACTCAGCACATCGCTTCGACGTGTAAGCCGACCCGACTTGCTTCACAGAGAGTCCTTCTGCTTCGGCTTTGTACTCTACTTGCTCGTAGAGCGTTCGGAACGCCCACTTGTGCCCCCATGACGCGCCTGTGCGGTCACGGATGTCGGTCAAGTCCTCGAAGGCTATCACGTCGCACTCGTACCGAAGTGCTTCGTCCACGATGGCGTTCGACGCCCGGTGAAGCACGTCGCGGACGTAGCGAAGTTCCCGACCACTCGATTGTTCGAGCGTTCGGTGTGCACTTCGTGTTCCGGTCTGTTGGAGTCCAGCGCGCACTTTCTCGAACTCGCGGAGGTTGTGGGTTAGCTCCCGCCCGCTGAAGAAGTAGGCGGTGCTGGTGACGGCGAGGTTTTTGATACCGAGGTCTACCCCGAGAACCGTTCCGTCCTCAGCGGTGTTCCGTTCGATATCGGTCTTGGGTCGGCGGAAGCCGATGTGCAAGAAGTAATCGCCGTCGCGGGCTGTGAGCGTGCTTTCCGTAACGCTCCACTCATCGGAGTCGAGGTACTGCCGTTGGTAGCCATCGTCGTCATCGGGAAGCACAAGGTCGCACCGGACTCGGCTTTCCGTGGTGGAAAGTGACACAGTGTCGTCATCGAACAGTGTCATCGTCCGAGTGTCGTACTTCACCGTGGGTGCGGTGAAGGTGGGCTTACCCACCTTCTTTCCCTTCGCCTTCCGTTCGATGCAGCCGGTGATGGCTTGGGCGGCTTGGTGGGTGGCGAGAATCGCGTGCTGACTGCCGAGGGGGGTGTGTTCGCGCACCTCGTCGTAGGCGAGGGGCTGTACGTCGCTCTTGGCGTTGTACTTACCCCACGCCATTTCCGTGGCGATTTGGCAACCCTGCTTCCACTCGGTGATGGTGTCTTCGAGCAACTCGCGTTGCTCGTCTTCTACCGAGAGGCGGGTGATTGCCGTCCGACGCACGTAGTCGTCTGCCACAGTTTCAATGTAGTTCCGGGGCTACTTATAGTTCAGTGTTCTTCTTTTATACGAACGCGCTCCTCCCCTCCCTACCGCTCGCTCTGCTCGCGCTTGAGGAAGGGGACTCCGCGCTACCGCTTCAGTTGAATCCGCAGGATGCGTCGGTATTGAGCCACTCTGTACTTGACTCAGGAGCGCTATCGAGAAAATTCGGGGATGGGATCTTTGTAGAGAGAGTCAGTATCGAGATCATTAGGTGGATCGATCTAATATCTCGACGGTGAAAAGCGAAATAATCGCGCCTTCAGAGATCGTGATCTCCGTGCTGTCATCGGATTCGACAGAGCAGATACAACTGCTATCGCCGGTGAAGCGGTCGAAGTCGGATCATGAATCACACGGTCTTTTGACCGTCTCGTTCCTTATCGCAACGCTACCTCCAAATCATCCAACAGATTAATATTCGCTTGTTTCGATAGTTACTTATGAATATTAGCAGCCAATCAAGCAGTGAAGTTAATTCGTTAGCCTTCGCTGAAACCATTGGCGGCGCGAGGTCAAGTGAAATAGTTGTTAATAACCTACTGTTGCTAGCTCAGTCGTTTTTTCCTAACTCGGCGGTTGCTTTCTACAAAAATGGTACTGAACCAGATCCGGCTACAGAACTTAGCCCACAAAAAACTACAGACAACTTTGGAAATGTTAGACAAAAAGCTGTGTCAGTATCAGTTGTACGTTCTGTTATTGAGAAAGGCCAATCACAGCGGCGTACTGACTTGGAAACAAAGAGCCTCAGTGAGACTAATGAAGGTACCCCAACAGAGGTTTTTCTACCTGTAGGTGAACATGGCGTATTACGAGTTGGTATGTTGAATGAAGACCATTTCCCCAGTGGTGAGCTTTCGCGGCTGACCCAGGCCACATCTGCGGCTACAGCAGCGCTTGACCGACTGACCCAAAATAACGGAGTAAATGAGGACAAACAACAGCACACAGTCGAATTTGATGCGGACTCACTCGAGCAAATCTATCAGCCTAAAACAACTACAGATAGTCACGAGACGATCGTCACACAGCTACTCTCACTTGGTCAGGATTACGTCGGACTTGACACTGGAATTCTAACGAAAGTAGAGAACTCTACAATCGATATTGAGTACACGGTTGGTTCGACGACTGAACGCGAAAAAGAGACGACACACGATATTACAGATCAACTGTGTGAAGCCACACTCAATCAAGACCTTCTCCAATCTGTATCGTTTGCCGACGCGTCTATGGAGAATTACAGAACCCATCCAGCGTCAGGGAACAGCCTCGCGTATATCGGCGTCCCAGTCTTTGTTGATGGAGATCTATACGGAAGTGTCAACTTTACGAGTAGCGAGCCGCGGTCAGAGACGTTTAACCGCGACGACCACGAGTTTATTACCCTTCTCGCACAGCGGATTGGGATTGAAATCGAACACCAGAACCAACTGATAAATGTCGAACGGTACGAGACTATTCTTCAAGCGGTTGATGACCCAGTATATGCGCTCGATGCTAATGGAAAATTCACATTTGTCAATGATGCCGCAGAGCGAGAATTTGGCTACGGAGAGGACGTGATCGGTGCAGACCCATCAGTTGGGATGGATCAAAACGACATCGCTCATATCCAATCGCAGATTGATGATCTAATCACGACGGATCAGCGGTCAAAACGATCGGAATTTGAACTTAAATCGCGTAACGGCGAGCCTGTTATTGTCGAGAACCGGATCGCATTAATTGGCGAAAATGAATTTCGTGGGACAGCTGGTGTCCTTCGAGATGTTACCGGTAGAAAAGAACGAGAGCGGCAGTTGGCCTCGTTTCAAAGAGCAATTGAGCAAGGTGCTGATGGCGTCGCTATTCTGGACGACGAGGAGTACGTTTACGTTGATGACACTCATGTCGAAATGTACGGATTTGACAGCAAAGAACAACTAATTGGGTCAACGTGGCACACGCTGTACGACGATTCTGAGATCTCTCGGCTTGAAGCAGAAGCCCTCCCAGCAGTTGAGTCCGACGGACACTGGCGCGGACAGGTCACAGGTCAACGTCCCGACGGAACAACTTTTCCCACTGAAATCTCCCTAACTCTGATCGATGACGGCCGGATTGTATGTACTGCTCGCGACGAGACCGAGCAACAAAATCAACAGCGTGAGCTCAAACTTTTCCAGCAGGCTATTGAACAGGCGGCTGATGGCGTCGCAGTTCTTAAAAATGACAAATACACGCACATTGACAAGACACATATTGAGATGTACGGTTTCGAGAGTAAGGAGGAGTTGCTTGGAAACTCTTGGCGCAAACTGTACGATGACGCTGAGATCGAACGGTTCGAAACCGAGGTCTTCCCAGCCCTCGAAGCTGACGGGCACTGGCGTGGGCCGGTCACGGGTACCAAGCCTGATGGAACGACGTTCCCTGCTGAACTCTCTCTGACAATCATCGACGATGGCCGCCTCGTCTGTACTGTCCGGGACGAAACGGACCGCAAAGAACGCGAGCGTGAGCTGGAACTGAAAGAGCGGGCGATGGATGAGGCCACTGTCGCCATCCAGATCGCTGACGCAACAAAAGACGACAATCCGTTAGTGTACGTTAACGAAGGGTTCAAAAAAATAACTGGATACGAGCCAGAAGAGGTACTCGGCCAAAATCCACGGTTTCTCCAGGGTGACGACACCGACCCAAAAAATAAACAGAGGCTGCGCGAGGCGATTAGGCAAGAAGAACCGGTCTCACTTGACATTCAAAACTATCGAAAAGACGGGACACGGTACTGGAGTCAGCTCTCAATCACGCCCGTTACAAACAAACACGGTACTGTTGAGAACTACATCGGCATCCAGCAGGATATTACTGAACGTAGAGAGCGCGAACAGAAATTGCTTGCAGAGCGCGAACGATTCCGATTATTGATCGAAAGCGTTGACGAGTATGCATTCCTTGCAATCAATGAAAACGGGCAGATCCAGACGTGGAACGAAAGCGCCAAACAACTGTTCGGATACAATCACGAAACGGCACTTGGGATGGATGTCGCTACACTCCATCCGCCTGTTGATCGAGAATCAAAGATCCCAGAGAGACTACTTCAGCAGGCCAAATTCACCGGGAAGAGCTCTCACGAAGGATGGCGGGTGACAGCTGATGGGGACCAGTTCTACGCTGATACACGGTACGTTCGGCTTGAGAACGATGAGGGGACGTCTCATGGGTACGCACAGATTGTCCGGGACATGACTGAACGACGCCAGCAGCGGCGTCGCACTGAGCGGTTCGTTGAAGAGTCCGAGGACGTGATCGCGGTCGTCGGGACAGACGGGACGTTTACTTACGTTAGCGGCTCAGCACAAACTGTTCTTGCGTATGACCCAAATGAAATGCTCGGTGAGAATATCTTCGATTACGTCTATGAGACTGAACGCGAGCAGTTGATGCAGACGTTTTTCGCTACTGTCGAAAACACGGATGCTGACCAGCAGGCAGAATGTCGATTCAAGTCGGGTAGCGACGACTGGCTCAATATTGAGTTACAGTGCCGGAATATGTTGGACGACGACGCTATCAACGGAATGCTACTATATCTCCGAGATGTTACCAACAGTAAGCGGCGTGCGCGGCGATTTGAGAGTATCTTCAATCAGACGTTCCAGTTTGCGGGGTTATTGGAACCTGACGGAACAGTCATTGAGGTGAACGACAGTGAAATAATACCCGCTAACGACCAAAATGATAGAATTGTCGGAGATCTATTCCACGAAACCCCCTTCTGGACGCACTCAGAGACAGCACAAAATAACGTACAGGATGCGATCATTCAAGCGAAAAAAGGTGAGACTGTTCGATTCCAAGCAGAGATGCAAGACGCGTCTGGTCTCGCGACGGTTGACCTCTCAATAAAACCGGTCATAACGGATGAAGGAGATATTTCTATGCTTGTCGCAGAGGGTCGCGACATTACCGACCAACAGCACCGACGCCAGCATATTGATGTCATTCATCGGGTGATGCGGCACAATATGCGAAATGATTTATCAAAACTTCGTGGCTGGGCACAGCAAATGAGTGAGGAGCCAGAGCCGAGCACGCGTGCCGAACATCTCGCAACGCTCGAACGGATATTCGACAAGTGGGAGTCGATGATTGATCGTATAAAACAGATACGTCAAGCGTCTCAACAGTCAAATAGAGGAACTGGTGTTGATGCCGGCTCATTAATTGAGGACGCCGTGGCTCCGATCAACGAACAGTACCCTACCGCAACTATTTCAACTGATATATCAGTTGACGCGTCAACACAAGTGCCGGCGATATTGCTTGACGCTGTCCGAGAACTTGTCGAGAACGCAGCTAAAATAGACACTGACGCTACAATTAATATTGAGATCACCCCAGCTGAAAACGAGTGGGTTGAACTCCGTGTCTGTGACGACGGACCCGGTCTCCCAGAAATCGAGGCCCATGCCCTCGAGACTGGAAACGAAACTGATCTTAATCATGGGCAGGGCCTTGGATTGTGGATGGTTCGGATGATCACCACACAGATAGGCGGAGATATCTCGGTTGAACTGAGTGGGAAGGGAACAGAAATCAACCTCCACATCCCTACTAATTGACCACAAAGTAGTACGTGTCTAAGTCCAGAGGGGTAACAAACGGTATGTGGGTGCGTCTACATTATTATGTATGTCTAGACTGCGAGGATCAGTCGCGGTCATGATACTCGGTGGTCTGCTATTGACCATATCCGTTGGCCACCACGTGCGAGAGATCAATGTAATCTCCACTCGACTTGGACCGGCGATCGCACTATTTTTAGACGGGAGCCTCAGTCTTGGATTAATATATGCAGGATACTGGCTTCGTCAGAGAAATTTGACCCCTACAACAGAATGGTCCGTTGGTATTTGGACGATTCTGGGTTGTCTTGTAGGAGCTACTATTGCGGGAATGACAATTGTAGTACAGGTAGTTGAGGGTCGGCCTCTCGTAGAACCGCAGTTCAGATTGCTTGTTTCCGGGGGTGGTGGCGCGTTAGTACTGTTTACTGCCGGATACTACGCGGCCCGTCAACAAACGCTCAATCACCGGTACGAAACCCTGTTCAATAATACGATCCAAATAACCGGTCTCTTACGATTAGATGGGAGCATCATTGAGATCAACGATACGGCACTAGAGTTTGGTGATCTTGAGCGTGACACCGTCGTAGATAAGCCGTTCGACGAGATCTCGTGGTGGACCCACTCCGAAGAAGTTCAAGAGAATATCCAAGATGCGATAGCACAAGCAAAAGAAGGCGGATTTGTTCGTTACGAAACTGAAGCGAGGGGTGCTGATGGTCTTCGAACTATTGAGATTTCAGCGAAGCCAGTCACTAACGCGAACGGTGATGTCATACAGCTCATCGTGGCTGGCTACGATATAACTGACAAACAGCGGCAAAGAGAGCACCTCCGAGTTCTCCACCGGTTGATGCGCCATAACATGCGAAACGATTTGATGAAAGTTAATGGCTGGACACAGATGGCTGCGACAGCGGCCTCTCATGAAGAGCGTATGTCTCACGCAAATAGAGTCAAAAATATCTTGGACTCGTGGGAAAAAATGACAAATGAGCTGAAAGAAGTTCAAAAGTTAATTGAATTAAAATCTGAGCAACCAGATCATAAAATAACCAGTGATTTATTAACAGATATTGTTAAGTCACAACAATCTAAACACCCTGGAGCCGAAATTTCGCTAACACTAGACACTCCATTTGCCGGACGCATCCCAGGGTATATAAAAAAAGCAATCATCGAAGCAATTGATAATGCCGTGGCGGCAAGCACCGAAGAAACACCAAGTGTAGATGTGACGGTATCTAACACCGACAACAATTGGATCAGAATTACGATTGCAGATGATGGGCCCGGAATCCCACCTGCAGAAGCTGCGGTATTAGAAACAGGCAAAGAGTCCGCATTAATGCACGGTAGTGCCCTTGGAATCTGGAAAATTCGGATGGCAATCAAGCAAGCGGGCGGAGATATCTCTGTAGATGATCTAAATAGCGGGACAGCAATTCAGTTTCAAGTCCCAAGCAGAGGCGGACAACGACATTCATTAGCCAGTGTGTGAGTATGAGACTCTCGGATTATATTCAGCACAGCCGCTGGAACGTATTGCGCTTACTCGCTAAGCCCACTCCCTGCTGCGTTATTCGACTGCTTTAATTTTTGTATTACTATTTGACGAAGGGGGCTTAGCAACTATCTTTGAGATCAAACAATTATCTAATAAGCCGGGTTGCCGTTTCTTTTCCGCCCTACTGCGCCCTCAGAACATGGAACATTCTGATATACGAATGGGAGCGACACTCTCGTTAACCTACTCGCTCACCGTGTCCGCTGCGTTGCTATTCAGACAGGAAACTCCACTCGACAGAAGTTGAAGATCATGGCTGCGCTCGTTCGGTCTCTCGATACGCGACGCCGAGGTCGAGGTCCTCGTACATCCGGTCGAGCATTGCCAGCGCAGACTGGAACTGGGCGTAGTTCTCGCGCATATACTCGATTGTCCCCGCTCTCGGGATCACCGGATACCCTTCGACATGCTCAATGTCGAGTGAAAGGCGTGGCTCGAGAACGATCTGTAGCGGTCCGTCCAACTCCTCTCGGGGCTGTCGCTGTAATGCGGTGGGGAGGTCGAATGATTCGAAAAATGCCTCCCAAGCGTCGACGTCCTGTTCACGTACGGCTAAGAACAGCGGATAGTCATCCGGATTCCGCCCAACTTGGTACCCGCCTTGGGTCCACACGTAGACGGCGTCGATCCGCGTGAATGCGAACGGCCAGTCACCGAACTGTGGGATGACGTACGTTTCCTCGATGGAGGCTGGACTGACGCCGGCGCTGGCAGCGACGAGGTCGCGGGCTGCGTCGCGTACTTGGTCGTCGACGACAGTGAGGCCGTCATCATAGGATACGTAGCCTGCGTCTTCGAGTCGATTGACGGCCTGTCTTACTGTCTCATACGGCGTGTGGAGGTGCTGGGCGACACGGCGGATGGAATCACCACTGTCCATGGCGAGGATAGTCTGTGCCGCCGTGTCGTCGAGCACCTCATACATCTGGTGGTTACCAATAATCCGGTAACAGTTAAAAATCTTATCCGACTAGACTTAAAACACGATCTCTCCACTTGTCTCGAGTAGCCCTGATCCCCGCTAAAACACGCGGAACGGCTATAACGAATTCAACGAGCAAGGCGAGCAGAGCGAGAGAAACGAACAAAACGAATAGAACGAATGTGTTGATGGCAACGAGTGAGTTTGATTCAACGAGCGAAACGAACAGTTGGTTTTAAGATCGTAGTAATCCTCTCACCGAGTGAAACCACCTCACCGAACGCACCGAACTAAACGAGCAAAACGAACGAAACGAACACAACGAGAGAAACGAAGATAATGACCGACACCAATACCGCACGAATCACGGTGGCGAATCAGAAGGGAGGCGCGGGGAAGACAACTGACGTTATTCATGCTGGCGGCGCACTCTCTGCCCGAGGCCACGACGTTCTCTTGGTCGATATCGACTATCACGGAGGGCTCACCTGCTCGCTGGGCTACGACGATCTGTACTACGATACCGACCGGACAACGCTGTTCGATGTCCTCGACTTCGACCAGATGGAGTCGGTGAACGACATCATCGTCGAACACGAGGAATTTGATATCCTTCCCGCCAGCGAGAAGCTCGCGAACAACAAAAATATCCAGACCCTGCTTGAGGCGCCGAAGAGTCGCGAGCGGTTGGAGATGACTCTCGACGAACTCGAGAAGGACTACGACTACATCATCGTCGATACGCCGCCATCCCTGAACGTCCTCACCGACAACGCCCTCGTCGCGACCGGCAACGTCGTGATCCCCGTCATTCCCGAGAAGCTCAACGCCAACAGCCTCCAGATTTTCGCGAAGCAGCTGAGCTCTCTCGAACAGGCCTACGGAGACATCAATCGGCTCGCGATTGTCTGTAACCGTGTCGAGCAGAACGCCGAACACCGCGACACCATCGAGGAGATCAAGTCGGCGTATTCCCTCCCCGTGTTCGAGATCCCGAAGCGGACCGATCTCTCCCAGTCGATTGGCAAGGGGGTGTCTGTCTTCGGATTCGGTAAGGAGAACCAGCGGGTCGAAGATACACGCGACCTGTTCAACGAGATCGCCGACCTGTTTGACGAGACGTTTGAGAAGACCGCGCCTGAGGAGGTGAAAGCATGAGCGACGGCTGGGGTGATGCTTCCGGTATCGAGGGCAACTACGAAGAGGAGGACGATGAGACAGATTCCGGCGAAACGACTGAGGTGAGTGAAACGGTGGAAACCAGTTCATCGACCGAGACGACCGAATCGACTTCAACGAGTGAAACGAACAAAACGAGCAAAACGAAGACAAATATCAAGGACGAGTGGAACGGGCGAACGATCTACATTCCCGACGATGTCCTCGACGAGATGGAGGATACCTACCTCGAGTCCCAGCTGAAGCTCCGCAAGGCGGGGCAGGACGAGTTCAAGAAGAATCGCCATTTCTACCCGCTACTCGTGCAGTTCGGTGTAGAAGCGCTCTCTGAGGCGGATGCTAAGAAAATCCAAGCCCGGCTTTCGGAATTAAGCGAAGAGTGACCCCGCTTCGGAATGAAACTAGATCATAAACATGACCGTTCGTCTCTATAAGTTACCACGACTCAAACTGATCTTTTAGGAACTAGATTGCCTGACCGCGACGGATCCGCATGGAAACAGACGAGGTGTTCGAGTTATTGGCGGACAAGGTCTAATTCCATATAGCGATATATTATTTATGCGCTGTCCCGATCGAAGTACATGGGCTCTCGCGGCTGAAATCAGGCCATAATCTCTCAGAAACACGAATATCAGGCCAACTATTTTACTTTGTCTTATCTCGGTAAGACAGAGTAAACTCTTAGTGACCCCCACCCGTGGGCTCAACTGAGTCAATTCCAGAATTATGGCCAGCCCTTCCTTCAATGTCCGTTCCAGCCGGCTCGCCGGTGCTAGAGCGGCGTTTCGACTATCCAATCCCTACACCCAGCGAGTTCAATGACGGGTCGCCGCTCCGTGGAAACCCCGATCGACGACACATTTAGCAAATACCTCACGGACAAGGGGAAAGGCGACGTCGGCGAGCAAGGGGCGTATCGAACTGATGCCGAGCGGGAGCTCCGACGTTTCCATCGGTGGTGTTTCGGTCAGACAGCTGACCCGGCGAACGCCTCGCCGCTGGAGTCCTGGGCGGGCGTCGTCGACGGGGATACCGTTCGGTTCGAGGACCTCGACACGACGGTCTTCTCAGACTACGCCCGCTACCTCTCGACGTCTGGGTACGCTGCTGGGACCGTCCTCACCTATTACGCACATATCGCGTCGTGGTGTGGATGGTCGCACGCACAAGGGTATATTCCACGCCACTACGCTAGGGAGTCGGACGCCGAGGATCCGCTCCCCGAGAACGATGGCCGGCGACCAGGTGACCAGCAGTCGTGGGAACCAATCCACCGCGACCTGATCACTCAGTTCGTCGACCGCCGTGTTTCCGAGGCGTTCGACGCGCTCGGCGCGATCGATGTTCCCCAAGCCGAACACGGTGATCCGGAAAGCGAAATCTGGCAGACCAAACAACGGGCCCGGTTCGATGCCTACCAACGCTGTCGTGAGCAAGCACTCGTGTACGTCGTCGCTTATACGGGCCTGCGCGGCTCGGAGTTCCTTTCGGCCCCGAAAGAGGACCGTGAGGGCCGTAACGGGATTCGATGGCGTGACGTGTCGTTCGCGGACAGCAGCGTGACGGTATTCCGGAAAGGTCGCGAGTGGAAGGAGGCCTCCCTCCCTGACCCTGTGATTACGCCGCTGCGTCGGTACGCTGAGGTGCTGGATGTCCCGAAGTCGTGGCCAGTGTTTACGACACTACACCGGCCATCGCTCGCTTCACACGTCACTGAGGGCCTTGCCGAATGCGGTCTTGATGACGACGCGATCGAGCGCATTCGTGGTGCGGTTCCCGACCTAGTCGTCGCCGCCGAACACGACCTGACTGCGCCGAAACCACTCACCACCGAGGGGGCCCGCTCGATCATGGACCGGCTATGGAATCATGAGAGCCTAGTGGAGCGACGGGACGAACTGGACCTCACACTCGATGGTAACTACCTCGAGCTCCACGGTGGGCGTCGGGGTGTCGGGGAGGTTCTTGTTCGGCAGTTCGGCTACGCCGCTACAGCCCGGTATCTCGACAATAGTGAAGAACAGGTCCGAGAGGCGTACCAGCACATCGAGGCGGCTGAACGCGCAGACATGGCGACTGAGGCGTTCTCACAGACCGATCAGCGGGTAAATGATCGGTAGCGCTCACAAGGCATTAATCCGTAACATCTCCTCAGTAGTTGCGCTGAATACCAAAGGACGGAGTTAGTGCTGTGGGTGGTTCCTTTCTACATATCTTCTGAACCAACTGACAGAATCTGGCCCCTTATTAAGCAGAAACGGTGTGAACGACCAGAAGAAGCATGTAATAATAAACATACTGGCAGTCCAAGCATTGGTGGCTGGGTTGCTCTGTTGAAACCAATAGATCGTGATACGTTCTCTCTAAGTCTGCTCAGTACAGTTGCTGTACCCGCTCTGTTATACACGATCAGACCAAACAGATGGTATGTCTAACTCGCGTCGGACTCGTCCCCGTGTGTCGCGCTACGAGGTCGGCGCGGGCACTGTCGCCGCTGGTACGGCGTTGGTTGCGGCCGTCCTCTATGTTCCCGTGCTACGGTTTCTTGATATACTGTATACAGGATTACCGCGTACCACCGAGCTGTACTTTTTCCTCTATTTTGGGCTGATATTCTACGCGTTAATTCTTGCTCCACTCGTGGCACTGATCGCTGGAACAGTAGTATGGAGATGCGTGGTTTCCCCCTCGTCAAGCCCGACAAGGGGTGCGATTGCCAGTGTCGCCTCGGCAGTCGTGACGATGCTTCTCGTCCCACTACTATTCAGCCTGCTTATACTCGCGCGAGAGTATATCAGGGCTGCGTGGTGGACTCCCGAAACCTATCAGATTTTCATTAGTACGTCGCAGCTGCTCGTCGTTGTTACATACGGTGGACTCCTCTACTGGAGTCTACGGGCTGGAGTGATACTCATGCCACTCAGCGTCATCGCCGGCTGGACGTACCAACGGAGACACCAGCACCGGAAACTGTGAACAGCTATCGGAATGATATTGCCGAGTCAAAACATCGCGGTTCTACCTTCGGATCTAAATCAGAACAGAAGTCTCGATATCGGCGGCAACGGCCCGGTTAAGGGTAGTATTAATTCATACTGGCAGATCGTGTTTTGTGTTCACTTCGTATGAGTCAAATTTGCGTTTTCGTCGGTAGCAATCTTGAACAAGTCAGCATAGTGGTATAGCGAATCGCTCATCGGACTGAGTTGGTGGACATTTGCTGCGACCTGCTCTATTGCGTCGGACTGGTCGTCGATCCCGTTCAAGATTTGTTCAATTGGTGTGGTAATCTCTTCGCTCATACTAACTGCGTTATCAACGACAGTGCTAACGGCTTCGGCATTCGAATCCCGTCATATACATGTTATGTATATCAGACATGAATTTATATGCTATATTTACGCATATATGAGCATATATACTTATACAAGTGCGCATGGTAATTCTCGTGGATGAATCGATATGAGGAGTTTTTCGACAAACCTGGATCTTGGGATTTTGAAGTCCGAGAGTACCGAGATGATCTCAACACCATTGTCCCGACAAATATGCCTCCTGATCCAAACCCACAAGAAGCCTACCGCACAGCAGTCTTTCTCGAAGGGTTCATACAAGAACACCGAAGCACGGGGACGTGGTCCAACGACGCAATTGAACAGTTCGACTCTTTCGATTCAACCGCCGAGGTTGAATCAGTCGCAAGAGCTCTCAGAGAGATTGCAAGCCGCATTGAACAATAGCCCCGGTTTGTGATCCATGGAATACACACTACAGCCCAACGAACGCGTCTCGGACGGTATCAAGCGAATTATTGACGGGAAAATCAAACGAGCCATCGATCACATCGACAAGAACAACGACCACCACGAAACGGTTCATGAGGTCCGAAAACGGTGTAAAGAGATCCGAGCAGCCCTTCGGCTTGTCAGACCGGTCCTGCCGACATACAAACAGGAAAACGTCCATTATCGGGACGCGGCACGTCGTATCTCTACAATCCGCGATGCCCACGCCGCTATCGAGACGTTTGATGAACGTCTCAAACCCGCTGTGCAAGAGCGTAACGAATTAGACGAGAAGACGCTCGCTGACATCCGGACAACGTTACTTGAGCGGCGTGACACAATGGCAGTCGAGCAGAACATAGAGCAGCGACTAAACGCAGTCCGGACAGATCTGATCGAGGGGCGTAGACGTGTTGATGACCTCCCTATCGCAACGGAAGGCTATGATGCGGTTGCTGGTGGGCTTCGGAAGTCCTACAAGCGAGCTCGCAACCGCATGATAGAGGCGTATAACGACCCGGAGTTCGAACGATTTCACGAATGGCGGAAGAGAATCAAATATCACCGCTACCACACCCGATTGCTGCGGCGCGTATGGGTTGGACCGATGAAGCAGCGTCGAGCAGAACTCAAAGATCTGTCGGATATCATCGGATACGAAAACGACTTAGCGGAGATCGCCATGACAATCCACGACGAAGAACTATTTGCCATGGGGACCAGAGAAACACTACATCAAATAATCACTGCGAAGCGGTCTGAATACCATCGCAAAGGCCGGCCGCTAGGTGAGCGCCTCTTTACAGAAGACCCTGATCAGTTAGTGGATCGTATCGGTGCCTACTGGAAGGCGACACACGAGTACGACTCTGATCTGTGACCATCCAGCAGCGATCGAGGGGTACCATCCATTCAGCAAGATCAGACGGTTGTCGCCGAACGTAAAAGTCACTTAGGTGGCAGCAGCAAGCAGACGGCGTTTCCCCCAGAATCTCGTGACTCGAACGATACCTCGCCGCCGAGCGACTCGACACACCACTTCATCACAAACAGGCCGATTCCAGAGCCGTGAGACGTGCTCGTGGTGACAGTCGGCGAATTTAGCGCGGCGATCTCCTCAGCCGGGATCGGCGAATTCGCGTCTTCGATACGGATCTCCGTGCGACCGGTGTTCGGCGAAGGGCCGACCGTTATCTCGACGACCGGTGACTCATTACTGCTGTGGACAACGGCGTTTTCGACGGCGTGTGCGAGTGCGTACTCAAACGCCTCGTTGATGTCGATCCGCATCCGCTCTCGTTCTGTGACCCGGATATCAGCGTCGGGGTGTTCGGCACTGACCCGATTCGCGACATCTCGCACAGCGCTCATAGCGGACACGCGGACAGTGCTCTTCTTTGAGTCGGTTACTGCGTCTTCGATTTGTCTCACAGACGTCGCGATGTTGCCGAGCTTTTCGCCTCTGGACCGAATAGTCGAGATGACCTTCTTGAACGGTTCGCTCTCGGGGTCTTTCATGGCCTGCTCTGCGCATCCGATAATAACTGCGGCCTCGTTCCGAAGGTTGTGCCGAAGGATGCGCCAGAACAGCTCCGCCCGATGGTGGGTGTCGTAGTGTTGCGTGATATCCCGGACCTCCACGTGGACACAGCGGTCGGCTGTCGGACGCTGTCGCGAAGTGAACACTTGGATCCAAATGAGTTCGCCGTCCGCTCGCTTCGCCCGCCACATAAACTGCTGCGGGTTTCCGTTGGCGGCTGCGGAGAGTCGATCGTGGAACTCGGACTCGGTGTGCGGATAGGTGTTCGCCGTGTATTCGGCTACTGAGAGCTCACGCAGTTGGTTTGGAGTGTAACCGAGTATTTCTTCTAGTCGCGCGTTCGCGTCGAGAACGGTCCCGGAGACGGCGTCGTAGATCGCCACACCAGTGTGGAGCGTATCGAGTACCGGTGACAGCGTCTCGCATTCCCGAGAGGACATACAGCCGGAGATTTCACCGCGATACGGTTTTTGTTGCTATGAGTGATATATATCACTCCGTACGAGATCAGCGGCCGGACAGGCGTCCTCTGTTCAGGGGGAAATCGAATTTGTATCAAACCGCTCATGACATGATCGGCCATCTCCCAAGTCCTGTCCGGGGCCACGTCGCAGTCTAATTATTTCAGTTTAAAAGACCACAATTTAAACATTGGAGAGAACTTGTCTTTGCCGAGCGAGAACGGGAACGACTGACTGGTCACGACGAGTATATATCCCACCGGTCGGCTTCTGACGCGTCCGTTCACCTATTATAAGCGTTCAAGCGCAGGCTGCCGAATAGTCCGAACGAGTAACAAATGACAACGGATATCAACCGGAGGTCAAGCAACGATGAGACGACCGGACAGAAATCGGTGAGCCCCGCGTCCACCGGTCTGGTACATCAGGTCGACAGGCGGCCGTCGGGTCCCGATCGGGTCACGGTGTTCCCAGCGGAGGCAACCGATGATGAGCGGCTGTCGACGTGGGTGACGGTGGACGTCGACTCCGTCATCAAGCCCGAATGCTTCCGATAACCGCCCGGATGTACCGCGACCACAGCGGGCGAGGCGGTCAAGAGGCCCGACGGTGCCGGCCCGCGTCGAATCCGGTGCCCCGGTCGACACGGACTCGGATGTTTCGCCCGCCGCCGAGTCGGACGCCTCTACCGGTAAGGAACAAATCCGAGGTGGTCCGTCGGTGGGCATAAAACGACGGGAACTCCTCAACAAAACGCTGGACCGAGTCGCGCTCGGGGCCGTCGCTTCCTCGGTCGTCGAACTATCTGATCTGTGGTCTGCGGCGCTGTCTCTTTCTGCGAGTGAGCCGACGCGGCCGACACCCATCAACGCGAGAGATCCGACTACTCGGGAACGGACTGCGGACGGCTACGCCATGACGTACGAGTGGACGGGCCCGTCCGGACGTGAGTGGCATCTGGAGTTCCCGATTGAGCGGTCCGCGTACAGAGAAGCGGCCGATGAGGCGAACGGATATCTGAGAGGCTTCAAAGCGGCGAAGGCAAGTGCTCATGCTGAGCGGCTCACGGAGGCGCTCGCCAGCGCGAGCGCGACGGGCAAGTATACTCGGCGGTCGCTCCCTGAGTCGGTCCTTCTAGACGGGGCGATCGGACTCGTACACTCGCTCGAATACGCGACGGATGCGGAATCGATAGGAGCGCCGGACTACATCCGAACCGTCGAGGAGACGCTCGTTGATGGCTGTGGTGACTGCGAGGACCTCACGTATCTGCTGGTCGGGATGCTTTCGCAGCCGGCGTTCGGCTACCGGACCGCGATGGTGATCCTTCCCGGCCACATGCTGGCGGGCGTTCACAGAGACGACCTCCCGGCGGCCTACGCCGACGCACCCACCCTTCCGGGAGGAACGCACGTCGCAATAGAGTGCACTACGTCTCGCCCGATTGGTGAGTTCAAAGACGAGCCCGTGCTAGCGGTGTACGGTGACGGCGTCGAATACATCGATCGGTCGGCGATCACCGACACAGGCGAAGACTTCCTCCAAGACCCGACGCAGTTTCAGACGATTGCCGACGCGTCGGCGAAGCGCCCCCAGTGACCCGAGCAACCGTGGTCAACAACCCCACCTTACCTCGCTCAGTCTATCGACTTCGCTCGGTGGGAGAAATTTTTATCCGTAAACTTAGCCTCGAACACGGGCAAGTAGACGGTGAATTTGCCACTCGGCGTCACCGTTCCAGAGTTCAAAGTGAGTTGTATACGGACGGTTTCACCGGCGTCAATTATCTCGGGACGTGGAGACTGAGTGTAGCAAATATATTGAACTCCAAACTATTATATATTGATATATACGACTATTAATGGGGATTCTTGTAGTTAGCGTAGCCTAAATAAAGTATGGAATCGGCTGTGCTTCTCAGGTGTCCAGTTTGTGACGCTGTTCGCGCACTCGAAGGGCGACGAAGCGAGTACTCGAAAGAGGATCTACATGCTCGCGTGAAGCCGCATTTAGGTAGGCACGATCTCAACGAGCCCAAAATGGCGATTCGAAAGTACGGGATCATTTCTAACGCTACTGAGATTGTCATTCCCTCGGAGACTCACCAGCGACTTCCGGTCGAGGAGTGGACGGAACGCGACGACGCATGGCTTCCCGATGGTGCCCTGTCCGGTGGCGAAGGGTCTCTGTCAGCACCCGAACCGTCAGCTGAGATCTCGTCCCGCTAACTCGATGTCGAAGGGTAACCGATCACAACAAGGTGAATCCGAAAAATGAGTACTACTCTCTCATTTGTAAGGTGCTGTTTCTGCTGATTCAGAGATGATAGGAAGCGTTCAGTTTGACAGATACAGGAGCCGACTCACGGTATCAACTCTCTTTACGCGGGTGATTCTGTGACCGACAGAGACCTCACGGACCCAGAGTACTACCTCAACAGAGAACTCTCCGAACTGGCATTTCAGGAGCGAGTTCTTCGAGAGGGAATGGACGATCGGAATCTGCCGCTCGAACGGCTCCGATTTCTCGCGTTCTTCACGAAAAACACTGACGAGTTCTTCATGAAGCGCGTCGGCGGACTCAAACAGCAGATCGACGCCGGTGTGACGAAGACGACGCCTGATGGACGGACACCGAAGGAGCAGTGGGTCGAAGTGCTCGACACCGCACGCCCACTCTTTGCGCAGCAGTCGAAATACTGGCAGTCCGTTCTCAAACCGACGCTCGCCGACGAAGGGATCGAGATCTGTACCCCTGACGAGTTATCCGAAGGAGATCAAGAACAGCTACGGACGCACTTCGAGGAGTCTATCTTGCCGACACTGACGCCGCTCGCGTTCGACCCCGCTCACCCGTTCCCGTTCATTTCCAACCTCTCGCTGTCGCTCGCTGTGCTCTCGTCGAATGGGGGTGACGAGCCGACATTCACCCGGATCAAGATTCCGCCGAATCAACCCCGCCTCATCAGCGTTTCTGGCGAGGCTGACAGATACGTTCTCATCGAAGACCTCATCGAACGTAATCTCGACCTGTTGCTCCCCGATCTCGACATCTGTGATGTATCGAAATTCAAGGTGACTCGGAACGCCGAGGTGCGGCGAAACGAAGAGGTCGCCGAAGACCTCGTCGATATGGTCGAAGAGGTTATCGAACAGCGACGCTTCGCAACGGTGGTTCGGCTAGAAGTCGACGCCGATATGCCCGACGGGTCGCTGGCGATTCTCAAAGATCAGCTCGAGGTAGACGACCGAGAAGTGTTCCACCGGGAGGGACCGATCGACTTCGAGGACTTCTTTGAACTCATCGATCTCGATCGTCCCGACCTCAAGCCTCCTGCGTGGTCACCCAAGCCCCATCCGCGACTGAGCTCGCTAACGAGTGGCACCAGAGACGAAAAGAAAAGTATCTTCGATGAGATTAAAAATGGAGATATACTCGCGCATCACCCGTATCACTCGTTCGAGGGGACGGTTCAGCGGTTCCTCAAGGCGGCGGCGACCGATCCCGACGTGCTCGCCGTGAAAGCGGCCATCTATCGGACGGCGAGCGACTCGAAGGTCATTCAAAGTCTCATCAACGCCGCCGACAACGGCAAGCAGGTAGCGGTAATGGTCGAACTCAAGGCTCGATTCGACGAGGAGAACAACCTCGAATGGGTTCGGCAACTCGAAGAGGAGGGCATCCACGTCGCCTACGGGACTGTGGGGTTGAAGACCCACACGAAGACGGCGCTCGTTGTGCGCCAAGAGGACGACGGCGTTCAGCTCTACTCGCACATCGGCACTGGCAATTACCACTCTGGGACCGCGAAAGGGTATTCCGACTTGGGGTTGTTGACAGCCGATCGCGATATTGGGTTCGATCTCACGAAGGTGTTCAACTTCTTTACTGGACCGACACTCGATGACCGCTTCCGGAAGCTCTTGATTGCACCCGTCACGATGCGTGAGCGGTTCACGGAGATGATCAGACGAGAAGCCGAGCATGCTCGTGCTGGTCAGCGGGCACGGATTGTGGTCAAAATAAACGGGCTTGAAGACCCGTCGATGGTCGAGGAACTCTATCGTGCTTCGATGGCCGGCGTCGAAATCGATTTGATCGTTCGAGATATCTGCCGGCTTCGTCCCGGTATTGAAGAGCTAAGCGAGAATATCTCCGTCCACTCGATTGTCGGCCGGTTCCTCGAACACGCTCGGATATTTTACTTCGAGAACGGAGGCAATCCTGAGTGGTACATCGGCTCCGCCGATTGGATGACCCGGAATCTTGACTATCGAGTAGAAGCGGTCACGCCGGTCGAAGACACGCAACTGCGCGAACAGCTCCGGTTCATATTGGAGGCGTCACTAACAGATAACCGCCGTCGATGGGTAATGCAAAGCGACGGAACCTACGAAGCGGTCTCTTCCGACGACGACCCGGTTCGAGACATCCAAAAGATACTGATGACAGCGACGGAAGCAGCACTTGACAACGGCTACGGTCCTGGAATGATCGTCAATACGAATCTGATCGAGGAAGCGCTTCTCGTTGAGGATGTCACGGAGATAGAGACAGACGCTCGATCCGAGGTGTCGGACGAAGCCGATCTGGATACCGATGAAAAACAGACTCACTCGGATGGGGGAGCGTCCGTGTTCGATATGTACTCCGATCACTGGTACCGTCCTGATAGCGAGACGTACGACTGGGCTGTTCGGACAGCGGAGGGCGACCGACGATACTTCAAAACGCGCGACGGAGCACGGAACCGTCTTCAGACTGAGTACAAGTGACTACGTTCATCGTTCAGGAGACTGCTCGGACGATCCGACGAGTGGGAAAGAAGCGAGGCGGGCCGCCGCGATCGCAGTGAGGCCGGCGCTCGTAGGTGAAGCGGTCGTCCGCTCGTGATGGCCGTATTCGAGACCGTGCGCGTCCGCGACCGGTATCTGACGAATCGTCGTCCCCGTCGGCCCGATCGTACAGCTCAGGTACGCCTGTGGGAACGAGCAAGTGGTCGGTGCCGCGATCTCTCTCACGCCACGATATGTTCCCGTTGCCGGCAGGTGGTAATGTCCCGTGACGACCAGTTCGACGTCCCCGTTCGCGAGCACGTCCGCGAACGGCTCAGGGTCTTCCATAACTGGCGGAAGGTGCATCTCTGGGTCGATCGACTGGTGGGCGGCAATCTGGTCGCTGATCGGGGGAAAGTTGTGATGGGCCAAGACGACTGTCGGTCGCCCCGGGTCAAGCGCGTCGGTAAGCCACTCACGTGTGTCTCGAGTCACGCGTCCGTTATGCGATTCTAGAAGTCGGTCGGCTGTGCCAGCAGTGTTGACGCCGACGATGTCGACCCCTTCCGTTGACAGCTTATACGGCAGCTTTCCCGGTGTGTATTTGCTGATGAACCGCTGTACCGACGGCGTCTCGTGTTCGTCGCCGGCCTTCGGGACATCATGATTACCTGGAACGGCGTAGAACGGACATTCGAGGTCCGCAAGCGCTGAATCGACAGCGCGGTAATTCCACGGTTCACCGTCCTTTGTGAGATCACCCGGCGAGAGAACGAGATCGAACTCCCGGCCGCGGATGTCGTCAATCGCCGCGGTAAAGTGCTGGAGGGTTTTTTCAAGCAGCTTCGACGTTCCGGTCGCTTCTGTCGCCACATGCGGGTCAGCCACGATTGCGATTCGTGTCAGTTCCCCGCGCGGCTCGGGTAACCGCGCAAGCACCTGACCCGGGTGGGTATCACCACTCATTTATTGATGGGAACGACGGCGGCTGGATTGCTGTGACGAAACGAACAGACTGTCGTCCCGTCAAGCAGTTGGACGTGCGAGTAGATCTCGTCTCTATCCTGAACGGCTCTTAGAAGTTTATCCGCGTGGGTGAGATCAACGGCCCCGACCAGCAACACCGCCTTCTCGCGCTGTTGATCAAATATGCGGGTCAACACGAACAGCGTGTCCCCCTGCCGTCGGTTGTACACTTCGTACTCAGTGAACTCGCCTGTTGAGACGCGTGACTGCAGCGCGTCCGCATCGGACTGCCCGATAACGTACACCAGTCCAAATCGGTCGGTTTCACCATCGGCGGGGGCTTCCGGAATTACCTGCGCAGCGCGGGCTGTTGTCACCTCGCACCCGTCCATGCGGAGTGTGTCCGCCATCTCGCTGGCTGTACTCAGCGTCGTTTCCCATCCTGTGGTCTGGGACCGCTCTGTGTTCACGAATTGATGTCCTCCGCGAACAATAAAATACGTTTTCGTGTAATAAATGATATACTTAGAGATTAATGTTACTATGTAGGCCTCACGTGGGTCACATATCAGTTTAGGATAATAATATAAATGTTCTTTATACTAAACAAATTCAAAAAATATGATGTCGGATTCGAATACACGACGTGGGTTCCTGACGATTGCTGGGACGGGTGCGGTCACTGCGCTTGCCGGATGTCAGGGAGAGCCTCCGGAGTCGAACACATCCGAATCTACCGATGACGGACAGTCGGGAGGCACCACTGAGAGTGAGACAACGAACTCCGCTAGCGGGCCGAGCGATACACTGCGACTGATGTCGTCCGGTCCGATCCAGTCACTTGACCCGATCAACGCGAAGGGATCAGGTGCCGGGTTCAGCCAATACGGGGAGTCGCTGTTTACTTTTCCCGATGGACAGTATCCCCCTGAACCGGCGCTCGTCACGAACTATGAAATGTCTGACGACGGATTGACGTACACGTTCGATCTCAAGGAAGGAGTCCAGTTCCATGACGGGACAGAACTGACTGCTTCTGATGTCGTGTATTCGTACCGCCGTCTCGCAGGTTCAAGCAACTCCCGAAATCGGGACGACATCATCGGTGACACGATGACGATCGAACACGAGAAGGACACCTCCGGCGACGAAACCACACTTGAAGACTACGTCTCCGGTTCGCTCGCTGTTGAAGCTGTCGACGACTACACGTTCGAGATGACCCTCCGATCGCCGTTCGAGTTCACTCTCTCGCAAATCGCTGGCGGCGCGTTCGCAGTCTTACCCGAGGGGTCAGTGGGTGACATTGAAGGATACGATGGCGAGTATGCGTACAACGAGTTCTTCAGCACGGAGAATGACGGGCCAGAATACGCCGGTCTCGGGGCCTTCGCCATCGATTCGTGGGTGAAAGGCAACGAGCTCAGCTTGACGGCGTTTGACGAGTACCACGGCACGCCCGCAGAAATCAACGAGATCACCTACGCGATCATCAGCGACGGCAACACGCGGCTGGACCGATTCCGGAATGGAAACGCGGACATCCTCGACGGCATGCCGACGGCTTCTTTCAGCCCGGACAACGTTTCGATAGAATCCCAAGAGGGCAACCGTTCTGTCGGCACCTACACGCTCAACGATGGCACGACGGTCAACTATGGCGAGGTGCCAGCCCTTCAGACGGAGTATATAGTGTTTAACACCCTCGAAGTGCCGCTTCCCGTGCGCAAAGCGTTCGCGTATGCGATGAACCAGCACGACATCGCAGAAAACGTATATAAAGGGAACGCGACGCCGGGCTACCATATTACGCCGCCTGCACCGTACCCCACATTCGAGGACGGGGTGTCTGGCTCCGAGACGTACACCCGCCACGCGGAAGAGGGCTATGAGTCGAACACCGAGTTTGGTGTTGACGGCTATCCCTACGGGTACGGCGAGACGCGACTCGATGACGCGACCAGCGTGATGGAAGAGGCGGGATACGGTGACAACAACCGAGTGACGGTCACCGCGACAACAATCGCCGGCAACAGCGCGTACGCGTCGGTGTTCACTCGACTTCAGTCGAAGCTCCGGCCGGCATATATCGACATCGAGATCGAGGAAGCCGAGTTCGGTACCATCATCAGCCGCGCTGTCTCCGGAGATATGGAGGTATTCGCGCTCGGCGATGGGATGGAGTACCCGGGGCCGCAGAACTTCCTCCGCTTCCTGTGGGGGAGCAACCCCGGTTCGCAGTTCACTCGGTGGGGTGCTGAGGGGAGCTACTACGATGAGGAGGTTCGTAATCTCGCCATCGACGCTTGGGAGTCGAACTACGCCGCCGAAGACGCGACAGCGGCCTCACGCAACGAGGCGTTCCAGACGATCGAAGAGGTCAATTGGGCGTCCGTTCAGGAGCTGCCAACCGTCCACCCCACAGTCCAGCGGTTCTGGCATACCGGCGTCGACATCCCGATGTACGGCGTCATGGAAGATCAGACCCTCAACGGTCTCACGCTGTCGCGGTAACCATCAAGAGCCACAGTTTATGTGCTCCTCTCGAGCGTTCCGATCGACCGCTGTTCAGCCGCGCGGCCACAACGATAGGTCTCAACGACAGACGGACACGTGTCGCATGATGGTGCGATAAAATGGGGCGCGGACTGTACCTGCTCAAGCGAGTAGTGATGAGCATTCCCGTGGTCTGGATAGGGACCTCGATGACGTGGTTCATCATTTTCATGGGGCCTGTCGACCCGACGTCGCGGCTGCTCAGCGAGGGCCAACTCCGGGATCCAGCCGCGTACGAAGCGGCACAACAGCAGCTCGGATTGGATCGCCCGCCGCTCGAACACTACATTGACTGGATCTCAAGTCTTGTCGTGTTCGACCTCGGCCAGACGTGGCTCTTGTATCAGGGCTCGAACGTGAACGCACTCATCCTCGATTTCCTCCCCCAGACGCTATGGCTTGGCTTCTGGTCAGTGGTGATTGCGATCTTCGTTGGGATTCCGCTCGGCTTCTACGCCGGGTTACACTCGAACTCGCTGTCCGATTACACGGCGTCGATGGGCGGTATCGTCTGGCGAGCTATGCCGAACTTCTGGCTAGCGATCATGCTGCTCGCGGTGCTGGCCAGTACGGGGGCGGTAATCGGCATCGAGTGGCAATCGGTGTTGATTCCACTTGACGCGTTGACCGGCAGCCCGGACCTCTCGCGGCTCACCACGGTTGACGGCTTCCTCGCTGCGGTGAAGAAGGTCTTGCCCGCTGCGGTCGTCCTCGGCTCGGCCTCAATGGGAAATGAGATGCGTATCGGCCGGACAGCCGTCTTAGAGGTCCGAAACGAAGACTACGTCGACCTCGCAAAGGCGAAAGGAGTTTCCGACCGGTCGCTCGTGTGGAAGCATATCTTCCGTAACGCCCTCGTCCCGCTGGTACCGATCATCACGAGCGAGGCGTTTCTCCTCATTGGTGGGAGCGTACTCGTTGAGACGGTGTTCGGGATCAACGGCATCGGTTGGCTGTTCTTCCGAGCGGCCATCCAGGGCGACCTCCCGCTCGTTGGCACGCTAATGTACGTGTTCATCCTCATGATCGTCGGGATAAACCTCGTCCAAGATGTCCTGTACACGCTTATTGACCCGCGCGTTGCGCTGGAGAACTCATAAATGACTGATGTAGAAAATTCAACCGGAGTCGGTAGGAGTACTGACACCACCGATCATCGTCGCCGTCGCACCCGAGATAACACACTTCGCGGTCGGCCGCCCGTTGTATGGCTCGTGGTCGGTGCCGTACTACTCGGGCTCCAAGTGGGGGCGCTCGCTTCCTTCGTCGCCGGCCTACTCGCGGATTCCGTCGCTGTCTTTGCCGGCGGCGGCCCGCTCGGGACGGTCACGACGCTTCTTCAGGCGACAGAGTCGACCGCACAGTCACTCCCCACTCTGCTCTCACGCGATCTTGTCTCCAACCAAGGGTACTGGAATGGGAATCGCTGGGTTGGGACGTTCCTCGGGCTCGAACCGGCTGCCGCGTGGGGAGTTCGAGTCGGGCTCGTGTACCTGTACGCCTTCGCCGTCGCGGGATGGGCCGTCGTCGGATACCGCCTCTACCGGACTCGCTACCGCGTTGCCGACTGGACGCCACGCGACGACGTGATCGGTCGCCTTCGGTCGCACAGTTGGGGCATCTTCGGCCTAATCGTCGTGTTCATGTTTATCGTGATGGCGGTGTTCGCCCCGACTCTCGGCCCGACGACTGTCGAGGAAAACATGCGCAACTCTTACGAGCACGAACTCGACTACTGGAACGCGGACACCGGCGAAGTTGAGACCGTCCTCGTTGGCGAAGCGAACCTCAATTCGCAATCCCGTGGGAGCAACGCAGAACGCGTCCTACCATTCCAGTACGATGACTACAACCGGTTCCATCCATTCGGGACACTTCCGAATGGACGCGATCTATTCACATTTATCGCTGCCGGATCGCGTATTTCACTGGTGATCGGACTCGTCTCTGTCGGTCTCAGCGCGAGCGTCGCGGCGTCGCTTGCGATGATCTCCGCCTATTACAAGAATCGAGTCGACCTTGGGGCAGTCCTAGTCTCTGACGCCATCATGGCGATGCCCCAGCTGTTGCTGTTGATCATGCTGACGAGCGTCCTCAGCAACACGTGGTTGAACGACATCTACAGCGGCGGCTTCCTGTTGGCGATCATATTCGCCTTCACCGGCTGGACGTACATGTGGCGGTCCCTCCGTGGTCCGGCGCTCCAAGTCGCCGGCCGTCAGTGGGTCGACGCCGCAAAGGGGTTCGGTCAGCGTCCCCGGACGATCATGCGAAAACATATCCTTCCGTACATCACCGGTTACTTGCTGATCTACGGCTCAATGACGCTCGGCGGAGCAATCATTTCGATCGCCGGACTATCTTATCTGGGGCTGGGCGTCGCGCCGCCGACCCCGGAGTGGGGTCGCGCGATCAATCTCGGACAAGACTACGTCCGAACCGGCTCGTGGCACATCTCGCTGATCCCCGGGCTGTTGATTACTCTCGTCGTCACTGGGTTCAATGCCCTTGGTGACGGCGTTCGTGACGCAATCGACCCGCAGTCGGACGCCGAGACAGCCGGGCAGGCCGGGCGCGGAGGTGGAGCGTGAGCGAACCGCCGCTGCTGGCCGTTGAGGACCTCGTCGTCGAATTTACGACGGAGCGCGAGGTAATCCGCGCCGTTGACGGGATCGGCTTCGAGATCCGCGCCGGCGAGACGGTCGGGCTGGTCGGCGAGTCCGGCTCCGGAAAGTCGGTCACCGCGAGAGCCGTTCTCGGCCTGCTGTCCTCGCCCGGGCAGATCAAGCGCGGGGAGATCCGACTCCAAGGGACGGAGCTAACGACGAGCGGCTGGGACGGCCATCGCGGGACAATTTCGATCGTCTTCCAAGACCCGGCCAACTCGCTCAACCCCGTGTACACGGTCGGCGACCAGATCACGGAGGCGCTCCGGATCCATCAGGGGCTCCGCGGGCAAGCGGCGACGACCCGTGCCGTCAAGTTGCTCGAAGACGTCGGAATTCCAGACGCGACCGCTCGCGTCGACGAGTATCCCCACCAGCTGTCGGGCGGGATGCAACAGCGCGTCGTGATCGCGATCGCGTTGGCCTGTGACCCGGACATCTTGGTCTGTGACGAGCCGACGACAGCGTTGGACGTCACCATCCAAGCGCAGATCCTCGACCTGTTGGCGGACCTCCAACGCGACGACGACCTCGGGATCCTGTTCATCACGCACGACATGGGCGTCATCGAGGACGCGACCGATCGTGTCAACGTGATCTACGCGGGCGAAATCGTCGAGCGAGCCCCGACAGACGTCCTGTTCGATCGGCCGGCGCATCCGTACACGCGGGCGCTGTTGGACAGCATCCCCGGACGGACTCCGCCCGACGCACAGCTCCCGACGATCGACGGCGAAGTCCCGACGCCGACCGGTCCGGCCTCGCACTGTCGGTTCGCACCGCGGTGCCCGGAGGCGTTCGCGGCGTGTGAAGACACCGCCCCGACGCACGTCTCCATCGACACCGGCGGAGGCGGCTCCTCGTCGGCATCGCCCCGGGACGCGTCTGCCGGGCGCGCTACCGAACGATCCTCGAACCGGGACGCCGTCGATGACGAATCGGCGGCGCCCCAGACGACCCAGTCGGCGGCGTGTCTCCTGTACGAAGACTCGACAGCACACCAGCAGACCGATTCACAATGACTCGTGACCCGCTCGTAAGCGTCGAAAACCTCTCGACCTACTACGAAGACGATAGTCTGATCGGCGCCCAGCCCCCAGTAAAAGCCGTTGACGATGTCAGCTTTACCATCGAGCGCGGGGAGACACTCGGGCTCGTCGGCGAGTCGGGCTGTGGAAAGACGACTCTCGGACGGACGCTTTTAGGCCTGCTGGACGCTACCGACGGCCGGTTCACCGTCGATGGGACCGATATCACCGCGCTATCGGGCGAGCAGCGCCGAGACTGGCGAACGCGGATCGGCATGGTGTTTCAGGACCCGGCAGAGAGCCTCAACGACCGGATGACTGTCGGCGAGATCGTCCAGGAACCGCTCTCGGCGCACGACTGGCCGACGTTCTCGGTCGCGGTCCGCGGCGGTGAGGCCGCGCTCGCCGGCGACGCAACCGAGGCGAGTGCCACGGACTCTCCAGCGCTTACGATAGATATCAGCGGTGACGCGCCGAGGGTTGAGATCCGGGAGACGCTTCCACTATACCGAGATGAGGTGACCGTCTCGGTCAACGAGCCGACAGCAACCGACGCGAGCGCCCCCGCGACCGTCACCGTTGACGTCGATCCGTCGCGCGCGGAGCTGCGTCGCGAGCGAGCGTTCCGACTGTTAGACAGGGTTGGACTCGCTGAGGAGCACTTCTATCGCTATCCTCACCAGTTCTCGGGTGGGCAGCGCCAGCGAGTGGGGATCGCCCGTGCGCTTGCCTTAGAGCCCGAGTTCCTCGTGTTAGACGAACCTGTGAGCGCGCTCGATGTCTCCGTCCAAGCGCGGATCATCAACCTGCTCGAAGAGCTACAGGAGACGCTCGGGCTGACGTACCTCTTTATTGCGCACGACCTGAGCGTCGTCCGCCACATCGCTGACCGCGTCGCGGTCATGTACCTCGGCAACATCGTCGAGATCGGCCCGACGACGAACGTATACCAGTCGCCACAACACCCGTACACCGTCTCGCTCCTCTCCGCGATCCCCGGGAGCGGGTCGCCGTGGGAGGGCGAGCGCGTCACGCTCCCCGGAACGCCGCCGAGCCCGCGGACGCCGCCCGAGGGGTGCCCGCTCGCCACCCGGTGTCCGGCGAAGATCCGGCCCGACGACTGGTCGTTGTCGCCGGCGGCGTGGAAGGCGATCGACGCGGTCCAGGCGGTCCTCTACCGCCGCGCCGGTGAGTCCCAGCCGGTAGTGGGATCGCTCGCCCGACGACTTGGCCTCCGCGACGGCGACGAGTTCGAAGCCACCGTCGAGGAACTGCTCAACGACGTGACACTGCCTCGTGACGCGCACGCGGTCGTCGACGATGTGGTCGGGCTCGCGGCGGCGGGAGAGACCGATGCGGCCATCGAACGGTTCAATTCGACGTTCGGCTCGGTGTGTGAGACGGTCCACCCGAACGCGACTCAACACGCCGAAAGCTGGCACAGCGCGTGTCACCGCCATGACGACGAGTACGCCGACGTCGGGGAGACGATTGGGTCCCGCGATCGACCGCCGGTCTCCGTGATGTCGACCGACGACCCGCTCGACCAGTAAGGGGTGACTGCCTCGGGATGTACTCCCGTGACGTCAGACTCGCACCACAGGCGAAATCGAGGTGTTAGCGGATCTGGGCGGTGTGGTGTGACCGGAGAAGCGGTATCGAAAATCGCGGGGAAGCGTCGGTATCGATAGAACGCTACAGAGCGCTGTTGATACCTCGTTGGTGGGTTTCGTGTGGAGGATCCGCTCGATTGTACCGACATTCGCTGACCGCTGGACGGCCCCACGGCGCGACTCCCGGTCCACTTTCCGGCAGGCTGTGTGGCACGGACTCCCGATCGGATTCGTTGGAGCTTTTGCTGGTGTTCTATCTGGGCGAGGTCGCCCATCAATCGAGCGACCATGCTGTATATTGTCTGCTGGAGCTGGCCGTCGTCGACGTGAATCTTCAGGGCGACGTCGAGAGCTTCAACGCCGGTGTCGTGTTCCAAGCAGTGCTGGATGAATTCGTGAATCTCAGTCGGGCCGAGGCGAGAAAGTCGGCTGATTTCGTGAACGATTACGAGGTCAAACCGTCCCGTTTCGCCATCGTCGAGGAGTTGGTTGTAGGCCTCGCGAGTGTCGGTGTACAAATTAAGGGCCCACTTCTAATTCAAATTTCGGCTCTACTACCCCAAACCCCCACCACTAGAGGCACCGACTAAAAAAGCGACATAGTAGACAATACGCGGTAGTTAGAGCACGCTGTTGACATTCTAGGGTAGCCGTGTCGTCTAAAATCGGCGAGTGGTTTCGTCATACTCTCCAACACGGAGATCTCTGAATCGCAACGCTGCCGGTGTACAGAGGCAATATCGGTGGGGTGCCTCCATGCTACATCTCAATTCTCAATATTATCTACGGCTAACGCGGCGACTGACCGGACGTCGCCGGCGGGATCGGTTGCTGCGACTTCTCGCAACGCGTCGACGGCCTCTGTCGCGTTAATGTAATTGAGCGCCCAGCAGGCGTTGAACCGTGTCCGGTCTAAGTCATCCTCAAGCACGGCGAGTAATTCCTCTGAAGCCGGGCGTACCGCATCGGGATGTTCTGCTGCGACCCGGGCCAAAATTGCGACTGCGTTCTGGCGCACCTGCGCATCATCGTCGGCTAGTAACCCAATTGCGTCTGGAGCCCACGGCTTGACTTCTGTTGGATACTCACCCGCGATATCAGCCAGTACCCCAGCCGCGTTTGATCGGAGCGCCAACCCTTCATGTGAAAGTAACTCGCCGGCCGTAGGGACTACTTCGACAGTCATGTCCGGATGCTCCTTGCTGAGGTGCCCGATTGCGGTCAGTATCCAGACGTGTGCGCGTCCAGGCTCCGTCTCTAAGAATACCTCTAATTTCGGGACGACATCAATCAATGCGTCGGGCTGTGATCGACCGATCGCAGCCAGAATGCGTGCGACATCATTCGTGTTCGCAGATTCAGCTCGCAGGCGTGTCGCAAGCGCTGGCACAGCAGCTGTGACAGCACTCGCATCGTGCTCAGCAAACATCGCGAGAAACGGTACTGCTTCGTTCCACAGCAACGAATGTGTCCCAGAATTAAGCAGCGCCACTGCTGGGTCGACTGCTGGGTGAGTGCGCTCCGGGTCTGACTCACCAATTGTTGTGAGAACGTTGAGTGCCTCGCCTTGTACCGCAGGCGGACTGGTGGCGAGTAACTCGACCATCGGTTCGACGGCCGCGGCACACGCAGCAGGCGCTACCGCTGTCATCGGGGCGAGATGCGCAAGCGCCACGCGGCGTTGCTTCCCGGATGATGATTTGACTTTTCTCAAAACTTCATCGAGCCGTTCCGGATCCGGTGTCTCAGGAATCTGGTCGAAATCAGCTTGCGTGTACGTGTTCCCGGCTCGGTCAACGAGACTGTACTCAGTTAGATTCTGGTCCGGCCGGACCGACATATCAGACAGTTTCAGCCGGTTCGTGTGTCTCAGCGGCATCACCCTCTCGTCCGGTGGCTTCAGCATATCCCACTCGACTGTTTGATACCCGACCTCCGGCGTCGCTTTTGCCAATGGATTCTTCATGCGTTCACAACCATGGTAGGCCCCCTCGCGTTCGCGACTGGGAGTTACTACGTGTTTATCATCGTTAGTAGGTGTTTCGCTGGGGCGGATCAGTTTGTTGAGACTGATAAAATATCGTCTAAGATTTCGCGTAGCACAGGCGACTCGATATCATATTCAGGTTCACACCGAATAACAAGCATCGGATCACCGTTGCCATTTGTTACTTGCTTAGACAGGCGATTCAGACGCCTATTCTTGTTGGATTTTCAGGATCTGGTCGTCTTCATTCGGATGGCGAACTTCCCACGGTGGATTCCCCGGATACTCATCCGCTCCAGAAGTGCGAAAGATGCCACGGATGTCTCGTTCCTTAAGATCAGTATAGTAGAACGCTATCGCGGCCATCTTCTCAGCATCGTCCCATTCAGCAAGCCCTGTCATATCACGTGTCCACAGCGCGATCGTGTCCCCGAGAGTTTCTTTGATATCGCCCGTTGTTCCGGTGGAGTAGTACGCTTCTCGACGTTCACCAGCGTAAATAGCCCAAGCAACCGCGGAGATTTGATCTGGTGTATTTGGTCTTAAGACTGTCTCTTTTGCGAGAATTGATAATCAACACCGGCTCACGTAATCACCACAGCGCAATCCTTCCCCAGAATTATCCTGACAGAAAGATACTCACGCACCTCGGTATAGGAATCGTTGGCTCTGTTGAAATCCTTAGGAAGTGTGGGAACCGCCTCGATGTGCTACTGGGTCTGTGGTGATTGGTTATAGAATAGCCACCAGCTGACCCTCGCTCTCTTACCGGGGTCCTAACTGGTCCAACATGTTCGGATAACTACATTATCCCGAAATTGTAGAACTAAACCTACCGGAAACGTTGTTTCCGGCGTTTTCATACCTCCGAGGAGGTCGATCCTTCTGTCTCGAAGCAGGGGTAAACACGCCTCGATCCGGGATCTACTCGGAGAAACTCCCCGTTATCGACATGTAATATATCGCATCTCGCTATAGGAATTTTGTGACCGCTACTCCTCAAGGCCGAGCTCTTCCTCGATAGACGACTCCCCCAGCGCTGCCCGGATTGCGGCCGGGTAGAACTCCTCGTTTTTCGGCATGTCCTCGCCGTGTTGTCGTCGCCACTTGACGTTCAGTTCTGAGTAGCGTAGTTGTAGGTCGTCAACAAGCGTCTCTGGGAGGTACATGTTCACATTCTTTCGCTCTCGGACAGTCCCGCTGCTCTCTCTGTTCTCCTTGCTCTCTGCGTTCATTTTATTCTTTGACATCTTTGTGGTTTCTGATCTCTTTGAGGTCTTTGAGTTCTTTGATGTATTTGGTGTGTTTGATGTCTCTTCTGTCTCTGAGGTCGACAGATCGTCTTCGGGGACGGCATCGTCATGATTGTCGTCATCGTGGTCGTAGCGGTCGTCCCAAGGGTTCCGATCGCGCTTCTCATCACTGTCAGTCATCAGCATAGTCCTCCAAGTGCTCAGCGACATCGAGGTACACCTCTTCCATGTCGCAGTCCTCCTCGTGTTCGAAGATGGAGACGCCGGCGTTCCACGCCCGTTGTAGTGCGACGCGCTTTCTGATCTCAAAGACCTCACAGTCCTCTCTGTCCTCAAAGATGTCTTTGAACCACTCCATCATCTCCTCGGCCTCGCCGTCGACGCCGACCTCGTTCGCGACGAGTCCAACCTCGTCGACATCGCCGAATGCGGACTCGATCGACCGCAACTGCTTGAATAGGAGCTCGATTGCGCGGATGCTCGTCGACTTCGCCTGCGCGGGGATCAGGACGTTCCCCGTCGCGACGATTGCGTTGTCGGTGAGCACACCGAGGTTCGGGGGACAGTCAACGAGGATGTAGTCCCAGCGCTGATCGGCGTCGCTCTCTTTGAAAAGCATGTCAAGGCGCTCTTCGCGCTTCATCACGTTCGCGAGCTCATCCTCGGCGTTGATCATCCGCTCGTGACTGGGAACGACGTCGACCTCTTGGTGCTTGACGGCTAGTTGCTCGAGGTCGCCCATCCGGTCGAGATCAGGGAGGACGTCGAACAGCGAGTCACGATCTGGATCGTCGTACAGATCCTCGAAGCCGAGCCCCTCAGTGGCATGTCCCTGTGGGTCGAGGTCGATGACAAGAACATCATGGCCGCGCTGGTTTAGTGCGCCGGCGACATTCAGTGTCGTGGTTGTCTTCCCGGCACCGCCTTTCTGGTTGGTAACTCCGAGTCTCATACGTGTCTTTGTCCTCAAAGAGAGCAAAGATATCGGAGAGGCATAAGAGTGCGTCAGACACTCATAGAATGTTGGAAGTCACAGACAAGTCAGATCTTCGAGCGGGTACCTACGCGGAACCGTCGCGGAACCGTTCGATCGGGATATCAGAGACATCGTCATAATCGTCGTCACCGCCAACTAAGAGCGTCGCGTCGACATGTTCAGCCGTTGCCAGTGCGAACGAGTCGCCAAGCGCAGGATTATACTTGAGCGGCCTCGTTGAAATCCTTAGGAAATGATATATTCTGACCGGATGTGGTCAGTACAGAGGACTTACAAATCGCTCAGTACAGAGCAAGTAGTGATCAGTAGGGAGCACACCTTCCCAGATACTCGTCACAAGTACCGCACAAGATACACAGCGCAGATCTTGTACAGCACTTTACTCAGTCAAGATATCCTAAGTCACGGAGCGATTCAATCGTTTCTTCATCTATGTCGGCTCTTTCAATTGCTTGTTGTCCCTCAGTATATTGCTTTTTCATTGCGTCGCACAACTGACGGGCGGTACGTAATTTGAATCTTATCTCTGAATCCGTCACGTCCTGTTGAGCGCTTTTAAGCATCGTGTCGATGTGGTTATAAGTATCCACTCCCATACTGAGATATTTTAGTGGAGAATATATGACGTTTACTGTGTTTCTCACGATTTGTATACCAGTACAAATACCAATCGTATCTGGAAATTCAATCACCGCAAAATACGCAAGCGCATTCTATCGGTTAGCTCAGGACATATTTTGGAGAAAATAACACAGCCCCGGTGTTGGTTACATCCTTTGTATCGGTCACACCGGTACTGGCAGACAGTCGGGAGTTGACCGAGCCGCTGCTGAATAGAGTGCGCGGATCTCGTACTAAGTTTCTCCAAGATACGGTCAGCCGGATCGTTCAGTACAGGAAACTCACGTACCAGTCAAGCTACGGACTTACTTGTTACCTGTCAGGAACGTCGTGCGAGATACAGAGAATCTAGTCAGCACAGGAACTACGTTATTTTCTCCGTCTGAGTCCTGAATCGGCCGATAGAATGCGCTTGCTCGTTGACCGAAAAGATTCCCGCCAATTTCCGGTGATGTCTATAGTCTCGTACTGAATATAGGGCGCGTATGTATCATTCTATAGTCTCGACACCGCTCATCTCGAATCGAGCCCCACCTTGCTTGCTCTCTGTCACGCTCAACTCCCAGCCATGGGCATCGGCAACTTCCTCAACAATCCGGAGGCCAAAGCCTGTCCCCTCTTCGTTTGTCGAGTACCCTGCCTCGAAGACCGCCTCCTGCTCGGATTCAGGAATACCCGAGCCAGTGTCCGCCACATAGAACCCGTCGTCCATTGTACCAACGCGGACAGTTACGTCACTTCCACCATGATTAACGGCGTTACTGTAGAGGTTCTCGAACAGTCGTTTAATTCGGCTTCGGTCGGCGTTAATCACCGGTACATCTTCGACTTGGAGGGTTGTTTGATCGGTCTCGACACTCTCCCAACACTGCTTACTGACATGCGTAAGCTCTACGCGCTCAAACTCAACTACCTGACTGCCCTCTTGTGCCAGTATCAGGAGGTCATCGATTAGTGTCTGACTCCGGTCAAGAGCGTCGCGGGCCTTGTGAAGATGGTCGCTTTCACACTCCTGCTGTGCCAGTTCGAGACGAGTTTCGACGACGCCGAGTGGGGTCTGTAAATCGTGGCTGACAATTCCGGTGAACTCTGCTAATCGCTCGTTTTCTGCCTCTATCGTCTGTTCGTACTCTTTCTGCTCGGTGATATCTCGGAGAACGCCAACGGAGCCTTCGAACTCCTCATCATCGTAGGGAAGAACACCCATATGATCCTCACAGACGAATGGATCACCCGTGCGGGGGTGTATTGTTACCTCGAAGCTAATTGTGTTTGGCCCATCAGTTGATAACAACCGACCCAACTGGCGGTTTGCCCGATCAACGGCATTCTCGTCTTTGATCAACGAGGGTGTATTCCCGACAATTGTCTCTCGGTCGTAGCCAACCAATTCTACGAACTCATCGTTAACATAAGTAAACCGTCCGTTGTTATCAACCACATACACCGCGTCGGTCAGCGACTGGACAATTGTTTTGTACTTCTTGAGTTCTTGTTGCCGGTCCTTCCGCTCGGTAGTATCACGGCTGGTGATGATGTGTCCCTCAACCGCAGGATTATCGAGTTGGTTGTTGCCGTTGGCCTCCATCCAGCGCCAGGACCCATCAGCATGACGAGCGCGGTATTCTATTGTTCTACTCTCAGAGTCGGGGTTAGCGACTTGTTCTTCAACTTGCTCAATAACACGGTCACGGTCGTCGGGATGGATGTAGTCCCAAGCCATGTTACCGACCGTCTCGTCAGGATCATAACCGAGGATATGCTTGACAGACGGACTCTGGTACTGGAACCGGCCAGAGGAGTCAATGACAGAAATAATATCTTTTGATTCTTCGACAAGCGCACGAAACCGGCGTTCCTGTTGTCTGCGGTCGGTTAGATCCCGACCGATCCAAACTATACCGGTCGGTTCTCCATCCCCGTCTGTTAAGCGTGTTCCTCTGAACTCGTGGGGGCGACGGTCGCCATCAGCGGTAAGGAGGTCTATTTTCTCTGTGACCTCTCCACTGGTGAGAGCTGTTTCGATAGCGTCGTGGACTTTGTTGTGTTCGTTTTCGGGAAACAGGCCGGTGGCATGCATTTCAGCCAGTTCTTGACTGGGGTACCCTGTGATCTCGGAAAGTCGGTTGTTCCACCGGCGGAAACTGCCATCCTCGTTGAGCACGTAGAAGACATCTTCTAGCGTGTCGAGTGCCTGTGAAGTAAACCGCTCTTGTTTGTCAGCTCGCTTGGCTTCACGCCTAGCTTGGACGGCGTTGTGAATCCGGTTAGCCAACAACTCATAATGCTCAGAACCCCCTGACTTTTGAAGATAGTCGGTGACACCAGCAGCAATCGCATCGCTGGCAACCTCTTCGCTGCCCTTGCCCGTAAACAGAATAAATGGTAGATTAGGATGCTGCTCGCGGACAGCCTCTAAGAACTCAAGCCCATCTAGTTTAGTCATGTCGTAGTCGGAAACAACGCAGTCAGGCGGGTGGGCTTCAATTCTTTCTAGACCCTCCTCGGCACTCGGGACTGTCTCAACAGTAAACTGCTCATTGCGCTCAAGAAATGTCTCCGTCAGGTCTCGCATCGAGCGCTCGTCGTCAACATGAAGTATGCTAACTTTACCCTCCATAGACACTATTTGCGAGGCCACTAACTTATTTTGGGAGGGGTCCAGCCGCCGAATCTCTCACCTGCTATACTCGCCTTCTGTATCTCACAAAGCGTTCTTGATAGATAGTATAGTTCAACCGACCAAGCGGGACATCAGTCCCCTGTACTGAGCGACTCCTAGTCCCGTTTCTCAGCGAGTCGACCGGTGACCGATTTGCGCTCTGTATACAGCACGCTTCACGATATCTACTCTAAGATTGTCAGGAACCGACCGTTGAATGTGACATCCTCCTCGCCGTAAACGGCGAGGCTTCCCACGCATGGGGAATACCAGTTAGTCGTCGCTGGCAGAGGGTTTCGACTCTTCGTAGGCCGTGAGCGTCATCTGCGAGGGTGTCTCGCTCGTCTCACGGTGAGTCGTGGCGGTGTCACAACCGCTCCTATCCCGTGGCGAGTCATCGCGTTCCGCCTTGTCAAGCGGGACGCTCTCTCCCCACGGGTCAATCCGTCGTGCAATGTTCGCGGAAGCGTTGATGTCGGCCTGAAACGTCGAAACGTGGCAGTCGTCGTTCGGACACCGAAACTCGGCCTGCGAGTCCCGCCGACCGATACGGTGGCACGAGTGGCACGTCTGCGACGTGTACGCCGAATTCACGTACTCGACCTGGATGCCTGCTTCCATCGCCTTGTCCTCGATGCGTCCTTGCAGTCGGGCGAACGCCCACGAGTGAAGCCGACGGTTCATGTACTTCCCGTAGTCGAGACGCTCACGGATGTACGTCAAGTCCTCCATCACTAACACCGAGTTCTTGAATTGCTTGGCGTACTCGACGGCTTGCCGAGACGCTTTCTCCACGATGTCGGTGAGCGCGTTCTGGTAGTGGCTGAATCGGTCTTCAATCCGCCACTCGGATGCGTCACGCTCTTGGAGGCGTTTCAGGGTCGTGTGCATCTCTTTGCGGAGATGCTTCGCTCTGCTTCCGCTACACACGAACGGGTCAGTCGGAGAACCATCCTTGAGGGCACAGCCCGTGATGAGGGAGGTTTCTCCGATGTCTAAGCCGATGTGCGTGGCGTCACCGTCTGTCGTTGGTTCTTCGACCGGGTACTCGACGGTGACGTGTAGTACCCAGTTCTTCCGGTGCTTTTGAAGCCGTATCTCGCCTGCTTTCGCCTCCTCGGATACGAGATCATGCCAGAGGTCTTCCTGCTCGGGGTTGATACGGAGCGGTATCCAGAAGTTCGTTCCCCGTCCCGGTCGGGGAACCCACCACGTGAACTCGTAGTCGCGTTCTTCGGAGTGGTCAAACTTCGCCGCTTGGTTCGTGAGCCGTATCGGGTGACTGTCGTCCAACTCTTTCGCGTTGTACGTCTTGCGGAGTTTCGGGACGTAGTTACAGAGAGCGGCTTTGGCCTGATACGGCAGGTCGTAGGGCGTCACGATGTCGCTCACCGCCGACATGGTACTTGCCCCCGCGTCGAACGACTCTTGTAGACCGTCACGGTACGTTTCGAGCAGGTCGTTCAGTTTCGACTGCTTGTGCGCCGTGGGTGGCGCGAACGTCGCCTGTAACGTTTTCGTGACGGTCGGAGACACGCTACTGCTCCTCCACGTACTTCATGAGTACGTCGATGCTCACTTGGCCGGTGGTGGCGAGGAAGTATCCCGGTTGCCAGAACGCCTTGTCGAGCGCCTGCCGAATTTCGGGGTTTTCGTCACGGATTTTGCGGGATGTGACGCCTTTGAGTGAGTTGATGAATTTGGTGAGGTCGGTCGTTGGCTTCGCCGTGAAGAGGATGTGAACGTGGTCGGAACCGCCGTTGACGTTCTGGATGTTCACGCCGAAGTCCTCGGAGATGTCGCTGGCAATCTCACCGATGCGCTCTGCGATTTCGTCGGTGAGTAGGTCTACACGGTACTTCGTGACGGTCACAAAGTGATATTGGAGCGCGTAGACCGTGTGCGACCCGGTTTCGAGGTTGTACTTCATTTGGCCGTATTAATTTCTATATACCCAATTCTAATAAAGACTTGCAGTCGTAGGGTATTCGGTCTGTAACCGATAGTGGTTCGTGTAGGAGTTGTCGGCTTCACGCCCGCCGTAAACAGTAGTTGCCGAACCTGACTGAGGCTCTTCACGCTGGGCTGTGTTGGTCACCAAATGGTCCAGACAGCTGAGGCGAAACAGGTTTGCCGTGCTGCGTCGACGGTGCTGTTTCCAGCTCTCGAATTCGGCGTGAAACCGTGTGGCAAGTACACGAGAGAGGATTTCTTGGAAATCCTCTCTCGGATCGCTTTTGATCAGGAGTTCGCAAATACGGGTGGGAAAACGCTCCAGCTTGATCGTGACGAGCACGTCGATATCACCGCTACGGCTCGAAATTCGCTCGCTAAATCGCTGCTGTATCACTTACGCAATCTCTCATCAGAGGCTATCACCGACCAGTTCGATGGCGTCCAAGGTCGACTGTTCGAAGTCCTCCGGTCTCAGCGCCGACTTCCTGCGTTCGTCGATGTTGCCATCGATCTCCACGAGTGGCGCTTCTACGGCTCTGCCGACACTGACCACGTCTTAACCACGTATCCAGACCTCGGAACAAACAAAGCGTTTTGCTTCGCAACACTGTGTATCGTCGCTCCTCGCACGCGATTTACGCTTGGGGTGGTCCCGATGGACGCGAACGGCTTTCGCGCCAAGCGCGAAGCCGTTCGCTCCTTGCTCGAAACAGCCAAACAGTACGTCTCCATTCGACACGTCTACCTCGACCGTGGATTCTACCAAGTCCACGTCGTTACAGAGTTAGAACAGCAGGATGTTGATTATATCGTGCGTGCGCGCCCGAGCAGTGGAATGAAAGACCGTCTCAGCGCCGGCGCTGAGACGGTCGCAGACGAGTATACGATGCAGCGAAAGCGCAAACCAACGGCGTCGATAGATGTCACAGTCTTCGCGGTTCCGCACCGTACAAGCGAAGACGAGCACGTCTGGTTCGTGACGAGTTTGGACGTCAATTCGTCGACAGCGAAGGCGTACGCGGCGGCGTTCCGCCGCCGCTGGGGGATCGAAACGTCATATCGACAGCTCGGCGATTTTCTCCCGAGAACGTCGTCACCGACGTTCTCGGTGCGATTATTCTACTTTCTGTTCGCGGTGTCGTTGTACAATCTGTGGGTGTTAGCCAACGTGTTAGCTTCAGCTGAAACAGTTCCAGAGACACCGCTGATCTCAACACGGATCTTCCGCAGATTCGTTCTCTCGACAGACTACGGTTGAGTCCACTTCGGATCTGACCGGGATAACCGGTGAGTACGCCTTATCGCAGAGAGGCATCGCTCGGGAACGCCGCTGGCGCGGCGTTCCCTCGCTCTCTCACTGAATCTGTCACAGTGAAATCCGCGACGATCGTGAAGTGCGCGAACGCAACGGCGTGGTTAGTACGGAGCAAGATTTGATTCGGCAACTACTGTAAACGGCGGGATTCTCGCCTTGAAAAAAGATAGCGTATGGGCTGTTACTTAAGAGTGTAAAAGAATCTAGATCGATTGTCTCGCCATCGTATAATGAATCGTCTGAAATGTTCGAGCTACCGGTGACGCCGGATAAGCCATCTTGCTGTTCTTCTTTGGTCAACTGCCGATAATAGCTAGCCAGTCCGAGGATCTCTTCGATCCCTTCAAGAAGATCGCGTTTGTCTGCCTTCGGCAGATCAGCGGTGATAGATGAATTAGAGACACGATACATCGCCCAGCAGAAGCTGGAAAAATACCGGCCTCGTGCTCGGACGTCTGTGGTGATCCCCCGAGAGATGGTCTGTTCCATACGGATTCGGACTGTATTCGCCCGAAGCGGCTGCTCAGGCCGACCTGTTTTTGAAATGCGTTCATTCCATCGAGGTTCCAGAGACATTCAGTTTACATTTCAATTGGTTGTGTTATAGAGGTATCCCCGGTCGGTACTGGTCTATTGAACGTACCCGATACATCTCGCACCCAGTATATATCAACTTCTAATCATCTCAACCGGGCAGGGTGAATTCTTATACCAATGCTTCTGAGAGAGCAGGGGAAGAACTCATACTTGGCACAACGCCACACCTCCTATGTGATTACACAATCAATTTTGAGAACTAGTCAAGTACTTTTTTATACAAAAGTATAATATATTTGATTGTCTCAGCGATTGGGGCATAGCCATTCACACGCACAGGTCGGATGTGCTCCCTCACCCCCGGCCTCTTGCTTCGGCTGTATTGATACGGGCCGCAACTGGTAGCCAGCCCAGTTGGCTGAGTGCCATCGACTCGAAGTCAATATCAGTACCTCACAAAGCATCCTCGGCTAGCTGTTTCTGAAGCTTGAGTTCCACGGCGGAGCGGTTGTACTGGTGGCCTTGACAAGAAGATCGTCAACGAACCGACGGAGAGCTGTCGCTGTCGGCGGCGGCTGCCGCCGACGCGACAGCGTTGCCACTCTTGATGAAGGCTAACTCGGTCGGAGATTAGCGGGTAAACCGGTCGTCTGGTGGTCGGTTTGCGGGGACGTCCCGACGCGTCGCGAGGGTCGTCCACGCTGCCCGTTGAATCATGTTGATGAACTCCTTGAACGACCACTTCCAGAGGCGACGCCCCCCACGGCGGGGCGTCGCCACGTACTCCCAGTGTAAATAGCGCCAGACGTTCTGTAACAACAAGCTCACTACGACGTACAGCAGCCGTACGACCGGATTTTGTGTCGAGGTCGTCCCAATACTTTGCTCGGAGAGTCGGTAGCTGGCCTCGATACCGAAACGTTTCGCGTAGTGGTATCGAGCGTCTCGTGGCGAGTCAATGAACGGCGCGTCAGCGGCGTAGCCGTGACGCGCCACCCCATGTTCGTCGTACCGTCCGTTTTGGTACGTACAGTCGATGTAGACGGAAAAATCGACGGTCCAGCTGTGACCGTCGAGTTTCGCCGTCATCTCGTGTTGAATCACGCGACTCCAGCCTTTCGAGAGTTCTTGCTTAATCGTCTGTCCCCAGCGGACGATCGGCATGACGTAGGCGTGGTTGTGTGCCTGAAGCAGCGTCAAACACTTACTGTCGTAGAATTCGCGATCAAGAAAGACGGCCTTGACCTCAAGGTCAAGATTGTCGAGGATACCGAGAAACTCTGCGAGGACACTGCTGGCGGTGTCGCCGTCTTCGAGACGGCGCACCGCCAGCGTGTAGCGTTTGTTCTTCACACGCGCGTAGAGTGTGGCGTAGGCATGGAACGCAGTTGTTCCACGCTTCGCTTGTGAGTGATACAGGCCGTCTGTCCCGTCTTCGTCGCCGTAGTAGGGCCGCAGGTGGAGGTCTGAAACGACCTCCGCCTGCTGGGGAAGGACATCGAGGACGTCCTTCTGAAGGAGCGCGTTTCCGACTTGTTCGAGCGTTTCAAGATCGAATTTGGTGCGGAGATGGTAGAGAACCGAGTTTTCGTAGGGTACATCTTCACTTTTCTCACAAAGCGTTTAGACCGAGGTCCCGTCGGCGCACGCGCCGACGAGGGCCTCGTAGATGTCTTCAGCATCGAGTTCAGCGTTTTCAGCGAGTGTGAGGCCAACTTCCTCGTCAAGGGAGTTGACGAGGAAGTTAAGAAGCTGGTCCTCGTGAATTTCACCGTCTGCTTGCTTGGTTTTAGACACACCTTCAGCAAGCAAACGTCTCAACTAACCGGCTTTGTGATGTACTGAAACTAGATTCAGTTCTGGCAAGATGTATGAACTTCGAAACGAAGGCCGCCTGCGTCACTCTCGGTGAGCGAGATAGCCCATCCGTGCGCCTCAATGATTTCCTTAACGATCGAGAGACCGAATCCGGTTCCATCTGTGTTCGTTGTATAGCCGTGTTCGAACACTTCTTCACGATCTGCCTCTGGGATACCGTCACCGTCGTCGGTAATAAAGAATCCCGAAACTGACCCAGTCTCACCGGAGAGCGTACCGACACGGATTGTGACTGGTGGCTCATTGTGTTCGCTGGCGTTGCGAAAGAGATTTTCGAAGACGTGTTGAAGCCGGTCCCCATCCGCCTCTAGTTCTACGGTGTCTGCGATATCCACTTTGAGTTCGACGTCGTCGCTACTGACAGTTTCCCAACTATCGGTGACGACAGTCGCTAGTGAGACTGGTTCGGGGGCATTCACGCTTTCGCCCGCTTGTGACAGCGTCAGCAGGTCTTCGATCATCGCTTCCATCCGGTTGACACTACGGAGAATGGGTCCGACGTGTTCGTCAGGTGCGTCTGGGCGAAGAAGTTCCATTCGGCCCTTGATGACATTTAGTGGATTCCGCAGATCGTGACTCACAACACCGGCAAACTGTTCGAGTTTCTCATTCGATTGTTCGAGCATTCGTTTCGTGTCTTTGAGTTCTTGCTCGTATTCCTTGAGATCAGTCACGTCCCGCGCGTAACCAAGTACTGCATCCTCACCTGTCTCGCTGGTCTTGAACGGGATTCTTGTCATTTTAAAACTTCGTGTCTCACCGTCGGGATTCAGCAGTTCCTCTTCAGAAGTCATGGCTTTGCCCGTTTCTATAACCTCTTTCTCCCGCTGTCGGTACTGGTCGAAGTTTTCGATATTCTTGACGTTCGGTTCAATTTCGAACTCGCGTTGTCCCTCAAGTTCCTCCGCGGTCATTCCATGTAATGCAGCATTTGACTCGTTCGAGAGGAGCACCTTGTCGTCTAGGTTTTTTACGAAGAGTGGATCTGGGACGAGATCAATAATTTGCCGGAGTTGTTCGTGTGCCCGCCCGATTTCTTGCTTACGTTCTCTTAGCTCCTCCTCGCGCTCTTTATGTTCTGTAATATCGGTCTGAATACCGAGTAACTGCTCCGGTTTGCCATCACCATCGTACTCAACGATGCCACGCGCTTGGATCCACCGCTGATCCTCCGTGGGTGGCTGAACTCGGAACTCAGCCCGGTACTGGTCGCCCGTCTCGATAACATGATCAATTTGTTCTTCGACACGTTGTAGATCAGCCTCTGGAATCCGGTCGCTGAAGCCAGCAAAATCGCCAGGAAACTCACCGGCATCGTAGCCGAACAATCGCTTACTGGTTTCGTCCCATACGAGTTCGCCGGTTTTGAGATTCCACTCCCAGACACCCGTCTCCGTCTCCTCAAGTGCGAGTTCGAACCGCGTATTCAATTCCTTGAGCTTCTTTTCGCGCTGCTTCTGGGAGGTGATATCGTAAAGTAAGACAACACGCCCCTGCGTCGTCTGCTCACCGACCGGTGCGGTAGAAATAGAAAAGTGTCGTTGCTGCCCCTCAACGCTGACTGTTAGTTCGGTGTCGGCGCTGTCGCTGTCGATGGCCCGATAAAATACATCTTCCCGGACTAAGCCGAAGAACTTCCGAGCGTCCGTCCCAACGTAGTCCTGCCCGCTATCGAACAGCTCACGAGCACGCCTGTTTGCGTCGACGACACGGTCCTGTTCATCGAGTGTTACGACCGCCGCGTTCAGTTCGGCTATTGCGGTCCGTCGGGCCACGGGAACGATGTCCAGAAGCTTCGTTCGAAAAAGCCCCACAGCCAGAAACGGGAGCGCCAGCAAGAATCCAAACGAGGAAACGTTGTAGGGCACGTCAACCAGCCCAAACGTCGAGACAACGCTCGCTGCAAATAATGGGACAAACGTGAGCGACAGCCAACTGAACTGTTTGCGTCGAATGCCTGTCGACCGAAACCGTTCCCACACCAGCAACGCCTCGCCTGCAATCACCAACAGATAGCTCGCGGCGACGTGGAGCCACCACCATGTTACGGTTCCCACGATTGCTTGATTTTTGTTTCGAACTACTCCCCCGACGACCCCAGGGCCGGACTGGTACATGAAGCTGTGGAGTGGGTTCGTCCAGAGTAGGAGTTGCAAGAGCACAATCCCGGCACCGACAACAACTGCAGTGTGTCGGACGAGGTTCGTTCGATTGGTGGTAAACAGCGCTAGAAACAGCCACCCCACCGTAGCGAGTTCGGTACCCAGCACAAGGAAGTGGTAGCCGAATGTAACAAGCGTGTAGTTTGTGACGAAGTTTGCCCACGCCAAACTGAACATCCATAGTGCAGTCCCGACGGTGAGCAGGGCGTACCCCTTGCTTCCAGGCGTGTCTATGTTGTTGACCGCCGGCTGCAGAAGTGTCAAAGCTAGCACTCCCGCAACCAACTGAAGCCCACCAACGGTCTGTGCATCTATGACCATCTGTTACTGGCCGAGATTGGCCGACCAATCTATAAGAAACCATGTGGTCGATTTGGTATACAGAGAAACAAGGCGATTGCCTCGGGGTCCTAACGGCCCTCGCAGTGCGTTGAGGCGTCCCTGCGAACTGACCACGTGGCGACCGGTTCCACCAGTGATTCTTGATCGGTGAAAAGCCTGTTAGTGAGTGGCTACGCCGTCGCGTCGGTGGCTGATCGCCGTAGACAGCGACTGCTCTCTCGTTGAAAAGCGACGTTCATCCGGTTTCGATGGGACCTCAGGATAGGACCAGAGCTTCAGAATGAGTTAGCTGTGAATGCTTTGTGAGGTACTGAAACTACGTACAGCAGATCGCGCTGAAAGTTAGTGAGATCGTACATGTCGCAATTTACTTATCCGATTTTTGAAATACTACAGCGGAGACCGGATCTCGGTGGAGAGTGTTTTTAGGTCTGCTGTCGCGAGCTCGTCGGTTGCGAGAAGTCGAAGTCGGGGGCGACCGATTTCTGGCGGGACTTTTTCAGTCTCGATGAGGCCAGCATCTTCCAGTGCTGTTTTGGCCCGTGAGAAGGTCGCTTTCGAAGCGATACCTGTATCCTCTCCCCATTTCGAGATGTCGTAGAGGAGGACCTCATTGCGGGCTGCGAGAATAAGCATAATCTCGACGATACTGAGGTATTCGTTGCTGCTGGAAATCTCTTCAGCGTGTGCGAGGACTTCGTTAAGTTCGTCTGCGACGTCGTCGCCAATCTTCTCCCGGAGCGTCTGTTCCACTATAGAGAGGGCAGGTGTCCGGAGGTGGTACTGCTCGGCAGCCTCGAATCTGGAGTCGAACTCACCATAGACTGATGAGACCAGCTCGGGGTCCGAGCTCGAAATACTGTGGTTGTCCATCACAGGAACTACGGCTTCAGACTCGGTTGTGAAGATGGTATTCTGGACTGGCTCTCTGAGTGTTCGGATGCTAAGTTGATCTCGGCGGATCAGCTCGGCGGTTTTCGATGCTGTAAGGAAACTGTAGAAGGCGTCTTTGAGTTCACCTGGGTCTGCGAGCAGCCGGACCTTGGGTTGATCCTCAACCGTTACTGCTTCGTCTGCGAAAGCTGCGAGTTGTTCAGAACGGGGATTGATATATAGTGCTGGCTCGTCTTGTTCGGGAATCATCCGAGTGAAGATGTGTTGTTTGGCCATGTTGTATAATTTTATCAACATGTATTTAATAGATTTGATATCTGAGGATTAGACTACTTTGTCAGTTACGGAGAATCAAGGAGAAAGCCTCGCGCTTCAGCGCGGGGATGAATCCGACAACTCCTCCACAGCCCACCGCTCGAAGGCATGGTTGGATATTCCACACCATCTGAATGGCTACTATTAACTAGAATTATTGTCATAAGTTACGTATGGCAAAACAGGTCGTCACACGCACCTATACTGCTTCCATTCGGAATCAGTCTCGGGTGTCTGACGATCTTGATGCCCTCGGGTTCGCAGCCTCGAAACTTTGAAACGTCGGGCGGTGGACGTGTAGCCGGATTTGGGACGAGATCGGTCATATCCCAAACCACAACGAGCTCACCACCTACCTCAAGAATCACGAACGCTACGATGACCTACATTCGCAGTCAAGTCAGCGAGTCCTTCAAGAACTCGCTGAGGCGTTCAACGGCTGGTACGGTAAACGACGTAACGGAGACACGAAAGCGAACCCGCCCGGCTACCGCAAACACGGCGACGAACACCCGCGAAGCACGGTCACGTTCAAAGCCGCTGGCTTCAAACTCGATACCCAGTACAACCGCGTCCGACTCTCTCAGGGATCGAATCTCAAAGAGTATTGGTCGGACTTCATCCTCTGTACCTATCAGACGCGACCCGACGTTGATCTCTCCACCGTGGAGAACGTCCAACAGGTGAAGACAGTGTGGGCAGGCGGCGAGTGGGAACTCCACTTCGTCTGTAAGATTGAGATTGAGGTATCTGAGTCGCCCGGCGAAAAGACGGTTGGTATTGATCTCGGGATCAACAACTTCGCCGCGCTTGCCTACGAGAACGGTCACAGCGAGCTGTATCCGCTCAACTGTCTGAAGCAGGACGACTACTACTTCAGCAAGCGGCTTGCGCGGTGTGACGATTCAAAATCTGAGCAGGCTACACGGCTGAATCAGAAGAAATCGAGTCGGCGCACGCACTACTTCCACACGCTCTCGAGACACATCGTCGAGCGGTGTGTTGAGGAAGATGTCGGCACGATAGTGATCGGCGACCTCTCTGGCATCCGCAAGGACGACGAGGACGGTGAGTCGAAGAACCGGGGCAAGCATGGGAACCTCGATCTTCACTCGTGGGCGTTCGACCGCTTCACGGAGCTACTCACCTGCAAGGCCGAGATGGAAGACATTACCGTCGAGGAGGTGTCTGAGCGCAATACGTCGAAATCGTGTTCGTGCTGTAGTCGCAAGTGCGATACAAACCGTGTCGAGCGTGGGTTGTACGTGTGCGACGAGTGTGGAACGACGGCGAACGCGGACGTGAACGGAGCCGAGAACATTCGACAGAAAGTATCTCCGAGTTCACCGACTCTCTCGGTGAATAGGAGTAACGGCTGGTTGGCACAGCCATCGACGTTCCTGTTTGACACGGAAACTGGCGCATTCGCGCCTCAAGAACAGGTCACGTCGTAAACCACAATATCCCAACTCAGCGGCGCGGTGCCGTGGGAATCCTCGCGCTTCAGCGCGGGGAGGATGTCAAAGGATAGAGCTGACTATCCGTTTCGAGTACGCTCATAGGAAGCAGATAGTTGGTCGCAATAATGACCCTCGATCCGGGGTAGTAGACTCCAGTATTCAGCTATCGATAGCGTCGATCTCACGATCAAACCGGCTCCTCAAGCCCTCATTCCACACGGTTCGTTGTAGCGCTAGCCTGTTACAACTACTATGCGAACCTACTGCTGAGATCTCTATCAAATTTCGTTGATTTTCATAGTGGCTTGCTGAATACACAGCGCGAATCTCGTAATAAGTTCCTCTCGGATTTGGTCAAGCCGGAGCGTTCAGTACATATCAAAGCAATATCGACCAAGGAAGTGCTATCATACCTGTTCAGCATCTGGCCGCGAGAGTTCCACAATAAAAATTGACCCGCGTGGTTCGTTGTCCTCAATCCACACCCTTCCGCCGTACCTTTTGACTAGTACCTGAACGAGTGAGAGACCTCCGGTGTTATTTTCTCCACTCTGAGAATTAAGAATACGCTTCTTATCCACATCTGAGACTCCCGGTCCGTTATCGGCGATTCTCAATCGAGTTGTCTCTGCATTTATTTCTACCGTAGCCCGTATCTGCGGATCGTCGGCATCGTTGTGCTCGGCTGCGTTTTCAAGTAAATTGTCGACAACTGATCGCAGTCCATTATTAGCGGTCACCGGCGCTCGGTCAGGAATCTCAGTCGTGACGGGAATTTTATAGCTATTCTCAATTTGCGTAACCATTTCTGTCGTGATGGCCGCGAGATCAACCTGCCCGAAATCAGCATCACCGGTCAAAGTCTGTGCGACCGCGCTAGTCGTTTCGATGCGAGTGAGCGCTTCATCAGCCTTCTCAGCGATGATCGACGGAGTATCAACCTCTGTCTCGGTGTCTCCCGAACCAGCATTGGCCTTGATCAGGTCAGCGTGGCCTTGGATTACGTTCAGATCGTTGCGGAGGTCATGGCGAATGAGGTCGTTCACGAATCCGAGCGCATCACTCACGGTCTGTGCTCGGCGAGTCTCTACTCGGGCACGACCAGTGTAATAGCCTGCAGTCACACCTGCGATTCCCCCTGCTTCAGCAGCGATCAAGAGGGGAAACAAGGCCTCACCGACGACGCGTCCCTCGAAGGCCCGTACAATCAAAGAAAGACCCATGACGACCGCGAACAGGGTTGTACCAACGAAACACCAGATACAAGCCCGCCAGCGGCCCTCAGGAGGAAGATCAGCTTCACTAAGCCAGTGGCCGGCGTACGCTAGTGTAAGTGCTGGTAGGCCGTCCAAGAAAATTGCGACCAATGGACCAGCCAGCTGACTAAGGACGTAAAATTCGGTCCCATGGTGAACGACAGCAATAAAAAAATAGTACCGCTCCAAAGCCCTGGATGAGATACGGAGATTGGTTCTTCAGGCGCTGATACTACATACGATAGGACATCTGACGAGGATTGTTAATATTGTTGATATCTACCGCTCCACAAGATGTGTAGTTTTCAGCGAACATCTGTTTCACGCTAGAATGTGTCTGAGAAATATGACTTCAGGAGACTAGTAGGTTTGTTTACTGGTGAGCAGAGGCACACAGAGCACTCAGTTTGGTAAGTGGTCGACGTCGAACCTGCGCATTATTCCCTATCTTCGCAACACGTCTCAGGACCGGCGCGAGCGGTATGGTGAGGTCGTTGACTTATCGGATACTCATCTCACAAGCTGCGCGAGGGGGGTGGCCCCGATGAAGAGGGAACGTTATTGTATTTCTTCTAATACCTCTGGCCCTCTCAGTATCCGGAAGAATTGCTCGTACTCTGTCTCACTGACTACTTGGGACAGTGCGCGCTCTGCGTTCCTGTCGTCGATGATCAGCCCCACGGAATCGTGACTCTCAGACACCCGTATTTGAACAAGATTACCGGCGAATTTGGCGTCCGTTTTCGGGAGTTCATCTTCTCGCTCTTGTTCGAGCTTGGCTAATTCTCTGTGTGCTTCGTCAACCATCTCGCTCACGGTAGGGCCGTCACGGATTCGCGCACCGTAATCCGGCTCTGGAAGGGCAACAATCCAGTCCTCGTTACGTATTGGATCAAGCCAATCGTTGACACCGTAGGGACCAGCCCATTCCTTGTCCAACTCCTCGACTACTCCAGTGGAGACGTACAACTGCTTATCATTCGACTGAATGTAGTTGATTAGCTGTCGCCGTTCTGGAGTAGATCGCCCGATTCCACCCAAGACGCTCGAGTCAACGAGGAGCGCATCCGGGAGCGGGTAGAGGGGTGAAGAGTCAACTAATTTCGGCCGATCGCTCATTCCTGCTCAAACACGTACGGAGTGTTTCGAATCTTCCGATCATGTACGTCGTGTTCGAAGGAATCATCCATGAGCCCTGCTTCGACAAACAGGGCAATGATCGGCTCCAGCGCCTGCGTGATGCTGATAGCCTCGATCTCATCAACATTGAGGCGGTCTGCTGCTCCACGACGAGTCACCTCGCCACTGAGATATGCCCGTGTCTGCTCAACCGCCATCAGCAGCTTCGCCTTGCCGTGCCGATCAACGAAGAGTTCGATCTCACTGACCTCGCCGCTTGCACCGTAAGCGGCGATCGTAAGCGGGTCAAACAGTATCCGCGTCTCTCCCTCTCCAACGGGGAGAAATAGTGAATCAGTCCGGAGCTGGCTCTCTTTCCCACTACTGACATCCTCGACAATATCTAAGTTTTTGAGCTTTCCAACCCGCATTGAGGTTGTACTTCCGGCCAGATCGAGTCTACGCTCGATACTGCTGTTCGTAGTAGGCTGATTCAGCAGGATGTCAGTATAGACTCTGGCGATATCGGGATTCACCAGTATCTCTGAGGCTGCGATAAAGGAGCGTGCGGTGCCCTCTTTCGAGCCGTTCTCGTCCGCAGCGGGGGCGTTTGTTACCACCATCGTAATTCATGATACGTGAACCGAGAACTAATATCTTGTGGCAGTTGCGTCGGACTGTATAGAGGCTCCTAGAAATTGTTCTTAGATGACTGATTTGTAGATACTGGCATTCGTGTCCACGCCTTAGGAGAGTATTTCACCCAAACGAATTAATCTTAATCTTAATTTTAAGGTTAGTCTGACAGCTTCTTCCGGACAAACGGCTGCCAGCCGGGTACTAGGGCGGGCGTCGGTGTTTCGTCCTCACCACCCAGTAGCCATGTCCCAGAGGATGGCGACGTCGGTGACACCGATAATAGCCCCAGCCAGTAGCCAGACATCAAGCAACGATGTGAGGTCGAAGAACGGGCCAAAGACTGCGAGCTCGAAGGCCGACGCCCAACTGGTGACCTCGAACAGGAGTACTCCGGAGAGGACCCACAGTACGGTCGTGCCGGCGGCGGCGAGAAGCCTGTTCCCGCTCATCCTTGACGCCCTGTCGACACCCGGCTACTGTCCATCGTACCAGGGCGGCGCACCGAACGCGTCGGCGTAGCAATCCGGGTGACACGGTCGCTTCCGGTTGTCCGGCCACGCCCGGTCAAGTGGAACCTGCTCACCGCAGAGCCCGCACTCGGCACTGTGACCTGCCTGGCGGGCGTCAGGTGAGAGGTTCCGCGCCTCGATGTAGAGCTCGTGGAGCGCCCACGGCGTGAGGCGAACGGCGACACGCTCGGCCGCATCGGGATCACCGTCCGGCATCACGGCCGAGAGCGTGAGCATCCAATCGTCACCTGGCTCGCCGTCGGTTGCTGGTCCGAGGGCGACCGTCCCCGCGAGGTCGTCGTCGACGTAGTACCACTCTGCGTTCCGGTCGACGTAGTAGTGACCATCGGGACGCGGATCCTCGGGATTGACGTCGTCGCCCATCGTGTCTCCTCGGTGGGTCAGGCGTTCGCCTTGCGCCCCTGTCCCGACCCACTCGTGAGTGGGATGTCGGCGTCAATCTTGTCGTACCACACGACTGGCCGCTTGGCCCGGCCATCCTCTTCGAGTTCGAGGAGACCGTAGTCGGCCAGCTCGTTCACGTTCTCCAAGACCTCTGGCGGGTTCCGGTCAACGAGGCGTGCGAGCTCGCGGATGCTTCCGGGCTCGTGTTCGACGATTGCTTCCAAGAGCTCAAGGTTGGTCGACCGGAAGACGCGGCCGAACGTTTCGAGGTCTTCAATCGAGAGCGTCGGCTCGCTCGGTTCGACGTCCTCGCCGGCGTCGATCGCTTCGAGGCGCTCTTTGAGACCGCTACGGCCGGCGGACCTGATCTGAACGTGGAGTGTCTGGGTCATGAGTAGTGAGGTGTGGGGTCGTCGGTTGGGGTTGGTCGGGGTCAGTACGTCGGTCACCGTACTCGAACCGGCTACCAGTCGTCGCGCTTCTCCTCTGGGAGTGCTGCCCGCCACGCGCGGAAGATCTCCGCAAGGCTAGGGTAGTCAATTTCGAAGGTCTTGCCCTTGAGGTGGAGTTCGTGGACACCGTGGTGGTTGTCAAACCGGATGATCGGCTCGTCCGCGCCGGCTTCGCCGTAGTGGTAGGCGTATTTGATCCCACCTCGAATCTGTCCGTGGTTGAGACCGAGAGCACGCGTACCCGCGCGACGGTGCCGTCGGTGTAGGCCTCGATCTCGTCTTCGAGTACGGTGACATCATCGCTCATCCACATACGTGTCGACGCATGCTATTCCGATAAGTGTTAGGAGAAACCCTAACAAAACCAAAGGAACAGAGAACTCTCATGACGGCAACATCCAGCAATCGCTCTGACGGCTGTGAGGATACACTCAGATGTGGCTAATGCGGTACTACTCGTCGTCGGAGTCGTCATCGACGAGACCTAGGAAACTGTCCGTTGACTGTCTGAGATACTGCCCGGCTGACACCCTTCTCCGACAGATTCTCGATCCCATCTTTGGACACTTCATTGAAAAACAGTAGGTGACCCTCAATGACTAGGTGATTGGTCGAATTCCAAGTATAATTAGGAAATTGAAACGGCGTGAGCTAATCTTAAGCTTGATTGTAATATTAATCTAAAATGCTCTTTTTACGATGTCTAGTGATGCTAAGTGAAGCTCACGCGAGAAGAGCGGGAAATACTAAAGCCAAACAGTCCCCGAACGCAGCGGTTCGATCACCCGTCGTGGTCAATATACTCGGCTTCCCACTCAGTCCGAGCTTCGATCTCTCTGATGCCCCGGCGAGTAGTACTGTACTCTTTGGTCCTCTGGTCCTGCTGACTTTTTTGGATGAGTCCTCTTTCAACGAGTATGTTGAGGTCGGGATAGAGCCGACCATGATGAATCTCCTTTTTGTAGTAGTCCTCGGGTTCGCCTTCGATCGCGAGTCCGTGGGGATCATCAAGTCCGGCAACTACGTACAGCAGATCGCGCTGAAAGCCAGTGAGATCGTACATGTCGCAATTTCTTCATTCGAGTTTTGAAACACTACTGATCTGGTTATATATGGTGCTAAGTGCTCCGTTGAATCCGCAGAAGGCGTCGAGATCGGGCCACTTTGTACTCGGTTCAGGAACACTCCCGGGAGAATTCAGAGAGAGACTCTTAATAAAAAGAAGATCGAGATTGCTGGGTGGATCAATCTAGCTTTTTGACGACGAAAAGCGAGATTATCGCGCCTCCAGAGACCGTTATGCCATGCCGTCATCGGATTCAGCAGAGCCGTGGGAAGACTTCTGTGAGATCGACGGGTCGAGCCCGTCGTCGACCAGCTGGGCGTCGTCCGCGTCTGTCCCCGGCTTAAGATTGAGGAACCCCCCGATCCCCATTAAGATATGTCCGCACGCCTACCGTGCGCGGCTGAAACCCTGCCAGTGTCAGCGCGGCTGGGTCCGCGGGAGAGAGAGGGTTGTCATCCAAGTCGGTTTCGCTTCGTTGACGTCCGGTGGACGAGCCCGGACGCGCCGAACAGGAGCGCGAAGAGCGCCGCGTACACGTATCCGGAGACCACGGCGAAGGGGGCGGTGCCGGCCCATCCTGCCACCGCCACCAGCCCGCACACGACCGCGAGTCCGGCGTAGTACTCGCTCCAGAGGATCTCATTTTCCGAGACGATCTCCAGGTACACTTCTAGCTCCCGGCTCTCCTCGGTGAGTGACACCACCCCTCGATCAGACTCGTAGTCGATGAACCCGCTCGCCGCCAACTTCGGCAGGTGCGACTGGTGGAGTGCGGTGTAGACGCGCTTGCGCTGCTTGTACGTCACTGCCGAGATCTCGATGTCGTTTTCCCAAGCGGCCAGCTGCTCGGCGATGTCGCGAACGCGTGACTCGGTGCCGTTCATCTTCAGATACTTGATCACGTTGCGACGACGCCGATTGCTCAGCGCGGTGAAGACCTCGTCGCGTGAGGGGCGCTCACCGTTGGTGTCCGACGACGCCGCTTGCTTGGTGAGTTGTGGTATCATAGGTCATGTATGCCGAATGAGAGTACGATTACCCGGGGAGGATATATCACTTCGCATTGTAATCTCCAGGGTCGGTCCCAGAAGATTTGCCCGAACAGAAGTGTACACACTTGCCGTACTTCGGGCGTTATTTGTATCTTCGACACAGTTCAGCGCGGTGACGCAGCGATATTTGTCCGGGCACTGTAACAAATTTGTGGCCCGGAGGGTCCGCATTGGATGCGGTAGGCGGCCCATACATAGGTCGGTGCGGACCGTCCGAGGGGTATGAACGCGTCACGAGAAACGGTCGTGGGCCGCCTCCGAAAACCCGCGCGCGCCGCCGTCGGTTGCCTCCGACAGCCGGAGTACGTCGGCGCGAACCAGTGTCTCCCCTGTACGGTCGTCAACGTCGTCATCGCCACGATCGGGGGCGGCGCGGTGGCCGCTGTCGGCGCGGTCGGGTCTCGGTCAGTCGCCAGACCCGTCTGGCTCCGCGGGCAGGGCGTGAATGTAGTGGCTCCAAGCTGGTCGGGAGAGGGTCTCCGGAGTCGTCGCGCACAGTTCTGCGCGGGCTGTGCTCCCCCCGGAGCGAAACTCACCGTGCTGCTTCTCCTTGCCCTGTTAGTGTTGCTCGTGGCTCTTACCATAGAAAACCTGTCGACGGTGTGAGATTGTTATGTTTGAGACACCAAACCCATCTGACATTCTCCTCCGCGTTCACTCGGAGGAATCCCGAGCGGTGGGAGTTTCAGGTTTACAGTCTAATCACCGGACTGTCACACCTTTCGGGCACGGATAGTCCCACAGCGTCGATGTGGCGGACTGCTGGCGGTGCCAAGCCGCCGGTACCCCTATCCTCGACCGTGTACGGCTTCCCAGTGTTATTTTTGCCACGGGGACGCTGACAGGCATCAGCAGAGTTGGGGGTATCGTAGTGCGAGCTTTGAGCAGTCGGCACAGACACACCCTTCAGGAATGTGGCGTTCACCGACTGCTTTTTTCGATACTACCTCGTTACGTGGGCGGACAGGCCGCCTCCGAAGGACGGTTCGGAATCCGCTCCGTTCCGACCAATTCCTACCTTCATATACAGTGGCCTGTCAATTAAACCTCGGTATGTGAAACTCGGTACAGATGTTCGGCTAGTGGATTGCTTCCCACCATGTCGGCTTCATGACCCGCCTAAAGATGGGTGTATTCGCCTTCTAGTCTGTATAATAGTGAACCCCCCTCGACATGGTAAAAACAGTAAAACGCCTGTAGCGTGGTTTCACCACCCTGTGTAACAGAAGCTGTGAATCACACCGTGGCGGGACTGAGTCTACCGGAATCCTGCGGTTCCCAAGATGTACGACGGATATCTATCGGAAATCACGATTAATGAGGCCTCATAAACCGATTGGGCTACCGGTTGGCTATGCTACATAGATATTCTGCGTTAACCATTTCACTCTGATCGAGTTGGAAGATAATCCTGTACGAAGCCGCACTGTGTATTCAACACAGCTCAAAGAATATCTCACCGGTTGGGAATCTTGACAGAGCCGAGTCGGTGGAGGATCGAACCCTTCAGCACATCAGTCCACTTTTGACTTGACTAGAGCCCCTCGAGCTTTCCCCGAAATGCCTCGCTACCGCTGTAACTGATGATCACGATAGCGTTCTGCCCCGGCGCACCAGGGGCCATCCCGGGGAGATCAGGTAACTGCCGCCTCCCACAAGAGGTCACTGGTCTGTTGAGTCCGCTCCATCCGAAGGGTCGTTGATATCGTCCGAACCAGACCCGATGTTGGCCCCGTCAGAGTCGGAACCAGTGTCATTATCAGCCGCCTCCCCGTCGGAGGTATCAGCCGCCTCCCCGTCGGAGGTATCAGCCGCCTTGGAATCGTCACCCGCGTCAGAGGAAGGCGGGTTATGCGAGTCACTGTCCGACAGCTGGTTCGCTTCCGTGCCGGAGTGGGTGTCGTTCGATTCCTCGGACGGAGTCGAATTTTGGTCGGACGGACTGGTTTGCCCGTCGTCAGTCAGCGACTCATCGGTAGTGGAACCGGATAGAGTCGCAGACGTGTTGGTGCTGTTCGTGCTTTCGCCTGGGGCAGGGAGATCAGAGACCTGCTCGTCACCTGTGGCGTTTCTATTCGCCCCATCGTCGTTTCTGTCCGGTGGTCCACTACCCAACGATTCGTTACTGTCGGGTGCCGGAGGATCGGCCATGCCATTCGTTGTGGTTGTGACTGGCCCATTCTCAGAGACTTTTTCAATACTTGTGACTTCGTCTATTGAGGCGTTAACCGATTCGGTCATATTGTCACCAAGCACGACCGGATCGGGAGCCGGAACGTCGGCGCTGAACCCGAGTGAAACTGACTCCTTGTCGGACAGCATTGCGACCGACACTCCGGCTGAAATCGACGCAAACACGACGACTAGTGCGCAGATGACCGCAAACGTCTTATTCATCATTCACCTCCGCTTCCCCGCTGCCGTCTGCTAGGGTGGGAGCCGAGGCAGGGGCTGCGGTCGTCGGTTCAGGCTCCGGTTCCAGTTTCGAGCGCGCTGCGCGGGCTGTCTGCCACGTGGTGAGAGTCACCCACCCGGTGAACAGGAGCCCGAGGAGTCCCGCAGTAAACGCCCCAACCGAAATCGGGGTTGGGGCCGCAGTCAGCGAGAACTCTTGATAGATGTTCCACCCAGCGTATGTAAGTAACGCACTCATCGCTAGCAACGTCAGCTTCAGGTCGACCGCGGCGATAGTGACGGTGTTGTCCGATTCCGGTTCCGAACTAGTGTCGGCGACGGCTGGGAATTCCCAGTCGTCAGCCTCGTCAACATCCGTAGCGTCTGGATCGTCCAACACACTTGGAGCGTCTGCGTCTTCATCAAGCGATACCGACGCCAGCTCTTTGTCGTGCTTGCCTGTTTTATTGGTGCGCTCGTCTGGTTCTTTCCGGGCCCACACGAGGAGTTCGTTCAGGCCAAGTAACACCAGCGGACTGATGACCAGCAAGACGTACCCTACGGGTGTGTTCGCCCACAGGATTATATGACCGATAAGCGGGAGTGTGAGGACGACCTGTCCGATGATCGCCTCAGGGGCGACCGTGCCTGTGTCGGCCTCCTCGTTTGCGTCGCCCTTTGTTTCGTATCTGCTATCAACTTCGCCGACGACACGATGTGTAGTCGGGACGCTGTCGCCAGGACTTCTGTAGGTGATCACGTCGCCGTTTTGAACTGGACCAGAGGAGTCGACGATCACCACGTCGCCAGGTGACAGCACTGGCTCCATACTTCCGGAGAGAACAACATAGCTCTCATCGGCACCGATAATTTGCGGGACGGCGAAGACCGCAAAGGGCGAGATCGCCGCGACGAGAACAATCGTCACGAGCAATGTGCTAGTGACTCGCATCGACGGCCGCGGCAACTGAGTCATTGGTCACCTCCTGATGGGGCCGTGGGCGAACCGCTGCGGCCGCGCATGTCAGGATCATCTGGTTTGCCTGAAGATTTCGACTTGCCAGGATTTCCAGAGTTGTCACCACGGTCTTTTGAGCCTCGACCGTTGCCGTTGCTCCCCGGCGTAAGAGACGGATCGCTGCACCCCGAACAGTCCGCCTCTGGATCGTTCGTACAGATACAGACCAGAATATGACTGATTGCTGTGCCGTCAGGTGCGTACACTATTCCGTCGGCATCACTGCCGGTGAGTCCTACGGTGTCCGTACGAGCACTATCGCCACGGTTGTAGGATTTGGCCCCCGGCCCACCTTTCAGCCAGACTGTACAGAGCTCTGGGACAGCCCCATTGCGGTCTGGCCGGTTTTTGAGTCGAAATCCAACCCCGACGGTTTCGGCGCTATCGTCTTTGTCGACGGTCTGGTACACGTCGAGTTCGTACTCAGAGTTGCCCTCAGTGAACGCGTAGATGCCGGGTTCGATCTGGCTATTACCGATCCCAGGCTGACTTCCATTTTCAAGTTCTAGCTTTCCAAGTGTCTGGCAGCACGTACAGTCCTCGGCAGGCAGACAGGGGCCAGTGTCGATACCGGCGAAGGGATTCGTCGGGGTGGTGTGCCGACACTGTGTGGCCGACGCCCATAGCGGGAGGTCGACAGTCTCCGAGCCGATGTAGTCGACAAGTTCGTACTCCGCGAGCAGACACACTCGGTCGGTTAGGCAGTCAACCCCTCTGGTAGTGGGATCGCCATCGATTTGTCGACCGCCACGGAGTGCTGTAGCGACTTCTCTGAGGGAGCCACTCGCGATTGGATCGAGCCGCGCGCCGGTCTCACAGTCAGCGTACGATAGATCCAATTGAAGCGCTTCTCCCAGATCAGTTGCCGCCGGAGCGGGGCAGTCAGTTGCGAGCCACAGCGCCGCGGGGTTGTTCACTGCCTGACCGCGTTGCGGGAGCGAGAAAGTGAACAGCGCCCGGCCGGACATCCCGTTGGCACCGAGTGTCTCAATCGGGATCCGGACGCGTGGCCCGTCGGCGATACCGTAGCGCTCGGCGGTGTCGGCACCCGGACCAGCCAATATTTCGTATTCGATCGTCAGGTCAACAGTGCCTGCGGTAAGCGCCGCTTCGAACTTCTCGTCGTCTCCCAACACCGCAGTAGTCCCGGATCCAGAGGCGGTCCAGACGAAGCCGCTGACCCCACCGGTAGCGGCGAGTGCTGCCAGCACACGGCGACGACTGACCGTCATTCGGAGCCTCCAACACGGAACGGGCTGTCGCCGCTGCAGGGCCCCCCCGCGAAAGCGAATTTGAATCTGAGGGCATCACCTTGGGAACGATTGCTGACATTGGTGGGGAGCTCCCACCGGAGTGCGACGCATCGGAGTGAGCCCGGATCAAGGCACTGGATTGCGAGCGCACCATCAGGGCTGCCGATGTCGGTGGTTGGCGCGAACGCATCGGTAAACGACGACCGCGCCACCAGTGGTGACTCTAGTGATTCCTCGAAGTTTTTCACCCCATTACACCCACGGAGCGGTGAGCCGTCAAGCCAGATGTCGACGACGGCGTCGTCACTAAGCTCGCCGCGATTTGATGTGTTGTCGTCGTCTGTCCGCTCCGGCTCGTTGATTCCGTTTTCGTCCGTGTTAGTGATCGATCCGGCAACCCAGATGTCAAGCGACTCTGACGGCTCAGTCTCCACGACCTCCAGCCCGACCACGAGCGTGCCAGTGTCTCCTGGGAGGACGTTTCCTATAGAGACAACCGGTCCTGAGATATCGGTCACGAAGGACGCCTCTTCGACGTATCTAGGTGACTGACCAGGGTCGAGTACCGCATCGGTATTCGTTTCGTTCCCGTCGCCGGTGGTACTCCCGACGAGCGCGCCGTTATACGTCTCGTACCACGCGACGCGGAGACGTTGATCGTCGGTGTCAGCATTTGGTGCGGCGTAGGTGTATGCGGAAAACCGTGGCGACGGTTGGCTAAGTGAAACTCCACCAACTGCGAGAGCCCCAGCACCGATTCCGCCTAATAGTTGTCGACGTGTGAATGGCATATGTTTGGTTTCCCGGATACGCCGGGTCGGTCTACAGAATTTGTATTCTTGTACCCAGTACAGCGGAGCAGGTCATATGTATGGACCCATTGCCGGTCCGGTATGGCCATAATACCGTTGAGTTGGCCGGTAGTACGACCGGCCGCGGGATCGAGATCCCTGCGGTCGTTGGGGCCATTGTTGCTTCTGGCCTTGAACCGACGTAGCACCAGCCGCCGCTCGTTCATCCGACCACCGACCGTGTCACGGCCCCGGTCCGTCCGGTTGTCTCCCCACGGTAAGTGAGTGTCAGTACCACTCGTTGTCCGTTCATTTCGACTCCACCGCCGTTCGAGTCGCGGAACGAGAACAGCGTTACTTGTGCGGTTTCATCCGGCGTGAGTGACGGTTCGCGGTCCGCACTGTCGGAGTAGCCGTCGCTCCCGAGGGTGACCGTTTCCGGCAAGTCGATTCCACCTGGAACATCGGTGTAGCCAGGTGTCGTCGAATCAATGTAAACCTCATAGCCCGCCGGAATGGTTGTGTTGTTGACGTTGTCGCTCAGCGCGACAATCGCAGAATCGGCAGGCGTGACCGTCAGATCGGTCACCACCACCGACTCACTCAGGTTGTTACGGATGTCGAACACCAGCCCATACGGACCGGGGTTTGCTGATTCATTCGCTCGGGCGTTCAAGACCGAGAGGTCCGGCCGAGAGCCGCCACCGGTGTTATGTCGAGCCTGTTCAGCGTAGACACCGACATCAAACACCACTGAATCGTCTTGTATCTCGTTTGACTGGCCATCTGGAAGCGTGAATGCCAGCCCAAGGTATCGCGTCGTTGAGTTCGCAAACGGTTCGCGAGCTGGGTCGGCTCCTAGTGCGGAGGAACCGTCGACAACCTCGTTGTAGCCTGTTGATGGATCGCCATCAAGAGGAATCCCGTTACCGGTCGAGACGAGATTCAGAAACTCTCGAAGCGTGGGGTTCGCCGTAGGATCCTCGTTCCCGCTCAAAAACACCTGTTCATTCTGGTCACGGGTCGCATTGCCCGTGGACTCGTACCAAGCGGTCACGCGGAGCGCGTCAAGCAGTTCGACAGTCGGCTCCGCGTCGTCGCCCGCTTTGCGTGTTCCGTCTCGGTTTTGATCTTCATCCGGGTCGCCCGCCTCAGGCTCCGTAATTTTCCCCTCATCGGCATGACCAAGCGCGCCAGTCAGCCAAAGATACCCTGGATTGTCGAACAGATGAAGGCTAATATCCAGTGTGATTTGATCTCCGGGTTTTAGATCTCCGAATGTCTCTGGGTCAAGTACTACCGAAGCGGGGTCGGGCTCAACCGGCCGATCAACAAACTGCTCGCGAAACCGTGTCTCGACGGCTGTGCGCTGAGTATCTGAGAGTGAGTCAAGACCGCTACTGAATCCTGCTCGGAGAGCGATTTCCTCGCGTGTGAAGATTGGATCCCGAATGCTATCACTCCCTTCGATGAAACTCCCGCTGTTGAGGATATCATCGCTCTCCAACAGACGTGTGGGATCTTCGGGGTCGTTAATGAACTCATCAGGCGAAGCATCAACGTAGACGGGGCCGTCAGGGCCGTCGTATGTAACCTGCCAATCAACCTGAAGGTCAAACTCACCGGCGGTGACAGAGTTACCAGCAAACTGTTCGGTGTCGTTGAGGTACGCTGTCGTCCCGAAACCAGCACCCCCCGCGGCGACGCCAGTCATTCCGAGACCAGCGAGCACAGACCGGCGACTGAGGGTGAATGGTTGGTCGTTGGTGTGAGTGTCGCGTGTCATTGTAGTACTCGTTGAAGCAAACCCCCGGCAGCGGTCTCGAACCGCTGTGTCAGCCCGCGGCCGGTCCGCGTCTGATCCGGGTCTCGACCCAACCGCCGCTCGTGTGGACGGACGGCTGCGTCGCCGCGCCCCATGGCGCGACCGTGCGGTGGAGATGAGCCGATGGGAAACGATGTTACCCGATCAGCTCTCCAATTCCGCCGTGGCGTCTTCGTCCTCGGGGATCATCCCGACGCCGGTGTTGTGCCGGGACTGCTCGGCGTAGAACCCGATGTCAAAGCCGGCCATATCGCCCTGGATCTGGTTCGCGTGGTTAACCGGGAGCCACCACTGGAAACCAACGCAGTGGGTGACGCCCGCGCCCGTGAACGGGTCGCGGTTCGGGTCGTCCTCGGGGTCGGCCAGCTCGTCGAAGGTCGTCGTGCGGTCGCCGTCCAGCGGCACGCCGCGGCCCTCGTTGTCAGAGAGCGCCGAAAGCGCCGTCCGGAGGCTACCGTTGAAGAAAACCTCCTCTTGGACGACGACCTCAGCGGCGATGTCGTCGGCCACCTGGGCAAAGTTGCTGACGGGAATCTCGTTGTAGAAGCCCGAGCTCGCGATCTCGTCCTCGAGGTAGTCGCTCAGGTCGCGCCCACCGCCGAGTTCCGTGGTACCGGGTGAGATGTTGAGCACCGCGATCCGGGAGCCGTCGGCACCGGCCTTGACGGCGTCGGCGACCAGAGCGGTTTCGTCCTGCTCGCCTTCCGTGACCGTCGAGCTCGTGGAGTCGTTGTTGTCGTAGCCGGAACTGCTGTCGTCGGCAGAGAAGCCTGGACCACGCGGTGCGGAGTACGAGGAACCGCCCACGCTGGCGCTGTAGCTGGGGTCCGAGACGCTCTCGCCGTAGTTCGGGCCGCCGTCGGTGACGACCACCACGACGGGGAGGGCGTCCGGCCGACCTTGGTCGTCAAGCACCTGATCCGCGATGTCGATCGCTCCGGGCATTGGGGTGTTACCGCCGTAGCTGAGACCTGAGAGGCTGAAGCTGTCGGGTGCGCCAAGGCTCGAAAGCCCCGTCACGCTACCGCCGCCGAAGCTGACCGCGCCGACCTGTGCGGAGCCGTCTGTCGGGAGGGCGTCCACGAAAGCTGCGACGCCGTCCTCGAGATCGGTCTGCTCCTGCCCTGTGATCGAGCCGGAGGTGTCGATTGCGAGCATAATGTCGACCTCACCACGCCGCTCGACCTGGTTGTCACAGTCCGGGTCGTACCAGATCCGGACCTGCATCTCGTCGAGGAGTTCAACGACGCCATCGATCTCGTCGGGGTCGTTGCGCTCAGGCTCGGTGAGGATCCCCTCGCCTGTGAACTCGTCGTTCAGCATACCGTTCATCCAGACGTAGCCGGGGTTGTCACACAGGTGGAACGAGAAGGTGACTTCACCGAAGTCGCCGGGCTTGACATCGTCTAGGTTGATCAGCGGATCGCCGGGGGCCGTCACGTCGTTGCTCGTCCGGTTGGGTGAGTAGAGACCCTCCTCACGCTCCTGGGCGTCCGCGTTGCCGACGTCTGTCAGGCCGGCCTCGCCGTTACAGACCTGCGAGTCGTCGAACTCATCTTGGATGCCGTCGTTGTCGCTGTCCGGGAGCGCCTCGATTGAGGTGGCGTCCCAGAAGGCGTCCTTGTTCTCCTGGAAGGTACCGTCGCCCAGGAACCGGACCGCCACCGCGCGAGCGTCTGGGTTGTCGACCGCGGGGAGGATGTACTGATTGTCGTCGAGGATGTCGATCTCGTCCTCAGGAACGAGCTCAACGAGGTCTCGGCCGTCCGAGCCGTCATAGTAGTGTTCCTCCCAGTCCACAAGCATGTCCAGCGTGCCCGCAGTCAGTTCATTCCCTTCGAAGTCCTCCTGATCGCTGAAGAACGCAGAAGTGCCGACACCTGCTCCTGCGGAAGCGATGCCGACAGCTCCGAGGCCAGCGAGCACACGGCGGCGGGAAAGGTCGTACAGTTTCGGGTTGTTGTCGTCTGTCATTGGTCTGGGTTCCCATCGGGCGACGACCCACCGCAGGCCGCCAGTCCAATTGGGCTACCTCACACCAGACTGGATTCGGTATTAGTCATGCGTTGATTGAAGGTCTTAGGCCCTAAAACGCTTTTTTGAAGTGTTTCGTTACCGCTAAAGAGGGGCTCAGCACTAATCACCTACCAGTGTTCAGGCTGGCCATACCGGTCTGGTCCGTAAGTCATACTGGTTGAGCAGGAACTGTATACCGCTGCGAGGACTTCGGTATGGCGAGCGTGCCACTCTGAGAGCAAACGGTAAGTAATACATACATATGCGCTGATGATACGTGGTTGCTGCTAATGTTTCAACGGACTGTCCTTCCAGAGGTAGAAGTGTATCAAGTCCTGAGCAATTCTCGGCGGCGCGAGGCGCTCACTGAGTTGTGGGGTCAAACAGAACCGATGTCGCTACGTGAACTCTCCGAGACAATCGCCGCGGCTGAAGCCGGATACCACCCTGCGCCGCGACCACTTCGAAAGAGTGTCACTAACACACTCCACCAGACCCACCTCCCGAAGATGCACGAACTCGGCCTCGTTGAGTACGATTCTGACCGGAAGGTTGTGTCAGCGTGTCCGGAAGCAAGGCAGGTCAGGCGATATATGGATGTTACTACAGGCCTAGGTGTGACTTGGGGAGAGTACTATCGAGCGTTGGGTATTCTAGGACTCTTTTTTACGGTCACAGCACACGCTTTACCGCCGGAAATCGGCGGAATCAGCCCCTTAGTTCCGGCGACGCTCTTTTTATGTCTATTTGCTCTCTCAACGATTTACCAGTTGTTTGCCGCACGGCTCCGTATATCGGGACGTGGCGAACACCTCCGTGCCCGGCTGTTCAAAAATAACTGACCATGCCGCAGCGCCGACTGCTGGCACATAGTAATCGAGGACTCTATTGATATCATCCCCGCAGTAAAACGCGAGACTTTCTCCTTGACTCCGCGTACAAACTATTCAGCGGTCTCGACCGCGTGTGCGTTCATTTCGAAGAGCCGGGCGTTACACTCAGTACAGGTCGCAGCGACCACTTCATACTCGCGGCAGCAGGAACTTACCAGCTCAGTGCCGAGTTGTATCGTACCCCCACACGTTGGACAGAAATCGAGGCACGCCCGGATCGCTGAGAGCGTCTGTCCGCGGGCAGCCTCTGGAACCAACGCCCACTCATCGGTCCATGTTGAGAGCTCTTGATAGGCAGCGAGGTCGGCGACGAACGCTGCTCGTGACTCCCACCGCCCGCGTATCGACTTATCCACCAAAACCCGCCACGACCCATCCTCACCGACGAACGACACGCGATCGGGGTTGACATCAAGCAGGTCTGCTGCGGCTGCCGTCATCCCTGTAGTGATGTCGATTTCAAGTGCTGTAGCGCCAAGTTGACGTTTAAATTCGGGCGTAAGGGCAACGTCATCACCCATATCCTCGATAACTCCGTTACGCTCAAGGAACGTGACCGTGTCGAATGCCACGTCTGTAGAGGGTACAGGAGCGTCAGCCTTCCCAAATAATGTAAGTATGTACTCGGGTAGGTACCGCTTCGTGAGTTCAGGAGTTTCAGGAACAAGGTAGCCACGCAAATAGATGGCGGCGATCGAGACCATTGCGACGGCAATTCCTAGAGGGAGGGAAACAAACCCTGTCGCACCCGCCACTCCGGCCGCGATGATGAGGTTTACGACTGTACAAGGTATACATCTGTTTTTGCCGGTGTACTCTGGACGGCGAATGGTAGCTAACGGTTCGGTGTTGCGTCGTCGTATCATTCCTGTTCGCTGAACGCGACAAATACAATTATGTATGTGGCACATACCCCGCGCTCAAGGATACATTACATATATACATCCTATTCTAATCAATTACCCTAGTTGAATCAAGGAGAGAGTCGTTCCAGAGAACACTCGAACGACGATGACTCGGCTGAGGATGGGGCGCGTTTGACCGCGCCACAAGACAGCCACGCCGATGCTGAAGTCCAGCAAGCGACGCTTGGAACGTATACGTCTTGAAACCGTAGGGTCAAGCTGACGCTCGGCCTGAAATCCCGTGGTGGGATTCCCGCGTCTTCAGGCGCGGGAGGAGGTCAAGAGGCTTGTCCATGTCTTCAACCTCCAACCCGTCTGGGTGGGCCTTGACATCCTCCGTATGGAGCTTTCTCATCGATTTTCCGTAACAACAAGCTCACCACGATATACAGCAGCCGTACGGCCGGATTTGCGTTGAGGTCGTCGCAATACTTTGTTTGGAGAGTCGATAACTCGTCTTGATACCGAAGCGTTTCGCGTAGTAGTATCGAGCGTCTCATGGTGAGTCGATAAACGGCCCGTCAGTCCTCGTCACCGGCAGAGCGTTCGGCCTTCAGCTGTCGAACCTCTCGTTCTACGTCAAGATCGTCCAGATCGTCGAGCCGGACGGTCAGTGTCTTGTCGTCGCCAGCGTTCGTGTTCCGCCCATCGTTGTCGGTCGTGTCGACCTCGTTGGAGGTAGTCGGTTCGCCGCCGCTAGCTCCCTTTCTCGAAAGCCGGGCGTCGACCCGACGGACGAGCACATACGTCGTGGCCGCAGTTCCAGCGGCCACGGCCCCGTAGGCGGCCAACAACGCCTCAGCACCGAAGCGGGCCTCCAACACTGGCCCTGCGAGCCACGCAAATACACAGACACCGACGAGAAACGCCGTGGCGACGGAAACGGCTCTACTCATGTGGTACACTTCGGTGTCACCGAACAAAGCCCTTCGCTCGCCGAGTGCCGGTTCGTGGGCCTATCAGCACGCAGTCGAGAGGTTTCACCGTTGATCGCCCGTGTCTATTGTTCGAGGATTAGAATGTCATCCTGAGTACTATACCCTCTGACGATTTCTAACCAACAGACCGGTCGATAAAGGCCCATCACAGAGACATTCGTACTCTCAGATGTTAACCAACAGAGGTAGACAATGGCAGTTTTGTTGGTTAATCGGCCCGGTTAAAGTTCACAGGCGATGATAGGTTTTCGGTTTGTGTTAAATGTAGAAACTTCGTCTCACAGGGTATTCTGAGAATGGCAAGTAATCTATATAATACCCATTCTCGTAGTTAGCTCATGGTAGTGGATGTGCTCAGGACAGTAGAGGAGCTGTTAGGAGAGGTTCAAGAAGATATAGACAACCCGGACGCAAGTTACAAACTTAGGACTGCGAGACAACTTCTCAGTGTACTTGAACAGCGTAACGAAGACCTGAGTGTGGCAGTCAGCGAAGCAGTCTCCGACGATGAGCTGCTCGATCGGCTCCGTGAGTTAGATTATATACAGCCATCAGTTGACGACGTCGCTGGATAGGATTGTTACGTGCTCACACTGTTGGCGGACCCACCTAGTTGATGGATAGTACACGGCCGATTCGCCCTGTATTCACCAAATCGCTGAGGACAGAGCACCGGTTGAGGATTTTAACAGAGCCAATTCGACACGTACGCACGACTCGGGATTGAGGAGGTGGAATGTGTGTCAGTGGGGGTCAATATCGGTGACATCCTCCAGCCGTTCGACGCGTTCACGCAGCTCTTCGAGCTTGGGATCTTCGGTCCGCACATCCTCCAGCGGGCGGACGTCGGTGAGTGCGTCGTCGACGCGCTCGTCTTCGGCCTCGCCGCTGAGGTAGAGGTCGCGCCGATCTTGATGGAGGCTCCGGAGCGTCGACTCAGCGATGCCGGTGTCGTTGGCGACCGTCGCGAAAGCTTCGCCGCGGTCGACGCTGGCGACTGCCTCGCGGACATGTAGGAACTCGGCCGGATCAACGCGGAGGTAGCCGTCCTCAACGACGAACCCTGCTGGCGGCCTCCCGGTCCACTTTCCGGCGGACTGTGCGGCGCGGACGCCCGATCGTATCCGCTGGAGTTTTTGCTGGTGTTCTATCTGGGCGAGGTCGCCCATCAACCGAGCGACCATGCTGTATATCGTCTGCTGGAGTTCGCCGTCGTCGACGTGAATATTCAGGCCAACATCGAGGGCCTCGACGCCAGTGTCATGTTCCAAGCAGTGTTGAATGAACTCATGAATCTCAGTCGGACCGAGCCGAGAAAGTCGGCTGATTTCGTGAACGACCACGAGGTCGAACTGTCCCGTCTCGACATCATCGAGGAGTCGGTTGTACACCTCGCGAGTGTCTGTGTCGGCGGCACCAGAGACGATTTCGGGATACTCTTCGACATCTTTGATACCGAGACTGTCCAGATGTTCGTGAGCTTCGTCGAGTTGCCGAGAGACATCCTGGTCCGATGTCGAAACCCGGGCGTAGATTGCTGCGTCTGGGGGTCCGTTTTCGCTCACGTTTTCGAGGACGCGCTACTGTATTAAACAAGTGGGGGTTACTGCGGTTCCGTGTATACCACTACCTTTTGATTCGATTCATCACTGTGGTCTTCAAACGTAGAATTAGACAAGCCGGCCCCACCGCTTAGTGTTCATAATCAACGTGGATGCTACAGGCTGATCGGCTCACTCCGGATACTAGAAGACATTCTAGAGAGTTTGAGCCGAGGAGAAACCCAAGAAAATGAGATGGATTTTATATATGCTGGACCACACCTATCTGAAAATGGGTAATTCGTCGGACGAACCGTACACGCTGGAAGATGCTAAGGATGAGATAGGTATTCTTCGGCGTGTTGAGGACGATGTCGTCGAAAGAATCGAGAACGCTGCGAGCGAGGAAGTCCTCCAATACCTCATTGAAGAGCAAGAACTCGATATAGCCCACGATGGTAAACGAGGACTTGGAAAGGTCCGGCAGGCAGTTCTGGAGTCGCGCCTCGCTTCGGATCGACTGAAGCGCCTTGTGAGTCTCCGTGGAGACGAGACTCCCGGAGACATCCTTGTCCCTGAGGATGTCATGCGGAACGCCAAGGTCGCGCTCGAAGCTGGGAAACCTGTTGTACTCTACGGACCGACAGGAACCGGAAAGACGACGTTTGCGAAACAATTGGCACGAGAAACGGGCATTGGATACTCTCTCCATACTGCGACGCCCTCGTGGACGCCGTCGGACATTATCGGCGGGATTAGCCCTGACTATAGGGGTGAATCGCTCAGCTATCGGACCAAACTCGGCTGTGTCTCCGAGGGAGTTCAGCGTGCTCGAAGGTTCGATGTCGAATACGGGGTTATCCTAGACGAGATCACGCGTGCCGACATCTCGAAGATATTCGGGCCGCTCTATACCGCGATCGAGAACCCGCACCAGACGATCTTCGAGACAGATGAAGGGGAAACCATCGAACTCGACAAGCGGGTGAACATCATCTGTACGATGAACATGTCGGACCGGACGGTGAACGAACTCGACAACGCGATCACTCGCCGGTTCGCCATGATCGAACTGGACGAGTACGAGGAGGACAAACGGCGGCAGCTGTTCAAAGACTGGCTCGACACGCACGTCACCGGACAGACCGATATCGATGACGCAGAACTGCTCCGTCTCTTCGAGCGGGACTACGAGGGAATCAACCACGGCAACGAGTCCACAGCACAGGGCGCGATCATGCGGTTCGGTCCGATGCACTACCGTGATGCCGCCGTCTTCGTCGGCGTCGCCTGTCGAGACGGAGGGGAGTACGAGTACGATCAGACCGACTCCGTCGGGCAAGCATTCCGAACCTACATCGTACCCCGGCTGTTGAACTCCGCGGCATTCCCACAGGTGGAGCGTATCGCAGAACACTACCGGGCACTGAACGATGAATTCGAGGAGTTCGACCTCTCTCCGGCGGCTGAGCTTGCGGAGCGCGAACTCGAACAGGAGCGTCGCCAGATGGGTTCCTACGAGTAATGAGTAGTATCGATGAAGTCTATCAGTACGGGCGGGATACGTTCGATGTCCCCGAACGGGGGGAGATCCGGATAGAGGGGTGTCCGTCGTCCATCACTGATCAGCTTCGTCGCGCGTCTTTCACGCAGGAGAGCCCCGGTGTGTTCACGAAGCGCCAGGATGCTCTCGATTCCGAGCAGCAGTACGACGTCATCACGGTGACCGTAGAGGGCGATGGCGGTGATGTCATCCACGTCTCCGCGACCGATATCGTCGGGGCTGTCAGTCTCACTCCGTCGTCGAAGGTGACGATCTCCCCAAAAATCGACTGGGGACCGATCTTCGACATGCTCCTTACAGTGTACGACCAGAACCGATCGATCGACTACCACGGGATCCCGCTTCAGGACTTCCTCTCCGACGACATCGAACTCGACGACGTGCTGGTCGTGATGGCGATCAACTACTTGGAAGGATTGGAGACGATCCAGCGCAACGGGTACATCCGGGACCTGATCCTCCGCCGGACCAACAGTCTGGAAGGGCGTGGAGAGATCGACGTCGAACAGACCCTCCTGAATCACGCCCGGGGAACCATCGAACCGAACTGGATCCGGAACGAAACGGAGTACAACAACGCGGCGAACTCGCTGCTCCACTATGCGGGCAAAACCCTACTCCGACTGTTCCGACAGAACGCCTCGGAGTACGAGCATCCCGGGTACGACCGCATCTTCTCGGAAGTACACCGAGAAGTCGAACGACTGGAGGGAATGGGCGTTGACAGCGGGCTGGGCCGTATCGACGAATATCGACGCATCACCCTCGGTGATCTACCGAAGCAACGTCAGTACTACCGGAAGGCGTTCGACGTCGCAAAAGCGGTGTTGTCGTCGTCGCTCGGCCAGCAACTCAAGGACGGCCCACGAGAACTGGTCGTGGACTACGTGCTGAACATGGAGTCGCTGTTCGAACAGTACTCCCAGGTAGTCATCGAGCGCAAGCTCAACTACATCAAATCGTACGACCACTTCGATTCGGTCGCCAACGTCACACCCGCGCGGTCGCCGTCGGTCAATCCGTTCGAGGGAGAGAACCAGATCTACCACGAGCCCGACCACGCGCTACAGGAGGGTGAGAAGACGATCGCCGTCCTCGACTCCAAGTACTACGCTGAGGGACACGATCCAGTCAAGGAGTCGCCGTCACGGTCGCGGCTGTTCAGCTACGCCTATCTCCTTCACGCCGACAGACTCGCGTTCCTGTGTCCATTGCTCGAACCGCGACGCCGACGCGTGACACAGACGGGGGCAGAACTGGAGATCGTCTCCCCCACGGGCGACTTCTCGCTAGAGAAGTACGACGAGGTCGTCCACGAGTATCTCCACAGTGTTCTCCAAGAGATCCATCCCGAGCTTGAGCCCTTCCGCGCCATCGCGGAGAACGAGCTCTGTCTGGATGGTGTGGACGAGAGCGACCTGAGCGAAGCCGCAGACGTGAACGGGCCATTCGCCTTCCAAGACCTTCGAGACTTCTCGCTCAAGCTCGTGAAGGCTGCCGCAGACGAGTACTCGTACAACGTGCGGAACCGATACCATCTGGAGCAGGACGGGGACTGGACGCGGGACCAGATCGAGACTCGGTGTGAAAGGCGTAACGAGTACACGTGGACCTGTCTTCCGGTATTCTACGAGGAGGGTGGCCGAGACTGGATTGATCTATACTTCCTCAAGCGCGATACCGGGGAAGTCGAGAAAGAAGGGCCGTTGAAGCTTCTGTAGTGATTTACCCACGCTTACCCGAAGTCTCCTAATGAACTCTGGTCTTCATCAAATTCATCGATAACTTTCCTCATGGCCTTGATCTCGATCTTCCGGTCAATCGCTTTTGTTTGGTACTTCTCTTGTAGATTCTTCAGTACGGTTTCGACGGAACGGCCTCGTACTCGGTAGCGATAGAACGTATCACCCGCTGTTAGTTCGGTTTCTTCTTGATCGATGGTCGTAATCAGATTATCCGACTCTAGTCGCTCCATCAGGCCATCGTAAATCCGTGTACCAATCTCGTTTGCGTTGTAATGGGGGAGATGCCGCTGAGATGTTAGGATGTTGTGTAACTCTGTGTTGGTGAATTCTCTCAGCGGACCTTCGTTTCTAATTCGCTTCTTTAGAAGCTGTGAGAGCGCCGCTTCCATAATGTGGAAAGTGTGCGAAGACGGGAAGAACGATGGTGTCGCCTGCCTCTGCTTTGTGATTTCGATTCCTGGGTTCAGAACCTGAGTGAGTTCACTGTCGTGCGTAGCCTCGGAACGAGTTCGGTTGTCAAAACTGGTGAAGAGATCAATCCGTTCACCCTCCTTCAGGTAGTGCCATCTCCACACGTAGACCTGTTCCTGGGCGTCACCGTTCTGCTCCTCGTGCTCAATTCGTTGCGCTAATTGTTCGTCAAGGTAGCCGGGAACACAAATTGCTGTTTCGAGCTGCTCAATCTGCATCCCGATGTTCTCTGAAAGTTCATCGCGGTATTCCCGGACCGCGTCAGCTGCGTCATATATTTGGGTTAGAGCGTTCCCCGGTGAAGAGAGACTGGTCTTACATTCGACTATGAGCGCGAGGTTCCGGTCAGGATTACAGAAGATAGCATCAGCATTCGGCTCGTTATACTCAGACAGTGGTTCTGCACCACGAAACGTCCAGCCTGTCTGTTGTTGAATGGGACCATTCGGGAGAAACGCCGAGATTGTAGACGTAAGGAGATTATCGTGTTTTCGAGCGTTTCGAATCCCTGCCTCAACCTCCTTTCTCGCGTTCTCAAATACCTCGTCATCACTCTGGAGTTCATCTTCGTACTCTGCTTTTCGTTTCTTGTAAGAGGGAACGCGGTCGATGATGATCGCGTATTGCTCGCGGACCTCTTCATCGTCCAACTCATCGACCGTCATGCGCTATGCTGGTGCTAGTTCGGCGCTCTCATCGACGCTGTCTTGGATGAACTCATAAAACCGGTAGAAGGTACCGAGGTCGCTTTCATCCTGTGGGAAGATTCTGATTTGGTCCTCGTTCGCTTTGATCCGGAACGTGCTGTTTTTGACTTGGTCGATAACCTCGGTGGTGAAATACAGCGATCCCTCCTCGGAGTACGACCCAACAAGCACGTAGTCCCGATCCCGCATGCTATTCTTCAATCCGTCAAGCTCGTGGTATCGGATCCGGTTATTCAGAGAGATTGCCGCTGGTTCGGAGGTGGGGACTTCGAGCTGGGGAGAAGCTGTAATCATCTCGAAGTCGGTGCGCTCGTACGCCTGCTTCACCTTGAGCGCTTCTTCGATACAGGTTTCAATGTGCTTGAAGAGGCGTTTCAGGCTACCACTCTTGAGTTTGAATACCCCCTCGTGATTGATCCGGAAGCAAAGATCTCCGGGGACGTTGAATTCCATAATACGTGGGAGCACCCCGTAGTGTTCTTCCATCTCACGAAGACTCTCAAGTCCATCTCTGCCGTAGTAATTGATTGTGCGCCACGCCTCCGGCCGGAATCGAGCGCTTGTATCAGTGCGTTCTGTCCGCTTGGCTACGAACTCGGTGATCTCAGTAGCGGGATCCTCTGAAACAATCTTCTCCCGGATGTCTTGGAGGAGGCTCGGACTAATGTACAGGTAGTGAACACCAGGCTTGTTTTCTAGGAATGGCTCGATAGTGTTCTCTACCTCCTCCGTCTTCCGCATGTCCGTGTAGAACAGAATGACGTTATGTTCAACGTCGTAAGAGAAGTAGAATTCCGCGGGCCGATCACCGCCGTAGTCACAGCGGATCTTTTGAATACCTCCGTAGTTCTCAACGATCTCGTAGCCGTCGTTTCTAAGCAGGTCGAGAAAATCTTCTCGGGAGTATTCAGTCAGACCGGCAATAACGTAGAGATCGTTTTCGATGAGGGTGTCGTAATGCTCCGCTAGGTAGTGGTTGAAGCTCACCCGGTCGGGGAACTTCTGCGGTTCGACTTCAAAGACACCCATTTGTTTCAACTCTAACCTGAAGCATCTAATCAGTACCGGTAAAGAACAGTTTTGGGTTAAGACAGACTGCCGACTAGAACGGTGCGACGAGCCAGTCTCCTTCTTTTTTCCGTTCGAGTTGCGGGCCGAAAACCTGTTGTAGTGAGTGAAGCGCGTCGTTGTACCGTAGATCGTAGGTCTTCCCGCTTCGGTGGAACGATCCTTCGACGACGAACTGAACGGTTGGGCTTTGATACTCCAAGTCGTTCGCTCGTCGATCCATTGCACGAGCGAGTTCGTCTGCCAGGTCGCTGTCCTCGAACGCGTCACTCAGTCCGACGACGCTGACCATGTCTGGCACGTCGTCGTCTTCGAGACGCTTGATGAACTCCTCGACCGGCATCTGGTGGTCGAACACGTCGTACTCCCCTTCGACGATGATGTTGTATCGTCCGGGGATTTGGCCTGGTCCTGCCATGGTTAGTAGCTCGTAATGTCTCGATCCCCGAGCACGCGCGTGTACGTGTCGTCGCCGGTTACGTCGGCGAGTCGGCCGGCGAGTTCACGCAGGTCGTCATCCACGTCCCACTTCTCGACATAGTTCTGGACCGCCTGCCCCTTCTCGTAGCGGTAGCGGAGGAACTGGAGCTTGTCGAGGTTCGAGAGGTGGTCGCCGCCGTCGCCGTTGACGCGCTCCTGGATGTACGCTTGGCGCTTCTCGTTGTCCCAAGTGCCGAGCTCGAAGCCGTCGTCCTGGTTGTACAGGCGCATCTCCTTGAGCTCCTCCGGCGTGGCGTTCGTCCCGCGGCAGAGCTTGTTGACGTCGTCGTAGGAGACGTTCGACGTGTCAAGGAGGTCGATGAATACGTCCTCAACACCGATATCGCTGGCCTCCTGGATGATGCCGTAGATCTTCTGGACGACCTCCTTCGCGGACATAATCTCTCCGTCGCGCTGCACCTTCCCGTGGTGCTTGGAGTACTCGCGGAAACACGCCCCCATCTCCATTACACCGATATCACCGCGAGACAGCTCGCGGTTCTCTTCGAGCTGCTGGCGGGTACGACGGGCCGTGCGGTAGATGTCGCGTCGGAGGGAGTTCCACGAGGCGGGCTCCGTGTCGTCAAGGGGACGGGCGACGACGACGATGTCGAAGGATACAGCTTCGCCGGAGATGAATTTGTTAATGTCTGCACTAATTGGGTACGTTGCTGTCACCTCGAAGCCGACATTACAGAGCGATTCGAGGAGTTCGCCCCATGACTCGGAATCACTGTGGTGATATGTGAAAGCAAGCGTGCCATCCTCTTTGAGTGCCCGCTTGATGACTGAGAATGCCTGCCCGAGTTCAGACTCGAAGTCTTCGGCGGTCTTGTTTAAGTATGGATTCGTGACGATGGACTCTGCACGCGGCGTTTTATTCTGGTCGAATCCAGGGTATTTGTCTTCAAGGAGAATCTTCTGCCAGACGTAGAAGTAGTCAGCGACCTCCGAATAGATGATATTATCGTAGTAGGGAGGGTCGGTGATGACAGCGTCAAATTCATTTTCGTAATCGAGATTTCGCATATCCCCTCGGTGAAGTCTAAAATCGTCACCAAAGGTGTGTGCAAATGGCTCTGATTCGGTCGTTTCCCCATCCTGAATCGTCCTTTCAGTTGGGTTGTTAGCGTATTCTACGCCCTTCAAGACCATATCCCAGGAGGATAGAAAACTCCCTCTACCGAACTTAGTACCCCAGACATTATTCTCAGCAGGATACATAGCTGGGGCAAACGAATTGTTGCGGAAGATGTGATCCATCCCATTCCGACCGGCGTCATAGGAACAAAACGTACTATTAGTTCGGAGGGCGTCCGTAACCGCCGTTAAAAGAAATTCGCTAGCGTTGTCATTGTCGATATCGTCAATGGCTGAGAGTAGCTTGGCAAGAGAAAGGAGTTGGCGGTCATTCTGGAATTCAGTCCATTTCGTATATCCGTGCTGGAAAAGATCGTTTCCACTTACCGATGAAGCCGCGGTAATCGCCCCTTCAGGAATATCCTCGTTAGGGACATAATCATGGAGGTGTTCGTTGTCTTTCCACTCCTCCTTGGCCTCCTCAAAGAGTTCTTGATCGGCTATTTCTGCCTGCTTGTATCCTTTGTAAGCACTCTTCTTCTCGCCTGCATCATCGCAGTGTCCACAATAATACTCGACCGCGTAGAGCCGGAGGTCTGGCTTGCCCTGTTCCTCAATAGCATCTACAATCCCGTACTTCTGTCCGCAATCAGGACAGTTGTACTTCCCTCCCCGCGAAACGTTCCCTTCCTTCGGGACGAACCCGTGTCCACAGTCGTTACAAACAGATTCTGACTGCCAGTCATCCACCAGCGTCACAGCACCACAGTCAGGGCATAAAACGTTGTACTTATCGTCGTTTTCGTAGCGCCCTTTCGCCACGCGATAGTCCTTGAACAGTGGAACCGTGTGCCCACAGGAGACGCAGTCCAACTCCTTCACCCAGAAGTTGTACATCACGTCGGCTTCGTGGTCACCGTTCGGACAGGGCGTCTTGTAGTACTGCGTAATCTCGTCGGCGACGTCCTCCTTCACCTGTTCAAAGGCTTCTTCGAGCTCTTCGACGTCGGTCTGGCCGGCTTCGAGTTCCTTCTTCGTGACGAACCACGCGACCGGATTCAGGTCGTTACCAACAACCTCTGCGCCGAAGCGCGACGCCTCGACGAGCGACGTGCCGCCACCCATGAACGGGTCGAGAATCTTCTTGTCTTCGACGCGGACGTCCTTCGGATAGAGCTCCCAAAGGCTCTCCGGGTCGGTCATGTCCACGCGTTCGAGCAGCGATGCGATATCAAGGTCGGACTCACCGTTGGCGTCGTCGCCGTAGGACGCCAGCGTACTTCCCTCGTGGCCAGGCTCGAACACCGAGATCTTCTCCGGATCGTCCAGCAGGGTGTAGAGCGAAATAGCGCGGAAGACGCAGCCCAGGCGTCGCGCCCACCACTTGTGCATCGTGTAGACAGGGCGGTAGTACATCTTCGCCCGGCCCTCCTTCTCGGCAATCTCGTTTATACGCTCGATGGGGAACCCGCGTTCGATGGGGAGTTCCGTCCGCTCCTGCCGGCCCTGTGAAGATCCAGATTGCTCAGACATTATTCAGTATATAGAAGCGATTATGCAGGAACCCCATAAGTGTGCGTTCTCTGTCGCGGTGGCTCATCGAGATTAATACACCAGGTTGTACTACAAATGAGGACGAATCCCGTAGCGGTCAGGAGCTGCTTATTCGTCTTCGGACACTGTTTCTTCGAGTTCAGTAGTGCTCTGAATGGCTTTTGATGCGAGGGCATCGTGACCATGATCAATCGCATACCCGGCTGCTTCGCTCATCGCCCCTACCATCTGATCGATATACATCGAGTCGGATTGGAGGTTTTTACTGGCAACGGACAGGGCATACCGAGGGTTACTCAGTTTGAACCCCACCCGCTCTTCGATCTCGGCGATTATCTGTTTCGATTCGTCGATTTTTTTCGCTCGCTCGATTGTCTCTATCTGCATGGGTTTACTGCGAAGAAGTACAACCATTATTCACTTTTAAACATCTGGCCTTAGGGGGATTGCTGGTCAATCGGGCACTCTGCGTCTGTAGCACCACAACCCGATTCGAATTCGCCTAATTCGCCGACCAGAGCAGTTAGAGCAGTAAATCAGGGTAATCAGAATTGGCACGAACGGATGAGAAATCTCGAATGGACTACGCCGAAAACTCGCGTATGATGTGGATCGACACTTTGTGAGTGAGAATATTTTTAATGATTCATTCGTAAAGGCATAACAGAACGGAGAAGTCGTGGTGAGGACGTTCCGGAAGTGGAGTACAGCGACGATTCTAAAAAGGGGCATATTGGTAGTCTCCCACACGATTTGATTCGGCAACTCATCTAAGCTGGAGGAGGGTACAGTATCGGTCCATTCGATCTCGTTAGATCTTCACCGGTTCTGCTCTTCACGCTTCATCACTGGTACTGGGAAATAGTTGAGCAAGGCCGTGACCGATGCCGAAGGACTACCACACTACGTGACCCAAACCGACAACATACATTCCAGTTCTGTACACTTTCAGGAGAAGGTTTATGCGATTACCATTTGTCACAAAGCAATAAGGAATGGTCGGGGTTATCGGTACGATACGATATATAACAAATACTTACCTCAGCAAGGCTGCGGGCAACTTCTTCCAATTTGGCCGTCAGCAGTGGCTCCTCTTGCTGATCATCACTATTGGTGGATCCGCTCTGCTCGGCGTTGCACCGCTCGAAGCTCTGAAAGCCGTCGGATCCGTCGCGCTTCGCAGGACAACCGCACTTTGGGGGATCAACTCGTTTCGTCGGCTCGTGACGATTGGTGCCGTTGACATCCTAATCTGGGAGGGTATCACGCTAGTCGGCTGTGTCGTGGCTGGTCTCCGACTCTACCAGAACACCGACGACTAGCCTGTCCGGCACAGTGATGGTAAAATCACTTCGGAAAACCACCTCTAATTCACGAGCAGGATTCGGACGTTACTTCTGGAAGCTGATCTCGATCTTCAGGCTCGACGCCTCCTCTGGCATACGCTCGAAGAGATCCTGTACCTTCGTGTAGTCCTGCTCGGACCGCAACGTCAAGCTAACCTGTGTCCGCTCGACGTCGGCGGTTCCCTGAAGAGCACCGGGAACACCCTCCCTCTCCGGCAGCATGAACGTGACGTCGCCGTACTCCACGCTTCCAGTTTGGTGGTTGTTCCGCCACTTGCTCCGCATCGCAGCGACGTCGTCTCCGTTGAACTCGAAGCGCCACGTATCGGCTTCCGTGTCGGCCTTCCGGAACGGATAGCCGGGCACCCAGTCGGACGCTTTCTCCGAGCCGGTCGTGTTGACCACGTACTCTGGCTCCTCGTCTTTCCCGATATTCTCCAGCAGATACGTCCGTACCATGTACTCGGTGACGCTGCTGTCGAACCGGTCAGTGACCTTGTTGACCGTGAACTGGTCGCCCGGATCCAAGTCTTCAATGTACGACAGGATCTGATCGCCGATCCGGTCCGACACCGTCGGGACGATCTTCACCGTCGTCGGGTCGCGGTCGCCGAGCGCTCCGAGGTACCGACCACCGGCCTCCAGCACGTAGTCATCAACGAGGAACTCGTTGACCGCCTCACGAGCGACCGATTCGGTCTCGTGCGGTGGCAGGAACACTGCTTCATCTGACCGAACCTCCCCGATTATCGTGTCGAGATTCGCGTACCCATCGTCGTCAATATTCTTCTCGATACGGTCCACGAGGGACGATGCACCGACGACCTCCGCCCCGCCGACATCGCGGAGCGTCGCGTCGGACTGCGGCTTGTCGAGAATCTCGTTCCCTTTCACGATGACGTACTGGTCCTCCCGGGCGAGCCGACCGATAGCCCGCATCACGACGTCGTGGCTGTCGCCGTCGATCCAGATCTCGCCGTCCTCAACGAGCTCCAGCTCGAAGTCGCCGATGTCGAGCGCAGTCGTTCCGCTCCCGAAGCGCTGGCGGAGTTCCTGCTCGGCGTCATCGACACCCCACACGTCCACGTCGTCCTGCTGAACGAGTACAGTGTCCAGCGAGCTTCCGGTAAGGTCGTCGCGGAACCCGCCGGTGTCACGGGCGAGCACCGGCTTGCCGTCGAGCGCTTCGACAGTCGCGTTCAACACGTCGTTGGCGCTGCCTGGAATCGGGAGTTCCGGGTCACGGAGGAACTGTTCGTAGATATCCTCGACCGATATTTCTCCCCGTCGTTCCAGCAGGTCCTCGGCAATGTCCCAGACGTGCGACTGGAGGTCGAATGGGTCAGCTGCCGCAGAGTCCGCAATATTCGAGGCGTCGAGTTCCGCCTCGTCGAGGACGAAGACATCGAGGTCCATCGGCTCCACTTTCGCCCACTCGTCGTCGTCCATCAGATTGTCCCCGTCGATCACATCGCCGTACAGGAGTTGGAGTTCCTCACGGAGTTCATTCTCCTCCTGCTCCTTCATACTGCGAATCGACGTGCGGATTTCGTCGTCGAGAGACTCGTCGGCGAGTACCTGCCGCGCGCCCTCAATATATCGTGCCTTGTCGATGTACCGTGTACCCGACTCGATGGCCTTGTCTCCCGAGGGCTGGACGAACACGAGCGTGTTGCGCCACTCGCGGCCGCGACCGTCGTTCGTGATGACCTTCTTCACCTCCGCTTGGGTCCACTGGCCGTCCTTCACGACGACCTTCACCTCACGGTCGTCCGGAATGTCCCGCATATCGTTGGTCCGGAATCCGACCGGGTGCGCGTTCGATCCGAAGATATCGGTGATGAAGTCCGCGATCTCGGCCTTCGCCGCCGTCTCCGACACGTCCACGGCTGCGTTCCGGATGAGCGCGTTGGGGTTTTGTCGGTCCCGGATCGCGTACTTCCCATTCAGCTTGTGGAGGTGCCACGCGACGCCGTGCAATCGTTCGAGGTTGAGGACGACGTCAGAGACGAGGTCACCCGTCTGGTAAGTACCCATCACGATCTCCGAAACCTCTGCGCCCTCGCCTTCGCTCGGCTTCAGAGAGTAGAGTAGAATCGTGTTCAGAATGCGGCGACCGTGAGGCACTTCATCCGTGTCAACACGACTCTTGATATCTCCGGTGGCAGCATTCAGGCGTTCATAGTTGATCTTCGCCAGTTCGTCTTCGAACTCGATGGCATCAATGTCTCCGTGAGTGATCAGGTCCGTCTGACCCTGCATCTGCAAGAGAACTTTAGAGAAGAGGTAGATCATCCCCCGCGTGTTCTGGTTCCCCTCGTCGGCGTAGTAGCGCGTCTCAAGCGCGTCCAGAAGCACTGGGTGGAACGGATAGAGGTCGTGCATCTCCGATAGCAGGTCGTCGGGCAGATCGACATGGCCCTCCGCCTGATCGTATGCGTCGAAGTACCCATTGACGATCTCGCGGGCAGCACTCTCGTCTACGGAGTCGATCAGGCGGTGGCGAAGGACTTCGCGCTTGTCCACCTGGTTATTCATGTTGACCTCGACCGCCTGTTCCCGATTCAGAATGTCGTGAACCTCGGATCCCTCACGGAGCACTGAGACGATTGTGTAGAGTTCGAGGCCCGAGAGCGCGGTTGATTCGAGTAGCGACTGGAGGAACGCCTTGTTCGCACTCTTGCGGTCACCCTGCAGCGTGTCGAACCAGTCTTCCAGTTCGTCCACAAAAAACGCGACTGTGTTGTCACCGACGGCCTCCTGAATCGTCTGCATATCGGGATATCCACCCGATTCAAACGTCCCTGGATCATAATCGAGGGCCTCGAAGAACGGTTCCCAGAGGTACTCGTACTGTTCGTTCTGCATCGCTACTGTGATTGGTGTGGCCGAATCCGGAAGCGCGGTGTCAAATCCTTCGATGGAATTACTTACCCACCTGCCTGCTGCCGCAGGATCATCGAAACAGTGGTAGAGCGCTACCATCTGGTGAGACTTCCCACTGCCGTACGGACCATAGAGGATGTGCGTTCCCCGCGGGTCGTCACCAGTGAGGGAATCGCGAAGAATAGAGAGGGCTTCTCGGAGACCCTGTGTCATCAATGTACGTTCGAAGAAGAGGTCTGCATCAGACTCGAATTCGTCGTCGTCGTCAACGTTGTAGAGTTTTACTTGCCCGTCGATCTGGCCCTCTTCCCGAAGCTCACGGCTGAGGGTCACCGTGTCTTCGAGAGTGGTTGGTAAGGATCCCGTCTGTGCCATCTTGATATTTAAACACAGCACCGTGGCACCCAATAAATACTATGGTCCCGTGAACATGGCCGAGACGCGACAACAGTAGTGCGTGCTGATCGGTGATTGTCGGTCACCAAATGTATTTCACTCACACCTGCTTCTACGAATGTATGAGCGGGTACGACCTCGTCGATGTCGAGGTCACACACGAATCTACGGACGATCTTCTGGATTCGCTGTCTGAGGACGATGCTGAGGAAGAACATATCCAGAGTATCCAAGCTGTTCGTCTCCAAGCCGGCCAACCGGACTCCGAGCTTCGGTCACTGAAAGAACTGGACGAAAACTCCGTCAAGTTACTTGAACATCAGGTTGATGCAGCCTACCGCGCCCTCTTCGAGATGGACGGGAAGGCCCTCCTCGCAGACGAGGTCGGGCTCGGGAAGACCATAGAGGTCGGAATGATCCTCAAAGAGATGCATTTCCGTGAAACGGACGAATCCGTCCTCATCCTCACTCCCGCACAACTGGCCAAGCAGTGGCAGGCAGAACTCCGTGAGAAGTTCGGACTCGGCTTTGTCTGTAACTATGACGACGAGTTCGAAGACTTCGGCGCACACGACTACATCATTGCGAGCATTGACACTGCAAAGAGTGAGCGACATCGTCAAACCGTCCTTGACCGCGACTGGGACGTTCTGGTACTTGACGAGGCCCACTACGTCAAAAACGATGAGACGGACCGCTACGACCTGATTGACCGGCTCTCGTACAACTATGCGTTCTTTTTGACCGCGACGCCGATACAGAACGAACTTACGGACCTGTACAATGTGGTCTCGCTACTCCGTCCTGGACTGTTCGGCACCCGTGATGTCTTCCACCACTACTTCGTCAACAGCAATCAGGAGACACTGGTGAATCGAGACGAACTACAGGACCGCCTGAACAAGGTGATGATCCGAAACCGGCGGGAAGACACGGATATTGACTTCACCGACCGGACTATCGACACACGAACGTTCGATCCCACCCCGGAGGAACGAGAACTCTACCAGGCAGTCTCCGACTACGTCAGAGGGGCGTACAGCCAGGACCAAGGTCAGAAGCTCGTACTAATGCTCCTTCAGAAGGAGGTTGTCAGCAGCCCGGTCGCGCTCAAGAAGACCATCGAGAAGCGACTCTACGACCAGTCGGAGCTCACGCACGCTGACGAACTGGAGTCGATCTTAGATCTGATCGATGAGATCGATACCGTGACCAAACAGGAACGACTCTTGGATATCGTCGAAGAAGCTCGCGACAACGTTGAGATGGGGAGAGTCATCGTCTTCACCCAGTTCCGAGCAACCCAACAGCAGATTCTCGACAGACTCGCCTCGGAGGGATACACAGTACACGCATTCCACGGTGGGCACTCGAGCAGCGAGAAGGAGCAAATTGTCGAGGACTTCGAAGAAGAGGGAGGAATCCTCGTCTCAACCGACGCTATGAGTGAAGGCCGCAACCTACAGTTTTGTAATATATTAGTCAATTTAGACTTGCCGTGGAATCCGATGCGTGTTGAACAACGTATCGGACGCGTACACCGGATCGGCCAGAAGCGAGACGTATTCATCTTCAATATGGCGTTGAAAGATACGGTCGAAGAGTACGTACTGGAACGATTGTACCACAAGATCGATCTCTTCCAGCAGAGCGTCGGAGAACTGAGCTCAATACTGAGCCGCTTGGAAGAGTCGGGGACAAGCTTCGAAGACGAGATCTTCGAACGGTTGGTGGCCGCAAATTCAGAAGTCGATCTTGAGAACGACTTCGATGCGATGGCAGTTGACCTCCAAGAACAGCGTGAGCTCGCCGACAAACTTGAGGAGTTCAATAGCGGCGTGTTCGAAGGATTCGACCTGGGGGAGAGCGATGACTGACGCTTCGATTTCTGTTACGCAGTCTGTGGTAGAGCAGTTCACAGAACGGTATCTCCGATCTATCGGCTGTTCCATCGAGCGAAGTGACGATCGCTGGCTGGTGTCGGTACCCGATGACATAGACACCAAGATCACCCACGGGAGACACACGCTCATCCGGGGGGAGGGTACTCCAGACGATGACGATGATAGTGATAGAACGAAACGGCTGAATCCGGAGAGTGCGTTCTTTCAACAGCTACTCCGGGAGGCGGGTGAACGGTCGCCTTCTGGCAAACTGTCGATAGAGGGTGAATCTGACATCGAGATTCCGGAGTGGATCCAAAACAGCTCTGTCGAGGTACAGGGTGCGCAGTTCACTCCGTACTACGACCGTACGGCCATCGTGGTTCTCTTTCGTGTTGGTATCGAGACCGTCAGTGAATACCAGCAGGAGCTTCTCCGCGCCGTCGCTGTAGACACGCGGTCAGAGGAGGGCCTTCCAAAACTGGCAGAGACATTCCTCAATACCACTACAGTAGAGACCGAGACGGCCACTAGTGGCGCTGTACGGCTGACCAAGACAGATGTGCGGCCCCTCCTCGAAACAGCCCGGGAACTATTGCTGGAGAGCGTACAGGGGCAGCTTGACGACATTCATCAAGAAGCCTCGCGTGCGGCAGATTCAGAAGTTGAAGAGTACCGCCAAATGCAACAACAGCGTATCCAGGAGCTACAGGAAGAACACTCGAATCTGTCGTCGAAAATCAACGATCTGAGTGAAAAAATCAACACAGGAGACGGCGATTCACGCGTTCAAGCGCTGCGAGAACGGAAAGAACTCAAATCGGAGTACAAGGAACTCGACGAGACGCTCAACGAGTTACAGGAGCGCCGTAATAGTGGGTTCCCTGAGCGACAACGAGACATCCGAGAGCGACACTCACTCGACGTACAGGTCACACCGCTCACTCTGACTGAAGTAGAGTACGAGCGAGGTGAAATCGATCTTGAGCTCATCGACGGTAGCAAATGTCAAACGGTAACTCTCGGATACGGGAGTGGGATTGGTGTAGACGATACTGCTCGATGTTCGTCGTGTGAACGGGAACTCACTGAACGCAACCCGCTTCAAACAATTTTAGATGGGCTCAAGTGCCGGAGTTGTACCAAAGAGCGGTGATATGGTGACTTCTCGATAGTTCAATCTAGCAAGATGCTGGTGCTTCATGCGATAATAAGATCTCTTCTTCAGGCAGCTTCGCCTCACAAACAGCTGTCGCTAATCAATGTGTATTGACCGGTAGTTACAGGCCGTTCTTCCGTAATTAACACCTTCTCGACATTAAGTCGTTCTATGGAATCGACATCGTCACACCGAGGGAATTTTTCGAGATGCTGAACGACTGATGGGCCCGTTGTAGTGAGCGAATCAGAGAGAATATGCCATTTCCTGAGAGTTTCAATAGAGCCAGTTGTAGCCAGCTATTTGCTCCCCACCGATGATTTCCACTCAGCCATGACCGGAATCGTGATCCTCCCCGCTGGTCGCGACGACGCGTTTGAGGACTACAAACAGTTCATCCAAGATGGGCACCCAATCGAGGATATTGAGTCTTACCTCAATGACGAAGATCTCGAACTGTTTCAGACAACATCTGACGACGATCTCGTCCACGTCTGGGGGACCTCAGTAGACGGGACATGGCGGAACGTCGAACGCAACGACATCGCGCTCGTCTACCATGATAGCGCGTTCGTCGCGAGGGGGCAAGTCCTCCAACTCCGACACGACCCCGACCTTGCGGAGTATCTCTGGAGAGAGAACGTTGAACACGGTCGCTGGAACGAGGAAAGCCCGTGGGAGTACATGACTTTCCTCACCGATATTGAGGAAGTCGACGTCGACATTGAGGAATTCAACGAACTCGTTGGCTATGACAAGACCTACCGCCCACAGGGATTCACCCGGGTCGCTGACAAGCGACTCAACCAACTCTCTGGCGAGGAGTCAGTCGAGACCGCCGTTGCCGACCTGACCGACGCCGGCGAACGTGTTCACCCGGTCGACGATGAAGACGACGGACCAACCCCCGATCTCGCCGACCAGCTCCAGGCGGCCAGCACAGATGGGAACGCCCACGAGGAGTTTGAGAAACTCGTTGCAAAGGCCTTCTCTCGGCTGGGCTGTGCCGCCGACTGGATCGAAGGAGGGGGTGACACCGACGTGGAGATCCGATCTCCCGAACACGTCGTTGTCGAAGTGAAGGCCCGAGGGAATGGGCGGGTCAACTCACTAGAGGTCACCAACGTCGACAAACACCGACGACAGCGTGGAGCCGATCACGCCATCGTGGTTGCTCCAGGCTTCGCCCCGAAAGTGATCGATAATGCCGAGACGACCGAGCTGACAACAATCGCCGTCGACGACCTCGTCGAGCTCCTCGATCGCCGGAACGAGTATGCCGTCCCACCCGAGGAGATACTGGCCCTCTTGACACGCTCAGGGGCCTTCCAAGACGACAGACTCGACCTCCTCGATGAGTACATCCAAGACCGGATCGATGCTGGAGAAACCCTGCTTGCGGTCATCCGAGCTCTCGAGCGTGCCGACGGAGCCGTGGAGACAGCGGAGGACGTCCGGTGGATCGTTGTAGGCATGGAGGACTCAAACGATATCCCAACCACCGAAGAGGTTCGATCCGCCCTCCAACTGCTCGCGCATCCAAGCGTAGGGGCCGTTGAGCAGGATGAAGAAGGGTATCGGGTGACGACTGACTACGAGAACGGGATCCAATTGGTTCGATCACTCGGAGATATCGTTCAACCACCGAGAAGAGAGGAGTAGACCACCGGCCTCCGCGACGGTACCTCGCTTGTTTCTGTCCTCACCCTCCGGTGCTTCGAGTGTTTCGAGCTGTACGCCGACAGCGATCGACGCTGAAGTCCCAACCGATCTCACACACCACGTCTTCAATTGTCTCCGATGACCAGACAGCCGTTCTAATTGTCGACCTTACACACCACCCGTTCAAGTATTCAAGTATAACCACCGACGCGATTCCGTACAATCTACTGTCTGACCTGTCGAGGCCAGTTCGTCGTCAGGACAGGGCGTCCAACAAATAAGACGCCAGTCGGGACCACCCACACTCCACTTTGAGCGAGCAATTCTCCGAGAGGTCTGCTGAGACTGAAGATACCCTCCGATATTTCCGGAGCAATCCTCGGTTAAATCGGCTGAAACAGGCGATTGTCGGGTGTTGAGAGCAGCGGAAAGAGTGGATTTAATTTTTGATTCACCCCTCCACCGTTTCCGGAGCTATACGTGATACGTGATTCGTGTTGATATGGAATGGGCGTCGTTGACGAGAGTTACGTTGTGAGTTCGACGTAGTCTCTCCCGCAGCTCGAAGACGAGAGTATACACACCATCGTTTCCGGAGCTTTTGTTGGCGGGACAAGAAGGTGAACCCTCACACCACCATTTCCGAAGCTATCCACGAGAAAAGAAGGGGACCACAAAAGAAGCGGCAATATTAACCGGTACTGTCGTCGATCAATAGACTTCTGTTTTCTCCAATAAAACATATCTCTAATCTGTAAATTTATATTAACCCTGATGCGGATATTGTTCTAAGGAAATTGTATTAAATCTTTGGTCTCTAGTAATGGTATTTCTCGATCGGATTTATACGAGTTATCGATAGCTTCGGAAACGGTGGAGTGACTGTGTTATATAAAGGATCGTAGCTCCGGAAGTGGTGGTGTGTGTATTGCTTATAAGTAGGTGAGCTCCGGACGCTCCGGAAGCTACGGAAACGGTGGTTTTATGATATTTCCCGTGTGGCAGACTATCATGGGAATGTTCCAGCGGGATCGCCAGGTGTTCGCTGACGCCGAACCCCTCGACGATTCCTACGAGCCCGAGGATATCCGTGAACGGGACGAGGAACTCGAGAAATATCAGCGTGCTCTCCAGCCGATCATCGATAACCGCCCGACGTCGAACATCTTCTTGTACGGGAAGACAGGCACGGGAAAGACCGTCGCGACCAAGTATATGCTGTCGCATCTGGAGAACGATACTGCCGAATACGACGATGTCCATCTCTCGACGGTTTGGGTCAGCTGCGAGAACCTCTCCTCGTCCTACCAAGTTGCTGTCGCCTTAGTCAACGAGCTCCGTAACAGCCAGGATAAAGACCGTATCAGTGCTACCGGCTACTCCCAGCAACGAGTGTTCGATATTCTCTATGAAGAACTCGATGCGCTGGGTGGTACTGTCGTGATCGTTCTTGACGAGATCGACAATATCGGCAACTCCGACGACATCCTCTACGGGCTCCCTCGTGCACGATCGAACGGCTACGTCGACGATGTTCGTCCAGTGATTGTCGGCATCAGTAACGACTTTCAGTTCAGGGACAATCTCTCGCCAAAAGTCAAGGACACGCTCGCCGAAAAAGAGATCCTCTTCCCACCATACGACGCGAATCAGCTCCGCTCGATCCTCAACCCACGTGCCGAGAAAGCGTTCCACGACGATGTGTTATCCGATGATGCTGTCCCGCTCTGTGCGGCATTTGCTGCTCAAGATACTGGATCAGCTCGACAGGCAATCCGACTACTTCGTGAAGCTGGCGAGCTTACCCAAGCGGCTGATTCCGACACAGTAACTGAGGAGCACGTCCGTGAGGCGCAAGACGAACTCGAAAAGAACCAACTCTACGAGGGGATGCAGGAACTCACGACCCAAGGGCATGCTGTCCTCTGTGCGCTTGCGTACCACCAGGCGCTCGATGAAGTTCCTGTTCGGTCCCGTGATCTCTACGAGCGATACGTGAAAATCTGTAGCCGTCTCGACGCTGATAGCGTGAGTGAACGTCGTGTCCGTGACCACCTCTCGGATATGAATATGCTCGGACTGATCAACCTGTTTGAACGGAACGAGGGGCTCTCAGCTGGTCGGTATCACGAATACGAGCTTGATGTCCCGTTGAAATCAGTACTTGAAGTCCTCCTCGATACGACACGTTTCGAAGAACTCGCGAACATCATCCAGTCGACAGCTGACGATAACAATCTGCTTCAGTCGGATATCTCCGACTATTGAACGAGCTTTTCTGAGAGGCTAAATAGAACCATATCTCGTTGCCGAAAAGCTCCGGAAACGGTGGAGGGTCTAAGTACCCCCAGACATCCGACAATCGCAGAAAGAGAGCGAATGCGCCTACTCTAGCCTTCCCCAACAACGCGGTATTTTTGTTCTGATTTGTTAGCTAAGGCCGATCGATTCTTCCACTGAAAGCTCCGGAAACGGTGGAGGGTCCTCTGCTGATTCACACGACATAGCGTGGCACAAATTGACACCCTCCTCCGCGTTAACGCGGAGGATTCCCGAGCGGTGGGAGTTTCAGGTTTGCAACCATGGACGCCGCCACTTCACGGGAGTCCGCGTCTAACCCAGCCATCGTGGTCGGTGGCTGACTGACGGTGCCAAACCGCTGTTACTCCTATCCTTGGCGTCGTTGACTCCCATCTGTTGTTTTTGCCAGCAGAGAGTCGTTGACGCTTTGACGGATTCGGAGGTATCGTCGGGCTTGCTCAAGCCGACGGGCACAGGCGAACTCTTCAAGCATTCGTGTTCACCGCGCCGGCGTTTCGGATACTGTCTCATTGAGTTGGCGGCGTGGCCGCCTCCGAAGGTCGTTCGGAATCCGCTCCGTTCCGACCTGACCTTACTACTGTGTAGTGATTCTTGGAAATTGAACGTTTGGATTGGAAACTCGGACTATACAGGTGTCGATGAAAAGTGTCGTCGAGTGACGGCGCGTATCCACGGCCTGAAGGCCGTGGTATTGCGCCTGTTCAGCGTGTAGTAACGTCACTCTCTGAATCTGATGTGTATGACATCAAGGAGAGTGAGTATGTTCGGAAAGCAGACGTCGACGACGAGATGAAGGAAAGCCGTCTCCAAGGGCTCAAAGACCAGTTGGCTGGAGCCGACGAAGACACAACCGAGCTCCAAGCCGAGATCGAAGAACTGGAGCAGCGTATCACTGAACTCACCAGTTTTGACTCCGGCACATCATTCCATACTCGTTCAACTGGTGGATAGCCAGAGTTTGGAAGAATACTGTCACAGCTGAAACTGAGAGAAAACTCTCTGACAGTACCCAATGGGAAAGGAGAGACTAGCCACGAGAACTGGCTAGATAGTGTATCCGGACAGGGCGCCGTAGAAGAGTTGCCGCGACGTTTATTTCGTGTATCTACAGCCGAATTAGCCGATAGAACGCGCTTGCGTATCTTACAAGAAGCTATTCCAGATATCGCCAACGCGTGTCGGTTGCTGTCAGTATTGGTACCCTCGGAGTCAGAGGAGAGGTGTCGAGACGCCCGTTCATGGCCGAATTGGGAGCGAATAGCTGACCGGCGTTACTTTCCGTCGCATTTTAATCGGTCTCGGAAATAGTCAGGCGCATGACTTCATCGAGCGATAACTCGTCGTATCATGCCCACGTTGAGAAAGCACCCATCGGCATATTCGAAGTTAATGAACACGGCGAATACGTGGATGTGAATGAAGCTGCCGGTGATATGGTCGGTTATTCGCGGCATGAACTGCTTGACATGTCGGTCGCTGATTTAGCCCCTGAACAGGACGACCCCGAAGAAATCCCTTCGTTTACTGAAGTCCGCGAGACCGGACATATGCGGACTGAAGGACAGATACGTCACAAAAACGGCCATACGGTAGACATAATCTTTGAGGCCGTAGAACTTGAAGAAGGCCGACTCGTCGCGTATGTACAAGACATTTCAGAAGAAAAGCAGTATGAGAAAGCGCTTGAGAGAACCCGCGATGAACTGCGACAAATAATCGATCTTATTCCCGACCCTATCTTCGTCAAAAACCGGGACGACGAGATACTGCTTTCGAACGAAGCGAATGCCGAGTTACTCGGAACAATCCCCGAAGAGATTGAGGGGAAACCAGAACCGGAGTTCTTTCCCGAGTCTGACCAGTATGAAACGCTCCGTCAGCGAGATATTGAGGTAATTGAATCCGGTGAATCTGCGATGTTCGAAGAAGAAGTGACGAGTCTTGCCACTGAGAAACATATTTTCCAGACAAGCAGAATACCGTTCAAAACGCCTGAAATTGGTGAAGAAGCCGTTTTCGGATACGCACGGGACATCACCGAGCTGAGAGAATACGAACAGGAACTTGAAGACCAACGCGACAACCTCGAAATCCTGAACCAAGTCCTTCGCCACGATGTTCGCAACGATCTACAACTCGTCACTGCTTATGCCGACCTGCTTGTCGAAGAGTGCGAAGACGAGGAAGTGAAAGGGTACATCACCACAATACAGGACAGTGCCGACCACGCTATCGAACTCACACGAACAGCGCGGGAGATAGCCGACGTAATGCTCTCGACCACAAAAGAAGGTCAGCAGGTCAATCTTCGCGCTATCTTGGAAAACGAGGTGAGCGAAGTACAATCCTCATATCCGAACGCCGCTGTGTCCCTTGAGACAACGGTTTCCTCTGTGACTATTAACGCCAACGACATGCTTTCCTCGGTCTTTCGGAACCTGCTGAAGAACGCGATACAGCACAATGATAAGGCGGTGGCAGAGGTGACAACCTCGGTAACCGAACAAGACGACATAGCGACTATCCAGATTGCGGACAACGGCCCCGGCGTCCCCGACGGGCAGAAAGACGATATTTTCGCAAAGGGCGAACGTGGCTTGGAAAGCGCAGGGAGTGGGATGGGGCTGTATCTGGTCGCAACACTTGTGACGGATTACGGTGGTGAGGTGTGGGTCGAAGACAATGACCCCGAAGGCTCGGTCTTCGTCGTGGAATTGCCCAAGACCGAATAAGGTTTGTCGCTTGCCACGCTGTGAGTCACTGCGCATCTAATTACACCGTCTGTTGGATAAATATCTCTACGCTAGCGTGGCTGATTCTCTGGTGAGCGCGTGAAATCTACGATGTCTGACTGCTGACTGTACTCTCTATACTGAGCGATTAAGGGAGCAAAACCATCAACTACTGAGGATTTCAACAAAGCGGTTGTTATCAACTATAGCTGATATTTATATAAAATATATAAAGTTGTGAGCCGCAGTATGGCACATGGGCCATGAGACGAAATCGAACCCTACACAGGGCGTGTCCATATCGGTTCCAATACCCGCCTCAGACGCGGATTTATTCAAAAGCAAGGCAACGAACGACATCTTGCTATTTTTAACGAATCACCGATTCAAGCAGTTCTCACAGCGCGAGGTGGCTGATCAGATTGGCCATTCCCAACAAACGGTTCGGAGAGCGCTCAACACCCTCGTCGAGAACGGATTAGTGGTTGAACACCCCGACAATAACCAGCGGCTCGTTCGGATCAATCGAGAACGACTTGCTATACCGGACGACCCTCTCTTCCGAATACCGCAACCAGAGTTCCACAAGCCCGTGAAGGCCGCCGTCGACGAACTCACTGGCCGTCTCGACGGCGTCATCGGGATCGTTCTGTACGGAAGTGTGGCCCGTGGCGAAGCCGATCGGCGCAGCGACATCGACCTCTGGGTGCTCACGACGGACGACCGAGCTCCAACCCAACGAGAGGCGAACGCTGTTGGTCGCGACCTCGAAGACGCCGAGTTCGACGGCAATAGGTATGCGTACGACATCGACGTTGAAGCGGCCCAAGCGATTCCCACGTATACCGACGACATCCGGGAAATTGTCGTTTCAGGAGTCCCGATCTACAGCACTACCAAGTTTGAGACGGTCAAAAAGTTCCTTCTCGAGGAAGGTGGTGGCGACGCGTAACAGGTCTGTAAGGACTAGAACCCATATTAGATATGTCCTTTTCTGAATATTTTATCAGAACCAAATCACCTGCCCGGTAACTGAGAGGTAGCCGAGAACGGGTGGTGTAACACGCGGGATTTACCTACAGCGCCTTCGCTACTCTACGATACTCGATGATCGAAATCTCTGATTCGCTTCGCTCTCTGTTCAGTGCTCAAATCGAAGAACGCGATGGGTCATATGTCGTGGAAATCCCGGCAAGTGAGGTCGAGCATGACGCGCTCGCTGCTGACGAAACGTATCGCATCGCAATTCTGGCGTCGGAATCCTTGACAGAACAGAACGCCCAGCAAGATCAACTCCAATCGACTGCTCAAGAACCAACTCCGATGTCGGACGGTCCTCCCGTAGATGAGGGTGAAGTCCGCGACGTGACCATCGAAGCGACGGGTGATCAAGGTGACGGCATTGCGAAGGTTGAACGCGGCTACGTCGTGATCGTCCCCGGCGGACAACCGGGTGATGAGCTGTCGGTCGAGATCGAGCAAGTCCAAGAGAACGTCGCGTTTGCTAGTATCGTCGAACGCGACTCACCGGTGGTGTAGCGTCGATTTATTGCCGATGTCTGTTGGTCGACGTCGGTGAAGTTCTGGTAGTCTCGACTCACTGCTACTCACTTTCTGGCTTACCGACGTACTCCGATTTCATCGTGCCGTTCTCACGATAGTAGCGATAGAGATACGGACCGTGCATATCCGCGGGATTCCCGCTGGCGCACTTACAGCCGTCATCACCACAGGTGACTTTCTCTTTGACGACGGTCCCGCTTCCTGCGCTATCGGACCCGTCAACGGGTTCGGCGGTCTCGGGAAGCTCGTCGGTGTCTACCGACTGGTCGCGATACTCAATGAGCGCCTCAACGTAGTTCTGTATCTCATGGAGTGTCTCTGTATCCTGTTTGGGGAGCCCCTCTGCGAGATACTTTGGGAGTGAGGTGGGTGGTGACGGCTGCTTCATGCCTTATGTAACAATTGGAGTCACGTTAGTGTTCGGGTGATACATAAGGTACTGAATTCTTTCCCAACCGTGACCACTTCAGCCATTACTCGAGATCGTAGGCCGCAATTTCTTGAGAGCCACACTGTGGACACTCATCGACGTCCTTCTCCACGCTGTACCCACAGCGACGGCACTTATGGAGCGTTGTCGATGACGGCTCAAGCCTGACGATCTGCTGGATGATCTGTTTACTGAGCATCAGTGGGGTCAACGATTTCGCCACAGCGAGGACATTCAGCCCACACGCCTGTGTTACCGCCAGCGGTCTCATAGTAGATGATTACGTGCCGGCCTGTGACTGTCTCACCGCAGAACGAGCAGTCGCCACGGACCGTCTCTGGGTCATTAGGAGTCATTCTCACGAGTTCACGGGCTACTTTGGGGGGAAGAGAGCGTGTGACACTGTTTCGGAGACGATCCGGTTGTTGAAGCCGACTCAGCGGTGCTCTCTCTCCTCAAAATTAGAGATTGTGTGTCTTATAATTCGGGCGAGCGGAGTGAAAGTACTGTTCCGGGGCAGCAGCGTGATTGCGGGTCGTGGATAACCATCGCACGAGAGTCTCATAGCACACTCGGAGAGTAGTGAGTGGTGACTACGCGCTTGGAGGAGTACCATCGGCGTCGCCGCTATCGATAAGCGGGTAGTCGATATGGACCTCGATGCGGTCGAACGGAACGACGGGTTGAATCGCACCACTGGGCCCACCCTCTTCGAGCGTGAGGATGCCCAGAACTTCCAGCTGATTCAGGTCTGAGTGGACATTAGACACGTCACGCTCGACGAGACGCGCTGCCTCGCGCATGCTCTCGGGCGCCTCTTCCGCGATCGCCCGGATGAGCTCAAGACACGGTGGTGTGAGACTGTCGACGAAGTCGTCGTAGGTGCCGAATTGAAGTGTTGCCTTTCCGTCCTGTTCGTCGAGATCGTCGTCCTCAACATCTTGTACGAACTGGAGCCCGTCCTCACAGAGCTGTTCTCGGTCGCCGACGGTGATGTGGAGTGTAGTATGGTCGGGGTATCGTGTGTTGGTATTCGGTCAGTAAGGCCGGGGCGGCTTGCCGCAGACGGCGTCCCAGTACTCGTCTGCGCTCGCCCAGAACTACACAAGCCGGTCCTCCATTCCGGGGAAATCGACGTCGTCAAGATCGCCGGCTGCGGTGTGGTGTTCGTGGCCTTTCGTATCCTCGTGGGAGTTGTCGTACCGGACGAGTGTGGGTCGTCGAGAGTGCCCAGGTGGAGCGTGTACTTCCAGTCCGAGGGGTACGTCTCGGTGTCGTCGGTCGGCCGAAGCACGACTTTCTCGGCGAGGCCGGCCTTGGCGTGTGTGTACTGGAACAGCGGTTCCTGAGCTATCTCTCACCTGTTGAGACACTGGCCAACAGTATGAGCGTTGAGTAGAAGTCCAACACCGCACACAAGGCCGCCTGCTGTTCGCCAGCAGCGGTCCGATCGACGCACACGATCCGGGCGTCTTGGTCTGCTCGACGAGCGAGATCGTCCCGGCCCTATATGAGATGGCGACGGACGCCGGCGTCGACGACTTTCACTGAGTCGGTGGCCGAACGTCGATTATCAGCATCTCGCGAGCCGGTCAACGTACTCGAGTACGGCCGCGTCGGTCACTCCGCGGCGCGATACAACATCCTCGATCGGGCGATCATCGACGAGTCGAGCACGTTCTTTTACGGGGAAACGAACCCCGACGGTGTCCTCGACCTCGTGTCGCGCTCGAAAAAACCCGTTCAAGAGCTCGCATGGGCACCGATCGGGAACTTGCTCACCGGGATCCAGTCTTGTCGGACCCTATCCGGTGTGACTGCCACAGCGACCGCGACGATGTCTCTGGCCCCGGGTATTCGATCTGCGACGACCGGGGCTATCTCGTCGATGTGCTACAGTGGCTCATCGACGCATGTGACGAGATTAATACGGCCATCCGTCGCGAGAAGGAATGGGACCACCCCGACGAGGACCGATTAACGGAACTCGAGGGGTGGTCGAGAGCGCTGAAGTGGATCCTCGTCACCTGCTTCGGTTGTCAATGGTTCAGCAATTCGAATTTCGGCCGGTTCGAGTGCCACAAGGCAATCAACGTGTTCGCTCGCGGGGTTTATCGACACGAAACGAGCGGTGGCAGATCCTCCGATCGACTCGCGTGCTGTATCCTAAAACGAATCTAACGTCATCGATCCGTCCGTCCCTTCGAACAGTTCCTGCATCCGCCCATCCTCCTGTAACACATCACGCACGAGATCCGCACGAATCGAAAACTCATACTCGTAATAACTCCCTCCTTTCGGCCCCTTGTTCTGCTCGCGAACATCAAGAAACCCCTTCAGCGTTAACTGACTCAGCCGGTCGTGAATCGTTCTGTCTGTCCGCACTTCCGCATCAATACGCTTCGCTGCCAACACATACCGCTCATAGATACGGTTACGTTTCGCCGGCAACACATCCTCCTCTTCCAACAACAACAGACCGTACAACGTCAGCTTGGACTGCGTCGGCAAGCGCGATAGTTCCTCTCGAACCTTATCTCGCTCCACCACCTCATCGGCGTTCCGCACGTGCCCTTCAGAGATACGTTCACTCCCCTCATCGCGAGCCATATCCCCCGCTTTATATAACAATTTCAACGCCTGCCGAGCACTCCCCGAGTCCTGCGCAGCGAACGCCGCACATAGCGGGATCACATCATCCTCCAAAATTTCGGACGACAGCTCAAATTCGCCATCGTCACGCTCCTGAACAGTCGTATTGTGGAACGCCTCCGACGCTCGCTGCTTCAAAATATTCCCGAGCTCATTAGCATCATACGGTGGGAAATGGATCTCCTCATCACACAACGAGTCCTTCACACGCGCAGAGAGGTTGTCGCGGAACGTGAAGTCGTTCGAGATTCCAATAACCCCCACAGCCGTGTTCGCAACATTCCCATTGTCGTTCGCTCGCGGAAGCTTATACAGAATGTCGTCATCATTCCCGATGGCATCTATTTCGTCGAGCACCACTAGACAGTGTGTGGCATCAAGCTTCTCCAGTTCCTCGAACAGCATCGTGAAAATCATACCAGACGGATACCCGGTCGGTTTGATCTGGTCTTCCGGTTCTCGGAACTTGTTAATGAGATTCGCGGCCACCTGGTAACTCGAATTGAGTGACTTACAGTTTAGCTCAACGAAAGACACTTCCACGTCGTCCAGATCTTCCTGATCTGCGTCGAGCCGCTCGATAATCATTCGCGAGGACAACGTCTTCCCTACGCCTGTCTGCCCATATAGAAACAGATTCTTCGGTGGCGCACCGTTAATCACGGGCTTCAACGCGGATTGGTACTGTTCCAGCTCGTTATCCCGCTCAATGAGTTTCTCTGGGCGGTACCCGTCTCGAAGCACCGCTTCATCGGCAAAAATTGTAGAATCGGGTGTAAACCGTTCCAGCCCCATTATTGCTCAAACTGTTAGTACGATATTACTTAAAACCACACCTTCATGAGTCTCATCGGTTTCACGAGAGCCTACCACGCCTTCACGAGAAACTGACACAGTATATGAGCATGACACACCTCACGGTGCTTCAGGTGGCTCGAACCGTGGAGATTACGAACCCCCTCCCCCCACTTTTCACGAGTGTTTGTAGAAAATAGGATGGGAGGGGGAAGAAAATGTGCTGTACGGAGGCGAACCTTTATTATACAACACTCGCAACCATACCCGCATGGCTACTACAGCGGTTAATTGAGCTGTAGAGGAGTAGTAAGAGAACGTCAGACATCTTTTCACTCGCCTTCTCCCTCTGTTCAACTCTCATGAAAAGTGGGGGGAGGGGGTAGAGACAGACAACTCGACACGAGTGTTTCCCTCAACGGACACGAGAATAGCCGACGCGTTTCACTGGCAACCGAGTACTGCGCAGAAAATCCCCACAGCACCCATGATCTTCTCTACATCGCCTCGATTCTCACTAGAACTCTCGTGAAAACTGGGGGGCATGTCTGATAAACCGGTACGCGGCAATAGAACTCTCATGAAAAGTGGGGGGTGTCCAACCAACCGGTACATCTCAACACAACACTCGTGAAAACCGGGGGGTGTCGGAAACACCTCTACTTCGGGCATCCGTCGGAACCGCCAACGCTGAAAGAACTCGATTACCTCAACCCGGGCAAGAACCAGACAACGATTCGTCAACACCTTCAGCAGCTCGTTGGTGCCGGCATCCTTGAGGAAGCATTCTTCTGAGAGGGCCGTCGGCAACACTCCTTCTGTACAAGAGCTACGGGACTAGCCAGAGTGGTCGACGATTCCTCAAAGAGCACACGCTCCTCCGGGCGCAGGATACACTCCGTCGGATTCCTCTCACGGCTGAAGCGTGGGCTTCCTTGTTACAGCGGTAGCGAGGCGAAAGCCCACCCCTTCAGGGGTGGGATGAAGCCAACAACTGGGAACCAATCCACGTTCATAGCCACGGTTGGGGTTGGATGCTTGCGTAATATCTTTAGATGAGTACTTTCTATATACTGACGATGCCTCGTGGGTTCGACAGAGAACGTACCAACATCCACAAACTTCAGTACCACTTCGTCTGGTGTCCGAAGTACCGTAAATCGGTGCTAACGGGAGAGGTACGCGACCGTCTCGAAGAACTCATTGAGGAGAAAGCCGACGAACTTGGCTTGGAAATACTGGAGTTGGCGATTCGTCCCGACCACGTACACCTGTTCGTCACGGGCGACCCGACGCTCGCCCCGAACAAAATAATACAACAGGTCAAGGGCTACTCCTCGCGCCGACTCCGGGATGAGTTCGATTTCGGCTTGCCGTCGCTGTGGACGCGCTCGTACTTCGTCTCAAGTGCGGGCGATGTATCCAGCGAGGTCATCGAGGAGTATATCGACGCCCAAGCAGGTGAGTAGTCATGCAACGGAACGTCTCGACCACGGTGCGAGTCAAACTCCACTCGCTGACCAACAGGAAAGACGACCTGCTCGCTCGTGAGTGTGAGGCGTTCCAGACGGCGGTTCACGGTGGAGACGCTGACCTCTACTCTGCGACCGACCAGCAGGCGTCGAAAGTCCAGCGACAGAAAGACCCGAACCCAGATACCGAACAGCCCGTCGTACTCCGCAACGACGTGTTCGACGTGGCTCACGACGAAGAGACAGTTCTCTCGTCGTGGTGGGTCAAAGTCCCTGTCTACGATCCCGAACATGGACGAGGCAACTCTATCTGGTGTCCCGCCCACGTCCCTCGAAAGGACGAACAACTCGTCCGCGAGGGCGACATTCGGGACAGCGAGTTAGTGCGCCGTGACGGTGACTGGTACGTCCATCTCGTCGTCAAACGGTCTGTGACCGTGGCTGACGAGTACGACGACGTGCTGGCTATCGATATGGGCGCACGGTGGGTCGCCACCTGTGCGTTTCTCTCCGACCGCAATACCACGTTCTACGGCGAGGAGATTCGCCATATCCGTGAACACTACAATCAGTTGCGGAAGTCCATTGGGAAGGCGAAACCTCGACAGGGACAGCAGGTGGTTGAGCGTATCGGCGACGCGGAATCGCGAAAGGTAGACGATCGCCTCCACAAGATTGCTCGCCAAATCGTGGCGGACGCCGAGGAGCGGAACGCGGTCATTGCCGTGGGCGATCTTGGCGGGATTCGCGAAGACAACGACAAAGGACGGTACGTGAACGATAAGACCCACAAGATGCCGTTCGCCCGCCTACTCAACTACATCGAGTACAAAGCCCACGACGCGGGTGTCGACGTGAAGTTGATTGAGGAGTACGACACGTCGAAGACGTGTAACCGCTGTGCCTGCGAGGGTGTCCGTGAGACGCAGGGACGCTTCAACTGTCAAGAGTGTGGACTGGACGACAACGCGGATAAGAATGGTGCGCTGAACATCGGTAAACGAGCCTTGGGCAAGTTCTCGAAACCGCTGTCCGAGGCGGGGGCTGTACTGGCACAGCCCGAAACGCAGGTCATCGTCCAACGTGACGACGAACCTGCGAACCTCCCGCTACTCGTAGATTCAACCCCCAGTGGGGGAACCCCACGGCTTTAGCCGTGGGAGGATGTCAGTCTGTGAACTCTACGACCGTGTGGAGAAGACCGACGATATCGAACGCTACAAAACTGCGCCGCGACCCGAACGCTGACCGTTCCTTTTGTTCACTCCATAAATAGGGTGTCTCCCCGAATCACTCGTCACTCTACTGGGACGCGATTCAGCTACTCGTCGGGATTTACCGGCCCTTTGCACTTCGACGTCACCGAATCGCCTTCCCGCCACTGCCAGTAGTAGTAGCGATTATCGTTGATCTCCTTGATCGTGATCGTCGCTTTGGCCGGGACGTCGTCCGGAAGATCGTCTAGTCGCTCTTCGCCCTCCTCTTGATCTGCCGACTCCTCGAGACGGGCCTCTCGTTCCTTGTGCTCGGCGAGTGCTTCTGCGTACGTAGCAACGTCTCGGAGCTGCTCCGGGTCCGACTCGTTGAGCGTGTTGACAATCTCCGTCGCGAGGGTCGTCGGTGGGGTCGGGGGTTCGTAGGACATCGGGTACTCTCGTGTTAACCAACAGACCCGCGAATTCGTACTTTTGTTGGTTAATTCGACGGAGACGGGTCTCACACCGCTGTCTGTAACACTACTTGAAACTTCTTTATAAAGTAGTTTCGTACTATGTTACATCGTGCTCCGGCGCATCGAACTCGAGGTCCTCGCCAGGGTCGACCGCGGCGACACGATCTCCGAACTCGCGACGAAGCTCGACCACAGCGAGAGTTACCTCTCTCGTGCCGTAGGTGACCTCGTCGAGAAGGGGCTCGTCTACACGGAACGCGATGGCCGTCGAAAACGGGTCGTCCCGTCGGATGCTCGCGCCGTCGAACTCTATCGGGACCTCGTCCGCCAGCACTCCCATATCGAGTTCCCCGAGCTGCTGACCGGGAAGGCACTCGAGGTGCTGTACTACCTCGACCAGCCGCGGACGGTCTCCGAGATCGCCGACCGGAGTGACAACTACCGTAACACGGTCAACCGCGTCCTCAAGCGGTTTCGTGACCGTGGTCTCGTCGGGACGGACGACAGTCACTATGACTTCAACGCCGATTTCGACCATCTCCACGAGTTCGCCCGTGAACTCGCACACCATCTACATCGTCACCGCCTCGAAGCCGTCGCCCCGAAGGGCACGATTCTCTGGGAGGACTACGACGAATTCCTTGCCCAGGCTGAAACGGAAATCGACGCAAAGGCGTTCCACGAAACCGGCCTCGCTCGATTCGCGGCCTTCGACCTCCAGTTCCTGCTTACTGGCCACCGCTACTACGTCTACTTCGAGGAACTCGACGTCGTATCGCCGGCGGAGCTCTGCTGTCACACGCTATTGATCGACGACGGCAGCCGCTACCTTGACATCCTCTCCGCCCTAAAGGGCGAAGATTCCCACGGCACCGCACCGCTGGATTGGGATGTTTACGGTTTGTAGTCGCCTCAAAGGACGGCTACTGGCTGTGCCAACCAGCCGTTACTCCTATCCCGGCGTGGGATTCAGAGATACTTTTGTTGACAGCACCCCAAGCTCGCAAACAGAAAGGGTGCTGTCTGTGCGAGACCAGGGCAATCCCGATATTGTCCGATTAGGTGGGCGGGCAGGCCGCCTCGGTTAATTATCGATACAAGAGTCGAACACATAAAACATCCGTTGAAAATGCCGAACGTGGTTTCTGGCGCATTTGTCGGATTCATCCCCGCGCTAAAGCGCGAGGCTTTCTCCTCGATTCTCCGTAAGTACTGTCTCCTCCTGCTCAGCCACGTCGAGATCAACGAGGCGGACCTCCGAGAGCAGGCGGCGAAGTATGGCCTCGAAGACGAAATCGACGCCTTGCTCCGCTACCTCGAGACGCACGGCGAGGTTGATGACGACCGGCTCCCGGCGTGGGACGAGTTCCAGGAGCTAGCGGGTGAGTACGAAATCGAATGATGATCGAGTACTGAGACGGAGCTAATTCTGTAAGGGTTACGCGTCGTCCGGGCGAGGGGAATTCTCGTACTTGACCATCTTTTCGGGCTTATTTGAGATGGTGTCGTAGATCTGCTGGAGGGTCTTCTCTGCGGCGAGCAGGTTGTGTTCCTCTAGGAACTCCCGCCCCTCTGCCGTGAGGCCGTAGAACTTCCAGGGGTAGCCCTGCCGGCGCTGGTCGTCATCCAGAGCGACCTCCTTGACGATACCGGCGTCGATGAGCTTCTGGACGTGCTTATAGACGGTGGCCTCGCTCACACTAGGGTTGAGCTCCTCAAGCTCGTACATCGAGGGCAGCTGGTCGGGGTGTTGGAGGATGTTGGTGACCAGCGTGAACCGCGTCTGCTGAGTGACGAAGTGGACGAGTTCACGAGATTCCATCCCCTCAGCAGTTCCCAGATCGGTGCTCATACGAGACGATACACGGCCTGGCGGCAAGTAGTTTACCCTTGAGTAAATCACTCTGAAGTAAACCACACTCGATTGAGTAGGTGATTTACTCCATAAACCATATCGCACAACGCTGAGAGGAGTCGAGTATGTCCGATGAGGAGCCGCCCGTCCCTGAAGAGGTCCTCACCAGTGCGAAGGACCAACTCGACGACGAAGAGATCTCGTTAGCGGATAACGAGGAGATCCTCCACACCCTGAGCGAACTGACTCCTGTCTACGAAAACGAGCGTTCGTACTTTGTCCTCGGAAACTACGACCGGGAGCCGATTCGCCGACTGAATCTTGTAGTCGATCGCCTCAACCGTCGGCAGGACGCCTACGCCTTCCGAATGGTCGACATCCGTGGGGAGTGGGACAACAGCATCCAGAAGTTCTGCCTGATCGCCGACACCGTGACCTACCTCGTCGGTGTCGCTGAGAAGGAGCCAAGTGATTTTCTTGTCGAGCAGGGTCTCCTCGTCGGCACGACCGAGTTCTTTGCGAAAAGTCACGTCCTCAAACGGGTATACGAGGGCGAGGAACACCCTTTCGGCTGGATGCAGGACGGCGTCTTCGAGCTATTCGAGCGGGAGGAGCGACTGTATCGCTGGCAGACTGAGGAGGAGCTCGTCGACGTAACAGAAGAGCTCCCGTAACAGCAGTTGGGTCGTGACTATCTGTCTTAACCAACAAAAAGAGGTGATCCGAATAGACTGTTGGTTAATTAAGATCAGTTCGCATTAGGCGGGAAACGTCCATCCGGTTGCGGGACCCCGCTGCGTTTGATTTTGTAATCGGCGCGACTTGAGAGCCCACACATCAGGAAAAAGACGTGACGGCTGTCGGGTGGAACGAACGGCTTTTCATGTGTGTTCCCGCATCCGCTAGTGTGAGCAACGACTTGGAAATACCAAGCCACGCGCCCAGCGTGGTCGTTACGACGATCTGCGGTCTGATGAGGATCGGCGTTAGCGACTTCAGCGTCACGGACAACCGCTCCCTCGCGCTGCTGTTGTTCTCGCTGGGGCTCAACAGTGGTACCGTGCCCGAGACACCTGACGTCCCACTGGTGGCGTAAGATGGCGGACGATAGTATCGCCGTGGTCGACCTTGATCGGTGCCAGCCCGACCGGTGTAGCTACGAGTGCGCCAACTACTGCCCCCCAAACCGAACGGGCAAGGAGTGTATCACCGAGCGTGGCGAGGACACAGTTGAGGGGGATCCGGGCCAGATCCGTATCTCCGAGGAGATCTGTCTCGGCGAGACTTGCGGTATTTGTGTCGATAAGTGCCCGTTCGACGCGATCGAAATCATCAATCTTCCCTCCGAACTTGATGAAGAGCCGGTCCACCGCTACGGTGAGAACGCGTTCTCGCTGTATGGACTGCCGACGCCCGAGCCGGGCAACGTCACCGGTATCCTCGGACCGAACGGAATCGGGAAGTCGACCGCGGTCCACGGACTCGCCGGCGAGATGGTCCCGAACCTCGGCGACCACGAGCGCGACGGTGACTGGGACCGAGTGCTTGACCGCTTCCGCGGTACCGGTCTCCAGAACTATCTTGAGTCGCTGCGCGACGGCGATGTGAGCGTCTCTCGGAAGCCCCAGTATGTCGATCAGATTCCGAAGCAGTTCGACGGCAACACCCGTGAGCTGTTAGAGCGGACCGACGAGCGCGGGGCGCTTGACGAACTGATTGACCGACTCAATATCGGCCCGGTGATGGACCAAGACATCGACTCCATCTCGGGCGGTGAACTCCAGCGCGTCGCGATCGCGGCGTGTCTTGCCCGCGACGCCGACTTCTACTTCCTCGACGAGATTACACCGTATCTCGACATCGGCCAGCGGATGGTTGTCGCCCGGCTTATCGGAGAACTGGCGGACGATGACACTGGTGACCGCTCGATGCTCGTCGTCGAGCACGACCTCGCCATCCTTGACCTGTTGGCGGACACCCTCCACGTCGCGTACGGCGAGCCCGGCGCGTACGGGGTCATCACGGACCCGAAGTCGGTTCGGAACGGGATCAACGAGTACCTGAAAGGGTACCTCGACAACGAGAACATGCGGATCCGGCCCTCCGCAATTACATTCGAGGAGCACGCGCCGCGGGTGACCTCACGCAGTGAGACGCTGGTCGAGTACCCAGACCTGCGGAAGTCGTACGGTGACGGCGAGTTCGAACTCCGGGTCGAGGGTGGCGAAATTAACCACTCCGAAGTGCTGGGCGCTGTCGGCCCGAACGGAATTGGCAAATCCACGCTCGCGAAGCTGTTAACCGGTGATCTCGCGCCCGACGAAGGAGAACTCGATTTCGCCCTCGACATCTCCTACAAGCCGCAGTACGTTGAGATTGACCAGCCGATGCGTGTCGACGCCTTCCTCTCGTCGATTGCGGATCAGTTCGGCTCCTCCTACTGGAACACCGAAATCGCGCAGCCGCTCCAGTTGGAGCGAATTATGGAGCAGAATCTTACGGACCTCTCAGGTGGGGAGCGTCAACGCGTCGCCATCGCGGCCTGTCTTTCCGACGACGCTGACCTCTACCTGCTCGACGAACCGTCCGCACACCTTGACGTCGAGCAGCGTGTGCGGGCGACGACCGCAATCCGCCGGTACGCCGAGAACCACGACGCGACGGTGATGGTGATCGACCACGATATCTACATGATTGACCTGCTGGCCGACCGGTTGATGGTGTTCGACGGCGAGCCGGCCGAGCGCGGTCGGGCGTCACCGCCCCAAGAGATGCGCGACGGAATGAACGACTTCCTCGCCGACCTGGATATTACGTTTCGCCGGGACGAGCGCACGGGGCGTCCCCGAATCAACAAACCTGGCTCACAGCTCGACAGCCAGCAGAAACGCAACGGCGAGTACTACTACTCCGGGTGAATTCAGTACAGAGAAGACATATAAACATAAAATACACTTTATATATTTCGTAATAAAATAACTCGCTGTCTGGTGGATTTTCAATTAATCCAAGGACTGCCAGGCGGTAGCGGCCGCATCAATCACTTCTAACGCATCACGACTTCCAGCTGCTTCCCCTTTCTCGAAATCCTCCTCAGTCTGTCCCATCTGATTGGTTACATGGGCGAAACAAACGACTGGCACCTCTCGAACCTCCGCAAATGTGTACAACGCCGCTGCTTCCATCTCAACGGCAAGAATTCCTTCCGATCTCGCACGTTCAATCGCAGCCTCTGTTTCGCGAAACGGCGCATCTGTCGTCCACGTCGTCCCCATGTACACGGGACGCGATACAGCTTCACACGCTTCTTCAACCGGAGTGCTGAGTTTGTCATTGAGGGTCGCATAGCTGTTCGTTGAACGATAATGATGGCTCGTTCCCTCGTCGCGGAGCGCACGGCTAATGAGAACAAAGTACGGTGGGTCATCCTTCGGGACAATCTGTCCCGAAGAGGTTACACTCACGAGAAATCGACAGCCAGCGGCGAACAGTTGTTCCGCAACGAGAACAGCGAATGACGCACCGACAGCGCATCCGACAATACCAAACTCTCTACCGTTCCGATCGAACCGATAGAGGTCAGTGTGGTAGCCGGGCCAAGTCTCGTCTTTATATGCTTCTCCGGTGGCTTTCAGTTGGCGCACAATATCTCCATCCGGATCAAGGAGACAGATATCAGGCACTGAGCGTTCCGGAAGATCCTTTTGCCGTCGAGCGTTCTCCAGCAGCGCTTCCGGTGTGAAAACGGATGGCTCATCGAATTCTTTCGCGTCAAAAAGCGGAGATGAACTTGAACCGGGCGAGTCGGTCATATTTTTCGTGTTCGCGGGACCAGCCAAGGATATTGGGGTCAGCTAGTTAGGGTCTCAACCATCGCTGAGATGGAGTCAGTCGTCGGAACAGAACACTCGAAGACGTAGCTTCGAAGATACCCGAAATGAACTTTTGCTCGCCGTCGACGTGTTGATGATTGACATCCTCCTCCGTCTGAAGGCGGAGGAATCCCGAGCGTTGGGATAATAAGGTCTCAACAGAATTCAATCGGTAGAGTCTCGCCTCGGGTCTTGACTCGTCCGGCCCTCGTAACGAGTGCTCGCCGACGATGGTTTGTAAAATCCTCAGTTACCGATACCACCACTGTTGTGTACACGATTCCCCTCTGTGGGACGTGTGACCCGAACAGCTGTTATTGCGGGTGTCGGTCCGGGACTCGGCGCATCGCTTGCCCGAAAATTCGCAGACGAGGGGTGTCAGGTCGCACTCTTTGCGCGGTCAGCAGATTACATCGAGGAACTCGCCACCGATCTGCCAGACCCCGGCGAGGGACTTGCCGTCCAGACGGATCTGACGGACATCGAGCAGATCCAAGATGGGTTCGAGACGGTCCGAGAGGAGTTCGGCTCAATCGACGTTCTCGTGAATCACGCGAGTGCCGCCTCCTGGACGGGCCTCATGGACACGAGCGTCGATGAGTTCGAAGAGGCGTGGGCGGTCAATGGCCGCGGTGCGTTTGTCTGCTCACAAGAGGCTGTCGGCGATATGCTTGAGAGCGGTGGCGGGATGGTTATTTTCACGGGTGCGACCTCCGCGGTGCGGAGCCTCGGTGGCGCGATCGGGTTCACGGCCGCAAAGTTCGCCGCCCGCGGGATGGCGATGGATATCGCCCAGGAGTTCGGTCCGGAGGGTATCCACGTCGCCCACGTAGTCATCGACGGCCAGATTGACACGCCGGGCGTCCGCGAGCGCTTCCCGGACCGAGGTGAAGAGACGTTCCTTGACCCCGACGAGATGGCCGAGACGTACTGGCACCTCGTCGAACAGGACGACGTCAGTACACAGCCGTTCGAGGTCCACATCACGAACGGTCCACAGAACTCCGAATTTATCTAACTGCGCTGGGAGCGGTATTCGTCGGCTGTGTTCGGTGGGTGGGCCTGGGCGGCAAGACTGTAAGCGAGAAGCCCGTATACCGAGCTATGGGCCGGAACATGCTCGTCGACGGCGAGTGGAAGACGGATATCGAACCATACACCGACGAGAGTGGTGCGTTCGATCGCACGGAAACTTCGTTCCGTGACTGGATTCAGGACTCCCCTGAGAGCCGCTTCCAACCGGCGACTGATCGGTACCACCTGTACATCGCGCGGAACTGTCCGTGGGCACACGGTGCTGCGCTCGTGCGCCAACTTGCTGGCCTGACCGACGTTGTTTCGATGGACATCGTTGATCCGTGGCGCGAAGACGATGGGTGGGAGTTCACGCCCGAAAAGGAGGGGTGTACACCCGATACGGTTAATGGATGTACGTATCTCCGGGACGTGTACGTCGCGGGCGATCCCGAGTACACCGGCCGTGTGACTGTGCCAGTGCTGTGGGACCGAAAGCACGAGACCATCGTCAACAACGAATCGATCGAGATCATGCAGATGTTCGCCACCGAGTTTGGCGACTACGGCGACGAGGGACGTGACCTCTATCCCGACGGATACCGTGACGAGATCGATCGAATCATCGATTCGATCTACGATTCCATCAATAACGGCGTCTACCGGGCCGGCTTCGCGGAGTCACAGGCCGCCTACAACGAGGCCGTCACCGACGTCTTTGACGCCCTGGACCACTGGAATGAGGTGCTGGCCGACCAGCGGTACCTCGCCGGCGACCGGCTCACGCTCGCCGACGTGCGACTGTTCCCGACGCTCATTCGGTTCGACGAGTGCTATCACACGGCGTTCAAGTGTAACAAGCAGTATCTCCACCAGTACGACAACCTCTGGCCGTACCTGCGTGATCTCTATCAGACGCCAGGTTTTGTAGAGACGGTGCGGATGGAGCACATCAAAGACGACGGCTACTACCAAGGGGTGATTACACCGATCGGCCCAGGACTCGATTACGAGCAACCACACAAGCGTGATGAGCTCCCGACTGCTGACGAAACCACGGCCCAAACGCCGTAGTCATTGTTTATCAGCTCCTTGGGCGCTCCATTGTCACAATGAAGTGTGTACCTCTCCGCCGAATAGCCTCCGTCTTAATTATGCTCTTGCCGAAGGAACGCGTGGTTGTGTCTCGACTATTGTCGTGGAGTGATCGTGGAGGGAATCGCTTAGGAGATCGTGAGCGCGAACAGGGTGAGATTGTGGACGGCAGGAACGAGACCGGCACCAGCGGCGATGACAAGTAGGCCCACTGACTCTCGGCTTAGCTGGTCTCTGTTTGTGTCGAGAGCGGCTAAGACGAGCATGGCAGCCGTTATTTTCACAAAAAGAAAGAGCACGGCACCGGATGGGCCGACGCCGTCTCCAAACTGAATGATTGCCGCGGAGATCGGGTTCCGTTCGATCGTCCCGAGGCGCTCGAGTCCGATTCCCGTGGTCGTTGCGTCGAGAACGTGCGCAAAGAGGACCCCACTACGGAGCCATCCGTGGGTGGATAAGTGTCGATTCTGAAGCGCTCGCAGGACGAGTCCAGTAATACCGATTGCCATCATGATTGCAGCCGCGTTCCAGACGAGAACACGCAACTGGAGCCCATCAACTGTGAGGAGGCTCACTCCCCCGACGACGCTAGCCGTGAGGACACCGCTGACGGCCGTCCACTGCGAAGTCTCGTGTATATCGGCGCCATCCAGTATCACCCACAACCCTGAGACGAGCCCCCCGACTACGAGGTACACCGTCGGACTCAGAAAGAATCCAGCGGCTAGGGCCGACATGGGTACCGACCGTCCGATAGCGACCGCGACACCGATGACGGCAAACCACGGAAGTGTCGCCGCGATCTCCGACGCAGTCACAGTACCGTGACGGCGACGGAGACCCCAAGCCATCCCGGCGAGGAAAAGACCTGCCAGAGCGAATGCGACGATTGAGCCGCTCATTGTAGTGGTGTCAAAGAACGGCGTGTGGGGGAATACCCTTCCTGACGGTCTTCTGAAACCACCTCAGGCGTACGTGTTCTCGAGATGGGCGACGATGTCGTCGCTCTCTGCCAGCCCCTCGATTCCGTGTTCAGTGTCGACGAGCACCGGCACTCCGGACTGACCGCTCACCGATTTCACCTCGAATCGGAGAAACCGAAAGGGGAGTACGTTATGAGCCTCGTATTCCAGATCTAACTCATCGAGTTTGTTTTCGACCTTCGCACAGTACGGGCAGCCGGGAAGCCGGTAGAGTTCCAACATTAGGTCTTAGTAAAGAGTGAGCGCAGTCATCTTAAACAGTCTTCGCGGATGTGAAACAGGTTCGCACGAACGCTCCGGCTGTCAGAACAAACAGCTCAGAACGGGAGTGTTCGATATCTGTTTTGGAGCTCACTACTCGATACAACAGCTCATTTTCGACGTATCCCTACGGAATGCTTGACAAGCCTGTTTGAACGCTTCGCTGAACGTCGGGAACGGGTGAACGGTATCGATGATGTCGTCGACGGTGAGGCCGAATTTCACCGCCAGCGTCGCTTCCATGATCATGTCGGCGGCCCGGGGACCGACCATGTGGACGCCGACGATCTCGTCGGTCTTGTGGTGCTTGACAACTTGAACGAGGCCATCGGTATTCTTGACAGTTTTTGCTCGCGCCACGTCCTCCATCTGAACCGTCCGGCACGAACAAGTCCCATGCTCATCCGTGTACTCCAGTTCGGTTGTCCCGACTGCGGCGACCTCCGGGCTGGTGAAAACAACTGCGGGGACTGCGTCGTAGTCAATACTGACGCCCTCGTTGCCGAAGGCGTTCTTGACGGCGTGATTGCCCTCCTTAGCAGCAACTGTCTCGAGTTCAGGCTCGCCGATCACGTCGCCGGCCGCGTAGATGTGGGAATTCGTCGTCTGGAAGTGCTCGTCGACGTGGATCGTTCCATTGTTGTCCGTTTTCACCCCCACTGATTCGAGACCGATCCCGTCGCTGTTGGGCTGGACGCCGGTCGCGACGAACAGCGCGTCGCCAGTAATCGTTCGTTCGGTGCCGTCGACGGCTGTCTCGACGGCGACGCCCGACTGTCTCGTTTTGATTCCACCGGCGGCTGCTGGCGTTCGGACGCGCTGGAAGTCGTTGCCAGTAATTACCTCGATGCCTTCCTCCTCGAACGCGCGCTGTATCTCACGCCCGAGTTGTCCTTCCATCCCGGAGAGGACGTGCTCGGAGCGCTGGAGGATGGTCACGCCGACGCCGACACGGTGGAGGATCTGGCCCCACTCCAGCGCGATGTAGCCGCCACCGAGTATTACGATACTCTCGGGGAGATCGCGCTCTTCGAGAATCGTCTCGCTCGTGTAGTAGTCGACGTCGTCGAGGCCATCGATGGGCGGTTCCCACGGTGAACTCCCGGTCGCGACCAGCGCCTTTTTTCCGACGATGCGTGCGCCCTCGTCGGCGCCGTCGACGACTTCGATGGTCGTGTCGTCACCGGACTGCGTCCGGTTGCCCGAGGGACGTAGTCCCTCGCTGTCGACCAGTTGGCCGTAGCCCTCGTAGATGTCAGCCTCGAAGTGCTCGGCGACATCGACGTAGTTCTCCTGCCGGAACCGTTCGACAAGTGCGTCGGTACCGTCGAGTGCGTCGGCCCAGTCGACGGTCGGCTCCTCAGGGTATCGAATGGCGTCGAAGGGGTTCTCCGACGCTGCAGCACCGCTCTCGGCGACGGCAAGCAGATGCTTACTCGGGACACAGCCGACGTTCACGCAGGTCCCGCCGATAGGCAGGCCGGTGTTCACTATTGCCGTCGTGAGGTCCCGTCGACTCGCTTCGGTAATCGCAGCGAAAGCTGCGGCGCCACCGCCGAGAATCACGAGGTCGTATTGGGGGTCGCTAGTCATGTGTGTCGTTACTTTACAATAGGAAGCGCTTATACTTCGGAGTCCAAAGCTATGAAGTAAGTTGGAGGCTACAAAGTTATGGCAGATACCACCGCAAACGCTCCCGCCTGTGATGTTGACGGCACGTGCTACTGTCCGCTCACGGGTGTTATCAGCACACTGAGTCAGAAATACGCGATACAGCTCGTCAGCATCATCGGGGCGCACGACTCGCTTCGCTTCGCGGAGATCGAAGCACACCTTCCGACGGCGAGTACTTCAACCATCTCGAAACGACTCGACGAATTTGAGGAGGCTGGTCTCGTCTCTCGAACCCAGTATAACGAGATCCCGCCTCGCGTCGAGTATGCCCTCACTGAGGACGGTGACGAGCTACGGACGCGGCTTGAACCGCTCCTAGAGTGGGCAGCGTCGACGGAGTGAGACAAACCGCGTCGGTCGCGGTGTTCACCTGTGTGAATTGATCGCACAAACGCTCGAAGATTAAGATGTTCGTCCGGCTATCTCCATCTGTAATGCCGGACGACACCTCGATTTCGGCCCGGTCGGCACCTCCGGAACTCCTCGACCTCTCGCCCAGCGCCAAGCTGGTCGCGAAGACCCTCGAGTACGAGGGCGAGAGCACGCAGTTGGCCCTCGCCGAGTCGACGCTTCTCCCCCCGCGGACCGTTCGGTATGCGCTCGATCAGCTAGAAGAGGCCGAGATAGTTTCGTCACGAATCTCGTTTGCCGACGCCCGAAAGCGGATTTACTCGCTCGAACTGGAGGTCTGAGCAATTCGGCCGCGCTCTATTTACAATCGGTTTCGCAGTCGTAGGTCCTGCTGTACACCCAATATCCGCACTCGGACGGGGGCGTCAACACCGCGAGTTCGAGCGATACTCGGAGGTCGTCCTTGGCGTCGTGCGTCTCGACGAACTGCCAAGCGCCGCTCGGTTCTTCGAGGTCGACGCGATACTGCCATACATCGACGCCCCGATCGTCTACGTGGATCGCGTAAGAATCGGGGACAGCGGTGTCGCGGTTCGGGGCGGGTCTCTCCCGAGCAGTGTCTGTTCCCATGTCCGATTCTCTCAGTAAAAATTAATACGTATCGCGTCCGGTCACCGGCCGGACACGCGAGCGGTGGATTTATACATATTCGAGGAGAGTACCTGCGCCTTTAGGCGCAGGATGAATCCGACAACTCCTACACAATCCACTGTCGATAGCACAGCCGGATATTCCACGCCAATGGACACTATTAATAAAACAACGTTCATAACCAGTTATGAAGCCAGATAATGAGCCGAACCGTCCGAACCTTCGAGGCCAGCATTACGAACCAGCAACAGGTTCGTGACGACCTCGACCAACTCGGATGGGCCGCCTCAAAACTCTGGAACGTCGGTCGCTACTACGCACAACAACAGTGGGACAAAACTGGCGAGATTCCCGATGACGGGGAACTCAAAGCCGAACTCAAAAGCCACGAACGCTACACGGACTTACATTCTCAGTCCAGTCAGCGCGTTCTCGAAGAACTCGCTGAAGCGTTCAACGGCTGGTTCGGCAAGCGTCGGAACGGCGACGACCGTGCCCGACCGCCCGGCTACCGCAAACACGGAGACTCCCATCCACGTTCAACCGTGTCGTTCAAAACGGCTGGTTTCAAACATGACGCACAGTTCACCCGTGTTCGTCTCTCGAAAGGGCGAAACCTCAAACAGCACCGTTCGGATTTCATCCTGTGTGAGTACCAGACTCGCCCGGATGTTGACCTGACCGAGTGGGACATTCAGCAGGTTCGCGCCGTCCACGAGCGAGACGAATGGCGGCTCCAATTCGTCTGTCGTACCAACATCGACCCGGAACCTCCGGGCGATGAAGTGGCTGGTGTTGACCTCGGGATATGTAACTTCGCCGCTGTCTCTTTCGGCGGTGAATCGGTGTTGTATCCCGGTGGCTCACTCAAAGAGGACGAATACTACTTCACGAAACAGAAAGCCAAGTGCGACGATTCCTCGTCCAGTGAAGCCACTCGCCTCGACCACAAGCGGAGGGGTCGCCGGACGCACTTCTTGCACGCTCTCTCGAAAGCAATCGTAGAGGAATGTGTCGAGCGAGAGGTTGGAACGATTGTCGTTGGCGACCTTGGCGGCATCCGCGAGGACGATGGGGACGGCGAGTCTCGGAATTGGGGCGACCACGGAAATCTCGACTTGCACGGGTGGGCGTTCGACCGCTTCACGACGCTTCTCGACTACAAGGCAGAAGCCGAGGGCATCGACGTTGAGCTAGTATCGGAACGTGACACGTCGAAATCGTGTTCGGCGTGTGGCCACACGGACGATAACCAGCGTGTAGAACGCGGACTGTACGTATGTGAAAAGTGCGACACGGTTGCGAACGCAGACGCGAACGGTGCGGAGAATATTCGGCAAAAGGTACTCCCGAGTCTCGCCACGGATGGCGGTGATAGGGATAACGGCTGGTTGGCACAGCCAGCGGTTCACCTGTTCGACCGTAGTGAGGGTGTTTTCGCCCCACGAGAACAGGTCGTGAACCGCGAACCCTAATATCCCAACTCAGCGGCGCGGTGCCGTGGGATTCCCGCGTCTTCAGGCGCGGGAGGATGTCAATGAATACAGGCGTCCCGGAGACCGCAGCTACGTATCGAGACTGGTGTTCATACCGGATCAGCATCGGTGAGGATCTCGACGAGAGCGGGACCGTCGTGGGCAATCGCGTTTTCGAGTGCGTCGTCGAGTTCGGCGGGGTCGTCGACGAAGAGACCGAGGCCCCCACAATTTTCCGCGAACGCAGCGAACTCGGGGTTGACGAGGTCGGTCTGCCAGACGTCCCAGCCCCCGGTCCGCTGCTCTTTGCTGATCTTCCCGAGTTCGTCGTCGTTCAACAAGACGTGAGTAACGTCCATGTCGTACTTCACTGCGGTCGTGAACTCGCTCATGTACTGGCCGAAGCCACCGTCGCTGGACACCGAGACCACCTTGCGACCGGCGAACTCCGATTCCGGCTCTTGGGTGGCAGCCCACGCGCCCAACGCCGCTGGGAACGCGAATCCGATCGATCCAAGATATCCCGACATGAGGACAGACTGCTGTTCCGGCTCGAAGTAGCGGCCGAACGCGTAGGTGTTGTTTCCTACGTCGACGGGAACGATTGTATTGTCCGGAACGATCCGACTCATGGCCTCGAAGGCAGTGGCGTAATTGACGCCGCGCTCGGGCGTCTGCTCCCGCCGTGTCGCCTTCTCCTCATGCCAGATCGTCCACCGGTCGGCGAGTTCCCCGCGCTGGTTTTCCGCCGCGAGGTCGTCGCCGAGTCGGTCGGCGAGTTCGTCGACAGTGACGCCGATCTCGCCCCACACCGGCACGTCGACACTGTGGAACTTTCCGAGCGTCATCGCGTCGTAGTCGACGTGGATCGTCGGCTTGTACTCCGCGATGCCGGTGTGGTTCGAGAAGCTCGCGCCAAAGACGGCCAGCACGTCCGCCTCGTTCATGAAGTGGCTCGCGATGGGCGTCCCGCTCCGCCCGAGGACGCCACCCGCGAGCGGGTGCGAGTCGGGAATCTGACCCTTCGCTTTGAATGTCGTCAGCACGGGACAATCGAACCGCTCGGCAAGGTCCACAATCCCGTCCATCTCGAACCGGGCGCCGTGCCCGACGACGATCACCGGCCGCTCGGCAGTTTCCAGTAGCTCCACCGCATCTTTGAGGGCGCTCTCTGGGGGTGTGATGTCGCGGTCCGTAATACGCCCTTCCGGGTCGCCGGGATCGACGCCCTCGGCCGACTGGGTCTGGATTTCGTCGGGGAAGACGAGGTGTGAGACACCGCGTTCGAGGATCGCAGTCTTGGCTGCCCGGGTCGCGAGTTCGGCGTGGTCGCTGTCGGGGAGGACGGTCGCCTCGAACTCAGCGACGTCGCCGTAGGCCGCCTCTAGATCGACTTCTTGGAAGTTCCCTGTGCCGAGCACCTGCGACTCGACCTGTCCAGTGAGCGCGATCGTCGGCGAGCGGTCAACGTTTGCGTCCCACAGTCCGGTGAGCATGTTCGTCGCACCGGGGCCGGCGATGGAGAAGCACGCCGCCGGGCGGCCGGTGAGCTTCCCGTACGCTGAGGCGGCGAACGCGGCGGCCCCCTCGTGGCGTACGCCGTAATAAGCGAGGTTTCCCCCGGCCGCTTCGCGGCGGAGCGCGTCGGCGAGCCCGAGATTCGAATGCCCGACGATCCCCCACACCTGCCGGACGCCCCAGTTGACTAGCGTCTCGGCGATCACGTCCGACACCGTCCGCTCGTGTGGTTCTTCCTTGGGCAATCCCACGTAAATTCCATCGTTGCGTTCCTCAACCGGGAACGTTTCCACGCAATCGTCATGTGACCCTGGCGTCTCGCCAGTCAACGGATCGAAGTCCCATCCGTGCCACGGACAGCGGAGGTAACCTGTCTCAATAGATCCCTCACCGAGCGGGCCACCTTGGTGGGGGCAATGGTTGTCCAAGGCCGCATATTCGCCATCGTAGTGGGTGACTGCGACCGTCGTGTCGTTACAACTGACGGCTTTGACCCGCCCCTCGGCGAGTTCATCGGGATCGAGGGCCCTGTGCCACCTGAACTCGCTCGACCCGCTCGATGACGCGTCATCGTCCATACCTTCCTGAGCGGCTGCGGGACGATATAAAACTACGCCGGGTGGTCGGTACCGCTATCAACCCGCGGTGAATATATTATCTCACGAATATTGAGCGATTCCAGTAATCTCGAACCGGGCTCCGCCACTCGCGGATTCACCGACCTCAATTTGCCAACCGTGGGCCTCCACGATTTCAGCGACGATTGCCAGCCCGAAGCCCGTCCCGTCTCCTGTCGTTGTGTGTCCCCACTCGAAGATGTCGTCACTGTCTTCGGCTGGAACGCCCGTCCCGTTATCAGCAACATAAAATCCGTTCTGTTCCGATTCGTCGACTACTCCGACACAGAGCGTTGTCGAGGGGCCACCGTGATCGCGAGCATTTTCGAAGAGGTTCACAAACAACTCGTGAAGTCGGTCCCGGTCTGCTCGAAAAGTTGTTGACGACTCGACTTCGAGAGTTGCCGGCGCCATGTCGCAGTCGGCCCAGACGCTCTGCGCCATCGCCGCTAGGTCGATTTCAGTCCGCTCGTGAACGAGGTCGCCTTCACGCGTGAGCTTGAGGAGCTCCGACAGCATCTCTTCCATGCGATCGGCGGCGTTTTCGATCGCGTCGAAGTGTTCGGAATCACCAGTCTGGCGCGCGAGTTCAGCGTGTCCCTGAATGACTGAAACCGGGTTTTGGAGGTCGTGCGAAACGATACTGGCGAACCGGTCAAGTCGTTCAACCTTCTGCTCTAGCTCCTGACGGTTCTGGACGCGTTCGGAGATGTCCCGGAGCATCGCGATCATTCGCTTCGGCTCGGCGTCCGCCGCGGCGTCATTTTTGTCTCCCGGCGTTAATGCTGCTCCAGATATTTCTGTTGGTACTTCGTCCCCGTCCTTCGTTACACAAGTCAAGTCGTCAGTGAACCCGGTTCCTTCTGTCTTGATTTGGGAAATGAACTCCTTGCGAACCCGGGCAATATCGTCTGGATGGATGGCTTCGGGATCCATCGACAGGAACTCCTCACGGGAGTACCCCAGCAGTTCGCACGCCCGTGGGTTGACATCGACGAACGATTCGGATTCGAAGTCGACAATCATGACGGCGTCGTTGTTGTGCTCGAAGACCTTCTGATACCGTTCCTCGACCGGCGACCGGCGATCGCCGGCCCGCGACCCGGCGGCGCCTTCCCGTCCGTCCGTCGATTCCTCACACATGGATTGATATCCCCTCGGCGCGCGAGTGCTGTGCCGCCCGTACGACGCGAACCTCGCGCCTGCCTCGTTTACCTCTTTTTCGCTCGGTCGCTATAATACGTGTCGGTCGTCAGTACCGCTGGCTCTTCGCCCTCGACCGGTCGGACGCCGTTTCCAGACGCCCGTCCGCACGGACAGACCGCGTCGCGCCCCTCCGATCACTCCGCGACGTCCCGGAACGCCGCCGCGACGACCTTGCTCAGCGTCGGGTGGGCGTGGATCGCGCCGGCGATGTCGTCGACGGTGAGTCCCGCGCGCATCGCGAGCACGGTCTCGTGGAGCAGCGTCGAGGCCTCGTAGCCCAGGGCGTGTGCGCCGAGGATCTCCCCGTCGGGGGCGGCGAGCACCTTCACGAACCCGTCGTCGAGCTTCTTCGCGCGACCCATCGCGGAATCGGCGTACCTCGCCCGACCGACGGCGTACTCGGTCCCCTCCTCCGTCAACGTCTCCTCGGTCGCCCCGACGCCGGCGACCTGCGGCTCGGTGAAGATCGTATGCGGCATCGCAGAGAGGTCGACCGACCGCCCCTCACCGTGGACGACATTCGCGATCGTGTGATCGGTCTCGTAGTCGCCGGAGTGTTTGAACAAGGCGTTGCCGGCCACGTCGCCTTGCGACCAGACGTTCTCCGCGGTCGTACGAAGGCGATCGTCGGTCTCCACGAACCCGTCGTCGTCGACCGCGACGCCCGCCGCGTCGAGACCGAGGTCGTCGCTGTTCGGCCGCCGTCCCAGCGCCACGAGGACCTCGTCGCCGTCGACGGTTACCCCCTCGCCGGCCTCCGTCTCCGCGCGGACCACGTACCCGCCGTCGGTCTCCTCGACGGCCGTCACGCGGTGGCCGGTGTGGACGTCGTGCCGCTCGGCGGCGATCCCGGTGAACGCCGCGGCCACGTCGCCGTCCTCGCGCGGGAGCAGCGTGTCCATCATCTCGACGATCGTCACGTCCGTCCCCAGCGCACCGAACGCGTACCCCAGCTCGACGGCGATGTAGCCGCCGCCCATGATCACGAGACTCTCCGGCGGCTCCCGCAGGTAGAGCGCCTCTTGACTCGTGAGGTAGTCGATCTCACTGAGCCCGTCGATGGGCGGCACGATCGGGCGGCTCCCGGTCGCGATCACGACCTTCTCGCCCGCGACGGCCTCGCCGTCGAGCTCAACGGTCCGTTCGTCGACGAAGCGGGTCCGCTGTTTGAACAGCGTGAGGTGGTCTTTCTCCCGATAGCGCGACTCCATGTCCTCGGCGATGCCGCCGAGCAGGTCGTCCATCTCGTCGACGACGGCCGCGTGGTCCGTCCCGTTCACGGTCGCGTCGACGTGGAAGCGCTCCGCCTCTCGGACGCGGTCGACCGCGTTCGCGGCTTGGATGAGCATCTTCGAGGGGTTACAGCCGCGGTTGAGACAGGTCCCGCCGAGCGGGCCGGGCTCGACGAGCGCCGTCTCCAGGCCGGCGTCCGCCGCAGCCGCAGCGACGTTGTTCCCAGTCCCGCCGCCGATCACGATCACGTCAAACTCTTTCATACGTACTCCCGACAGAACCGGCAGATATGAATCCCCCGCGAGGGTTCGGTTCGGCCGCACGACCGCCGCCTCACTCCGGCTGCCGCGCGTCCTCGTCGACGAACTTCTCGCATGTGAGACAGTACTCCCGCTCCGCTTTCAGTTCGGACGGCTCGATGATCGCCAGCCGGCTCTCCGTCTCGTCGCCGCAGGTCGGACAGGTAGCGTCTCCGCTCATCGCTCGAATCGTGTGCTCAGACTCATTCCTCGTCCCCGAAGTTCTCCTCGTACGCGTCGGGGTGATTCTCCTTGGCGTGGTCTTTCAGCGCGTCGAGCGTGTCGAACGTCGCGCCGCAGTCACAGGCGTGAACGTCGCCGTCGTCGTGGTCGTGGTCTGACATCGCATCTGATAATGCGCGGACCACGATTAAATAGCCCCCGCGGGAGTGTACGGTAACCGCCTTTGCGGGCGCACACTCATGAGTCGACAATCACGCGGTCCGGACAGCAACACGGGGTCGGACAGGGCGGCGGATCCGGACGGAAGTACTCCGCTGTCGACGCTCACGGCTGAACACGCGAAACTCCTCTCCGAGATCGGAACAGAATTGAGCGAGTCGAGCGACGCAATCGAGTCGCTCTCTCGCGGTGCCGTGGAGGCGAACAAGTCTAGTTCGGACACGGCCTCGCTAGCCGAGACGGCACGCGGTTCAGCTCGAGAGGCAAATGACGATGTCGACGAAGCAAAAGCCGCGGCCGCTGCGGCCGAACAAAAATTGGAGACGCTTCGTGAGACGGTAACCGAGATCGACGACATCGTCGCGATGTTGAACGAGATTGCCGACCAGACGAACATGCTGGCGTTGAACGCCTCGATCGAAGCCGCCCGCGTGGGTGAGGCGGGGTCCGGTTTTGCCGTCGTCGCAGACGAGGTAAAGGACCTCGCCGAACAGGCACAAGAACGCGCGACAGAGATCGAAGCGACCGTTGAGGAGGTACGATCGACTGCGGACGAGACGATCGATCAGATCGAAACGGTCGACACACGCACAGATACCGCGGCGGCGTCGATCAC
>NZ_JBEDNY010000006.1:0-208703 GCF_041379815.1 Halorubrum miltondacostae
GCCGAACAGGCACAAGAACGCGCGACAGAGATCGAAGCGACCGTTGAGGAGGTACGATCGACTGCGGACGAGACGATCGATCAGATCGAAACGGTCGACACACGCACAGATACCGCGGCGGCGTCGATCACGGACGCGGTCGACGACCTCGACAGGATCGCCGACAGCGCGGTTCGGACCTCAGAAAACGTCGATGCGGTGTCCGAAACGACACAGGCGTACGCGGACGACCTCGATGATATCGCTCGGAACGTGATTGACGCGATCAGTCAGGCGAACGAGATTAACGAACGGACGGAGAGCTCCGCAGAATAGTAACTCGAGCCGGCGTGGAAGAGCCTGTGACGGTCGCCTCAGAGCTTCATCTCTGTCGCCGAGTCGACCTCGAACCGGGTAACCTCTGGCTCGCCGGCGAGCAAGTCTGGCAGCGCCGGGAGGAGGTTCGGCTTCTCAGGGTCGACGTCGAGCGGGTCGCCGTCGACGCTGGCTGCCTCTAACCGCGACGCGATCCACGTGGCGGCGGTCGCGGTGTTGCCCGGGAGGTTTGACGTGTCGTATCCGAGGAGCGTCTCGGCGTCGGAAACAAGCGACTCGCGGTGCTCCTCCAGATATGCGCTAACTGGTTCCGTCGGCGATATCATCGACTCACGGTACCTCGCCGTCCATTGATCCTCGGTACCAACGGCCGGTCTCAGCCCCGCACTCGACGCACTCAGCGACGACGGCATCTTCCTCGTCCGCAGCGGCGCGTAGGTTGGTATCGGTCTCGGCGTCGCAGGTCGCACAGTAGCGTAACTTCTGCTGATTCCCATACTCTAGTGGTGCGCCGAGTGCGAGCGCGCGGACCGACCCGTCGCCGCGGTTCCACCCGCGCTGGAACTCGTCGCGGTCGAACCGAACGACCTCGTCGGGCCCCACCTCGACGGGGCCGTCCTCCGTCTCGAACGTCGCCGTGCCCGAGATGACGTAGAAGGCCTCTTCTTGTACCTCGTGGCTGTGGTACGCGAACGCGAAGCTGTCGCCCGGCTCCAACTCGTAGTAATTCAGCGCCAGGTCCGTGAGCCCGAGCGCGCCGGTGAGCGGTCGCATCACTGCGGCCGGCTGGAGTGAGTTCTCGACGTCATCGACGTGGACGCGTTTCATACCCGCCCGTATCGAGCCACCCGAATAAACGACGCGGCGCTGTGCGGCGGTCCCCCTTGTCCGCGGCCGACTAAACTATGTCCGACCAGTGCCAGCCGCCACCGTGAACGTCCGACGAGTCCTCCCGCGAGACGCGATTCCGAGCGTCGACGAGCCGCGGTTCAGTGACGCCTACGACGGAAGCGGCGACGACATGGTCATCGCGGTGGCGTCCGCCGACCCGCCCCGCGCGTACCCGGTTCGGTACCTCCAGTTCCACGAGATAGTCAACGATACTTTGAGCGATGCGTCGGGCGGTGACCCGATCGCCGTCACGTGGTGTCCCCTCTGTGGGAGTGGAGTCGTTTACGACCGCCGCCACGCCGGGCGGACGCTCGAATTCGGCGTCTCCGGGAAACTCGCAGACGACGACCTCGTGATGTACGACCGGGAGACAGAGAGCGAGTGGAAGCAGTCGACCGGCGAGTGTATCACCGGCGCGTTCGAGAGAGAATCGCTCTCCGTCCGCTCAGCGGCCATGCTGTCGGTCAGAGAGTTCCGCGAGTCGTACTCCGACGGTGTCGTTCTCGACCCGCCGGGCGGAGAGAGCGAGGCCGCGAGCGACGACGACGAGCCCGTGCCGATCGATTACGACGCCGCGCCGTACAGAGCGTACGCTTCAGGTGACGGGTTTGGCCTCGTCGCCCACCGAGGCGAGGCGAGTCGGAGAGAGTGGACCGGTCCCTCGGATCTCGACCCGAAGACGGTCGTGTTGGGCGTCGAGTCTGGCGACGACGCGCTCGGCTTTCCAGTCTCGCGGGTGCGGGCGGCCGGCGGTGTGGTTCGGGCGACGGTCAGCGAGCAGGAGACAGTCGTGTTCGCGACGGAAGACGCCATTCACGCGTATGCGGCCCCTCATCACGAGTTTGAGTCGACCGACGCCGGCGTCGTCGGCGACGGTACGATGTGGGACCCACATACAGGTGCCGCGGCGGACGGCCGCCAACTTGACCGGCTCCCGTCGCGACGGCTCTACGCGTTCGCTTGGGTAGACGACCACGGCCCCGACGCATTCTATCGGTCCGAGTTCTTCGACTAACTGGGTTCGGCCCGCCACACCAAGTGTCATAGTCGCACCGGCCGCTCACCGGTGACACCCTTCCACACCGACGCCGCCATACTCGACGCCGGTGAGGCCTGCGATGTCTCGCTTCTACGTAAGTATATAAGACCGTTTGAGGTCGGTGAGCGCACCTTAGCCGCACGCCTGAGTCGTCATTGTCAGCAGAGCAACCAGCAGGGCGTCATAGCTCGCGAGTCGCTTGAGGTTTGAGTCGATCATGGACTGGTTTCGCTGTCTCTTCTTGTGTGTCAAGGTTCTAACCGGGAAGCTATTCAACCCGAAGTTGCGCATTTCAATAGTTATTCTACAGTCGGACGTAGAGGAGCTACAGCGTGATGACTTGGTCGATGCCGACCTCACCGAGCGCGTCGTAGAGGTCGGGGAAGCAACCGACGGTGGCGCCCTCGACAGTGTTCGTCGCTTCGTAGCGGTCGCGGCCGTGCTTATCGGTCCGGTCATGCTCTGCGAGTCCGCGGCGCGCCGCGCACTGGTCACAAAGCATGAGTAACACATCCTGGTCAGCAGCGACATCTGCGAGGCGCTGTCCGAGCGGGTCGTCCTCCCGGAGCGCGTACGTGTTGTCGTGGAAAAAGAACATCCCGACCACGTCGGCGCCGTGTGTCCCGGCCTCCAGCTGTGGCAGTATCATATCCCCGAGCACATGGTCGATAGTCTGACCCGCGGTCGCGAAGACGTATGCTACCTTCACAGCCGAGAGAGGGTGAACAGAAGAATTACGCCGGCGACACCGGCAGGGTTCCCCGGCGACAGTGACGCATCAAACCACGACTGCGCCGAACGGGTACGCAGGTGTGTCGGCGGTCCAGACGGTCCCATTCGTGACGTCCACGAACGAAATCCGATCGTCGTCATAGTGAGATACGACCAGTCGCCCGCCTCCGACTGGGGCTGCGACGAGGCCAGGTGCGCTCGTCTCGACGACATCACTATTGAGCGAACGGAGTCGAGCGGTCTCGGAGTCGAGGACCCACCAACGACCATTCGCTCTGAACAGATCAACTGGTCGAGAGAATCCTTCATGAACCGCTTCGAGAGTCAAGTCCGGTGAAAACTCGTGGACAGTTCCGTCGGCCCTCCCCGGGACGAATACGCGGTCAGCAGTGACTACCAGATCGTACGGGTCTGCCCCCACTTCGGCTTGCTTCAAAACCTGGCCGATTCGGGTGGCGGGGGCGTCGGGGTCTTCGTCTCCGTGACCAGCCGGTTCGAATACAACGACCCGGTTGCTGTTCTGGTCGACTGCGTATCCGCGATGACCGTTGGGCGCGAGAGCGACGCCCTGAACACGCGCCTCCGGACCGACGTCAACCGTACCGATTCGGTCATGCGTCGCGGTATCAACGATATCGACGACACCGTCACGGCGGCTGCCGCTGTAGAGGCGTCTTTGATCAGGATCGACAGCGAGCTCATGCGGCTCCGCACCTACACCGATTCGGGTGATGAGTTCCGCTTCGACCGGGTCGATCACCGCAATCGCATCGCCAGCTGAACAAGAAGCGTACAGCTGGCCCCCGGCAACCGCGAAGTGGGACGGTCCTAACACCCCGGTTTCGATACGACTCACATCTCCATCGGGTTCGACCGCTGTAACCGACCGCTCACCCATCGTTGCGACAAACGTCCGTCCCGCCGTCGTTGTTGCGTGGACCGGGTGACTACCGACCGGCACCGATCCAAGCGAATCACCAGTTGCGAGGTTGAACAGCGCGAGAGCGTCAGCCCCTTCACACGGAACGGCAACAATATGCTCCGGTTGGCTCCGCGGATCGTCCTCGCTTTCGCCGGAACCGCTCTGACTCATCCCGTACAGGAGAAGTCACCGCTGCTGTCATCGCCGCCGACGCTGCCTTCGGTCTCGACGACGACGTTCGTCGCCGTTTCGACGGGGTGTCGACCTCGGTCAGCGGTGTTCGCCCACTCACCGAAGCCGCCGTCGTAGACGCGGACATCGTCGAACCCGACCGCTCGGAGGGTGAGCCACGTTGAGGTTGGATCCACGTTGTCGTCACCATACACCACGACGGTCCCGTTACGGTTGAGTCCAGCCTCGCCTTCGTACAGCTGAACGAGCCGTCCCGCGTCTGTCATCCGACGACCGGAGACGTTTCCGATCCAGTGGATATCGACTGCGCCCGGGAGGTGGCCGTGACGCTCGTGATCGTCGTTGAGCACGTCCGAACCGGCCGCGGCCAAGTACGCCTCTGGTACCCGTACGTCGACTACCCCCGGACCGCCGTCATTGAACGAGCCGACCCGCTCAGCGAGCCAGTCTCGGGTAACCCACGTCAACGGTGCCGAGTCAGGTTCGTACGCCACTGTCGAGACGTCCCCGCGAGACCCTGTGCCGAGACGACCGTTCCAGCCGTCAATCCCACCGTTCAACACCTTAATCTCCCCACTGTGACCCACTGCCGCGAGTGCGAATGCGGTTCGAGTTACTCGAGAGCCGACGCTCGCACCGTATACGAGCACATCGTCGTCAGCGCTGACGCCGACGGACCCAAACGCAGTTGCGATCGCCGCAGGGTCCGGGACCAACCCCTTGTCTGTCTCTGTTCGGCTCGTAATCGCTTCAAACGGAACCCGGCGGGCGTTGTAGATCCGTTCTTTGCGGAACTGCTCCACGTTTCGCGCGTCAAGCACAACGGTGTCGGCGCGGTTCTCGGCCAGCCAACTCGGACCAACGAAGTGGGAAATGTTCCCTGTTACCTCGTACTGTGCTGCCACATTGGCAGGTGTTGAGACACTCAGACAGCCGGCGGTACTCGCTACACTTGCCGCTGTTGCGCCGGCTGCGGCACGCATGAGTCCACGACGCGTCGTATCGTCGCTCTTGTCACCGCCAGCTCCTGAGTTCTCTCCGGGCATTAGCCGCAGTAGCAGTGGTCGTCCATACACCACGACGCCTCCATATCACCGAACGTGATCCCGAGCGACGCGAGCGACGCTTGGAGGCTCGACACGGCGTCGCTTTCAGGACGGACCGTCCCGGCGGCGGCTCCTGTTGGGGCCTCGCCAACGTCGACCGTTGTCGTAACCTCTCGGTTGGCATGGTCGATCACCGCGACCTGATTCGCGTCCTGAACCGGGACGTACAGCTTCTCGCGGTTCGGCCCCCACGCGCCGCCGATGCTGCTGCCTCCGACGTCTAGAGTCGTCGCATACTCGTTGGCCACCAGGTCGATCACGCCGACGCCCTCGCCCGGGATGAAGAGGTATGCCGCCGAGTTGTCAGGGGCGACCTCGCTCGTGATTGGCGCGCCCGGCAGCCCGTCGTCACGGGTGATCTTCGCGATCTCCTCTGGATTCTCCGGGTCAGAGATGTCCCAGACGCTCTCGGAGCCCTCGCGAGGAACCTCGGGCTCACCACCGAGCGTCCCCTCGCCGTTCTCGACGAGGAGGAGATCCCCATCGAAGGAGGCGGTACACATGAATGGGAGGACGTTGCCCTCGTTCACGGGCTCGCCGGCGTCGACCCGGGTCACCGTCTCGAACGGGTCGACGCTTAGCACGCGGATGGCCTCGTCGGCGACATCGACGACGAACGCGTAGTCACCGTTCGGTCCGAGGGTCATGTCGCAGGGTCCCACGTACCCAGTCTCGATCTCGGCGGTCACCTCACCGAAGGTATCGCTCTCGCGGTTCGCGTCGACGCGGAATATCGCGTGGTTCGTGTCTCCCTCCGGGGACAACCCGGTCGTGCCGCCGGAGGCAATGAGTAGATGCTCGCCGTCGGGCGTCAGGTTCGGGTAGTTCGGACCGAACCCAGTCTCGACGTACGCGAGTTCTTCGAGAGTCTGCTGGTCGACCGCGCGCACACCGCCGGAGACGTTGAGCCAGAGTACATCATGAGCGGCGTCGCTACCAGTGGAGTATTGATTGGCCGGGAATGAGGCGGTGGTCCCGAGGAACGAAGACGTGACGAGCTCGTCCGACTCGGCGTCGATGACGCTCAGCGTTCGGTCGCCGTTGTTGAACACGAACATCGTCGGGACGGCGTCGCCGCCGTCACCCCCGCTGCCCCCGCCCGAACAGCCGGCAAGGGCGGCGGTCGCCCCGACGGTCCCGGAGGCTTGAAGCAAGCGCCGCCGGTCGACGCCGTCTGCGAAGGGGTTCTGACGGGCATCGTTTGCCAGCTCATCCCCCTTCGCAGGGCGCGGAGACCCGGCCGCCTCCTCGTCGGCGGGGTCAGTTGTTCCACAGCCGCAGTTGTCGCTCATGTACATTGAGTCATGCCTCACAGTGAAAGCCTCGCCGGACGCCCGCGTCGTTGCCCCGTGTCCGTCCTCGCGGCAACAATTACGCCGACCTGCGATAGAAGGGGCTCGTTACCGTGTCCGGCGTCGATATACCGTGGAGTCCGATACGGAAAAGCAATGATACTCTCGCCGACCGCTTACATTGGCATTTCGATCGCCGTTGGTCTCGCCTTCGGGATCCTCCTTCAGAAGGCGCGTTTCTGTTTTGTCAGCGCATTTCGCGATTTCGTTGCGTTCAAAGACACCCGAGTTCTGAAGGGGTTGCTCGCAGGGGTCGCCGTGATGACAATCTTCTGGAGCCTCCAAGCGACGTTTGGTTACTTTCGTGGCTTCTGGACGCCGGCGTGGGGGCTTGGGTCGCTCATCGGCGGCTTCGTTTTCGGACTCGGGATGACGCTCGCCGGCGGCTGCGCTTCGGGAACCTTGTACCGCGCAGGACAGGGGTACCTCCAGTTTTGGCTCGTGCTCCTGTTCATGTTCGTTGGCTACATCCTCTTCGCGTTCGCGTTTCCCGTCGCGGAGACGTACTACTTCCAGACACTGAACCCGTTTGATGGGCAAACGCTGTATCTCGCGTTACCCTTCTCGCCGGCGGTCACGGGTGCGCTTGCGGTCGCAGCGGGGACGCTTGCGTACGCATTCATGAAAGGACGGAGCCAACTCCCAGACGACCCCTCTGGCGGAGCAGGCGTCACCGCCGACGCGCGAGCACAGGCGTCGATTGGTGCCTCACGATCCGTCGCGGCAGTGAGCACCGGCCTGCGCGGTATCGCCGAGGGTACCGTCGAGTACGTCCGTGGGATTCGTGAGGATGATCGTCCGCTGAAAGTCCGACTTCGCGATTCGTGGGACGCCCGGACTGCGGGCGTGGCGATGGCGCTCGTCGCGAGCCTCTGGTTTTCGGTCCACGGTCACTGGGCGATTACCGGCAGTGAGGCACGCTGGGCTGGGTACCTCCTCTCTAGAGCTGGATTCGACGTCGCGAGCGTCGACTACTGGGGCTCGGTGCTATTCCGCGACGGGAACATCTCGCTCACCATCGATATGCTGATGATCGTATCGCTGATCATCGGGTCCTTTATCGCCGCGTACGCCTCTGGTGATTTCCGGATCCGGAAGCCGAAACTGAACCGCGTCCCGAACTACGCGGCGGGTGGCCTCCTGATGGGCGTCGGCTCGCGGCTCGCCGCAGGCTGTAACATCGCGAATCTGTTCTCCGGGGTCGCGCTGCTGTCAGTTCATTCGTTCCTCGCCGGCGCGGGCATCATCCTCGGCGTGTACGTGATGACACACTACATGTACCGCGAGGTCGGCTGCGCAATCTAACCCGTCTCGTTTGAGCCGGATTCGGCGACACGTCCAATAGCGAACCGACAACCGGCGACGTAGTTTCACGCAGAGCAACAAGACACATCCGGATTTCACCCTGCTCGAGCCCAAAACGCTTCGAAAAGAACCTATCCGCTCAGGCGTCCGCGGCCGTGCCGCTTTCCAGCTCGAACGTCCACTCCTCGTAACCGCCGGCCATGCTCGCGACGACCACGTCATCCTCGACACCCTCGTAGCTGCTGATCAGCATCGCGGCCTGCTTCGAGGACTCCCCGACGGGACAGGCACAGACGACATCAGTATCGTCCCAGTCAATATCGGGGACGCGTGACGGAAGATCGTTCAGCGGAACGTTAATCGAGCCGGGTATGTGGCCCGTTTCATACTCTTCCGGCGGCCGAGTGTCGATGACACGAAGGTCGCCGCTCTGGACGCGCTCGTTGACTTCCTGGGGGGTGAGCTCCTCGACCATGATTACTCCTTCCGCAGGAAGATGCGATACCGTCCGTCGCCCGATTGCCACACCTTCGCAGTCGCGTCGTCGCCGACCGCCTTCGGGACGTTTTCTGTGCTCGGGACGTGGTCCGTCTTCTGGACCAGCACGTCACCGGGCGAAAGCCCTGCGATGGCCTTCTTCGCCTCGACCTGCGGGTACGGACAGACCTCGCCAGTCATGTCTTGTACCTCAGTTGCGTCCCGCAAGAGCGCCTCGGCAGTCTCGTCGTCGAGTTCGTTGGGCATCTCGACGACGTCGTCCCACGATAGTTCACTCATAGAATCTAGTACACACCTCGTTGGGGAACGACTTTCGTGACCGGCAGTCTTCTCCCGTATCTCGGACGGGCGTTCGGTGCGCACAACCGTGATACGGCCCGAAAGCGCCGTTTTCGTCGGACTCTTGTTTGGGAGGCGTAAACGGTGGGTATGACCGGACAGGCCGTCGACGAGTCGACGATCTTCGAAACGCCGCTACTCGAACTCGACCTTGGGTTGGAGAGTGACGCTTCGGTGTACGCGAAAGCCGAGTGGTTCAATCTCTACGAGGCACCCCACGGCGGCGGGTCGATCAAATCTCGCATCGCAAAAGGAATGATCGACGGAGCGGAGGAGCGTGGCGACCTCGAGCCCGGCGTGACGGTGATCGAGCCCACGTCAGGTAACACCGGCAGCGAGGTCGCGCGACTCGCGACGGCACGCGGGTATGACGTGGAGATTGTCATGCCCGACAACGCGGCCGGCGGGAAAGTCGAGGCTGTCCGCGACGCGGGCGCGGAGATTCACTTCGTCGACGCGGACTTGGGGTACGACGCGGTGATCGAGCGCTGTGAGGAGATTATCGCCGCCGACCCCGAGGCGTACTACCGGCCGAACCAGTACACGAATCCCGACAACCCAGGGACTCACGAGCGAACGACCGCGCGAGAGATCTACGAGGCCACCGATGGCGGGGTGACCCACTTCCTTGCCGGCGCCGGCACCGGCGGGACGATCACCGGAACGGGTCGCGGGCTGACTGACCTGAGCGACGAGACTGTCGAGGTCGTCGGCTTCGAGCCCGGGGAGGCGCTCCACGCGATTGACGGGCTGAAATACCTCCGGACCGGCGACCACTACCACCCGGAGACGTACGACGAGTCGGTACTCGATCGAAAGCTGTACGTCTCGACTGATGACGCGTACGACCGCGCTCGTGCCCTGCGCGAACGATACGCCACTGACTCGATACCGATCGCCGACGCCGGCCAACATGACGAAGAAACGATTCGAGAACATCTCCGGGTCAACGACCAGTTCGTGGTAGGGACCTCGGCTGCTGCGGGTGCGGCCGCCGTCGCCGCTCTCGACGAGGCCGGCGACCTCGCGGACGACGACGTCGTCGTGTTCATGTTGTGTGACCGCGGCGACAAGTACGCGGACATCCCGCTGTGGGAAGAGTACCTATAGGCGTTGAAAAGAGTCGAGACCGGACGACCGCGTTACCGGCCGCCGCTCGCCGCAGGAATCACTCGCACCTGTGCGTCGTCCGGGACTTCCGAGTCGAGTCCGTCGACCGGAGTTCCGTCCACGTAGACGTTGATGAACTCCTTGATCTCGCCATCTTCAATTACGCTGTCACGTAGGTCGTCACCGTGTTCCGCGGCGTGGTTGTCGAACAGTTCCCCTACCGTTTCGCCGGCAACTTCGACCTTCGAAGTTGCCGATCCGCCGACCAATGCGGCCGGGAGCTTGATATTTGCCATACCACTTATTCGACTTTCATCCTCAAAAGGGGCGTGTCGACGGCAACGTCGACCAGCGTCTGATACGGCCTTGAGTGGTTCCAACTGTTGGTTGTTCTCTCGATGTTGGCAAAGGGACGGCCAAGAGCTCTTTACCCCGGTGGTGTAGGCATCTCTATCCGTCTGTGCGTCTGCGGCGCACCTCCGAGATGGCGGCAGCACCCACCGGTGGACGCCCGGCTTAACCGTCCGTAGACTGTAATTACGGCTGAATGAGTGATCTCGACCTCGATCCGACGCAGCTTGACCGCTACTCCAGGCACATAATCCTCGACGATGTCGGGCCTGAACGTCAAAAGGATCTCTTAGATGCGGAGGTGTTGGTCCTCGGTGCCGGTGGACTCGGGGCGCCAATCATCCAGTACCTCGCTGCCGCCGGCGTCGGCACCCTCGGAATCGCCGATGACGACGAAGTTGAGCTGTCGAACCTCCAGCGACAGGTCATCCATGGCGACGATGACGTCGGCCGGAAGAAGGTCGACTCGGCGGCCGAGTTCGTCGCCGACCTCAACCCCGACGTGGACATCGAGCGCCACGACCTCCGCGTCACACCGGACAATATCGAGGAACTCATCGACGGCTACGACTTCGTCGTCGACGGCACAGACAACTTCGAGACGCGATACCTCGTCAACGACGCCTGTACTCTCGCTGGGATCCCCTTCTCGCACGGCTCTATCTTCCGGTTCGAAGGGCAGGTGACGACGTTCGCAGGCGACGACGACTCACCATGTTACCGCTGTCTATTCCCAGAGGCGCCGCCGGCTGGGATGGTCCCGAACTGTGCGACCGCGGGGGTTCTGGGCGTCCTCCCGGGGACGGTCGGCTGCCTCCAGGCGACCGAGACGATCAAACACCTCATGGGCAAAGGCGAGACCCTTGACGGGTCGATGCTCTTCTTCGACGCTCTCGACATGGAGTTCGACAAAGTCGAGATTCCCAAGCAGGACGACTGCCCGGTCTGTGGCGACGACCCGGCCATTGAGTCGGTCCACGACGTAGAGTACACGGCATCCTGCGCGATCGACGCTGGTGGCGACGCCGAAGCGGAGATCGAAGCGAGCGAGTAAGACGCTTCTCTCCGACCCGATTTGGGGCGACGCGAACCGGAGATTTTCCGAGATGCGGACGGATCGTGGCGCCGGTCCCCCTCGCTTTTTGTTAAGTGATCACATGCGGAGTGTTGTGAGAATGATCGCCGTCTGCGGGGTTCGTTCAGCGCTCGCTTCGGACTGAGACGGTCTCCTGTTCGAATGCCTCCTCGTTGTCACGCCAGCGCCACGAGCCGACGAAGGGGTAGCCGTCGAGTGCGCAAATGACATACGAGTGGTTCGGCCACGTGGCCCGCGCAGCGTCCGTCTCGCTCGGGTGCGTCGGTCCGGTCGGGTGAGAGTGGTAGAACCCGACCACGTCAAGACCCGCCTCCTCAACGGTCTCGATCAATTCAAACTGCTCTTCGGGGTCGATCAGGTAGCGGATCTCTGGTGTTTCCGCAACGTTCTCCGCGGCGTACGTCTCTGTGACGACGCTGTTGTCACCATCAGTGCCGTGTTCGCCAGCGAGCACGCCACAGATCTCTGCCTCGCCGCCTTTGTACGCCCGATACACAATGTCATCGTACGCTGCCCGCGTTAGTTCAATCATACCCTGAGATAGCCTGACTTGCGCATAAGTCCGTTCCGACCGGCAAAGGGCAATGCGAGTCAGGAGAACCGGCGGTTCTTGAGGAGGTAAGTATAGAAAATGGTTCGCAGAGTTGGTGTCGCCTCCGTGTCAGCGTTGTATCAGGTGAGCGGGCAGAACCATTTAGAACGTGATAATCTCGTAGTCGTCGTCGACCAGCGAACGGATGCTCGGATGTCCGTCGTACTCGTCGAGCGTGACGAGACCGGAGTCGGCGACAGCATCCTCGATCCCGAACGCGCCGGAGCAGAAGTCACAGACTGCCGCGTCGTCGCGGACTGCTTGGTAAAGCTCGTGATAGTCGCTCTCCTCATCTTCGAGTTCCGGAATCCACTGTGTCCCGGCGCCGTCGAAGATCAGTTCCAGCTCGTCGTCGTCGTTCTCTGCGAACTCCTTCGCTGCTTCGAGAGCGTTCGCGAGGCGACCGTAGTCAGAGTGCGACTCGTTACCGGCGAGAATCACGATTGCTGCTTTTTCCATCGTTTCTTTTCTTAAATTGTGTACACACAAAACCCGCCCGCGGGTGTGTGTTCGGAACGTCATCTCGGTACGAGCTGACATGGCAGGGCCGCCGGACTATATTACTATCCACTTCGTGGAATCCCCGCCCTTTATATCGGGGAGGATGTCAAGAGTCGTCCTCGGTCCCGAACGGCTGGGGGTCAAGACCTTGATCGACGAACCGAACCGATCCCTCGTCAAGGGTAACGAGGGCCGCCACTCCACCGTATCCGTGTGTCTGGTCGTGACCGCGGATGACGACGCGGCTGGTATCCTCGTCAGGAATTGTTACCGTCGTTGACCGCGTGAACGGCTGCTCGGAGTGTGCGTGAAGTAGCTCGCGACGACCAAGGCGCGTCCCGTCGAGTCGCTCGACTTGCCACCAGTTCGCGTAGCCCTCCTCGCTGTTGTCGTCGTGGTGGAGCGTCACGTCGAACGCGTAGCCGTCGTCCGTTGGCTCAAACGCGACGTCGACGACGTTCGCCTCCCGGAGGTCGAGATCGGCGGCAGCGGGTGGTTCCGATCCGGCTCCGGTTTTGTCGCTCTCGGTGCCAGCGTCGTCGTCGCTTCCGGGCTCCGCATCGGCCTCGGAACCGGTGTCGCTCTCGGCACAGCCGGCCAGCGCAGCTATCCCCCCGCCGCTCGCGATGCCGGCCAACAGACGACGCCGAGAGAGGTGACCGCGCTCGTTCATACGGGTAGTTCAGTGAGGAGCGACAAAACCGCTCGGCCGACCGAGAAGTCGTCGTGTTCGACCGCAGCATCGCTTCGGCAATTAGCTGTGGTGGTGCCCGTGGTCGTGATCTCCACCACGAGAGAACTGTCCCGAGAAGGCACGGTCGACGACCTCAGAGAGCGCAGGGTGGATGTGGACGGCATCGCGGATGTCCGCGACTGTCTTGGAGCCGGCGGTCATCGCGACGACGACCTCTTCGATCAGATTCGACGCTTAAGGACCGATGATATGACAACCCTGGATGTTCCCGTCCAAGTCGATAAGCACTTTCACGAACCCGTCCGCCCCGATCGCGCTATCGCGTCCCGTCTCATCATACGCATTTGTGTTCCTCGCGTACTCAACGTCGGCCTCGCGGAAGTCCTGCTCCCGGGCGCCAACGCCGGCCACCTCGGGCGATGGAACACTGCGAACGGCATCGCCGAGTAACCGACCGGCTCCTGCTCGTCGCCAAGCAGGTTCCGAACGTCCGCTTTTGCCTCGTGGTTCGCGCTGTGTTTGAGTAGGTACTCACCGACCACATCGCCGAGTGCTCACACTCCCTCCGCGTCGGTCTCAACGCCAGTCGCGTCGAGGTTCAGCAAGTCGGTGTTCGGGCGGCGGCCCGCTGCGACGAGCAATTCGTCGCCCGTGACGGTCACCGGCTTGGCCTCCTCGGGCGTGCCTATCGTTTCTCCGCCCGTGCGGACCGAATCCGCCTCGGGATACGGCCGGGCCTCGACGGTCACCTAGCCGTCCACCTCCTCGGCAGCGACGGCCTCGTAGCCCGTGTACACGTCAAACCGGTCGGCGTAGCGATCGGTGAGCGCCTCGCCGACCTCGGCGTCGGCCTCTGGGAGGAGGTGCTCGCGCCGGTCGACGATTGTCACGTCGGTGCCGAACGTCTCGAAAAAGTGACCGAGTTCGGCCGCGATGTACCCGCCGCCGACGATCACGAGGCGGTCTGGCGCCGTCTCCAACTGGAGCGCCTCCGTGCTCGTGAGGTAGTCGACGCTATCGATCCCGTCGATCGGCGGGATCGAGGGCTTGGTGCCGGTGGCGACGAGAACGGTGTCCGCCCGGAGCGTCGCGCCCTCGTTGTCGCCGTCGACTATCTCGACCGTGCGGTCGTCGACGAACCGTCCGGTTCCCGAGAACAGATCCTGGCTGTTCGAGGATTCTAATCCACGCCGGATCGACTCTGAACTTCCGATGACATCATCATTCACCTTTCGGACGATCTCCGCAAAGTCGACATCGGTCACCTCAGCGTCGATCTCTCCTCTAGTGAACGGAGTCGTCTTGCTTCGACTCGGTTGTCGGTGCCCCCCGTCGACGTTCGTTCGTCAGCCATTTCCTGAGCCGATCACCCCTGCCAGATACCCGTGGCCGCCAGGGTCCTGTCTACTATCATATCCTTGATAGACTACTTCTTGTTCGCCATCCGCCTTCCCCGCTTTCCCCCCCTTCGCTGCTCGGCTCCGACCTCCTTCTCTCACTACGTGGCCATCTACTGAACTTCAACTCCCCTGAATCCTATTTGTGTGAACTCGGCTGAACGTATGAGGCGCAATTAAATTCGTTTTAAGATTCTATAAAGCACTCTGATAGAATGGCTGAACGTGAAAGAGTGGTTTTGCGGGTGTCAAGCTATATACGAATCCCTCAAATCACCGCGCCATATGGTATTAATCAAAAAAATCAGTTGAGATATGAAAATTAATACAGGAGCGTCCAACAGCCGCGCAATCTGGTATTAACCCGAAATTTGCGTCCGATTTGACTGCTGTATACGAGATGGGCCTATCCCGCTGCCGTCTGGTATTCATCGTGATATATACAGCCCCCTCCAATTGCCACGCCTTCTGGTAAATATGGGTTCATGCGGTCGGTGCCCAGGTGTGTTCTGGCGGTTAATAGAAAATCGCCAATTCACCACCCCGTCCAGTACATATTGTACTATACACGGACCCCCCGAATCGCCACCCCGTCTGGTATATACGGTGTTTGCGGAACGGTTTCCGGGTAGAGCTTAGCGATTAATACGGACCCCCTAGAATCGGCCCCAGTCCGGTATTAACCGAATTATATACGAACCCCCCAAATCTCGATGCCGTCTGGTATTTATCGCTGCCAGACTGTCGTTTGAACCATACACGATGTGATATGTGTTGAAAACCCCGGCCAAAATTGGCCTCTGAAATTGGAGCTCTGAGGGGGAATCGAGAGGGTGTGAGAATTCAAAATGAGGTGTCGATCGACTTGGCTCATCGGCGGCAGAGATACGCGGCTGGATGGTGATTAATTTCCACTCACTCTGTGTACATCACTGACTGAGGCGCTATCTCAGTCCCTATCTATACTAATGTAGGCGTCTCCGTTTCGGGACGACAAGCACGTCGGCGCAGACTGCGCTGGCTACAAATTCGGGGAGCGTCTCGGCACACCCGAAATTAAAGACTCGTGAAGTACATTTAGGATTAGGGTTACAAACAACGCGCCATGGTAGGTTCCAAATTCGAAAACTTCGACGATATTGACAGTCAAATACTCAGGTTACTGTCAGAAGACCCTCGAGCTCCATATTCAGATATCGCAACGACGCTTGAAGAAGTCGGATATGAGATGAGTAGTGAAGGAATTCGATATCGGGTATCGAATCTGATGAATTCTACGACAGCGTTCTTTTTGTTGGATCCCGATGAACTAGACTGGGAGATTGTTCGACTCATGGTCGAGACATCAACCGAAGAGGGAGCAAAAGCGGACGCATTCAACAGAATTGCTGACCTCCCGTTTTGGCACGTCACGCGTGGAATTGGGACATACGACGTGTACGCTGTCGCGATGGCTCCTACGATGCAAGAGATAGACCAGTTGGTAACAAAGATTGATGAGTTCGACAGTGTGGTGCGTACCGATCATATCGTTGTGACGGAACACCGGAGCAACCTGGCGGACTACTATCGATCCAGTAGTGACGATGATCTGAATGAATGAGCATATCAAAAGAATGCGGAATAGAGAGTGATCAAAAATGACAGAAAATAGTTGTAAACTATGTCGAGAATTAGATAATTGGGGGCTTGAGCAGTATGATGAGCAGATGCTTCGCGATTGGCAAGGTGATTCCGGGCGACGAAAGGGATACCGAACGCTCGCTCAAGAGTTCAATACAATGTTGTTGCGCAGGCAAATGGACCGGGCAGGGGTATCTACACTTGCGAACGAAGCAGCATCGAAATACGAGCGGCTGGCTGGTGACGATGAGGCAATTGCGCGCGAAACAAGAGAAGTCCTCCGGCGAGAAGGGCTCCCAGTTGATGAGTTAGAACAGTCTTTCGTCTCATACGCAACCGTTCGAACACATCTCAAAGATTGTCTAAACGCCGAGTACACTCCCACGGCAAGCGATGGAACATGGACAACGCGAAGCATTGAGATCGCGACCAATCAGGCGCAGAAGAAAGCTGAGACGGCACTCAAATCGCTCATTGCCGACGAAGAAGTTGCGATTGGGGGCGACCCCGAAGTTGATGTTTCTGTCATGGTTACTTGTACAGAGTGCCAATCACGTATTAATGCGGAGCGAGCAATTCGCCGTGGCTACGTATGTCGGTGTGGTGAGACTCCTGAAGACGCTACGAACAGGGAGAGTGAGTGAGCATGCTTGAATTAGAAGTTTCGAACATCGGTGGGATTGAAAAAGAGACGTTTGAGATATCTCCCGGAGTAACACTCGTAACCGGCCCGAACGCATCGAACAAGACATCGTTATTAAAGGCGTTTGCGTTCGCGCTTGGCGCAGAAAGTGCGCCTCTTCGAAGTGGATCAACTGAGGGATGGGTTGGGTTGTCAAACGGTGACATTGACGTTCACCGGCAGGTCACTCATGTCAACGGAGAAACAAAGGTATCGGGACAATCTCTGCTGGAGACTACTGAAGGCCCCTCAGGAGATCCTAGCTCTCTTGCTACGTTTATCAATCTGCTTGAGTTCAATCCGTTCCGCACTGCGATCCGACACGGAGACCCCATTGAGTCGTTGCTCATGGGCCCGCTTGACATCGAAGATCTTGAAGCGGAGCGAGCAAAATTAATCGAATCAAAAAAGAACCTAGACAGCAAAATATCCGACTTAGATGGGTCCCGAGCGGAGTTAGAACGTGTTCAAGAGAAACGCGAGAGTATAAACGCGGAGTTAGACGAACTACACGAGCAGTTATCAGATCTTCGTTCCCGTCGAGACTCCGCTGAGGAGCAGGACGAGCTTTCAGAGTATCATCAAAAGCAGGCAGACCTCAACGCAGAGCGGGCACAGCTGTCTTCTGATATACAGGATATCACAGACTCTATCGACCGGCTTGAAGAGCAACGGCAGGCAGCAGTTGAAGACGTAGATGAAGCCCAACAGGAGGCAGAGGTGTACGACCCAGATGAGATCCGCAGAAACCGTCGCGAACTTCATGAGCGACTCGATACGGCCAATGAGAGAATTGAGACACTCCAGACAGCCGTGACGGCGAATCGAGAAATGCTAGATCTCGATATTGATTGGGCTGGGAGCCACGAGCACAGCATCTCTGCGGATCGAATACGTTGCTGGGCTTGTGGATCGATGGCTGATCGCAACCGTTTCGAGGCAACCATCGAAGAGATTCTCGACAGTATCGCTGATGAGCGAGGCAAACGAGACGAACTAAAGCCTCAACTGGATGAGCTTGACGAAGACCTCGAAGCATACAATAACGCACAGAGCAGAGCTGCGGACAGTAAAGATCGTGTGAGAGAACTCAAAAAGCGAATCGAACAGCGTCAGAATTCTCTTCAAACGAAACGAGAGCTGCTAGCCGATGTCAACGAAGAGTTAGCAGACGTCCAACAACAGATCGACGAGGTCAGAGAGACACACAATGGACAGAGTGACAAATTCGACGATGAGATCGAGCAAACACAGAAGAAAGTCCTTAGCAAACAGTCAGAGCTGACACGGCTGGATTCCGTGCTCTCAGATGTCCGAGCAGATATTAAGAAGTGCGATGAACTCACGCAACAACGCGAAGACCTTCGTGGACGTATTCAGTCGCTGACGGACGAAATTGAACAGGCTGAACAGCGGCTTCGCGAGTCATTCAATACCACCGTTGCGGATCTCATCGAGAGACTTGAGTTTGACTCGTTTGAACGTATTTGGCTCGATGGCTCGTTTGAGATCGTCGTTGCGAGAGAGATCGAGGGAACGATTCACCGCTCGCCAATAGCTCATCTCTCGGAAGGCGAACGTGAACTGGTCGGACTTGTGTGTGGACTCGCAGGGTATCTCACATACGATCTCGACGAAGCAATTCCAGTGTTACTGCTAGATTCACTTGGCGCATTCGACATTGAGCGGCTTGAGCCGCTCATCTCATACTTCAGCGATCGGACAGAATACCTCCTCGTCGCTGTGTATCCCGAGATCGCCGAGCAGATACCATACACAACGCACGAACTTGGACCCTCTGCGTCAGTCAACTGATTTTTCTAGTAATCGTGTCAGCCGCTTTCTGTCGGCTTCGGGATACGTGTGCCGGCTGTGTAGCGTCCCAGTTCGAGCCCATGTGGCTGCTTGTTCGAGAGAGAGTACAAGCGGATCGAGAATCGGAACCGGCAGCTCCGAGGCTACCTCGTCGTGACGTTGAGCGAACGCTAAGGTCATACAGCCGGGAACAAGTATGTCTGCGCCATCGGTAACTGCCTGTTTGCCAACGTCAATGAACCCCTGAGAGAGCACCGCTTCTTGGCCAAGTTCTGCTGGATCGAGATCGAGTGAATAAACGCCGGTCAGAGCCTCGGCACAGCGGAGTTCGTGCGCACGGGATCGGGCCATCCCGACAGTCCGCTCAAGCGGTGTGATCCACCCGTAACTGTCTGCCAGTTGTAGCGCAGTGTGGATCGCTGTTTCCGCAGGACCAACGACGGGGATAGAAAGCAACTCTCTCAATCCTCGGAGTCCTGGGTCACCGAAACACCCGATTACGAGCGCATCATACGATAACTCGTGCTCGGCGGCTGAACGAAACAATCCGGAGGCGCTCCACATTTCTTCGATACTCGCGGCGATCCCCGCTGGACCGGCATCCACCCAGTTGACGGTTACTGGAGCCGGAATCATTTCATCAGCAATGCGTTGACGGCGCTGCTGCTCAGCGTCTCCCGGAGCCTGTCCGGGAATCAGATACAGAACCTCAGGCTGAGACATTCTCCGGGAGCAGAGATCGAGCTCGCCGAAGCTCTTTGATCACCGCATTTTGCTCGCGAGTGAGCTGGACTTGCATGAAGCGTTCGTCATCACCAGTAAGGATTGGGAACTTCTTTGCCGGGGCAAGTCGCGGGACCGGATCTCTGCCGACCGCTGGGTCCTGCTCAAACTGGCCGTCTTGAACGAGGTTTATCCGTGTGAGTATACGGGAAAGTCGAGTGATAATTTCGTTCGACTGACTCGAAGGGATAGATCCGTCACGAGCGGCCTGCTGGAATTTGGTCAACTCCGTTTCGAGTGTTTCCAACTCTTCGAGTGTCGGTGAAAAGTCAAAGCTCTCACCAGCCGTTTTATCATACTCTTTCACGGCGTCAGTAATCGCGCGAACGTTTCGCGCGTGGTCGAACGGAAGAATATCAGCGTTTAAAATCCGGAGGAGTGAGACAGCATAGACTCTGATATCCCGGGCTAACTCCTCTTTTCCGGCCTTATCAAGCGTATCGGTCGAGACGTGCCACGCATCGGAATTGCCACCACAGCCACCGACACCGTGGAATCCCCTCTTTTCACGCTCTTCAGGTGGGATATTCGACGAGAGCATAAACAGTCCAGTGACGCCTAAGTTGTCAAATGAGTAGTCCCCTGCGCGGAATGGGAAGTTCTCACCGTATGGAGCGCCGGTGACGTCATCGATCGCGCCACCAACGAGGTCGTGGGCCTCAGGACACCAACACGACATATCGGTGTACTCGGTGGCATCTTTCGAACCCGGAGAGTCCATGTTCACCTGTGCGACGCAGTTCTCTTCGATATCTAGCGCAAATTCGTCGGCATACCACGTGCTGCCAGCATACCGTCCCGTCGAGTGGCCGGGCCACCACGCGATTCGGAGATTGCGTTCGAGTTGGTCAGCGATTGACTCAAACACTCGGGCCGTTTCGAGCAGTCCTGCATCGCCGGTCGCGTTGTCAGTGACCCCGACATACCAGGAGTCATAATGACCGTGAAGGAGGACAAACTCGTCCGTTTCGGTGTCAGCCTCAATGTCAGCGACCACGATGGGACACTCCATCCAATCTGTCGTGAGGTCAGTCGACATCTCAAGGTCGAGACCCTCGGGACTTTCGGCCCACTCACGGAGTCGCTCTCCGTCTGGATTGTTTACGTTAATGATGGGAACGTCTGGAATCTTGTCCCGTTCATCGTATCGCGGCGCACCACCCCAGATCGGGGTCGCGATCCCGTTGTGCGGTTCTCGGTCGTGTTTGTGGATGGCGATGACTCCAATTGCCCCCTTGTCAGCGAGTACGTTCGTGGCCCGGACCGAAAGGCTACCCGCGGCGGTAAGCGCAATTGTCCCCGTGAGATCTCCCACATCGTGGTACGGTTCGTGCGGGTCATCGTTGTCCTCTAAGAGATCTCCTCCCGCAGACCCAACGTACTCAACAGGCCCGGAGACTGTCGTTGATGCTGCGAACGAGACCGTTTTGAGCGGGCCTGGCTCGAAGGACTTGTTGAGGACTGTGATATCCGCCTCATGAGGCTGACTGATGTATAGCTCCGGCTCGTGTCGGTCGTACGAGACGCCGAACTCGTCGAGTCGCTGTGTAATGTAATCGGCGGCTTGTTGTTCTTCGGCGCTCCCGGAGACACGATTCAGATCGGAGAATTCTTCGAGCAACTTCCAAGGCTCTTCGACGGACACCGCATCAACGACATCAGACTCGAGGTCGTTGAGCGCGTCACTGTTGACAGCGTGTTGGCTCATCCATATTAATGCCCAGACGGAAAGGTTAAATAGATTGTGACAAGGCAGCATGGATCTTGGTAGGTAGAACCATTAATGTGTCAGCCACGTCAGTAGTCACCATGGAGTTAGATGCGCTCAGTAGCGAGCAGGTTCGTGAGTTGGCAGAGCGACACATAGCCACACTAGACGAAGAAACTGCTGAACGCTTCGCTGAGCAGTTTGGAGCCCAAGATGATCTGTTACAACCGCTCTTCGAACTTCCGACCGTTGACCCACCTGAACGGGCGTCCCGCCGGGCAACTGATGAGGGAGATCCATTAGGCGCGTTCATCACCCAGTGTGAGGTTGAGGGCGACGGCGGCCCGCTATCGGACATGACCATCGGCGTGAAAGACAACATCGCTGTCGCCGGCGTGCCAATGACTTGCGGTTCACCCGCCCTCGAGGAACATATTCCGTCAATCGACGCAACAGTCGTTTCGCGGCTGCTAAGCGCAGGTGCGACGATTGGCGGCAAAACTAATATGGATGAGTTCGCATTCGGCGGCGATAAATCGACGATGCGGATTCGACTTGCGCATAACCCACACGACGAAACTCGACAGCCCGGTAGTTCCTCTGCCGGAAGCGGTGTCGCCGTCGCCACCGGACAGGTTGACGCCGCACTCGGTTCCGACACTGGCGGATCGGTGCGTTTCCCGGCAGCATGGTGTGGGGTAGTCGGATTAAAACCAACGCGGGGGGCCGTTTCTCACAACGGCTTCGTCCAATACGCGAAGACACTCGATAATATCGGGATACTTGGGCCAACAGTCGAGGCAGTCGCCCGCGTGTTCGAACACGTTGCCGGCCCAGATCCAACTGACGAACGGACCATGGGAGCCAGCACGAATTTCTCCAGTGAGCGCGTTACAGAGACGAATCCAGAGAACCTAACGATCGGTGTGGTAGCCGATCTGGTTGGGAACGCACCCGAACTCGACGCTATCGTTGAAGAGCGGCTTGACGAGCTCAGCGAGCGTGGCGCCGAGGTGCGCGAGGTCAATATCGCAGATATCGGACTGTGGCTGCCGGCTTGGCTTGGGCTCGGAATGGCTGAGTTGTCAGGCTATCTTGCCAACGGTGGTGCGAACACGTGGGCATTGTCTCCGGGACGACCGGCGACAGTTGAGGCGGTATCTGCTTCAGTGCGTACCCCAGCGCAGATCGGCGACCCAGTGTTGTCGGCGTGGTTATACGGACAGCGGCTCAGAGAAACCGACTCGGCAGTGTACTCGCGCGCTCACATGGCGCGTGAGCGAGTTACAGACGGTGTTGACACCGCATTAGCTGACGTAGATGTATTGGCGTCGACGACTGTCCCGATGTTACCGCCAGAGTGGGGAGACGGGATCGAGAACGTGTTCGAGGCGCTTTCGAACACCGGTGTGTTCAACGTAACTGGTCACCCCGCAGTGTCAGTCCCTGTCGGGGCTATCCGTGGCCTCCCTGTTGGACTCCAATTTATCGCTCCACATGGGCATGAGGCCACGGCTCTCGGCGCTGGGTACACTGCGATGAACGGTTGAGCCGGTAGTTACTTTAGTTCGTGTCTGCTGCGATAGGATATGGGTGCTTCACACAGTGTCAACAGCGGGTCGCAGGCGGTATTTATTGGGACGCTGCTGTTCGGCGCGCTTCTGCTCGCAATTGGAACAGCCACAAGTCTATTTTCGGTGACGACAACCTACTACTCAACCGCTACAGACCAGTGGCTGGCAGTTGCCGTGAGCGTACTCTTCCTCGTCGCTGGAATCGGTATCATCGTTCGAACGCTCAAATAACGCAAAACGGGGTGGCGTCAGTCGTCGTCGTAGAGGTGACAGGCAACGAGGCGGTCGTCGTCACCGGCGTACTGTAGCTCCGGAGTTTGTTGTTCACACGGGCCAGCAAACTCCGAACGGAGTTGCTCGCTCGCTTGCTCAACATCCCCGTCTACGAGCGATGCGAGTGCCTCATCGACTATTTGCTCTGCTTTCGAATCCGCGAAGCCGCCGCTGAATCGTTCCGATTTGAGATGGTCGACGGGATCGTCATGACCAGCCTCCTCGCTTCGACGGCGAACAAACGCTGGGGTGAGCGATCCGGAGTCGATGTCGACTCGCAAATCCATCAGTTCGCGGTATCGCTGCTGTTCAAACTCGTAGTCATTCGGCGGAATGATCTCTGGGCACCGCGTGTGGAACCGACACCCCGACGGCGGGTCTCGCGCAGATGGCGTTTCTCCGCGAATGTCTGCCGAGTCGCGGGTCGTCGTCGGATTCGGGGTCGGTACCGATTTGACAAGCGCCCGCGTGTACGGGTGTTTTGGGTCATCGACCACATCAGCGGTGGAACCCAGCTCAACAAATTCGCCAAGGTACATGACGCCGGTGCGGTCACAGAGGTTCCGGATGAGACTGATATCGTGACTGATCACGCCATACGTGAGGTCTCTGTCAAGCCGGAGTCTGCGGAGCAGATTGATGATGTTCGCCCGAATGGAGACGTCCAGCATCGAGACAGGCTCATCTGCCAAAATGAACGTCGGCTCCACGATAAGCGCTCGAGCAATAGCCACCCGCTGGAGCTCTCCGCCACTCATCTGGTCCGGGAACCGACTCAAGTACTCTTCAGCCGGAGAGAGTCCGACCTCTTCGAGCATCTCTATCACTCGGTCAACCCGCTCGGAGTATCGCTGTGACTCTCCGAGGAGTGATAACGGCTCCATGAGGGTTTGTCTGACAGTCAGCCGCGGATTAAGCGATTCGAACGGGTCCTGGAAAATGATCTGTGCGTCGCTTCGGAAGGCGCTTTCATCGCCCCGAGAGAGACTGGTCAATTCTTGACCGTCGAACTGAATGTCTCCATCAGTTTCCGCGATCAGTTTGAGCAGTAAGCGACCGAGTGTGGACTTGCCACAACCAGATTCGCCGACGATACCGAATATCTCTCCCTGATTAATCTCAAAGGTTACATCATCAACCGCCCGAACCGGGGTTGGTTCGACCCGTCGGATTCGATCGAGTAGCCCTTGATCCGTGTCGAAGTATTTGCGCAGTTCTTGAACCTCGATGAGCGGGTCGCTGCTCGGCTCGAACTGAGAGTCGTCGACGATCGACTCCTCGCTCCATTGGGCCGGATCGGCCGCGCGAGTCCGCAGCTGTTCGACATCGTCCACGTAGTGACAGCGGGAAACGTGATCGAGTGACCCTGGTGCCTGCTCGAGTCCCGGATCAACTTCGCAGTCTGCGGTTGCGAATGGGCACCGATCCGTAAATGGACACCCTGTCGGGGGATCGGACGCGTCAGGGGCTGTCCCCGGGATTGAAACAAGTGGATCATCAGGTGACTCGATATTGGGGAACGAATTTTGAAGCCCCATCGTATACGGATTCGACGGCTCTGAGAAGATGTCTGTGGCTGTTCCCCGTTCCATTATTTCGCCGCTGTACATGACCGCAAGGTCGTCACAGACCTCTGCCATCACGCCAATATCGTGGCTGATGACGAGCATTGAGAGGTTTAGATCTTGTTGAAGCTCACGCAGTTCGTCGAGGATTTCGTCTTGGACAACAACGTCAAGCGCTGTTGTCGGCTCGTCAGCAATCAGGAGGTCCGGATCACACGAGATGGCCATTGCGATCACCGCCCGCTGAAGCATCCCACCTGAGAACTCGTGGGGATAATCCGACAGGCGTGTCGGGTCGACCCCGACCCGGTTGAACAGATCTTCGGCGTGTGCTCGAGCTTCCTCTCGCGTCCGGTCCGTATGAAGCTGGATGACATCGAGAATCTGATCCCCAACCGTGGTGACCGGATTCAACGAGTTCATCACGTTTTGCGGAATAACCGCAATTTCGGACCACCGGACAGACCGAATGTCGCTATCAGATAACTCGGTCAGATCGCGACCGTTGAGCTTCACCGTTCCGTCGACGATCTCACCGTTGCCGTCGAGGAGCTTGATTATCGCGTTTGCGGCGGTCGTTTTTCCGCAGCCGGATTCTCCGACAATGCCAAAGGTCCGTCCTTGCTCAATATCAAATGAAACTCCGCGAACGGCCTCGACATCGGGGCTGTCTTCCATGCGATAGCTCACCGAGAGGTCAGACACCTCCAACACTGTCTCGGTCGTTGCGCGTTGTTGGCTCATGCTTCACCACCCGGGTTCATGACGTCTTCGAGACTGTACCCCACGAAATAAAACGAGGCGGCTAATAAAGCGATCATGACTCCCGGGGGAATGAGCCACCACGGCGCGGTGTAGACGTATCCTTCAACCCGAATCCATTGGAGCATCGTCCCCCAAGACACGTTCGTGAAGTCAGCGAACCCAAGGAAAGCTAAGCTCGCCTGTGTGAGGATAGCTAGTGCGGCGTCTTGGGCGAGGTAAATGAACCCGAGCGGGAGCACGTTTGGAAGGATATGTTTTACCATTATCCGGAGGTCCGATGCACCAGACGCTCTCGCCGCCTCGACAAACGGCCGTTCGGCCAGCGAGAGCACTTGTCCACGTATCACGATTGTGTTATTGAGCCAAGATTTAATCACGATTGCAATGATGATGTTCGTCGTTGTGACACCGTTCACTGCTACGAGAACAACAACGAGCGGGAGAAACGGGAGTCCGTACATGACGTCAACGATACGCTGAATCGACTCGTCAACCCATGTGTCGCCGTAGTACCCACTGATGACGCCAAGTGGCACCCCGACCAGCGAGGACAGAATGCCCGCTGCGAGCCCGATGTACAGCGCCGTCCGTGACCCGTAGATCACTCGCGAAAGGATGTCACGGCTGAGCGAATCAGTCCCGAGAGGCGCAAAAAACGGATCCCCAAATGCCGGGGGGTGCGGATGCATGCTAGCCTGTTGGAAGGTGGGGTTTGAACCGTACGCTTGCCAGTCCGGCGCGTGCGGTGCAATGTACGGAGCAAACACCGCAACGATGATAATTCCAACCAAGATCACTAATCCGATCGCCCCAATCGGAGACCGGGTGAACTGGTCCCACGTCCGCCGCAAACTAATGAGGAAGGGAGTAAGTCGATCTTCAATCGCCTCACGGCGATCGAGCGACTCAGAACTCGTTCCCACTATGCGTCACCTCCGAACGTGATCCGCGGGTCTAGGTACGTGTACACGATGTCAGTAATAAACCGTAGCGTGACGATTAACACTCCCAAGACGTAGAACGCGGCAAGTGCCGTCGGGAGGTCTCTGTTCAGGATCGAATCGACCAGGAGTTTTCCAATTCCGGGCCATGAAAAGACGGTTTCGACAATAACCGATCCATCAATGAGAAATGCGATGCCGATGATTGCCTGCGTTGCCACCGGAATGAGGGCGTTTCGCCCGCCAAATTTGGTCATGACAGTTGACTCCGGGTATCCCTGCGCCCGAGCGAAGTCGATGTAATCCGCGTCCACGACATCCTGCATTGATGTCCGCATTACCAACATCGGTCCTGCCCAGCCGATCAGGGCTAGTGAGATCACTGGGATCGTCATGTGAGTTAGGAGACTGATCAACCCCTCAAACCACGTGTACTCAGTGGTGAACGCAGGGAGCATTTGTCCGGCTGGGAACCAACCCAACTGGAACGAAAGGACCCCCAACAACAGCCATGCCAACCAGAAGAACGGGAGAGAGTACATGAACAGCCCCCCAGTGAAACCGAGCACGTCGAATTTGGACCCGCGGTTCCACCCCAGATACGTCCCGGCTGCCGTCCCAATCGCGTATTGGAGGATGAACGCCGGCACGAACAGGATCAGCGTCGGAACAAGCCGACGGCCAATCAGGTTTGACACGGGCTCAAGCTCCGAGATCGAGTAGCCGAAGTCGAAGACTAAATACGAGGTGATGAAATCAATATACTGCCTCCATAGGGGCTCGTTGAGCCCGAACCGAGTTCGGAGATCTTGGATCTGCTCTTGGGACATTCCCGGCCCGATGAGAGTGTTGAGGATGTCACCGGGCATCGCATGTAACAGCACAAATAAGAGAGTGGCAAGCGCGTAGATGGTGATAACGCTAATTACCGCCCGGCGCGCGATGTATTTCCCACTTATTCGTGCCATTCAGGTCGTTAGTTGCTTGGCTGCCGGATATTAATATAGCTCCATGCATTCTGAGAAATCCCACCAGGGAGCTGAATCCATCCCTCAAACGCATTCGAGACACCATGGAGTCGGTCAGGGTATTCTGTGATGAGCGCCGGCTGGTCCTCATAGATCTGTGCGAGTGCCTCGGCTGCCGCCTGCTTCTGTTCTTCTGGGTCGTACGTGTTATGGACGGCCGCTATCTTTTCATCGGCGTTCGTGTACCCCATCGGATTCAGCATCACCGAGTCACTGCTACTCTCCACATCTGCCCGGCTGCTTACCATCCAGAAGGAGAGATAGAAGTGCGGCTGTGGCATGTACACCCAGCCCTCCATCCACATGTCAAAGTCCTCTTGGACGCGGATGAGCGAGGACTGGCTGTTTTCTGCCGTCGGACGAGCCTCTGCTGGAATACCAACCTTGTTGAGATTTTCGACGAAGCGCCCCACTGCTTGTGCTTCAACCGGGGCCGTCGACGGTGGCGCAACAACGACGCCGAGCGGACCCTGCCCCCCATTACCGTCGTTATCAGTGTGTGCCTCGGTGAGCAGCTCTCCGTCCACGCGGATTTCCTGATCGCCACCGGCCTCTTCGACTTGTGATGACTCAACTGAGCCGAACGTGTACTCGTGTTCGCCGCCAGCACTCCGGAGGAATTCTCGCGCCTGCTCTACGTCGAGCTGACCATCTTCAGTTTTGTACGGGCCGTGTTCGATCGGCGTGTCGTGATTCTCTGGCCACCAAGCCTCATACGCACCTGCTGCGGCGTACGATCCGGGCTGTGTCAGCCCGCGCCTGAGTGTCGATTCGAGGTAGTTGTACGGGAAAATGAACCCAAGAGACTGACGGAATGGTTTATCATCCAATGGAACCCGTCGGAGGTTATGAGCGACGTAGTTGTACCCCCGAGATGATGAGGAAAATGCCCTCGCAGAGTCAGCATCCTGTAGTTGGAACGCACGGTTAGGCGTGATAGACTCGTAGGTTAGATCGACATCACCGCTCGTAAGCCCGTTAATCAGTGACGTCATATCACCGTACACACGGTACCGTAGCCGATCGACGTACGGTCCTTCGTGAAGACTGTCCGGAAGATTGTCCGGGCGAGCGTTGATTTCGTACCAATTCCCCTCATCCGAATCATTCCACTCCCAGCCACCGGCACCGATGAGTTCTCCGTTCTCTTCGAACGGGTCAAACTGCTCATAATCGTCTACTCCCTCCCACGTTTGACGGGGGAGTATTGGAACCGCAAACATGCCGGTGTCCGGTGTGAATATCGCTGCGGTCTCGGAACTGAGGGTAAATGCGACTTCGTACTCGCTCGTCGCTTCAAACGATTCGAAGTTCGCGACGTTCTGTTGGTATCGATGCCCCTCTTGATCCATCAAGTAATTGAACGACCACGCGACGTCTTCAGCATTGAACGTTTCTCCGTCGGACCAGCTGAATCCCTCTCGAACTGTTGCTGTTCCTTCGAGGGCCTCAGAGTCAAAGGAGAAATCCTCAAACACGTAGCCGACAATGTTTGCTGGATCCTCGGGATCCCGAGCGGTCGCCTGCGGATAAAACCGGTCGATAATGGCGAACGCCGCAGCATCAGAGATAACAAGCGGATTGAATCCACGAGGAACGTTTGAGAGACCAACAACTGGCTTCCCGCCGCGGGGGATGTCACTCCCGCCAACGTCGTTATCGGTCCCTGAGTTCGACCCCGACTCATTTTCGGATCCGCCGCCATCTCCGCCACTATCTCCATCACCAGTTCCGCCGGCGCATCCCGCCATGAACGCCAGACCGCCGAGTCCGGTATACTGTAGTAACTGCCGCCGATTGAATCGACTATCGTCTTCCATGGTATGCGTACACAATTCAGTCATTAGGGACGATTCATAAAGCTATGGGTGGACGCAACGCAACTAGCGGAGGTGTCGGTCAAACCACTGCTTCGTGGATTCGACCGCATCGCGCCGATTGGCCGCGTCCCTGAACCCATGGCCTTCGTTTTCGTAGACAGTGATTGTGAAGGGTAGCGAGGAGCCCTCAAAGTGGTTTCTCAGCTCTGTGGCCTGATTGATCGGTACCCGTTGATCTTCTTTCCCGTGGAGCACGGCAAGTGGTGTGGTGACATTATCGAGACGCCAGTGGACGCTTGCGTTTCGATACGCCGTTTCTCGCTCGTCGGGAGTCCCGTCAAGATCGCGTTCTGTAAGCAGCCTCCCGACGCGGTCAGCCTCAGCATGGTCACTGAACTGATTGACAACGCCGTACCACTCAACAGCGGCATCCCACGTCTCTGGATGCTGTGTAATCGAGTGGAGAGTCATATAACCGCCCCACGAGCCGCCATAAATTCCCACGGCGTCAGTTGTGTCTGGCCGATCACGGACGAATTCAGCCGCATCTCGAAGGTCTGTGACTTCCCCGCCCTCCCAGTCTCCCATCGATAACTCCTGGAACGCCCGTCCGTAGCCACCACTCCCACGGAAATCGACAGCTAGCACGACATACCCGTTTGCGACTAGATACTGTTCGAGTGGATGCCAGCCGTCGGAGTACTGGAAGTGGGCACCACCGTGGGCCTGGACGAGAGCGGGCGCTGGATCGCTTTCAGAGACATCTTCCGGGGTGTACAGATATGCGTTGATATAGAGTCCATCGCTGGCTTCGAAGGCAACTTGCTCTGGAACGACCACGTCATCTGGAACGTCAGGATCGCGGAGTTCTCGTGTTGAACCGCCACTCGTTGGGTGACTTCGAGGGTGACAGGGCGTCTCGTGTGTTGCGAACGGGACTCCAATCTGGTCTCCATCCGGAGAGAGTCGTATCTCGCCTGCGCCGCCACTCCCAAACACACCGTTGTGGTCGGTGAGCCGGGTCGTAACTCCAGCTGCGTCCGTTTCGTCGTGAAGCAGCACCGACTCGAGTTGCTGTGATCCACGCTCTCTCGTCGGGTAATACAGCTTCTGCCCATCGGGGTCCCACTGGAGCTGTTGAATATTGTACTGGTGAGAAGCCTCTACCGGGAAGACGTCCCGAGACGTATCACGAAGATCGATGACGTGGATGTCTTCTGCGTGGCGGTACCAAGGCTCCGCGACCTGTTTCGCCGTAAACGCAATGTGGTGTCCATCAGGGCTGAACGCTGGGACGCTGGTCGTCGATAACCCCTGTGTTAATCGACGATCATGGCCACTGTCGACGCTGACCACGTGGACTTCATCTGCCCAGTCACGATTGCCCCAGTCGTGTGCAGCAACGTACCCAATCCGATCGCCATGTGGGCCCCATGAGGGAGCCCACCGCCTCTCGTCGGACGGGTTTGCTCCATCGGTGAGTTGTCGGAGATCACTGCCGTCGTCTTCGCTCACCCAAATATCAGTGTCTCCCCCGCGACCGGACAAAAACGCTAAGCGGTCATCAGTTGGGGCGTATCGCGGTTCAGCGTCAAATCCGTCGCTCGAAACTGGTGTGTTCTCCGTGCTCGCTTCGACGTCGAACACTCGAATCTGCCCGTCACGAGTGTACGTCAGTTTTGTTCCGTCAGCGTTCCAGTCGAATTGACCAAAGCGACCCGAAATTCGCTCGTCGAATGCGATGAGACGTTCAGACGCATCGATATCAAACCGGTAGTCGTACACGACATCTGCGCCCTCCTCACGCTCGAGATACGTCAGCCGTCGGTTTGCTCCATGATACCCAGGCCGCCAACGAACACTGACCGTCTCTGCGATGTTCATCACGTCAGGGTCACTCGAGTTCATGAGCCGCCTCCATGTCCGATTCCGGTGAGGAACTCACGAACCCGGTCTAAGTACTGTGACTGCTGGTCAAGATTTGGGGAGTGCCCACTTTCCTCGAAAATCACCAACTGCGCGTTTGGCAACCGGTCGGCGATCTCCTTGCTCGCCGCTGGTGGAGTGATCCAATCGTGTCGACCGACCGTCACAAGTGCTGGCTTGTCTATCTGATTCAGCGCGTCTCGGTAATCCATATTCGGGTACTCCTCAGTGAACATCACGTTGTGCGTTTCGTGGTGAAATGTGCGTGATTCGGTTGCTTCAGCCGCGGCCTCAGCAGCTCTCTCGTCAAATGCCTCCAATGAAGGGGCATATAACGGCGCCATGCCGTGGAACACACGTTCGAATTCCGCATCAGAACTAACGTTGCCTTCCATGACACGGCTAAATTCGTCCCAAGAGATCTCCGGGACACCAAGATCCAGTTGTTGAAGTCGTGGCCATTTCTCACGAGCGTTTTCCCATGCGTTCTCTTCATACTCACTTGTCGGGGCAGTGTCTCGGAGGATGAACCCGTTCAAATGCTCAGAAAACTGTGAGGCATACTGTTGTGTAATAAACCCACCGTATGAACCGCCGATAAGGACGATGTCACCGAGTTCAAGCGTCTCTCTTAGCGCCTCTGCGTCTTTTGCGTATTGCTCATTAGAGTAGGGAGGTGTCAAAGAAGAATCTCCACACCCACGATGGTCATATACGAGAAGACTGTACTGGTCTGTGAGGGGCTCAAACGCTTGTTTCCCTTTTGAGTGATCACTAATTCCTGGTCCTCCATGTAGCGAAACAATAGTGGGATCCGCAGGATCCCCAAGCAATTCATAGTACAGCTCGGCGTCATTGACTTTGGTGTACATATCTCGCGTGTATACCCCTTACTCCCCCATTCAAAATAGTTGTCTCTTGTTATCAGCCACCACTGTGAGTATTGTTCACAGGATCCGTTTTGGATTTGGTACTCAGTTTGTGCCCTCAAATAACACCCTTAGTATGTTATTTCAGGTCGTAGTGCGTGAGAAAATGCGCGCGTAGAAAGTAACACTCCGTTTTATTTCCAGCAAAATAGTTCAGCGGTGATTACGGATTGACAAGCCAACGTTCAAGAAATATCCAGTAACTGGTAATATCTATCTCATCAGTCAGGGTTCAGATAATTTGACTCCGTGTACAGCTGGATACCTGCGCCAACTTTTTTACATGAAAGTGGTTACCGATGCGGTGAGCGTTTGAACAATTCACATCCGGACTGAGTGTTTTAGCGGTATCATCAACCAGATTGGGATAAATTCTGTAAGATAAGAGACGACACAAATATTGGTAGTAGCGCTCAGTATTCGGCGGTATCTATCTAAACTATCGATCTTGAATACTATCTTTTTTCTTGAGATATTCAGCTTTGATCAGATCTGAGCGCCTGTTCAGAACTGGGTTAACAAGGCGGATCGACAGCCGAAATTTCGTCGGTGTCCGAATCACGCTGTAGCGGATAAGACACTAATTCAATTTGACGACGAACAGTGTCGTATGTACGCCGGTATCAATCCGAATTGAAGCAAGTCACGCTAGACAGGGATTAAAACGACGAAATCAGACGGGCTCGTAGACCAGTCCTTATTATACTCACAAAGAACAGAATGTAGATAACGCGATCTGTCCCGTTAATATCTGAGTTTCAATTCAGTGAGTTTGTTATAAATACAGTCGTGAGTTTAGACACGAGTGACATAAAAATCAGAACTGCGTCAAAGTATAGATTTCCGTATATTAATGGCAAACATCAGTATTCAGACTGTTTAGCAACCCCGAAGCAAAAGCAGTAGGTAAGTGACTTGGGTTGTTGAGCCTCGCATGGAATCAGCGTATTGCTCGACAGTTCGCGGCGGCGGCGACAGTGTTACACAGGTGAACGCGAGATTCCTGTGGCGTAGGCTCAAATCAGGCACGGACATCGACGAGCCCCCGACGAGAAGTCGGTGTGAGACGAGATGGGGTGGCCGCCAGCGTGATTTACGCCGCTGCTCCGTGGGAAGACAGACGAGTGGTTAAGCCTCGGGAGCCCGCCGGCTTCAGTGATTGAGACATCGTGTTCTGGTTGCTGTAGCTGTGTGTGTGACTGTCGACAGCGATCGGCGCTCGGGTCAGTGCAGCCGCTCAACGTTTCGTTGTCAGCGGCTTCTTGTCGCCCCTCGTTCGCCAGTCGGTTCCTGCGCCAATCACCCCCTCCGGGTACCCCGTGCCCGCTAGGGTTCCACCCACTATCATATATTTGATATACCACTTCTCGTTCGTCGCTCGTCTCCCCCGCTTTTCCCGGTCCGCTTCTCGGCTCCGCCCTGCTTCTCTCACTCCGTGGCCATCTACTGATGTTCAACTCCCCTGAACCCTATTTGTGTGAATTCGGCCGAACGTACACGGTGGTAGAAGCGTTCTTTATAGAGTCTCTAAAACTTCCTGAGCGTGTTTCTGAACGCACACGCTCCATTTTTGTGGTGCTGAGCTAAACACGAACCCCCCGAATCGCCACGCTATCTGGTAATTAGCCAAAATGACATACTGAATACATAACTAAACATAGGTGCCCCGCAAATCGGCTGCCGTCTGGTAATTACGCAAAAATAGCGAGGTGATTTAGTGCTAAACACGGCCCCCCGCAATCCCGCCGCAGTCCAGTAATTTCGGCACTAAACACAGACCCCCCCGAATCACAACTCCGTCTGGTAATTACGGTTGCGCGTCGTTCATGATCGGTTCCGAGGTGGTGCTAAACACGAACCCCCGGAATTCCGCTGCCGTTTGGTAATTCCGGTAGTAAACATAGACCACCTGGAATCACCACGCTGTCTGGTAATAAGCACTATCGAATCACCGGCTGAAACATACAGATTATGATAAATGTAGGGATAGCCGGTCGAAACAGTGTCCAAAATTGTGGCGCTGGTGAGCGGAATCAAGAATGGCTGACGTTCGAAAGTGAGGTGTCGATCGACTTGGCTCATGGGTGGCGAGGATGCGCAGCTGGATTGCGCTCAAGTTCTGCTCGCACCTCTGTTCGGGTCGGAAAGGATCTGTCTTGGGTTCGGGAACGATCGGCTCTGGGGTCCGGAAAGGTTTGCCCTAAGATGGGGATTGGACCTTCCACGTTAGTTCCCGGGAAGCGGAGGGTATGTTAGCCGGTTAGTGGTGCCGTTGAATCGACCGAGCGCGACCGCCGTGTTGACTGTCATACGGTCGGAGTCCCCGGCGTGGGAGTGTCGGTGTTTTGACCTCCTCCCGCGCCTGAAAACGCAGGAATCCCACCATGGAATTTCAGGCCGAGCGTTCGCCCAACCCTACGGTTTCAACACGCATACATTCCAAGCGTCGTCCACCGACTAGGACGAATGATTATAGCGTTCGAACCAATTTACATGAGTCCACCTGAGTGATCGAACGCATGCCGATGTCAGAACACAGCCGCTAATGAGCACGCAATGCTCGCACACGTTCTCGCCAGACTACCCCGATTTCCGTGGGTATACGCGGAGTGGCGACGACGGTGACGACCGAAACCGCTGGCTCCTTGATGAGGGTGTGCCCGGCGTCGAAGACGGTACGTGGTCGTGCCCCCACGAGGTCGTGCCTGGATTCGACAAATGCCCGTTTCATCTCCCGGTCGCAGACCGACCTCCAGAGCTCGATGTCACGGCGGAGTTCCTCCAGCGAATCGAGGCGTCCCGGGAACTCGCCTCTCGGACCGCCAAACGCCGGAAACTCCAGTTCATCGATGCGACGTTCGAATCATTCGACATCGCCGGCGAAACAGTTGATCCAGGGACGAACTACGGGATTAACCTCGCACACGCAACCCTTGCCGGGGTTGACCTAACTGACACACGGGTGAACAAACAGATTCGGTTCTCTCATGCGACGTTCGAGGGCGCCTCGCGGTTCTGGAACGCCCAATTCAACGGGTTCGTCGGGATGCGTGACGCTGAGTTTCAGGGCCCGGCTCTATTTAGGGGCGCAACCTTCGATCGGCCGGTTAATGTGAAACACGGCACGTTCCACGATGACGTCTACTTTTGGTACACTGTGTTCAGACGACACGCGAACTTCCGCGACGTTGACTTCCAAGGCTACGCGTACTTTCGAGGCGTCGACTTCGATAACTACGTGCGGTTCTCGCAGGCACGGTTCCACGACGAGGCGTTCTTTAAGCTCGGAGAGTTCGGCGACGACGCCGACTTCATCAACGCACAGTTTGACGGCCCGCACAGTTTCATCGATGCCGAATTTGAGCGCACGACCGACTTCTCTGGTGTCACAGCCTCAGGCCCAATGGACCTCTCTGGGGCAACACTGGAGACGCTTGAGATGACGCCAGAGAAGATTGACGGCGCCACTCAATTCGTTGATCTCTCGGGATCGGTAATTGACGCTGGTGAACTCGGCCAACCCGACGAGGGAGCAATTCTGTACGACGCCCAGCAAGCGACGTTAGGTGATGTCGCCGTGACGACACCCCATAATGAGCCCGTCATTGAACATATCAGACTGCTCTCGACGAACTTTGACGGGTTCGAATTCGAAAGTGACGATCTGGATCCGGAAAGCGCAGGGTGGCGACTCCACAGCGTCTTCGATGTGTCGCTACTGCCTGACGACAGCCGTGAGTCCCCGTCGCCGGCGGCGCTCCGGGAAACCTATCTCAACGCGAAAAACGGTGCGAAACAGGTTGGCAATACGGCGGCAGCCGGCCACTTCTACTACAAAGAGATGACCTACCGCCGGAAACACCTTGCCGATCTCGTGAGCACTAGGCAGGGAGACGGACTGAAAACCGGCTTCGCGTGGGTGCGAAATATGACGCTGAATATCGTAACCGGCTACGGTGAATATCCGCTTCGAGTGATTGGCACTTCGATGGGGGCTGTCATCGGGTTCGCAGCCCTCTATGAGATCGTTGGGGGGACCGAGACATCCGCTGCGGATTCGGTCCTTTTCAGCTTTCAGAGTTTTATCACGTTCATCGTCGGGTCGCCACCACAAGATACGACGCAAGTCGTTGCCGTGATCAGCAGTTTTGAAGGCTTCGTTGGCGCGTTTTTCATCGCGCTGTTTGTCTATGCGTTCACTCGTCGCCTCGACAGATGACAGCCGTCTCGCGATCATCAAGCGCACTCCACCGTGGAAGGGTACGTTCAGGCTCGATCGAGTGCCATCCGAGACCGAGTGACATCTTGTCCAGTATCGTCAGATTGACGATACGTTGTTCCGTTCGATAGGGCTCGTAAGTGCTTTCGAGCAGAGTCAGTACCAACTGTGAGGGGTGCTGTGTCGTACTCGTCTTGCCCAAGATCTGAGAGTCGTGGCACTGGTTTGGTCTCAATCCCCAATGCGTCTGGGTTGGCCAGATTCCCCGCTGGGTTCGATGGCAGCGGTGTGGCTGATTGCTGTTTGCGTGACACGGACGTGTAGGCGAGTCCGGCGCGAGTGAGAGCACGCTGAACCGCACGGTCACGCTCACGAGCAAGTTGTGACTGATCGTCATTCCATACGACCTGATCGGCTCCGATAGTCCGCCCAAGACGAACTAAGACGTCGGTCGGAGCGCCGTGCTGTATCACAATGTCACCGTCATGGTCTCGGTACCAGTCTCGAAGGTTGCGGAGTGACCCGAGCATAAACGCGACCCCCAGCCCATTGGCGCGTGACAAAATCGCATCATCAAGCACGAAGACCGGCACTACACGACTATCGTCCTGCTTAGCAGCAGAGAAAGCGGCCGAAAGCGCTGGATTCGGACGTGGCTGAAGCGTCCGGCGGTGCCAATACAGCTTCATATATACTCATAGGAGTGTCGAGTAAGAAGGGTTGTGGCGCCCATTGACATCTTCCCCGATCTGAAGAGCGGGGTTTTAGTCTTGAAATGTCCATAATCACGCGCAATCAGCCACATCGCAATGGTTGGTGTCCACCTTGTCGAACCCCGCCCCAGCCTCCTCAATGTCGTAGTGCCCGTGGACGATAGGCCGGAGTGCCCACAGAATCATCTCCACAGCCAACAGCGAGGTATCGAGGTCGCCGGCCATCAGGTGGTAGGTCACCTTACCACGCTCCCGATCAACCGCATGGGTAAGCGCTGTCGCGAGGCCGGCGACGCTGTGGCGGTCGATGTGGGTATCGATGTCCGTATTCTTCTCGCGGCGGCCGACGGCGTCGATAAGCGCCGGCGTGATCGTGTACTCGCGGTCACCGGCGGCCGTCGTCATGGTCAGGTCGATCTCCCGGGCAGCGTACCGACGTGGCTGCCCGCCGTCGATGACATCGAGAACACCGGCGTCAACGAGTTGGTTAACGTAGCTGTAGGCCGTCCCCTGGGCGAACTCAAGGTCGTCCAACAGGTTCTGGACTGTCGCCTCGCCCTCCCGAGCAAGGTACGTGTACAACTGAGCCAGCTGCGGCTCTTCCAGCAGGTCCGCAACCGAGAGGAAGTCCTGGACGATGTCGCCGTCGGCGCGATTTGAATTGCGTGACACAGGCCGTCCTTGATTACAGTTTACAGCGAATCGGTAAACGAGTTGAACGCTATATCGAATGAATAGAGGACGTATGAGTGTCGGCTTCACCTTGGGGTCAATCCTCAAGGCGCTCACCTTGCCTATCTGTCGAGCACACTTTGCTCATTCAGAAACAGTCCCTCGCGTTTTATTCAACCCAATGAAGAGACGCTATACACCATCGCATGATTGATGACCTATTTGAACTACTTCTCGACGTTGCCGTCGAGTTGATTCCAAATAGCGTCTGGAAATTTCTGACATTTGTAGTCGGAATTGTGTCGATAGGAGCTGGGGTGATGCCGTTTAATAAGTCAACGCGCACTAGTGGAGTATTGGTACTTGTTGGGATAACCCTGCTGGCCGGCTCAGTCATGTCTTGGTACCGATGATTGGATACTCCATTATCCAATAGCACTCCGAGCAACCATATTTATTACACAATACAAATCTAAGCAAGATAATTCTCGTATTCTCAACCTGCCGTTGCTCACTTCTTCCCGCGATCTGTTAAGAGTGCCCACAACGCCCAGGTTGTTGGGACCGAAAACGCAAGCCCATTTACAGAGTACCGAGGAGAATGCCTGACCCTTTAGAGTCAGGATGAATCCGACAGTCAGCCACACACTCCACTGTCGATAGCACGGCCTGATATTCCAACAGATACTTAATAAATAGCATATTATTACATTTGTAATGGTCACGGTGACAGTCACCGCGAAGTTTCATAACCCATCCCTCTCACGGCGCAAAGAGTGGCAACACGCCTCCCGTCTCTACCGTGACACCAAGCAATTCTGTGTCGACGGGTGGGAAAACGGTGACTTCACGAAGTCTGTGACCACTGCCAGCATCGACAACCCGCTCTATTCGGCTATCCAGAACCAAGCCATCCGAGAGGCGAAATCCGACCACAGCAAGGATGGAGCGGTTCGCTACCGAGAGAGCCAACCGTTCGCTGTCAACAACCAGAACTGGGCGATCGACACAACCGAGAACGGTACGGTAGTTGTCGGCTTCCCGTGTGTTTCTCAGTGGTGGTACACGCCTATCGAAGTGTACGACGACATTGCCGACCCCGTGGACCGATTGCTTGAAGACGATGCTGACAAGACTCGGCTTCAGGTCTACCGCCGTGGAGACGACTGGTTCTGTACGTTCAACATTGAGTACGACGCCGACACGTCTGATAAGACGCCCATCGGTGTCGATATTGGCGAACAGCATATCCTCGCAGTGACAGCTCATGGTGAGGGTGGGTCTATGCTGGTGTCTGGTGGTGAGGCGAAGTACGTTCGACGCAAATATCGTTCCCTACGCGATTCGCTTTCGGAGGCAGGTGCGCTTCGCGCACGCAACCGTGTGGGTGACAAAGAACAGCGTCGAATCAAAGACTTGAATCACAAACTCTCCCACCGTCTCATCACGTTCGCGGAACAGTTCGAGAACCCCGTCATTCGGATGGAAGACCTCGAAGGCATCCGCGAGAACAGCTCATGGTCGGGCGTCCACTCGTGGCATTTCCACCAACTCCAACAGTTCATCACGTACAAAGCCGAGCGTGCTGGTATCCGCGTCGAGAAGGTCGATGCGTACCACACCAGTCAGGAATGTTCTGCGTGTGGTTCGATGGGAACCCGCGATGGCGACCACTTCTTGTGTTCGGAGTGCGGACGTGGACGCCACGCCGACCTGAACGCTTCGGAGAATATCGCGCAACGGGAGGGTGAACCATGTACGGCCTAACACTTCGGGTGAGGCGAACCGTGCTACCTCGCTGGTTGAATAGCCAGCCGTCGTTGACGCTCGCTGTATGCGGGGAGGAAGGCCCCATTGACAGGGCTACACGCGCTGGAAAGCACACCGCTGGTCACAACTCGGTGGCAACCGCTGACGTTCCACGCGAAAGCGTACTTGAGAACTGAGGAAACGCGCAACCTGAATATCCACTTCGTGGATTCCCGCGTCTTTAGGCGCGGGAGGATGTCAATGGTGAAAATACCACTGTCCCAATAGCGAACGTCACTACCAGCCAGACCAACAGCGCTGCTTCTTTTGATCGCATTTTTCCTCCTTAGATGAGGATAGCAGCTATCGTGTCGAAGTGTTACCGTCACGTTTCTACATCTGAAACCGGTGCGAGATAGCATAAAAATCCAGAGACTCGTCATTTTTTGATAGCATAAGCAATGAGCAAAGCGAACGGGATCGTAGTGAACAAGAAGACGAACACGCCGGCTGCGACGCTACCTTCAAATTGAGCAGATACTATTATCGCAATTAGCGAGACAGCCCCGAACAGGCCCATCGATAGAAGTGACATCCGAGTGGACGATGCGGTATCTAACCGCAACAATGCGGTACCAACGTCAACCATTGAGTCTTGGTCGTCACTCGTAGCGTTCCAATCACGGGTGGTGTTGTCAACCTCGCTTGCCTCAGCAAGGACGCGTGTGATCGCAGTCGGATCAGCAAGCCGTGGTAGCTTGGTTGGCCGGTCGCCGCGGTCAACAATTAGCGTCGAGGTGTTCAACCAACTGTCAACAGCGTCACGTTCGACTCGAACCTCACCATTATGAAGCGATTCGTATCGCCAGAGAGGTGTTCGAAACAGCGTGTCGGTGGCAACAATAGCGTTCGAATCGACTTGGTATTCAATACCAGCGTACCGAATCCAGTAGTCCAGCGTGACGAATGTGAGGGGGATACCGATCCCGAGAACGACGAATCCAACTGCGATTCGAATGGAGCCATCGGATACGGCAACTGACGCGGCGAGAAAGGCGAGCGGCGAGAGGAGCCACGGCCCGGGATGTCCTCTGAAGTGTGATGCGGTGGGCACCAGTCGTCCAAGAAGTGACGGACGAAGTGCTGTTGGAGTTTCTGACAGCGTTGTGTCGATCGTCGTAGAATTCGGGGGAGCGTATCCGTCTCCGCGACCAACGAGTGACCACAGTCCAGCCCCAAGACGACCGTTATAGTAGTACCCGGCTATGTCGGTAAAGAGCCTGATTGAGACAACGACAATCACGAGTGGCCCAGTCGCGACGCGTTCGATTGTTCGGGCACCCGCTCCACCTCCGCTGTTGGTAACAAAGATGGCTGCGGCGAGCAGCGCGACGACACTCGCAACGATCACTGTTGCGCCCTCCGTCAGAGCGCTTTGGAGGGCCGTGGCGACGTTGTGATCTTGATACCCGTCATCCCAAAAGTAGGTATTGATTGTCCGCCACCCTGCTGCGAGGAAGATTCCAAACGCACCAGCAATGATCCATGCTGACGGTTCGGCAGTCGGATTCACGCTCGCCACAGGCCCAACAACGAGAGCACCGACAAATATCCACAATCCGGCGAGAATCGGGGTCACGAACAGAAGTGTCGGAATCGTCATCACCCGGATGTCAGCATCAACTACTGGGACCGGAATTGAAGCCCTCTTTTCATCGAGCGCTCCTAACAGCAGCGGGTCTTTGTCCCGCTCCATTGGCCGCCCGGCGAATACTGCCCGAACGACTGCCCAAAAACAAACAACGCCGAACTCCAGCCAGTACAACGTCAGCAGTCCCAACACAGACAGATCGAAAACGACGATCCCCACGATCGGGACGAGATTCGCTGTGATTAGTGCTACCAATTCCGAATCTGGAATACGACTGTCTCTGGTGCCATGAGACGTTGATTTTCCATTCATATTTGAATGACGTTGCTGACTGACTTGCTATCCGTCTCTTGAGCACGGAGCGTCTGCCGAGAGGCAGTTGTAAGCACATCTAAGAGCCCGAAAGTAGCTGTGACCATTATTTGACTCTGCCGTCGCGGTATCAAATTCACGGTGTCTATCATAAAAAAAGAATCAATGCTGATCGCTGTGTACAGGGAGGAGATGTTTGAGAGTGCCTCCTGCCAAGGTGAGTATGACAAGTATCCCGACCACGACGAGTAGTGCCGCAAGACCCGGCTCAGAGAGGTAATATAGTACCATGCCCGTCATAATGTTTGTACTAGCCAATGTGAGCGGGTAGACTACTTGTGCTACGTACATCACTTTGTTTTCAATAATATTTGTGTGTGCTTCAAGATGTAGACATTGGCTAATAATACAGAATCAACGAGTGGTCTCAGTCTAATTATCCAGACGTCCAGACAGTACCGCTTCAGATGTACGAGGATGAGGACATACCTTCGGTTGGATGTGGAATGACGTCTTCGAGTTCTTCGGTTAGAATAGAAGATTAGTTCGATAAGAAATTGAGGAACTACTGGTCGACGAGACTGCGGAACTCCCAGCCAACCTGCGCAACCGGCTCAACATGATCCGGAGCCATGCCGAGGCCCTGACTGACCGGATCGATAACATTCATCCCGAACAGATTGTTGCCGCGGTCGAGGAACTCGCGGCAATGGGGGTCAAAGCCCGGAAAACACGGCTGGATGCGGTGAATGGCTGTCCTGCCAGCCGAGCGTTCGATACAGCGTCGTGGGGAACGGGTGAGCACCCGTTGGGGGGGGGAGCGGTCGGGGGCGCTCAAGAGCCGGATACTTATCAGGGACCGCCTCCGGCTGGCGGCTGGCTGCGAATTGTGTTGGAAACAGTATCAATGCCGTCGCAGTGTTTCGTCAAGAGAAACAGGGGGCGGTAGGACTTGCTGAATCCCGTACTGACCACCGCTCACGTCCACAACGGAATGGTGAATATGACGGCGTTGAACACCCCGTGGACAAGCACAGGCGCGAGGAGAGTATCCGTCTGATGATACACCCACCCGAAGACAATGCCCATGAGCGAATAGTAGACAGTCATGTGGGCAATGACGATTGGAGGGGGTGATAGGAGTAGAACTGGGTAGACATGAAAGAGCGCAAACGTGAGCCCGGCGACACCTATCGCACCGGTCGGACGGAGAACTGCTTCAATACGACCTTGGATGAGGCCACGGAAAAAGAACTCCTCAATCGGGCCAATCACCGTCAATGACAAAACAACGGCGAGGACGAGCCCCGGACCAGTTGGTGTGTTAAGATTCGTATACTTCATGTACCCCGGAGAGAATTCAATACTAGGAAGAAGCACATCGGTAATCCCGAGTGAGACAAACGCTGTCACAAAACTCGCGACCAGTCCGGCAAGCACATAAGAAGCGGTTGTTCGGTCCGGTTGCTGAATCGGCAGATCAAACGTCGTACGGTATCGGAGATAACCAACCCCAATCAGTAAGAAGGAGAGTTCAGTTCCAGTAGCCCCCGCGATGAAGGTTACTGTACTCCCTGCGTCTGAACCGATGATTGTCACTACAGCGAGTGAGGCGACCAAGTTGAGAACTATCGTCGCCGATACGATGAGGGCGAGAAATGCTCCTGTGCGAGCGAAACCAGCCTTGTTACCGAGTCGATTCTGAACCGTCGTCAGAGTGGAGGGCAGTTCAACCACACACACTGACAGCGGGTGATCGATTGTAAGTGTTATCTGGATGACCGTTAAGTTGAATTAGAAACAGGTCAGATAACAGATCATATCGAATCGCAACCGCGAGTACCAATGACAAGCGATAGTTCGGTCCGAGAAGCAAGATACGCGGCCCTGACCGACGAGACACGGATTCAGATTCTGCTCACGCTGGCCGACCAGTACGAGGAGGCGTGGTCCTCGGAGTGGCCGACCTTCTCCGAATTACGAGAGCAAGTGGGCGTCGATGATACGAGCCGATTTAGCTATCACTTGTCAGAGCTTCAAGAGACATTCATCCAGAAGGTTGACGGACGGTACCGACCCCAAGTAGCCGCTCTCGAAATTGTGAGCGCTATTCGCGCCGGCAGTTATAACAAAGCAGCGAGTGACGGAGAGCAGGGGATTGCCCGGCAAGAAACTGCGTATGATTGTCCACACTGCGATCAGCACCTGATTGCGGTCTACCAGAACCATCAGTTGTACATCGGCTGTCCAGACCACGGTGCTGCGGTCGCGTATCCGTCACCGCCACAGGTTGCTGAAACGCGAACCTTACAGGAAATCATCGACAGTTCGCTACAGAAGCACGCGTGCGATGTCCGCCTGTTACGCGACGGGGTGTGCCCGCACTGCTGGGGGGCGGCAAGCTTGTCATTTCCTCGTCAGTCGGTACCCGCGTCATATCTGTATCAAGAACTCCCGTACGCGACAGCGGAATGTGACGCCTGCTGGGTGTCTTACCCGATTCCCCTCGCGCACACAATTCTGGGCCATCATGCTGTCGAAACACTGTATGCCGAGCACGGGCTTGGCCCGCGCGACGCTCAGATTGGACCGTATGACCTTGCGGCGGTGAGTCAAGTGTCCATCTCTGATGGCGAGTTACCAACGGCACAAGTAACTGTCAGAGTTGACGATGAGGAGCTTGTCGTCAGTCTTAACGAGAGCTGTTCTGTTCTTGACTCACAGCGATTATGACGGATCTTAAGAGAAAATTCCCACCTGGCGGCCAGTCTTTGTTCGGCCAAGGGAAGGAAACAGATAGGTAACCGTCGGGCTAGGTTCGCTGGCCCAACGATTAGCCATCACGGGCAGATCGTCTCAGTATCTGTGGAGTGAAAACGAGAACAAGCGCCGCTACTAGGAGCAGTACGATTTGTAGAGTTTGGTCCTCGACAATACGAAGACTTACTCCAGCCACGATTAACGATATTATCGTGGGCATTCCTAATCGGAAGAGCGGATTCTGGACCAGTCTTACTTGTTGTGACATACATCGCTATTTTGTATCAAGGTTCATACCGGCTAACGGGGAGTTTCTCAGTGAGATACAATTGCGATGAATCCAGGAATACGATTGTGAAGTCAGGCCCTCGTAGCCCCTCACATTGTGGATTGACCACCAAACTGAACGTGTAAGTGGAGTCTTGGTATGTGGCAGCGACGTGATCGAAATCAACCCGATCTGAGTACGCTTCGATCGGTTCAAGATCAGCAGCGATCTCCAACCGCTCGAGGACTTCCAGTAACTCATTCGACGGTGGGGCGCTCTCACCATACCGGCGTGGGTCTTCGTCACTAATGGCATCATCAACAACGGTCTGTGAGGCGGCAGAGAGACCACTATCCAGCTGGCGGTTCACAATCTCAGACTCCGCATACGAGATGGAGTATGCGGGGCCACCTGTGAGATCTTGAACCGTGTAGGTCCACTCCGGCACACGGACGGAGCGTTGTTCTGTGACTGGACGATAATACTCCTCGCTATTCTGGTCTTTCAAAAAATCAAATGGGGGAGACGGAATTAGGTCACTATCCTCTGGATTGAGGCCCTGATGATATTGAACAGTCTGGATCTCCGTAAATTCAGGTTCACCAAGGAAATCATCCGCGTCCGCATAGACAGCCGATAGTGTCGCCCCAACAATGCGAGTGTCTTGGGGTGACAGGCCAATGGGAGTCTCCGCAACCACTGCGTCACTCGGTGGCGGTTCTTCCACACGTGTAACCGCAAAGTTCCAGCGTTCACGGGTGAGAGACCGTTCATCAGCAATTGAGACCTGATAAACCGGCCGTCGTGTTTCAAGAACGTCGGTCTTGGGGCAGTGTCGGCCCCTCATGACACCTGCCAGACGAGCGGCCACTGTTGGACAGTGACGCTGCCAGTATCAAACAATTCAGCAATGTACTGTGATTTGGTGTTCTCGGTGAAATCAACCCGTGTGGTTGCGCGGATATCCGTTGGATCATCTCAGAGGAACTCCCGTTGACTGAGGCCTGACAACGATGATACGTTTAGCTTGGCTGCGATAAGCGAGTATTGATCAAGGCTTCTTGATCCAGAACACCCAGCAGTGGCAGCGAGTGCTCCCGAACCAGCGAGGAGTCGGAGGGCACGACGTCTAGACCAGCGCATCACAAGCAGGTGACTGAGAGAATATGATAAGGTGTGAGGCATAGTTTCGGGGTTGGCAACAGTATGGATCAACCCGATTTGTTGTGCTTGGTGATAGTCAGAAAGCGGTTATGACCGACCTGAAGACAAGTTAGAAGTACCTCCCCTATGCTCCGTCGTGAGATATGAGGATAGTCGGGAGATGCTGCCAAGACAATATCAACATGAGTACCCAGAACCCGGTCCAGACATTCACAAATACCGGTGAACCGAGAACGCCCGTACTCGCTAAAACGCCCTGTTCCAGTAGTGGGTTGGCAACTCTCAGAACGATAATCTCGAACAATACGTACGGAACCAGCAGAAAGCCCACAAAAGCCATTAACTGCCGCTGGTGTGGCAACGTCACGAAGGCCTGGTGTAATGGCGGGATAATAAACACCAACACAATACTCAGTCCGATCGCGAGGCGGAGAAGCGAGTTCATTTCTGGAAAAACACCCCGAAGAATGACCATTTCATCGCCGCCAGACTGTGCGACTGTGTATATCCGCCCGAAAGGCATTGCCGCAAAAATGAGACATAGGCCGACCGACTTTTTTGACGGACTGTCGAGCGCTTTTATAACATAATAGCCAATCCACATCAGCCCATAACTAAAAACGAGACCGGCAATCGGTGCTAAGACGATTTCTGGCGTTTCTCGACACGCAAGCTGCCAACTGTTGAAGTTCCGCGGACCCCAGGCTCCACAGATTAACCGGCCAACTCCGGTATGTGAAATCTCATGGACCTCATTGTGTACGAATAGTAGCGCGGTAAATGCAATCGCCCAAAAAGCACTAACATTGAACTGGAGTGATTCGCTACGAGTGGTTCCCGTCACAGTTCCTGACCGTGATGGCATAGGTGTTCATACGCAAACGACCTAATAGTCTGGAGAGCCGCGTTTCTAGGATTGAAACGCCCCAATCTATGTGGTTTCCATCATTTCTGCGAAAATATATTGTGTGTTTTTCTCTGTTACAAAAACAATATATGTATAATTTATCATCCTAGAAAGATGAGATAGTCTCGGTTTCTTCTCTCACGCTGCCGTAACAAGGACAAAGCCGATAATACCGACGAAGAGCACTGTTACAGTAAATACAAACCCGGTTAATTTCACTCGACGTCCATAGGCATCCAGTCCATCACGGGTATACAGGATTGTAATGAGTCGTGAGGGGTGCCGGAACGGGCTTGGCGGGCGCTGGTCCGGTATCTGTTCCCGCAGCCGTCTGTACTCGGTGAACGACCAACTCCCGTAGAGGATGAGTCCAGCGATAAATCCGAGCACGGATAGAGCGGCGGTGAGTAACGCGAAGCCAATAGGATCAGTCAGTCTGGCCTGTACTGCTGCTGTGGACGAGTTCAACAAGAGAGCTACTACGGAGGCAAGTGAAATCAGAAAGCTGACCGGAGTAACCAACAAGAGACGCTTACTAACCCGATATAGCGTGTTTCGTTGGCCCCCGAACACCGTGTCGTGGTGGGACATTTCCCGTTCACTTGTTTGACCGATCCCCGTATTTTGGCCAGGATTACGCGCACCAATCGCATGAAGCGTGGTTAAGACTGCTATGAAGCTCCCAAACCCGATGAATTTGAACGGAGCAAGTGTTCTTTGCCGTTTGAGGAATCCTCTGCTGGGACTGTTGGGGGCAACGTAGGCAGTTGTCGTTGTGTTTGGTTCGTATGGCTCAAGAATCTGTGCTGCGTCATCCCGGACGGTATACATCGGCTTCGCTGAGCCGGGAAATACCTGGTTACTCGTGTACTCGTCGCCCTGATACTCGTAGGTATGTTCAACCCGAATTCGATAGTAAAATCGGCGCCCCTCTGATCTACTGATCTCCGTCTCAACGACAGCTGTTTCGACGGCAACAGCATTATTCACAGCATCTGTTTGTTGGACGTAATCGTACCCACCGTACCCCGCGATACCAAGTCCAAGAGCGAGTGTAAGAAGAATGATTGGTGTAACCGTGACTGCCACTCCGCGGACAGTGAACTGCATGTTGCCCGGATCTTTTTTGAGAGTCAATAAGCGTAGATGGAGCGTTTCAACAGGAGCAACGCTGAGGTGATGTTTATTTGAATGACACAGAATGGATAAAGATGGCAGTACCAAGCAGATGACCCCCGCAGAATCACCTTCAACAACGAAGACATCTGACGAATCGGCGAGCGAAACTCACAACAACAGTCCGCGACTCCGTCTCAACGCTGTCGGTAAGCAATACGGCGATTTTTGGGGCGTCCGTGACGTGTCATTAGACATTGGACCGGGTGTGTTGGGACTCCTTGGTCCGAACGGGGCTGGTAAATCAACGCTAATGCGACTCGTTACCACGCATCTCGCCCCAACTGAAGGAACGATCTATTTTAACGAGACAGACGTTGTATCGTCACCGAATACCCTTCGAGAGAGTGTCGGCTACCTCCCGCAGGATTTCGGCGTGTACCCAGATCTCACCGCCCAGGAATTCCTCTCGTATCTCGCAGCGATCCGCGGTCTCAAACGGGGAGAAGCTCGTGAACGTATCGACGACTTACTCACACTTACTAATCTTCATGAGGCGCGAAACCGTCGACTTGGAAGCTTCTCGGGAGGCATGCGTCAACGCGTTGGCATCGCTCAAGCTCTCTTGACCGACCCTGATCTCCTTGTCGTCGACGAACCGACTGTCGGCCTCGACCCAGCGGAGCGGGTTCGGTTTCGAAATGTACTCTCATCGCTTGGAGACGATCGAATAGTTATCCTCTCAACGCATATCGTCTCTGACGTTGAAGCAACAGCGACTGACGTAGCAGTGCTCGCTGACGGACAGGTGCGCGCTCACACAACCCCGGAACAATTGCTTGCTGAGGTTACTGACTGCGTGTGGGAAGTGGTCGTCTCACAAGATGATCTCCAATCGCTCAAATCAAACTACATCACAAGCACAACAACGAGGCGAAGCGATGGGGTCCACGCACGTATTGTGACCGAAGGCGACCCGCCCAAAGACGCGACACCCGTCTCGCCGACCCTCGAGGAAGCATATCTTGATCTACTCGAAGAACCAGACACCACCGTATCGGGTGAGAACGCGTGACTGGCATCCGGGGAGTTGTTCACGTTGCAGTCGCGGATCTACGCCAACGGCTACGCTCGCCAAAGTACCTCGTTATTCCGGTCCTCATCGCGGTGTTTGCGCAATCGCTCACAGCAGATACGACGCAGTTAGTCGTTGCCGGAGAATATACCGGCGTTCAAAATGCGGCCTGGTTCGGTGGGATGATCGCCACGATGGGCACCTTCTTGCTGTTTGTGTTCGGCTTTACTTTGGTTCGTGGAGCCGTGACTCGAGAACGCGAAACAGGAGTTGGAGAACTTGTGGCCACATCCCCTATCAGTTCCGGGAGATATCTCGTCGGTCGGTGGCTCGGATATCTCTGCTTGCTCACGCTTGTGACTGTACTCCTCATACTGGCAACGGTCGCTGCCTACGCGATTCACGGAACCGGTAGCTTCGATTTCTGGGCGCTTGCTTCGCCGTTTGTGTTTCTCACACTGCCAGCAATGGCCCTTGTCGCCGCAGTTGCAGTACTGACAGAGACGGTTCAGCCACTTCAAGGGACAGTTGGCTCTGTGCTCTATTTTTTCGCTGCAGTAGCTGTATTCACTATTACGTCATTGGGGTCGGGCGTTACGTACGGTCCAACCGGACTGGCAATCGTCCGGAATAGTATGGTTGAAGCAGCCGGTGTTAACCCCTCAGTGTTTGAGAATCGGTCGTTTGCGTTTACGGGAGATCCTGGTAGCGTAATGACGTTCACATGGAACGGGATCGACTGGGGAGCACCGGAACTTCTCAGCCGTGGACCAACATTAGCTGTGACTTGTCTCGGACTCATCGTTGCCGTTATGACATTCGATAGGTTCGAACCGTCTCGCAGCATTATCCAACGGATAATAGGGAGACTCGTCGATGGTGATGAGTCTCAAAGTGAGAAAGATTCACCACCAGAGCGACCGACTCCAGCCGACGTCGAGTCGAGAAACATCGCTGAGATGACTCTCCAGTCTGTCACACAACACTCGAGCCGGCTCCCAGACCGCCGGATGTTAACCGCAGAGATACGCATGGCGCTTCGCGGACAGCAGTGGTGGTGGTATCTCGGGATTGTGGGATGTATCGGCGCCGGACTGTTTGCGCCGGCTGACACTGCTCGTGGCCTAGTCCTTCCAGTTGCGTGGCTTTTTAGCCTCTCAGTGTGGGCTGGACTTGGTGTTCGGGAACGACGTTTCCGGACCAGTGAACTGGTATTCACCACTCCATATCCACTTCGACAGCTCGCGGCCGCCTACCTCGGTGGCGTATCTGTCGCGATTGTGTCCGGCGCTGGTGTCCTCATGGCACTGATCTTGGCAGGGAAGTTCACGACAGTTGCCGCAGTCGTTATTGGCGCCTGTTTTGTTCCGGCGTTAGCACTCGCAAGCGGGATTTGGTTCGGTACATCACGAGTGTTTGAGGTACTGTTCCTTTCATTGTGGTATCTCGGGCCAATGAACGCGGTCTACTCTCTCGATTTTATGGCCACACACCCGGAAACAGTCACGCAAGGGACACCAGTGTGGGTGGCTACCGCAACGGTGATTCTCGTAATCGCCGCTGTCGTCGGTCGTAGTAGAGAAATCCAACAGTGACATTCTCCTCGCAGTAAAATTTGAGGCACTCTCCTCGATTCTCCGCAAGAACAAATAAACGTCTCAGAGCGCGTCGTGTTTCCGGTGACGTAACAGGCACAGTGGTATTATTTATGAATCAGTCAAACAGCCGAAGTGACTGGCTACGACGATGACCGCAATCGGCCTGAGATTCGATCCGGTCACAAGTAACCATTTGAGAGAAACACCCCTCCACCAATGCTACTATTATTAGTAACATCAGTTGCTGTCGATGCTGTTGTCGTAGGTCTACTGGCGTGGGTAACGTGGCAGGTTGGAAAAGACCGGTCTCCGCCGAATGCGGTCTCCTTCGCGATTATGAGCGGCAGTCTCCTACTGTGGGCTCTCCTCTCATTGGTCTCGGAATTCCCAAACGCCTGGGAGATTGGATCGAATCTCGCTGCGCTGGCACAGATTATCCCAGCTGTGTTTCTCCCCGCAATCTGGTTGGTCTACGTACTCGGATATACTGGCCGGGAGACAGGGTTTACTCGGCCGCGAGGAGCGCTATTTGTTCTCCTCGCGCTCCCGTTGGTTGGGGCAGCAGTCACGTTCGAAGGCGACCCAACGAGGGAAGAAATTCAGCGATCGATTGCGTCACTCGTTGGGACAGAGCTGTTTCTGCTGTTTGCTGTGTATATGTATGCGGCAGTTGTTTTCCTCAGGTATGGGTGGAATCATGGCCGGGTATCGAGAGCACAAGTCGGTGTCCAACTAGGAGCAATTTCAGCTCCATATCTCATTGGTGGCTGGCTCGACGGAAGCTCAATTATTGACGGCGTCACGGGCGGGCTATTGATCTCGGGGGGCCTCCTTGTGGTGGGGATTCAACGTTATCCAGTATTGACAGGTTTCCCGAAGGCGGACTATGTCGCACGGTCACGTGTCGTCGAATCGCTTCAAGAAGCAGTTATTGTTGTAGATTGGGAGACGAACATTCTTGATGCCAATGTGAGAGCTGAAGAGGTGTTTGGTTGGACGACGCAGAATATGATTGGGACACCACTTGGCACGGCTGTCGACGGTATCACCAACGTTGATATTTCAGCAGGGAGTACAGAACTCGTCTCGCTTCAGACAACAAAAGGTCGACGTCAATTTCAGTTTACAGTTTCCGACGTCAAACGAGACACCAGTGACAGCGATAGCGAGCCGGTTGCGAGGACAGTCGTCTTTCGAGACGTGACCGATCAGCGGACGCGTGAACAACGACTCTCTGTACTCAACCGAGTCCTGAGACACAACACCCGGAACAAACTCGATGTGATTTTAGCGCATGCTGACCACATAGAAGACGGCACACACCGCACGGCGATTCAAAATAGCGCCGCGGACCTCGCCTCAGTCAGTCGAAAAGCGCGAGAAACTGAGGCGGTGATGACTGACAGTGTTGGCGCTCCGTCGACGGTCGATATCGCTGCCGTCGCTCATGAGGTAGCTACAACAGTCGGTGAGGACTACCCGGATAGCAGCATTTCGGTCACCGCACCGGAGCGGCTCCAACTGACCACCTACCGAACGGTTGTACGCCGACTGATGACCGAACTCGTAGAGAACGCAATCATTCACTCGGATGACCCCGTTCGGGTTAATATCGAACTACAGCACACGACCGAGAATGGTCCACAGCTCCGTGTCGCAGACAACGGCCCCGGAATCCCTGACCGTGAGCGAGACTTGTTGACTGAACCGACCGAAACACAGATTAAACACGGACTCGGCGTGGGACTCTGGTTCGTCAACTGGGCAGTAAGTCAACTCGGTGCGGAACTTGAGTTCCAGTCCGCCGGCACAACAGGGACTACTGTTGTCGTTTGGTTTCGCAATAGCGCCCCATCATCTGTGAGCAACAGGTAACATCGCATATATTTCACTTAATTTTAGAAGTTTCATTTTTATAGATAAAAATTCAATTACCCTACTGAAATCCTCGGGGAATAATATATTCTAACTGGCTGTGGTCAGTTCAGGTGACTCATGTAACGGTGTCGGACGTCAGATCTCCACAGTCTGTCAGTAGTCTTGTGCGAGATACAGAGCATCTATTCAACAGAAAAACATGCCAGCCGCGGTGTTTCTAATTATGAGACAGTGATCTAACTTTCTTAATATCGGGGGAGAACATTTGAGCATGCTCCAAGTTGGTCTTATCCAACGATACGTTTCTCAAACGTGGAAATGTGCCCTCATCGGTGGACTCGTCTCACTCCCAGTCACTATCAGCCTCTACTGGCTGTCCGGAATGGGTAATGAGTTATCCTTCAATATGGTGTTCGTTGGCGGGCTTCTCGCAGGTTTTCTCGCCAAGACACGCATAACTGATGCTGATGGTGCGAGTGCTGGTCTCCGTGCCGGGATTGTTGGAGGGGCACCTACGTTGTGGATTCTTGCTGGTGTATTTGAAGCAGCCACGGCATTGTCCGGTCCGCTATGGTTCCGTAGCGTCGCTCTCGTTATCGTTATCGGGACAATTTTGATGTTTCTCCTTGGTTTCAGTGCGCTCGTCGGGTTCCTCGGAGCGAAGGTCGGTGGGTGGCTAGCCGAGAGGGATCGCCTGAGGCGTCCTCCATTCGTGAGCAATTGAGTGAAATTCTCGTACACAAGTGGCCTCCATTTCTTTACTTTGTATCTTTTCAGTTCAAAAAATAACCCTAGACATCTGCTGGACTAAGGGTGCGAATGACTCAGTCATCCGAGCATAGTTTTCCAAGTGACGACCGGACAGTACAGACAAATAATTTGACAGCTAATACGAACCGAAGTACATTATGGATAAAATGAATCGTCGAAGAACCATCGCTTCTACAAGCACATTTATTCATCCGATTCCAAAAGCCGCGGTCATTAAACGTTGTAGTCAGTAATATCGCGCTGTGACGGCCGATATGTACGTAGACCGGCCACGAGTGCTACTCGTTGATGATGAAAAAGAAGTTGCTGACGCGTACGCCCTCCGGCTTGATAGCGTAGCTGATGTTACAGTCACCTATAGCGGCCCCGAGGCGTGATCTGAGGTTGATGAGTCTGAACCTCCGGACGTGATTCTACTAGACCGGCACATGCCGGACCAATCAGGCGATGATATGCTTCGGGAACTACGCGAGTACGATATTCACACCAAGGTCATCATGGTTACTGCTATCGGCCCAGAATTAGAACTTCTAGATCTTCCATTCGACGATTATCTATGTAAACCAGTTAACCGGGAAGACATCCGATCTACAGTTGACCAGCAGTGTCAGGTTCTCGGATATGAACTTATTGGTGAGTACTTTGGGCTTGAGTCGAAGCGAGCAGTCATCGCCGCAGAGTTACCGGAAGAGCGACTCAAGAATCACGAAGAATTCGGGGCGCTCAACGACCAAACTGCCAGCTTACAAGATCGGATCTCTCGATTACTCCCTGAAGCTGAAGAGTTGTTAGACACATTCACCCGCATCGAGCGAGAGGCCTACTGAAATCTCATTTTCGCGGGCCATTGCCCGGATCTGCTGATCCTCGTGTCCCTTGTTCCCCCAAGCAACACTCTAAGTCAGGTTCCGGTTGTGGACAGCGGAGTTCATCATCGGGGCCGAACCTGGTTTTAGATTCGAGTCGGGATATGTCGGCGAGCAGAGTGGCGGATTCCTCGCCTACTCAGCCGTAGCTGAGCAGCGATCCCGGCAGTTTGATCGTAACCGTCGTCCCGCTGTCGGTATCGAACGAGACCTCCCCGCCGAGCCGGTCAACGCCCCACCAGACGAGCCAGAGCCCAAGGCCTTTGCCGTGTTGTAGTGGTTGTTCTTCGGCGTCTTCGAACACCTCTACCTCGTGGTCGCTGATCCCAGCGCCGCTGTCAGCGACATCAATCGACCAACGATCCACTCCCTTGGTGTCGCTGGACCTATTCAATCGTACGCTTACACACGGCTCCGGAGCGGACCCCCCGTGTTCGACTGCGTTCGACACCAGCTCACGAATGACTGGTATCAGAATCTCCCCGTTGGCGCGTGTCTCCACCGGTGGTGTGTCTATCACGACGGGGACGGACGAGACATCACCAGCACACTCGTGGCCACCGTCGACGACCTGTGCGTGCTGGACTTCCTCAATGGCGTGACAGATGAGTTCCTCGACGGACCGATTACCTGTACGCTTGTCGGCCTGTAGTACTGACTCTATCTCGCGGGCAGTACCTCCAAGATCACGCAACGCCGACAGTTCCTCCTCGACTGTCGTCGCTATCTTGTCCGCCGTGTCGGGACCGGGATCGTCGCTCAACTGTCGAAGGTACGCTGTTGCCACGTCAGCCCTGTTTCGTATGTTGTGCCGAAGCACGCGACTGAGAACCTCCGCGCGACGTGCATTCTGCCGGCTATCTGTTATATCGCGGAAAATAATCGTGTGGCCTAGTGTGCGGTCGTCACTGTCGGTAATCCGGCTTGACGAGGCTTCTAACACGCGATCGCTGTCCGGCAACCGACAGGTTGTCTGTTCTTCTGCGAGTAACTCCTTGATGTCGAATGTATCCGGTAGTACAGTGGCGAGGTGCTCACCAACTACTGTGCTAAACTCACGCTCAAACAGATCTGTTGCAGCAGCATTCCAGTCAAGGATTGAATGTCCATCCGTGACCGTGATGGCCGCATCTGGCATCCCGGCGACGATGTCTTGTCGAGCAACGGCCAAGGCCGCCGGTAGCTCCTCAAACAGCCCGAACCGGGTGACTGCTAGCCACGCTGTACCCGTCGACAGAATCACAAACGGGACCGGAATGGCTGCTATCGCTAGCGGAGTCTCAGCTAAGTTGATGAAGAACCTCTCTGCGAACCATACTGGTGGCACTATCACTGCCAGAGCCAGTGTCAATCGCGTTGAGACGTGCTGATATCGGTGTAGCGTTCGCCACAACTGTCCAAGACTGAGCAGCACGATAGATCCAGTTACAAACAGGGAAATTGAGATAGCGAACTGTAGGAGGGGAAGTAGTGTCTCGCTAAGCCCAGCCGGGAGGTTATTGAGTACCAGTGAGACCAGTGTAGCGGACATGGTTCCACCAGTGTACAGTAGTCCGAATGGAACAAGCACAAACAACAATAGCCGCTCGCGGCGGTCCGTTCGAGTCGTATACGCGAGAATAAACAGGGCATACAGCACTGGAACCACCGTTTGAAGTACCCAGTCGACGATTCTGGACCCCTGGAGCCCAAACGCGGCAATCGACGAAGTTGACACCACCCCGGACGACATACCGCCTCCGTTGGGCGACCCCAATTCATAGACACTAATAATATCGTTGACGCCACCAGCGGCTGTCCACACACCTAGCCCAACTATACAAGCAACAAAACTCCGCGTGCCCACCCCTGAATACTGTCGGCTGGTGTGAGCTGCGATGAGTAGCAGCACTATTCCCAAAGTAACATTTACACCGCCGACCGCGGCAAGCATGGTACGATTAGTTCACACGCTTGACGAGATTATTCTGTCGAAACCTTGTTTGGTTAGCATACGGCGTGCTATCTGTAGCACGGACCAACTACTATGCCCGGGAATTTATTTCAAAAAGCGATGTCCTCCATACCTGAACCCCCAGTATTTCACTACGGAATTCCACTTGTCCAAGCAGTAATCGTCGTGGTGATTAGGTTCTCGATGCGCTGTTGGATCCGATGACGGCAAGCGGTTGACATCCTCCTCCGCGTAAACGCGGAGGAATCCCGAGCGTTGGGAGATTAAGATTTACAGACTCCCTGTCCTCTCGGTGTGAACCGTCCGCTCTCGCGGCCGAACAGGAAGACTCCGGGCTGTGCCAACCAGCCGTTACTCATATCCCCAGTCGGGGGACTCTGAGTTATCTTTCTCCGAATATTCACCGCACCATTCACGTCCGCATTCATCGTCACACCGCACGACGCACAGACGTACAAACCACGCTCCACACGATTTGAATCACGAATCTGCCCGCAGCACGAACACGTCTTCGAGGTGTTCTTCTCGTCCACCCGATCAACAAGGATGCCGTGTTCTTTGGCCTTGTATTCGAGTAGGTTCGTGAATCGGTCGAACTCCCAGCCGTGGAGTTTCTTGTTCCCCGACGTACCCCAGTTCCGCGAGCCGCCGTCTTCGTCTTCGCGGATATCGCTGAGGTCGCCAACTGCGATCTTCCCCACTCCCTCTTCGACACATCGCTCAACGATGTGTTTGCTGAGGGTGTGAAGAAAGTGATCTTTGCGCCGGGAGAGTTTGCGACGAGCGTTCCGCGAACGTTTCGACGGTCCGTTCTCGCCCTCGGTCTGGTACTCCTCGCGGGTGAAATAGTGCTTGTCTTCTTTCAGCACGTTCCCCGGATACAACTCAGAAGGGCCGTCCTCGTAGTCAATGGCGAGGTAGTTGCTGATACCAAGATCGATGCCTGCCGTCTTGTCGCCGGGTGATTCTTCGACGGGTATCTCTTTCTTACAGACGATGTGTAGTTCCCATTCATCACCGTTCCAGACGGCACGCACCTGCTGAATGTTCTCAACCTCTACGTCGGGACGGGTTTCGTACCCTGCGAGGATGAAGTCTGACCGTCCGTCTTTCAGGTTCCAACCTTTCGAGAGGCGTAGTTGACTGTGTTTGTCGTCGTGTTTGATACCTTTCTGTTTCCACGTCACGGTGGAGCGTGGATGATCGGTGCCCTGTTTCCTGTAGCCCGGTGGGTTGTTGCCGTCGTCGGAATTGTACCAGCCGGTGAACGCCTCAGCAAGTTCTTCGAGAACTCGCTGACTTGACTGAGAATGTAGATCACTATAGCGTTCGTGGTCTTTCAGTTCCGATTTCAATTCGCTTTCGTCAGGTATCTCACCCGTTTTGTCCCACTGGTCTTGGATGTAGTAGCGTCCGACGTTCCACAGTTTTGATGCCGCGAACCCGCACTGGTCGAGGTCGTCACGAACCTGTTGGTGGTTCGTGATGCGTGCGACGTAGGTGCGGGTTGTCTCCAGCATTGCTCTGCGGTCGATAACTAGTTATGAGAAGATTCGCATTAATACCAACGACCGGCGTTGAATATCCAGCGGGAGTGGCGTCAGTGGATTGTCAGTCAGAATGTCGGATTCATCCCGCGACTAAAGGCGCGGGTATTCTCCTTGCTCTCTATAAAAAGTGATTCTCTCAGTCTTTGCCATCGATAGCTCGAATCGATCCATCCCGTGAGTTCGATTCTCTCGCTCCCTAGAAAGAGTCCGTCTCTGAGTTCTCTTGGTAGCGCTCAGAAACCGAGGACAGAATACACAGATCCCGACGCCTTCTGCGGATCCAATAGAGCACTCAGGTACTAATCTCAAATTTGGCACCATCGCCTTCTCCTGCTGTCAACGTTATGTTCCACTCGTGTGCCTCTACGATTTGTTCAACGATCGCGAGGCCAAGGCCTGTACCACCGCTCTGTGTGGAGTACCCAGGATTAAAAACGATGTTGCGTTCTGTGGGCGGGATGCCTGGCCCATTGTCGGCAATATAAAACCCGTCCTCAAGGGGCTGAACAGTCATCATCACTCTATCTGCTCCCCGGTTTTCTTGCGTGTCGAGAGATTGTTCAGTAGCCGGCTCCGTGTCCTGTTCACGTTCTGGGTGCTTCTCGGGTATCGTATGCTCAACGCTATTTCGGAATAGGTTTTCAAATAACCGCCGGAGACGATCAGGGTCTGCGGTGACTGTTGGAAGCGCTTCTGAAACTGTTAATTCGGCACGCTCGGCATCGATTGACTTCCACGCGTCCGTCGCGGCAGCCTCAACGGCAACCTCCTCTGAGGGTTGAATAACAATATTGTCCCGCGTTAGTGTGAGTAAGTCGCGAATAATTTGTTCCATCCGGTCGTGCGCGTTCGCAACGGAGCGGAAATGCTCAGGATCACCAGTTTCTGTGGCTGCTCGAAGATGTGCTTTCGCAACATCGAGTGGGTTCCGAAGATCATGGCTGATGACGCTGCTAACTTGATCAATGCCAGGTGCTTCCTTTCTGTCCGGGCACTCACGGAGATCTGAAAAAACGAGATACCCAGTATCGTTATCGGATGGAATTATTCGGACAAAGAACGGGCCACGGTGATGATATCCACTGAGACGAATTCCAGCCTGCTCGCCTCGGAGGAGATGCTCTAACGGGTCTTTGTCACCAGTTGTGTCAGACTCGTTAAATCGATCAAATATCGTCGAAACGGATGTGGCAGATGACGAATTTTCAAACTGCCGGTCAAAAATTTCATTCGTCTCTGTAATGCGAGCATCATCACCCTCAATCGTGTACGCAAGAGTTGGGTCGGGGAGTTCGTCTAGCAGAATGCCAGTAGGACACTCACTACTCATTGGTTATGTGATCTTCCCCGTCTTCCTGTAACTCGGATTAATCACCTGGGTACGTCTTGCTGATAATTGCGTGAGCCACAGTCCGTTACTATTCATGATTCTATTCTGACTCGTGCTACTGTTGAGCATTATTTTTTGATTTGGACTCGAAAACACTCGATACATACAGCCAATTGGATCGTCTCAATGTCAAACCCCGGAACACTCGCTTTGCTCACTCGTGGCATCAGTACATTCTACTCAGTCTTAGCTACGAACTCCGAGCAGCGCGCTTCAATATTTGAGGCGTTACAACAAGATCAGCAGCGGCTACACCAACCATTGCCAACCTGACTATCTGGTCTTCGATGACAAAGAACGCGATGGCTAGAATGGCAACAGTCGTCGCGAGGGGCATCCCCCATCGGACGACCGGGCTTTGGAAAGGATTCGCTGACTGGGCCATATCAGGTTATTAGATTATACTAATATATTGATACTGGTGTGTTTCTGACTCAGAAACGCTGTCACGGTCGAAGCACACAATGATTGTGTGCTGTCGCGCTGTCGTAGTTCTTGAGGACAAGAGACGCATCTGTGATCTGGAGACCAGGCTTGGTAGTTAGCGCATCGCTAGTACTTTCGTCGGCGGATCGGTTAGCGGGCATAGTTGTATAGACGTACCCACATTTCTTGAATGACAACACAAAATTTCAGACGGAGAAACGCTTCCCAAGTAAACTACCCCGCCGCTGTGGTGCTAGCAACTCAAACTGACTGTAGCTTCAACTTCACCGTCATCAAGCGAGACAGAGATGTGTTCCGCGGATGCACTAAACTGTTCTCGATGGTGGCCATCTGGCGCGACGTAACACTCGGTCGTGACTAGCCCGGCGTCTTGGAGTTCGTTGAGGCGTCGGTACGCGGTTGGCCGAGAGACATCGGCGACCTCTGCGACTGCGCGGCCGCCACGGGGTTGCTCAGAAACCGCCTCAAACACTCGTCGGGTGTACTCATCACCGAAGAGATCGAGCAACTTCTCCGTCGGTACGTTTGCGGCCGGTTCCTCCGTATGGTCATGACGCGACTTCTGTCGCACTGCCATGTGCGTATCATCTGCGGACATGCCCTTGGTGGGATGTGCTTAGTATACAGAGACACACAAGAAAGCATGTCTAACTATTCAGACTCCAGTGGCTTTATTGGAATACTATTTTTAAACATATTCTCCCTAGAACATCCGATCGCTGAAGAGCGCTTATTGACTGGATAGCCGATTACCATTGACATCCTCCCTGCGCTAAAGCACAGGGCTTTGTCCTCGATTTCCGTAATGAACGGCTGGTGAGCGCAGAGAGAACAACCCAGACACGGCTTACTCGTTAGATTCGAGCGAGCATCGCATACAAGAGGACACCAAATAAAATTATAAAGAACGGCCCAAGAAGCACTAACGCGGCGGCTGATTCCGCTTTACTCACCTGTGAGGAGCTGAGCAGAATGAGTGGAACTCCAGCGAAAACCAACCCTAGTATCAACGCAGCGGCTACCACAGCAGGATCCCGTTCGGGACGGTCCTCGGGTTTGACGGGCAGCCCGAGCGTTTCAATCGCTTGGTCGAGGTCTGCGACAGGGCCAAACTGGGCCGTGTTCGTTGGCGTCGCTTCGACGTTTGAGACGCGTAGTGTCCCCGTATCGAACAGTCGGTCTGGAATTGCGTTCTTAATCTCAAATCGTGCCCGCGAATGAACAGGCACAGTCCACTGCGGCGCATCAAGCAAAGTATCATACGCGACGAGGACATCTCCGCGTCGCTGGTATTCGATGGTGCCGTATCTGAGATAATAACTCCCAACTCGGATGGCAAAAAGGCCCAACAGTATGGCAAGGCCAACACTACCCAACATGAGATGTCCTGTATAGATCGCGGCGATGACTCCCAGCAAGAGTAGCGCAACACCACGGTTGACAACAGCTAACAGTATTGTGGCTGTGCTTCCCAGTAATACAGATCGTGTGCTGACTCCTACCCGTGCCTGAACAGTTTCGTCAGGGAGATCCGGCTCTGGCTGCGGACGGCTGAGTTCACGATCGTGGCTCAACCGATCGAAAAGCGATTGTAAAGTGCTTGCAATCGGCCCAGTGGATTCCCATGACACTGAGAGAACTGTTTTTACGATCACAAAGCCTCCTAGTACAGCCACGCCTGCCGACTGAGTCGCCGTCAATCCAATCACACCAAGGAACATCATCGCCAGCGTGAGCTGTGTTGGTCGCTGTAGAATTTCTCGAGCAGATACATCCTCGTACGTTTTGGTACTTAGATAGTCGACGCGAAAGTCGATCAGTTGTGCCAGTAGTAGCGCACCAGTGCTAATGGCCACCTCCACCGACAGCACCACTGATGTGTCAATGGTAGCCCAGACAAGCAGTGTAACTGGCACAATGGTGGATCCCCAAATGCCGAGTATCGAGAGCGCAAAGGGAATATTTCTCGGATACACCGGAGGGAGATTTGAGAGAGGCTGCCAGCCACCTCGCTTGTGTCGAAGTTCATGCAGTGGTTCTCGCTGGCCGACAACATCAGGCGATCCTTGTTTTGCAAACAACGACTTCAGTGTGCCAAGTAGCACCGTACTAAACGCTTCAATCCAGTAAAGAACCAGAAGCGTCCAGACGTTCCAGTCGCTGCTGAACACACCGATCAATGGGACCAGATTTGCTGAGATAACGACGAGATCCGCGGTTGACTGGTCTGATACTCTGGAGGGTACGCCGCGCATAGTAGAGGTGGTTCAGGCCGTGATAAAAATGCGCTCTGTGATACAATTAGGGGACCATCGATGCCTTCCTGCTATTCAGCTTGGAGAGCATTTTCAGGTGGACCATTGGGCTCAGGAGAGGGCATCGTTTCACCGGAGGACACTACTCCACCTGGGGGAACCTCGCCACCGGGGGCAGCCGACGGGCCGAACGATACATCAGGCGTTTGACCGCGTACTAGGAAGTCTACAACGTTGCCGATCAAGACACCGTTGTCAGCGTGAGCAGCATCCTCGGGCGCAAGGAAGCTTGAATCACCAGTCAAAGCGAGTGAACCATTTTGACCAGCCATATCTACTCGATATGGATTCTGGGTTTTAGTACGTATAATCGTGTTTCAGTCGCTGAAACGGGCCTATGAGGCTAAAGAATATTTCAGCTACTGGTTTGGTTTTGCTGTCCGAAATCGGAGAAGGATTCGCCGACTCGGACAGCAATCGGTTCACTCTCATCGCCAGAACCGATAGAGATCGCGACCATTTCTTTAGCAGTATTGCCAATTTGTACCTGCTGGCTGATCTGTGAGACACCACCGACTTGGGTGTCAGTGAGTTCCATCTCTACCTGATAGCTCCCAGTACTGGTCCAAGTATTTCCGTACGTAACAATATTACTGTTACCGTCGGATTCTGTCGAGGGCACATCAAATTCAGCGTCAAGAACCGTCTCTCCAGTGGGGTCAATTATCTTGATAGACCCGCTGACTTCCTGACTGAGCTGGTTGAGGATATTTACCTGCTCCAGCACTCGATCGCCAATTGCGTTTAGTACTGTCGTACAACCGGCCGTCAACGCAAGAGCAGCACTGCCACCGATTGCGAGGGCTTGACGTCTCGTCACAGGGGTGAACTTCGAACTCATTGCTGAAGGGCGTACCAGCCTCTGTCGTAGGAATTCCTAAACCCACCCCTCCTGTCTCTGAGTGTGAAACCCGGAGGTGAGGAGGCAAGATAGCATATTTCAGTCGTAGCCAGCAATGGCTTTTGTTTGTTTTGCTCAGTGTCGTTTGGATCGGTTGCTCACTGTGAGTCTTGAGAAACTCTCGTCGTTGATACGGTACGGGCTCTCTGTCCGGAAAACAGTTCCATCCACTTTTTCACAGAATGTTACTCTAGATAACATGATGGTCGAATCAACGTCTCTCCGCGATCAATTATATTCAGACTTGACAGACAATCAGTCAGTAACAATCACATCGATTGGTCTCGCAGTGATCGCATTCGTACTGGTAGCGGTCGATATTGGCCCACTCTCTGTATCAGCAGACTTCAGCGCAGAATTCCTTCTAGCACTGAGCCTAATGGACATGGCGTTCACATATAACGACTACTGGCCCGTAGAATACCAGCCGAGATACGCGGTCATATGGACGCTCATATTTAGCGTGGCCACAATTACTGTGTTCCTCTCTGTCTACGAAATCGGACTGAGATACGTCGGAAATCGGGTTGCGAGTATCGCGGCGTTCTTGCTAGCGGTCGGGCTACACTTCGGGAGCGCAGCTCTTTACGCATGGATACGGTGATACTGTCTTTTATTCTGTATATTCTCGTCGACGGTTCCGTTGAGACTGACTCTGGTCTCTCCGCCGTCATTTCTGTCTGTGAAACAGCCGAAAAGAGACTTATTAAGAGTGTAACATTACCCGTGTATGATGGACGATAGCTCCGGGCAAAAGTCCCCTGCTGGCGCGCTTCATGCCGACACCATCACAGAGGAGGAGTCACTCAGGACTCGGATCTACACGTGGCTGTCTTCAAATGGACTCTACGTTGAGGCGGCAATGGCCATTATCGCATTAGCTGCTGGAGCCGTGGCTCTTCCATTTGTTACCTTTATGCGCTCACCGCTATTGGGGGTGAAACATCGATACTCACTGTCGGCGTAGTGATCGTTGCTGTTGTTATTGGATTGCTACTCCTACTAGCAACAGTACTGCTGATTCACAGCTATGTCGAGTTTCGTTACAGCGGGGTGGCTTCTGCGAGAGACACACATAAACCATCACTGGTATACCGAGGTACTCGCCTTGTAGAAACCTTCGTGTCCGGGATATTCCTAATCAGCCTCATAACATCGCCTCTATTTATACTTGTAACTGAGAGAGTATCGCCAGTCGTTGCTTTTGCTGTATTATTTTCCGCGTTGGTATTACCGGTCGTAGTACTGCTCCACGCATTTGGCGTGGGTATCATGTCGATATTTAATTGAACAGTCTTGGGTTAAGGTGCGAGGCAAAGAGTTTCAGAAAGAGAAACAAGGCTCTTTTTTTATTGTCAATTAGCACCGTATTTACGCTATGGAGATCGACTTTGATGGTCCATCCGGGACTCTACAAATCGCGCTTGCGTTGATCGTTGGACTCGGTGTTATGGGATATGGTGGATACAGTTATACAGCCCAATCGGCAGCATTAGACTCTACAGAAACGGTCGATGCGACAATTGTCTCTACTTCAATCGAACAACTCGATCAGCGACGTGGGACTGACGACTACAGCCCACAAGCAACCTTCAACTACACCTACAAAAATGAAACTTACACGTCTTCGCACATGTATCCCGGTGGAATTGCGCACGAGTTCGAGACCAAAGAAGATGCCAAAGCAAAATTAGAGGGATTTGAACCAGGAGCTACAGTAATGACATACGTTCCGACAGATTCCCCAGAAAAGGCGTTTCTTAAACACCAGAGTAGCAACAAACCGTTGTATATTATCGGGTTCGGCGCAATTTTCGTTCTTGGCACAATCGTCTCTGGCTTCCGAAATTAATTCTAGTTTCAAATCCGTTGCGAGCCGAATTCCTACATGTTCGCGGGTAGGATGAGATGGATTTCTACTCCAGCAGGTGAAGCTACTCAGTCACCGCTTTGATATCGCGAACAACGGAGAGCACTGCTTGCCACTGTTCGACTGTCCCGGGCAACTCGTCGTCATCAGTTCCGGTCCAGTCTGTGAGTTCCTGTCGCATCGTCTGTGGGTCGTCGATTCGCCGGAGTTCGAGATCCGGCCCGCCGGCGACTTCAACCAGAACCGTGCCGTACACAAACGCAGACCCGGTCACAGACTGGGTATAAGATGTGTTCTGTACCTGCGACAGCCCAACAAGGCGGACCAATCGACCGAGTACACCGCTCGACCAGATTACGCGAGTGGTGAGCACGTCAAGCACGTCGTCGGTGTTGGTGGCGCCGTCAGCGCTGCCTCGGTGCCACGTATCTATCTCTCTGGAAATCAAAGCTTGAACTGACGGCGGATCCGAAATACTGCGGAACTGTAACTCAACGCCAGACCCGCCAGCTGTGATCACCTCAACTGATCCGTATCCGAGCGACGAACCGATGGCCGACTGTGAGTGGGAGATACTCTGTACCTTTTCGAACCCACTCTCTTTGGAGGCAGCACATGACGACGTGACCAACGATCCGAGGTAGTTCTGGATTTCGGAACTGCGGAATCGGTCGAATACACAGTTCAATTCGATGTCGCGCTCAACTTCTCAATCCCGTTTTGTCCGAGGATACCGGTGACATTGTCGAACTGGGGTTAGAAGCTCATACAGTGAGAAGTGTTCTCACGTCGTAGTTCCGAGTGAGAAGTCGGGATGTTCACCGCGCGTTAACTTTACCCAGATAAAAACCGCTGCGACGAGCACTCCGGCTGGAAAGAACAACAGAAGGATGACATCAGTGCCGAGACTAATCTGTCGGGTTAGTCGAAATGCCGCCGGGAATCCGCTGTCGGGCTGTCCAAACACGACCGTTGTCCACAGGTTCGTCGAGAGATGGATACCGACTGGAAGTGCGAGGCTGTCAGTGAGCACATACGCGATGCCGAAGTACAGTCCACCAACAACTGCCTGTAACACGGCAAATTCAGTCGATAACCCCGCAGCCCCAGCGTTCAGATGAACCATCCCGAACAACAGCGCGGCGACAATCACTGCAAGCCCTGTGGCTACTGGTCGTGAAACGTTACGATCGGTGAATCCAGTCACGGACTCGCGAATCAGTACTCCCCGAAACAGGAGATCTTCTCCTAACGCGACAATCAAGAACGCAATTACGGTGGCTCCAACTACAATGACGACAGCCACAACACTATCGAAAACTCCCATTGACCACTGTTCAACAATTGTACCAGCCCCTGTGGTGAGTATGGCGACCGTTGTGACCGCCTGAAACAACACGCCAATTAGCATTCCGCCGACTAGGTCACTCATCCATCGCCGGTCAGTGTTGAGTCCGTACGCGGCCAGACTAACGTCAAATACGCGGCCGGAGACAAACACGATCGCTACGAAGCCACAGAGCGTTGGAATCTGGTCTGGAAGGATTGATAATATGCTTGGAGTCTGAATGCGCGAAAGAGGGAGGCCGACAACGATGAGGGATACGAAGAACAGTACGAAAGCCGCTGTGGTACGAATGGCGGCGCCGGTTAAGGACGAGTCTGTCCCAGCGCGAGCGATTGAGTTCATACGTCTGGCATATCCATACGATCTGTTAAAATACGGTAGCGGCTTTCTGACACTGAAACACGTATCTCCGTGTTAATATGACTCGGTTAATATACATTATCTATGAGCGTTGTAAACACTAATCAATGCGGACGCCTCTGTGCTCGGAATTCCGTTCAACGCCACGTCCGTGGGTCCACAAGTATCATGACAACTCGAAATTTCGTAACCCCATGACAGATGAGCGATTAACCCCCTCCCGCGCCTGAAGACGTTCAAATTAGACCGCAACAAGCGATTGCGACGCCGTCTCGTAGTAGATCGCTCGCTCGGCCTCCTGGCCGATGCCAACGAGATCTCTGTCAGTCTCAAATCGAAGCAGATTCTCAGCCATTTTCCCACTCTGGACGCCCCCACGTTGAATTTGAAGCTCTTCAGCAAGATTCACGAATGTGTCGTGGCGCCGAGTCTCTCCCTCTGAATCCGTTGTTACCATACCCGTGTCAACGGCAATCGGGCTAAAAGCGGTGAGCCATGGGCACGGAGCGAAAGTGTAAGTGGTACAGGCGACTCAGCCCGGACATCCTCCCGCAGCGAAAGCTGGCGTTTTCGCCTCGCGTAAGTCTAAAACAGCGCTTTGTCTCTACGCCACGTGTTTATTGCGTGATGAAATACATCCATGTATGAACCGCCGCCGGTTCGTCGCCCTCACCGTCTCCACGCTCCCGCTCGGAGGCTGTCTCAGCAAAGCACCCACGTCCGATCAGTCAACCACCCCACCACCTGAGACTGAAACGGACGTCGAGAAGCCAATGTGCCCAGAACGGCCGGAGTCGTTCACAAGCGACTCTGCGCTCGCATTCGCTATCGCCTTCGAGAAGGCGTACGTCAAACGAGAGGTACTCCAGGGACACGAGCGTGTTATTTCCATCGACGTCAGCGTCGATGAGGACTTAGTCGAGAAAGCAGCGACACAGATGAACGATGGCTGGGTAGTCCGATTCACAGTCACGGGACCCACGTACCAGTATTACCCTGAACCGAATTCGAGCGAGACGCGTCACACAGACCCACCACTGTACGCCGCAAACTACCTCATCACAGACCAGACCATACTTCGAGCAGAAGCAACTGAAGCCGTTGACCCACGTGAGGCGGGGAGCAAAGTGAGTTGCCCGCCAGGTTGACGCATCTCTTCGGGAACACAGCTAATGATGTTCTAAGACTCAACAACGACTTGGTCCAAAAAGTAGATCTCGACTTTGTACTTCCCGTGCGGCGTCGTCGTCTTTCCCCTCAGAGAGTAACAAGGAGGAATCCCACGGCTTCAGCCGTGGGAGGATGTCAAGACACACAGGTAGCAGCGCGCCGTCTCGACCTGCTCAGGGTCGTCGTTTTGTCGAGAGGTTAGGTGCCGGTGTGTATCGGTACAAAGGTAGGTGTGCCGATGCTGATTGGAAGTCGGTCTTTCACTAGTGAGAATAGTTGACCTACTGAACATAACCCATCATGAAACCCGTACGAGCACTCGGCCGGGAGTACAGTATGGAAATTCTCGGAGCGGCCGGAGAGCCGGCCTCGGCAACTCAGCTCAGTAACTCGCTGGATATCCCAATCGCGACCTGCTATCGCCGTGTCAGTGAACTGGTGGCAGTCGGTCTCTTGAGCGTTGTCTCGGCGGACGAAGGGGACGCGTCCGGCGCGACGTTATACCGGAGAACGACCGACGCTGTGGGTGTCAGATTTGCCCCGGTACCCTCGCTCTTCGCGTGGACGTGTGTCCGGGAAGCAGTCGGCACCGACGCGTCAACGCTTGAACGCTCCACCCAAACCGAAACCCAGGAACCGACCCGATCCGCCCCGGCGGGAAGAACCGCCCAGAATGCCGCGGCGATCCCGGAACGACGGCCTCCAGCGCGTAATGATAAGTAACTCAACAATTTATATTCATAGGGGATTTTAAGATCATATGACTGGCACTCAATCGCCTCTGACCGCCCCCGAGCGGTATCTCGCCTTTTCGGCGGAGCTCGACAGAGCGGAAACGGTTGAGGGGGCGGTCGACCGTACGGTTGAGTTCGTGGAAGCCGCCTTTGACCACGCGGTAGCGAGCGTCTGTGCGTTTGACCCATCGACAGAGACGGTCACCACTCTCGGATCCGCGGTCACCTCTTCAGCCTCCGATAACTACGTTCCAGACCAGATTCAGGACTCAATCGTCAGGCAGGCAAGTGATCGCGAGGGCGACCGCGTAATTGAGGATACGCCCGAAGCGACGGTCGACGACAACCCGTCGGACCCGATGCAGGTTGAGGCTCTCGTCCCTGTCGGGCGCGACCGAGTGCTAAGCGTCGGCACGGAACGAGAACGGTTCGATGACGAAGAGATTCCCGTCATCGAAGCGATCGCGGCCAAACTCGAAACGACGTTGTCTCGGATCGGTAACCGACAGTCGTCGCCCACGGACTGCGATATCGCTCGTGCGCTGTTCGACCAGTCAGACAGGGCCACATTCGTCAGCGATACCGACGGGGCTCTCGTGGCCGTTAACGGTGCTGCGGTCGAATTAACGGGGAGCGATCGCAAAACGCTTCTGCGGAGCGGGCTCGCCGATATCACCGGGGACACCGCGGCGGCGGTCGGGGAACACCTCGACGGCGCCATCACCGGAGCGTCGGAACCGTTCACGGCGCCGCTTGAGCGTGTACAGCAACCGGATCTCACGGTTACCCTCACGAGTCAACCACTCGACATCGACGGGGCGAGCTACGTCCGCACTGTAGCGCACGACACATCGCCGGGTGCGGAGTCCGATTTGGGAGGACACGCGGAACCAATAGAAGCTGACAACAGTGCACTCCGTCGGCTGAGCGAACTCGCGGTCGACTTCGAGGAGTTCGACGAGACTATCGAGCGCCTGCTGTCGCTCGGGTGCGAATACTTCGATCTCGACACGGGCATCCTCTCACACGTCGACGGAGACGACTACGAGATCGACACCGTGGTTGACGCGACCGGGACACACGAGGCGGGCGCGGTGTACGATCTCGGGGGCACGATGTGCGATGCGACGCTCGCCGGCGACGTGACCGAACCGCTCGCGTTTGCCGACATCGAGGAAAGCGATCATGAGAACCACCCGGCGTCCGAAAGCGCCGTCGCGTACATCGGAGCACCTGTGATCGTCGACGGCAGGGCCTACGGGACGGTGAATTTCTCGATGCGGAGGGCGCGTGCGGAGGCGTTTCGCCCGGAAGAGACGGAGTTCGTGAAACTCGTCGCGAAGTGGATCGGGACCGAAATCCGCCGTCGCCGTCGGTTCGAGGAGCTGGAGCGGTATGAGACGATACTCGAGGCCGTCGATGACCCGGTGTACGCGCTGGACACCGAGGGACGTTTCACGTACGTCAACGAGGCCGCGAAACGGGAGTTCGGGTATGGAACGGAGATTGTCGGCGAACGCCCGTCGATCGGTATGAACGAGTCTGACGTGAAACAGATCCGGGGGCAGATCAAGGAGCTGATGACCACGGACAGGCGGTCAACGACCGCTGAGTTCGAACTCGAAACGGCCGATAGTGACCGGAAGATCGTCGAGAATCGACTTGGGGTGGTCGGTGACGACGAGTTCCGCGGCACAGCCGGCGTACTCAGGGACATCACCGCTCGAAAAGACCGACAACAACAGCTGGAATCATTCCAACAGGCAATCGACGAGGCGGTCGACGGCGTCGCGATCCTCGACGGCGACGAGTACGTCTATGTCGACCAGACGCACGTCGATATGTATGGCTTCGATGACAAAGACCAGCTGTTGGGGAACACGTGGCGAAAGCTGTACGACGACGACGAGATGGAGCGACTTGAAGCGGAGGCGTTCCCGGCCCTCGAATCCGAGGGATCATGGGTCGGGACGGCCACCGGCAGCCGCCCCGACGGGACGACGTTTCCGACCGAACTCAGCCTCACGATCATCGATGACGGTCGACTCGTCTGTACAGTCCGTGACGTGACCGACCGTCGAGAGCGAGCGCGCGAACTCAAGTCGTTCCAGCGAGCGGTCGAGTCGGCGAGGGACGGCGTCGCGATTCTTAATGGCGATGAGTACGAGTACGTCGACCGATCCCACGTCGACATGTACGGCTTCGACGACAAAGACCAACTGCTGGGGGACACGTGGCGAAAGCTGTACGACGACGACGAGGTCGAGCGGCTAGAAGCCGAAGCGTTCCCAGCGCTCGAAGCCAACGGCTACTGGCGCGGGAACGTGACCGGCAGCCGACCCGACGGAACGACGTTCCCGGCCGAACTCTCTTTGACAATCATCGACGACGGCCGACTCGTCTGTACGGTTCGTGATGAGACCGACCGTGAAAAGCGCGAGCGCGAACTCAGGTCGTTCCAGCGAGCGGTCGAGTCGGCGAGGGACGGCGTCGCGATCCTCGACGGCGGCGAGTACGAGTACGTCGACCGGTCTCACGTCGATATGTACGGCTTCGACGACAAAGACCAACTGCTGGGGAACACGTGGCAAGAGCTGTACGACGACGACGAGGTCGAGCGGCTTGAGACGGAGGCATTCCCAGCCCTCGAATCCGACGGCTACTGGCGCGGAATGGTAACCGGTAGCCGTCCTGATGGAACAACGTTCCCGGCCGAACTCTCGCTCACGATTGTCGACGACGGCCGACTCGTCTGTACGGTCCGTGACGAGACAGAGCGCAGGAAGCGGGAACGAGAGCTCGAACTGAAAGAACGGGCGATGGACGAGGCCAACGTCGGGATTCAGATTACCGACCCGACGCAAGAAGACAACCCGCTTATTTATGTCAATGACGGGTTCGAGCGGATGACCGGATACACTCGTGCGGACGCAATCGGGCGCAATCCGCGATTTCTCCAGGGCGAAGAGGGCGATTCTGGGGAAGTGGTGCAGCTTCGCGAAGCGATTCGTGCCGAAGAGCCGATTTCGCTCGAACTCCAGAACGAGCGGAACAACGGGGAGTTGTTTTGGTCACGGCTCTCTGTCACGCCGGTAACGGACGAGAATGGGGCTGTCAAGAACTACATTGGAATCCAGCAGGACGTTACCGATCGCAAAAAGCGTGAACGACGAACCGAGGCTCGGAACGAATTCCTCAAGCGGATCTACGAGGTGACGACCGACCCGAACCTTACTTTCGAAAATAAGATCACCGATCTGCTGGAGGCCGGTAGGGAGCACCTGGACCTGCCGTACGGTTTCCTGACGCAGATCGAGAGAGACGATGAACAAGGGACTGGGATCCAGACGGTCGTGGAGGCGCTCGGGTCGCATGAGCGTCTCCAATCGGGGGAATCCGCCCCGCTTGAACAGTCTCACTGTAGAAAGACGATGGAGCAAGGCGGGATCATGGCACTTACACAGGCCGCGGAGGCCGGGCTGTCGGAAGACCCGGCGTTCGAAACGTTCGGTCTCGAGACGTACATCGCGAGCGAGGTTGTCGCCGGAGGTGACCTGTACGGAACGCTGTGTTTCGCCTCGGATACGCCTCGCAATCGGTCGTTCGATGAATTCGAGCGATCAGTCATCCAGCTGGCCGGACGGTGGGCCGGCTACGAAATCGACCGTCAAAACACGAGGGAGGTGCTTCAGGAAGAACGCGAGCGACTTGGGCTGACGCTCTCGGGCACCAACACCGGGCTCGCGGAGTGGGACTTAGAGACGGACGAGATGATGTGGAACGAGACGCTCGTTGAGATTGTTGGGCGTGATGTCGAGTCTATCGAAGAGTTCAGAGCGGCAGTCCATCCCGATGACCGCGCTCAAGTTCAACAGAAGCTCGATACGATGGTTGAAACCGGTGAAACGTGGACCGGAGAGTTTCGCATGTTCGATGACAGCGGTGACACGCTGTGGCTGGGAACGCGGGCGACTGCGGTCTACGACGAGGGAGAGCCGGTTCGTGTGCTCGCAACGGGAACCAACGTCACCGATCGCAAACGGCGCCAGCAAAAGCTGTTCGAGGAGCGCGAGCGGTTCCGGCTGCTGACCGAGAGTGTCGATGAGTACGCGTTCATTGGCGTCGACGAAGATGGTGTGATTCAGACCTGGAACGAAAGCGCCGAGGGCACGTTCGGGTACGACGCCGAGTCGGCAACTGGAATGTCAATCGCTGAACTACATCCCGAAGCCAACCGTGAGGGGGGGCTCCTCGACCGGCTGCTTCAACAGGCCAAGGTCGCCGGCGAGAGCGCCCACGAGGGCTGGCGCGTCCGCGAGGACGGGTCGAAATTCTACGCTGACGTTCGGTACGCACCGCTCACCACCACCGACGGCGAGTTCGACGGGTACGCGACTATCGTTCGTGATATGACCAACCGGCGACGCGAGCGACGTCGGACTGAGCGGTTCGTCGAGGAGTCCGACGACGTGGTGACAATAGTCGACCCGGACGGGACAGTGACGTACGCGAGCGGATCGGCAAACCGCGTTCTCGGATACGACCCTGACGACCTGATCGGTGAGAACATTTTTGACTACCTCCATCCGGACGGTCGGGAACGCGCGATGAACGCGTTCTTTTCGTGCGTCAACGAATCGGAGAATGTTGAAGCAGAGTGTCGTTTCGACTCGCCGGACGGTGGGTGGATTAACCTCGAAGGTCGCTGTCGAAACATGCTCGACGACGACGCGATCAACGGGGTACTCGTCTACCTCCGTGATGTGACCGAGACGCGAGAACGCAACCGCCGGTTTGAAGGTATCTTCAACAGCACGTTTGGCCTCACTGGCCTCCTGAAACCTGACGGCACAATCATCGAGATCAACGACGCCGCACTCGAGTTCGGCGGGATCCAGCGAGACGAAATCATCGGAGAGTCGTTCTTCGACGCCCCCTGGTGGACACAATCCGAAGTGGTGCGGAATGATGTGCGGGAGGCCGTCGATCAAGTCGCTGATGGCGACTTCGTCCGCTACGAGGCAGAGGTTCGCGGTGCTGACGGCCTCGCGACGGTCGATTTCTCGGTGAAGCCCGTGACCGACGAGGATGATAACGTTTCCCTGCTCGTCTTCGAAGGACGCGACATTACGGCACTGCAACGACACAAACGTCACTTGGAGGTCATGCAGCGGGTGATGCGTCACAACATGCGGAACGACCTCACCAAGATGCGGGGCTGGACGGAGATGATGTGCGAGGAATCGGACGCCGAAAAGCGGGCGGAACAGTTCGACACCGTCGATCAGATTCTCGACAAATGGGTCGCGATGACCGAGAAAATGAAGCAGATACGAACTGTGCTCGAGTCTCAGCGGGGACAAGATGTCCGCCTAGAGCCTGAGACACTGGTTGAAGAAGCTGTTGCGCCCGTCCGGGAGAAGTACACCGACTGTACCGTCGTGACGCACGTGCCAGACGCCGACGTACAGGTTCCAGCAACGCTTCTCGACGCAGTGCGGGAGCTAGTCGAAAACGCCGCCAAGGTGACGCAGGACCCCGCGATCGAGGTGGAAGTCGGTCGTTCGGCGGACGGCTGGACCGAGGTTACCGTGAGAGATGACGGCCCGGGAATGCCGGATATGGAAGCAGACGTGCTCGAAAACGGCAAGGAGACACCGCTCAATCACGGCCAGGGGCTCGGTCTGTGGATGGTCCGGATGATCGTCACACAGGTCGGAGGTGACGCAGTAGTCACGTCAACAAACGACGGAACAGACATCTGTTTGCGGCTACCGGGCGAGCAGACGATCAAAAACAGATTATCAGGCAAGGCGGCATGATCGCGGCTGAGCGGTCCGAATTGGCGGAGGTGCTCGTCGTTGAGGATGATCAAAGCCTCGCCGAACTGTACGCCGAATGGCTCGCAGAGAGCTACAACGTCTACACTGCCAACGACGGAGCCGAGGCCCTCGAGCAGCTGGACGAGACCATCGACGTAGTGTTGCTGGACCGAATGATGCCCAGGCTCTCCGGGGGAGAGGTCCTCGAAGCGATCCGGGACACCGACTTCGACCCCCGCGTCGCGATGGTTACGGCGGTCACGCCGGACCTCGACGTCGTCCAGATGGGATTCGACGCGTACCTCGAAAAACCGATTGAGGCCGCTTCGCTACTTGAGACTGTCGATCGGATGCTGACCCGCGCCGAGTACGACGAAAGGCTTCAGGAACTGTTCTCGCTGATCGAGCGAAAAGAAACTCTCGAAGCGGTACAAAAAACCGAAAAACTCGAAAACAGCGGTGAGTATCGCTCGCTCACCGCCCGGCTCGAAACGGTACAGGTGGCCGTCGAATCGCTGTTGACGGAACTCCCGGATGAGGACTTCCGCGTGGCCGTCGAGCACCTCCGGCGGACAGCCGCCGAGAGAACGAGCGAACGGCGGTACGAATCGCTCACCGAGGACGTGCTCGACAGCTCACAGGAAGCGACGGTCGTGGTGGATGCCGAGGGCTCAGTGGTTTGGGCGAACGAGGCGACTGAGACGCTACTCGGCCTCGACCGGAGTGACCTCCGGGGGCGCGAGTACGCGCGCGCCGCGGCGGATCACTTCCAAGATATCGAAGCCGGGACGGAGTCGCTCGCGTCACTGATACGGACCGGGTTGGCGGGTCACGGGGATCAGCTCGACGCCACGATCCGCGTGCCCGGAGACGAAGCGGAGACGGAGCGGTGGCTCGAGTACTGGAGCGCACCGATCGAGACGGGGTTGTATGCGGGCGGGCGGATAGAACACTATCACGACATCACCGGGCGGTACAAACGCGAACAGTACCTACAGACCCTTCACGGCGCAACACGCGCGCTGATGGCCGCCGAAACCGACGACGATGTCGCCGCGCTCGCGGTCGCGACTGCGACGAAAGATCTGGATTTCCCGTACGCAGCGGTGTTCGCCAGAGACGAGATCAACGGTGACCTCGTCCCGGCGGCCAGCGAGGCAACGGCCGCCGAGACGGGTCCGACCCTGCCGACGCTTTCCGGCGGCACTGACCCGGTATGGAGGGCGTTCGCCGACCAGACGGTGTACACGAGAGCCGAGTCGGAGCAAGAGCGTCCCGTGACCGACGAGTGGCTGGACGACGCGTTCGACGACTGGATGCTCTGTCCGCTCGGTCAGCGGGGGGTGTTTCTCGTGGCGACGACTGGGGGCCGCTCGCTCTCGGAGACGAAGCGAACCCTCGCGGAGACGTGGGCCGCAAACACGCGACAGGCCCTCGAGCAGCTCGCCCGAACTCGGAATTTGCGGGATCGCGACCGAGAGCTCGAACAGCAAAATGAACGGCTCTCGCGGCTGGACAGGATCAACCGACTTATTCGAGCTATCGGGCCAGCGGTGGCGAGTGCCGACACCCGCGCGGAGATCGAGACAGAGGTGTGCCGCCACCTCCTCCAGATGGACCAGATTACCGGCGCTTGGATCGCGGACGTCGACCTCTCGACCGACGCGACGGTCTGTAGAGCGGAAGCCGGGAGCCTCGACGGATACCTTTCGGACATCCCCCGAGCGGAGTCGAAGACGAGCGAAACGGGACCTGAGGAAGCAACGCCAACAGTTCCGGCGAGGCAGGCCTATGAAAAACGGTCCTCGGTGTCTGTGACGGATCTAGTCACTATCGAGTCCGGTGTGTGGTGGCGCGACCGTGGCCTGACACGCGGAACCAACGCGGTCGTCGCGGTACCGATCCTCCACGAGTCCACGTGCTTCGGCGCGATAGAAGTACACCTCGACCATCCCATGGGGATGGCGAGCGAGGAGGTCGGGGCGATCGCTGAACTCGGTGTGACCATCGGTCACGCTATCAGTGCGATCCGGCAGCGCGATGCCCTCCTGTCGGGTGGGGGTGTACATCTCACGTTCAGCGTCGACTCGAACTCGAAGGTGTCACAGCTCGCGGCGGCCGTCGACGCTCCGCTCACGGTAACGGACATCTCGCGGCAGGACGACGGCACCTGTGCGGTGTTTCTCACAGTCGACGTCAGCCCCGCTCACGATAGTGACCGGATCGGAACACAAGTCAGAGACACGCCAAGCGTATCGATACTCCGCAGCGACACGAGCGGCATGACGTGCGTCCTGACACTGGGTCCGGACGCGCCGACGCAGCAACTGGTCAGACAAGGCGCCGCACTCCAGCAGGTGGAGATACGCTCCGATTCGGATCGTCTGGCCGTGACGGTACAGTTGCCGCACGAGACCGACGTTCGGGAGTACGTGGACGCCGTCACAGGTATGCTCGACGGTGTTGAACTCGTTTCGAAAAAGCACGCCCCTATCGACTGGGCGTCGGCCTCGACTGTTGCCACGACAATCGACGACCGACTGACGGACCGACAGCTTGAGGCGTTGCGGATCGGCTTTCACGCGGGGTACTTCGACTGGCCGCGGAGCGCCGATGCGGACACCGTCGCCGCGGAGATCGGCATCGCGCAGTCGACGTTCAGTCAACACGTCCGGACGGCGGAGCGCAAGCTACTCGAAGCGCTCTTCTCGTAGCGTTGTCCGCGAACCTTCCGCATGACTGCGCCAGGGTGAACGCAGCAATACTGCGAGGCGCGTGCTTTCGTTCGACAGGTGACCGTCCGCAGGTCCATCGGTGGGGTTCGTGTACATCCAAACTGGTGTGGGTTGAGAAAATCAATCGCTGATTGACTCATCCCTGTCAGCAACGGTGTAACTGATGTAGTGGTTACAGTCAGCAGACTGGAGTTACGTTCGAGCTGCTACATATACGACTGCCAACTCATGGAGTGCTGGATGAGGCGTTGTAGTTGGCCGTGTTTGTAGGACAGCCGAAAGTGACTCGCGAAGAGATCTGCTTTCCTCAGCAGCGAGCACCGTCGCGATGACCGTACTGCTCCGGGAAATGCCTGCTGTACAATGGATTAGTACCGAGCCATCCTGTCGGTAGAGCCTGTGAGCCGTATCGACAGCCCGCGCAAATACTGTCCAGTCGTTGCCCGGCCCATCGTCCAGCGGATGATGGTGTGTCGTCAGTGGATAGTCGTCCGTTGAGACTGAGAGAACGTACCGAAACGATTAGTTGAGCTGCCCAGAGTCTGCCGCGTGCCTGTTTCTCAAACACAGCTTTCGCTCGCCAACCCGCCGAATGATAGGATCGTCTTCGACGTACCCCATGGGTCGAACGACGATTTCGGACATACGCTCTGTTTGGACCCTCAAGCTGGTAGATCATAGTATCCACCGAATTTCAGTGTAACCGATCCGCGCCCTGTGTTCAGCACCGTCTGAATGACTTCCCGGACATCTGGCAGAAACAACATGACCGATACAGAGGATGTATGTAGCAGTCTCACTCGTACCGAGGCAATCCTCATTGAAGACGCATGTTGGTGACCTATCACAGGTCGAGCAACGAGAGAGCCACTGAGCCAGACGGTTTAATTCACGCTCTTGGAGAGTTCGGCTCCAGCTTTGAACTTCACGTCGTCTGAGGCGTTTACATCGGTAAAGTGGAGAAGTCGCCCTTGTGCAGACATAGTCACAGGCACATCAGCGGCAGCCATCTCCTCTTGCTGGTCAGCATCTCTTCCCGGGCGCTTCCGAAGGATGATGTCTTCTCCTTCTGCTTCTGAGAGGACCCCTTCGGCAACCGCATCCGAAACTGTCCCATCGAACAGTCTCGCCCCTCGTCGCTCTCGGTCATCCGACAGGCGACGGGGCATCATGTCACTGTACCCATCTCCATCCAAATCACCAGCGCCAACACCGATGACTGCTGTTGGTTCTCGTACCGCCACGAGCGTGAGTGAATCCTCGTAGAGGCTGCTGTCATCGATGACCCAGCCACCTGTGTAGATGTACTGGTCGGCGTTCTTACAGCGGCTCACGTACAACAGCGCGGGGAACGGCAACGGGCACTCTGGGGGCTCGACCATGATTGGGCACACCAGCGTCGAGGTGGTCGAACCCTCCCCGAGCTCAGACCCCCAGTCGTCGAAGTCTGCGGGGGCGGACGAGGACCCGTCTGCGCTGACCGCAAGCGAGGTCTTCTTATCTGTGGCCGTCGGTGGGTCGTTCACCGGATTGACCGTTACTCGTCCGTCAACAACGTGTGATTCGAGGTGGATACCCGTGTCAACGGGTCCAGAGACAGCGGAGAGGAACGTTTCCGAGTTGTACAGCGAAGCGTCGTCAGACATGAGGCCTCTGTTCAGTGGGTTGTCACTTCCTCTCCTTTCGCCCTCGTAAAGCGGACTGGTTTCTCCATCTCCGTTTCCTGTCTCGACCTCGTCGTGCCCCCACGAGTAGACCTTCCCATCCTCGTCGGCTCGTCCTGTTATGTACTCGATGATGCGGCGCGGGGTGAGCTCGTCTCTGAGTGTCGCGTCACTTCCCGGGAGGCTGGCATCAGGCACGGTAATTGTGAATTGCTCGTTGATGACTGGCGCTCCAGCGAGGTACTCATAGAGTGCGTCGATATCGACCCCATTGTCGTCAGGCATCACCATGTCCCGATCTTCGGCGAGGATGATTTCTCCGTCTGTATCCTTCAAAGATGATTCGAGTAGTTCGATGTCCCCTTCGACGATTCCTTGTATCTCTTGGAGGGTCTCGGCAGCGCGGTCCCACTCCCCGTTGTCGACGTGGGCCGCCGCCTGCTGGGTCAGTTTCGCCCGTCCGTCGGCGTGTTCCCGTACGGTCACGCACACGTCGTCAGAGCAGCGTTCCAACGCCTTTTGAATGTCTCGGATGGTGTCGCCCATGTCTACGATACCCTCTCGGCCTGTGCGCGCGGAGCGTTTGCTGATGGAGTCTGCTGCGGCCTTTGTCTGGGAGAGAAGCTGGTTCTCTAGTTCCAATACCTCTGAGCGGGTTTCGACCCCGTCGGTGAGCCCGTCGCCATCTGAGTCGGCGTCGCCCGGGCCGCGGATGGTTGACCTGTTGCTCCGGCTGTTGTTGTAGTTGGCTCGGTCGGGATGAACCGTGCTCTCGTTGTAGTCGAAGCAGCAGGTGGCTGCGATAGATTGAGATGTGACCCATGCTTCGAGTTCAACTTCCCCGGAGAGTGGCCCCGATTCAGCGGTCACTGTTGGGGTTAGTTTGTACACGGTGGCTCTATTCGTCGGTGAGGGGCCAGTGTATGCGCCGATGCCTGCGAATGGTGCTGCTGGCGATGCTCCCGTGTTCGTCACGGACGATGCCACTCGATTCAGACACCCACTCAGCCCACCAACCGCAACGATACCGCTCGCTGCCAGTAGCTTTCGGCGGCTAATGATAGCACGTGACACACTGTCTGGAAGACTGTCTCGTCCTCGTGAATTCATGCTCGGGTAATTGAGGAGAGGCATTATAATAAGTATTCGTATGATTACGAGAAGAAAATATCGACGGCTGGCCGACTATCGCGTTGTATTTACCAGCACCGTCACTAACTATCGTAATTCTGTCAGCAACGTCGTAGCCGATACAGAGGACACAGACAGCACAGGACGTGCGCTATTTTCTCCGTTTGAATACTGAACCAACCACTACAACGTACCTGCGTGTTGCTCAATCGGATATCCAATTTTGCCTTACTTGATCATCAACGAGGATTCTACCATCACTATGTACAGTTACAGTATTATTTGGAAGTTCGAATTGGAGACTCCATGTGCTGTTATCATGACTTGCGAGCTTCTCTACGGCAGCTAGATCGATATAATCGGCAACTACAATGTCTAGATCACTCGGATCAACACTCTTGTGCTCAGCGATCGACCCGATAATGGTTGACGTTAACACCTCGTACATGCTGTCGTTTAGAACATAAGATAGCATCAAATATGAACTAGACGATAGGTTACAGCCTTACCCGGACAGTAACATCCTGTGGGCCGTACTGGACGGCCTGTGAGTTCTCTGTATTGAGCGATCCCTAATCCCATTTCTCAGCGGGGAGACCAGTGACCGATACGCGCTGTGTATTCAGCACGAGGCTATGGACATCACCGGAAATTGGCAGGAATCTTTTCGGCCGATAGACGCTCTTCGCCGACCGGCTGTTTCAGACGAGAAGGTGTCTGAATAATAGGATTTCAGCAGAGCCGTGGGAAGACTTCTGTGGGATCGAGGGACTCCCCGACGATCCGCAGTGCCATATGTCTGTACACCCACCGTGCGCGGCTAAAACCCGGCGGGTGTCAGCGCGACCGGGTCTGGGGGAGAGAGGGTTGTCACCCGAGCCGGTTCCGCTTTGTCGACGTCCGGTGGACGAGCCCGGACGCGCCGAACAGGAGCGCGAAGAGCGCCGCGTACGAGTATCCGGAGACCGTGTCGAATGGGGCGGTACCGGTCCACCCCGCCACCGCCAGTAGCCCGCACACGACGGCGAGCCCGGCGTAGTACTCGCCCCAGAGGATCTCGTTCTCCGACACGATCTCGAGGTACACTTCCAGCTGCCGGCTCTCCTCGGTGAGCGACACCAGCCCCCGGTCCGACTCGTAGTCGATGAACCCGCTCGCGGCCAGCTTCGGCAGGTGCGACTGGTGGAGCGCGGTGTACACGCGCTTGCGCTGCTTGTACGTCACCGCGGGAATCTCGACGTCGTTCTCCCATGCGGCCAGCTGCTCGGCGATGTCCCTGACGCGCGCCTCGGTACCGCTGGCTTTCAGGAACTTGATCACGTTGCGACGCCGCCGGTTGCTCAGCGCGGTGAAGACCTCGTCGCGCGAGGGGCCCTCACCGTCGGTGTCCGACGACGCCGCTTGCTTGGCGAGTTGTGGTGTCATAGGTCATACATGCCGAATGAGAGCACGGTTACCACGGGGGGATATATCACTTCGCATTGTAATCCCTAGAGCTGGTCTCGGAAGATTCATTCGGACAGAAGTGTTCTCGCTCGCCGTATTTCGGGCGTTCTTGGCGTCTTCGACACATTTCAGCACGGCGACACAGGTGGATTTGTCCGGGCGTTGTAACGATTTTGTGAGCCGGAGAGTCCGCGTCGGACGCGGTAGGCGGCCCATACATAGGTCGGTGCGCACCGTCCGAGGAGTATGAACGCGTCACGAGAAACGGTCGTTGGCCGCCTCCAGGAACCCGCGCGCGCCGCGGTCGGTCGCCTCGGGCGGCCGGAGTACGTCGGCGCGAACCGGTGTCTCCCCTGTACGGTCGTCAACGTCGTCATCGCCGCGGTCGGGGCCGCCGTAGTAGCCGCCGTCGGCGCGCCGCTGCTCGGCGCGGTCGGGTTCGGCGCGTCGCTCGCGGCCATCTGGCTCCGCGGCTACCTCGTCCCCGGGACACCCGAACTCACGAAGCGCTACTTCCCGGAGCGGGTGCTCGCGCTGTTCGGCAAGGCGTCGGGCGGCGTCGACGGCGCGGCGACGGGCGAGATAGACCCCGAGGCGTACCTCCTCGACGCCGACGTGCTCGTCGAGACGGCCGCGGGCGATGACTTCGCGTTCGCCCCCGACTTCGCCGCGGCGTGGCGGGCGGCGGCCGACGGGGGACCCGGTGCGACGCCCGCGGAGGGGGCGAGGGAGGGTTACGACGACCTCGCCGCGCTCGCGGTGCTCACCGGGCTCGACCGGGACGAGCTCTCTATCGACTGGCACGGGGGAGCGGGGTTCGCGTACGCCGGCGACGAGCGGATCGGTCACTGGGAGTCGCGTCCGGCGTTCCGGGCCGATGCGGCGGCCGACCGCGTGCTGACGGCGACCCGCGAGGGCTGGACGGAGCTGTCGCTCGCGGACCGGAGCGCGGTCCTCGGCGCCCTCCGGCTGTTCGTCGAGGACTGTCCCACCTGCGCGGGCGACGTGGCCCTCGAGGAGGGCGTCGTCGAGTCCTGCTGTTCCAGCTACGACGTGATCGCCGGCCGCTGCGCGGGCTGTGACGCGCGACTGTTCGAGCTGCGACTCCCGGCGTCGCTCGCGGCTGGGAACGAGCAGTCGGACGAGGGAGAGCGAGCCGGTCGGTAGAGAGGACGTAGAGGAGAAGGCGGTCGGCGAAGGGAAGTGGCCGCGCCGTTCGTTTTTCGATCCAGTTCACCGCAACCGGAGCTGTCGCAGCACGGAAAAGCGGTTGACCCACAGCTGCGCGGCGCTGGCGAGGGCGAGCGCGCCGAGCGCGAGGCTGGTCCACAACACGGGGTCGACCGCCGACACGAGCGGGGCCTCGAGGAGCGCGGCGAGCACGACGAGCAGCGACACCATCGCGAGCGCGCGGTACAGCTCCGACCACGTCGCGCCGCCGGGCGCGAGGATCTCCGTGTAGAGCCGGATGTCGCTGGCACGCCGCGAGAGCTCGATCGTCTGCGACTCGCGGTCATACGTGATCACGCCCGCGTCCGCCAGCTTCGGCAGGTGCGTCTGGACCAGCGACGTGTACACGCTCTCGCGGCAGCGCGTCGGCGGCGGGCGCTCGCCGGTCTCTCGGATGGCGACGAGCGTCGACAGCTCGTTGACCGAGACCGTCCCGCCGACGGAGCCGAGCTGTTCGATGGCGCGCCGCCGGCGCTCGTTCGCGAGGATCGCGTACACCTGTTTGGCCGGAAGGACGTCGTTACGGAGTTTCATAGAGTGGCCTCCGGGCGGCCGCGCTCGGCGGCCCCCGAGTGTTGTCGCCCCCTGCGTCGGGCGGGGGTATATGTATGTGCTCGTTAGTCGGGGAGCCGCCCGCTCGACGTCCGAGAGTACGGGGTCCCTGTCGGATCCGACCCGAGAAGTACGGTCTCCGTGCCGCCCTCGCGGACGGAGGTAGGAGGCAGCTACCGGCAAAAAGCTCCGGGGAAGGGTCCCGGACCGCCAGTCGAACGAGACGTTTGAATCGCGGCGTGAGGCGTTCTACCGGCTGGAATCGTCCGTTCGACCGTGGGGTGGGAGCGCGTAACTAGGTGGGTGTCTCGTGGAGTGGGTAGTAACCGATTCGGCTTAGCCAACGGGGTGTGGGGGCGGGTCGGGGAAAATCATGAGCCAAGACACGAACGACACGATCGGACTCTCGCGACGCAAGGTGCTCGCTGGCCTCGGGGCCGTTGGCGTGGCCTCCGCGGGTGCGGGACTCGGTACTACGGCGTACTTCAACGACACGGAGACGTTCGAGGGCAACACGCTCACCGCGGGCGAACTGGATCTGAAGCTGGACTACAAGTCGACGTACCTGGGCGGCCCCGGGCGTCTCGACGACGTCGTCGACATGGGCTACCCGGACGCCGAGGACCTCGGTGACGGGCGGTACCTACTCGGGCAGGCGCCCACGCCCGGTGACATGGAGGCGTGGGAGGACCTCGTTCAGGGCGAGGGTAGGGCGTTCGACTTCTGTTCGCCCGAGGCGGACCAGTTCCTCATCAACGGCGACGGGATCCCGGTGTTCACGCTCGACGATGTGAAGCCTGGCGACTCCGGCGAAGTGACGATCAGTCTCCACATCTGTGACAACCCCGCGTACGTGTACCTCGCGGGCGAGATCACGGAGAACCTAGAGAACGGTCAGTCCGAGCCCGAACTGGGCGACGAGGGCGAGGACACCGACGGTATGGGCGAACTCGCCGACGCCATCCAAGTCTGCGTCTGGTACGACGAAGACTGCGACAACGTCTTCGAGCCCACGGGCACGGGCGAACAACAGGAGCTGGAGGTCGCACTCGTTAGCGACACGTCCGGCTCGATGAGCGGCGCGAACCTCACAGCGCTGAAGTCGGCCGCGACGAGCTTCGTCGGCAACCTATCTGTGCCGGACGAAGCGGCGGCGATCTCCTTCAGCAGCGGCACGTCGCTCGACCAAGAGCTGACGACCAACTACTCAGCTGTCCAGACTGCGATCAACAACTACACCGCGACCGGCAGCACGAACGTCGCGGGCGGGATCGACCTCGCGCAGACCGAACTCACGAGCGGCGCGAACGCGACGCCCGGCGCGTCGAAGGTCATGATCGTTTTGACCGACGGCTTCGAGAACATCGGCGACGCGCGGACGGCCGCCACCGCGGCCAAGAACGCCGGCACCCGCATCTTCGGGATCGGGCTCGGCAGCAGCGTCGACACGAGCCTCGTGACTGACATCTCGTCGTCGCCCGGCGACGCGTTCTTCGCGCCCGATCCGGCCGACCTCGACACCGTCTACGCCGAGATCGCGCAGATCGTGCTGGAGGGCGAACAGAAGATCGCCGAGGGGACGATGACCGAGGTCTTCGCCGAACTCGCCGAGGGCGTCGCCCTCGACGGCAACCGGGAGGAGGAGGGCCGGCAGCCGTACCCAGGTGCGACCACGCAGTGCGTCGGCTTCGAGTGGACGCTCCCGGCCGAGGTCGGCAACGAGATCCAGACCGACTCCGTGAGCTTCGACATCGGCGTGTACGCCGAGCAGTCGCGGCACAACGACAACCCGCAGGTGACGTTCAACGGAACTGAGGCGAACAGCACCAGCGTCGGCAACTCGAGCTAAACACGAGACTTCGAGCGGGATCTCCCCGCTCGCCCCCGGGCGACGCGCCCGGTTCCCGGTTCGGCACTTTCGGGTGGCCGACACGGCGGTTCGCGACCGCCGCCGGGCGTTCCCCATTGGGGACAACACATCATGAACGACGACAAAATCGGACTCTCGCGGCGCAAGATGCTGGTCGGACTCGGGGCGGTCGGCGTCGCCTCCGCGGGCGCAGGGCTGGGAACGACGGCGTACTTCAACGACACGGAGACGTTTGAGGACAACACCCTCACGGCCGGCGAGCTCGACCTGTTCGTCCACGTCGACTACTCCGAGGACCAGGGCAGCTACGCGAGCTACTCTACCCCCGACGGCACCTTCATCGACGGCAACGTCGTGGGCGGCGGCGAGGGCGAGCCACTCAGCATTCAGGTCTCCGACCTGAAGCCCGGCGACTCCGGCGAGGGTGAGTTCTGCTTCTCCATCGTCGACAACCCAGCGTACATGTGGATGTGCGGCGAGCTGACCGCGAACGACGAGAACGGACAGACGGAGCCCGAGGCAGACGCTGACTCGAGCGGCGGCGACCCCGGCGACGGCATGGGCGAGCTCGCCGACGCGATGGAGGTGACCGTCTCGTACTGTACCGACGAGGACGGCGAATCCGTCGTCGGCGACGAGATCGTCTCCGGCTCGCTGGCGGACGTGATGCTGGCCCTTCAGGCGGGCGTTCCCCTGTCCGGCGACGGTGACGGCGGGGCCTCGATCGGCGGTCAGGCGCCCTTCGAAGGTGTCACTGAGCCGTTCCTCGACGAGGAGCCGAACGTCGCCGAGCATTGCGTCTGCGTCGAGTGGGTCGTCCCCACCAGCGTTGGCAACGAGATCCAGACGGACTCGGTCGTCTTCGACTTCGAGTTCTTCGCGGAGCAGTCGCGGCACAGCGACGGGACGAACAATCCCTGCGTCGACGACACCGTCGTCACGGCGTACGACAACGACTGGAAGGGGCAGACGCTGGGCAACCCCACCGACGGGAGCGTCTACACCAGCGTCTCCTTCGGTCAGACCCAGACAGTCCTGAGCTTCACCTTCGTCGACGACGGTGACGGCGTGGACTTCCTGGACACGGGAGACTACTCCAGTACGAATCTCCCCGTCATCGTCGACGCGGACGCGGACGGCACGCACGACTGGCAGCTCATCTGGCAGCCGAACGCCGCGTTCCCCGACGACCCATTCGGCTACCAACCGAACAACGGCGGGAGCTACGGCGCGACCGAATCGCTCCCGGCGGGCTTCGTCGCGTCGAAGGTCGGGAACACGATCGTGTTCGGGGTTCCGAACAGCGAGATCGGCTCGACGTTCCGCCTGCTCGGGTACGGCAGCACCGGCGGCGAGGGGCCGATCGCGAAGGTCAACGCCGACCCCGCGGTTGGGCCGGACTTCTACGACAGCAGCAACGCGGTCGAGTTCAGCGACTGATGCGCTGAATACGCCGCCGCTTCGGGCGGCGTGACCGCAGTCTCCCATTCCGGACCCGCGCGGGCGGCCGGGGCGACGGTTCGACTCCGTCGGTGGGACTCCCTTCGGGGAATCACAATCATGGCAGACAACGACAACATCGACACCATCGGACTCTCGCGGCGGACCGTGCTGGCGGGGCTCGGCGCGGTCGGCGTGGCCTCCGCGGGCGCGGGCCTCGGGACAACCGCGTACTTCAACGACACCGAGTCGTTCGAGGGGAACAGCCTCACCGCCGGCCAGCTCGACCTCCTCGTCGACTGGCAGCAGACGTACGACTTCGGCGAAGGCCAGACCTTCGTCAGCGCGCACCCGGACCACAACGGCGACGGCGAGCAGTCCGTCGAGATCGACGATGAGGTATTCGCGTACAGCGACTTCCCGGACGAGAGCGACGCGGACAGCAATGGGGCGAACCTCCCGGTGCTGACCTGCGACAACATCCCGCCGCTGTCGGAGGCGGACTTCGGGACGGACCCCGTCACGGGCGAGGAGATGGAGAGCCTCGTCCAACTCACCGACGTGAAGCCCGGCGACTCCGGCGAGATCACCTTCTCGCTCCACCTCTGTGACAACCCCGGCTACATCTGGATACAGGCGGAGAACATCTCCGAGGACGGCGGCGCCGGCACCGAGCCCGAGCTGCTCGTCGACCCGGACAACGCGGGCGACCTCGGCGACGCCATCGAGGCGCGCCTCTGGTACGACGAGGACTGCGACAACGTCTACGACCCGGCCGAGCCGGTCGACATCATGCTGACGCTCGACTTCTCGGGCTCGATGCTGTACGACCAGTTCGGCGGCGTCGTCAGCGACGACGACATCTCGATCAACGGGTCGTCCTACACCGAGACGACGAAGATCGACCTCGTCGAGCTCGGCACCCGGCAGTTCATCGACTTCCTCCAGAACTCGAACGCGGACGTTCAGGTCGGCGTCGCGTACTTCGACGGCGAAAAGAGCGGCGACAACAAGCCCCGCACCGGGATCTTACAGTCTCTGACGAGCGACCTCTCCGCGGTCGACGGTGCGCTGTCGGGCCTCCGACAGAGGCTCGCGAACGTCGTGAGCGGCGGCGCGAGTTCGACGCCGTTCGACGGCGACGGCGACCCGAACCCGTTCACGGGCGGCGGCATCGCGACGGGCACGTACATCGGAGAGGGCGTCGACGACGCGCAGGGCGAACTCGACACGAACGGTCGGAGCGGCGTGGAGAAGCGGAACATCGTCCTCTCCGACGGGGAGTCGTTCAACGGGACGGGCTCGACGACGTTCTCCTCGCCCACCGCGGCGGCCGACGACGCCCGCGCGGCGTCGCCCAGCCCCGCGACCGACATCTACACGATCAACGTGAACGGCAGCGCCAGCACGCTCCTCGCGATGGCCGGCCCCGCCGGCGGGGCGGGCGGCGACCTGCTGTTCTTCAACGACCTCGACGACCCGCTGAACATCCCGACGGTGTTCGGCAACCTCGCGGCGCAGGCGACCCAAGAGAAAATCATCATAGAGGACACGCTCGCGAACGTCCTCGCCGAACTCGCCGACGGGGACGGGGTCCCGCTCGACGGCAACCGCGCGACCCTGTACAACGAGCTCGACGACCCGACGGACGACCCGGACCGCGACGCATTCCGCGGCGACGGCGTGATGCACTGCGTCGCGCTCGAATGGGAGCTGCCCCTCGAAGTGGGCAACGAGGTCCAGGGCGACACGCTCGCCTTCGACCTCGGCTTCCACACCGAGCAGGCGCGCCACAACGACGGGGCCGGGCCGTCGCAGGCGGCCTGAGGTTCGAACCCGTTCCGGCGCCGACGGCCGATCCTCGCCGGGCGGCCGGACCGATCGGGCGACCGCGAGCGGGTACGACGTTCGTACCGTCGGGTACGCGCACCGGTCCGCCCGGGTAGGACGACCATACATACGACCGTCACGGGAGTAAGCAAAGTATCGACGAGAGAGGGTATCGACGAACCGGCCGTCCGGAGCCGCAACGACACACGATGACACAAAAAGAACCGAAATTCACACGGCGGGAAGCGCTCGCGGGTGCCGGAGCCGTCGGCTTCGCTGCGCTCGGAGCCGCCTCCGGACGGCCGACAGGAACGGACAACTGGGACGGGTACACCGACTACACGTACGCCCAGACAGACACGTCGCTGAATCTGCTCGTCGGCTGGCGGCGTACGGAGAACGGGACGGTCGTCGGTTCGAGCCCGGTCGGCGCGGTCGACGACGTCGAGACGGCCGGGATCCGGCTCTTCGACGTCGACGACGCGCTGCCGCACGACACGGGAACGGCCAGCGTCGGGCTCCGACTTGAGGACCCCGAGGACACCGCGCGCCTGTGGCTGCGCGTCGATCCCGACCTCAACGGCGCCGACGCCGCGAGCGCGGCGCTCGCGGAGCGGATCGCGCTCTCGGTCCGGTACGACACCGGGATACTCGGCGTCGGCGGCTGCGGCGGCGCAGAGGGCGAGTTCGCGGCCGCCGGCGAGGAGATCGCCGCCGGGACGCTCGCCGAGATCGACGGCTCGGCGCTCGCCGACGGGATCGAGCTACATCCGGGGGTTCTCGGCGACGGCTGCCTCGCACCGGGCGAGCAGCGCTGCCTGATCTTCGCGTGGGAGTTCGACGCCGAGGGCGGGAGCGCCGGGCAGGGCGGGGCGGTCGACTTCGTCGTGGAGTTCCTCGCGGACGAGTGCGACGCCGAGGGGAACCCCTTCGAGATGAGCGACGAATCCGCCGAGAGCGGGTCGATCGACGCCGACGGAGGGGGCGCATGAGCCCCGGCGACGACGGACGACGCCCGAGCGGGCTGAGCCGGCGGCGGCTGCTCGCCGGGATCGGCGGCGTCGGCGCCGTCGGCATGGCGAGCGGCCTCGGAACGGGCGCGTACCTCGCGGACCGGGAGCGGTTCCCGGACAACGTCTTCGGCGCGGGCGAGGTCGGACTGACGGTCGACGGCGTCCCCACAGACGGGACCGTCTTGCTCGGCCCGCTGACGGTCGACCGAACGACGTTCGACGAGCGTCCTGGACCCGAGACGTTCGACGTGGGGGCCTCGGCGAACCCCGTGCGGGTGTGGCTCGCGACCCCCTGCCCGGACGGCGACCGCCTCAGGGGCACCCTCGAGGTCGAGGTCGTCGTCGACGGCGAGTCCGTGACAGACGGCTACCGTCCCCTCGCCGAGGTCGAGCGCGATCTCGCGACTGGGGTGCGGATCGACGCCGAGTGTCTCGGCCCCGACGACGACCCGATCGGCGTCGAGGTGTTCCCGTACCTCCCGGCCGACTCGCCCGACGTGAGTGGCACGGCGACCGACCTGACGCTCCGGCTGTACGCGGAGCAGTGCCGGCACGTCGCCGAGGCGGACGCGGCGGCGTCGAACCCCTACGCGGGGACCGAGTGCGCCTCCGCGTGCGTCCCCTGCCAAGACGAGAACGGCGTCGCGGTCGGCGCGCTCACGCTCCGATACCTCGGCGACGAACCGGCGACCGTGGTCGTCGTCGCCACCGGCGGCGGCGCGGGCGGCAACGGCACCGGCGGGACGACCGTGTTCGACGGCGAGGTGGCCCCGGATGGGATCTTCACGATCGACGGGACCGCCACGCCGACTAACGGCGACCCGGGATGGATCGGTCCGAACGTCTACCTCGACGACGGCACGGGCACCGACTCCGAGACCGACGCGAACGGGAGTACCGACGGCAGCGGCAACGCAAACGGCGGCGGCAACGGAAACGGTAACGGAAACGGCGGAAGCGACGCGGGCGTCAACATCCACACGAGCTGTTCGGTCCCGCTCCGGGTGGGCGACGTCTACGGTGGGCGCTACGAGATCGTCGCGGCCGCGACCACGGACGGCGAACCGCTGTGCGGCACGGAGGAGAACTGATGACTCAACTACTCACATCACCACGGGCGAAACGCGCGGCGAACGTACTCGGGATCGTCGTGTTAATCGCCCTCGTCGCGCCGTTCGCGGTGTACGCGGCCCCCGGGATCGTCGGGGCCGACGAGAGCTTCGTCGTGCTCACCGCGAGTATGACGCCCAGCATCGCCCCGGGCGACGTGGTGATTGTCGCCGAGCGCGACCCGACCGCGATCGCCGAGGGTGACGTGATCACGTTCATCCGCGGCACGAGCGAGGTGCCAGTGACCCACCGCGTGACGAGCGTGGTTGACGAGGCAGGCACGCTCGCGTTCGAGACGATGGGCGACGCCAACGAGGGGCCGGACCCAGCGCTCGTCCCTGCCGGAAGCCTCGTCGGCGCGGTGACGCTGACGATCCCGTACATCGGGTACGTGATCCAGTTCGCGGGCACCCGGATCGGGTTTGTCACACTGGTGCTGCTGCCCTTCGGCCTCCTCGCAGTCACGGAGATCTGGTCGATCGTCGGCGGGAGCGGCGACTCGGAGCCGCAACCCCCGATGCCCGTCGATCCCGTGGACGGGCCGAGCGACGGTGAGGATCCGGCGGCGGAGACCGGTTCCGCGGCCAGGGCCGAACCGACGGAGGCGGCGGAGGAGACGGACGGGTCCGGAGGAGTCTCGGTCGACGCGGTCGGCGGCGCGGCGGCGGTGCTCGCCGCGTTCGCCCCGTACGCGGTGTACGTCGCGCTCGAGCTCCGGACGGCCGCCGCGATATCGGTCGCGATCGGCGCGTCGACGCTCCTACTCGGCGCGCTCGCGGCGTGGATCCCGGCCAGCGGGGTCCTCGACCGAAGTGAACCCGACGACGACGAGGACGCCGAAGCGGACGCGGCCGAACCGGCTGCGAATGCGGTCGTCGACGGTAGCGAGCGCGGGGGAGAGAACGAAACGCGCGAAGCGGACGAGACGGTGGCCGAGGACCGCGAGATGACCGAAGACGGAGCGAAGATCGAGACCCGGGAGCCGAGCACGGCCACTGAAGCGCCGGAGTCGGGTCCGGCCGCGACGACGCCCGCACGGCCCGACGGCGTCGGGGAGGGACGCTGATGGCCGCGAACCGCGGATTCGTCGCGCTCCTCGCGCTCGCCGTGCTGGTGTGGGGAGTCGCGTTCTCCGGTGGGCTGACGGTCGCCCTCCTGACGTCGACGGCCGACGTGACGACGACGTTCGAGACGCCCGCCGAGCTGGCGCAGATCGACGAGTCGAGCGGGAGCGGATTCGGCGTGGCGACCGCGCCCGTCGGGAACGAGACGAACACTGGCGAGGAGAACGGCATCGCGGCCGAAGCGAACGGGACCGAACCCGCAGCGAACGGGACCGCACCAATAAACGGGAGCGCGCCCGCGGCGAATAGCACGGAGACCGGAGAGAACGTGTCGGCCCCCACAGATGGGAACGTCTCCGCCCCGGAGGACGAGAACGCCTCGGCTCCGACGAGCGGGAACACCTCGGCTCCGGCGAACGAGAACCTCTCCGCCCCGAAAGAAGAGAACGGGTCGAGCCCGCCGAGTGACGCGCCGGACCCGGTGACGAACGGGTCGGCCCCGACGGGGAACTCGACCGCCGGAGACCAGGCCGCGGCCGACGCGAACGACCTCGGCGCTGTCGGGGTCGACCAGTGGCCGGACTCGTCTCGGTCTGGGGGCAGGGCGTGACCGTGGTGGCCCCGAGCCGGTCGGGAGCGCGTCTCCGGAGTCGTCGCGCGCAGTTCTGCGCGGGCTGTGCTCCCCCCGGAGCGAAACTCACCGTGCTGCTGCTCCTCGTCTTGTTGGTGCTGCTCGTGGCTCTTATTATAGAAAACCTGCCGCCGATGTAATCGGGCGTATCCAGTATCTGTGTAGAGACATTAGGTCTGGATCAGATACGGAAGAGAAGTTCAAGAGTCGCCGTCCAGCGTGGCGGCTGTATGTGCGGGGTCACTGCGGTTGCTGCGAGCTTGATTGCGGGCATCGACAGCCCTGTCGCGGGCGATATCACTTTCCACTCCAGTCGGGATTCGATCGTTCTTGCGCCCTGACGAGTAGTACGTTCATTCGTTCCTGTATCACGTTGGTCTCCGCACCGAATCCCGTCTCGCCGAACGTGTCTCCCGCGAATGCGCACGCCTGCTGGCGGCCGAGGACTAGAAAAAACACGTCCGGAAATCGTTGTGCGTCTTGATTGGCTAGGACCTTCCGATCAATCGAAGGCACTCATCGACCAACTACAGCTAACAGGCGCTTTCAGATTGCTTGCCCGTCAGGGAGCCGCGGGAGCGTCGCCGAGAGAGCACCGACAAGTCCGCCCCACAAGAGATGACCGACGAGCGAGGCCAAGTTGAGATTCGGAAGTGGAGTCATAACTCCCACGGCGTTCAACCAGAGGCTCATCACTATTCCAGCCATGACGAGCCATAGGAGGAGTCCGTACGCAACACCCGCGGAGACGGTGGCACCAACCGACCCGCTGGAGAGTTTGTCGGACCTCGACCAGACGACGGTGAACAGCGTCGCGAACACCCCGCTGTGGAACAGATGTGCGATCCACCCCACAGATGAGACTGACGCTCCGTATAAAGCGCCGATCACCGGGAGCGCGCCGGTCGTTTCCTGAAAGAATACCCCCATAACGATACCGGCAGCCAGCCCGATCCCGAGCGTCTGCCAGAGCGTTCCACTGGCGATGCCCGGCGCGTCGTATTCGGTGCTGTCGGTCCGTGGAAGCCGCACACGGACGGTTGTCGCGTCATCAGTCGCGTCGACCTCGACGTCTCCATTGTATCTGGCCGCGAGAAGCCGCAGGACTGGGACGCCGTGATCCACGTCGTTCCGTTCCTGTTCAGGGATGCCGTCAACAAGTACCTCGCGTTCGCGGGAACCAAGCCACTGACCAGGCGCAGTCACAGACAGGTCCACAGAACGGTCCCGAGCAACGACTGTGAGTGAATCGTCTTCGACGGTCGCCGACCCGGGGAGTGCCGCGAGTTCATCAAGGAGCCGGTCTATATGTTGGTCCGCCGTAACCGTTACCGACGGGACCGACTCCGCCAATTCGGTGTGATTAGTGCGCCCTGTGTGCCGCTGGAGCGCGTCATCAAGCTGGACCGGCCCAAGCGAGCTTCCCCCGTCGACAGTGTCGACAGTGAGGAATCGAGTTTCGTCGACAGATCTCTCGATCCGAGTGATCGCGTCAGTGATCGCCGTCTGGCTCCGACCGCTACCGTTCTCGTCGTCCTCAAAGAGAAGTTCCGAGTGCCCTCGCAAGATTGTGATTGAGTTCCGGACCTCGTGTCTGAGGATCCGGTTGAGAAGCCGCGCTTGCTCAATTTGTCGGTCAACGATAGCCTGCTGGCGGTCTGCCTCCGCCCCACGAATTCCGACAAGCAACCCCGCACCACCGCCAACGATTCCCACGGACGCGAGTGCCGCAGTAGTATCCACCGGCGACGATGCCATAACCAGCGGTCTGAGAATGAGTCCGATCGCCGCAGCACCGGCGAGGAACCACAGAAGGATAGTGCGGGTGTACGTCCGATCCCGGGTACTGACCGCGAGGTTAATCCCGTATAAGACGATGCTGAACCCGATGGTCAGGATAACTACCGTTCCTGCTTCCATCGCAAACCCCATTTCGGTCACCAATAAGTCAGCGACGGTCCCGCGTGTAAAAATGAACGCGACGACCGCTATCACGATACCCCCTGGCTTGAACATAAGCCGGTCCTCTGGGGGCGCGGAGTCCATGGTGTTAGTTCTTGTTTATTTTTATATAATTTTACTGGCTGTATGAATTGATCGCGCTCGCACATAGGAGCCGACGTCGGTGAGGGGTGTGCGGGTTCAGGTTATTTCATGTTGTATCAAATGCGGCAACGGGTCAATTGAATCCACGTGACCTAACGCAGAGTGACCCGAGAGTGCTAATCTATATTAGTTGGAGGCGAGCGAATCGTTCACCCAATTGAAATCGAAGATTACCGAACACGAGCAAGTCGCTGCGGATACAGTCAAAAATTATATTCTCAGTCGGGGACCAGACAGTTCGCGCAAGGTCGTTCACGTCGGCCGGAAACTGGACCAGTAACTGAACTACGCGTTTATTTCGACACGTACTCAAACGGAGTACTGTGGGGTTCATCCCCCAAGTCTCTTTAACATTGGCGACCAGTCCAGCCGCCCGTGTCGGACGGAAGGAACTTCTCGCTGTCAGTATGTTCGAACGATGCGACAACAGTGCCGTCAAGCCGCCGGACCCGTGTCTGAAGGGGAGCATCACGAATTGTCTCGCCAACGTCATCAATCGCAGTGAGCGGATATGCCGCAGCAATGAGGAGACACCGCTCCTGTTCAGGATCCAGCAGTTCGATTACAAGAAAGACTGTCCCAGCCTCTGTGGCCCGGTGGACATCGTACTGCGGAAAACTACCGTTTGTGACCCAATCACTGATCTGATCGGCGGCATCATCGGGCACGAGATACCGGAATACGTGCTCACTGCCATCAGAATTCGTCGAGACCGTTGTCTCGCTAGCCTGCGTATACAGAACAGTCCACCCAGCTGTCTCACGACGCTCGGCAAGATCAGCGGCATCCGCTAATGTGCGTTCCCAAGCCTCCCGAGCTTTTGTGTCAACATCTGTCGATCCGTCACGTGTCATGTCCCTACGGGAGTGAGCGCCTTGTAAAAGTCTGACCCAACTCAGGACTACAATCGCCAGTCGCTACCAGATAAACGCCGCTTCGATCCCGATCGACATCAACAAGATACAGACACCGGCAACAAACAGCTTTGCCGCGGGGGAAAGTCGCTCGTCGGGTGGAATTGTGTACCATCTGAGAGGCGGTAGCGACTGTACCACAGCTTGAAACCGAGTCACCTCGCGAGTTCCAACAGTCCGCGTTCGGTTACGACGTATCAGTTCCATCCCTGAGTCAGTGTGCTCAATGCGCCACGGTCTTCCAGGAAGCAGGCTGTACGTGGCGTAGCCCAGAACAACGATTCCGGAGACGAAGGTGAACAACACAACATCCGCGGCCGTTCCGCCGCTGATTCGAATCACACCGCCGAGAGCGAGTGCTATCGTAGTGACAACGAGAGCATACACCATTGCGTCCAGTGCCTGTCGGGCGATCATCCCAGCTCTGCTCAAGTCCGACACTGAGTCAACAGATCGATCGAGTGGGCTCACGGCTCCGGGCTGTACGGTCCACTAGCGTCTGGTTCAGCATACTCCTCTCGGTGGCGATGGCAGCGGCTGGATCGAGCGCTGTCAGATTGGTCAGTCTCCAGCAGCGAGGGCGCTTCATGATCGCAGACACTGCCGAGTGCTGCGGTGATGATCTCTCTCGCGTGCTCCTCGTCTCCGTTGTTGGCGGCCGTGATGGACTGTTGAATTGGCTCTTGGACATCTGAAGGGAACGACCGGCTGTCGAACAGTTCACCAGCGGCTTCATCAACGTCCGGGAGCCGCGTCTCAAGCCCCAGTAGCTCACGGGCTCGCTCGGAGAGGGATGGATCTGTTCGCGAACGCTCGCGGAGCACCTCGCGGAACACTTCGATCGCATCCCAGTCATCCTCCGAGAGCTCTTCGAAACCATCGGGTCGAATCTTCGCTGGGCAACGCGTCGAGAACACACACCCATCGGGCGGGTCACGGGGACTTGGCGGGGTCCCGCGAAGCGTCGTCCGTTCGCGTTCGACTGTTGGGTCTGGCGTCGGAACAGCCGACAGTAATGATCGAGTGTATGGATTCTCCGGGTCTTGGAACAGCTGCTCCGTCGGTCCAAATTCCATTATTTTCCCGAGATACATGACAGCAACTCGGTCACAAATGTGGCGGACAACAGAGAGGTCGTGAGCAATAAACAGGTAGGTGAGATCAAGCTCCTCCTGCAGGTCCATCAAGAGGTTGAGAATCTGTGCTTGGACGCTCACGTCAAGCGCGCTCACAGGTTCGTCGAGAACAATGAATTCAGGCTCGACCGCAAGTGCCCGAGCGATCCCGACACGCTGGCGTTGGCCACCGGAAAACTGGTGCGGATACCGGTAATAGTGCTCTTCACGGAGACCGACCCGTTCAAGAAGATTTCTGACGCGTTGTCGACGCTCAGTGGGCGTCTTCCAGTCGTGGACATCTAGAGGTTCTCGAATGATTTCGCCCACGGTTAGGCGGTCATTGAGACTCGATTCTGGGTCTTGGAAGACGATCTGTGCGTCGCGGCGCCAGCGTTGAAGATCATCACCCGACAGCGTGGTGATGTCGTCCCCATCGATGACGATGTTGCCATCGGTTGCCTCCTCAAGCCGGACGAGTGTCCGGCCGAGAGTTGTCTTCCCGCAGCCTGACTCGCCAACGAGGCCGAGCGTCTCACCCCGTCTCACATCAAAACTAACACCGTCAACGGCTCTGACCGGGTCACCACCAAACAGCGATCGTTCTTCATAATGCGTCTTTAATTCACGGACCGACAGTAGCACATCGTCAGTGCCAGTGCTATCGATGTCTGGGATATTACTCATTGTGGGGCTGGTCTCGTTGGCTTCAGAACTGTCGCCGCTCATTGCCCCCCCTCATCATCCGCGGACCGGTGGTGAGCGACTGCCTCATCGGTTGTCATTGAATCGGGATAGAGCAGACACGCCGCGTCATGGTCCGGGTCGTCACCCACAGCGGTTGGGACCGGTGCGACCGCCTCACAGTCCTCAAATGCCTTCGGGCAACGCGGAGCGAACCGACAGCTGCTCGCGGGTTCATTCGGTGTTGGTACCTCACCTTCAATTGTCTCGAGACGATTCCCACTCGTCTGGGTGCCGGGGATGCTTCGCAGGAGCCCGCGCGTGTACGGATGCTTTGGCTCCGCAAAGAGCGGTTCAACAGGTGCTGACTCGACTATCTCTCCGGCGTACATGACGTTGACCCGGTCTGCGACCTCGGCGATGACACCCATATCGTGAGTGATGAACAAGATGCTGAGGTCGCGCTCTGCTTGAATCTCCATGAGGAGGTCAATAATCTGCGCCTGAATCGTGACATCGAGCGCTGTGGTCGGCTCGTCACAAATCAATACCTCCGGCGCACAGGCGAGTGCCATCGCGATCACAGCCCGCTGGCGCATCCCACCAGAGAACTGGTGTGGGTACTCTGTGACTCGCCGTGCCGCATCCGGAATCCCGACTTCCTCGAGGAGTTCGATTGCGCGTTCTGTCGCCGCAGTGCCACGGAGGTCTTGATGGAGCGACAGTGCCTCCTTAATTTGATTCCCAACGGTGTAGACCGGATTCAGCGTTGAAAGCGGGTCTTGGAAGACCATCGCGATCCCATCGCCGCGGATCGACTCGTACTGCGACTCGGTGTACTCAGTGATATCATCTCCCGCAAACCGAATTGTGGATGCCGAATCGATCTCACCTGGTGATTCAATGAGTCCGAGTATCGACCGCGCAGTCACGGATTTCCCACTCCCAGACTCGCCGACGAGGCCGACGGTTTCACCGCGTCGAATATCAAATGAGACACCGTCGACCGCGTGGATTCGCTCGTGTTCAGTGTGAAAGACTGTGCGTAGATCATTCACTTCGAGCGCCACGTCACGGCTCGATGTCGCATCAGTGTTCAGCGGCACATTCTCATTGCCTGCGTGTCGGCTCATCAGGCACCACCTCCAGCCGCGACGCTTTCGTTGCCACCGTCTCCGATGTCACTCTCTGGGTCGATCGCATCTCGAACCCCATCGCCAAGCGCGTTGAATCCTGTGACGATAATCACAACGAGTATGCCCGGGATGAGCGAGATGTGCCATGACTGCGTGGCAACATACGGCTGTCCCGCGCTCACCGCCCGGCCCCACTCTGGAACCGGTGCTTCGATCCCGAGGCCAAGGAATGAGAGCCCCGCAATCCCAATGATGACGCCCCCGAGTGAGAGGGAGGCGTAGATGAGGAAGTAGCCAACAACATACGGTAGCATGTGCTTTTGCATCGTCGCCCGGGGGCGCTGGCCGTATGATTTCGCAGCGTCGATCCACTCACGCTCCGACACTTGGAGTGCCGGGCCACGGACGGCACGCCACAGTGCCGGCCAGCCGGTGATACCGAACAGTATCGCCAGGACAAGCCCGCCGTTGTACACCTCTGCGATCCATGTGTCTGAGAGGACGAACGACGCAAGGATGATAAACAATAGCTGAGGCATCGCCTGGATTGAGTCGCCGGCTATGACAACTCCGAGGTCAACAAGCCCCTTGTAGTACGCCGTCAGCATCGCAAATACCATCGCGAGCCCACCGGCAATGCCGAGGCTCGTAAGTCCAACAAGCAGGGACACCCGAGCTCCCGACGCCATGAAGGTGAACAAGTCTTTGCCATCTGGGAGTGTCCCGAACGGGTGGAACCGGTCGTACTGATCGTATTCAAGCGGTCCAACGTTGTTGTCGCCCTGGCCGCGAGACTGTGTATCACCGTTGGCATCGCCGACAAAGATCGATTCGACTTCCCCCGTCTCCTCGTTGTAGTAGTCGATGCGGTTCTCATATGGGTTCTCGATATTCTGATCAACGGTTGTCGGGCCCAGCACTGGCGCAAACAGCGCCATGACGACAAACGCAAACACGACAGCAAGACCAAACAGCCCCCACGAATGTCGACGGAACCGGTTCACGACGTCATCACGCGGCGTCCAGTCGGGGATCCGGTAATGACGCCGGTACAGCGTGTACCCCCACCATCCGACGAGCAGCCAGATGAATGCGTACGTGTAAATCACGCCCACCCGGAGGGCCCACGCCAATGCCGGAGAGAGGCCGAGCGTTGTGCCTTCCCAGCCACTCGGCGTTTGGTATCCGGTATTGTCGATGACGGAGCGTGAGGTAATCGTCGGCAGCTCGGCGACCCGCTCGGCGACTGTAGCAAGGCCAGCCGCAAGCGGGTCGATAGCGCCTGGAAGCAGCCCGCCGACCCAACCCCACGGAGGCACTGACAGCACCCCACTGACGATCGCACCAAACTCGACTGCGATGAGGACGGCAACGACTGCGCCCCACGTCGCTGCGGGACGTGGATTCCTCGCAATCCGTTCAGACAGCGGCAGATCGTTATCGTCCTCAGGGCGGCTCTCCCCCTCCCGGAACTCACCAGTGCGCGTCGATCCCGACCCGACATCAGTGTCAGCTCCCATTATGCGCCCCCGTCGTATCCAACACGTGGGTCAATCACAGTGTACAGGAAGTCTTGGAGAATGTTGATCCCGACCGAAAGCAGGATGAACAGGAACATTAGCGACCCGACAAGTGGGACGTCCCCGTTGATTGTTGCCTGGAAAAAGAGATATCCAAGCCCGTTGATTGCGAACACGGTTTCGACAAGCACAGATCCGCCGAGGAGGAGAAACGCCTCCCCGGTAATGACGGGAACGAGTGGGATGAGCGCGTTCCGGAACATATGTTTCCAAACGACGAGTCTCCCGGGCACCCCCTTCGCCTTCGCCGTCTCGACATAGTTCGCGTTCTTTGTTTCAAGCACTGCCGTCCGCCCAATGCGCATTTCATTGCCCATAGAGGCTGAGCCAAGAACGAGTGCTGCTGGAAGGATCGCTTTCAACGCGCCAAGAAACTGTGTTGGCTCCCACAGCCGTGAAAGATCAGGTGGGGTGACGATCTGTGTTTCAACAAGCCAGTCTCCCCAACTAAACCCGAACAGCGCCTCTGATTGAGTGAGGACGCTGACGAAAATCACGGCCAGCCAGAAGTTGGGCATCGCTCGCCAGACAATCCCGCCAAAAGAGGCAATGTAGTCAGCGAGCGTGTTCGGGTTGAGTCCAGCATAGAACCCGAGCGGAAGCCCGATGAAAATCGGAATGAGAATAGACCAGAACCCAAGCCATATGGTTCGAGGCCCGTAGATTCCGACGAGGTCCCATACTGACTGTCCGCGGACCACGACCCATGATTCTCCTAACTGAAGCGTTAAGAGATCACGCATGAACTCCGCGTACTGAATCCAGAGCGGTTGATCGAGTCCAAGGCTATCCCTGACAGCGGCATACGCCTCCGTGTCGCCGCTTGGTCCGATGATTGCGGCCGCGGGATCAATTGGTCCCACCCGAAGGATGAGAAACGTTACTGTTGTGCCGAGAAAGACAATCGGCACCATCAAAAGTACGCGCTTGAGAAAATACTCCCATCGTCCCATTTGCTAGACTATCGTATAGCCATTTCCTGTAATAATACTTTTCCTTACACCAAAAACGGCTATCCACGGCGGGGTTTAAATTCCTACCAAAGTTGTCATAGCCATGCCGAATTCCGATTCGGACCGCACAAGAAGAAGGTTCTTACAGTCAACTGGCGCTATCGCAGTGATGACAGCCGTTGCTGGCTGTTCGGGAGGAAGCGACGAGGACGTCCCAGACGAGCTAGACGACGGTGAAAACACGACTGATGATGAAGGCGACAGCGATGACAACGCTGAGACGACCGACGAGGGCGAGAAAACGCTACGGCTGTTGAACGCGTCAATCAACACGTTCGACCCGCCAGCAAATGTCCTTTCATCCGCCAATGAGGTCATCTTCCAAGTTTTCGACGGGGTTGTTGGAAAGCCGGAAGGAAAGTCTGGCGTCGTTGAGCAGCTCGCGACTGAGTACGAAATTTCTGATGACGGACTGACGTACACCTTCACACTCACAGAAGACGTAGTTGCCCACAACGGGAGTTCGGTCGGGGCTGACGATGTGGTATACTCTTGGGAACGCGTTGCAGCCTCTCCAGACTCCTCGTCGGCGTTCCTGCTGCTCTCAGACCTTGGGATCGAACACGAGACAAACGAAGAAGGAGAGTACGTCCCCGGATCGATGGCTGTCGAGGCTGTTGACGACAGAACGGTCGAGGTGACGCTGTCGTCACCCTACTACGCTGCGCTCGACATCATGTCAGACGCGACGTTTGCCGTTCTGCCAGAGGGGATCGTCGGTGACATCGAGGGGTACGACGGTGAAATGGAGTACGACGAGTTCACAACGTCCCCAGTTGGAACCGGCCCCTTCGAGTTTGACTCATGGACGTCTGGCGAGGAGATGGCAGTGACTGCCTTCGACGAGTACCACGGCGAACAGCCAGTCGTCGATCGTGTTCACTGGCAGGTGATCGAAGACACCAACGCCCAGTACAATTACGCCATGAACCGCAACGTCGACTCGTTCTCGATCCCGACGGCCCAGTATGATCCCGAGTTGGCGACGGTCAATGAGACACGAGATAACGGGCTTCAGGTTGGTGAGTACGGGCCCGTACAGAACGGGGATATGGTCGATTACCTCCGGATATCCGGGTTGAGTACGCAGTTCATGCTGTTCAACAACGACCAAGTGATCAAGCCAGCCCGGAAGGCCGTCGCGTGGGTGATGGACCACGAGGAGATCGCCAGCAGCGCTTATAAAGGGCGTGTCGAACCGGGGTATCACATGACTCCCGCAACCCTCTTCCCGGGCGGCCCGGAGGCGGCGGAGGAACACGCTCGCGAGAACTACCCGTACGGGTACAACGAGTCGAACATTGAGGAGGCCCGCCTGCTCATGGAGGAGGCCGGCTACAGCGACGACGACCCGTACGAGTTCGAGATTCTCAACGTCGAAGACACCACCTACGAGCAGATCTCCAACGACCTCCGGGACCGCCTCTCGGCCGCGCACATCGAGGTCTCCATCAGCACGGCCCCATTCTCGACGCTGCTCGACCGCGAGTTCGCTGGCAACCGGCCGGCTGGACTTGGTGAGTGGGGAATGTCTTGGGCGGACCCGCTCAACGTGCTTGCGCTGCTGTACCCGCCGAACACCCGCTCGACAGATAATGAGGGTGTCAGTGGAAACCCGCTTGTCGCGCTCAACTGGGTCGACACGGAGCAGTCACAGACTGCTCGCGACGCGTGGGACACGATGCAAGAGAACTCGACCCGGGACGACGAGGCCAGAGATCGCTGGGAAGAGGCGCTTATCCGGATGGAGGAGGCTAACTGGGAGGACTGCGCGATGATCAACTACGCGTACCCGGCCGCAGAACGGTTCGCGTACGACTGGGTGGACATGCCCGAGTTTGGCGAACTAGGAGCCCTGAGTCGGTACACTGGCGTCGATATCGACACTGACGCACAACCGTAAACACCACGCGGCTGGCACCTATTTTATTCATCGGCACCAATGACAGTGCGGGCGATACTGGCGCGGTTCCTTTCAATACGGAAACGCCATACACGCCACGGAGCCGCCTGCTTTCATGAATTCATCCGTTGACACGTGGAGAGTATCATACCCACGTGACTCAAGCGCCTGGATGGTTTGGTGGTTTGATTCTTCAATGACAACGATGTCGCCTGACAGCGAGTGACAGTTACACGCGAAGTGATCTTGTGCCGCCTCTGGTGAGACTTCGATCAATGTCTCAAACAACTTGTCAAGTTTCTCTCGGCCCGCGTCAGTGAATGCGTCAGGACACACAACGGCCGTGTGTTCATCGATAGCCGAGAAACAAACGTCGAGATGGTAGTATGAGTCGTCAGTGAGTTCGAGCGGAACGACCCCAACGTCGTAGCGGTCGGCTATCTCCCGGTATGCCGCAAGGTCAGTTCGTGGCCCGTAACCGCCCCAGAGAAGGCGGCGACCCGGATGCCAGCGGGCATCGCCGCACCCCTCAAATGGTACATCTACGTGAAGTTGCTCAGTTGGAATATTCCGATTGTCACACCACTGCTCGAAGTAGGCGGGCTCATCATGCCGTTCGTCAGTCGCCATCTGCGCGAGCAGGAACCCGTCGCGATCTGGGAGCGAAAGAGCGTGGTTCGAGCAGAAGGTAATATCTGGCAGCTCTCCGGGCGGAGCAACTTCTACCTCGCTAAAATCGTCCCAAACAGCGTCGACATCCATGATCGAAACATCGGCGAGATCCTCATAGCTGGATACAAGCTCGCGCCACTGTTGGTCCGCAGTGGAGTTGTCCACTCCGGATACCATGTAGGGGTTGATCCGGTAATCGACAGAGAAGTGCGTCGGAGTTGTAAACAGCACTGATTCGTCTCTGGATCGTCGCGAGAATGAGTCAAGTGGTGGAAGCGCATCCGGGTCGACGTAGAGGCGATCGGTCATCGTGAACGAATTCACTACCTCATCACCTGCTGATAAAACCTGGGCAACAGTAGTTTCTCGTGAAATTCCCGCCATTTATTTGCTGTTTAGCACATAAAGTAAAACGAACGGTCAGTCGACTGTCGGAGTATGTCGCGACACAGATCGACACGGATTGCCCTCTGTCTCTATTCTTACAGCGTACTAGGCGTTGCGAAGTGTCGCAATCTACTACCTTCGAAGGCTCCGTGTTAATTTCCGGCCGCTTCAACATCCGGCTGCCACGCCGAGACGAGAGCTGCGCAGACAAGGGCTCCTATCGCAGTGAGTATGATAAGATGGGCCAACTCCAGCAGTCGGTACGAAACCATTGACACTGACCCAACCGCCACAATTCTGAAAAAGAAAGCCGGGGCGACCGAGAGAACAACGCCAATCGCTGCTATACCTTTCCGGCCGATGTGCTGAGAACTGTACACAGTAATCGCTGGCACTGTCGCAAGCGAACCGACCGCTAGTATCGTCGTGAGAACGCGACCAAGCGGAACAAACGTGATCGGAGCAGAGAGAACCACCGTCTGGTAGTCTGTGTCTTTTGGAAGGATAAACAAATCCGCTGAACTGACAACCAGCGCACTGAGGCCGCTGGGTGTGGCGTCGATTCCTTCACTGAGCTTGGTGGGACGTGGAGTTTAGCCTGCGGTTCGTAGAACATAGCGGTGGCAAAAAATAACGACTCGGACGGTTCTGGGGGGAGTCAAATACTGTGTCACACAATTTTTAGACGTTCTTCGCTATCAGAACCACCTTTTCAGTGAAACTACCTGCCGCAGGAGGGAATTCGTGCTACGATACTGTGTTGGATCGCTGTCGTTGGCACGTGACATAGGAACCTGACTTAGACATCTCATATATCAATCTAAGACATCTAAGACACACGTCCTACATTGCTATCTAAGATATCTAAGACACATATATCACACTGCTATCTAGGTTATACAAGTGTCATAGATGTATGTCTGACGTAAATTTATGTGCTGAGTCTCTAATCATACTACATGCTCTCGTACACGGTTTACAGCGAGGCTGGCGGCGTTGGGAAGACATCGTTGACAGCGAACATCGCGTGTGCGCATGCCCGAGCAGGGCTTGATGTCCTCGTGATTCCACTGGATCCACAGGACGGAAATCTCAGTCGACTGTTCGATGTCGACGACGATCGGAGTGACTCGTCAGCTGATAGTCTCGTGCGACACCTCGTCGATAACCCAGGAGGTGACTTCGACGATCTGATCCGAACAGCAGAAGGGATTGACATTATTCCGGAGCACAACACTCTCTCGGACCTCTCAGACCACTTAGTCCGGGAAAAAAGTCGGGCAGAGGACTTCGGCGATGCGTACAACATTTACGCCCAGCTCCGCCGAGTCCTCGTTGAGAATGATGTGCCGGACCGGTATGATGTCCTCATCTGCGATCCGCCAGCAACGGAGTCAGATCACCTCTACAACGCGATTTACGCGACGAGAAACCTTCTTATCCCGTTTGAGCCATCCGCAAAGGGTGAAGCGTCGGTTGAAGGACTCGAGGAACTCGCAACGAACTTCGCTGATGAGTTGAATATTGACGTTGGTGTCTTAGGAGCGGTCCCAATCGAGTTCAAGGGCACGAAAGATCAAAGCGAGATCGTCGAGGACGTTCCCTTCGAGGTCCCAGAAGTAATCGGCGACCGCACGTCGATGATGGAGGGCTGCTGGCGACACCAGTGTAGTGCGTTCGAGTTTGTCCGAACCCACCGGAGTCGACGCCGAGAGTACGAGGTTGAGACGCTAGCAAAGTTCGACCGGATTGCCCGGTTCCTCGAAACACAGGGCGGAATTACCGCTCCTACTCCGCCAGAACCCGGCGCATTGGATGATCGTGAGGAGGTGACCGTCTGATGGGGGGATTCAAGGAAGGAACCGTCGACGGGTGGGATGACGAGGAAGAAGACGACGATCCGGAGTTCGAATCATCAGACACAGCAGAGACGGAAATCAGTAGCACAGGGGCCCAAACGGCCGAAGTGGCAGTTGGTACTGGAGCGGGAAGCAGCGATGACAGTGGCGAAAATGACACGGCAAGGAGTGACATTCCGTGGATTTTACGCCGGAATAGCATCACAGATGGGCGCGAACAAACCGTCCAGCTTCACCTCCAAGAAGAGACGCTAAACGTTCAACGGACACAGAAATCAATCGTTGAGAGTCGACTCGGAGAAAGCGTGCGGAAGGCCGATCTCCGGGAAGCAGCGTTACTGGTCGGCCTTCAGCATACGGACGATGTCGTTGACCTGCTCGAAGAGTGGGGCTACGCTCTCGATTAGTATCGCGGTATACGCTTTATTTAGATCTTCAATACTCTCGGACAGCGACGACAGCTACTCGTCTGCTGAGAAAATATCGCTGCCCACGTCGGAGAGCTCACTCGCTTCCTTGTGGGCGTACATTTTCGACGTTGTCGACGGATCCTCGTGTCGGAGGACGCGTTGTGCGTCGCTAAATCCTGCTTCATCGTAGTACGCCTCACCAACACCACGGCGAGCGCCATGGAGAGTGAGATACCCTTTCGAGTCGCCAGAACAGTCCACAGCAGCGGCCTGAGAGAGCTTTTTCAGGGTATATCGACCACCCTCAGTAGTCAGAGTCGGTGGGGTAAGTTCGCGTTCCCGGAAGGCGTCGACGAGTTCTGTAGTGGCAAGGCTCGTAACGGTGTCAATGGTCTCCGAGTCGACGCCGCGGTCTTGGAGTTGGCTTCGCGCAGCGTCTCGCAGCGATGCGAGATGGAACGAGGGAAACACCGGCCACGCATCGACAGGTGGGTCTAAGAGCATTTGCCAACGACTGAGGGCGCCGACAGGGCGGTCTGTTAGCGGTGCTTTCTCGATTTGCTGGCTTTTCCCGAGTACCGTCAAGACCTCCTGGTCAGTATCGACGTCTCCCCACGTGATTCCCGTCCGACGGTCATCACGACTGGCTGCGAGGACTTCGGCACCGCGGACGCCTGAGAAGCCGATAACGTAGACAAGCGCCCGGTTGCGGGCAGCTGTAAGTGCCTCCCAACTCCGTGGATTCGCATCAATCGCCTCATACGCTTGCTCATCAACGTACGAGACGATTGTCTCGCGCTGCTTCGTCGACCAGAACTGCTGTTGGCCGGAGTCAGTCGAGGGCCGGTCAGGCATTTCGTCCTTCGCTCGGTCGGTGTCCGCGGGGTTCTCTGAAATGTACTCCCATTGCTGGCAGTAGTGAAGATACGCGGAGACAAGCGAGTAGTAATTCCAGGCAGTAGCCGCTGTGATGCCGTCCGTATCGTTGCTCGCTCGACGAGCATTCACGCGACGGGCGAGGTGGCCAGCGTATCGTGCGAGGTCGCGACTATCGACTGCTTCCAGCGTAGTCACGCCGCGGTCGTTCATCCACTCAACCCAGTCTGGGATGACGCGTTCTAACGCTTGGACGTAGTTTCCCGATCGCTGTGTCGTGCCATCTGCTGACGTCGACTCGTCGATCGTCTTCGCCTTGGCGTCGAAAAAATTCGGCAGCGGCTCGTCAAGTGGTGTCTCGGCGGTCGTACCCCCGGGTTGAGGGCCCTCAGGTGGCTGTGCCATCGAGTCAGCTTCACCGACGGCGGGCAGCCTCAAAAATTTACTTGTGACTACTCGACTAATCCAAAGTTGATCCCGATATCGTACAAAACCGCTTATTTGCCCCGCTAACGCCGTTTTTCGTGCGAATAGATGATCTCAGACAGATTGTAAATCATATAACGCTATATCAAATATGAACCGTGGAGTTGCTACAAGCTCGGAAGATAATATCATCAAAAGTTATCAGTTGACATTTGTTGCTAGGACTTACGGCAAAGATAGGAGTCTTCCCCCGAATAGTCACATATAGCATATGGAGTACACACTCCCGTTAGTATGAATTTCAACACAGAAATTGACAGCCCAGTTTGATTCCTTGAAGAACTAGCCGCTGAGGTGAGACTTACAAGGGCTTGTACATGTGATGCCGCCAAATGTCGTATCCCAAGTCTTCAAAGAACTCGATTGCTCCTTCATTCGCCGCGTCGATGGTGAGAACGATAGTTTCTGCTCCTCGCTCTTTACCGATTCTCACCGCACGATCTAGCAGCTTCTGTGCAATTCCTTTCCCTCGGTGTTCGGGTTCGACGTACAGTTGGTCGAGGGCACAGTCACGCTCCCGAGTAAAAATCGGGGGCGTATCGCGGACTTCGAATAGAAGGTAACCGATTACCTCATCATCCATCTCGGCTAAATAAACGAAGACGTCGTCCTGACGGACGCCGTTTTGGAAGTTGGATACCATCGCTTCCTCGGCATCGTCAGCTAACTCCCAGCGCTCGTTTCGCGCTTCTTGCGCTTCCGCAAATGGCCGCCAGAGTTTGCTCACGACGGTTTCGATTTCAGTGGCTCGGAGTGGTCGAATATTCATATCGGTACGCTATGCGCACAGAAATTAACTGTTATGGTAAGAACAATACATCAGAGAGGTCGGAATAGTTAGCACACTCCCAGACAATAATTCGAGCGTTCACATGCTAACAAAGTGGGAGCAGCTGATTGATAGCGAAAAGTACCTAACAGTCGACGGGACGGACGTCCACTACTATGACGAAGGCTCCGGGGATACTCTCGTTCTCCTTCACGGAGGGGGGTTAACCTCGTGTGCAGAACTCAATTGGGGAGCAGTTATCGAACTGCTGAGCGAATCCTGTCGTGTTATTGCGCTTGACCAACCGGGGTTCGGATTTACCGCACCCCGAGATGAAAGTGACCAGATGCCTCGCGAGCGAGCGGATTTCGTCGCGCAGTTTTTAGAGGATCTTGATGTTGATTCCGTCACTGTTGCGGGGAACAGCAGAGCGGGCTTCCAAGCGGTCTATCTCGCCTTGGAGTATCCCGACTTGGTAGAAAAGTTAATCGTGGTAAACGCCGGCTCGGCGTCCCGCAAACTGGTCGAAGGGGAACTCCCCGGTAACCTCGAATCGGATGAGCCAACGCTTGAGGGGGCACGTGAGTTCCTCGAGGATTTCCGAGACAATCACCTTGTCCACCCTGAGTACCATCCGCTCTTCCGGTCCGGGATTACCGACGAAGTAGTCGAACGTGTCCACGAGATACAGCAGCGAAACTGGGAGTTCACGAACGCCAGGAGCAGGAAGATTCAGACCTCCGCCGAGTCCCTCAACGAGGCTCTGAGCTATGAAGGAACGCACATCACCGAGGCAGCGGTCGACGTCGAACAGCCAGCGCTCGTGACCTGGGGAACGGAACCGTACAAAGGCTGGCCGCGTCAGGAAGGAGAGCCTGAGGACAATCCGGAACAAAAGCTTGTCGAGGTAACCCCGGAGAGACTCCCTCCCTACGAGCGTGACGAGGGGTTCGATATGGGCGTCCGTCTGTTTGAGCAGCTTGAGAGGGGCGAGATCCACATCTGGCACGACACGAAACACCACGTCCAGACCGACAAAGCGCCGCGGTGGTGCGACGTTGTTTCGTCCTTCGTTACGGCAGAAGGCGGGCTCTGAGCAGCAGTCAAACTCCTGCCGGTGGACAGGGTATGTTTTATGAGTTGGGGGGTATACATATATTTATGACACGTAAAGCCTTCAGTCCAGACGAACTAGCGGAAACACCATACAATCACGGCATCGTCGATAATGGGAACTTCTATATGGCGGGCCAAGTTCCTCGCGACAGCAATGGGAACGTCGTCGGCGAAGACCTCGAAGCCCAGACGCGAAAGACGTTCAGTAACATCGAGGTCCTCCTAGACCGTGTAAACAAGGACTTAGACGACGTGGCCAAGGTCACTGTATACATTATGGGGGAACAAGACTCTTTAAACGGGTATAAGACGGTCTACGACGAGGTTTTTTCAGAGCCGTATCCGTGCCAGACGGTCATCGGGACGGTCCCCCTTGGCGACTCACCGGTGATGATAGAGATAGAGGCCGAGGTCCCGATGGAGTAATCGCCCGCGAACTGGTTGGTTTGAGTACAGTAATTGAGCTGGAACCAGTGTGAGTATTTCGGCAACCTCTCCGGAGTCGCTAATCCGTTGGCGGACCGGCCGTCAGCTGTGGCTCGTGACCGTAGGTACTGTCACGTTCGCCTTCGGCCTGTTCGCTCTGTTGCCGCTACTACCAACGATTTTATCATTCAGTATTTCCTTGTTCGCAGCCGTGTTGTGGTGACGATGATGTTCAACCTCACGACTATTGTCAGGTGCTCCGCGAGTTAGCTCTCCCGCAAGATAGTGCCGGTGGCCGGCCCAATAGTTACTGTGTCCGGGTTTGCCTTCCTAATTGCTGTTTTGAACTATCCGGCGTTTATGATCACCATCATCGTTGTCAGAATGTGGCCGTATTCGACTGCTGCTATTAGGTACTCCTTCGACCCGCCCTCGGACAAGTAGGGTCAGGTGCTCGGCATCAACAGTCGCTCCATGGCTGATTATCGAGGGTCGGTACGGTCGATGTGGTCAATAACACGCGATTCCTTCTCACGCGGAAATGATTGCTTCCCTCCCCCGATGTCGTTCTCAAGGTGCGTTTCGACGGTCTCCGCAATCGCTTCGTCGATAGACGTCATGTCCCATCCCAGTTTGGCTAGCTTTTCGGTGCTCAGCACGTGGTTATAGTCCCGATAGCAGACGAAGTCGTCCACTGTGAGATTACCGGCGGCTAGATCGCGCTCAGTCGCGTGGACGAATTCAACGTCTCGGTTCAGTTCCCTAGCAATCGCTGTAAGCAACGTATCAAGATCGTACAACTCCCGGTCGGCAGCGTTGTAAGCTTCACCTGGCGTTCCGCGCTCCGCAACTACCCTGAGAGCACGGGCCAAATCACGCACGAACACTCTGTGAAAGAGGTGCTGTCCATCTCCAGGAACGACGACACGGTCGTAGGTTTCGATTCGGTTAATCCAATAATTCAACCGCTGTGTGTAGTCGTGGGGCCCGTAGACCAAACAAGGGCGGACACTGAGCGCGTTCACACCGCGGTTCGCGGCGCGGAAGACCTCGCGGTCACCCTCTGCCTTCCTGTTGGCGTATGTCTCCTGACTGTCGTCAGTGGCCTGTTCGGGCGTACACTCTCGAATCCGTGTGTCGTCCTCACGTTTTGGATTAATATCGTCCGGATAGACGCCGCTCGAAGAGATGTAGACGTAGGCTGAGACATCTTCGAATACGTCGGTGGCCACTCGAACGTCCTCCGGATGATAAGCGATACAGTCCACGACGACGTTGGGGTTGACTTGACGAGACGCCTCTTCAATTGCGGACCGGTCCGTTCGGTCACCCGTCAGGTGTGTGATGGCGTCGTTGCCACGGAACGGATTTGGCCGGTTTCCACGGGTGAAGATCGTTACATCATATCCAGCCGAGTGGAACTCCTCAACCGTCGCACGGCCAATGAATCTCGTTCCCCCCAGTATCAAAAGCGAGTCCATACAATCGTATGTGTGGGACAAATAAAAAATATCCCGGCCGGAGAAGATGTCCTCAGAGGTCGTACAGTTTGCCGTACTTCTCGTTGACGTAGTCGACGAAGTACTCGGCAGTGAGATCCTCTCCGGTGGCCTGCCGTATCAGTTCGTCAGCCCGGTAGTACTGGCCGTACGAGTGGACGTTATTGGTTAGCCACTCTCGGATAGGGCCGAGTTGGTTATTCCGGATGAGTTCATCGACATCCTCGTCGAGTTCCGTCCGCATCGTCGCGTCAAGTTGCGCGGCGAGAATGCTACCGATGGTGTACCCAATGAATCCCGGGAGGCTCCGAGACCAGTGAGGGTCTTGTAGACATCCCTCATTGTCTGTCGATGGCCGGATGCCAAGATATTCGTCCATCTTGTCGTTCCAGAGCTGGGGGATCTCCTCGGCATCGATTCGGTTGTTGAAGAGGTCCCGTTCGATTTCCGTCCGGAGAATAATGTGTATGTGGTAGGTCAGTTCGTCAGCCTCAACACGGATGGAGTTGTCGTCGAACACCTGATTGACGCACTCGTAAGCTTCACGCGGCGAGACATCCGCTAGTTGCGGGAATTTCCTCTTAACCGTCGGCATGAAGTGCTCCCAAAATTCTTTACTCCGGCCGATATGATTCTCGAAAAATCGCGACTGGGACTCATGGATCCCGATACCTCGTGGCTCCCCGAGTGGCGTCCCGTACTCGTCTTTTGGTAAGCCGTGAGCGTACGCCGTGTGGCCGAACTCGTGAATAGTGCCGGTCAGCGCCTCCGTAAGATCCGTCTCATCATATCGCGTCGTCATTCGAACGTCGTGTGGGTTCCCGAACGAAAACGGGTGCGGTGCGACATCGAACCGGGTCCTGTCCCAGTCCAGTCCCATCGCATCAAGCGCCGCTCTGTTCAGCTCTTTCTGGGTTTCTACGTCAAACTCGCCGTCGTCACTCTTCAGGGCATCCGTTGCGAGTTCTACATCGCTCTCGTGGATTTCCTCGATAAGCGGGACGAGTTCCTCCCGGAGCGTGTCGAAGATTCGGTCAACCGTCTCCAGCGAGATGTGTGGCTGGCCCAAGTAGCCGGTTCGCTGGCTCCACACCACCTCGTAGGGGTCACCGTCCGGATCGACGTGTTCGGCCCACTCTTTTTTTACTTCGAAGTGTTCGGCCACGTATGGGCCAAATTCCGACCAGTTGTCGGCTTCTCGGGCCTGTTTCCAAGCCTCGTGAGCCTGCGAGTTGATGTCGCTGATTTCGTCGTTGAGCTCATCCGGAATTCGGTTCGCCGTGGTGTGTTCGCGTCGTACCTCACGGACAATCGCCGCCTGCCGATCGCCTAAATCGGCGTCTTTGAGCGCCTCCAGCGCCTTGCTGAGCCTGTCGTCTGTGAGATACCGATGACGCGCGGCGGAGAGTGTCGTTCGCTGGCTGGACCGAGCGGGGGCGCCACCCGGCGGCATCATGACATCTGAATCCCAGCGCATTAGCTGGTTAGTCTTCTCCAAGTCGATGACGCGCTGTGACTGCTCCAGAACTATCTCGTAGGCCTCCTCGGCCGATTGGATTGGCATGATATAGCTCATTCCGTGCGGTATGTTAAATCTATCCACACAGCGGGGCGTAGTATTCAGGTAAGCCGATTCCATGCGAACCTGAACGATCTGATCCAGTCGGCAGCAGTTTCTGCTTCGGCGTTGCTGAAACAGTTTGAGAAACGTATATTTCGATTTGTATCATTCTGAACACCGCCGTCGTGGGACCCCCAATCTATACCTGCCGCCATCTTACAGGAAGCGTATGGATCTCACAGGAAAGACTGCGCTGGTTACCGGCGGAGCGGCCGGTATCGGCCGCGGCATCGCCATCGAACTCGCCCGGGGCGGCGCCAACGTCGTCGTCGCGGACGTTCGAGAAAACCCGAAATTGGAAGCGGAACGGAACCGGGGCAAGACTGTCGACATCATCGAAGAGTTGAGCGGCGACGCACTCTTCAGCGAATGCGATGTCGGAAAGGAGGCGTCAGTCGAGACGACCGTAAATAAGACCGTCTCAGAGTACGGTGGCCTCGATATCCTCGTCAACAACGCTGGTATCTCGGTTCCAGGTTCGGTCACCGAACTCGACCGCAAGGACTGGGACAAGATTACCGAAGTCAACCTCACAAGCGTGTACCTGACGACGAAGCACGCAGCCACACACCTCTACGGAAGCGACGCCGGGCGCATCATCAACCTCGCGTCGACAGCGGCGTTCGAAGGGACGCCTCAGGGCGCGGGGTACTGCGCGACGAAGGGGGGCGTAGTGAACCTGACCCACTCTTTGGCCTCCGGTGGTTCCGGGATTTCCTTGGCGAGCTCCGCAGTGACGTTCCCTTCGCGGTCTACGCTAGTCAGCTGGTCTCCGACATGGTTCAGGATCTGTGCCGAGGTCTGGTCCGATGCCAGAGCCGGGTGGAGGGGGCTTGTGACTCCCACACTCATCGCAATGTTGAGCGTGCCCCCGTGAACGTCACCGTCGCCACCGTCGCTGCCATCGTCACCATCTCCACCATCGCTGCCGTCGCTGCCGTCGCCGCCGTCCATCCCGTCGTCGCTGTCGCCGTCGCCTCCGCCACCGGCACAACCGGCGAGCATTGTCGTTCCCGTGGTCACTCCGACTCCTGCGGTCAATCGGAGGAAGTCGCGCCTAGCGTTAGAAACATTCTCACTCTTAGTTGTATCTCCATTACTGCCCTCTGTGTCTTGGGACACCATACCTCACACTCAACATCAATACGTATAAAAGTTTTGCGTATGACACGAACTATAGGAATGATCATGGACTTTCCGATCTAGTGAAGCGTGGTAGCCGTCTCCTGAGGCAGGGTATCTCGAAACTGTGCGGGTCGGAAGCTTCTTATTATTACCATTGGAACCGGCTGGTGATGCGATTAGAAAAGCTGCGTATCCCGAGTGCCGCCACCAACGACTGGAGGAACGACCGATGAGTGGACGGTCCGACCGTTTCGACGCACTTGACAGGGAATTCTCGCCTACTGACGCGCGCGATTTTGCAGTCGGACTGACGAATTACTACCGAGCTCCTGGAACCAGTGGGTTCCAAACAGCCATGGACGAGGTGGAATCGTCGCTCCGAGAGGCAGGGTTGAAGATCTCAGTAGACGAGCCGACGGTCGAGGCCGCGTGGGAACCGAACGACGCGTCTCTTTCTATCATCGAACCGGAGCGTGAGTCGTTAGTCAAATTCGACGATGCGCCAGCCTGTCTCGCGTGGGGGTCCTCCCCAACAAACGGGCCTGAACAGTTCGAGGTCGTCGATGTCGGGACTGGTGAGTCGTCCGAGGATTTCGAAGCCAAGGACATCGAGGGGAACGTGGTTTTTGTCCACGGGACGCAACGACGACCAGGATGGTGGGAGGCAGCAGGGAATGCTCTGGAAGCGGGCGCTCGTGGCATCGTCACCGACTACATGCTGTACCAGACGCCGAATGTACGTGAGCCTGAACTCGTCCCGGAGGCCGCACAACTGCTCCGCCTCCGACCAGCCGAGAAGTTCGCCGACGAGGATATCTGGGCGCTGTCGATTCCACAAGAGTCCGCGGCGGTTCTGAAAGAGTCGCTTGCCGACGGCGCCGTGACAGTTGAGGCCAACGTCGATGTCGATGTCTTCGACACCACGGCGCCGTACCTAGAGGCCACGATTCCTGGGACAGAAAATCCGGAAGAGACGATACTGTTCTGTGGGCATGCCTCCGGGATCAAACCCGGTGCGAACTGCGCCGAAGGAACTGGTCTGGTGGTCGAACTCGCACGCACACTCAACGAACTGGCCGACGAGTACGAGTTCAAACGGTCGGTGAAGTTCATCATTGGGGTTGAAGGTCCCGTCTCTGAGCAGTACCTAGAGAGGAATCCGGACGCGGCCGAGGACGTTGTCACGTCCCTAACATACTGTTCGACGGGGCACAAGCAATCGGAGACCGAATCCTGCCTGTTACTCTCATCGTCGCCGGATTCTGTCCCTCACTTTACCAACGATTACCTTGCGGAACTGGCCGACCAGTCGCCGAAGGAAGCGGACTGGATCGGCAAGGAAGGCGGACAGGAGCTTCCGTTGCTCAGTCTCAAACAGCATTACTACACGCCGTGGAGTGACAACGGCCGCTTCGCCCAGTGCGACATCCCGGCACCGCTGTTCATGTCCTGGCCGGACCGCTGTTTCCACAGCCAGCTCCTGACTGCGGATGTCATTGACCCGGCAGCTCTCCGGCGCTCAGCCCTCATTTCCGGCGTCGCCGCACTGGAACTCGCGACCGCAGGGGCCGACGAAGCGAGCAGCATCGCCCGCACTGTCGGAGGTCGGTCACTACAGCGACTCCAGAGGCTTGGTGGACGCTACTCTGGAGACGCGACCCCGCGTGCGCGTCGTCACGTAGACTTCATTGCCGATCGCGACATCGAGGCGCTCAACTCGGTGCTGGAGCTCTCGGACAGCGTATCCGACACTCTCGATCAGCTGGAGGAACAGATCAAGCGCACGGCTGAACAAGTGAAAGCCTCGCTCAATGTACCAGCGGACACGGACCGCAGCGAGGTTGTAGACCTTGTTCCCGTTCGGACGACCGACGATCTCGTCTCCCGTTGGGTCGGGCTCGAGTACGACGACCTCCTATCGATAGCGGACGAATTCGCCGAATCAGACGAGGACGCCGGTTGGCGGTCGCTCAGGGTTGTATCTGACGAGGCGTGGAACTTCGTTGATGGCGAGCGCACCGTGGGCGACATCGCGGACGCAGTCAGCTTCGAGTTCGGGCTCACAATCGAGCCGGAGTCAGTATATCGCATCCTCGCCGGTCACGAGGACGGCGGCAACCTGCGGTTCGAATAGCTCGGTTGCGGAGAGAGGCAGCAACAAGGGCAAACATCCCGTTTTCGACGTTGTGCTGAGGCGGACCGCGGAAATAAGCTGACGTATTACTTCGCGTATTCAATTACCATCTCGGCGTGAGACAGTTCACAATCAACGAGCCCACCGACAGCATCATTTCCGTCAACGGCGAAGAACTCGTTGCTGCCCGAAGAGTTCGCGCCGTACCCGAGGCCGACGCCATAGAGGACGGGGATGTCAAACGTGCTGCCGAAGACCGCCCACGGAACGCCGCCCGCAGAGAAAGGCCACAGCGTTAGCCCGCGGCCGTGATCGGAGATGACGGTCCGAGCGGCCTCGACGAGGTCCGAGTCGGGGTCGGTCTTACACCATGTGTGCTGCCCGGAGACTTCCATTTTGACATCCTCGAAGCCGTGGTCGTCGAGGTGGTCACGGAGTTGCTGGCGGACGATCGCCGGGTCGTACCCCCGGGGCATCCGCAAGTCGAATTTAGCGGAGGCATCTCCGGGGAGCGTGAAGGGTTTCGTGCTCGTATCCGGACCGAGGTATCCGGTACTGATGCCCTGAATATTGAACGACTCAGGTCCGTAGAAGTGCTTGATAAACGCCTCAACAACGTCCTCATGGAGATCATCCGTGAGGTTCTCAACCTCGCCGGCGCCGCGTCCGAGGCCCGGGAGGTGTTTCCACAGTTCGTCGCGAGGCGTCTCAGTCCGCTCGTCGAGTGTCTCGACGAACTGCCGTATCTCCTCGCGCTCTTCCTCGGTCGGGGGCTCGTACTGGTCGTAGTAGTCCTCGATATCGATGTGCGTCCCGTTGTCAGAGGTCAGTGAGGAGAGCAGGTCGACCATCCGCCAGGCGGGGCTGTCAACGGTGACATTGCTCATTGCGTGAACGGCGCCGCCTTGTGGACCGCGGCCCCAGTCGCTGCCGGAGACATCGAGCGTGAAGTACAGCGCCGACTTGTAGCCCAGTGAGGCAGTAACGTTCCCGTCAGCACCTTGACCCGCGAGCGGGCAGAAACAGGCGTCCGCCTCCTCTAAGCGTCCCTCGTACTCGTCGACCATGTCATAGTAGTACGGGCTCCCATTGATTTCCTCAGCTTCGAGCAGGAACATGACGTTGACTGGAAGCTCGCCAAGTGCCTCTTTCATTGATTCTAGCGCATTCAGCCAAGCGACGAATGCGCCCTTCACTTTGACTGACCCGCGGCCATAGATGACACGGCCGAACTCGTCGGTCTCTTTGATCTCCCCACCAAATGGGTCATGATCCCAGTCGTCAGGGTTGACCGGTCGGGTATCGAGCATCCCGTAGTTGATGAGTGTCTTCTCCGCGCCGGCGTCGTAATAGCCCCAAACGCCCGGCGCGCCGTCGGTCTCAACGAGCGTTGCCTCGTCACAGCCCAGTTCGTCGAGATATTCCACCATCAGCTCTGAGATCTCTCGGAGGCCTCGTTGTTCAACGCTGACGCTGGGCTGCTGTACTGCGCGCTGAATACGGCCGATATGTGAATCAAGGTTCGACTCAATAGCCTGACGAACCGCGTGACTACTACTCTCAGACATTGGCTATCTGTTGAATAGCCGATGATAAAATGGTTTCTACCACGAGGTTACCGTTCGTCCGAAACGGTCAGAGGAATCCTCCCTCGGAGAGCCGCGAAACCGCCTCGTCCAGCCGTTCCGTGTCGCAAGTGTAGGCAAAGCGGGCGTACCCAGGCGTGCCGAACGCGCTTCCGGGGACAGTGGCGACGTGCGCCTCGGAGAGGGCGTCCTCGCACCACTGCTGGTCGTCTTCGTCGACGGGAACCATGAGATAGAACGACCCGTCCGGCGGGCTGACCGAGACACCCTCCCCAGCAAGTCTCTCGATCAAGAAGTCCCGGCGTTCGTGGAACGTATCGACCATCTCCTCAACCGCAGCATCGCCGTTTTCGAGCGCCTCAACGGCAGCATGCTGGGCGAAGTTCGGGGCACAGGTCACCGAGTGGGTATGAATCTTCCCCGCTTGCTCGACGAGGCCCGACGGCGCCGCCATGTACCCGAGCCGCCAGCCCGTCATCGCGTAGGCCTTCGAGAACCCGTTGATAGTGACGGTTCTCTCAGTCATCCCGTCAAGCGCACCGCAGCTAGTGTAGTCGCCGTCATACGTGATTTCACCGTAAATCTCGTCGCTGATGACGGTCACGTCGTGGTCGACTGCGAGGTCGCGTAGCCCGCGAAGCGCGGAATCAGAGTAAACGGCTCCCGTCGGATTCGATGGCGAATTAACGATGACAAGCTCCGTGCTGTTGTCGATAGCCTCACCGAGTTCGTCCAAGGCGGGTTCGAGTTGGAAGTCGTGCGGTTCCGTAGTCACACGAGAGACTGAGCCACCTGCGAGGCTCACGATGTGCTCGTAGGAAACCCAAGCTGGGTCGATGAGTATGACCTCGTCGCCGGGATCGACGAGAGCCTGAACAGCCTCGAAAATCGCTTGCTTCGCTCCCGGCGTGACGATAACATCGTCGGCCTCGTGGCTAATCTGTCGTTCGCGGAGCGTTTCCGCAATGGCTTCGCGGAGCGCCGAGATCCCGTTGGATGCTGTGTAACCGGTGTGTCCGTCAGCCAGTGCTTTCCGCCCTGCTTCGACGATAAGGTCTGGCGTTCCCATGTCGGGTTCACCGACGCTCAGGTCGGCTATGTCGGCCCCATCTGCCCGGAGTTCGGCAGCCAGATTCCCGACTGCGACGGTTGCGGATGGTTCGATATCTCGTGCGCGTTGTGAGTAGTTCATTGTTGGTTGTGATTGAATAGTCCGACACTCTGGCGCTGTACTAGTGTATACGACTGCTGTCTCCGACCTTAGTTAAAAAAGTAGCGTAGAGAACGGACCAGTTTGAGAGACAGAGTCACTCTTTCAGCAGTTGTACAGATTTCTGAACTTGTCCTCGATGTATTCAAGAAAGTAGTCAGCGGTTATTTTCTCACCAGTCGCCCGCTGAACGAGTTCCTGTGACTCGTATCGCTGGCCGTGTTGGTGGATGTTCTCGCCCATCCACTGGTGGAGGGGTTCGAACTGGCCGTTGCGAATCTGGTCGTCAAGCGGTAGTTCCCGTTCGGCGGCTGCCCATACCTGTGCGGCCAGCACGCCGTGACCGAGTGTGTAATTGATGAATCCTGGGAGGTCACCGGACCAGTGCGGGTCCTGAAGCGGTCCATCTCGATCCGAGTCCGGCGCGACGCCGAGATACTGCTCGTATTTCTTGTCCCACAGGTGTGGGACCTCGTCGACAGTAATCTCTCCGGCGATCAGCGCCTGCTCGATCTCCGTCCTGACGATGATGTGCATATGGTATGTCAACTCGTCGGCCGCAGTCCGAATGACGTTGGACTCGTTGACTTGGTTGACCGCCTCGTACGCGTCTGTCGGCGTGGCGTCCTCCAGTTGCGGGAAGTGTTCCTGAAAGATGGGTAATATGAACTCCCAGAACGATTCAGAGCGGCCGACGTGGTTCTCCCAGACGCCAGACTGGGAGCCGTGAATCGTCAGTCCGCGTGCGCGGCCGAGAGGTGTCCCATAATGCTCGGCGGGAAGCCCGTGGTGGTATGTCGTGTGTCCGAACTCGTGCATCGTCGCAGTGAAGCCACTCGACGGGTCTGCCTCGTCGAACCGTGTCGTGAGCCGGACATCATGTGGATTCCCGTACGAGAAAGGGTGCGGGGCTGTGTCGAACCGAGCCCGCCCCCAGTCTAGACCGAGCTCGTCTAACACGGTTTCGAAGGCCTCCTTCTGTATCTCCGCATCGTACGGCCCCCGAGAAGTGAAAGTGTCAGTCGCGAGGTCGGCATCGCTCTCACGGACATCCTCGATGATGGGTGGCAGGGTCGATTTGAGGCGGTCAAACACCCGGTTCACAATCGAGAGGCTGATATGTGGCTGGGAGGTGTAGCCGAGCTTGTTCTTCCAGAGCACTTCGTATGGGTCGCCGTCAGGGTTGACATTGTGGGCCCACTCTCGGCGGAGTTCGACGTGTTCCTTGAACACCGGGGCGAAGGCAGCCCAGTCGTCGTTTTCTTTGGCCTCCTTCCAAGCCTCATGAGCGCGCGCCGTGACATCGGCAATTTCTCTGTGAAGTTCGTCCGGAACCGCGGTCGTCACCTCGTGCTCTCGACGGATCTCTCGGACAACGGCCTGTTTGTCCTCGCTCAACTGCTGTTCGTTGACTCGGTCGAGCGCGTTTCCGAGCGCGTCCGCACCTCGGAGATCGTGCATCATCTTCGAGAGGGTCTCTCGCTGACTAGACCGAGCAGTCGTTCCTTCCGGTGGCATCATCACGTCGGAATCCCATCGGAGCAGGTGGTCTGTCTGTTCTAAGTTGTGTAACCGTTTAGCGTGCTCTTCTATCGTCTGGTATGAACTGCTCTGACTCACAGTTTCTTACCAACACGACCGGCGTATAAAACCATAGGGCGGTCGAACCCAACGGCTGAACGGCGGCGTTACTCGACGATACCGATGGCCCGGACCGGCGAACCGGTCCCATCTCGGATCTTTAGCGGCAATCCAGAGAACGTGTACCGCATACCCGCGACCTCGGCGAGGTTCGCGAGGTTTTCCCAAATAACGACCTCTTCGCGCGATGCGAGGGCGTGAACGGGGAAATTATAATTCGGGTAGATGTTCGGCGGATGGTCAACGCTAATCGAGTCGATGCCGATACCTTTGGCTCCGCTCTCGACGAGCCACGTTGCGGCCTCCTCGTTGAGGCCGACGAACTTCGAATTGTACCGGTGCTTCATCTCCTTGTCCGTCGTGGAGTAGTTTTCTCTCCGGTTCCCGGTTTCGAGAGTGACGATGTCGCCCTCCTGGATTTTGAGATCGTGCTTGTCAAGTTCTCCCTGGATGTCCTCGACAGTAATCGGATCGGGGTGCTCAACGTGGGAAACGTCAACACCGACAGCGTCGCCATGAAACCACTCCAAGGGCATCTCGTCGATGGAGAGGTCCGATGTCGGATCGAGGTGGTCAATAGAGTCGACGTGAGTCGGCCCATGTTCGCTGACAATCATCGTGCGATTCATCGGCTGTTCCTCCTCGTAGCCCTCGCGTTCGGCGCGAAGGTGGCGGGTGACGTACTCCGTCTCGCTGTCCATGCCCTTCTCTTCGAGTTCTTTCTTGACTTGGAAGCCGCGTTCTTCGTGGGTCAAGTTCGCGAACAGTCGGGTCTCGTCGGCTGACCCGGCCATCGGTTGATCCTCCTCAATGTGACCAGAGAGGTCGATAAGCTCTGCCATGATACGAATAGGTACTTGACAGAAGCCCATTTACCTTTTTCCCTGTTGTACTGACACGGGTGTAGAGCGGAGATAGGGTTAAGTGACCGCTCACACAGTCTAGATACATGTATTCCGACTGGCACGACCTGATAGAGAAGGGCTCGTTCGTCGAAGTGGACGGCGTTGACGTCCACCACTTCGACATCGGTAACGGACACCCCTTGCTGTTAGTACACGGCGGCGGCCTCAGTTCGTCGGCCGAGATGAACTGGGGCGCGGTCATCAAGCGGTTCGCCGAACAGTTCCGTGTCATCGCGCTCGATCAGCCCGGGTTCGGGTTCACTGACCCACGTGGCGAGGTAGACTACTACCCCGCCGAGCGCGCGAAGTTCATTATCGAGTTCGTCGAGGAGTTGAGCCTCGACTCCGTTTCGGTCGTAGGTAACAGCGAGGGCGCGACCATCTCGTGTCACATGGCGCTCCGGCGACCTGACCTCGTCGACCACGCTGTCCCCGTCAACGGTGGCATGACAGTCCGGGAGTTCGGGACGCCGGCTCCCAGCACTAAAACCGACGAACCGACAATCGAAGCCGTGCGCGCGGAGGTCGAAAAGTACCAAGAGCACTACTTCACCGAGACGAAATACCACCCCTTCTGGCGGGAGATTACCGACGAGAAAATTGAACGCCTCTACGAGATAGAGCACCGCAACTGGGAGTATAACAACGAGCGCGACGAGGCAATTCGTGGGACAGCTCATCTGTACAACAAGACGCTGTCATACGAGGGGACACCCGTCGCCAGGCAACCCGAGGACTTCGAGGTGCCCGTGTTGCTCCCGTGGAGCACCAATCCGTTCTTTTCGCTCGGCCAGTACGACGACCCCGAGCACGACAGAGGCGGGAAGGACCCGCACAAACCGCTGGACGACGCCTACGAGTTCTACAAGGGGCTCAACGAAGGACAGATACACGTCTGGCACGACTCGAAACACCACATCCAGACGGACAAGGCACCCGAGTTCGTCAACGTCGTCTCGGACTTCGTCCAGTCGTGAATTTCCGTCCGCGGCCGCAGGCCTCGCTATTCCGGGAAAATATCCACGGGAATGTGTGACGATACGGTCCAATTCGGCTTGTCAACGACCTCGTTTATTTTCAGATCGGCGGCGACTGACGTGAGGATGTAGGCGTCGTGGGCCGAAAGTTCGCGTTCGTCCTGTAAGTGTTCGACCATCGAAAGCGTCGCCTTGCGCGTCGCCTCCATGAGGTCGTCGCTGATACCCATCGTCGCGTACGTTGGAACATCAGCCGGCGAAGCGTGACCGTCCGGCATCCGGTACTGCGGTTGTGAGATTTCACGGTCCGAAAGGACATTGAGTCGCACGTCGATAGTAATGGGTGTCTCGATGGCACCGCCGCAAATCTCGCCGTCACCCTGCGCCGCGTGACCGTCGCCGATGCTTAACATCGCACCCTCAGCCTCCACTGGGAGGTACAGCGTCGTCCCCGCGGTGAGGTGTTTCGTGTCCATGTTCCCGCCGGCGTCGTGTGGCGGCCCCATGGAACGCTGTGACGCGTCGGCGGGTGCCAAGCCGATAGTCCCCGGGAACGGGTCGAGCGGGACCTCGATACCGTCGACGAAGCGTCCAACGCCGTCTTCGAGGTGCCAGTAGTGTAATCCCCAATCCTCGAAATCCTCGTATAACAGCCCGAACTCATCTTCTCGGGGCCGGAAAGAAGTCCATCCCCAGTCGTCGTGTTCCACGTCGAGGATTTCGATCGCCAGGACGTCTCCGGGACGCCCCTCATCGACTACAACGGGGCCGGTTATCGGCATGCCACCGTCGCGCTGTTCGAGCGCGTCAGGGACGCCTTCGGGAGTCATCTCTTCGTCGATGAGTCCGTCCCATGCGTCGCGGCAGTCGAACGAGACGACATCACCCGGTTCGGCCTCTACGACCGGTTCGAGGGTACGGTCCCACTCCGAGTGGACGTTCTCATCTGTCGCGGGAATCGAATGGTCGACGGTGTACTCAGTCATGAACGTCTGTATCGTGAGTCAAGTAGGTGTTATATGTTGTCATGAACTGGTCACTCAACCGCTCAGGCTACCCAGACCTCCTCGAACAGTCGGAGGAAGTTCCCGCCCAGTATTTTCGCGATCCCTTCGTCGGAGTATCCCCGGTCGACGAGTCCTCGCGTGAGCGTCCTGAGTTCCGTGTGGCGGTGAATGCCTTTTGGATACGGGTCATAGACATCGGTCGGCCCTGCGCCGTATATCTCAGGGTGCGTCGGCCGGTAGTGTCTGAGTGCGGACGTGGGCGGCGTCTCGCCGCGGTCGAGCGATCGGTCGTCGAGGTCAGTCCCGATACCGACGTGCTCGACACCCATCACGTCGACCGCGTAATCAACGTGGTCGAGCACGTCGTCGACGGTACTCTCGGCGGGTCGGTGGCTCCCCTCCTCGCGCTTGACCAGCGGCGGGAAGAACGTGATACCGGCGACACCCCCAGCGTCCGCTAGCGCTTCGAGTTGCTCTCTGGTCATGTTCCGCCCGGGCGCACCGCAGAGCTCCCGGGCACCGACGTGGGTACAGGCAACCGGGTCGGCAGAGTGCTCGATGGCCTCTATTGTCGTTCGGTCACCACAGTGCGAGAGGTCGACGACGACACCGCGGTCGTTACACTGATCGACGATATCACGGCCGAAGGACGAGAGACCCGTATCCTCCGGCTCACAGCAGCCAGCTCCCACATAGTTCTGCTCGTTGTAGGTAAGCTGAACCACGCGGACACCGAGTTCCGCAAACAGGTCGAGCTTCCAAGGGTCGTCTCCGATGGGTTTCGTATCCTGAAAGCCGAGGACGACAGCGAGTTCCTTGTGGCCGACTGCCGTGTCGATGTCGGCTACAGTTTCGACGACCTCTGCGTCGACGCGGTCAGTCAGTTGGCGAATCTCGGTGATTTGCGCCAGAGTGGATTCGAAGCTGTCGCGGTAGCTCCCCACCGTGAAGTTCGCGCCGTCAATGCCGCCCTCGGAAGGGTGAGGGCGATACTCTGGGTCTGTCAGGTACGCATCGGTGGCGATGAGTCCGTCGACAACAGTCGATTCATCGTGAAGTCGGTCCGCCCGGCGCCGTTCCTCCGTCGAGAGTTTGAAATACTTGCTCTCGGGCATACCTCTGGATTCTCACGGCGGCACTTTACTATGCTGGGAAATACTATCCTCAGCTACCGTGAACGGTCAAAGTCCGGGTCGACGGGATACGCTGATGGGAACACGTCACCAGGGTCGTCCTCGCCGACCCACTCGGTGAAGATGCGACCCATCTTTTCGTGGACTCGCTGTGCGTCGGCCAGTACCGCCTGTTCGTCAACTCCGGGAATGCTACCACCTTGGACGAGGTGATCGCCGTCGACGAAGACGTGTTCGATGTCCGCGGGCGTCAGGTAGTGGACTAACGACACCAGCGGGTCGTGGCTCGGCCGCACGTGTATTCCAGAGACATCTGCGACAACCACGTCCGCTTTCGCTCCGGGGGCGAGGCGTCCAATATCGCTACGACCGACGGCCTGAGCGCCGCCGAGTGTCACTGCGTCGAATACCTCGCGAGTGCTGCCAGCCGTCGGGTCCTTGGTGACGAGTTTGGTACCGAGGGCGGCCCAACGCATCTCTTCGACGATGTTCTGCGGGAATGTGTCAGTACCTAATGCCATATTGATGCCGTGCTCCCGGTAGCGCGAGAATGAGTTCATCACGCCACCGTGGAAGCGATAGACGAGGGGGCAGTAAATCACCGTGTTACCTGCCTCCCCGATACGAGCGAGGGTCTCGTCGTTAGGATCTGGGACCCCGTCGTCCTGCCATTGTCCGTCCGGGTACATACAGTGAGTTAGACACACGTTGTCGTCGAGGTAGCCGAGCGAGTCGAGGTACTCTATCGGCGTCATCCCGTGGCTGTCCTGTAGTCTTTCCACCTCTGACCGCGACTGGGCCGTGTGTATCCGCACCTGAATCCCGCGGTCGTCGGCCGCCTCTTTCGTCCGCCGGAGTAGGTCCTCGGACACCGTATCAAGCGTGTAGGGGAAGAGCATCGTCCGGATGCGGTCGTCATACGTTTCATGATACTGGTCGGCGAACCTGAGCGCGCGTTCGAACCCGCGCTCGGCGCGCTCCTCATCCCACAAGAGTTCGACCTCGCCGTCCCCCTCAGCGTACGGGAACGCCGAGCGGAACCGGTGAGAGAGGTATGCTCTGAGACCGAGTTCGCCGGCCGTCTCAGCGTAGATTTGTGGTTCGTACACCGGACTGTCCCAGCGTTTGAACACGCACGACGTTAGGTCGGCGAACGTCGTGGTACCGGTGAGAAGCAGCACTGCCATGGAGTGGCGAGCCCACGCCTCGATATCACCGGCTGTGAACGCCGGGTGCTCATCCGGATCAGTGACCCACTCCGCCGGGCGAACTCCGTACATGTCCCAGTCCAACTCGCGGTCGTACTGGAAAGGGCCGTTCGCCGCGTCGAGGTGCGCATGCATGTTAACTAAGCCCGGGATAATCAAGTACTCCCCGGAGAACGCTCGGTCGGTCTTCCCATCGTAGTCATCGCCCACATAGACGATCTCGTCGTCCTCAAACACGACCACGCCGTCCTCGTAAACCACGTGATTTTCCATATCCTCGTCGAAGCCAATGACCCACGCGCCATCGATACTCGTTCTCACGGGTCCCCTCCTGCCACCGGGTAGGTCGGTGGGAATAGGTCATCGGCGCTGCGACCCTCGTCGTCCCACTCGGCGAATGTTGACTCCATCGCGTTCATGACCGTCTGGGCGTCGTTGGCGACCTGTCGCTCGTCGATACTGCGAACCGCACCACCGTCGACGAGGTGGTTCCCGTCGACGACGACGTGATCGACATCGGTCCCGTAGCAGTGGTACACTAGCGACTTGATGGGGTCTTGGACGTAGCCGACGTGTGGCGATGAGAAATCGATACAGACCATGTCAGCTTTCGCTCCCGGGGCGAGCCGGCCGATGTCTGAACGGTTCAGGGCACGGGCCCCTCCCAGAGTCGCGGCGTTGAAGAACTCGCGGGCGGTCGCCGTGTCGGCGCGCCGGTCGACAGTCTTGCCGGCGGAGGCCCCCCACCGAAGCAGCGAGACGATGTCTTGTGGGAATGTGTCTGTTCCGACACCCATGTTGATTCCGTGGTTGCGATACCTGGAGAACGACTCCAGTGTGACGCCTCGCCGGGCGAAGACGAGCGGTTCGTGAGAGAGGCTCACCCCGCGCTCGGCGAGGAGGTCGAGTTCGCTTCCGTCGTCGTGTGGCAGGCCGTCCTTCCCCGCGAGGTAGATACCGTGCGTGAGGATGAGGTTCCGATCGAGGACACCTATATCTTCTAAGTAGTACACCGGGCTACTTCCGTATTCGTCGCGGATGGCCTCAACTTCGGCGCGCGACTGGGCGAAGTGCGTTCGCATGTGGGTGCCTAGCCTATCGGCCGCCTCCTTCGCCTCAGTGAATAGTTCGGGCGAACAGCTGTCGAGCGTATACGGGAAAAGGTACGGTCGCACGCGGTCAGACCCCGACTGCTGGACCATCTCGGCGAACTCGATTGCTCGGTCGAGTTCCGCTTTCCCGCGATTTTTGTCCTCAGTGACCGCGCTGCTGTCGTCGCGGTGAGAGCCCGAGTGGAACTCGTGTGCGACGTACCCCCGGAGGCCGAGTTCTTCGAACGCAGCCGCGACTGCGGTCGGTTCGTAGTCGGGCGGCCCCCACCGTTTAGTCGCCATAGTCGTGATGGCGCCGACAGTCGTCGATCCACAGCGGAGCGCCGTCGCCAGCGCGTGTCGAGCGCTGTGACGTGTCTGTTGCTGGTCAAGAACCTCTTCCGAACTCGTCCAGAAGTCATCCGACTTCGGAAATCCGGGCAAATCGACATCAATTTGTAACACCTGTAGATCGGTGTTGGCCACACAGTGGAGGTTGACGAACCCCGGCGCGACCAAGTGGTCGGACGCGTCAATGGTACGGTCCACCGCACCGCCGTACTCGGTCCCCACGTACTCGATAGTGTCGTCCTCGTACACGACTTCTCCATCCGGGACGATGTGATGACTACCGTCTCTGAAGCCGATGATCCATCGGCCATTGATTCGTGTTCGCATGCTTTCTGGAGACTATTGGGTGGTTCGGCTGAAGAGCTTGTTAATTTTTGTATCCGGAAGGACAGCAGTCACGGGGTCGGAGGTGTGGCCAGCGATTGAAGAAGTGGGTGACATCTCAGTGCCGACAAGAGAAGGTGCCGATTACACAATTTATATACACCACTGCTGAAGTCATGTATATATGGACCTCGAACTAGAAGGCGACTCAGCGCTTGTGACGGCATCGAGCAGCGGTCTCGGAAAGGCATCGGCGACGGCACTCGCTCGTGAGGGGGCGAACGTCGTTATCAACGGTCGCGACGAGGAGCGACTGGCCGAGGCCAGAGACGAAATCAGCGAGGTAGCGACCGGAGAAGTCGTCACACAGCAAGGCGACCTGACGGAGAAAGACGACATCGAGACACTGGTCGAGACGGCAGTCGATGAGTTTGGCGGACTGGACCACCTCGTCACGTCCGCGGGAGGCCCGCCGAGCGGTGCGTTCCTAGAGACGACTGATGAGGATTGGTATCAGGCCTTCGACCTACTCGTTATGAGCGTCGTTCGACTGGTCCGCGAGGCCGAGCCGGAACTTCAAGCCGGTGGCGGGGGTTCGATCGTAAACATCACCTCCCGGAGCGTCAAGGAGGCACTCGACTCGCTCGTCCTCTCGAACGCTGTTCGGATGTCCGTCGTCGGGCTTGAAAAGACTCTCTCCCGCGAACTCGCACCCGAGATTCGGGTGAATGCAGTCCTGCCAGGCTCTCACGAAACGTCTCGAATCAAGAACCTCGTCGAGGCGGCCGTCGAACGCGGCGAATTCGGCTCCTACGAAGAAGGAATGGAAGCGCGTGGCGAATCAGTACCTGTCGGCCGTATCGGCGACCCGATGGAACTGGGTGATACTGTTACGTACCTTTGTTCAGACAAAGCGGGTTACATCAACGGGCAAGCAATCGTCATCGACGGCGGTTCGGGGAACGCGAACCTGTAGATAGTCGGTTGCTTCTGTCAGTATAAGAGCGTCTAGAAGCCGTCAGTCTTCTTTGATTTTCACGGATGAGGCCGGCTTCGCGGGATCGTTGACTTGATTTCTGAACTTCGCCTCGGCCCCCGCGTCGAGTTGTCTGACGTTGTGAGCAACAATATCGGCAAGCCGGTCCCAGTGTTTCGGCGTGTGTCCGCCGACGTGCGGTGTAATGAGCACGTTGCCCATTCGCCAGAGCGGGCTATCTACCGGGAGGGGCTCGGGATCGGTCACGTCGAGTGCGGCGCCGCTTATATCGTTCTTCTGTAAGGCGGCAATGAGGGCATCTGTGTCGAGAACGCCTCCGCGGCAGACATTGATCACGTACGCGTTCGGCGAGAGGGTGTTAAGTTCCGCCTCACCAATGAGGTTCCGCGTCGTGTCGGACAGCGGCGTCGAGAGGACGAGGTAATCCGTCTGTGCGAGTGCGTCGTGAATGCTGTTCTCGTCGAACCCATACACCTCGTCAGTCGGCCCACCCTTCTCAGGAGAGTACCGGATGCCGATCGTATCGACATCCATTCCGTCCAAGCGGTCGACGAACTCGGTCCCAATCGCGCCGAGGCCGACAACCGTGACGGTGCTACCTTTCATCTCATCAGGCTGGTAGTGGCGCCACTCGTAGTTCTTGTTCCGCTGCCATCCGGTGTGGAGCTGTCGAGCGAACATGAGGCAGTACCCAAGCGCCTGTTCAGCGATTCCAGGGGCGTGAATCCCAGCAGCGTTCGAAACGACGACGCCCCGCTCAGTCAACTCCTCCATAGGGAGATGATTATAGCCGGATGACGCCGCCACGAACAGCTCGAGTTCCTCTGCGTGGGAGAGGAGGTCGCTGTTCATCGTAACACCCGTAGCGACGGGGGCTTGTTCAAGCAACTCTCGCTCTTTGCTGGGCGTATCCGCGTGGGAAACGGTATATCCCGAGAGTTTCTCTTGAAGAACGTCCGCGTACGACCGTGTCGATAGCCCCTCTGTATTCTTGCGTAATACAACAATATCCGGATTTGCTTTGCTCATTGAATCCCCACAGGGTTGAATCGGTAAGCGTTACTCATGATCAGTTCGTTTGATACAGTTGCGATGTCCTGATTCTTAATACCTTTGATTGGTTTATACCGTTTTTAGCTAATAAGGTCCAGACGGCACGCCAAGGACAGTCATGCTGTCAGAGGAGTATATTTATTTGATTACGCTATGAACTCAAGGTATGCGATTGGAAGAAATGTCAGCCGTAGTGACTGGTGGATCAGCAGGTATTGGCCGCGGTATCGCACTTCAACTCGCAGAGGAGGGAGCAGACATTGCGGTCGCTGACGTCCGTGAGGAACCTCTGATGGACTTCAAAGAGATCCCGACACACGAGCGCGTCGAAGAGATGGGTCGGGAGAGCTGTTTCATCGAGGCGGACATCTCTGACGAAGCCGAGTCGAAAGCGATGGTAGAAACTGCTGTCAAGGAACTTGACGGTATCGACATCCTCGTCAACAACGCAGGGACGAACCGCGAGGGGTCAGTTGAACACCAGTCTTTCGAAGACTGGCGCGAAGTATTCTCGGTCAATCTCGACGGCGTCTTTCTCTGTTCGAAGTACGCAATCCCGCACCTCCGGGAGAGCGAACAGCCCCGGATCATCAACATCTCTTCGCAGGTCGCATTCGTAGCCTGGCCGCGGAATGCTGCCTATGACGCTTCCAAGGCCGCTGTGTCACACCTGACTCGGCAGATGGCGGTGGACCTCTCACCAGACGACATCACGGTGAACGCAATCTGTCCGGGTCCGATTAAAACGAAAAAAATGAAAGATTCGCTCGCAGACTTCGAAATCAAGAATCGGTACGACGAAAAGACGCTCACCTCTTTCGTCGGCGAACCGGAGGACATCGGAAAGGCTGCGGTCTACCTCGCGAGCGACGCAGGCCGCTACGTGAACGGACACAATCTGGTCGTCGACGGCGGCTGGTTGGCCGGTGATTTTTTTAATTGAGATACGTTGACAGTCACATCGATCAGAAATAGTTAGTTCAGGGGATTCGACTGGCCGCGTCGACGATTGCCGACCAAGCGTTCGCGATAGCACCCAGATACCCGAGTGGCGTCAACAGGACTGGAAATCTCACCGGGAGTTTCCCCTACAGGAACTCCTACATGAGCGTCACCGGCTGGCCGTTGACTCGGCCTCAATGCTGTGGATCTCCTTCTGGTGTGTTCGAAGGGAAGAGGCAATTCTCTCGACGGCAGTTCAGCTACGTGTCCAGACCCGCTAACGCGGACGGGGACGTATCGGTGAGGACGGTTCGCTCTATTTGGTTCAGAGCGGTCCGAATTGGTGAGTGCGCAGAAGCTGCTTACTCAAATGACCATTTCTCGACCGGGAGCCCTATTAACAGCAATTCACGCTCTCATGCGGACTGTTGAGCCTGTTGAAGCATAAAATATTTAATCGGTTTGTTTAGTTGGTGACCGTCAGTGAGGGGAGCGACGGCATTATCCTCGAACTCGAAAGCGACCTGAACGTGAAACGTGTCACCGCACTCGAGATCAAAATTCTACACCGACAGTACCGTCTTAGTATACATTTTCCGAACGTGGACCATCGTACGATGTCCAATGCCTGTTCTGACTGTCTACACGTTCGTTCCTATGATGGAATTGCCTGTGGGCGATAGCGGCTGGACCTCTTCAGCGACCTCCTCAACGGTTTCTTACTCCGTTTCAATGTGGGTTTTCAGTTCGCACTGTATTGACCGCCACGGAAACGTGTCCGCCGGAAGCGACACCGGTCATCACGGCCTTTTCAGTAGAGAACGACGCTGCCATCGCAGAAAGAACACGTCTGGCAAAGAGCGCCTACACAACGAGAAGTCATTCAGAACAGTAACCCACGGCCAGAGTCGAGAGGATTGGGAGAACCGACTGATGGAGCCATGTAGGCCCGGCTCGGCCAGTTGCTGAGGATTGTACGTAGAGGTAGGCTCTGCTGGCAAACCCACTCATCTTCATAGAAGGAATGAACTCTGAGTAACATTCTGGTATATGATAATATAAGCCAGGAATTCGGCCTACAGTATGACTAATTCCAGACAGTCTCAAACACGCGACGGAGGTTCCCGCCGAGGATGTTCCGGATGTCCTCGTCGGAGTACCCACGGTCGACAAGCCCGTAAGTGAGATTGTGGAGTTCCGTGTAGCGGGAGAGGTGTTCAGGGTACGGATCCATCCTGTCGGTCGGCCCGTTGCCATAGACCTCGGGATGAGTTTTCCGCCAGACGTTGAGGTTCGACCCCTCGGAGATCGAGCCCTGATCGAGTGTCCGATCGCTCATATCGCCGCCGAACGCCACGCTCTCGACGCCGCCAACATCAACAACGTGGTCGATGTGGTCTAACACGTCGTTGATGGTGGCCTGTTGTACCTCATGCGTCTCCGCGTCTCGCTTGATAACGGGCGGGAACGGGGTAATACAGTTCACACCGCCGTTGTCCGCGATAGCTCGCAGTTGCTCGTCGGTCTTTGCCCTCCCTTGGGAATTGGCGAGCGCTCGACAGCCGATGTGGGACGCGATGACAGGATCGCCAGAGTGCTCAACGACATCCATCGTCGTCGCGTCGTTACAGTGTGAGACATCAAGAACAATACCGTGCTCGTTACACGTTCGTATCGCCTCCCGGCCAAGCATTGTGAGCCCAGCGTTCCGATGCTCACAGCACCCGTCTCCCAGCGTATTTCCGCGGTTGTATGCGGGGTCGATGACGCGGACGCCGAGTTCCGCCATCGTGATGATGCGCGAGAGGTCGTTCCCGACCCAGTTAGCGCCCTGGAATCCCATGATAATCCCCGTCTTATCCGACTCAATCGCGGTGTCGAGGTCGTTAACTGACTTCACAAGTAGGTAGTTGTCTTCATTTTCCTGAACCCGAGTTCGAATGCTGACGACATCGTCGATAGTGGCCGTGTAATCGAACGACGGACCACCGACAGTCAGGTTGCCGGCAGCGATGCCTGCTTCGAGGAGATGGTCCCTGTACTCTGGGTCGTCAAGATAGTACGTTCCGGCCACCAGTCCATCGATTATCTCCGATGTGTTGTGGAGTGTGGCTGCGCGCTCACGCTGGTCGTCATCCATTTCAAACGGGTCGAAAGTTGTGCCGCTATGTTTTGTTGACATCTATCACCATCCAGAGCGAGAGGATACGTAAAAGTACATGTTACTAAATTGTATCAGCGAGAAGTGACAGCACGATGGGCAGCCGGACAACAGGAGCGTGGGTCAACTCTTATGAAACTGGCCTCACCACCGCCGATCTGATGTCGGAACGAACTGCTATCCGCTGTGGCATACTAATCAACGGGATCGCTGATGAGCCGCTCAACGACGCAGTAATTCTTATTGAGGATGGAATCATCGTCAATATCGGACCAAGCGAGGGCATCGATACCGAAGGGGCCGAGGTCATCAATCATACAGACAGAACGGCGATGCCAGGGATGATAGATGCTCAGCTCCACCTCAAGGGCTGGCCGTCGATGGATCAGTCCGACTTTCTCACGTACGACGTGGCAGCTGGCGCCGCCCGCGCGACGGGTCACCTCCAAGACCTGCTCTCGGCGGGCTTTACTTCAGTCCGAGATGTCGACTCGCGGACCGGATTAGGGTTGAAAAAGGTCGTCGAGGAGGGCTCTGTGGCGGGACCACAAGTATTCACGAGCGACAGGGCAATCTATCAAACCGGCGGGCACGGCGACGTACATTACCTACCCTACGAGTGGGTGAAAGAGTGGAACCCATATGACCCGCCCCTCTGTGACGGGGCAGACGAGTGCCGTAAGGAACCCGCAAACGGATTCGAGATGGTGTCGACCTCATCAAGATCGGAACAACAAGAGGCGTGTTCTCGGAGAAAGACCAGCCTCACCACAGCCAGATGACCGACGAGGAAATTGCCGCGATAACGCAAGAGGCCCACCGGGTCAGGATTCCGGTCGCCGCCCACGCGCAAGGCCCAGAAGGTGTGAAGAACGCGCTCCGAAACGGCGTCGACACGATAGAACATGGAATCTATCTCGACGATGAGTGTATCGAGTTGCTCAACGAAACGGGTAGCGTCCTCGTACCGATGCTGGCGATCGTCAATCGCATCTGCGAACACGGTATCCCGGAGTTCGATCTGAAGAAGGCATGGGAGGCCCACAAGGCACACATTGAATCAGTTCGTCGTGCCTACGAGGCAGGTGTGACTGTCGCACTCGGCACCAACTTTGTAGGAACAGAGCTTATTCAACACGGGGAGAACGCCGAAGAGATGGTGCTCTGCGTGGAGAAGTCGGGATGGACCCGATGGACAACATCAAGACCGGGACAGCCAACGCAGCTAAGACTGTCCGGTAGAGTCGTATCGGAACAATCGAGGAAGAGAACTTCGCCGATCTCGTCGTCCTGTCAGAGAATCCATCCAACGACATCACCGCCGTTCAGCAGGCTATCTCGACAGTCTACAAGGAAGGATCGGTCGTCGAGACAGCAGGCTCAGAAAAGTAGGGACCACAAAACATAATATAGCGCTGTCAAGTTACTCAAACGTGAAGTCAGTAGATTTCGCGGACGCCGATACGTACGAGCCTGAAGAGGGCTGGCGACGTGTCTCACTCGCCGGCAGCGAGAAGTTCACCTTCGAGTGGTTTGAGAAGCCACCGGGACACTCCTCGCCCATACACGATCACGAGAACGAACAGGTCTGCCTCTGCCTCGAAGGCGAATTGACTATCTATGATGAGGAGGGCGAGTCTACGACACTAGAACGGTTTGATTCGGTCTGGCTGGACGCCTGGGAACCTCATCGAGTCGCTAATGAAAGCGACGAGCTAGCCGTCGGTCTCGACGTGTTCGCACCGGGGCGTTCGTTCGATTTCTGGACTGACCGCGAGGAATAGCCCGCTATCCTGTTTCTGTCCCGTTTTTCTCCATCGACCTACGTCGTAGATAGTTTGCGTTCACCAGTACTAAACACAACTGTGCTAACGTGTACCAAGTTTTTTGGGATCACATCTTCGGAATATATTTCACACAATCGACTTTTCTAACCGATTTCGAAGAGGAGATCATACTGATCTAAGTGATTCCAACGAGCATTCGAGCTGCCACATACATTTATCGAGGCTGAAACTACGGTCTCAGATCCATGTACTAGTCTGTAGAGTCACCACCGAAATAGACAGTCTTTGGCCATCACTCCAGTCTATTCTACGCCAAATTTCATCGGGTAATATATAGGTAGCTGATAGGTTTATGCCGCTAGTGATGGGAAAAAATTGTTTAGTATATACAAACAAAAGAGGGTCTCGTTTTATAATAAGAAACGACCATAGAGACTGATAGTATACTATTTACTGCCGGAATACAGGTCTATATGTCACTCATCCCTTCAAGAACATAAGTAGATCAGGACAAATTGGATGAGAGATGTTTACTATGGATAAACAAATTTATGTGTGGGGTTAACAAAGGTAAGGTATGGCACAGCCAACAAAGGCCAAAAATCCAGTCGGGGCGACCAAGAAGACGCTAATCATTCTTGAAGAGTTGATGCGCCGCGACGGAGCTAGAATCACTGAATTGACCGATGCGCTCGATATGTCGAAGGGTACGGTTCACAATCATCTAAGCACCCTACAAGAACATGAATACGTCGTAAACGAAGATTCGAGGTATCGGCTCGGTCTCCGCTTCCTTGAGATGGGAGAGTACACGAGACAACAGACAAAGCTCCTAGAGGTGGCAAAATCCGAAATTGACGAACTTGCGGAAGAGACAGGGGAAATCGCGAACCTGATGATTGAAGAACACGGTCGAGGGATTTACGTTTACATATCGAAAGGGGAGAAGGCCGTCAACTTGGATACGCACGTCGGGACACGTCAGTACCTTCACACCTCAGCCGTCGGAAAGTCAATCCTCTCAAAGATGGACGATGAACAGCTTGAGCAAATCATCGAACGACACGGCCTCCCGGCGGAAACACCGAACACAGTGACAAGCGAAGAACAATTGTACGGAGAACTTGATGAGATCCGTGAGCGTGGTGTCGCTTTCGACGGTGAAGAGCGAGCGGAGGGTATTCGCTGTGTTGCCGCGCCTATTACGGACACGGAAGAGAACCTCTTGGGAGCCGTGAGTGTGTCTGGACCGTCGACACGACTTAAGGGTGATCACCTCCGGCAGAAGATACCAGAGAAAGTACAGCACGTTGCTACCGTCATCGGTATCAACGCCTTCTACTCTTGAAAATAAGATTTTCTTCGATCTCTCGAACTAGTCGCCCAATCGAGACCGCATGATTTAATTCATGAAACACCGTACGACGTTTCAGAAGAGCCGTGTCAAAGGCCGATTCCTGCTGTAAAGTCGGGAGAGTTGCTGAAGAGTACGATCTCTCACCGGGCTTAAGCGATGAGACACTGGACGAACAGTTGAAATACCGATGGCTTGGGAGCGAAGAGTACCCCGAGATGTCGCACCGCACGCTGGTGGACTGGCTACACAAACACCTACTCCGGACCCGTTACACGGAACACGGTCGAAGTACGCTTGAACCGCACCTCGAATCCGATTATGAAGCTATTAAAGATGCCGAGAGCGACAATCACCACGCTGTTCTCTCTGATCTGGAGACAGATGGGATCGACGGCGAGAAACTACTCGATGATTTCGTCTCTCCGGCAACCATGTATCGGCATCTGACGGAGTGTCTCGATGTAGAGAAAAGAAGGAAACAACAGAGTGACGCGACATCAGACAGAAACAAGCTAGAATATGTTGAGTCTACTGCTGAGATGTATATCTCTGACCTGCTCTCTTCATGGGAGAATAAGGGGAAGGTTCCACACGCGTCTGATGCAGACACCACGGTTCGCATTTACCTCGAGTGTCCCGAGTGTGCCAAACAGACTAACATCCGAACGGTACAGCAACAAGGATACGTTTGTGAGGATCATATGTTAGCCCAGTCAGAACATTCTACTTAACAACTCTCGAGGCGATTGATTACGGTTATTGCGGCAGAATAGCTGTATTGTTTAATAATATATAGCCCACTTATGATCGAATGAGGTATAAAAGTGATAAAAGTACACTATAGACACATTGACCCACGTCCGGAACGCTTTTTATTTCCGTCGCCCATACACATAGATATGCGAAATCTTACAATAAGAAATATCAGCGGTATTCGCTCAGGTTCAACGACTATCGATGACGGTTTGAACGTGGTTCAGGCCTCTAATTTTCGAGGGAAATCGAGTCTCGTCGCGTCGCTTAGAACGATCATCGGTGCCACTGGACAGTATGACGACCATCCCCTAACTGAAGGTACCGATCAGGGAGAGGTCACGCTCAGCACAGACAGTGAGGAATTTAATGTAATGCTCGAGCGTACATCACAGAGCATTATAAACAGGAAAGGGACACCGTACCTTTCGGACGAGACGGATCAGATATGTGCTAGATTGTTCGCTTGCCTCGATAAAAATAATCCCATTCGGAAAGCGGTCCGCAGCGGTGGGGACCTGACCGAACTCCTCCAAGCGCCGCTGAACATAGAAGATATAGACGCCCAGATAGCCGAACTCAAGGGGAAAAAGAATAACATCGAGCAGCAAATTTCGCAAGCGCAGCAGGCAGGCGAACAGTTACCTTCAGTCCAAGAGACAGTAACGAGCCTCGAAGCAGAACTAAAACAACTCCAAGAACGTCGAGCAGACCTGACCAAAGAAGAATCGAACAAGGACCGGATCGAAGAACTGAGCAACGAGATCAGCACGAAGTCCAGCCAGCTTACGAACATCACACAAGACATTTCACGAATAGAGAGTGAGATAGAATTGAAGACGGATCAGATTTCACAGAAAGAGGGTGAGATCGCCGACTTCGATATCCCGGATGAGATTGATACGTCAAGGGATATCGACGCCATGCAGGAGCAAGTGGACACGCTGAACAGACAGATCGACCTCATCGAGGATCTTTACAGAGCAAATCAAAACGTTATTGACGCCGACGAAGTCGACATAATAACCGACGTTGACCGTTCTATCGCGGCCGACGAAGTCAAGTGCTGGGTCTGTGATCAGCAGACAACAAGGGGCAAAATGGAGGAGTCGATTTCACAGTTACAGTCGAAAATAGCAGACCTCCGTGAAGAAAAAGAAGAGCTACAAAACAAACTCGAGAAGATCGAAGCTCGAAAGCAGGAAGTTCGGCGAGGACGTCAAAGGAAAGAGCGTTTACAAAACGACGTTCAGCAACTCAAAGCAGATATTGATGAAAAGAAGGGGATACTCCAAGATAAGCAGGAGCGAAAAGAGGAGTTGGAAGAGGAGATAACAGCCCTGAGAGAGGAGCTCCAAGCGGCCGAAGATGAGTACAATGAAGAGCTCACTGATGTGAAGACTGAGATTCGCACAACCGAGACAAAACTCCAAAATAAGCGTGAGAACCTCAAGTCACTAGAAACACAATACAAGGATTTGGAGGACCTACAAAGTCAACAAGAGGAAATACGGTCAGAGATAACCGAATTACGAAATCAAAAGAAAAACACTCAGCAGAATCTCAAAGACAGGTTCAACACTATTATCTCGGATATCATCGAAGAGTTTCAACCAGGCTTTTCGAGCGCTCGGCTTGTCTTAAAAACGGATCAGCGAGGGGAAGTCGAAGCCATCGATCTTAAAATTGCGAGGGATATCGACAACGTTGGACAGCGGACCTCGGTCAATACGCTCAGCGAAGGCGAAGTCGAACTAATCGGGTTGGTAGTCGCACTCGCCGGATATCACGCTTTCAACGTAGAGTCTAAAGTTCCCTACATTCTTATTGACGGAATCAGCCAGCTAGCCGCTGAACACCTACGAAGCGTCGCCACATACCTTGATGGGATGAGTGAGGTACTTGTCACAACAGCGTATCCAGAGGCCGGTAATTTCGATGGACACGTAATCGACCCAGACGAGTGGGACGTCGTTTCTGATCAGCCGGTTACCACGTCATAGACGTAACATCCCCATGCGCGACTCGTGGACTTAGTCTGCTCAAAGGTCTAATCGAGTTATTATCGGTGGTTTTTAATAGTTATTACCACCAGTTGCCACATATTCTAAACGTCAGTAAATGGAATAATTTATAAATGCGATACAATTCTTCAGCACTGATAGCTCATCACTGAAACACGGTACGCTGTTTCAAAATAATCAGCCATTAGTTCAACAAAACAATCCTAAATCAACGATTTTAATTTTAATTCAGATAACAATAATCTGAGATATTTACTGATTTACAATATAATATTTATATTCAGTAGACTTATAATAAGTAGTCCGGTATATTTAAACTGATCTGATCCCATGCGAAAAGCAAGTCTTGTAGCCAACCCTCAGCAGTGCTTAGTTCGACGTGAATAAATATATTTGAGAAATGGTATGTTTGTCTTTTTATTTCGCAAATAACATATTTGCGGTATTCCGGTTCTCATGTGTGACGCGTTGGAATCGGAGCCCGCCACAATGATAAGTCGCGTGGAACCACGGCGCAACGTCGATGGGAAAGAGCGCGCTGTCGACCCGATATCTCTCACGCAGTTCTAGGAAGAAGATCAACGAAACAGGGCTACTTCACGTCTAATAAAGCCATACATGGAGTCGGTTCATGTCTGGACGACACCAGCGTACAGCAATACTGCTCTGAATTGAACGGAACCACCATCTCATCGACCGCAACATGATTCAGATCGGCATCAAAAGTCAGTTGTAGGTCGGTTTTTTATACCCGTTTACACACGATGGTCAGTAGGAGTCGGCACCCAAGTTGTAAATATCTATAGTTGTGTAAAAGAATGATAACTAAGATGGATAGAGTAGGATATCAAGCTTCATCGCTAACTCAACTGTCACTTTCCCATCAGAAAATCTAGTAGGTCTGAGCAAGCAACTTAGCAAGTCCTGAAGCGCAACGCAGTTATCTTCAAGATAAGTGTCCTCATACACTCGGGTGGAATTAAGTTTGACGTGAATTGTGGCGGACAGCAACAGGTTCAAGCCAATTTTGAGCTGTCTCTAGCGCGACATTGGTGAAACTATTCGCAAATAATAATATTTGTCGTTCTATTTATCAATAGGTATATTCGATGATGTTCCGACTTTAATGTTAAATTATTTAAACTCGATAGCCGTCTTCAGCGAGAGCTGTTCCGAGATAATCTGCGTCATCAACGAGAAGTTCAGCGTTATCGAGCTGGTAGCGCCGGTGGAGTTTGGTCAGAAACCATCGTGTCGTCTGTTAATTTACGATTGGATAGAGACTCTCGTGAAGGATCATGTTCGTCTGCGGATCAACCGCACCGTACAGCCAGAGCTTCTAGCCATGGAGGCGGATCATCTTTTCGTCAACCGCAAGTTGATCCTCAGAGATGGTCGATATTGGCTGTAGATTGGCTTTATCAACCCAGTTGTGAACAGCGGCGTGGTTCCGAATGATCCCAAACCTTTCTAGAAATTTTCTTATCTCACGAATCGACATATATTCTAAGTAACATCGGATCTCAACCTCAATCGCCCAGCGCGGCGTTTGATCTCACTTCACAAACGACAGGTCGATCCACGCAGTACGTTCGCTAAGGCGGTCAAGTTCTGTTATAAATACTCAGAACTCGTCCGCCTCAGCCTCTAACTTTAGATAACCTCGTCGCGCGGGCAAGTTACTACCCCAAAGGAATTCCGCGAAGAGTTGGGTATCGACACGCCCAGCCGTGTGAAGTTCATTCGGACCGAAGCGGGTGAAATCGTTGTTCGCCCCATTCACTCAGTTACAGAGTGGGGTTCTGGAAGGCAAAACCGACGAGCAGGGGTCGGCAACCGATCGCTTCCGGGAGGAACGTGTAGCGGACAAACCTAATGAGGAAGAGTTGCGGCAGCGTTACGCCGGTGACGACGAAGCTGATATATAACCAACGGGGCTGGAATTCCCGAAACGATCGGCTTCGACGCCGAACCACTCATCGCCTATTTCTGTAACGAACCGAGCAGCGATACCGTCGAAGCGTACGTCAAGGCCATCGAAGGCGCAGCAGACGGCCACATCTCGGCTATTACCCTCGCCGAGATCCACTATACCGTCCGTGCGATCGACGACGAGGAGCGGGCTGATGCTGTCGTCGATGTCCTCAAAAAAAGTGGGATTCATCGCATTGACACCGAACAGATGTGGGCGTCAGCAGTCGACTTCAAATTCCACTACTCTCCGGCACTTGGCGATGCCTTCGCGCTCGGGACCGCAGCACACGTCGACGGGATGCCTCTCGTCGGAGCTGGTGATGATTACGACGACATCATCGATGTCCCAATCACTCAGTTCGGGACCGAGTCAGCTTGACATCTTCCCACGCCTGAAGACGCGGGAACCCCACGGAACCGCACCGCTGAGATAAGTAGCCTTCAGCGAGTTCTGTATACGCATTTTATCGGTCTGAATACGCGGGAATCCTACTATGGGCTAGCAAGGGGCTGTGCGAAGTTGGAGCATGCGCAAACATTTGGAGGGCAGGTTGTGGCAACACTTCTTCACACTGGGTGCCAATACGCCGACGATGACTGATGAAATAGAAATTCCAACCGAGCCGGGGGCTGCGGTCGACGCACTGGCGACGCATCTAACTGCGACCGCAGATCGCCCAGTACCGCCAGCGACGAACCGATGGCTCGGGGAGGCTGAAGCCGTCGCCCGCGATGCTACCAGTATCGACCTTGACGCTGAAACCAGACAAAAGCGTGTTCGTCAGGTTGCCACACTGCTTGAGTCAGCTGACGAAACAGATGATGTGGTTGCTGATCGCCACATTGAGGCGGCCATTCAGTGCTGTCGAGTTGTCCTCGCTGACGAGTGACTCTGGTTTCGATCGTACAGGAGAGGCCTCTCCATATATACTAAATTCTGTCAAGTTGAGAAACCGAATTAAATCCCAAAAAATTGCTTTCTTTCGGTAAAGAAACCACAATAGGTTTCAAGTGAGTATTCTGGCACACCACGCTTATGTTTGTAGTCTCTAAAGAATATCTTGATGAGTTCAAAACAAGACGACCTTGAGGAGACGAACACTGAGGCCCGCTTCGAGTTCAAGAAGGAGGAGAAGTCTGCCTTCCAGACCGAGAAGGGCCTCACCGAGGAGACGGTCCGCGTCATCTCAGAAGACAAAGACGAGCCGGAGTGGATGCTTGAGCGCCGCCTGCGCGCGCTCGAGCAGTTCCAAGAAATGCCGATGCCAACTGACTGGCCCGGCCAGCCGGACCTGAGTGAGGTCGATGTCGACGAGATTGTCCCATATATTCGGCCGGACGTCGACGTGCGGGCAGGCGTTGACGACTGGACCGAGCTCCCTGATGACATCAAAGATACGTTCGACAAGCTGGGTATCCCGGAGGCAGAGAAGAACGCGCTCTCGGGCGTCGGCGCGCAGTACGAGTCGGAGGTCGTCTACCAAAACATGCAGGAGCGGTGGGAGGAGAAGGGCGTCATCTTCTGTAACATGGACGAAGCCGTCCAGGAACATGAAGAGCTCGTCCGCGAGCACTTCATGACGAAGTGCGTCCCCCCGAGCGACAACAAGTTCGCCGCGCTTCACGGCGCTATCTGGTCCGGCGGCTCGTTCGTCTACGTCCCGGAGAACACCACCGTCGACATGCCGGTTCAGGCGTACTTCCGGATGAACTCCGAGGGGATGGGCCAATTCGAGCACACGCTCATCATCGCCGAGGAGGGCTCCGAGGTCCACTATATCGAGGGCTGTTCCGCGCCGAAGTACTCGAAGTTCAATCTTCACTGTGGCGGCGTCGAAGTGTTCGTCGATGAGGACGCTCACGTCCAGTACTCGACCGTCCAGAACTGGTCGAAGAACACGTACAATCTGAACACCAAGCGCGCCATCGCTGAGAAGGGCGGGCGCATGGAGTGGATTTCCGGGTCGATGGGGTCGAAGGCGACGATGCTGTACCCCTCGACGATCCTGAAAGGCCGCGGCGCCTCGGATAATCACATCACCATCGCCTTCGCTGGCGAGGGCCAAGACATCGACACCGGCGCGAAGGTGTACCACAACGCGCCGGACACAAAGTCCACCGTCGAGTCGAAATCGATCGCGAAGGACGGCGGCCGCACCAACTACCGCGGCCTCGTCCACATCGCGGACGGCGCGGAAAACTCCTCAACGGCCGTCGAGTGCGACGCACTGATGTTCGACAACGAGTCGACATCGGACACGATGCCGTACATGGAGATCAATGAGTCGAAAGTGGATGTCGCCCACGAGGCGACCGTCGGCAAGATCGGCGACGAGGATATCTTCTACCTCCAGTCGCGCGGTCTCGACGATGACGACGCGAAACAAATGATCGTCTCTGGGTTCATCGAGCCGATCACGGAGGAGCTGCCGATCGAGTACGCCGTCGAGCTCAACCGGCTCGTCGAACTCGAGATGGAGGGCTCGCTGGGGTGATCTAATGCCGGAGTGCGAAAACTGCGGAGCACACGTCTCACAACAGTTTGTGACTGTGTTCGGGTTAGACGGTGGTGACGTAGTTGCCTGTCCGGCGTGTGCTAATAAGGCAAACATCGCAGAGACAGTGTTATCCCGTCGCTCATAGCGAAGGATGGAACACTGCTTCGCATGTGACAGTGACTACGGATATCTTGGAACAACACCGCACGAGGGATCCTGTCCAGCCTGTGGGTCGTCAGTCGTTACGCCAGCAGGCGAACTCAGCGTCATCGACACGACAACGTGGGAGAGTGCCAGTAGTCTCTCGACAATCCACGTGACAGCGGTCGATGCCCACTCTCGTCGCTTCGAGTTTGTCGTTTCGGCGCGTCGCGGGCGGGGAGAGCTTGTCTGTCTCGCCATCGATGGAGTGGCGGTACCCACTGATACGGTATGGTCAGTCCCGGCTGCCGTCGCAACGAGAGTTACCGCGCACGGGATCCGGCTCAGTGATTCAACGCCGGCTCAAAGCACATGATGAACAGTATACGACGGACCCACAGTCGGTCGTGTCTGTTCCGTCTTGGCTACGGGAGGTGATGTCACTTGGTGGAAGAACGTACTAACGAGGAGCGACCGGATACAGACTCTCAAAAAAGTGGGACTAAGAGGTCCTTATCAAGCGAAGCTAACGAGGGACAATCTGTTACCGATGCTGTTTCGGAGAAGAATAGAGACAGACAGCACACTCAAACGACATGTCCGGAGTGTCAAGGGCGACTTCGCCGACCCGACGATAGCGCGGACGCAGTCTGTGACGCCTGTGGACTCGTTGTCCCAGATGCGACGCTTGATACGAGTATCGAACGATACACGCCGAGCGGAACCAGCGATCAGGACTCTCGCCTTGGGCCATCGAGCACGAACCTCTTACATGATAAGGGGTTGTCAACGAAGATAGGGTGGCAAGACACCGACGCGAAGGGGAACTCGCTGTCCGGAGAGCGGCGACAACAAATGCGTCGGCTTCGACAGTGGAACGGGCGCTTTCAGCGGCACTCATCCGCGGATAGGAACCTCATGCATGCGCTCGGTGAGATCAATCGCATGGCTTCCGCGCTCGGTGTGCCTGACAGCGCCCGAGAGACAGCAGGCGTCGTCTACCGACGCGCGCTTCAGGGCGGACTCCTGCCAGGTCGAGCGGTTGAAAGCGTCGCAACTGCGGCGCTGTACGCGGCAAGTCGCATAGATGGGACCCCGCGTTCTCTCGATGAGGTCTCAACAGTGAGCCGGGTCGAACGAATTCGCGTTGAGCGGGCATATCGACAGCTCTCACGTGAACTCGAATTGGAAATTGCTCCGACAGACCCACGATCGTTCATTGGACGGATCGCGTCGGACGTAGAGTGTACGGACGCAACAGAGCGAGAAGCACGCCGTCTCGCTGGGGTGGCAATCGAAAACGGCGTTCACAGCGGGAAACATCCGGTAGGCATCGCGGCAGGAGCACTGTACGCGGCGACGAAACGATGTGATGAGTCTCTCCGACAAGCAGATATCGCTCATGCTGCTGAGGTGAGCAAGATGACGATACGAAACAGGTATCCCGAGATATTGGCCGCAGCAGATACCGAAGATGTGTAAAGACAGTGAATGTTCGAACCGGTGTACATAGTGGTCGAAATAAAATGATCGTTTACACATGTTAGATTCTTTTTTACTACTTTCCCGCCCACTATATTGGTAGAAAAATAGAAGAGCAGCTCAAATTTGGAGTCAGACAACACAAACCTGTAATTGGGGATATAGACGGAAATGTCGATAAGATCACCACGGAGCACGGGCAGTTGCTGGATACTGAGCCGAATCTCGTCGTCACACCTGAGCTCTCGGTGGTTGGGTATTCACCCCGTGATTTACTCCACCGAACAGAGATGCTTGATGCTCAGGAGGCAGCGCTCAACGATCTAGCGTTAGAAACCGCTGACGGGCCACCGTTAATCGTCGGTGCTGCGGTCAGAACCGAGCGTGACAACGGTGCGCCGGTCCATAATGCCGCAATTGTGCTCCGCGATGGAGAGACGAGTGAAACGTACCACAAGCGGTTACTCCCGACGTACGACGTCTTCGATGAACATCGGTACTTTCGGCCCGGGACCGACCCAGTGGTCGTAGATATTGCGGGCACCTCGATTGGACTCACAATCTGTGAAGACGCGTGGCAGGATACCGTCGTAACCGGGACACGCCGCCGCGACGAGAGTCCACTACAGGACACAGCTGCGAGCGGAGCGGATCTTATTATCACGCTTTCTACAAGCCCATTCAGTCTCGAGAAGCCGTCCCGACGTGAGGATCAGTTCGCAGCGCACGCTGCTGAGACAGGCTGTCCGGTTGTTTTTGTTAATCAAGTCGGTGGGAATGACGAGTTGATCTTCGACGGACACTCATTGGTCGCTGTTGATGGAGCGGTCCACGAGCAGGTGACGGGATTCGAATCGAGCACTACTGTCGTGGACGTTCCCGTCAACGGAGACGCAACAGTTCCAACGGATACGACTGAAACCCGCGCTACGCAGGCTCGCAAAGCGCTCACGCTCGGCGTACGGGATTACTTCGAAAAGACTGGGTTTGAAGAAGCCGTGATTGGGTTATCTGGCGGAATTGATTCCGCAGTCGCGGCCGCGCTCGCAGTTGCGGCGCTCGACGCAGACAGCGTCTATGCCGTGTCGCTTCAAAGTGAGGTCACAAGCCAACAGAGTATCACCGATGCTCGGACGGTGGCAGCGAACTTGGGGACCGAGTTCGATGTGATCCCTATCGGATCGGTCGTGGAGGACATCTCCCAGACGCTTGATGCGAACAACGCATCGTTCACTGGTATTGCTGCTGAGAACATCCAAGCGCGAATCCGTGGGTCTATCCTCATGGGAATAGCGAACCAGCAGAATGCGCTCGTGCTCACCCCAGACAATAAGAGCGAAGCCGCAGTCGGCTACTGTACGCTGTACGGCGACGCCGTAGGCGCACTTGCTCCACTCGGGGATTGTTACAAGCGGCTGGTCTACGAGTTAGCCGGTGTGTTCAACCAGACACTTTCGTCAGCAAAATCATCGCCCATCATTCCACCATCTGTAATTGAAAAAGAGCCGACCGCAGAGCTTCGCACCGGGCAGGCCGACGAAGAGGAAATTCCAGCGTATGAGGTACTGGATCCAATTCTTAAACAGTATATCGAGGAAGGTAATACCATCAGTTCAATCCAAGAGGAATATCCTGACCACATTGTTGACGAAGCACTTCAACGGACTACACGCGCCGATTTAAACGACGACAAACACCACCACCACTCCGTATCACGCAAAAGGCGCTCGAACGTGGGTGGAACTATCCAATTGCCGCAGCGTACGATTGTCTACTCGAGAGCCACTGAGAGTTCATGAGCTAGCCGTTTCAACTGTGACATCCTCCTCGGCGTAAACGGCGAGGCTTCCCGTACCGCAGGTGGGATATTTGGTGGTCTACGACACACCTGTTCTCTCGTATAAAACGTCCCGCTCTCGCGGTCGAACAAGTGTGTCGATGGCTGTGCCACACAGCCGTTACTCCTATCCTCACCGAAACGTACAGTATGAATATATAATCAGACATCTAGCGGGCGTTAGATCATAATTCACTTCAGTTTACATTTCTCTAGTGATTTTATAAACATGTGATTACATAGCTAATAGTAGCGCGAATAATGAAAGAGGGAGTAAATCCGATCCGCATTCTACATGTGGATGATGATCCCGGCCTTGCGGAATTAGTCAGTAGCTATCTTGAGAAGGAAAGCAGCCAGTTTGAGGTTATATCTGTGAGGAGCGCGAGCGACGGGCTCGAAAAACTTGCTACAACGGATGTAGATTGTATCGTTTCTGACTATGATATGCCAAGGCAGAATGGAATCGAGTTTCTTGAAAATGTTCGCGACAAGCACACTGATCTCCCATTCATATTATTCACAGCAAAAGGCAGCGAGGACGTCGCAAGTGATGCGATTTCGGCCGGTGTGACGGACTACTTACAGAAAGGGGTTGGAACCGATCAGTATACCCTTCTCGCTAATCGAATTCGAAACGTTGTAAATAAATGGCGCGCTGAGCGGGAAGCCGAACAAACGAAGCGGCGACTTGAGGCGATCACTAAAAACTCGAGCGACGCCATCCTGACCATTGACTCCACGAACACGATCGAGTTTGTCAACCAAGCTACTGAAGATTTGTTCGGATATGACGTAGACACCCTTAGGGGTAACTCACTGTCAATGTTGATGCCTGAACGGTATCAAGAGGGGCATCGAAGCGGGATGGAGCGGTTTTTAGCTACGAATGAGCGGTCGTTAGATTGGACGTCGATTGAGTTCTCAGCGCAACACCAAGCTGGGCATGAGGTTCCTGTCTCAATATCGTTTAGCACTTTCAAAGAGGACGGGGAGCGCAAGTTCGTCGGTGTTCTTCGAGACATCTCGGAGCGCGTTCGGATGGAAGAAGAGCTTCGCGAACGCGAAGAACGCTTCCGGCAGATGGCTGAGAATATTCAGGAAATGGTATGGATGACGGACCCAGTAGAGGGGGAGGTACTCTATGTGAATCCCGCGTATGAGGATATTTGGGGTCGTTCACCCCAGGATCTGTACGATAATCCGCAATCGTTTGCCAACGCTATCCATCCAGAGGATCAAGAGCGAGTCAAAAAAATACTTGATCCCCAGTCAACCGGATCGTATGAGGAGGAGTACCGCATCACTCGTCCAGACGGCGAAGTACGGTGGGTATACGACCGAGCCGTCCCAGTAAAAAATAACGCAGGGGAGGTGTATCGAACAGTCGGGATCGCCTCAGATATAACCGAGCGGAAAGACCGTGAGCGAAAGTTCAATCGAGCCGTTGAACTCCGTGATCAGACCGAGCGAATTGCCGATGTTGGGGGGTGGGAGCTCAATCCAGAGACAGGAGACATCTTTTGGTCCGACCATCTGTTCGAGCTTATTGGCTGGGAAAGCAATCGAGAGCCATCGCTGGATGACATTGTCAACATCTTCGTCGAAGAGGATCGACCTGGCGTCAAAGACGCGGTCAAGAAGGCGCTCACGGAGAGCGAATCCTTTGCGATAGAAGCTCGCTTCCAGCGCTCTGAGAAACGTAATCGGTGGATGGAGGTTCGAGGTGCGCCGCAGACAGAGGATGGCGATGTGGTGAGGCTCCAAGGAGCAGTCCACGATATTACGGAGAGAAAAGAGCGCGAACAGGCGCTCCATGCGTTGTATGATATTACATCTGATCCAGAACTCTCGTTCGATCAAAAAGTACAAAATCTGCTCCGCCTCGGTCGAAAGGAGCTCGAAACAGAATACGGAACGCTCTCAAGCATCCATGGTAACGAGTATGTGTTCGAGTTTGTCGATACAGACGATGACTCGATCCAGCCCGGCGATGTGGTTCCGGTTGCGGCAACTAATTGTGAACTCGTAGCCAGCTCTCGGCAGACAGTCGTTATTGGGGATGTTGAACGAGATGCGCCCGAGGAGACGAGCCGGATCGGATTCACTGAATGGGGAGTTTCATCGTACATTGGTGCTCCAGTGTTTGACACCAATGATGTCTATGGCACGTTCTGTTTTTATGATACAGAGGCACAGGTTGACCGGTTCACAGCCTGGGAGAAGACCCTGGTTGATTTGATGAGTAACTGGGTGAGTGTCGAATTACGGCGGAAGCAGACGACCGAGCGACTTCAGAATCAGAACGAGCAGTTGGGCCAGTTCGCATCAATTGTTTCGCACGATTTGCGAAACCCACTCAACGTCGCGATGGGTCGCCTGAAGCTGATTCAAGAAGACTGTGATAGTGAACACGTTGATGCGGTTATCCGGTCTCACCAGCGGATGCAGGACTTGATTGATGATTTGCTTGCGCTCGCTCAAGTTGGAGAACAGAAGGGTGAGTTAGAATTAGTGGATCTAGCGGGGGTAACCAGCAGTTGTTGGGAGACAATCTCAACGACAAACGCAACACTCCAAACCAATTGTAACCGGAGTATAATGGCTGATGAAAGCCGACTCCAACAACTGCTTGAAAATCTCATCAGCAACGCGATTGAGCATAGCGGTAATGATGTGACAGTCACTGTTGGAGAACTCGACGATGGATTCTACGTTGAAGACAATGGAGTTGGGATCCCTGAGACGGGCCGCGAGAGTGTGTTTGAACCCGGCTACTCTACCACACAAGATGGGACAGGCTTCGGGCTCCACATTGTAGATCAAGTAGTGAAAGCACACGGGTGGGATATTCAGGTAACTACTGGCCCCCAGGGTGGAGCACGGTTTGAAATTACGAATGTTGAGTACAGCACAGAGTGAATCGTATTAAATCGGGTTCAGTTCAATAGTACTCTCGTGACTGCTAGAGAGATTCCGTAAGGGGACGCTTCGAAAAATAACGACATCAAAGAGGCTATTGAGGTCGACAAGAAGCGGCTCCGAGAACAGGCGGCGAAGTATTGCCTCGAAGACAATAGGAGTAGAAACACCACTCGTCGGACCTCTCGAAGACATCAGGATGGGCTCGCCTCAGCGGCGCGTGCTCAAGCGATGTATGAGCTCGCCTCCGAGATCCATAGATACGTTACCGGACGGTCTCGGCAAGGACACGAGTGTATTTGCGGAGAACCGGAGTAGCGGCTCCATCGCAAGCGGTTAGGGGAGGGTCGTCTGAATACTTAACCAACACACGGTGGAGTGAGAGTGTATTGTTGGTTAATCAGAGTTTCGACGATAGCCAACCCCGACACCCCGTCCGAGATATAAAATAACGGCCGAATGTGAGTGAAGCAGCTAGCGCGATGCGGACGACACACCCCTCTATCGATGTGTTTTCTCATGTCCGGTATTGTTAAATTTCCTATAAATAAAATAACCAATTAAACAAATAGTTCTACATCACAGCTATTACCTCGAGGGAGAAGACACACACCCCTCTATCGATGTGTTCCGTTCACTCGTTGCCCACCAACAAATAGAGACGTTTGTGCTGTGACTATCGATACAAACAGATAATAGCCGTTAGGGGCGGCCGTTCGGTCGATCGCGTAAGAGCAACACCAACACGAAACTGTCGTGTCAAAAGACACAGAACCTCCGCTGCCACAACACATCGAACACATCGATAGAGGGGTGTGTGTGTTTGTGTTAGCTAAAGAATAGAAGAGAAGAGAATGTAGAGAGCGAAACAATCGAACTAGAAGAGACGAGAGCACAGTTCGTCTAACTTGGACCAACAAAACGCGGTTTTCCCGAATACACTCATCGAGGATGTTGACGAAACACCCACCCCGTGAACACATCGAACACATCGATAGAGGGGTGTGTGTCCTCGAGTGTGTGATGTAAAACACATCGTCACTGGCTGCTGCTAGTAAACCCAATATGAGCATTCTCACGCGATTAATAGCGTAGCATGTGGTTTCAAACGGCTAATTACACTTCGATAGAGGTGGGAACCTTTTTCATACAGGCCCGTATCAAGACACGTATGGGTCTTGACGACTCCGATGATCCTTCAAATGAACCGGGATCGCCGGAGGAGGAAACGACGGCTCAAGCAGAGCTGTCGAGTGCGTCACAATCAGAATCATCAGCGCAGCCGCCAGCATCTCACCTCACAAACGGTGATTCACAACCTGACGATGCGTCCGACTCTGCGGATCCATCTCAGTCGATCGAGGACATGCTCCTCGAGTTTGACGATCAGAAGGGGCTAATCCGAGAGCGAGCGCTGCTTGATCCCAACTACGTCGTTGAAGAGGACCGCATCGTTGGTCGCGACAGGCAACTCCAGGAAGTCACTAAGATGCTCCGTGTTGCGCTTGGAGACAACCGGCCTCCAAACCTGTTCCTCTACGGCCCGTCTGGAACGGGCAAGTCGCTGATCACAAAGGCGGTTTGTCACAACATCAGCCGGATCTGTAAAAGCCGAGATATCCAGTTCGGCACAATCGAAGTGAACTGCCAAGATCTGGATACGCTGGGTATCGCCGTGTATGAGCTCGTCCAGCAGGCGGCCGATGAAGCAGGTGTTGCTGTCGAGGTTCCCAAACACGGCGTTGCGACCAAAGAGAAATGGGACGAGCTCTATCGGATCGTCAACGAACACTTCGACTCCGTCGTGTTCGTCCTTGATGAGCTGGATATGCTTGTCGGACGGCGAGATAAACAGGTGCCCGCGTTCTCGCGACTACTGTATCAGCTCTCTCGAGCCGGCACGAACGACGATCTCAACGCGTACATCTCAGTCGTCGCAATCTCAAACGACACAAAGATGATGGAATCTGTCGGCAGTCGTGCTGTTAGCTCGTTCACTCCCGAAGACGTCCACTTCGACGATTACGACGCAGACCAACTCCAATCGATTCTCCGACGTCGTCAAGATGCCTTCCACGAAGATGTCGTCGACGATGCTGTTATTCCACTTGCGGCGGCATTTGCGGCTCAGACTCATGGCGACGCAAGGAAGGCGATCGATCTGATGCGTGTTGCTGGTGAATTAGCTGAGCGGGAAGGTGACACCCGCGTTCGCGAAGAACATGTCCGCACCGCACAAGCGAAAGTGGAAAAGAATCGGGTGCTTGAGGTTGTCCGTGGAATTAGTACACAAAAGAAGCTCTGCTTGTACGCGACCGCAGCGGTCGCTTCCCAAACCGATAGCGGGTCTGCCCGAAGTACGACCGGCTACCGCGTGTACCAGTATCTAACTGACGCCATCGACGCTGATCAGTACCACCAGGAAACGTATGTGAATAAGATGAAAGAACTCACGACCTATTCGCTAGTTGATTTCGAACGTCGGAGTCACGGCCCTAGCTCTGGGATGTTCCTTGAGTTCCAGTTTGGCGAGCGGCCAGAAACAATTCTGGAAACCCTCCGAGAAGATTCGCGCATCGAGGCAGTCTCCGAAGACGAGGTCAACTCCGTGGTCAAAGCGCAAATACGTAATCAAACATAGCAACGCCTTCTGCTTGGCGTAGCATTCACTGTTCTCTCTGATCGTTCCCACTAGTACAATTTCGCTAATCTCTCAGTGGACCCATTACTCCCGCTACCGGTTGTACAGCTACACACCCCTCTATCGATGTGTTCGATATGGCTGGTATCAGGGCGCAGTTTCTGCTCAATCTACTGATTCCCTCTCACTCGCTGATGATTTTTGTCCTATCTCACGCAGACACCCCTCTATCGATGTGTTTGGACTGTTTGTTACCAGTTCACAATATCATTTTTATTCTATTTTTTGATTCTTAATTTTTGTCATCATCGCCGTCTGAGCACACGCCCCTCTATCGATGTGTTCAGAGCGTTTGTTACCAAGCCACAATTGGTACTCACCTCAACTACGTTGTCCCAGTCGACGAGTTTTCAGTAGTTCTCACATACACCCCTCTATCGATGTGTGATATCTTTTTAGAGGGCCTGAAACGGCAAATAATCGAGGAAGTTACGCAGAGCGTGGCTGGCTCTATTGATGAAAGCATCGACTAACTCAGGGAAGTTAATCGTCTGCGTCAACCGGTCCTTTGTATTGTGAGCGGATCTTCTCTCCGTCTCGCCACTGCCAGTAGTAGTAGCGGTTATCGTTTATTTTTTTGATCGTTATCGTAGCCTTCGATGGGACGTCGTCTGGGAGGTCCTCGGCTTCCTCGTCGCTCTCGTCGCCATCCGACTCTTCATCGATCTCGGCGCCACGGGCTTTGTGCGATGCCAATGCCTCCGCGTAGTGTGCGATGTATCGGAGTCGAGTTGGTGAATAGCCGTTGAGCGTGTTGACAACATCTGCCGGGAGATCTTTCGGTGGCGTCGGCGGCTTTGGGGACATCAGTGATCGTCTCGTCTTAACCAACAGCACATCTATCGGGATAATTTTGTTGGTTAAGACATTAGACAATCTCTACCAACCGCCTGCGACGTAGGTGGTACCTCGGTTCTCCGCAGATACAATCGTGTCCCTGCTGGGACCGCCCGTTGATATCTTACCCACGCCGAAGTGCGGGCATTCCGAAATAGGTACTCTGGTTATGTGCTCCCTCGGTTCTCAACTGCGCTTTCGCGTGGAACGTCGAAGGTTGCTGTCCAGTCGCACACAAGGACGTTCTTTCAAGCGCGTGTAGTTGTATTAAAAGGGCCTTCCTCTCCGCATACAGCGAACATCAATGACGGCTGGCTACTCAACCAACAGTGGAGCACGGTTCGGGGCCAACGAGACCGAGTACGACTCGTACCCTGTCATGGTGGCTACGCCTCAAACGGATCAGCGAAGTCGTTGCGGATGAAGTAGCGGATGTAATTGCCGTACGTGCGGTCGCCCGGATGCTCCGCGACCTGTTCGTAGCGTACAGTCCCGTCCTCATCGATCACGTATGTCGCTGCGATGCCAGTCACGCCGTGGCTTGTCTCTTCAGTGCCACTAAATTGGTCTGCGATTTCTCCATCAGGGTCTGTAAGCAACTGGATGTCAAGATCGTAGCGGTCACGCATCTCGGTGGCTTTCTCAAGCGTGTCGGTGACGACCGGAAGCACATCAACACCATCGTTGAACCACAGGTCATACGATACCTCGCTGAACGTTTGAAGTTGCTCAGCGCAGAAGCTACACCAGTGTCCCCGGTTGATCAAAACGATTGTCGGGCCGTCGTCCAATGTTTCAGCGAGTGATACCTCGCCACCAGCGGTACTTTGTGCGCTAAAGTTGGGAGCGTCCTCATCAAGTAGGGTCATTCAATTACTTGTTCAGTAGGAATTGTTGAAAAGCTACCGCGAGAGTGTCCGACTCAGACCAAACCCCCAGTCACTTATCCACCGCTCAAATCAAAATAAGGGTGAATTTTCCTGATTCACAAATCCCCTATTATCAAGTTGTGGAAGACAATATATAGCACATCACGATGGAGATACCTGATCAGCTCCGGACTGTGTACTCTGCGACGATTGAACAGAAAGACGGCGACTATATCCTCTCAATTCCAGCCCAGGAAATCGAGCTAGGAGCGCTAAAGTCTAACGAGAGCGTCCGCGTTGCGCTACTCTCAACACCGACATCAACAGGATCACCTGACAACACCGTCGAATCAACAAACCCAACGTCAGAACCAGCAGACTCAGCGGGACCTCCAGTTGCTGAAGGTGAGACACGAGAGGTAAAAATCGAGAGCATCGGCGACCAGGGTGATGGGATCGCAAAAGTTGAGCGCGGCTACGTTGTAATCGTTCCGGGAACGGATCTTGGTGAGACACTCACCGTCGAAATCGAAAACGTACGAGACAATGTGTCGTTTGCGACGGTTGTTGACCGGAAGCTACACCAGGCCTAATCTTCCCGACTGGGATCGGTGTGTCCTCTGAGGGTTTCCCTGTGCTGACGCTCTACGGGAGCGCTTAGGAATCGAGCTCGGCTTTTGCGCCATCAATCTCAATGATGTCACCGTCGCCGACGTCTAACGCATCACGAAGCGCTTCGAGATGGTCGTCTGCCTCCTCGCGGAGTTCTTTGGCTTTCGGCAGATCAACCTCTCCATTCTCAAGCGCCTCTGCGATCTCTTCAAGTCGCTCGATCCGCTCGGCAATGTCGATTTCGGGCTCGCTCATGGACATTGGTGTACCGGGGCAGTCTTGAATATCTGGTTTCTGTCACAGCAGTCCACTTGCCCACAGGACAACGCCAAGCACCAATAATCCAAGAAGAACGAGTACGACAATCTGGAGCTGTCGAACCTGTTGCTGTGCCGCCTTGATATCAGTACTTGACTCGATGTCCTGATACCCACGCTCGATCCGACGATCGAGTCGTTCAGTCTCGCGCTGGACGCGCGTCTGATACGCCTGATCGATGCGTGCTTCGAGTCCAGCGACACGTCTGCGAGTTGCTGTGGCCGTGACAGCCTCGGTTTCGGCAGCATGTTCTCTCTGCTGAACTGCGGTGTCTATCCGAGAATCGAGGTTGTCGAGACGAGTCGAGGTGAGTGTAGAGTAGGCGGTGTCAAGCCGCTGTTCGAGGTCCGCTGCGCGCTGAATCTGTGCCCGGCGGTTCTCTGCCGCTCGTTCGATACTGACGACAGCGTTGTCGACGCGCCGGTCATATGCGTCCAGTCGGTCCCTGACAATCGCATCGTATCCGGTACGGAGCCGACGCTCGATTTCGGCAACTCGGTCACGGACAGTACTCATGGCCGGCGTCGCGACGGTGCCAGCCTCCGTCGGTGTCATTGCTGACGTATCAGCCACCCCTTCAGCGAGCGTCTCATCATCTTCGTGGCCAACGCCGACGACAGTCGGCGTCTGACAGTCTGCGATAGCCCGCACGACAGGCTCCTCGTTGAAACACCACAGCGTGTCGTCTGCGCCGCCACCACGCGTCACAACAATGATGTCGACATCCGGCTCCTGGTCTGCTTGCCGGATGGCGCCGACGAGTGACGGCGGGGCGTTTTTGCCCTGTACTGTTGCGCCAAAGAACGTGAGCGTCACCCCAGGCGCACGGCCCCAGGCAGCTTCACGGACGTCCTCCCGTGCGGAACCCATCAGTGAGGTGACAATGCCGATGTTCGATGGAAACGGTGGGAGTGGCTGCTTGCGATCCGTATCGAAGAGGCCCTCCTGATCGAGTTCGGCACGCAATGTCTCCAACTCCTGTGTCCGCTCGGAGTCGCCCACCGGCCAGTAGTTTTTGACATTCAGCTGCGTGCGACCGCCATCGGTGTAGAAATCGACGTCCGATCGGACGATCACCTCCTCGCCTTCGGTGATGCTTTCGTCAATGCGATTCCGATAGGACGACCATATGATACACTGAATCGTCTCCTCGCCATCGACATCTCGGAGCGTGAAGAACGTTCCATAGCCTTTCGCCGTCGCATCTGAGACCTCGCCGACGACATATGTCGGAAAACGATTAGAAGCCGACTCTAAGGCCGCCTCGATTTCATTGTTGAGCCTGGCCACAGACCACGCTGATTCATCCCGTTCCGCTTGCCCACTGCGAGTCTCGTCGTCGATGGCCATTCGTTCAATGATATACTGTCGGGTGGCTTAGTTTATTGGCTCTACTCCCGGTCCAGTGAATATCTCTGTAGCTAGTTTAATACGTAATCTATGGATGGCCGTCAAACAGCCTCGGTGACAGAGACAATGGGTCAGACGCTATTGGCGTAACGATAACAGCGCGTGGAGCCACACAAGCGGGTGGTGCTGAATCCACCGATACCAGTATCTAATCGGACACCATACGCCATCTTATGTCCACCCGACGTACAGACGCTATCTCGGCTGCGCTCGTTGCGATCAGCGTTTGTGTCGTAGCCCGACGGGATGGGATGACCTCAGAACAGTTACTCCGACCTGGCCCATTCTTCGGCGGTGCGGCGGTGGCAGTGGCTGTCGAAGCTATATTCGCGCGGTGGCCGGAGGGTGCCGCTCACCTCTGGCGGCGACCGATCGTTCGGTTTGGCTCGCCCATCGTGCTGATTGCTGCGGCCCTCTCTGCTGGTCGCCGCAGTAGCGTGGCTTACGCGGCGACGCTCGGTGGCCTCGCCGGATACTTTTCGCTGTTGGTAGGTATCACTACGGCGGTCATCCCGGAACCACGAGAGTGGTTTTGATGATCCAATTCTGGAAATAGATGTGAACAGCCTCAATTGAATTACTTTTCGAGAGTGCGTATGCGTACCATGACTAGTCGCATATGTATTCAATCGCTTGAAATAGATTAATCGCTGTATACATCTCGATCCATTGTAAGGCAGGGTCTCGCTGACCTGTGGATCGGATTTGAAAGTTGGGACTCTAGGCGTCGGTCACCACCCTGACCCGACGCTGTAATCATAAATATACTATTGTCCAAATTATCTCCAACCACGATGCGGCTGTTGGAGATAATATCAGTGATATATTATATAATAAAACAATAGTATTTCATATCTTGAATATAGATAGCAGGATATGTACGATCTTACCGGGTTTCAGCGGGACCTTCTGTACGTCATTGCTGGGCTTGACGACCCACATGGGCTCGCAATAAAAGAAGAGCTCGAAGAGTACTATGAAAAAGAGATCCACCACGGTCGTCTCTATCCGAACCTCGACACGCTTGTTGAGAAGGGGCTTATCGAGAAGAGCCAGCGGGACAGGCGGACTAACGAGTACGCGGGAACTCGACGCGGCGAACGAGAAATCCAGGCCCGCGCAGACTGGGAAGCAGAATACATCAGCCACGACACCTAAACCTGTACCGTCTGAAGCGGACTTTCCAGTTTTGACAAATAATCTAACCTAATTGATGATTTTTCAAGCCTGTACTCGGTGGCCCTGAGCGTAGCAATTGTGTAATTCAACAGCGAAAGAGATTCACTAACTGTGCTCGACTTGAGTACCAAATCGGTTGTATGTAATTCATGCGAACAACATCTCATAGTGATTAAGACAAATCCTTGCCGGTGAGATATGGCCAGATGTTTGGTTCGGTGATCGCGCTCAGTCCTCGTGGAATGTAGTCTTTCAGCGTCGAGAGATCTGGAATAAGACGGTATTTAAACCACTCTTGCAACTGATCCCAGCATCCTTCGACAGCGTTCAATTCGGGAAGTTTCGATGGGAAGTACCACACTTCGAGGTCGTCCCCGCGCACGCACGAGACCGAACTGTCTCCGACAGTTTCGGTCTCGCGCTCTCCACTGACGTGCTCCCAGAGATCCCTCGCGTAGAAGTAGCCCGCACGATCCAGAAACACTACTAACTCCTCGCCAAATTTGTCGGTTAGCGCCTCTAGCAGTCGAATTCCGTGAAATCTGGTCAAGTTCTCGTCTGTCCAGCAGTAGAAGCTGTCACCGTCGTCGGTGACAGCGCCCAGCACTGTCACCGACTTCCAAGACGTTGCTGTCTCTATCGTCGGATTTGAGCCGATCGGGTACCAACCACGCCGCTGAACGGTTCCGACGTGCTTGGTGAATTGATCGACGACAACAACCGTTTTTTCGCTCAGTTCGGGCTGTTTTTTTCGACCGTCTGCTGGAACTCAACCTTCTCCTCAGGATCAGCTTCGTGGTGTTGAGGCCGTGCTGTCCGCAAGGACAGCCCGGCCTCTCTCAGCAATTCGTAGGCGTAGTTTTCGTGGTATTCGACGCCGTACTCCTCTTTGACGTGGTAAAGCAGGAGCTTCGCTGACCACGCCTGCTGCTCGTAGCCAAGTTCTGTTGGTGGCTGTTGCAACTGTTCGAACAGCTGCTCGCGGTCTTGTCCCTCGATCTTTGCTGGGCTTCCTGGTCGAGGAGCGTCGTAGGGTGCTTGCTCGATCGGTTCTTCTTGGAACCGATCGAGCCAGTTGCGGATCGTTTTCTCGACGACACCGTGGCGTTCAGCCAACGTATCCAAGTGATCGCCCTGTTTGCGCCCGATCGCCGCGAGAACACGTTCTCGCGGCTTCCCTTCGTCCATCTGGCCTTTGAGTTCGTAGAGTTCCTCAAGAGTGACCCCGTCAAGCCGACTCATTACCAGCTCTACTACGTGCTGCGGCAAATACTTTCCTTAATCACTATCAGTACCTATATTTTTGATTCGAATGCTCTGGGACCTGTTCTGGTAATTCTGGTTGGTTATGTGTTCTTGAACTCAAATCGCACCCCGCCGGAGTTAGCCTGTGTCACGACCACCTCAAACCCGTGTGTCTGGGCGACATTTTGGACAATCGCAAGACCAAGCCCTGTGTTGTCCGCATCGGTTGAGTATCCCGGCTTGAAGATTTTCTCACGCTCATTTTCAGGAATCCCTGGACCGGTATCTTCGACATAGAATCCATCAGCCAACTCACCAACAGTCACGGTGACTTGCCCGCTGCTATGATCAATGGTGTTCCGGTAGAGGTTTTCGAATAGCTGCTGGAGGCGGCTTGGGTCTCCCGTGAGGACATCATCACCATCGGTGACTAACTTGGCCTCGGGGGTTTCGACAGTTTCCCAACTACGTTTGGCGAGCCGTTCCAGGGAGACTGCTTCATTTAGCTCATTGTTCGTACTCTCTCTCAGTGTGAGCACTGTGTCTACAGAGAAAACAAGGCGAGTGCCTCGGGGCTTGACCCCGAGGGTGAAGCCGACACTTAGACGTGTTCTGTCCGCTCGATGTACCGCTCAATCGTTTCTGTTGAGACTGTTCCTGCCGTTCCGATGTAGTACGACTGTTCCCAGAATCCACCAGCAGTGTTCAGATAAGGATTGAAACGTGAGGCGGTGCGTTTTCAAAGTGATTCATGCCCGAAAACGACCGCCTCAACGGCTGTTTAGACGAGATCGACTTAGAGTTTGTGGAGCGAGAAGCAACACCGCGGCTGTTGATGAAGCTCAGTATTCAGCTTCATTTGTCTGGATTATCGCTTTCGAATACTGTTTCATTTCTTGAGATATTTGGTGTTGATCGAGTTCGTTCCACCGTTCATAACTGGGTTCACAAGGCCGATCTACAGCCGGAATCTAGTCGGAGCCCGAATCACGTCGCGGTCGATGAGACTGTGATTCGACTTGACGATGAACAATATTGGCTGTACGCTGCTGTCGATCCCGAATCAAACGATCTGCTCCATACACAGCTTGAACCAACGACAAATAACGCTCTGGCAGATCGGTTTTTCGCTGATCTCCGTGACAAACATGACATAGATGACGCAACAGTTCTCGCAACGGGTGATCTACTGGAAACCTGGTGAGACACGCGACACGGCGCTCTCAACGGACAACCTACAGGGAGACGCGGAGACGACGCTGGCGGACCTCGACGGCGACGGGGGCGGGGATGGGGACAAGGGGGGGTGAGTCGTGTATCGGAACGGCCACTACGGCGCCGCCCTTCTGATATACGCACCCATCGGGACGCTGACGCTCATCCTTGGGTTCGGCGAGCCGGCCGTCGCCGGCGGGATTGCGACGGTTGGGCTCGCGACGGCGCCCGACCTCGACATGAAAATTCCGAGGGTGAAACACCGAGGAGTGACACACACGGTTCATTTTGCGGCTGTCGTCGGGATTCTCTGTGGCGCGGTCGCAACCGCAGGGGCCGCGAGCAGCGAGGCGCCGACCGGGTGGATCGTCGCCGCCGGCGCGTTCGGATTCCTCACTGGGGCGGGAGCGATCGGCTCGCATATCGCGGCCGACGCGCTCACGCCGATGGGAGTCGAACCGCTTGGCGACGACGGACCACACTATTCGTTCGACTTCGTCCGAGCAGATAACACGCTCGCGAACTACGCCCTCCTTGCGCTCGGGATCGCCGCCGTCGTTGCCGGGGTGTCGCTCGCTGGCGCCGTCGGCGCGGGGGTGTGACACGGCCGCCGAGTGGGGAGAGTTCGACGCGGTCGCTCCGGCGCCTGAAGACAGAAAAAATCAGCACCAGCGACCGAGAACAGCTCCGTGGGGACGCGCTCCAGGTCGTCCAAGACGGTGAGGCCGGCACTCTCGACGAACAGGATGAAACAGCAACACTTCAGTTCGGCACCGACCATAGCTTCGTTGACAGCCTCACGCCGCTACGTCTTGAGCTCAACTGGGCAATCACAGAAGAAGTGCCCAAGAGCAGGCGCAAGACAGCCCGTCTCATCGAGCGTAACGTGTCCGACGTCCACTCAGACCTGAAGCAGCTGGAAGTACTGGGCATCCTCACGCTCGAAGCGGGCGGGCCTGGCAGTGCGATTCAATCTATCGTTCCGTTCGGCTGTATCGACTCCCCGCCCATCGATAGCGGCGACGCGGGTGGGACTCGCCCGAGTGCGAAGTTACCACTCACCGCTCGCCGCGTGTACACTATGCGATTCCCATACGATGGCTACTCACGACCGACAGTCACGCTGCTGTCCGAGAACGGTACTTTCACTCCGCTCGCCCGAAATATAATTCACAGGGTCCCAAATGTTGAAGCGAGGGAGCATCGCTGGAGCGGTTTCACCAACCAGATCAGATCCAAAAGGGTGTCACACGCTCTCGCTCCCCTCGAAGGAGCCCGTGAACTCGCGAGAATGACTGCTAATGACTCAGAGACAGTCCGTGGCGACTGCTCGTTCTGCGGCGAGACAGTCACGGGTCGGCACGCAATCATCCACTATGAGACCGCTGGCGGCGACACAGGCCTGTGGGCCGAATGCCCTCATTGTGGCGAGATCGTTGACCCCACCGATGCTCAGTAAACAGTTCATCCAGCAGATCGTCAGGCTCGAGCCGTCATCGACAACGCATCATGAGTGCCGCCACTGTGGGTACAGCGTAGAGAAGGACGTCGATGAATGTCCACAGTGTGGCTCTCACGAGATTGCGGCCTACGATCTTGAGTAATTGCTGAACTGGTCACGGTATGTAGAGAAGATTTAAAACCTTATGTAGCACACAAACGCTAACGTGGCTCCGATTGTTACATAAGGTGTGAAGCAGCCGTCACCGTCCAGTTCGCTCCCAAAGTATCTCGCAGAGGGGCTCCCGAAACAGGATACGGAGACACTCCATGAGATACAGAACTACGTTGAGACGATTATTGAGTATCGCAACCAGTCGGTTGACACCGACGAGCTTCCCGAGACTGCCGAACCCGTCGAGGAGTCCGATAGCGCAGGAAGCGGGACCGTCGTCAAAGAGAAAGTCACCTGTGGCGACGACAGCTGTAAGTGCGCCAGCGGGAATCCTGCGGATATACACGGTCCGTATCTCTACCGCTACTATCGTGAGAACGGGACGATGAAATCGGAGTACGTCGGTAAGTCAAAAAGTGAGTAGTGCTGTGGGAAGTTTGCCAAGACCACCCGTTCGTGCCAACCTACGGTCCTAGACTTCCCCGCGAAGGGTGTCATCAACGACATCAGCGAACGCAACGTTCTCACGTACCTGTTGCATCTCGACGGTGACTCGGTCTCCGACACTCGTTTCGGGAACGATTACAACGTAACCGTGCTCAACTTTCGCGATCCCGTCACCTTGGTCACCGAGGTTCTCGATTTCAACGTCTCGCTGTTCACCTTCCTCGACAGGCGGGCCATCGTATTCGTGTTGCTGACCAGCGTGGTTATCTGACTGAGTGACCTCAGTCGTGTCGGTGGCTTCGGTATCCGACGTCGATGTCGATATGAGCGCAACACGGTATGTTTCACCCTCAGAGAGTGTCCCGGTGGCTATCTCACGGTCTGGTACGGTTATCTGGTAGGTGCCATCGTCTTGCTCAACAGTCGCAGTATACAGTGTCTGGAGCGTCTCAGAAATGTCCATAAATCGTGTATTGTGTTAGTTCGTGCCAGCGGACTTGTTTCTAGCGTTTCTAGCGCTCTCAACTGATTGGCGCCGGTCTGACCAAAGTACCCGAGAGACCACCTCAGGACTCAACGTCGACATCAAACACGCCCGCAAAGTCCTCGAGAAGATCCTGGGGTGATCGCTCATCACCGCGAGACGGCAAGGGTGCTTCCCAGCATTCGATCTCGAGCGTATACTCATTCGACACTGACTCCGGTTCGGTTGTCACATTGAAAATGCCAGTACGATAGATCGCCAGCAGTCGCTGCTCATGAACGTGGACGTAATCGATTCCAGCCCGGTCCAAGACTGTTGAAACGTTAGTCGGCGCAGATAGCGAGACAGAGACGCCTGGAGACGCAGAGTCGGTCATACCAGGTCCTAGGTGTATTCTACTGATAAAACCCAAACTTGAGAATGGTCCGGAGAGGGTGTTACAGAAGTCTGCCTACACCTCGTTGACTGACCCGTAGATCGCTCAGTACAGGCTGTAGACGCAACAGCCAGCGTGCTCAATCGAGAAACACGGGTGATTTGTATGGCGCTTTGGAACACCAACTATGCGACACCGGCGAGCAGGGAGGTACCGAACTGACGCCGAGCGCGAGCTCCGTCAATTTTGTCAGTGGTGTTTCGGCCAGACAGCTGATCCAGCAAACGCCTCGCCGCCGGAACCTTAGGCGGGCGTCGTTGACGGCGACACCGTTCGGTTCGCAGATCTCGACACGACAGTGTTCTCGGACTACGCCCGCTACCTATCCACGTCCGGGTACGCTGCTGGGACCGTTCTCACCTACTACGCACACATCGCGTCATGGTGCGGGTGGTCACACGTACAAAGGTACATCCCACGTCACCACGCCCGAGAGTCGGACGCCGAAGACCCGCTCTCCGAGAACGACGGCCGATGTCTAGACGACCAGCAGTCGTGGGAGCCTATCCACCGCGACCTGATCACGTAGTTTGTCGACCGACGTGTCTCCGAGGCGTTCGACGAGCTCGGTGCGATTGAGGCCTCTCCTGTCGACCGGAGCGACTCGGAGAGCGAAATGTGGCAGGCCAAACAGCGGGCTCGGTTTGAATCTTACCAGCGCTGTCATGAGCAGGGTGTCAAGGCCGTTGCGCTTGGCAGGTCCAAGCCCGGCCAAAGATCTACTCGTTCATCCGCTCCGGTCTGCGGTCGCGTATCGTTTCTTGACATCGGATCGCTCGCCGCAGCCCGATCTGCGCCACTCCCCCGCCGCAGTCCGCTGTCCGCCGCAGCGCGCGCAAGACGCGGCGGAGAGCTGCCCCCCTCTCGCCCCCGACGTCCAACGCCCGGTCGAGCGCGTCGATCTCGTGGTGAGCCCGGCTGAGGTCCCCAATCGCGGCCCGAGCGACGTCGGCGCCCTCGTCGCCGAGGGTGACGCTCACCCCGTCCGAGACGACCGCCCGGACCCCGGCGCCGATGTCCCGATACGTTTCCAACCGCCCGTCCGATGGTGGGGCGTCAAGGGCCGCCGCGGCATCCCCGATCTCCGCCGCCGCGTCGCGGAAGCGGCACAGCTCCCGCATCGCCGTCCACGACTCGAACAGCTCCGGGCGGGTGGTCCCGAGTGCGTCGACCTCTCCGAGGTCCGCCATGCCGCGGGAGACGGACCGGTCGATCATCGACGCGAGGCGGTCGACCTGTGTGTCGCGGGAGCCGGTCGGCGACGAGTCGGGTGGCGTCGCCAGCGCCTCCACCGCGTCGCGATGTATCGAGCGCACTGTGAACGCCAGCTGTCGGAGCGACTGGCTCACCGACACCTCCGTCGAGTCCAGCATGATCTGGACCGTCGTCACAGTCTCCGACTCCGCGGCCACAGACATCCCGATCCGGTTGCGAGCGACCCGTTCGACGGCGCGCCGCTGGTCCGGGGTAAGCGGCTCGTCCCGTTCGAGCGTGACCTCGCGCGCGCCGGCAGCGTAGGCCGCCCGCAGCGCCCGCTCGATCACCTCCGGGTCGGCCGACTCGATCCGGGCGAAGGGTGGGTCCTCGTCGTCGCCGTTCCCGGTCTGGACCGCCAACACCCCGTCGATGTGGTCGTGGAGCGTCACGACGTCACCGGACGCGATACCCTGCGACTCCGCCCAGTCTTTCGGGAGTGAGACCGTGTACGTCCCGTTTCCCACCCTTTGGATCTTTCGTGACTCCATCTTAGTAGAGCAGCTCCGGATCGTTTTCGATCATGTAGAGAGTCCGCGCTGCGATGTTTACGGCGTGGTCCGCGACGCGCTCGAGGTCGCGGATCGTCAGCAGGACCCGCGACACGTCGTCCAACAGTCGTTCGACCTCCCAGCCGTCCCCGTCGGTCCCCGCGATCAGGTCGCGGGTGACGCTCTCGCTCGCCCGCTGACACAGCGCGTCGACCTCGTCGTCGTCGGCCGCGACCGCGCGGCACGCGGCCGCGTCTTCGGTCTCGTAGGCGGCGAGGCTCCGTTCGACCAGCGAGCGCACCGCCTCGCCGATCGCGTCGAGCTGTACCTCGGGCGAGAGCGTCCGGGTTGCCGTCCGCAGGTAGTCGGCGAGGTTGACCGCGAGGTCGCCGATGCGCTCGAGGTCCGTGATGATCTTGAACGAGGCGGTGACAAATCGAAGGTCGCCCGCGACCGGCTGCTGGAGCGCGAACAGGTCGACGCACCGATCCTCCAGCCGCAGGTACGTCTCGTTCACCGCCTCGTCGCCCTCGGCGACCGAGCGCGCGAGCGACTCGTCGCGGTGCTCGACGGCCTTGAGGCTTCTCTCGAACTGCTCGACCACCTGATCGCCCATCGCGAGCACGTCGGATCGGAGTTCGTCGAGCGAGTCTTGGTACCGTTCTCGGGGCATGCGATCACCCGAACTTGCCGGTGATGTAGTCTTCGACGCGCTCGCTGTGGGGGTCCTCGAACACCTGATCGGTGTCCCCGTACTCGACCAGCTCCCCGCCCGTGAGGAACACGGCTGTCTGGTCGGAGATCCGCGCCGCCTGCTGCATGTTGTGCGTGACGATGACGACCGTGTACTCCTCGGCGAGGTCGTCGATCAGGTCCTCGATCTTCGCCGTGGCGATGGGGTCGAGCGCGGAGGCGGGCTCGTCCATCAGGATCACCTCGGGGTCGACCGAGAGGGCGCGAGCGATACAAAGGCGCTGCTGTTGCCCGCCAGAGAGGCCGAGGGCGTTGTCGTCGAGCCGGTCGCTCACCTCGTCCCACAGCGCCGCGTCACGGAGGCACCGCTCCACGAGCTCGTCCCGCTCGTCCGCGTCGCTCCGGTTCAGCAGGCGGGCGAGCAGTCCGGTGTCGAGGTCGCCGTGCTTCTTCGGACCGTAGGCGATGTTCTCGCGGATCGACTTGGGAAACGGGTTGGGAGACTGGAACACCATCCCGACCCGCTTCCTGAGCTCGACGAGGTTGACGCCGTCCTGGTAGATCTCCTGGCCGTCGAGTTGTACCGAGCCGTCGATCCGGGCGGAGCTCACCCGGTCGTTCATTCGGTTGAGACATCGGAGGTACGTCGACTTCCCGCAGCCGGAGGGGCCGATGAGCGCGGTGACGCTCCGCTCGGGGATCTCCATCGAGACGCCCTTCAGAGCGTGGTCGTCGCCGTAGTGGACGTCGAGGTCGTTGACGCTCATCTTCGCTTCGCCTTGGAAGTCGTACTCAGTCCATTCTGACTGCGTCCGCTCGACGGTCTCGCCGGCGGTCGTCGTGAGTGGCTGGTCGCTGTCCGTCGCCGCGGATTCGGTCTGGGTCTGCTTGGTGGTGTTCTCGCTCATGGTGGGTCAGGTGTGCGTGAGCCGCTGGCGGAAGTAGTAGCGCGTCGCGATCCCGATCGCGTAGAAGGAGAGGACGACGACGAGGAGCACCAGCGCCGTCGCCCAGCGGAAGGCGTCGGGGTCGGAGACGCTGCTGCCGAGCCCGACGCCGGCCGTGATCAGCGCAAACAGTTGGTACGGCAGCGCCGAGGTCGCCTCCAGCAGGGCCGGGTTGCCGACGAACGGCGGCGACGACGTGAACTGGAAGCTCCCGATGACGTCGACCGTCTGCGAGCCGGGGACGAACGTCCCGCCGGCCATCGTCAGCAGGATCGGGGCCGTCTCGCCCGCGATCCGACCGACGCCGAGGATGACGCCGGTGACGACGCCGGGCAACGCCGCCGGGAGGACGACGCTCCGGATCGTCTGCCACTTGGAGACGCCGAGCGCGGCGCTCGCGTCGCGGTACTCGTCGGGGACCGAGAGCATCGCCTCGCGGGAGGTGATCACCACGAGCGGGAGGAGCATGAACCCGAGCGTGATCATCCCGGAGAGCAGCGACTTCCCGTTGCCGAACCGCGGGATGAGGAAGGCGAACCCGAACAGCCCGAACACGATGCTCGGGGTGCTCCAGAGCCCGTTAGTCGCGACCTCAACGACCTGCGTGAACCGGCCGCGGTCCGCGTACTCGGTGAGGAAGACGGCCGCGCCGACCCCCAACGGAACCGCGAGGACGACGGCGCCGATCACGAGCCAGACTGTCCCCACGATCGCGGGCAATACGCCTTGGAAGTCGTTCAGGAGGGCCACGCCGTTCATCACGAACGGCACGGAGACCGGGAGCGTGACCGAGACGCCGAGGAACGTCGTTTGTGGCCCGGTACCGAGACCGAGCTCGAAGCCGGTCAACAGCCCCGGAACTCCCTGGACGACCACGTACGCGACGAGGATGAACAGGAAGGCGACGATCGAGAGCGCGTTGAGGTAGACGAGCACGTACGCGCCCATGTGCCGCCCGCGAGCGCCGAAGCCGCCGTACGACTTCGCCGAGGCCCAGCCGCCGTACAGCGCGCTGAACAGCGTCGCCACGGGGATGAAGAACTCGGCCGTGATCGAGGCCGTTTGCGCCCACCCTAGGTCCCACACCCAGTCCGGACCGATGACGCCGGTCAGGAACACGAGTCCCGTCAGCGTGAGCAGGCTCCCGAGCGGCAGCGTCGACCCGAGGTCCTCGCGCGGGAGGACGGTGACTGCGAAGGCAACGCCGCCGGCGACGAGGGCGCCGACCGCACCGCCAGCCGTACCAAGACCGAGCGTCTGGCTCGCGACGCCCCCGCCGATGACGACCCACGGGACTGCGGCGCCGAACCCGGCGATCAGTCCGGCGCTCGGGTCAGGGTCGGTTTCGACGTACCCGAGCCGGGACCCGGCGCCGAAGGCGATCACCGCGACGCCGAGCGCGGTCAGCAGTCCGCCGAGCAGCGTCACAGTCTGGACCCCGAACAGCGAGCCGGTGAGGCTGACGCGCTCGAACATCGCCGCGACGGCGAGCGCGAACAGGACCGTGGAGAGCCCGACAGCGACGGCGGCGACGGCGTCCGTCTGGGTGGTGTTCGACTCGACGAGCTTCGCGTCCGCCTCGCTCGCGCCCGCCATCAGACCTCACCCCCGAGCTTCTCGTGCATCCGCCACTCGATGTACTGCGCGCCGATGGAGATGACGAGGACGGTGATGAACAGGATCACGCCCGCGACGAACAACGCGTCCATCTGGAGGCCGTCCGCCTCGCCGTAGTTGCGCGCGATGATCGAGGTTAGCGTCTCCTGGCCGTAGAAGACGTTGACGAGCGGCTCAGTGAGCCGCGGGACGCCGCGGAGCATCACCGTCGCGGCCATCGTCTCGCCGATGGCCCGCCCGACGCCGAGCAGCACCGCCGCGGAGACGCCGGAGAACGCCGCCGGGAGCGTGATCGAGGTCATCGTCTGCCAGTCGGTCGTTCCCATCGCCAGCGACCCGCTCTTCATCGACTCGGGGACGCTGCTCAGCGCGTCCTCCGCAACGGAGACGACCGTCGGCAGTGCCATCAGACCGACGACGATGCCGACGAAGAGGTACGACCCCTGTCCGGTCGTCTGGAACTGCTCGGAGGCCCACGGCCCGAGGACGGTGAAGCCGATGAACCCGTAGACGATCGACGGGATGCCCGCGAGGATCTCGACGCCGGGCTTGACGACCTCGCGGACGGTCGCAGGGGCGATCTCCGAGATGAAGAGCGCGGCGGAGACGCCCAGCGGAGCGGCGACGGCGGAGCCGATGAGCGTCACCATCACCGTCCCGTGGATCATCGGCACCATCGAGTATTGGATGGGCGGCGAGACGGCGTCCCAGTTCGGCTGGATGAACATGCGCAGGCCGGGGACCGTCACCCCGAACACCGTCGCGCTCTCGTACCGGATCACCGGGATCGACTCGCGGAATATGAACACGATGATCAGGCCGAGGATCAGGATCGTCGACACCGTCATCATCAGCGCGATGACGTACGCCGTCTCCTCTTGGTAGCGGAACCAGCCGATCCCCGCGGCGGCGAGGAAGGCGACGAAGGGGACGATGGTGAGGTCGGAGACGACCAGAAATCCGACGAGCGAGGCGAGGAGCGAGAGCGTCATCACCGCGATGATCGCTAGCGCTGGCGGTTCCGTCTCGTCGACGAACTCTCTGACCCGTCGGAGCCGCGCGCCAAGCGCGTTCGTCACTCGGCCGGCCGGGGCGTCTGTTACCGAGGACATCTGTCTGGTATCGTAGTTGTTCGAGGGAGTGCGTGTGTCATAGAATCGGTGTTCGTCTTGAGCGTGGGTGCCGGGGTGTCACTGAAACGGAGGGTCATCGGGGCGACGGGGCGCGCGTGCCGCCTCGCGGCGATCGACCGAAACCGTCGATTAGCCTACGGCGAGAGGAGGTCCTCCGTCGCGACGGACGAGACCTGCTCTTTCATCGACTCGAGGTCGCTCGTCGGGAGCGGGATGTAGTTGTTCCCCTCGACGAAGGTGGTCTGCCCGAACTCGTTGAGGAACATGTTGACGAACGCCGCCTCGCGAGCGTCGTAGCCGCCCCCGTCGGGGTTGTCCTCCTCGATGAGGGTGTACATGTGGAGGTCGCGGTTGAGCGGGTACTCGCTGTCGAAGATCGTGTTCTCCGCGTCGCGGCTGGTCTCGTACAGTGTACCGTCGAACTCGATGGAGATCGGGATGACCGTTTCGCTGGTGAACGCGAGCGCCATGTACGCGATGGAGCCCTCGTTCTGGCCGACGGCCTGCGCGACCTGCTGGTTCTGCCCGAAGCGCGTGTCGACGCCGGACATGGAAGCGTCGGCGGCACCGAGCATGTTCAGGCGGAACGCGGTGTCGGTGCCCGAGCCCTCGGCGCGGCCGACAGCGTAGATCTCCTGGTCGTAGTCGATCCCGTCGATCTCGCTCCAGTTGGTGATCTCGCCCTGGTAGATGCCGCGGATCTGCTCGCCGGTCAGCTGGGTGACGCCGGCGTCGGAGACGTCCGAGCTGACGACGACCGGCTGGCCGTCGCGGCCAACGACGTTGTCGACGACCGTGTTTTGCGCCTCCTCCTCGCTCCAGCCGAGCTCCGCCGTGATCGGTCCGGAGGAGTTGCCGATGTCGACGAGCCCCTCGGTGACGGCCTCGCAGCCGGTCCCCGAGTGGCTCAGGCCGACCGTCGTCGGGAACGGCGGCGAGGAGCGCTGCTCGGTCGGCTCGAAGCCGAACTTCGCGGAAAAGTAGTCGGCGATGAGCATGTCGTCCGCGCCGTCGGACGAGAGCTGGTCCCAGCCGGGGACGGAGGTCTCGTCGTTCGCGCCCCAGTACTCGCCGTCGCTTGGCGGGGCGTTGGAGTTCCAGTAGGAGCTCCCGGTGTTCGAAATGGGGTACACGGTCGAGGACCCCTCGGCGTTGAGCAGCGCCGTGCTCTGCCCGGAGCTATCGCCGCCGTCCGTGCCGTCGCCGCCGTCACTCCCGTCGCTGCCGTCGCCGCCGTCGCCGCCGGAGCTGCCGTCGCTGCTGCCGCCACAGCCCGCCAAGCCGGCGGTGCCGAGCGCTCCGGACGTGATGAGAATTTTCCGCCGCGACACGCCACCGTCGACCCAGTTCCGGTCTGACATCACCCGTAGCAACGGAGGAGCCTATTAAACTGGTTTATATTTTTAATATAGGTACCTCTTGACACGCGAGGAGCACACAATATTGGGGCGGACCGCACAAGGGAACTCTGACGGCTATATATTACCACGTACCGCTCTGTCCACGAATAGACCGCTCTTAGGAAGGTATACACCGTGCTACGCCGAATCTGACGGTATGAGCGAACCCGCGACCGCGGCGACGCCCCTCGACGAACTCATCGATGCCGTCTCCGAGCGGACGGACGAGGAGCCGGAGTCGATCCGCACGTGGCTCGACCCGTTCACCGAGGACAGGACCGTGACGCCCGCAGCGATCGAATCGAGCGTCACCGACGTGGCACAGGTCCTCGCGACCGCTGAGACGCGGGTCGACCTCGCGACGCGGACTCACGAAGAGACGACCGCCGCTGCCGACGACGCGCCGGACCTCGACATCGTCGACGTCCGACGTCGGGCATTCGGGGACCGGCTGGAGGACCTCCAGGCGGACGTGGAGGCGCTCGGCGATCGGCTCGGCGAGGCCAGGTCGGGACTCGACTCGCCGGTGTCGATGTACCGCGCCGCGGTCGACCTCCACGAGATCACGACCGACGCGCAGGACGTCGTCCGCGTCGCCCACGACCTCGAGACCGAACTCGAGGCGTTCGAGGCGTGGGTCAACTCCGCGAACCGTCGTCACGACGGACTCGTCGACGAGATCGACGCCGCGGAGGAGTCCGTTGCGGCCGTCGCCGAGACCGTCGCGTCGCTGCGGGAGAGCGACGACCCCGACCTGGAACGAAGGTTCGAGGCGACCCTCCAGACGCGCGTTCTCGAACTCGTCGTCGCCGACCTCTGTGCCGAGGCCAACGATCTCCGCGCGTGGGCCGACCGCGACGGGGTCTCCTTCCCGGGCGACGTCGACGAGCGGCTCGACGATCTTGAGGCCGCAGTGGCCGACCACGCCGACGCGCTCGCCGACGGCCCGGAATGGGACGACCGGTTCGACGAGCGGCTCGACGCGCTCGACGCGGAACTCGACGCGGTCGAGCCGCCCGTGGCGTGGGCGCGCGTGGACGAGACGGTCTCGGCGGCGCGGTCGGCACTGTCTGACGACGGCGCCCCCGCCGACGAGCCCGTGAGCTCGGGTCGCAAGTAACCCCGTCACCGCGAGCCCACGAGTGAGAGACGCCTCCCAGCGCGCCCGCGTCGCGACCGCGGTCGCCGTCCTGCTCCTGCTCGCGGGGTGCGGCGGGTTCGTCCCGGGCGAGCCGACGCCACCCGACACTGCCTCACCCGGCGCCTCGCCGTCGGATCCCTCGACGAACGCGACGCCGGACGTGGACGAGCGGATCGGTGATGTCTCGTTCCCGAACGGATTCACGCGGAGCGGGATTGACGTCGCGACGGCGCGCGAGCGGTCCGTGGCGTTTCTCCGAACGGAGCCGGCGACGGGGGTCGCGGTCGAGCGCTTCCGCGCCGGCGCGTACGCCGACTACGAGTACGAGGCGGCCCGTGACCAGGCTCGGTTCCGGCTCGACGTTCACAACGGGTACGTCGACATCACGCGTAGTGACGTATATGTCGACGACGGCGTCCGGTACAGTCGGAGCGCTCGGAACAGAGACATCTCCTTCGAGGCGTCCAACGGGTCGGTTGCGACGACCAGGTACCGCGCGGCCGACTCGATGTGGGCGGTCGCCTCCCGGATCCTCACCGTTGGCGAGTTCCGCGCGGTCGGGATCGTCGAGGAGGACGGCGAACGGCTGATCCGGTACGCCGCGACGGGCGTCGCGGTCCACAACGCGACAGACATCCGGGGCTCCCTGACCGTCGACCGGAACGGCGTCGTCCGGGAGGCCAGGCTCGCGTATGTCCGGCAGGGCGAGTCCAAGCGATTCGAGTACGCGGTCGCGCCCCGGGCCGCCGGTAACGAGGTCGCCCCGCCGGCGTGGCTCCCCGCGGCGCGAGCGGACGCCTAAGGAACGAGAAAGGCTTGAAAAGTCCGGACCGAGAGTACGAACCGATGCCCCGCTGGACCCTCGCCCTCTGTTGTGTCCTGTTGATCGCGACCGCCGGCTGTACCGCGCCCGGCGGTTCCTCGGCGGACGTGACCGTCGAGAATACCGAATCGACGTCGTACCGGATGACCGCCTACCTGATCGACGACCCCGTCGGTGCCGGCAACCTCACTGTCCGCGCGACGAATGACGCGGAGACGCGGGAGATGATCGAACTCGTCCAGCTCGACGCCGCGGGGCCGTACTACAACCTGTCGCTCGGCGCGGCGCGGAACGCCACCGTGTGTCGGCTGTCCGTCCCGCCCGGCGAGACGACCACGGCCTCGTTCGATGCGTGGGAACCCGGAACGGCTGTCTTGTACGTGTTCGAGACGCCCGACGGGCGGGTGGTGCGGACCGAGTTCGCCGACTGTCCGAGAGACTCGCTGACGCACTCCTTCGTGTTCTCCGATGGCCCGGAGAACGGGTATCAATCAACTTGCTCATGAGCGAGCCGCCGTGACGGGACGCGAACGACCCGTTAAATTGGATTCGCGAAACAGTTCGGATCGATGCCCTCCACGACCCGCCGCGCGTTCGTCACCGGTTCGTCGGCCGTCCTCGCCGCTGTCGCCGGGTGTTCGGGGGTCGATTCCGCCTCGGCCCCCGCCCACTGGGTGACCGTCTACCTCGGAGAGCGCGAAGAGACTCACGACGTGACCGTCGCGGTCGCCGACGGGAGCGGGACGACGCTGTTCGAGCGCACCTACCGCTTCTCCGACGACAACGAGTCCGACGAGCACGTTGCCTTCCCGGGGTCGACTGAGCTGGAGACCGTCGTCGTGACCGTCGACGGGACCCGATTGGAGCGGGACTGGCCAGGGTTCGAACAGTCCGAACTGCCCTGCGACGGCTCGAACGAGAGCGGCATCGAACTCTGGATCGAGAACGACCAAGACGGTGATCCAACGGTGCGGATGGAGGCGGGCTGTCAGCGCGTCACGACCGACTGACAGCGTTCGTCGGGGGAGAGCAACGTCGATTATATATCCATATATACACCTCTTAGCGGCGTTTATCAGTCGAACCCCCCTCAGAACACGTAATGGGCCGTTTCCACCCGGAGGTCGAACCGCACCACCTCGACATTGATCCTGCCGACTACGAGAACGCGTACGTCGTCGGGGACGTACACGGCTGCCCGGAGCCACTCGACCGGCTTCTGTCGACGCTCGGCGTCACCGATGACGACCTCGTGGCCTTCGTCGGCGACTTGGTCCGCAAAGGACCCGACAGCGCGTCGGTCGTCGAGCGTGTGCGGAACGCGGACAACATGTTCTCCGTTCGGGGAAACAACGAGGAAAAGCTGCTCCGCGGCGAGAAGTCGCTCGACGCGCTTTCGGACGACCAGCTCAAGTGGATCAAGTCGCTGCCGGTCGCGATCACGGTCGGCGAGAACCTGATCGTTCACGGCGGGGTCGACCCGCGAAGGCCGCTCGACGAACACACGATCAACGACCTCCAGAACACCCGCTCGCTGGTGCCGGGCGGCAGCTACGACCAGCCATACTGGTACGAGGAGTACGCCGGACCGCCGCGGGTGTTCTTCGGCCACACCGTACTCGAAGATCCGGTCCGTACGGAGTGGGCGGTCGGGCTCGACACTGGCTGCGTTTACGGCGGTACGCTCACTGCCTACGACCTACACGCCGAGACGGTCACTGCCGTCCCCGCGCTCCGCGGCGGCGTCGAGCGGAGCGACGCAAAGATCGTTGACGTGGCCGAGCTGCGCTGAGATGACCGACGCGACCGACACCGAGAACGAATCGAACGGAGAGGAAACGGCGGACGAGACGGTGGAAGACGAGACAGCAGGTGAGGGTACGACGGCGATCGAAGGAGAGGGCGCCAACACGGAGGTAAGCGACGACGCCGTCGTCCTCTCGCCGGAGACGTGGAAAGACGCCGTCCCGCCGCAGACGCCGCCAATCGTGGCCGATCCGCCACCCACGGACGAACCGTTCGACGACGGTCGGTGGTACCTCAACCGCGAGCTCTCGGAGCTCTCCTTCCAGTGGCGCGTCCTCCACGAGGCGACGGACGACCGGCAGCCGCCGCTCGAACGGCTCCGGTTCCTCTCGATCCTGACGCGAAACCTCGACGAATTCTTCATGAAGCGGATCGGCGGGCTCAAACAGCAGATCGACGCCGGCACGACGGAGCCGACTGTCGACGGCGCGACGCCACGCGAGCAGTGGTCCGACGCGCTCTCGATGGCTGCGGACCTCTTCGAGACGCAGTCGCGGTGCTACCACGAAGCGGTGAAGCCTGCGCTCGCCGAGGCTGGGGTCGAGGTGCTCGGGTACGACGACCTTCGGCCCGAGGAGATCGATTACCTCCGGGACCAGTTCGAGTCGTCGGTACTCCCGACGCTCACGCCGCTCACCTTCGACCCGGCACACCCGTTCCCGTTCCTCTCGAACCTCTCTTTATCACTCGCGGTCCGGACGCGCAAGCCCGACGAGACGATCCGCTTCTCGCGGATCAAAGTCCCAGAGAATCTTCCGCGGCTGATCCCGGCCGATCCCGACCTCCCAGAAGACGGCGAGACGCGGGTCGTCCCGGTGGGGCGCGTTATCGCCGCCAACCTCGATCTGGTGTTCCCGGACGTCGAGATAGTCGATCACTCGACGTTCCGCGTGACGCGCAACGCCGAAGTCAGGCGGAACGAGGACGTCGCGGAGGGGCTCATCGAGCGGATCGAGGACGTACTTCGGGAGCGGCGCTTCGCAACTCTCGTCCGCATCGAGATCGACGAGGACACCCCATCCGCGGTCCGTGACCTCCTCGTGGAACACCTCGATGTCGACGACAGCGAGGTGTTCGAGCGGCGCGCGCCACTGGCTCTCTCCGATTTCGGCAGCCTGTATGACCTCGACGCGCCGGACCTGAAGCGGGAGGCGTGGACGCCCCAACAGCACCCGCGGTTCGTCGGCCTCAACGCGAAACAGCCCGAGGAGGTGTTCGCGTCGATCCGAGAGCGGGACGCGCTCGTCCACCACCCGTACCACTCCTTCACTGACACCGTCCAGACGTTCCTCGACGCCGCGGCGCACGACCCGGACACGCTCGCGATCAAGGCGGCGATATACCGGACCGCACCCGACTCGCGAGTGATCGGGAGCCTCATCGACGCCGCGAAGAACGGGAAGCAGGTCGCGGTGATGGTCGAACTCAAGGCGCGGTTCGACGAGGAGAACAACCTCCGGTGGGTGAAACGGCTGGAGGAAGAGGGGATCCACGTCGCGTACGGAACCGTCGACCTCAAGACCCACAGCAAGGTCGCGCTCGCGGTGCGCGAGGAGGACGACGACGTCCGCCTCTACTCGCACGTCGCGACGGGCAACTACCACTCGGGGACCGCCAAGGGGTACGTCGACCTCGGCCTGTTCACCGCCGACCACGATGTCGGGCAGGACCTCGTGCGGCTGTTCAACTCCTTCACCGGTCATTCTCGCAACCGGAGCTACCGGAAGCTGCTCGTCGCCCCCGAGACGCTTCGGGAGCGACTTTATGAGCTCATCGACCGCGAGCGTGACCACGCCCTGGCGGGGCGGGGGGGACGGATCGTCGCGAAAATGAACGCTCTCGAAGACCCAGGCGTCGTCGAGCGACTGTATGAGGCGGCTGAGGTCGGAGTCGAGATTGACCTGATCGTCCGCGGGATCTGTCGGCTCCGTCCGGGTGTCGAGGGCGTCACCGGGTCGGTGCGGGTCCACAGCGTCGTCGGTCGGTTCCTCGAACACTCCCGGATATTCCGGTTTGACAACGCCGGCGATCCGGACTACTACATCGGCTCGGCGGACTGGATGACGCGGAACCTCGACCGGCGCGTCGAGGCCATCGCCCCCGTCGGGGACCCCTCGCTGCGGGAGACGCTCGACGAAATACTCTCTACGATGCTCGACGACAACCGGCGCCGCTGGGAGATGCGTCCAGACGGGAGTTATGTTCAGGCGCGGCCGGGGGCGGACGAGGCGACGCGGGACACCCACGAGGCCCTGATGCGGCGCACGAGCGAACGAGCCCCGGACGAGAGGTCGGGGCGCGAGAGCGAGCCGAGACGAGACCCGAGCGTCAACCTCGACGGCGTCTTCACCTCCGATACCAACGCGAACTGACATCGCGGGCAATAATTTGTTCAAACACTTTAGTGACCACGAGACCCGTCAAACAGTCGCGAACGTCGTTCATCGAGAGCAGCAGGCCGTCGGTCTCTCGGTTCGTTGTTTGGATACGGTTCGGTCGAGGTCAGCACGGCGGGGGGTCCGGGTTCAGCTATAGTTCCGCAGTACTCCGGACCCGCTGTTGATCCAAGAGCTGATCGCCAGAGAGGTCGACACTCGACAGTGAGGCGGCGCCGACAGTGACGATGTGCTCGACGAGGTTCTTGTCGAACTGCGCGCGATTTGCTCCGCGGTCACTGACGGCGACGCCGGTAGCGACATGGAGACGCCGATCGCGACCGGTGCGGACGACAGCGCCGATCGGGCTGCGCCCGAGACAACGCGCGAGGACCGATGACCGGCGACTGGTGGTTTCGACGCGACGACCAGACCGGCGTGTGGTCAAAGAGCCCATGACCGTCAGCGGCGCTTACGGGGGTCATCGTCGGCATTGTGACTGTCGGAGTCGCGCTGCTCGCGGCGGTCGCGGTCGATCCGCACATCGCCGCAGCGAGCCTACTGTGTGTCGGCGTCGCCGGCTGGCAGCTGCTCAGAGTTCGACGGATCGAATAGGTAATTGCGACCCGAGTGATCGGGTCGAGACGTGGTGTGCTCGGTCGGAACGGAGCGGATTCCGAGCCGTCCTTCGGAGGTCGTTCGAGAGAACTCCGCTCTCTCGTGATGACGAAAATCTTCGATTTTCGAACCACGCCCTGTCTGCCCGCGTAACGAGACAGTATCCGAAAGAGAAGTCGGTGAACGAGACATTATTGAAGGGTGTGTCTCTGCCGACTGCTCAAAGCGAGTCAGAAGATACCCCCGAACCTGTTGACGCCTACTGGCATCCCCGTGGCAAAAACAACATTGGGATGCCCCACACGATTGAGGATAGGGGTACTGGGCACTTGGCATGGCCGGCAGTCCACCAGCTCGATGCTGTGGGACTACCCGTACCTGAAATGACTGGTAATCTAGTGATTGGACTGTAAACCTGAAACTCTCACCGCTCGAGATTTTTCAAGCTTCAGGCGGAGGAGGACATCAAGTCTAGAGATACTGCTCCAACTGAGAGCGCGATTCGCGGAGATAGTCGAGCGACTGCGTCCCGACTTCCAGCGAGAGCGTCCCGTGCCAGTCGGTGGGGAACGCGTCGAAGATAGGCTCGAAGTCAAGATTCCCGGCACCAAACGGAAGGTGTTCATCCGCCGGCCGACGGGTATCGTTCAGGTGAACGTGCGAGATGCGGTCAGCATGGTCAGTGACGAACGCGGCTGTCTCCGTTGGGTCGTGGCCGGTCACCCGAGCGTGGCCGGTATCGAGCGTCAGCGAGGCGTCTGTCGCGGCGAGCAATCGGTCGATGTGTTCGATGGTGTACGGGCTCCCGAAGATGTTCTCGGCACAGATTTCGACGTGGCGTGAGTTACCGTACGTGTCCAGTTTGCTGACCGATTCGTCGATGTACTCGCGGAGTTCCGCGTCGTCCCACGCGACTGACCACGCGGAGGACTCCGGGTGGAGGACGGCTTTTTCAGCCCCCAGTTCGGCCGCGGCATCGATACAGGCCAACTGCGTCTCGACGGCACCGCTGCGGACGGACTCGTAAGGCGATCCGATGTCTGTCGGGAACGGAAGGTGGACGAGTAGGTCGAGGCCGTGATCGTCGAGTATCTGCCGAATTGTGTCGTGATTCGACATGAGACGCTCACAGCTGTGAGGCCCATCCATGAGTATCTCGACGTAGTCGAACTCGCCGTCACCGGCGAAGCGCAACTGCGGTTCCAGCTCCGATGCGACTGCGGTGACGAAACCGATTCGTGGGTTCATGTTGAGTTGGGTAGCGGACCGTGGATTACTTTGTGGGAAGACTCGCGAGCTCCGCGAGGCTACCGAGGCGATACGTCGGCCGAATATCGAGGCGATACCCGCGGCGATGTGGTCGGTTCACGAACGCGGCGTCGACGCCGGCCGCGCGAGCCGCCGCCACGTCGACACGGCTGTCACCGACGTATAACGCTGATTCGACGCCCAGATCGTCGAGCGCCGCCTCAAGATACGACGGGTCTGGCTTGCGACGTTCTAGTCCGCGAAGCGACGGCTCGCGACCGTAGTACGCTTCGAACACCGGCTCCAAGCCGAACTCCGCGACGATGTGTTCGATCGTCGCGTGCTGGTTGTTGCTCACAATCGCCGTCGGGACCGAGAGATCGCCGAGCGTCTCGACGTCGTCGTAGAGCGGTTTCTTACCGTTTCGGATCGCTGCCAACTGGCGGGCCGTGCGTTCCGTCTCGTGACGATGCCAGAACGCGTCAGCGTCAACTTCATACCGCTCGGCGAGCGTGCGCACCGTTTCTACCGAGAGATCGTCGACGAGCGACCAGACATCGCTCGGGGTCGGGTCAACGTCGAACGCCGCGAACGCCCGCCGCGACGCTTCCGTCAGGACGGACTCGTCTGTCGGATAGGTGAGGACGCCGTCGTTGTCGAAGACGATCGCGTCGTACTGCGTTTCGACCCGACTCATGTCGTGTTCCACTGTGCCTCATGTGCGGGCTGGTCGGTCGGCTCCGAGGCGACGTTCTCGGCGGAGTGATAGAACGCGCCCCCGGCCTCGGGGTCGAACAAGTGAAGCCGTTCGGGATCAGCGGTCAACGACAGCACGTCACCGACTTCGACCGCCGACCGTGGCGGGAGGCTCACTTCCATCTCGGTGTCACCGACTGTGCCCCGGGTCAACAGCGAATCACCGAGTGGTTCGGTGACAGTGATGTCCATGCTGAGCGGGCCGTTCATCTCCTGTGACAGGTCCTCGGGCCGGAGGCCCAGAACCACACGGTCTCCCACGTGAGACGTCACAGGGTCGGGGACCGGACTCGGCAGCGGAACGCTGTTCTCGTCCCACGTCACGCAGACGGAATCCCCACGCCGTTCGAGCATCCCCTCGACGGTATTCATACCCGGACTACCGATGAACTCGGCGACAAACCGAGTCGCAGGCGCGTCGTACAGCCGCTGTGGCGGTGCGACCTGTTGAATCTCGCCGTCGTACATGACCGCGACCCGATCGCCGAGCGTCATCGCTTCGACTTGGTCGTGTGTGACGTACAGCGTCGTCGTACGAAGCTGCTCGTGGAGCTCGGCGAGTTCGGCACGCATCTGGACGCGGAGTTTCGCGTCGAGGTTGCTGAGCGGCTCGTCCATCAGGAACACCTCCGGATCGCGAACGAGCGCCCGCCCGATGGCCACGCGCTGTTGTTCGCCCCCTGAAAGCGCCGACGGAGTCCTGTCGAGGAGGTCCTCGATGTCGAGGATCTCGGCCGCGTCTGCGACCCGCTCCGTCACCTCGTCGTCGGTGAATTCGGTGGCCGTTCCGAGACCGAACGTCATGTTCTCTCGAGCGGTCATGTGCGGGTACAGAGCGTAGTTCTGGAACACCATTGCGACGTCGCGCGCGGCGGGCGATACGGTCGTCACGACCTCGTCGGCGATCTCGATGGAACCCTCCGTCGGAGACTCAAGGCCCGCGAGCAGCCGGAGCGTCGTCGACTTCCCGCACCCCGACGGACCGACCAAGACGAGGAACTCGCCGTCTCTGACGTTGAGGTCGACGCCGCCAACGGCGGTGACATCTTCGAATCGCTTCACCAGGTCTGTCGTCGTGATTCCGGTCATTCTGATAGTCCGAAGGTTTCCAGCAGCGGGCCTCGGAAGACGATGAGCGCCAGCAACGGCGGCAACAGCGTCAACACGGCGCCCGCCATGATGAGCCCCCAGTCAGTCTGGCCGGCGTTGCCAACCGACTGGAGGTATTTCATGCCAACCTGTACGACCTGTTTGCTCTGATCGGAGACGACGATCAGCGGCCACAGGTACTGGTTCCACGCGTAGATGAACGTGATCACGCTGAGACCGCTTATCATGCCCCGAGACATCGGGATCAGCACCTTCCAGAGGAAGCGGAGCGGACCGACGCCGTCAACTTTGGCCGACTCGACGAGCGAATCGGGGATCGACATGAAATGCTGGCGGAGGAGGAACACGGCGGTCGCGCTTGCGACGTACGGGCCGGTAAGCGCCAACAGCGTGTTCGTCCATCCCAGTGCGGCCATCATCTCGTACAAGGGGACGATGCGCACCGGAACGGGGAACATCAGCGTGAACAGGATCAGAAAGAAGATCGCGTTCTTGAACCGGAAGTCGTAGAACACGAGCGCGACTGCGGCGAGGAGGCTCACGGCGATCTTCGCAACAGTGACGACGATAGACATCACTAACGAGTTGAACATGTATGATGCCATTCCGTACCTGGTGAACACCTCGGCGTAGTTTGCCAGCCCGTCGCTGCCAACGCCGATGTCCGTGATGTCGTACACTTCGGGCACAGTCTGGGTACTCATTACGAATGCGAGCAGGAGCGGCGAGGCCATCACTAAGACGGAAGCGATGAGTCCGAGGTGGACGCGCCACTGCGCCGGGAGTACCTGTGTGTCGGCTATCGCCGACAACGGTCCGCGCTCTCGAACGTCAGTCGCGATGTCGTTGGTATCGAGTGACATTAGTAGTGTGCGTAGCGGTCGGAGACGCGCAGTTGGACGAACGTGAGTCCCGCCACGAGCACGAACAGGATCACGGACTGCGCGGATGCGAGACCGAGGTTGTTGAACTGGAAGGCGTCACGGTACAACTGATATATCATCAGGTTGGTGGCGTTCGTCGGTCCCCCCTGCGTCATCAGGTCGATCAGGGCGAAGCTGCCGAAGAACGCGTAGATCGTGTTGATCACGACTAGGAACACCAGCGTGGGCGACATGAGCGGAAGGTACACGCGCACCAGTCGACGCCACGTTTCGATTCCGTCGAGCCGACACGCCTCGTTGAGCGACTCAGGCACGTTGTTCAACGCGGCGAGCATGAATATCACGTTGTACCCGACCTGTTTCCAGATCGCCGCCACCGTGACGACGGCGAACCCCTGCCACCCGACGGTAAACCAGTCGAGTTCGACGCCGAACCACGCCTCGAGGTAGTGCGTGTAGATACCGACGCTCGGGTGCGCGAGGAACAACAGGACTGTTCCGGCCACGGCCGTCGGCAGTGCGTACGGCCAAATTGCGGCGATCAGATACGCGGCCTTTCCGTCGCTGACCTCGTACAGTAGGAACGCGACAAGGAGGCCGACGGCGAGCGATCCGATGACGACGATCACCGCGAACGCCATCGTTAATCCAACGCTTGTGAGGTACACCTGCGACCCCAACAGGTCGGTGAAGTTCGCCAGTCCGACGAACCGAGTGTTCTGACCGAACAGAAACGTCTGGAAGAAGCTGAACCGGAGCGTCTGTAGCGACGGGTAGTACAGGAACGCGATGATCGCCGCCAGTGTTGGCAGTAGCAGGAGGTACGCCCCCAGCGAACTATCGTAGGTGTTCTCGTGTACGCCCATTTCAGTTGCCTTTGCTCTGGATGTAGCTCTGGAGCGCGTCGTCGGCCTCCGTTTTCATCTCCTCGAGTTTCGACTCAACGGTGATGTCGGAGTTGATCATGCTGACGTAGCCGTCCTGAATGATCGTTCGGACTTCCGACGCCGGTCCGGCTTGCCAGCCCTGTGTCGCGACGGTCTGTTCCGTCTCCTGAAGCTGGTCGAACGCGGTCTGGAAGTTCGGGTTCTCGTCGAACCAGCCGTCTTCTTCGAGGTACTCGACGGCACTGTCACTGATCGGGAAGTAGCCAGTGTTCTGGTGCCAGAACGCCTGCTGTTCTGGCTCGGCCAGCCAGAGGAGGAAGTCAGTGAGTCCCTGTCGTTTTTCCTCGGACAGGCCGCGGGTCATCCACAGCGACGCGCCGCCGATGACCACGCCGGTGCGGGTGTCACCGGCCGTCGGATAGTACCCCGTCCCGAGTTCGAAGCCGTTCTCTTCGGCTCCCGTCGTCGCCGAAGCGACGCCGGCCGTGGACGAAATCCACATCGCCGTCTGTCCGTTGAGGAACGCCTGTTGTGCCGCACCCCAGTTGCCGACGCCAGCATGATTGTACAGGCCGTCGGCGTGCATGTCGGCCCACCAGCTGAACACCCGGTCGGCCGTGTCGGTGTCCAGATTGATTTCAGTCGGGTCCCCCGCACGACCGTTCTCCTCGTTTACGAGCGGGACGTTCGCTTCCGCGAACCACTGCTCGGGGAACCACGAGACGTTAGCGAAGGTGATTCCCTGCTCCGCGATTCCCTGATCGACGATCGTCTCGCTCGCCTCACGGATCTCGGCTAACGTCGACGGCGGCGACTCGGGATCGAGCCCGGCCTCCTCGAACATATCCTTGTTGTAGTAGAAGATCGGATTCGAGGAGTTGAACGGCATCGAATACACCGTATTGTCGAACGAGTAGTAGTCGATGACCGGGTCTTGGAAATCGGACCAGTCGATCCGGTCGCTCGGAAGCGCCTCTTCCATTGGGACGAACGCACCGCTGTCGATCGCGAGGCGACTGCCGAGGTCGACGATCTGTGCCAGCTCCGGCGCTTCACCCGCGCCGATCGCTGAGGTGACCGCGTTCAGTGTCTCGTCATAGCTTCCCTTGTAGCTCGTTTCGACCGTCACGCCAGAGGACTGTTCGTTGAAATCGGCCGCGAGCGCATCGACCGTTTCGCCGAGGTTCCCCCCCATCGCGTGCCACCAAGTAATAGTCGTCTCACCGCTACTTTCGGTGTTCGCACTGTTGGTGGAACTAGACGAGCCGTCCGAGCCATCAGCGCCGTCCGACCCCCCTGATGTTGCTCCTAGACATCCGGCGGAAGCAAGACCGACTGCGGCCGCACCGGTTGTTTGAAGAAATCGACGCCGGCCATTGTGTGAGCCGTTCGAATTAACCACATCTTGAGCTAGACTAGTTTCATATTAAGATTTTATAATATTTGAAATGATTAGTGGTGGATGGTAAACACTGGTACAGTTACTTCGACGCCGATACGTACCTGTACATATCTATCCGGAGATTTCTGACGGCTTTTCAAAAACGTCACTGAGACAATCTCATCGACATCTCCACTCAATGGCTCGTCGTGACCACGGAGAGTCAATCGACGGGGATCGACGGCGGATGACGAAGAGTCGATCTAAGGGCGCTGCTAAGAGAGGTGGTACCGCGTCGGCGCGCTCACACCTAGTCTCCGCTTGACCGGCCGCTCACGTCATGGTCAGGACTGCGTGTCTCCGGCAGACGTCTCACCGGAAGCGGGGAGCAGACCAGAGTAGTCGGCGGCGATGCCGTCAACGCCGGCGGCGGCAAGCCGACTGGCCTGATACCACGTATCGACTGTCCACACATTCACCTCTCGCCCGTCCGCGTGCGCCTCGGCGACGAGGTCCACGCCGGCGGTGACCGCCGGATCGTGGAACGGCGTCCCGGTGATCACCTTCATCGGGGCGTGGACCGCCGCGGCGTCGTGTGCCCGAGCGATGGCGAGCCCGTCGCCGACCGACTCGTAGACAATTGGCGCGACTGGGTACGACGACGCCTCGCGTGCGGCCGCCAGCGCGCCCTCACAGAACGACGAGCAGAGGAACTCGTTGTCGTGGTCGTCGAGCACGTCGACGACTCGGTCGACGAATGGCTGCCAAGCGGCTCTGCGGTCGGCGAGCGCGTCCGGAGAGAGTTTCTTGTCGAACCGCAGGTCGTACCGGCCGGGATTTTTCAATTCCACGTTGACACCCACTTCGGGAGGGATTGTCTCAAGAAGCGTCGACAGGCGCGGCACGGTGTCGCCGCTCCCGAGCACCTCCGCACCGGTGACGGTCGCCGTCTCAGTCTCCCAGACGACGCCCGACGCGTCCGTGAGCCCGCGATCGCCGCCGTCGCGTCCCGCCAAGTTGTCGTCGTGGAACACGACCACGTCGCCGTCGGCTGTCGGAACGACGTCAATCTCGACGATGTCAGCCCGGCGGTCCACCGTCCTGCCGGCCGTCGCTTCGGTCTCGCGCGCAGCCGCCCGAGCGGCGGTGACGGTGTTTTCTGGGTTCTCTCCCGCGAACCCGCGGTGCGCGATGAGCGTGAGTTCGCCGGGTGGAGTGGCGTCTTCCGGACCGGCCCCGCTGTCCCGGCGTTGCGTGGCTGTTGCGTCACTCGTCTCGTTAGCGCCTTCGGGTTCTACCCCGCCGTCGGTGTACACGGCCCCGAGCGCACCGGCCGTTGTGATACCAACAGTGCCCTTGAGCACCCGACGGCGGCGCATCGATTGTCGCGTCTCGACTGCGGACAGTTCTGGAAGGTGGCGGGCCATATAGACATGTCTCACGAACCGGACATAGCGTCTGGTATGTCGTATCATGAGGCGTCTATATGACTGTTTACGTGTCGGTAGGGCCTATTGCTGACCACCGACACCGGCCAGACGATTCCCGCGTCACAGAGGATCAACCGGATCCCGATGATCGCGAGGAGGTCGAGAACGACCGCGCGCTGGAGTCGTTCGCTCACGCATTCGCTGAGGCGCGCTCCGACGGTGAGGCTGGAAACCATGGGGGTTGTCGCGGCGGCCGACGTCGGTCCAAAAGGACTACCCCAACGACAGCTCCCCACCGCCCGTTACCTTCGAGCTCGATCGGGACAGCTCGCTGCGGACCGTCGCAACGCTCGGTCGGTTCCTTGAGGCCCGCGCCGACGACGATCCTGTCCTGGTGCCCAGCTAGAAGGGTAGTCGGATGACGGGCAAAGGGATCAACGACGTCGTTCAGCGCGCCGCTCGTCGCGCTGGCGTTCGCCCGTACTGCTTCTCGGGGCGAGGACGGCCCGTAGACGTCTCCGCCCACACGCTCCGCCACAGCGTCGCCTGGCGGATGTTGCGGATCGAAGAGGGGAACACGCTTTACCTGAATTGAGGCGCTAAGGCCCCTTCCTCAAGGAGCGACCGAAGGGAGCGAGTAGGGAGGGGATACAGCGCCGCACAGTTCGCAAACACATTCGACGCTTGGCCCACAGGCCCACGCATGGACATATTTATGTTGATACGTTGTTTAAACTCAGGTGATGGATAGGCACGAAATAGAAGGCCACGAAGTTATCGCAGGGACGGCGAAAGCCACCGGAAACGGCGCTCATGTCCTCGTCCCGAAGGACTGGCGCGGCGCAGACGTGAAAGTCGTCCGAACAAGCGAACCCACCGACGAATAGCTCCGGCAAATGAACTACAACTACAAGTATCGGCTCCACCCGCCCGACGCGCTCAGAGACCAGTTAGCGTGGACTGTCGATACTTGTAGACAGGTCTATAACCACTTTCTCCACCGACTCAACCGAACTGACGACGCCTCGGCATACTCCGAGCAGAAGCGCCTCCCTGATCTCAAAGAGTGGTGGGATGACCTGAAAGACGTTCACTCGAAGGTTCTTCAAAAAGTCGTTCAGCGGCTATACGACAACCTCTCAACGCTCCGTAGTCGCAAAGAAAACGGCTACCACGTCGGAACACTCAACTGGAAATCACCAAGCGAGTACCGCAGTTTCACCTACAGTCAATCCGGCTTCAAGCTCAAAAACACGAGCGGTCGGACGCGACTGTGGCTCTCGAAACTCGGAGAAATCCCGCTCACCTTCCACCGCGACCTGCCCGACGACGCCGAAATCAAGACCGTCACGGTCAAGCAGGAACCCACCGGGAAGTGGTACGCCATCCTCGGGGTCGAGACTCCCGACGACCCGCCGGAGAAACCCGAGAATCCCGAGAAGTGCGTTGGTATCGACGTAGGGATTCTCAAGTACGCACACGATACTGACGGCACAGCTGTCGAATCACCCGACCTCTCAGGCGAACGCGAACGGGTGGAAAGCGCACAGCGGGACCTCTCGCGAAAAGAACACGGCTCTGCGAATTGGGAGAAACAACGCCGAATCGTGGCAAAGCGCCACGCCGACCTCAAGCGTAAGCGACGTGACTTTCTCCACAAGCTGTCGAACTACTACGCTACCGAATACGACTTGGTTGCCGTGGAGGACTTGGATGTGAAGGAACTTGTTGAACTGCCGGGTAACTCGCGCAACCGAGCAGGTGCGGCATGGGGGACGTTCCTGCGGATACTCGAATATAAGTGCGAACGCGAGGGGGCGCACTTCGTGGCAGTAGACCCGGCAGGGACGACTAAGGAGTGTGCGTCGTGTGGCGTGGAGACGGAGAAGCCGTTGTGGGTGCGTGAGCACTCTTGTCCTGCCTGCGGGTTTGAGCCAGACAGGGACGCGAACGCGGCGTGGAATATCCTTTCTCGCGGCATGAAGCAGTTAGGAGCGGGACGCTCCGAATCAACGCCTGTGGAGACTGCGCTCCCTACGGACACCAATTCGGTGTCAGCAAAGCGCGTCGTGGAAGCAGGAAGCCCCACCCTCAAGCGCGAGCCGTCAGGCGAGCGGTAGGGTGGGGTAGTTCACGACGTTCGGAATCGCCTCCGACACGCCTCGCTCCTCACGACCGAGCGCGAGTACGACCACTTCGAGACGATCTAAATAGGCTGTATAGCTCTGTTGGAATCCTATTCTTTAGACGCATTATTACCTGAAAAGCCAGTCTCTGAAGAGTGCCTATTGATCGAAAAGATTCCTACCAATTTCCGGTGAGATCCATAGCCTCGTGCTGAATACAGGGCGCGAATGTGGTACGAACCGAAGCCGATCTACGGGAGCGGTTGATCGGTCAGTACAGCGAGACTACTTCTTGACTCGTTCAAGCACGATTCCCTCGTCAAACCGCCCTCGTTCTTTCGCTTTCTGTGTTCGGATTTCTTGCAGTTCTTCGAGTGTTACTCCTCTATCTTTCCGGATAGCGTGGACTACCTCCAATACGTCTGCTAACTCGCTAACTTCCCGGCTTTCCAGATATTCTGTAGCTTCTTCGTCCAGTTTTTCAGCCAACCGTTCGGAGTATTCGTCACCGTCAGCGTGATGTATCGTTGGTTCTTCCCCGTTTTCTTTGATTACTTGTGGGATTCTATCTCGAACCAGCTTGTCGAATTCCTCAGCCATATCTTGAAATTCAGTATCGAGTTTATAAGAGTAGTGATGAGTGATACGCAGGCATGTTGTAATGATTGGTTCAGTCTTCAAACGGAGAACATAACGCACTTGCTGTGCTGACTGTAGCCTCTGTATCTCGCACGGCGCTACTGACAGACGGTGGAGGTCTAGCGTCTGACACTGTTGTATGAGTCCCATACACTGACCACGACCGGATCAGAATCTATCATTTCTGAAGGATTCCAACAGAGCTAGCGGACCGAAGAACACTTACAATAACCTCGAGCGCACGCAGGCGTCGCTTTAGCATCCACTCCTGATCGTCTGTGTCTTCCGAGCTAGTAGATCCTTTCAGAGCCAGCAACTTGAGGAATGAATTTTATGTACAGTTATTCAAGACGACGTATGCTCGCAAATGTTCGAACCCGTCGAATTTCTCAGGTCTGGCGCGTTGCGATTCTTGGAGCACTAGCCGCACTCCCTGCTACAGTCCTCCTAAATTGGCTCCCAAACTCTGAGGCGACCGTCGGTGGAGGGGTGATGATTGTGGGAGCACTACTCGCAGGAGCCATCGCTACCCGCCGCTCAGTAGGCCCGAGTGCTGCTGGACTCCGTGCTGGATTTCTGGGCGGAGTCACTGCGGTCGTTGTATTTCTGATCACAGAAGGCATGACTGTGGCGTGGTCTCTCAATACGAGCGTGTTCTTTGCCATTGCCATCGTGATGATTCTGAGTATTACGCCGGTGTTCGGCCTCATTTTCGGTCGAATCGGCGGCTGGGTAGCAAACACTGTCACCGATTTTAGGGTTGGTCGAGCAGTATGAATTCTGCTTTTGTTCAAACTCATAACGGCCTTTCTCTCTGAAAGAAATCTCCACCCCCGATACAGTCAGGCGATTATGAACGAAATGGGCGCGACGGGCACACGTTCACATTAGGAACAAATCGTCCTTTCGGGGCTATGCCGCCCGAAATCAGAGACTTCAGATCGGGGTCGTGACTGCGACTTGCGCCACAAAGAGCGATGAGCCTCGAACCAATCGACCCGGAAACAGCCGTAGAACTGTACCTCGCTGACCGCGAAGCCGAGGTGGCCAAAGCAACGCTGTACTCGCACAGCTCCCGCCTCGGTCACCTCGTTCGCTGGTGTGACGGGGAGGACATAGACAACCTGAACGAATTGAGCGGACGGGCCCTCCACCAGTACCGCCTATGGCGGCGTCAAGACGGTGACCTCGCACCCGCCACGGAGAAGACTCAGATGGACACTATCCGTGTCTTCGTGAGATGGTTAGAGAGCATCGACGCCGTCGTCGACGACCTCCATACGAAGGTGCGGTCACCGGTGCTACGAGACGGACAAAACGTTCGTGACGTGATGCTCGAATCCGATCGCGCCGAGGAAGTTCTCGGCCACCTCTCGAAGTATGAGTACGCCTCGCGGCCCCACGTCGTCCTCACGCTTATGTGGCACACGATGATGCGGACCGGTGCGGTCCATTCGCTTGACGTCGACGACTACGACCCGGACGGGCAGTACATCGCCGTGATCCATCGCCCCGAGGCCGGGACGACGATCAAAAACGGAATCGAGGGAGAGCGACTGATCGCGTTATCGAACGAGGTGTGCCAGTTGCTCGATGACTGGATAGCGAATCGGCGGCCCGGTATTGACGGCGAGTTCGACAGGCGGCCGCTCGTTTCAACGCCGAACGGACGCGCGCATCGATCGACGCTTCGGGGAGATTGCTACAGGTACACAAGGCCTTGCGTTTCCACTGGAGAGTGCCCACACGACCGCGATCCAGACGATTGTGACGCGATGGAGTATACTGCTGCGTTCGACTGTCCTTCAAGTGTAAGCCCGCACGCCCTCCGGCGTGGTGGGATCACTCATCATCTGAACAGCGATGTTCCGAAAGAGGTCGTCAGTGACCGGGCAAACGTGACAGCTAGCGTTCTCGACGAACACTATGATCGGCATGGGCGCGATGATTGGTGCAGGCATTTTCGTACTCACAGGCTTGGCGGCGGAAATCTCCGGGCCGGCCGCAATATTGGTCTTTCTGCTGAACGGAGTCGTGACCGCATTCACCGGGCTCTCGTACGCGGAACTGGCGTCTGCAATCCCGAAAAGCGGCGGCTACGCGTTCGTGCGAGAGATCTTCGACGACTTTGGCTCGTTCATGATGGGCTGGATGCTCTGGTTCGCGTACATAATTGCCGGCGCGCTGTACGCGCTCGGGTTTGCGCCGAACTTCATTGAATTGCTCCACGTGTACGGTTTGACGGCCGCTCCGGGAGAAGTCGGCGCGGTGATTCTCCCGGTGCTGGGGGTGGGAGTGCCGCCCCGATTTATTCTCGCCTTCGTGGCAGTCGCCGGGCTCGTGGCGTTGAACGCGGCATCGACAGCTGCGAGCGGGAGCGCCGAGACAGTGTTCACAATCGTCAAGGTCACCATCCTCATGATGTTCGTCGCGTTCGGATTCCTGTCGGCTGGCGGCGGGGGTGAGACCAGTTTCACGTTCCAGAACTTCGACCCACTGTTTACCGAAGGGTCCGGACCGTTCAGCATACTCCCTGCGATGGGTCTGACGTTTATAGCGTTCGAGGGGTACGACCTCATCACGACTGTCACCGAAGAGGTTGAAAACCCGCGTGAGAACATTCCCAAGGCGATATTCGTCAGTTTGCTCGCGACCGTCGTTGTGTGTCTCTTGGTCGTAACCGTGGCAATCGGCACGCTGGGTGCCACGGAGTTGGCCGCTGCGGGCGAGGCTGGCATCGCAGAGGCGGCGACCTCGTTCATGCCGACGGGCGTCCCGGTCATTCAGAACGGTGGCGCGCTCATCGTCTTTGGGGCAGTGTTCTCAACTATCACCGCACTGAACGCGGTGGTGATCGCCTCATCACGGGTGGCCTTCTCCATGGGCCGGGAAGGACAGTTGGTACAGTCGGTCGGCCAGATCCACTATCGGTTTGGTACGCCGTTCGTCGCAGTGCTACTGAGCGCGGTCGTCATGCTCGGCTCCGTCTTTCTTCCTACGCAAAGCGCGGGGAATATGTCAAGCCTGTTCTTTCTGTTGTCGTTCATCATCGTCAACGTTGCAGTGATCAGACTCCGCCGGGAGCGACCGAACATGAACCGCCCCTACAAAATCCCGTACTACCCGGCTCCGCCGTTACTGGCGATCGCGCTGAACGCGATACTTGCTGTCGTGTTGATCAGATTCCTCATCCAAACGGATCTGCTTACACTCCTCCTCAGTATCGGGTGGTTGGGTATCGGCGCAGTGATGTATGTCGCGCTCAACAAGTATCGGACACGAGGAACTGCCGGAGGGACTGAGGCGACCACCGACCAACCAGCCACAGACGGACCGCGTGAGGAGTGAAATGACACGGGACGTCGTCATCGCCGGTGGAGCCCCGTTGACTCCCAGACGGTCGAACTGTTCGCCGATAAGGACGAAAACGTGCCCATCATCGAACAGGACGAAGGCCGCGTCGGGGAGATTGCGGATGCCTGGATTCTGACAGTCATCTGGGGAGACGCTACCGATCCAGGCATCCTCGAACAACCCGGTATCGTCGATGCGGATACCGTGGCCGGTTCAACAGAACTGACAGGACCGATCCTCGCAGTCTGTCTGCTCGCCGACAACTCGCGGGTGAAGTTCGAACGGTCGCCCGTGTTTATTTCGGGCTGTACAGGGCGTACGACCAGTTCGTGGATACCGTCGTCTACCCCGAACGGGCGGGCGCGCGAGTCGCGGCCAACAGGGTCGCCAGAAAGGAGGTCGAGACTCTGGCAGCCGTCGCTGGAGGTATCGAAGTTCCGGAGATCACCGTCGCCGAGGGCGCACCTACGGCCGGGCGAACGCTCACGGATATCGCTTTCTCGGAAGGAACGTCGGTCATCACTGACGAGGATGGTAATACTCTCCGAGCCGGTTGCGGTCAATACGAGGGACTTACGAATCGCTCAGTACAGGTGACTAATTTTTTGGCTACTTTTCGGCGTACAGGAGGGTTCGTCGGCAGTTGGGGCAAACGTAAGGAACTGGCGTGAGGATTTCGTCCGCTCGCATACTGCTAAGAAACCCGTCGTCTGACGCTTCTGAAACGATAGAGAACGTCCCCATAACGTCGGTTCCTTGTAACTCCATCTGCTCTAAGGATTCCTCGCAGTCCGGACAGATTTTCTCAGAGGGCATGTGTACAGGACGCCCACTACTCTCAAAAACTATTTTGATTTGTACTCTCCGCCGGCTTCGGCTGGACTCGTTATCTTGCTGTTCAATACGCAGGAACGTTTTATCGGATAGTTCAGGAGCTATTTGGAGAAAATAACAAAGTACGAGTGCTGACTAAATCCTCTGTATCTCGCACACCAACCCTATCAGCTCCTTGGGATTTCAACAGAGTCAATGAAGTTGTAACCAATTATGTGCTTCACATTAGTGATTTCCACTCAAGCATGACCGGAATCGCGATCCTCCCTGCTGGTCGCGACGACGCGTTTGAGCAATACAAACAGCTCATCCGAGATAGGCACCCAATTGAGGATATTGGGTCCTACCTCAATGACGAGGATCTCGAACTGTTTCGGACGACATCTGACGACGATCTCGTCCACGTCTGGGGGACCTCAGTAGATGGGGTGTGGCGGAACATCGAACGCAACGACATCGCGCTCGTCTACCACGATGGCGCGTTCGTCGCGAGGGGGCAAGTTCTCCAACTCCGACACGACCCCGACCTTGCGGAGTATCTCTGGAGAAAGAACGTTGAGCACGGTCGCTGGAACGAGGAAATCCCGTGGGAGTACATGGCCTTCCTCACCGATATTGAGGAAGTCAACGTCGACATTGAGGAATTCACCGAACTCGTTGGCTATGACAAGACCTACCGCCAACAGGGATTCACCCGAGTCGCTGACAAGCGCCTCAACCAACTCTCTGGCGAGGAGTCAGTCAAGACTGTCATTGCCGACCTAACCGATGCCGGCGAACATATTCACCCCGTCGGTGATGAAGATGACGGACCAACTCCCGATCTCGCCGACCAGCTCCAGGCAGCCAGCACAGATGGGAACGCCCACGAGGAGTTTGAGAAACTCGTTGCCAAGGTCTTTTCTGGGCTGTGTTGTGCCGCCGACTGGATCAAAAGAGAAGCCTACCCTTCACCTTCTCAACCCGAGGCTGGTGGGCGTCCCGGTCTTCGGTAGTCTAGCGGAACACCTTAACGACGATACAGAAATTCACCTTCGTGGCCAGTCTGTATTATTAGATCCGAGGTGACAGGGCTGCTCTGTATAGTTACCGTCGCCGTTCAATAAGATGTAATTCGTTCAATATAGTATGCTCACAGCCGTAGAGCATCCCTGGTTGAAACACGTAGTCGAACGCCTAGACAGTACTGAAGACGCGATAGCCCAACTCGGCGCTCTCTTTGGGTCACGCCACGCAGGAGGGTCCAGATGAGCCGTGTTATCGCTGTTAAGAAGCGCGCGTCCAACAGTCCTATCAAGACTTTCCTGGCTGTGCTCGTACTCTACTCTGGGCTCATTGCCGCGGGGCTCTACGCAGTTTTTGGGTCCGAGTATCCCGGTACATCGGCGCTGCCCTATGCGTGGGCCCCGATGGTCAGCGCAGGGGTGACAGTCTGGTTGTGTGACGAAAGCGTGCGAGACTGGCTTGGCCAGCTTCGTAACCTGCGAGCTGGGCTCCACTGGTATCTCGTCGGTGTGGGAATCATGATGATCGGAACAGAATTCGAGAACATCGTCGCGGTGCTTCTCGGTGGCGACATCGTTGTCCCGGCATATCCACCCATGACCTATATCATTCCGTTCGCTCTCACGCTCTTCTTGGGCGGGGCACTGGAGGAGTTAGGCTGGCGTGGCTTCCTCCAGCCTCGTCTTCAGCAGCGATTCAGTGCGCTCCACGCGAGTGTGGGAATCGGCGTCGTTTGGGGGCTTTGGCACGTCCCGATGATACTTGGTGGAGCCGGTGATTTCACCGTCTTTTCGGAGTATATGTTGATTATAATAGCTCAGTCAGTCATTTTCGGCTGGCTTTATAATAACACGAAGGGAGCGTTGCCGGTCGTGATGATTACGCACGCATCTCACAACATGGCCCCCATTGGAGATGTCACTGGAGGCGTCCCTGCCGCGTTTGACATCCTGTCGGGAGACGCTGTATTCTATGTGCTCTGTGCGTCACTTATCGTGCTGTATACAGGGTCACAGACGTTGACACGGGATGGAACTCTGCCCGCGATACCTGGCCAACTCAGTGAGCATCTCCCCCAGCGTGGACCTCACGCTGATTGAAAACGAACAGAGAAGTTAAGCTGCCAGTGTATCGCCGTCGGCGTGTTCCGCTAGAATACCGAAGACCGGTAGTTTCGCCCTGTGTAGAAACGCGGAAAGGGGTCGTTGAGTTGTACCCAGCAGTGAATTGAGTACGCCAACTGGGGCCCAGATCGCTGGACTGCGGCAGGTATTCAAAATGTCAAATCGTCTTTCCGCAGTTTTACGCAAGAGCGGTGCGTCCTAACCAACGACGCACCAATCTTCGGGGGCTCGTTGGTTAATCACTAATGATCACTAATTCTCTACGCAAGTGCGCTGTGTCAGCGGAGTGCCTACGCTAATCAGACAGGCCCAACTCAGACGGACGGTAACTACTGATACCCCCCGGCAGAGTGAATAGAGTGATTCAACGAATTATGTGCGGTCAGTAGCACCGGCGACCTACAGTCACCACCCCGGTGGGAGAACACCCGCTACCGTGGCTTGGTCGACTGCGATAGCTCGGCATTGATGATCTCATCGCGCACAATTATGATTGTTGATCTGTGACTGATAGCTTAGGAGGCGCAGCTGGGTACAACGCACGAATGTAGTACGAACCAAGGACAACCTACGGGAGAGTGATCGCTCAGTACAGGGAACTGACGTACCGCTTAGTCGGTTGATCTATTCAGTATCTATCAAGAACGCTTTGCGAGATACAGAGAATGCATGTAGCGCAAGAGTCGGATTATTGCTGCTAGGACCTGAACTCTCCAGTAGAGTATATTTGTAAGTAGATTAAGAAGAGTAGAAGCTCAGCCACCTGAACTTGCCGTGTCTGCGAATATGCTAACTATTCCATCCAGTTGACTGGGTATCGGCTCATCGTCAATAGTGCCTTCGCGCGTGTCAACGACCGCGCCGATATGAAGACTTTCTCCGGGGTCGATTGTTCGATCTTCCTTCTCGTCAACTTCGTCGTCTATCCGGCCATCGACGAGCGTACTTCCAGTAAATCCGGTCGAAACCAAATCAGGCCGAACCTCTTCCAGCGACTTATCCATATCACTCGGGAGTGGACTTGCCCAGATGACGGTGACGGCACTTTCGTCATTGCTGACAGCGTAGCCCCATCCTCCGGGCGGATCGCCGTAGTCGTCCTCGTCAATTGCGTATTGATTATTGAATCCGACCGCGACGCTCTGTGTCCCGTTGTTTGTCACCTCAAGTAGACGATCAAGCGCTGTGACCGCATTTTGATTAACGCCTTCGCCAGGTGCGTCTGTTCCTTCACCAGTAATATCAATCTCAACGGTACCATCCGTGGGCGCAGTCACATAGTCGGCGTTCGCACTGTCGGGAAACGGAGTGATACCGAGAAACGCATCGGCATCGCCGGCGGTCTCAACAGCAACCGTCCGTTCGGCTTCAACTGTAGTGAACGCTCCCGTTCCAAGAAGCGCACCGCCCCCGGCTACTATTCCCGCCAAGCCAGCAAGGACGGCTCGTCGGTTCATACCCGTCCCTACGATTACTGAGTACTTTGTATTGGGGTGATTTCAATCCTCTTGGAGGGTTGGATTTTGTTTCAAGCGACCCTTTCGTCCTCGTCGAGAGTGACGAATACACGACGTGAATCTCACACAGAATCATTCCGGATTTGACATATGCTGTGACAATCAACGCCGTAGACCAACGTACATCTACAAATAGATATTTTACAGACAATCGCTAATTCATAGTATGGTCTCGCACGAAAATGAGGTGATGATTTTGCTTGGAGTAACTGCTGTTATTCTTCTCGCTTCGATAAATAGCTTCACCAACTTGCCGACATGGATAAGTATTCTAGTTGTAATAGTTGTTGGTGTGCTTGTCCCCCAGTTCATTAGTCGCAGAAACAAGTGATTGGGATTTTGGAGGCGCTGCTGAATACAGACAAATAATATAACAGCTAATACGGCTTCGTTGAAATCCTTAGGAAATGATACATTTTGACTGGATGTGGCTGGTACAGAGGACTGACAAATCGCTCAGTACTGCCTGGTGTTGCGCAGTGAGAAATACGTCGAAATTAATATTCAATACTCTAAACAATGGTCAATATGTCGAAGCTGTCTCTAATAAGTATAGTACTGGGGATTGTGCTGGTTGGAGTTGCTGGATACATGGCATACTCTCAGCAGCAGAGTCTCTTGTCTGGAGTACAGATTGAAGCCACGGTAGAGAGCAAGGAAGTCACCATGGATTCCTCAAAAGGGGGGGACAGGTACACCCCCCGCGTCACTTACAGCTACACGTACAACGGGACCCAATACACTTCCGACAACATCAGCCCGGGAATAGGAACAAAAGCGTCCGACACAAGGACTGCTGCGGAAGACAGAATTGACCAGTACAATGTCGGGGAGACAACCACGGCCTATGTCGTACAAGGCTCGCCCTCGAAATCGTATCTTAAGAAAGAGAGTAGCCCTCTACCACTTATATTCGGCATCTTAGGCTTATTCCTGATTGGAAGACCAGTCTACAAATCCATCGCTTCTTAATTTCGAACCGCTCTGTTAGGGTGATGTCCTTCCGCTTGGTTGCTGAATCACTACTTCATATTCTGGCTCCAAGTCTCGCACGTGATTCGTAACAATATTTTGGTATTTTTGAGTGTCGGGCTAGTATGTGGGTATCCTGTCTTGAGCGATCGGTGTTGGGTGTGGGAAGTCTTCTATGACTCCCTCAGCCATGTAGAGGTATCCGACCAACTCCAGCGCCACCCCCCTCGCGATGTTAGGTAACTATTCGCCGATTCCTGTCTCAGTCCGGCCTGCGGGCGTTATCGTCCGTAAACGTGTCACAAGTAAGGCAATACTCGCGCTCCTCCTTCAGATCCGAAGGTTCGATGATTGCTAGCCTGTGTTCCGTCTCGTCGCCGCATGTGGGGCAGGTTGCGTCAGTCATTACTGATCTTTTGTTACGTGGGCGATAGCTAAATATTCCACGCAGGAGTGTATAGTGACCGTCCAAGAACGGAGTCATGGCTCTACCGCGATCTTATAAATGAGTTTGAGACGAAGCGGCGTGAGAGCGATTCAAACCCCCTTCTATAACGTTATAACCCGGTAGCATCAAAAGACGGTAACACGGTGGTATGAATACACGAAACCACCGGGCAAAGAGCGCGAGCGGTCGACGTCGCGGAACCGCCCGACAGAACATTTCCGGAGCGCCCAATTCAGTCGCGCGCGACCCCCCGGGTTGAGGGGCACTCAAAAGAACGCACGGAGATTCACAGCGTACCCCCACCCGAAGACCATCGGCGTCAACAGACGGTCGTCAGCAGGGTTCCAGAACCGAGCTTTGACTCTGCTGAGAGTTGGCCGTCGGAAGTCGTACGGCATCCCAAAGAATTGCCCCTGTGGAGCGGGCACAGTCGTATCTTGATTCATACACAGATATTGTGGCTGATGATTAAAGGTGGTCTCGCTGTGTTTCTCCCAGTGAAAAATTGATTCCCTCCGTCGCTCGTAACCGACGCAGATCCGGACGACGCCGAGCGCGTCGTCGGCAAGATCGTCGACACCTGGCGGGAGCTCGTCGAACCGGATCGAAAGCGCGGGCTCGTCGTCGTCACAGTACGTCGCGGTCGCGTCAGGTGGGTTCCGACGCTGTCGTCGACGTGCGGGTAGGTAGCCATGTAGCAGGGTTTGACATCCTCCCACGGCTGAAGCCGTGGGATTCCTCCGGTGGGGATGTTGGCTATCCACTCACGGAGGCAAGTTTCCCCTTGCGGGTACTCCGGTTTGTGCGCTCCTCGTTGGGACTTGCCCTCTCGGGAGAGTGTGGTAGCTCCGACCAACGGTGGTCGTCCCACTTGAGGCGCACGGGCCGTGCCATCGACCCTGCTTCAAGTTCGGTGCCAGCCTGTCGTTCGAGGAACGTCCGCGACGCACCGAGGTCGGCGTGACCCTCGTAGCCACACGAACACCGGAACACGTCGCCGTCCCGCTCTGTATCGTCTCGCTCGCCACACACCGGGCACTCCGCCGTCGTGTACGCTTCTGACTCAGCTTCGACCGTAATTCCGTATTCCTCGGCGGTCGTGGCGAGTCGGTCGATGAACGAGCGATACGCCCAGAACTGGTGCGTCTTCTCGTTCACTCGCGCCGACCAGTGTTCCGACAGCACGTCGGTGAGGTCGCCTACGTACACCGTCGTCACGCCCTCATCGAACAGTCGTTCCACCAAGTCGCGCACGAGTGCCTCCTGTGCGTGGTCGCGTTGTCGTGTTCGCTTGCGGTAGAGGCGTCGAATCCGTCGGCTGCTGTACCGTCCCTCGCGGAGTTTCGCCTTTGACATCCTCCCGCGCCTAAAGACGCGGGAATCCACAAAGTGGATATTCAGGTTGCGCGTTTCCTCGGGGTTCAAGTACGCTTTCGCGTGACCCGTCAAAGGTTGCCACCGAATTGTGACCGACGGTGTGCTTTCCAGCGCGTGTAGCCCTGTCAATGGGGCCTTCCTCCCCGCATACAGCGGGCGTCAACGACGGCTGGCTATTCACCCAGCGAGGTAGCACGGTTCGCGTCAGCTGAACTGTTACGCCGTACATGGTTCTCCCTCCCGCTGTGCGATATTCTCTGAAGCGTTCAGGTCAGCGTGCCGTCCACGCCCACACTCCGAACACGAAAACTGATCGCCATCACGGGTTCCCATCGAGCCGCACGCCGAACAGCGTTGACTGGTATGGTAAGCATCGACCCTTTCGACGCGAATACCAGCGCGTTCGGCTTTGTATGTGATGAACTGTTGGAGTTGGTGGAAATGCCACGAGTGGACACCTGACCACGAGCTGTTCTCACGGATACCTTCGAGATCCTCCATCCGAATGACGGGGTTCTCAAACTGTTCCGCGAACGTGATGAGACGACGGGAGAGTTTGTGATTCAAGTCTTTGATCCGACGCTGTTCTTTGTCACCCACACGGTTGCGTGCGCGAAGCGCACCCGCTTCCTGTAGCGAATCGCGTAGGGAACGATATTTGCGCCGGACGTATTTCGCCTCACCACCAGACACCAGCATAGATTCGCCTTCGCCGTAAGCAGTCGCGGCGAGGACGTGCCGTTCGCCAATATCGACACCGACAGGCGTTTCACCCGATGTGTCGGCGTCGTACTCGATATTGAATGTACAGAACCAATCGTCTCCGCGCCGATAGACCTGTAGCCGGGTCTTGTCGGCGTCACCTCCGAGAAGTCGATCTACGGAGTCGGCAATGTCCTCGTACACCTCTATCGGGGTATACCACCACTGAGAGACGCAGGGGAATCCGACAACGACCGTGTCGTTCTCGGTCGTGTCGATCTCCCAGTTTTGGTTGTTGACGGCGAACGGCTGACTCTCTCGATAACGAACCTTTCCGTCCTTGCTGTGGTCAGACTTCGCCTCTCGAATGGCTTGGTTCTGGATGGCCGAGTAGAGCTCGTTGTCGATGCTGGCTGTGGTCACGGACTTGCCGAAGTCGCCGTTCTCCCATCCGTCGATACAAAACCGCTTGGTGTCACGGTAGAGCTGAGAGGCGCGTTGCCACTCCTTGCGCCGTGAGAGGGATGGATTGTGGAACTTCGCGGTGACAGTTACCGTGACCATTACACCTGTAAATAGGTACGATATCGTAAATATTTGTTGGAATATCGGGCCGTGCTATCGTCAGTGATTTCTACTATGCTTTGTCGAATTCATCCTGACCCTGAAGGGTCAGGCATTCTCCTTGAATCTCTGTAAACGGGCGATTTCTCCGGTAGTTTCGCGGAAGCGAACGAACAGGTCGCGGCCTTCGTAGAGGTACTGCTGACCGGTGGTTGTGGTACAGGCGACGAGGTTGTTCGCGCCCACGTCTAAGGCAGCCGATTCCTCGGCTCGTGGTGAATCCCGTCGAGAATCAGGCACGGTGACGGGTTGAATGGCCCTGAACGTGTCGTCCACCTCGTCGTAGTACAGTTCCAACCGGCCCTGTTCGCCCTCCCACTTCGGGTCGCCAGCGACTTCGAGGCGCAACCGGTCGTGGTAGCCAAGCCCGTACTCGTCTTTCAACTCTTGGCCCACGGGAATTTCGAGTCGACTCCGCTCGCCGGTTTCGAGGGTGTACTGGTCGTTGCGGACGTACGTCCGCAATTCCCTGCCGTCGTCCTCGTTTCCCCAGTAACCCGGTGGAGCGGTGTCCTCGCCATCCTCACGGGCGGCGAAGAACGAGCGCCACGCCTCTGAGTTCTTGCGGATGACCTGCTGGGAGGTGGCGGAGCCAAGGACGCCGACGTACTGTTTCCGGTAGTCGGCGGTATCCCAGACGGATTCGCCGTCGAAGAAGTTCTGGCGACGTTCGTAGGTGAGTTCGTTCCAGAGACTGGCGGAGGCGTCCAACAGCTCACGGAGCAGTCGCTCGTCATCCGTGGTGAGCGGTCTGACCGCGAACGTGTTGGTTCGCCTCACGACAGCAGACATTTGTTAGTGTACGTCTAAATGTCTTTTGGACACAGAAGATGCGACCGAACATCGACATTTCGCACACACTGAACGGGCGCGTGAAAGACTACGCCGAACAGCAGGACGTGAGCCTCGAAGAAGCCTATCGGGAGATTATCCAAGCGGGATTGGAAGCGGTGGAACATCCAGACGAGTCGTAGCGCGTGGATTGCCGGGCTATGCTGTCGCTCACACCCACCCCTAAAGGGGTGGGCTTCCGCTCGCTACGTGTCATAGAAGAGTAGCCACGATGTTTATTTCGTTGATTTACAGCTAAATCACCTGAGAGAGCGCGCTCGCTTAGCTACTGACCGGTTTCCAAGGCGGCGGGACTGTTCCAATGGCAGTCAAGATGACAGGAGGGAACCAGTAGAATGCGACGAACTCGATCGTAAGTTGATTCTGAGCGTACAGAAACCCGGTGAGGATTACGAATGGGAGAAAGAAAACGGCCCAAACGCCTGCCGCTCGTTGTGAGTCTTTATTCATCGTTCACTTCCCTGATTATCGTCTCCTCAGTATGTAGTTTGTGCCCCCTGTACTGAACGATTCGACTCGTGTGTCTTGACCAATACGCGCCGTGTATTCAGCACGCTCCTCTGAAAATCAACGAGATCTGACAGGGTCTACAGTAGCACATACGCACCTTTCAGCGACCGGCTGTTTCAGATGAAAAAGTATCTGAAGAATCGGATTTCAACAGAGCCGAAGATACATCTTCTCTGTGGAAACGCAAAATTGGAGACCTAAGACCGCTTATGGAGTACTCTGTCTGTACGATCTTGGAGTAGTTTGTAAGTGATAGACATCCAGCAGCCAGTTCAAAACATTCGCCACAGCTACTCCGTGCGGTTGTCGAATAATGACTGAGGATCAGCTTTCATTTTGGCCTCAACATCGGCAGACAGTTCGCTAATCGATAGTTCATTGAGTGCCTGTTTGAGCTCCTCAGCCCTCGGGAGCGCGAGAATCTGACATTTCACGGGTTCCGATGTCGTTTGAATAAGTGTATCGAATCCAAACACATACTCTTGTGTTGTCGCAAGATCAAGCATTATTGGGTCAACAATAGCCGACGCAAAATCGTGAACGAATTCCGGAGGAGTGTGCTGGTTCGATGTACCAAGCACATTGGCCCAGCCGTCAACAAAGCCACTGATCATGATATTCCCGATCTCCTCAATTGCGCTTTTGTGTAGCTCTTCAAATCCATTGGTAACCTCGCCGGTACCCATCGCCTCCGCGATTGTTTCACCAGAGGCTTCATCGAAGAGGATGAGGATATATCCGGTTGGTAAGCCAGTTAGTTCGGCAACCACACCAACGTGTTGTTCATCACCAAGTCGCGGCCCGATCTGTTCAACGGGGAGAAAACTCATGCGGCTAATCGTGACCGTTGTCTCGATACCAGTCATCGTCGTAATATTGTCGCCGGCGGTGTTACCACCTTTCGCAGCCATTTGGCTGAATGCTTGGAGTTTGTCGAGCGGGATTGGGATCGACTCACTGGAGAGTTGATTATCGAGAAGACGCTTGAACGACGCTTCCTGAAGGAAAATATACGCTGTCGTCTCAACGACCGCGTTTGCCGTCTCAAACGTACTATTTATCGTCAACACCTGGTTTGAGGTCTCATTGAGCGGTAACGACTCCGGGATAACATCTGTTCCATCCCCAGTGAGGTACGTTGGTGGACGCTGATCGATAGACTGGTTGAGGTAGTCTGCCCAACCGTCGATGAATCCACTTAGCATGATGTTTCCGACTTCGGTGAGTCGGGGTTCAAGACCGATCTCTCCATTGTTGTCGCCAGGGAGACTCTTCGCGAGAGTCTTTGCGCCTGTCATATTGAAAATAAGTAGTGCTGTCCCAGCAATCCCGCCAGAGAAGTCACTGGAAATACCAACAAGTTCCTGATTATGGAGATCCGCAACGATATCTCGGCGTCGAAGGAGGTCAATACTCGTCGCTTCAACTGTCGGCTGGACAGCAGTCAGCTGGCCAAGTGACTGCGCAGCCTGTTTCGACCCATCATGAGCAAGTTGATTAAACTGCCCAAGCGCATCAACCTCAATTTTCATATATGTGTATTAGTGGCGAGTATCCTGTTAACACTTGTTCCACGCAACGCTGAAGCCTGATATCAGTCTCTTCGCTGATCGAGGTAATTGTAGTAGAGATATTAGTACTGCCGGTCAGCAGTTAGTCGTCGTCGTTCTCGTGGTACCACCCATCGCCGCCGAAGTAGGGGTGTGGCGTGACGAGGTCGACGCCGGTCGTCCCCTCGGGCAGTGGCATGTTGCCGACTTCTTCACTGCGCTCTCTGACTTCGTCACGGAACACACCGTCAGGGTTGATTCCGAGATCGACAAGCAGGCGCTCCATCTTGATGTCGAGTTGCTCCATCCGGATCCGCTGGTGGCGATTGTTCACTCCCTCTCGCAGTAGCAATTCAAGCACTCGGCTCCTCGGGATATCGTGATGGTCTGCCACTTCGTCAATAAGCTCCGCCAGTTCGTCAGCTATGTAGCCGGAGATCTTTGTCGGCATCGTATTTTGGCGTTCACTGGGTCCCCTCTTAAGTCGTCCCCTCAGATTATTGATTATTGTTATTTTGTCACCCCCGTGGGCTCTTCACCAGCACCTCACATTCAATTTCGTCCCGTTGTGTCTTTCTGGCAGCAGCCGGGGGAAGCTTCCTCGCTTTCACCACCCACCCCATCATCCCCTCTCTAGGGTTCTAGCCACGCCCCACGATCGCTGGCAACAGTTTTGTCTGGTATCCGCTGTTGTCAACGTCGCCGAGCTGGTCGTCCCAGTACTGTTGGTTGGTGTCGTCGTGTACCCCCACTTGTTTACGAGTCTACCCGTTCGGCGTCCTCCCTGTTCGGTCGGTTGCGCCAGCCGATATCTGTCGTTGTGCTTTCCTCCGTTGGTGCCTGCTTCTCTGTCTGTCCTGTCTCGGGGATCGCTGAATGGCCTATCTGAGCCCCGTTCACCCTCACTTCAGATTCAGTCTCTGATTTCTGATATATGCTGAGAGACTTTTTTCCCCATCTCTGATTTCTTCTCTCTCACCCCGGCCCCGTCCTGATCCATCGCTACGCGGTCGACCTTTGAGTCGGTTTGCCCCCTAAGCCCCTAACACTGTAATTTCTCGAACCTACGCAGACTGATCGAGAGATATACTAGAGCATCTATAAAGCCCTCTCAGGCCGTCAGAACCCACGCAGCGATATTATGGGGGAGGGTTTGTTCATGAAGAGCACCCCAAAACCCCACCCCGTCATGTCATTACTGGTTTTGTCATCTAAACTACTACTTTCATTACAAAATACTGCTATGGCCGTCACGTCCTGTCATTATCACCCAATTTCTGTAGTCTAGTTGACCTCATGACGGAGTCGCCGTAATCGACCCCCGTACAGTCATTACGGGATTAATGAAGAAATGGCCTCATGCCGCCCACGTCATGTTATTATAGCCAAACCCCTGCTCCACCAAGCGCTACATGATTTCCGATCTAGCCGTTATTACTACACCCTTCTATCTCTACTCCGTCGTGTCATTACAAGCGTTATGAAATACCACCCCAAACCGGCTGCCGTAGTGTAATTACACGTCAGTCCAAACTGCGACTCTCGACTCCCGCTACACAAACTAGTTTATGAACAACCCCCAGAAATCGCTTTACGTACTGTCATTACAGAATTAATGACTGAGGCCCCCTAACCGGCTCACGTCTAGTCATTAACACGCTACACTTATGCGATTTTGTCGCATTTATTATAGTTATAGCAGTATACTACAGGCTTGAAACAGAATCAACGCTCCACGTTTGTCTGGAATCTCGCGAACGGATGCGTGGTGAAGATGGTACAAGCGCAGGTATAGCTAAGCCCGAGAAATGGTCGATTCAGACCTTGGCAGATGGTCAAGCACTCCCTGTACCGGACGCTCTTTGCTACTAGTTGGACTGCTATACTGACTACTCTTTGCTGCTAGTTGGACTGCTGTACCGACTACTCTTTAGTTCTAATTTGATCACTGTGTGATGGCTGGTCAGACCGACTCCGTAGTCACATTCTGAAAATGCGGTGGTCACTATCTACAGGGTGCTAGTTGCTGGGTGAGAGATTAGGAAAAAGAATGAATAGCCACTTAGTAGCCGGACTACATATCGTTCAACTCGTCTCGAAGTTTGTTAATGCCGAAGACTTCCTGAATGCCATCCGCATCAAGTATGTCGCTAGTCTTCTTGAAGTTAGTCGTGCTGGTGGCTTCAACATACCCGATCTGGTCAGTCAGTGAGCCAAGCAGTTGACGCATGGCTTCGATGTCTTCGACTACCCAGATCGCATCGCCGTACTCGCCAGCGAGCTTGATCGAGTCGTCGACAACGTGTCGCTTGTGCTCTGGTGTGAGTTCTACTTCGACGATTTTGCGCCGGTCGTCGGGAGACTCTGCTGTCGGTTCGGCCACGAGGTCGAACTTCTTCTCTTGCCCTTCTGGACTGTAGTACATGTGCGTCTCGTAGCCCAACTCATCGTAGTAGGCCTTGATGAGTAGGACGCCGACGCGGTGCTTCGGGCTCTCCCGACCGTACTCTCCGCCGGTCCGCGGGGCGAGCGTCTTGTCGGTGATCACACCCGCCTCGTCTGTCGGCCAGTAGTACGCCTGTCTGTTGCCCAGTTCGAACTTCTCGAGGAAGCCCCACTCCTCTAGGTCCTTCGCCGTCTCGCTGTACGGGAGCTCTTTCATCGTGTCCTTGATGTGGTAGCCGTTCACCCCGTCAGTGAGCGCATCGAAGACCAGTTTGAGGAACATCTTGTGTTCCTCGGAGTAGCCCTCGTTGTCCTCGATGGAGTCCTCGTCGTTGTCTTCGTCGTCATCGTCGTCGCTATCCGAACCGCCAGCGTTGACTCCGCTGTCGATGTCGATCGCGTCGTGATCGCGGCTTACACAGTGCCGTTCTCGGCTCCGCGAGCGGATATTCTCTGCGAGCGAGTTGACGTTGAACGGCCCTGCGTTGTGCCCTGGTGGGATGGGCAGCGGTCGGAGAGTGAGTATCTCAGGCTTCTGTTTGTGGAAGCCCGTCGACGGCAGTTGGACGATCCATTCACCACGCCTGAGGCCGGCGATGCGGTCTTTGATCTCGTCGTTGTCGAGGTCCTCGTGGAACAACGATTCGGCCAAGAGGTCGTCCGTTGCGACGTTGCCGATGATCTTCGTGTTGATGTTGTTGAGGATCTCTTTGTACGCTCGACGGTTGTCGTTCGGATTATCTCCGAGGACCTGCTCTGGATACTGCATGATGAGTCCGAGCGAGAGATTGAACTCTCGCCCCTTCGGGAGCAGCTCGCGGTAGACGATCTCGTTGCGAGCGATGTTGGCCGACTCTTCGATGATGACGTTCGTGATGTACTCGTCGTTGTCCGGCGTCCAGATGGATTGTGCGGCCGTCCACAGGTGCGAGAGGAACAGCACGGTGAACACTTCACTGCTGGCTCCACGGAGACTGCCCGTGTCGATGAGGACGACCTTGTTGGAGTTGAGGATGCTCTTCATGTCGAGCATCGGGATCTCTTTGCTGTACCAGTTGGTGTCGTCGTTCCAGTACTCGTCCTCGACTGTGAACGACAGCATGTCCCAGATGAAGTCGCGCTCCTTCAGCTTCCGGATCCGATTGAGGACCGCGTCCGTGGTGTTCATGAACTGCCGGACGTCCTTCTCAAGGTGCGACTCGAGGATCGATGTGACCTGCGTGTCCGACGTTCGTGGGATTGCCTTGAGTACGTCTTTGTAGTCGTCGTCGACGTTTTCGACTTCCTTACCGTGCTTTTGAAACTCCTGTGCTGCTTCCATGAGTTCGCCGATTGAGAAGTAGTCCTTCCCGTGTTCGCTGTCGAAAAGCGCCTTGATCAGGTTGGTGAGGATCTCGTTCGCGACGAACGCTTGCTCGACAGTCTTCTTTCCGAGGACGAACCTGAGGATCTGGAAGTAGTGGTCGATGATGTCCTGTTTGGCCGTCTCTCTGCTCCGTCCGCCGCCCTTCGTGAGTGGCCGCAGGTCGAAGAACGGCATCCCTGGGACCATCCCGTTCTTCTCTGGAATCTGGATGTATTTGACGTCGTCGAGGTTGCCAAACAGCGTCCGATGACACCGCAGATAGTTCTCACACATCTCCCCATCTTTGGGGTCGATGAGGACTGTTGGGCCTTCGAGATCGTTGTGCGAAGTGAGCATGTCGTTGAGCGTTGCGACCGTTTTCCCGCTCCCAGTGGTCGCCGCCCGGATGTAGTGCTGCGTGAGGTGGTCCGACGACAGTGTGATCGCGTCGCGTGTTTTGAGCTGGTCCCACCACTCATTCTTGCTCTCTATCGTGCTGATTTGCTCTGGTGCTCCACTGTCGTCTCGGAGTGCGGTGACTGCGTGGCCGATAGTCATCCCCTTCGAGAACTCTTTGAATACTTCCTCGTTCGGAGAGGTGAGCGGGGACTGCGCCGTGGGCATCCCGCCGGTCCCTCCACGGCTGGCTTTTGGAAGCGAGTCGATCGATGGGACCGTGATGAAGTTCGAGAGCTCGTCGATGTTACAGACAAGAAGCGGTTTGCGACGTGTCCACGATTCGAGCCCGTTCGGGTACGTGAGCCCGTGGTTGAGCATCCGCTTGTACTCGGCCTCGTTTGTCCCGAGATAGTTGCCCTCGATGGAGTAGAACTTCCCACTAATCTGATTGAGAGAGTCCTGTAGATTGCGGGCAGTGTCCGCACTCGACGCAGCGGCTCGGAGCGAGACGTTGTACGTGTGCGAGGGATCTTTCAGGTCGATCTGTCCCATACGACTGGTTCCCGAGCGGAAGCCACCGGTCTGGGAGTCGTGGATTGAGCCGCCGATCTCGTGGGGCGTGTCACTACGGTGGCGCTCTTTCTTCTCTTCGTCAGAGACGCCGAGAACACCGTCGAGCAGTGTGCGGAGGAAGAGCCCTCCCGTGGTGTGGACGCCCTGTTTGAGGTTTCCTTTCTGTCGCTCGGCTTTTGGAGACCAGTCCGAGCGCGGCTCGAAGACACACTGGAAGATAACCGAGCCGTCGGTCTGGATGATGGTCTCGAGGAGATTCGAAAGTGGGGAGCGTTCGATCGCTTCGTTGTCGTACGACGTGAGCGTCGTCATCCAGTCGCGCCGCTTCTCTTCGACGCCTTCCCACCGGACCATCTCAGGGACTTCGTCGAAGACGTTCGTAATGTCGAATTGCTCTCGGTCGAACTCGAAGTTCTCCGGATATTGCGATCGCGTGGTGCCTTCGAGACGGTCACAAGTGACATCGCCGCGCTCTCCGGGGCCGAAAAAGAACTTGAACTGTGCTTCGTCTTTTGGCTTGTAGATGATGAATTCGAAGTTGGAGACTGGCTGGATGCCGGCGACGTGGAGCTCCATATCAAGCGGGAGTTTCCGCCCGTTTCCGTAGCGGTGAAGCCCGTACAGTTCTCGCTTGACAGTCTCTGAGTTCACCTCCTCGCGGACAGGTGTGATCTGGATGTACTCTTGCTCAGATTCGATTTCGTCGGTGAAACTTTCCGCCCCGCTAATGTCGAGTTGGCTGCTGAGAGAAGAACTAGCCGATGTTTCGTAGTTCGAAGATCTATTCTCCAGTTCGTTTTCGTTAGCACCAGATTTCCCGATAGTATCAGGATTTAAAATGTCGAAGTCGTCATCAGCGACCTCCGGCTTCACATTACCTGTTCTATTAGTTACTGATGTTTCAGTATCTTCATCTGGTGCTACCGATTTGTCGCTGCTAATCGTGTCTTCAAGATCATCAGCAGCACTATATGGGTGTTCCTCAGGGGGCTTAGATGAGCCAGGTGAGTCGTCCGAGCCCGGTGGATTTTTTCTATTGTCTTTGCCTGGGTTGCGCGGCATAAAAAATTCGACACAATCAGATTAAATATGTCTTTTGGGGTGGGGGATCGATTGGTCGGATTTACTTTGATTGAAGTTAAAATAGCGGCCAGCCAACGTGTGAGACGCAGATCAGAGTCACAAAAACGGCTACGTAGGTTGACTCACAATGTACACATCATGAGTACGGACAAGAAGCGTGTCCAGTTTCGGGCTCCCAATCGGCTCATTGACCGAGCCGACGCACTGGCCGCAGTCCTCGGAGAAGATCGAACAGATATGCTTGTAATTCATACCGAAAGTAACCACTTAATTATGTCGTCGGGCTTCCTCCCACGACTGAAGTCGTGGGCTTCCGCCCTCAAAATCACTGTGAACGCTGCTGCCAGTCGGGACAGGTACACGATTCGTCGATGACGTCGACAACGCCGGCGTCCGCCGCAGCCGCAGCGACGTTGTTCCCAGTCCCGCCGCCGATCACGATCACGTCAAACTCTGTCATACGTACTCCCGACAGAACCGGCAGATATGAATCCCCCGCGAGGGTTCGGTTCGGCCGCACGACCGCCGCCTCACTCCGGCTGCCGCGCGTCCTCGTCGACGAACTTTTCGCAGGTGAGACAGTACTCCCGCTCCGCTTTTAGTTCGGACGGCTCGATGATCGCCAGCCGGCTCTCCGTCTCGTCGCCGCAGGTCGGACAGGTAGCGTCTCCGCTCATCGCTCGAATCGTGTGCTCAGACTCACTCCTCGTCCCCAAAGTTCTCCTCGTACGCGTCGGGGTGATTCTCCTTGGCGTGGTCTTTCAGCGCGTCGAGCGTGTCGAACGTCGCGCCGCAGTCACAGGCGTGAACGTCGCCGTCGTCGTGGTTGTGGTCTGACATCGCATCTGATAATGTGCGGACCACGATTAAATAGCCCCCGCGGGAGTGTACGGTAACCGCCTTTGCGGGCGCACACTCATGAGTCGACAATCACGCGGTCCGGATAGCAACGCGGGGTCGGACAGGGCGGCGGATCCGGACGGAAGTACTCCGCTGTCGACGCTCACGGCTGAACACGCGAAACTCCTCTCTGAGATCGGAACAGAATTGAGCGAGTCGAGCGACGCAATCGAGTCGCTCTCTCGCGGTGCCGCGGAGGCGAACAAGTCTAGTTCGGATACGGCCTCGCTAGCCGAAACGGCACGCGGTTCAGCTCGAGAGGCAAATGACGATGTCGACGAAGCAAAAGCCGCGGCCGCTGCGGCCGAACAAAAATTAGAGACGCTTCGTGAGACGGTAACCGAGATCGACGACATCGTCGCAATGTTGAACGAGATTGCCGACCAGACGAACATGCTGGCGTTGAACGCCTCGATCGAAGCCGCCCGTGTGGGTGAGGCGGGGTCCGGTTTTGCCGTCGTCGCCGACGAAGTCAAAGATCTTGCCGAACAGGCACAAGAACGCGCGACAGAGATCGAAGCGACCGTTGAGGAGGTACGATCGACTGCGGACGAGACGATCGATCAGATCGAAACGGTCGACACACGCACAGATACCGCGGCGGCGTCGA
>NZ_JBEDNY010000007.1:0-198807 GCF_041379815.1 Halorubrum miltondacostae
CCGGTCCCAAGCCACGCAGTTTCTACCGGGCGCCCACCTGTTGAGCAGGTGGATTTCCCGATGGACTTGCGCGGCCAGCTACGGACGCTTTAGGCCCAATAAGATCGGCCATCACTTGGGCTGCCGGTATTACCGCGGCGGCTGGCACCGGTCTTGCCCAGCCCTTATTCTGGCACCGCCTTAGGGTGCCGAAAAGCACAGGCGCTATGCCTGTGCACTTGGGATCCCCCTATCGCACTGTCGTGCAGTGTAAAGGTTTCGCGCCTGCTGCGCCCCGTAGGGCCCGGAATCTTGTCTCAGATTCCGTCTCTGGGTTCTCACTCTCATGACCCATACCGATTATTGGCACGGTGGGCCGTTACCCCACCGTCTACCTAATCGGCCGCAGCCACATCCTTCGGCGCCGGAGCGTTTGGCGTACCACTCATTCCAGTGGTGGTACGGGATACACTATTAGCCTCAGTTTCCCGAGGGTATTGTGTTCCGAAGGGTAGTTTGGCCACGTGTTACTGAGCTATTCGCCACGAGTCTGAACTCGTGCGACTAGCATGGCTAAATCGGATCCCAATAGCAATGGCCTCCGGCAGGATCAACCGGAATGAATAACCTTCGAGCCTGATTCCCGGCTCGAAGGGGGTGTTGGCGGGTGTCAATCTCGGTGAAGAGGGTTGACACACCATTGCATTGGTCTGTGTGGTGTCCGGTCCATCCAGCGGCTTGGATGACACCGAACGACCACGGCTCACATCAGATCACCGCTTACGCCGGAGCGCAGGGGGCGTGATCCTCATCCTTCGCGGACCTGAACGTACCGGGCGACGGGTCATAAACCCATCGGAACGGTACTGGTCCAGCGAAACCGGGCCGAGTTGAACGGCCCGAGTCCGCGTTGCGTTCTTCGCATTTCTTCGAATGCCCGGGTTGTACTTAACCCCGTCGAACTACCGACGCCACGTCATGCGATTTCATGCCGGGAGGAGCGGCGTAACTGACCGGATCGAGCCCGAGCACAGAGAGCGCTGTCCGAGACAGTCTCTCTGTGGTGACGTAGTGATCGACTCCGTAGCGATGGGGCTACACGGTGCGGAAAACAAGAGATCGGAACCGGAACGCCCGGGGTTACTCTTCCTCGAGGTACTCGATACCCTGCTTCGAAACGTTGGCCTTCGTGATGTCGTCGAGGTCGTTGAGCCAGAAGTCCTCGTCCGCCTCGTCGACTTCCGGAGCGCTGTCCTTCCAGGCCCATCCCTCGTACTCGTGGACTTTCCGCGTCCCCTTCTCACGGAGCCGAAGGGTCGTTCGGTCCGCGTCCTCTTCAGAGGGCGCCGGCTCGAGCGTCCGGGCCGCTTTGAGTGCCGCCTGCCGCGGCATGTTCCCCGAGAACTCGCTCGGTTCCGATCCGTCCTCCTCCCGAAGGGCAAAGTTTCGCTTACCGTCTTCACGTACCATGGTTTTGCCTCCGTGTGAATCCAGCACACAGTGTGTAATAAATATATCGGGGAAATGAAAGCTGTACGGCACAATCTTTATATACGATCCCGGCCGCTGGTTGCGATTTTGCGGAGCGAAGAGAGTCGGTCGCCGCTGTCGGGGCGGAGTTGTCGAGCCGTCGCCCCCGCGCGAGCGGAGTTCCGGGAGCCGCGTGTGGTTCGAGCTCCGCCCGCTGTCGAGGGGTCGGGAGGCAGCTCCTGACGCGAACCACGCCGACTTGACTACGCAGACCGACGCGAGTGAAAGGCGGAGACCGGCGCGGAGTACGGGTAAACAACACTTATGTGTCTGCTATGGCGAAGTGCGACAAGTACACCCGCGATGGTCCGCAAAAAGAAGCTCAGCCCCAGTGGCGCCAAGGACGACGAGGGGGAGTACCACAACGTCCACGTGAACCTCCACGAGGACGAACTCGCCGTCGCCGGCATGGAGATCGGCGACGAGGTGTTCGTCCGGGTCCGAGACGGGAAGATAATCATCCAGAAGGCGGACGCCAACCCGGAGCAACTCGAACACGACTTCTGACGCGGGCGGGTGAGCGAAGTTATCGCCACGCCGAGCGACAGCGACGCGGACCGCGGTCGGCGGATTGATTGTCGCTCGTGACGACACTCAGACGATGGGCGCGTACGATCTGTTGAAGCCAGCACTGTTCCGGCTGCCGCCGGAGACGGCGCACGGACTGATCCACCGACTGCTGGGCGGAGTCCAGGGAACGCCGGTCGGCGACGCGCTCGCCGGTCGATACGTCGTCGACGACAACCGGCTCGGTGTCGACGCGTTCGGGACGGCGTTCCCGAACCCCGTGGGCGTCGCCGCCGGGTTCGATAAGAACGCGCACGTGCCGCGGGCGTTGGCGTCGCTCGGGTTCGGGCACGTCGAGGTCGGTGGCGTCACCGCGGAGCGGCAACCCGGGAACCCGCGTCCGCGGCTGTTCCGGTTGCGCGAGGACGAGGCACTCGTCAATCGGATGGGGTTCAACAACGAGGGCGCGGACAGGGTGGGCGAGCGGCTCGACCGCGACCCGCTCCCGGACGTACCGGTCGGGATCAACATCGGGAAGTCGAAGTCGACGCCGCTCGAGGAGGCCCCCGACGACTACCGCTACACGTACGAGCGCGTCGCGGACGCGGGCGACTACTTCGTCGTCAACGTCTCCAGTCCCAACACGCCGGGGCTCCGCGAGCTCCAGAACCGCGAGGCGTTGGAACGCATCCTCGGGACGCTGGACGACGCGGGCGCCGACCCCCTCCTCGTGAAGCTCTCCCCGGATCTCCCGGAGCCGGCGGTCGAGGACGCGCTCGGCGTCGTCGACGACCTCAACCTCGACGGCGTCATCGCGACGAACACGACGACGTCGCGGCCGGACTCGCTGGGGAGCCACAACCGGGCGGAGCGGGGCGGGCTCTCGGGGAAGCCCGTCGAGTCGCTCGCGACGGAGCGGATACGGTTCGTCGCGGAGCGGACGGACGTGCCCGTGATCGGCGTGGGCGGAATCTCCGACGCCGCGGGGGCGTACAAGAAGATACGCGCCGGGGCCTCGCTGGTACAGCTGTACACAGGGCTGGTCTACGAGGGCCCGAGCCTCGCGCGCGACATCAACGAAGGACTCCTCGAACTGCTCGAACGGGACGGCTTCGACTCGGTCGCGGCGGCCGTCGGCGCGGACCTATGAGCGGGTAAAAACGGAAACGAAGCCGGTTAGGCGTCGTTGCGCACGATGACGACGACGTCGTCGGCCTGAAGCAGTTCGCCCTCGCCCTGATACTGTCGCTCCTCTTCGACCGCGAACTCCTCGTCAACGAGCGTGACGCCCGCGACGCGGAGCTCGTCGTCGTCGAGCTCGTATTCCTCCTGCGCCAAGCCGGCCTCGATGTCGCCGACTTGGTCGCCGTACTTCGGACCGACGGTGGCGTAGTCGAGGTCGATCCCGGTGATCACCGTCTCGACGGGCGCGTCGCCATCGGGGTGGACCGCGAGGTCGTCGACGTGCATCACGCCGGTGATGTCGTCCTCGAAGCCGCGCACGTCGGCGTACACCTCCACCGCGTCGAGCGCGGCGGTGAGCGGGAGCTGGTTCTCGCTCTTGTACTTCCGGAGCGCGCCGACGACGGCGGTGGCGGCGGTCCCGGCGTCACGGTCGGCCTCGATCCCGAGCGGCTCGGGCCAGTCGGTGAGGTGGATCGAGTCGCTCGCGCCGTCCGCGAGTGCGGCCCCGTCGGCCGCGTCGGCGTACATGTCGTGCCACAGCTCCTCGGTGACGTGCGCGAGGAGCGGCGCGAACAGCTTCAGGAACCGGCGGTGCGCGGTCCGGAGCGTGTACGCGGCCGCGTCGTCCTCGCGCTGTTTCGCGATCTCGAGGTAGTCGTCACAGAACGTGTTCCAGAAGAAGCTCCGGAGCTCGTCGCGCGCCTTCGAGAACGCGCGGTCGTCGAGGAGGTCGGTGAGGCGCTCGACCTCGGCGTCGAGCTCCGCGAGGAGCCAGCGGTCGAGCTCGCGGAGGCCGTCCTCAGGCTCGGCCGGGAACGGCTCAGGCGCGAGGGACTCGACGAGCTTCGAGGCGTTCCACAGCTTCCGGATCAGCTTCTCGCCCGCGCGGAGGTCCTTCTCCTTGAACGGGAAGTCGTCGCCGACGGCGGTACCGGCCGCCCAGTAGCGCGTGGCGTCGACGGGGAACTCCTCGAGGACCGCCTCGGGCTCGACGACGTTGCCGACGGACTTCGACATCTTCTCGCGGTTCTCGTCGAGGACGTGCCCGTTGATCATCGTCTCGTCGAACGGGACCTCGCCGGTGTGCTCGTAGCACTTCACCAGAGTGTGGAACAGCCAGAAGCTGATGATGTCGTGGCCCTGCGGCCGGAGGTCGAACTGGTACAGCTCCGGGCGCTCCATGGTGAATTCTTCTGCCTCATCGTCCCAGTCCCATCCGGCGTTGATCAGGGGCGTGAGGCTGGAGGTGGCCCACGTGTCGAGCACGTCGTCCTCGGGCTCGAACGCGTCGTGACCGCACTCCGGACAGGCGTCGACCGGCGGGTCGTCGGAGAGCGGGTCGACCGGGAGGTCGGCCTTGTCTGCGACGACGACCTCTCCGCAGTCCTCGCAGTACCACACGGGGAACGGGATCCCGGAGGAGCGCTGGCGGGAGATGAGCCAGTCCCACTGGAGCCCCTCGACCCAGTGTTCGTACCGGGTGAACATCTTCTCGGGGGACCACTCCATCTCGCGGCCGACCGCGAGGTACTCGTCCGTCTTGTCGAGCATCTCGATGTACCACTGCTCGGTGACGAGGAACTCGACGCTCGTCCCGCAGCGCTCGTGAACGTTGACCGTGTGGGTGATGTCGCGGCGGTCGAGCAGCGCGCCCGCCTCGTCGAGGTCCTCGACGATGGCCTGGCCGGCCTCGTCGGCGTGGAGCCCCTCGTACGCCTCGGCGACGCCGGTCATGTGGCCGGACTCGTCGATGGCGACCCGGAGGTCCAAGTCGTGGACCTGGTACCACTCGATGTCGTTCTGGTCGCCGAACGTACAGCACATCACGATGCCGGAGCCGGTCTCCATGTCGACGCGCTCGTCGGCGATGATCGGCACCTCGTGGCCGAACAGCGGTACCTCGGCGGACTCGCCGACGAGGTCCCGGTTCTCGTCGTCATCCGGGTGGACGAAGACGGCGACGCACGCGGGGAGGAGCTCGGGCCGCGTCGTCGAGATGACGAACTCGGCCGGAAGGTCGTCGTCCGCGTCGGCCCCGACCACGGGGAACGCGATGTCGTTGAAGTGGCTCCCCTGTTCGTCGTCCTCGGTCTCGACCTGCGAGATGGCGGTCTCGCACTCGGGACACCAGATCGCGGGGGCCTTCTCGCGGTACTCCCGGCCCTGCTCGTACAGGTCGAGGAACGAGAGCTGCGAGACGCGCTGGACGCGCGGTTCGATCGTCTGGTAGGTGTGATTCCAGTCGACCGACACCCCGAGCGACTGGACGTTCTCGGTGAACTGCTCCTCGTAGTCGGCGCAGACCTCCCGGCACTTCGCCTGGAACTCGCGCCGCTCGAAGTCCTGGTGCCGGATGTCGAGTTCGTCCTCGGTGAGCCGCTCGGAGGCGATGCCATTGTCGTCGTAGCCGAACGGGAAGAACGTCTCGCCGCCGTTCATCCGCTCGAAGCGCGCGACGAAGTCCTGGAGGGTGAACCCGTACAGGTGGCCCATGTGGAGGCTCCCCGATACCGTCGGCGGGGGCGTGTCGATAGAGAAGACGGTGTTCGGGTCGACCGGGTCGTCGTCGGAATAGGCGTACGTCTCCTCGTCGACCCATCGCCGCTGCCAGCGCGGCTCGACGGCGTCGGGGTCGTACTCACCACTGGGCATTTCGGTCACACGTTCCGCCGGTTCCCCCTTAACGGCCTCGGTTGTGTGGGGCGGCGCGGACGGAGGCCGCGGTCTGCGGCCGTCAGACCGTGTCGTCGACGTCGTGCTCCGCGGCCATCCTCGACGCCTCGGACGCGAACCGCTCGACCTCGTCCGCCGGGGTCTCGCCCAGCGCGGTCTCGTCGACGTCGCGGCCGGCGGTGATCCCGCCGCCCGTGACGAGCCGCTGTTCGGCCAGCTCCTTCATGTGCATCCGCTCGCCGTCCTCGGTGGCGTAGGTGAGCCGCACGAGCCCCTTCGAGTCGAACTGCCGGTCGACGAGCCAGACCGTGGTCATACGCGGCGATGGGTGCCTCCGCGAGTTAAAAAGGACGGTCGCCCGCTGGGACCCGGACAGGGATTGGTGTCGGAGAGGGGTTGGGGAGGTATGAGGCTGCGGTGCTGGGTGAGATTTAAACGGGTAGGCGAGGGGGCGCCGTAGGCGACGTAAGCACCGCAGAGAGCGACCGAAGTGAGCGACCGAGGAGCACAGCGAGTGTACGACTCCCTCCCAGCTGGGGCTTTGGAGGTGGTTTCGACGGATCCGGTTTGGGAGTCGCTGGAGTCCCGCGAGTCTCGCCGTCACCGCTTTGTATCGGCTCGCCGAACAGACGGTCATGTACGTGGAGTTCGACCGCGACACCTGCGTCGGGATGTACCAGTGCGTCGCCGAGTGGGACGCCTTCGACAAGAACCTGAACGACGGGAAGGCCGATCTAGAAGGCAGCACCGAGGAGGAGGAGGACCTGTTCGTCGTCGAGGTGCCCGACGGGGAGGAGTTCGACGCGAAGTTCGCGGCGCGGGTCTGCCCGGTCGACGCCATCGAGGTGTACGACGACGACGGCGAGCAGGTGGTGTGACGCCGCCGGTCGCCGTACGGGACGCCCACGCGATCCGGGTTAGAGGTGGTCGGCCACGTCCTCGGCGAAGTACGTCACGATCAGGTCCGCACCCGCGCGCTTGAGCGAGACGAGCGACTCCAGCGCGGTCGCCTCCAGGTCGAGCCACCCCTTCTCCGCGGCGGCGTGGAGCATCGCGTACTCTCCGGAGACGTTGTACGCCGCGATCGGTCGGTCGAACTCGCGCCGGAGGTCGCCGACGATGTCGAGATAGGGGAGTCCAGGCTTCACCATCAGCACGTCCGCGCCCTGCTCGGCGTCGAGCCGCGCCTCGCGGAGCGCCTCCCGCCGGTTCGCGGGGTCCATCTGGTAGTGCCGGCGGTCGCCGAACGCCGGCGCGCCGTCCGCGGCGTCGCGGAACGGACCGTAGAACGCCGACTCGTACTTCGCGGCGTAGCTCAGGATAGCGACCTCCTCGTGGCCCGCGGCGTCGAGCGCCTCGCGGATCGCCCCGACCTGGCCGTCGGTCATCGCCGAGGGGGCGACCACGTCCGCGCCCGCGTCGGCCTGCGAGACCGCGGTGCGCGCGAGCAGGTCGAGGGTCGGGTCGTTCTTCACCGTGAGCGTCGGGTCCGCCTCAGCCCCCTCCTCGATAACGCCGCAGTGGCCGTGGTCGGTGTACTCGCAGAGGCAGACGTCGCCGATCACGGTGACGTCGGTCTCGGCGTCGATCCGGCGTATCGCGCGTTGGACGACGCCGTCCTCGGCGTACGCGCGGCTCCCCTCGGGGTCTTTCGATTCGGGAACGCCGAAGAGGATCACGGCCTCGACGCCCGTCTCGCGGATCTCCGCGACGCGGTCGACCGCCTCGTCGACCGGCACGCGCTCGTGGCCGGGCATCGTCTCGATGGGGACGCGCTCGTCGGTCGTCGCGTCGACGAACACCGGCGCGACCAGATCCGACGCCGAGAGGGCGGTCTCGGCGACGAGCGGGCGGACGCCGTCGGTCCGGAGTCGGCGTGGACGGTCCGTGAGGTCCATACCAGGCGTTCGGGTCCCGCCGACTTTTAGCGTTCGTCTCCGCGCGACTACTCGGAGGACTCGATGTCGATCCGGTCGCGGAGCTCCGCCAGCTCGTCCGACTCGGCGAGCTCCTCGACGCGCTGTTTGAAGTGGGACTCGCAGAGCCCGACGACCACGCCGCGCTGCTCGGCCTCGTACGTGGCCTCCCGATCGCAGTAGTGACACCGCATGGCCAGTACTCCGGTCGGCGCGGGCTTAATCTTGTTCGTCGGGCGTCGGGGCCGAGGGCTCTCCGGCCCCGAGCACCTCGACCGGGACCGGCTCGGGGAGCCGATCGCGGACGGGGGCAAACGCGGACGCGGTCAAACCCGCGACGCCGAGCGTCCGCTCGTGCGCGTCCGTGCCCCCGGTCCGGAGCAGGTCGGCCTCGCCGGCGACACGGTCGATCCGCGCGTCGTCGACGGCGCGGCCGTACGGGTAGAACCGCTCGACCGCGTCGATCGCGGCCGACTCGCGGGCAACGTCGAGCGCCTCGTCGACGCACTCGTAGCGGAAGGGGTGGGCGAGCCCGACGAGCGCGCAGGCGTCGTCGAGGAGGGAGAGCCCCTCGTCGAGCGGCGTCACGTCGCGCGCGACGTAGCACGGGCCGTCGTTTCCGATCAGCTCGTCGAACGCGCCGGCGTAGTCGTAGGGCGCGTCCGACTCGTTGATGGCCCGCGCGATGTGCGGTCGCCCTAGTCCGGCGCGCGGCTCCACGCCGAGGTCGACGTCCAGTCGCTCCTCGACCGCGTCGAGGATGGCCGCGCCGCGCTCCCGGCGGTCGCGCTGGAGGCGGTCGATCTCCGCGTCGAGGGCGTCAGTGTGTTCGACGCCGTAGCCGAGAAGGTCGAGCCGCTCGAACCCGGCGTCGACCCGGAGTTCGATTCCGCGGACGATCCGGACCCCGTCGCGCTCGACGACCGGCGCGTCGATCCCGGGGTGGACGCGGTCGTGGTCGGTGACGGCGACCCAGTCGACGCCGGCCTCGCGGGCGGCCGCGGGTACCTCGTCGATCGTCAGCGTGCCGTCGGAGACGTCGGTGTGCGCGTGGAGGTCGGCGACGACCGGATCCGCTGAGTTTGGGGGCATGACCGTCGGTAGCGCCGCCCGACACTAAGCGACGGCGGTCCGTCGAGGGGCCAGTCCAGGGGTCGTATAAGGTCGTATAAGGTATCCCCTCCGACTAAGGTCGTACATGGACAATCATTAACAACCATCGCTGGCTCTGACCTGTTGATGCGCTTGAACGGCGTCGACGACCGACTCGAACGGCACCAGTACCCGACCACCTCTGAGGAGATCATCGCGGCTCACGGAAACGCGACCGTAGAGCTCGCGAACGGGTCCGAGCGGCTCGGCGACGTCTTGGAGCGGTTCGGCGAGCAGACGTTCGAGGACCCGGAGGACGTGTTCACCACGCTCCGGGCGGGCGTCTGTCACCGAGGGGTCGGTCGTCGGTTCTACTCGGACCGCGACCCGACCACCGACGCGGAGGACGGACCGACGCCGGTCTCGTTCTGACACGGCGAACCGACCGGCGATCCATACCCTTTCTCGAGACCCGAACCCGGAGCGACGCGGCTACGAAACGCCGTCGACGACCCCGGAGAGGTCAACCGGGACCGACCCCTTCCGGTAGCCCTCGATCGATCCGTCCGGCTCGGCGCGGTACACGACCGCGGGCTTGTGCCGGACCGCGGGTTCGTTCTCGCGCACGGCGGCCCACTCGTCGGCGGGGAACGACGAGCAGTCGACGAACAACGTGACACCGCCGGCGTGGGCCGCGAGCTGTCCGCTGGTCTTCGTCTCGGCGGTGTCGCGGACGGCCGCGACGGGGTCGTTCGCGGAGCGACCGGCGGTCGGCTGCGGCCGCGTCACCTCGACGAGGTGGCCGGTCCCGGTGTCGGGCTCCGTCGCGCGGAAGTCGAGCGAGTGGCCCGTCGTCACCTCGATCTCCGGCGTTATCTCGTAGCCCGCCCGCGTGAGGATCCGAGCCGCGGTGAACTCGGCTATCGCCGCGCTCATCCGGACGAGGTCCTGCGAGGCGGACGTCCCGAGCTTCCCCGCCATCACCTCGCGGTGGTCGTCGAGGATCCCCGGCCGGAGCGTCTCCTCGACGAAGCCGGTCGCCGCGTCGCGGGTCGCGTCCGGGAACCCGGCGGCGTGGTCGCGGAAGAACGCCCGGCTCGTCTCGGCGCCGTCCTTCGAACAGAACACGGGGAGGAAGAACCACGAGACGTGCGGGTAGTCGGCCAGCCACGGCTCGTCGTCGTGGAGCCCGGCGAGTAGCTCCCGCTGCGCCCACCGCGAGACCGGATAGGGGGCCTCGTCGAACCCGTACTTGTCCGTCCGCCAGAGCTCGCTCGGCGTCTCCGTGTTGCCTAGCCAGTAGCCCGCCGGGCCCCCGCCGGCGTCGGCAGGCGGGTCGGCGTCGTCGTCGGTCCAGCAGAACAGCGCGAAGGACCCGTCGTCCATGTCGAACCGACGTGCCTCGTAGCCGGGCGGCGGCGCGAACCACGGGTCGCCGGCGGTCGCCCCGAGATTGTCGTCGAGGGGGCGACCGAGCTGCGAGCGGACCCGATCCGGGGTCCACCGGCCGGACGAGCGCCTGAAGCGGAGCGGTTGTGCCACGGGCGTGAGGTATCACGTCGCGGGGTTAATCGATTCCGGTGAACTGGGCCGAACATTCATCATTGATGACACATTTACCAACAAGTATATTACAGGAAACAGCCAAGTGTAGTCGTACCATGTCAATGGGTGCCTATGACGAGGCCGAACACGAGCGTCGCGAGAAGAAGACCAGCGAAGTCGACGCGGACTTCGACGCGGAGCGCCCCGAGTACTCCGGTTCGCTGACCTACGACTCGGGCGACTCCACGGAGGCACTCCTCGACAAGTTCGAAGAGCTCCAGGGGAAGTGACGCGGCCGCGGCGACGCCGCGCCTTCTAATTCCGTTCTCGAACGCCGATAGCGGCTGCGCTGTCGAGGGCAGACGATCGGAAGTCGAGTCGCGTTCGGGAAGGGCGGGCGGTTGCGTCTCAGGTGAGCAGGATGGCCGCGCCGCAGACGAGCGCGACCGCGATGACGTGTCCGACGACCGCGCCGAGCAGCACGGGCTCGGTGAGGAGGAACGGGACGAGCGCCAGTTGGATCACGGAGAACCCGATGTTCTCGGCGTCGAGCCGCCGGACCGTCGACCGCTCGTCGGGCGAGAGGTCGACGTGGACCGCGCGCCACAGCGCGACGACGGCGCTCCACCACGAGGTGCCGATGCGGTACGTCAGGTCCCAGAGGACGAGCAAGGTGAGGTAGACGACGGGGATCGGCGGGTCCGCGCCGAACAGCCGGTCGATGAGGGTGCCGTCCCACGCGAACAGGTACGTCACGAGGGCGATGAACGCCAGTACGCCCAACACGATCTCGATGCTCGACCCGAACAGCAGCCGCTTGTGTTCGGGCGGGGTCCCGAGCAGGCGGTTCTTCGCGCCCAGCCGGTGCATCTCGACGCTGCCGATCGCGGCGATGACGACGGCGACGGTCCCGGCGATCACGGCGTCCCACGTCCCGTAGTACCAGCCGAGGCCCAACACGCCGACCTCGAAGATGGCGAACTGGAGCGCGACCGCCAGCGTGCGCGGGACGTCGAGCCCCGGGATCCCGCCGACGAGGCTCTCGTACACCCACGTCTCGCCGTACTCTCGGCTCACGGCGATACCCCGGGCAGCGCGCTCAGTCGCGACGCCTCCGCGTTCCGCGACTCGGTCAGGGCGCGGGCGACCCCAAGCTCGAACGGAGTGCGCTCGATCGGGACGGACTCGCGGATCCGGTCGTCCTCGACGATCACTGTGTTCCGGAGCCCCTCGACCAGCGACCGGGCGAGGTATGGGTTCACGTCGGTGACGAGCCGGAGCCACCGGGCCGACAGCTCCGGGCTCAACACGGGCACCCTGACGATCCGGAGCCCCCCGCCGAGCTGTCGCCTGGTTCGGCGGAGGATCTCGGCGTAGGTCAGGACCTCCGGCCCCCCGATCTCGAACGTCTCGCCCGCGGTGTCGGGCGCGTCGAGGACGCCGGCGAGGTACGCGACCACGTCGGCTATCGCGATCGGCTGGCACAGCGTGTCGACCCACTTCGGGGTGATCATCACGGGGAGCCGCCGCGCGAGGCCGGCGACCACCTCGAAGCTCGCGCTGCCGGCGCCGATGATGATCGCGGCCCGGAGCGTCGTGAGCGCCGGGTCGCCGTCGCCGAGGATCCGCTCGACCTCGCGGCGCGACCGGAGGTGTTCGGAGAGCTCCTCGCGGTCCTCGCCGAGCCCGCCGAGGTAGACGATCCGCCCGATCCCCGCGTCGGAGGCGGCCTCGACGAAGTTGGTCGCGCAGTTCCGGTCGCGTTCCTCGTACCCGGGGCCGCCGTCCATCGAATGGACGAGGTAGTACGCGGCGTCGACGGTCTCGCCGTCGAGTTCGAACGCCGGCGGCAGCGTGTCCGGTTCCAGGAGGTCGCCCTCGACGACGGTGACGCCGTCGGGAGGCGCGTAGCCGTCGGCGTCGCGGACGAGCGCGACCACATCGTGGCCGCGGGAGAGGAGTGCCGGGATGAGCCGACTCCCGACGAATCCGGTCGCACCGGTGACGAGCACTCGCATACCGTTCACTCGGGCGGAACGACCATAAGCCTCGGCCCGCCCGGAGCGGCGAGACGACCTGACGAGGGCGCGAGCCGCCGCCGAACGGGACGCCCCGCGGACCGATCGCTAGAAGTGGCCCCGGGTTCCTCGTCCGGTATGCGCGCAGGCGAGTTCGAACCGGTCCGCGGCGTCGAGGACCTCTACGTCCACGACACCGGCATGTTCGACACCGACGAGTACGGCGCGGTCTACGTGTACGACGCCGAGCGACCGATCGTGATCGACACCGGGACGGGGGCGAACCGCGGGGCGCTCTTCGAGAGCGTCGCCGAGATCGGGATCGATCGCGATGAACTGGCGTGGATCCTTCCAACCCACGCCCACCTCGACCACGCGGGCGGCGCGGGCTACCTCGCCGAGCGGTACCCGAACGCGACGGTCAGGGTGCCGGAGAAGGGCGTCCGCCACCTCGTCGACCCCGGGGCGCTGGTCGCAGGGACCAAGTCGGCGGTCGGCGATCAGTGGGAACACTACGCGGAGCCGAAGCCGGTGCCCGACGACCGGATCGAGGGCGTCGGCGAGGGCGACCGGATCGACCTGGGCGACCGCGAGCTCGTCGTCCGGGACGCCCCGGGGCACGCGCCCCACCACGCCGTCTACCACGACCCCGACGCGGGCGTCGTGTTCGCCGCCGACGCCGCGGGGATCTACGTTCCCGAGGTCGACGCCGTGACGCCGACGACCCCGCCGCCGCAGTTCGACTTTGAGCAGTGCCTCGACGACATCCGACTGATCGAGGACCTCGACCCCGACACGATCTGTTTCGGCCACTTCGGGCCGCGGCGCTGCGACGCCGACCTGCTCGGCGAGGCGAAGCGGGCGTACGTCGAGTGGGTCGAGCGCGTCCGGGAGAAGCGCGCCGAACTCGGCGACGACGAGGCGGTCGCCGAGCACTTCGAGGCGGTGAGCCGCGACATCGACTACTGGAACCCCGAGCGGGCGCGAGCAAACACGAGCCTGAACGCTCGCGGCGTGTTGACGTACCTTGATCGCGTCGACGACGCGGCGTGAGCCCGCGGGACGGTGCGGCGCGGAGCGCGCGGAGTCGAGAGAAACGCCCTAAACCCCGCCGCACGTAGACAGGAGACAGATGGGCATCTTCGACACGATACGGGCCGTGCTCGGGACCAGCGCCGAGACCGACGCGACCCGCGAGGCGGACCCCGAGGACCTCTTCGGGATGTCGACCGCCTACATGACGATGGAGGCGGACCTCGGCTACGACCACTGCGGCGAGGCCGCGCTCTGCTTCTCTGGCGTCGACAGCACCCGCTTCGACGAGGCGGTCGAGACCGTCGAGGCCATCCTAGAGGCCGGCGAGATCGACACCGGTACCGGCTTCCACCGGTACGAGGACGACCACGGCTACCAGTGGTTCGTCCTTGAGGACGACGACCCCGAGGACCTGGTGACGAGCGTCCACTTCGCGGCCGACCAGTTCATCGAGGAGGGGTTCGGCTCGCGGCTGCTCGCGGCCGTGTTCGGCTTCGAGAACGACGACGGCCCGGCGTACTGGATCTACTCGTTCCGGCGCGGGGCGTACTACCCGTTCGCGCCGCGGGGGACGGACGACCGGAGCCAGCAGGTCGAGTTCAAGCTCCAGTCGGTCCTCGACGGCGAACTCGGTCTAGAGGACGACGAGTCGTACTGGTACCCGCTGTGGCCGGACGCACGCGGAAACCATCCGTGGGAGTGAGGCCTCGATGAGCGCTGACACCGAGCCGGGCGGGGCGGACCCGAGTCGAGGCGAGGGGACCGCCGGCCGCGACACCGCGAGAAAGCGCCTCCTCCAGTGGGTCGCCGTCCAGGCCACGGTCGTCGCCGCGGCGGTCCACCTCCTGTGGGCGTGGCCGCGGCTCGGCTCGCCCCCGGACGCCCGCCCGTACCTGTTCGTCGCCGGGAGCGCGCTCGCTGTAACCGTCGCGGTCGCGACGCTGCGGGCCGGCGAGTACCGCCGGCTCTACGCGCTCGGCGCGGGGACGCTGGGGACGTTCCTCGGCGGGTTCCTCGTGTGGCACGGGACGGGCGCGGCGGCGGCGCTCGCGGCGGAGCCGCTCGCGGTCGTCGCGGCGATCGTCGAGGTCGTCGGATTCGCCGGCTACCTCGCACTGTTCCGGCTCGCGCCGCCGACGAGCGTCGTCGTCGACCGCCGACGCGAGGAAGAGCCCGACCCGGAGGACCGGACGCCGTGAGCGACGCGTACCGGACCGTGGCCGAGCGCGCGACCGCGCGGTTCGAGGTCCAGGGGTCGGAGTTCCTCGGCCACGTCGCGCCCGTCGACACGGTCGAGGGGGCCGAGTCGTTCGTCGAGGCAGTCGGGAGCGAGTACGCCGACGCGACACACAACGTGCCCGCGTACCGGGTCCCGGCGGGCGAACCCACAGAGCGAGCGCCGGGGTCGGAGCCGATGCTCAGGGAGTACTCCTCCGACGACGGCGAGCCGACCGGCTCCGCCGGGAAGCCGGCGCTGAACGTGCTCCAGCAGCGCGAGGTCCGGAACGTCGTCGCGGTGGTGACCCGGTACTACGGAGGGACGAACCTCGGCGTCGGGGGGCTCGCTCGCGCGTACTCGCGCGCCGTGAAGGACGGCGTCGACGCGGCGGGAGTGACCGAGGAGCGTCCGCACCGGACGCTCGTCGTCGAGACCGAGTACGACGACTCGGGGACGGTCCGCGGGGTGATCGAGTCGACGGGTGTCGAGTTCGACGCCGACTACGGCGAGCGCGTCCGCTTCGACCTCCGGGTGCCGGTCGCGGAGGTCGAGGCGCTCCGCGAGCGGCTCAACGACGCGACGAGCGGTCGGGTCGAGATCGGTCGATAGCGTCGGAAGGGCTCGTTCGTTCCGGGTCGGCTCACGAGAACTTCCGGACGGTCATGTCGAGCGTATCGAGGTCGAGGATCGGCGCGTAGCCGGCGTCAGGGTCGATGTTGACGGACTGCTGGAAGTCGGTCTGGGCCTGCCAGCAGCCGGAGTTGACCGCGAGCACGTTGTGATACTTCCCCCAGCCGAGCTTGTGGACGTGGCCGGTGTGGAACACGTCGGGCACGTCCTCGATGACGAGGTAGTCGCGCTCCTCGGGCGCGACGCGGGTGTGCCCGCCGAACTGCGGCGCGACGTGGCGCTTCTTCAGCAACTGGTACATCGCCTTGTGCGGCTCGTCGTAGCTCGCCTTCTCTTCGGGGAGCTCCGCGATCACCTCGTCGAGCGAGACGCCGTGATACATCAGCACCTCGACGCCCTCGACGGAGACCGTCGCCGGGTTCGAGACGATCCGCGCGTCGTGGACGTCCATGATCTCGCGGATCTCGTCGTTGAACCCGGGCTGCGGCTCCGCGAGCCGGACCGCGTCGTGGTTGCCCGGGATCATCACAATCTCGGTGTCCGCCGGCACCTCCTTGAGGTGTTCGGCGAAGACCTCGTACTGCTCGTAGATGTCGACGATGTCCAGCTCGTCGTCCTGATTCGGGTAGACGCCGACGCCCTCGACCATGTCGCCCGCGAGCAGCAGGTACTCGACGGGGTCGGCCTCGGGCGTATGGAGCCAGTCCGTGAACTCGTGCCACGCGTCGGCCATGAACTCGTCGCTGCCGACGTGGACGTCGGAGATCAGCGCGGCCTGAACGTGGCGGTCGGCCCCGCCGGGGTCGTGCGTCCGGGGGACGTCCGGGAAGTGGAGCGAGTCGGCGAAGAGGATCCCGGCGTCGTCGGCGAGGGTCCCCTCGACCGCGACGCACTCGTCCAACAGGATCTCGTCGACGACGTCGGCGAGCCCCTTGTCCTTCATCACGAGGGCCGGGAAGGTTCCGGTCGTGTCCTCCAGTTCGACCAGCCAGTGGCCGGACTTCGTGGAGCGCACGTCGTTGACGAGGCCGATCATCGCGGCGTCGCTGCCGCCGGGCATGTTCGCGATCGCCTCGGCCGGCCGGTGGTTGACGCGGCCGCGGAGGATCTTCGAGAGTCGCTCGTAGCGGTCCCGGAACGTCGTGACGAAGTCGCTGTACTCGCCGGTCCCGGTGCTGTGACCGGTCATGTCGTTGCCGACCGACAGATCGCGGAGGTCGGGATCGCGGGATCGCTCGGTGTCCGGCGTCTCCGCGGGGTCGACAGTGGGAGTGTCGCGAGCAGTAGTGTCGACAGCGGAACCACCGGTCGCGGATGTGTCGGCGGTCGCCGCGTCCGCGGCGGCGGCCGCCCCGGTGTCGGTCGTCGGGTCGGAAGCCGGTTCGACACGCGCCGCGTCTTCGGCCCCGGACCCCTTCGTTTCAACTGGAGATTCTCCGGTCTCGTCGGGAGCAACGCCCGATCTGTCGGTGTCGGCAATCGCGTCGCGGACGTGGTCGGCCGTGATCCGGAGCGCGTCGTCCGGGGCGTGGTCGACCGCGGCCGCGACCGCCGCGGCCGGGTCCGCCGCGCCCGCGAGCAGGGTGACTGCCTCGCGCTCGGCGTTGTAGCCGCGCTGGGCGAGGGCCTTCGCGATCCGGGCGTTCGACTCCAGCGGCACGCTACCCGAAAGGGGAGTAGCCGGCAAAACCGTTCCGGACGGCGCGGGGCGATTGGGGGACTCGCTTTTTCTGGCCTGAGGGCGTCGCCGTGCGGCCGGACCCGGAAGCTTATCAGCGAAACCCGACAAGGCCGGTGTAATGGACGAAGGGGATCGGCCGACGGACTCCGGTGGGTCGGCCGGTCGAGACGAAGGCGAGGAGACTGATTCCGGGGAGAACCCGGACGAGGCGGCCGACGATCCGTTCGACGGAGAGCCCGAACGAGCGCCCGATGAGGATCGCGAGCGGTCGCCCGACAAGACCGTCGACCGGGCGCACGGGGGCGACAAGACTGTCAACCGGGCGCACGGAGACAACGAGAACAGTCCCGAGTCGCCCGGGAGAAGGGACGTCGGAGACGGGGAGCCGAGCGGACCGGGCACCGAACCGGAACCGGAGTCGGAGCCGGAGGAGAACGAAGTGGGAGACGCGTCCGTCGCCGGCGACGGAGTCTCGGCGGATTCGGTCGATACTCCGGCTACAGCTGCGGAAGACACCGGAGGTGAGCACCAGTCCGTACCCCACGAAACGCCGGAGAGCGACAGCGAGGGGTCGCTCCTGTACCGGTTCCGTCACGACCGGGAGGGCGCGCTGATGTGGATCCGGGAGATGCTGACGAGCGTCGGCGTGGTCCTCCTCGTGGGGCTGCTCCTGTTCGGGGTTAGCGGCGTGTGGCCGCCGATGGTCGCCGTCGAGTCCGGGAGTATGGAGCCGAACATGCAGGTCGGGGACCTGGTGTTCGTCACCGAGCCCGGGCAGTTCGCGCCCGACGCGGCCGACAACGACGTCGGTGTCGTCACGCACGAGGCGGGCGAGGCCGCCGACTATCGAACGTTCGGGGCCTACGGCTCGGTGGTGATATACGCCCCGCCGGGGCGGTCCGGATCACCGATCATCCACCGCGCGATGTTCCGCGTGAGCGAGGGCGAAAACTGGTACGACCGCGCCGACGAGCGGTATCACAACGCGGTCGACTGCGGGTCGCTCGCTCACTGCCCGGCGCCACACGACGGGTTCGTCACGCTCGGCGACAACAACGAGGCCTACGACCAGGCCAGCGGCCTCTCGCCGCCGGTCAGGGCCGAGTGGGTGCGGGGCGTGGCGCGGGTCCGAGTCCCGTACCTCGGGTACATTCGCCTGATAGCGACCGGACAGGTGGAGTTGAATGAGGCGATCGCGCGGACGGTCGGGAACAGTCTCCCGCCGGCGCCGTCGGTCTCCGGAGTAGCGGACGCCGCGGCGTAACGAGAGTCGAAGCGCGGCGGCGTCGGAGATACCGGGATCGACGCGGCGTCAGTTGTCGAACCGCGCCTGGACGAACGGCTGCGCGTTCTCGATGTCGCCGAGCCGCGAGTCCGACAGGAGGACCGCCTCGGTCTCCTCGACCGGAACCGAGAGGCCCATCTCCTTCGTGCGCCCGTAGCGACCCTTGGAGACGACCACGGCGTTGACGATCCCGAGCATGTCGAGCTCGCTGATGAGGTCGGTGACGCGTCGCTGGGTCAGGACGTCGGCGTCGATCTCCTCGCAGAGCCGCTTGTAGATGTTGAACACCTCGCCGGTGTTGATATTGTGGACGCCGTTCTTCTCTAAGAGGATCACGGCGAACAAGACGATCTTGCTCTGGGTCGGGAGGGTCCGGACGACCTCGACGACGCGATCGAGTTCGATCTTGTCCTGGGCCTGCCGGACGTGCTTCTCCGCGACGATCTCGGCCTGGGAGCGCTCCGCGAGCTCGCCCGCCGTCCGGAGGAGGTCGAGCGCGCGTCGCGCGTCGCCGTGCTCCTGCGCCGCGAACGCCGCGCAGAGGGGGATCACGTCGTCGGTGAGGGCGTCGGGCTTGAATGCGGTGTCGGCGCGGTGCTGGAGGATGTCGCGGAGCTGATTGGCGTCATATGGCGGGAAGACAATCTCCTCCTCGCCGAGGCTCGACTTGACGCGGGGGTCGAGGAAGTCGGTGAACTTCAGGTCGTTCGAGATCCCCATGATGGAGATGCGCGAGCGGTCGAGCTCGGAGTTCATCCGTGAGAGGTTATACAGGGTATCGTCGCCGCTCTTCTCGACGAGCTTGTCGATCTCGTCGAGCATGATCACGACCACGCGCTCGTGGTAGTCGACCGCCTCGAAGAACGTCGAGTAGACGCGGTCGGTCGGCCACCCCGTCATCGGGACCTCCTCCATCTCGTCGGCATCGTCCTCCAGCGACTCGATGCGGTCGTCGAGGTCGTCGACCGAGTCGAACTCCGTGTCGGCGAGGACGGCGGCCGCGTCGCGACCGGCCGCCTCGGCGTCCGTCGCGTCGGCGCGGAGGCCTTCGAGGCGCTCCAAGTGGTCGGCGATCACCGCTTGGTTCTCCTCGATGAACGTGTTCGCGAGCTGGGCGAGGACGCGGTACTGGGTGTCTGTCACCTCGCAGTTGATATACTCGACCTCGCAGGGGACGTCGTACTTCTGCGAGGTGGATTCGAGCTCTTGGGAGACGAACTTCGCCGAGGCCGTCTTGCCCGTCCCCGTCTTCCCGTAGATGAGGATGTTGGAGGGAGTCTCGCCGCGCAGCGCGGAGACAAGGATGGTGGCCATCCGGTTGATCTGGTCGTTGCGGTGGGGGAGCTCGTGCGGAGTGTAGGAGGGCCGCAGGACCTCCTTGTTCTCGAAGATTGGCTCGCCGGAGAGGAGGTCGTCGAACAGGCCATGGTTGTCGTCGCCGTCGTCGAGGACGACGCCGTCGAAGTCGACGTCCGGCGACGACCGGTCGCGGCCGCCGTTGTCGAGTCCCGCCGTCTCGGACCCGGCATCGGTCGACAACGAGTCCCCGTCGCTCGACGGCGAGTTCTCGTCGGTCCCGGATTCGCCGAGGTCGACGCCCGAACCGGACGGGTTCGCCTCCGGGGAGCCGATACCGGAGTCCGTGTCGCCGTCGAGATCCGAGTCGGGGTCCGTCCGGATCGGAACGTCGGGGTCGAACTCCTTCGCGTCGGAGCCGGCGACCTCTGCCCCCTCGGCTTCGGCCGCGGAGTCGTCGGCGTCGCGAGCCGAATCCTCGGTCGACGCGGCCTCCTCGGAGTCGCTACTGGGCTCCGAGTCGTCGCCGTCCTCCGGGTCGATGCCGCCGTCGGCCCGCGGTGTGTTGTCGCCTTCGTCCATGTGAACCCCTCCGTTTCGGGTGGAGACGGCCGGGTAAGACGCTTCAGACGCCGTCTCCAGCCCGAAATGCGGACTTGCGGTCGGGATGGATACCGACCGCGTCCAGTTGATACAGTCGAACCAGATGAAGAGACGGTACAAAAGTGTTCCTCTCTGGAGTTGAAACGACCCCCTCTCCACCACAGTCGAGGCGGACTAGACCCAATTTATACCGAGCAATAGATTGTATTTTCTGGTCGGAAAATTGATATTATGGGCGCGCTACCGGGCCGGTTCGAAGCGCCTCGAGATTGGTATCCGGTCGTTCGGGTCCAGGACGCCTACTGTCGTTCGCTCGAACACCCCGACACGCGTACTGTCTTCACCTGAGTCAACGTAATCAAATTGGTACTTCCGTTCACAGGTCACGGCTCGTCGGCCTTGCCCAGTGACCGTTCCCGTCGTTTCGACGTGAAATCAAGGGGAACCCCCACACCCCTTCGTTTCGGGTGGAACGTCGATTGGGTGGGGTGGGGGTCGTGAGGCGTAATTGTATAGCGGTGGTTTTATTATATAATATTTAGAATAGTACCCTCGACAATCCCTCTCAGATTATATTATAGCTATTAGAGTTATTTTATAGTTGAGCCAAAACGAATATTTGTTTGGGAACGGATCGAGACGACATCGACCCCGGCCGCTCATCATACCCTCCGGACCGTATCGGCCGTTCCAGTTGAAACGAAGGGGTGGGGGGCTACAACCGACCCACGGTAGAAACGGATCCTCCGTGAGGACGGCAGGGACAAATGATACCGACGACACCGATATCCCCGGAACGGGCAGTCCAGCCATCGGCGAAAAGACTCGGGATGGCGTCACCGTCCTCGACCGCTCAACGGCTGTCGAGGGGAGTCTCCGCACTACTGGACGTCGTGGCACGCGAGGTTGACCCTCGAACCCGAGCCGAGTAACGAGAACCGAGCAGACGTTGTCCGGACTCATCGCGCAGTCGGCCGACCTCTTCCCACACCTCGCGCCGGCCGACCTACTCGGTCCGTTCGAGCGACTCCAGAACGAACTCGTCGATCGCCTCCCGCGCCTCTTCGGGGGCGTCCTCGTGACCGAGCGAGATCCGCCGTCCCCGGGCGGCGTGGATCACGTCGGTCACCAGCTGGCCCGTGCGCTCGGCGTCCACGTCGCGGAAGACGCCCTCCTCGATGCCCTCCTCGACGACCTCGACGATGCTTCCGCGGACGTGGTCGTAGTACTCGTTGAACACCTCTCGGTGCTGCTCGTCGTTCTGCGCCTGCGTGTACAGTTCGTGGTACACCTTCATCCGGTCCCAGTGGCTGAACTCCTCGAACTCGGGGCCGAACAGGCACTGGTCGATCCGGGCGCGGAGCTCGGTCCGCGGGTCCGCATCGCTCTCGACGACCACGCTGCCCTCGTACTGGTCGATGATGTGTTCGAGGAACGAGGACATGAGGTCGTACTTCCCGTCGAAGTGGTAGTGGATCACCTGCCGCGTGAGGTCCATCTCCTCGCCGATGTCCCGCATCCGGAGGTCCTTGTACCCGTGTTTGCGCAGCGCCCGGAACGTCGCCTCCATGATGACCGCCTTGGTGTCCTTCGAAGACACCGCCCCTCCGCCGGAACTGTCGGTCCCCTCGGCACCGCCGGAACCACTGGACTCGCCAGAACCACTGGACTCGCCGGAGTCATCCTCGCCGGCGTCGGCGTCGCTCGCCGGAGAATCGACGGATTCGCTCGCCGGTTCCCCCTCTGGTTCGCTCATACGGACTCTCCGCGTGTGAGACACATAATACGGTTGCTCCTCGCCCTTCTCCGACCGGTTACATTCTCTCACCCTCGTTAACAGCTATCATTGATGTCCCGACGCCGGACCTCCTCCTTCCGTTCGTCTCCGGGACACCGTCGGCCACCAACCTCGGTATTTTCTCTTGGCGACTAACGCGCGCGGCGAGCATGACCTCCGGTCGGTTGCGATCACCTCGCCTTCCCCGCCCACGATCACCTCGCCTTCCCCGCCCGCGATCACGCACTCACATTCTCTGGAGGGCTCCCCCGACACCGGATTTCGGGTTCGTCCGGCGCCGACGCTCCGGATCGGGGATGTCTGACGCAGTTCTTAAGTGAGAGCGGCGAACACTCTACCGTAATTCCCCGAACGGGCGTCGAGCGCTCGGATCAAACGGCGTCGCGAAACCACCGCGGTGTTCGGGTAACCACACACGGACTGGAGGTCAGGATGGGACTGCTCACGAATCTCAGAGACAGCATATCGCGGGTCACGGACGGCCTGTTCGCGGCCGACGAGCCCAAGCGGATCGGGATCTACGGACCGCCGAACGCCGGTAAAACGACCCTCGCAAACCGGATCGCACGCGACTGGACGGGTGACGCCGTCGGGCCCGAGAGCCACATCCCGCACGAGACTCGCCGGGCCCGCCGGAAGGAGGACGTCGAGATCGAGCGCAACGGGCGCAAGGTCACCATCGACATCGTCGACACGCCCGGCGTGACGACGAAGGTCGACTACAAGGAGTTCTTGGACCACGACATGGAGAAGGACGACGCCGTCCGCCGGTCGCGCGAGGCGACCGAGGGCGTCGCGGAGGCGATGCACTGGCTCCGCGAGGACGTCGACGGCGTCATCTACGTGCTCGACTCGACGACGGACCCGTTCACGCAGGTGAACACGATGTTGATCGGGATCATCGAGTCGCAAGACCTCCCCGCGCTCATCCTCGCGAACAAGACGGACCTGGAGGGGTCGGATGTCCAGCAGATCGCGAACGCCTTCCCGCAACACGAGACGATTCCGCTGTCGGCGCTGGAGGGTGACAACATGGACGAAGTGTACACCAAGATAGCGGAGTACTTCGGCTAATGGCCGGCCCGAAAGCCAACGTCGACGCCGCGGACGACCCGGACGACGGCGACGACGGTGTCCGGATCGACATGATAAGCGGCGCGCGGATGGAGGGGCTCACGGGCATGGAGAAGATCCGACTCATCCTCGACGGCGTCCGCGAGGGCAACATCGTCATCCTCGAAGAGGGGCTCTCCCCGGACGAGGAGTCGAAGCTCATCGAGGTGACGATGACCGAGATCAGCCCCGACGACTTCACCGGCATCGAGATCGAGACGTACCCCAAGGCCGAGGCGGGCGACCAGAGCTTCCTCGACAAGCTGATGGGCCGCGAGTCGACCCAGAAGCTCACGGTGATCGGCCCGGCGAACCGGATCGAGACACTCCACAAAGACGAGAACCTCATCAGCACACTCGTCTCCCGCAAGTAGATGCCCCACCAGTGTACCTCCTGCGGGCGGACGTTCCCCGACGGCTCCAAGGAGATGCTGTCGGGTTGTCCCGACTGCGGCGGGAACAAGTTCCAGTTCAAGCCTGCCGGCGCGACCGACGACGCGCCCACCGGGCAGACCGAACCCGCCGCCAACCAGACCGGATCCGCCGCAGACTCGTCCGGATCACCCGGCGAGGCGTCCGGATCTCCCGCTGACCCGGCCGACGGGTCGCGACCGACCCCCGACGAGGCCTCCGCGCCGACCGCGGACGACGCCGACGCCGAGCGACGGTCGAGCGACCCCGCGGACGCGACGCCGACCGACCCTGAAGCGAACGCCGACGCCGCCGAATCCGACGGCACCGAGCAGATCGCGGACCGAAGCGATGAGGACACCGCGCAGGCGAGCGCGCGCTCCGAGGTCGTCTCGCCGGACGAGCTCGACCGCGCGAGCCGAGACGTCGAATCCACCGAGACGCCGCCGGCCGAGGCGGAACCACAGCCGGGGATCGACGCCCTCCGCGACGAGCTCAACGACCAGTTCGAGAGCATCCGAATCGTCAGTCCGGGGCAGTACGAGCTCAACCTGATGGAGCTGTACGACAGACAGGAGTATATCATCTCCCTCCAAGAGGACGGCCGGTACGTCATCGAGATGCCCGACGCGTGGGGCATCCAAGACGAGTAACGCTGTCATTCCCGTTCCGCGAGCCGGACACCGGTCCGTGAGCCGAGCGTTGCTCCGGGAGACGAACGCTGCGCCGCTTTTGCCCGCTGTGTCTCCAGTCGTCGACTCCGGTGATCGATCGTCGCAGTCTCGCCGCCGGAACCCCGCCATATCGGGCGATTCGATACTTCGGGCGACCCTTGTCGAAGAAGATACTGTTATCCGGCTTCCTCCGCTACGGGGTCGCATGTTTACCGATCGCTCTCGCCGACCGGGCCGGAACTCCGGTCCCGATCCGGGCCGTGCCGTTCCGACCGCGCGAGGTCGACCGCCCGCCGGTACCCGACCGCCTCGGACCCACCGCGAGGGAGCCGCATGCGCGTAGTCGCGAAGTTCGGGGGGACGAGTCTCGGCAGCGGCGACCGGATCGAGCGCGCGGCCGACTCCGTGGCGAGCGCAGTCGCGGCCGGCCACGAGATCGCGGTCGTCGCGAGCGCGATGGGCTCGACCACGGACGACCTCCTCGACGACATCACCTTCGAGACGGACGACGCCGACCGCGCGGAGATCGTCTCGATGGGCGAGCGCACCAGCGTCCGCATGCTCAAGGCCGCGCTGTCCGTCCGCGATGTCGACGCGGTCTTCCTCGAACCCGGCCACCCGGACTGGCCGGTCGTCACCGACGAGCTCGGCGAGGTCGACGTCGCGGAGACGAAGCGACGGGCGCGGGAGATCGCGGCCGACATGGACGGGGTCGTCCCGATCATCACCGGGTTCCTCGCCGAGGATCACGAGGGGAACGTCACCACGCTCGGCCGGGGCGGGTCGGACACGACCGCCGTCATGCTCGGCAACTACATGGACGCGGACGAGGTCGTGATCGTCACCGACGTGGAGGGCGTGATGACCGGCGACCCCCGCGTTGTCGAAGGCGCGCGCAACGTGGGCGAGATCACCGTCGACGAGCTGCGGAACCTCTCGTTCCGCGGCGCCGAGGTGGTCGCGCCGTCCGCGCTCTCGTACAAGGACGAGGGGCTCGCGGTCCGGGTCGTCCACTACCAGCACGGGGACCTCCTCCGCGGCGGGACCCGGATCGAAGGCGAGTTCGAGAGCCTGATCGACATGCGCGAGGAGCCGCTCGCGTGTCTCACCATCGCCGGACGGGCGATCCGCAACCGCCCCGGAATCCTCTCGGAGCTGGCGAGCGCGCTCCGCGCCGAGGAGATCAACATCGACGCGGTCGCCTCCGGGATGGACTCGGTCACCTTCTACGTCGATGTCGACGTCGCCGAGACCGCCGAGGCGCTGCTCCACGAGGCAGTCGTCACCGACGAGGCGCTCTCCTCCGTCACCGTCGCCGATCCCATCGCGGTGATCCGCGTCACGGGCGGCGAGCTCCCCAACCAGTCGGGCGTCATCCAGGACATCATCGCGCCCATCGCGGACGCCGGGATCAACATCATCGACCTGATCACGAGCGCCACCTCCGTCGCGGTGTTCGTCGACTGGGACGACCGCGAAGAGGCGCTCGAAATCGTTCAAGACCGCTTCGACTGAGCGACGCGGCTGCGATAGGCGCACGAATTCGAATCGCTTGTACTCCTCGGGGGAGCCTGACCCGCACCTTCGCCCGAGCACTCCGACGGCCCACCGAGCTCGGAGCCTGACCGGCTCCGATATTCAGGCGCTCTCTTCAGGATCGAACCGGTACCGCGTCGTCGCCGACCCCTCGATCCGCGGCCCGGAGCCCGCCGCCTCGAAGCCGACCGCGTCGACCACGTCTTGGCCGACCCCGTCGGCCGGGACGATGGCCTCGACAGCCATGCCCTCTCGTTTCGCGAAACCGATCGGCTCCTCGAACAGTCGCTCGACCGCACCCGCGGTGCCCTCGAAGTTCGTCACGTGGACCGTCCCGTCGCGCACGTCGAACGCGACGAATCCGTCGACCGCGTCGATCGGCGTGTCGTCGCCGCCGTCGTCGTCCCCCTCGTCACCGTCGCTGTTCCGGTTCGACGGCGAGGCCCCTTCGTCGGGCTCCGACGCGGCGTCGTCCGTCACCGCGACGCGAACCGACCGGTCGTGGATCATGTTCTGGACGACGCCGCGGGGTCGGTCCGTCATCGACCCGATGGCCGCGGCGTCGGCCTCGACCGCGTCGCGAACTCGCATACGTGCGTACTCTCGTCCGACTTCATAAAATCGCCGCACGGTTGGCGCCGACCGGATGATTTTAACGAACGGCGGACGCAATATCTCGCATGTCCAAATCGACCCAGATCGTGGTTGGCACGGTCGGCATCTCGGCCGTCCTCTCGGCGCTCATCATCCTCTCGTACGTCCTCGGCTGATGTTCTCCTCACGGCCGCTCGACGACGACCTCGCCGCGGTCCGCGACCGCTACGCGCCCGGCTCGCCCGTGCTTGACGTCGAGTCCGACTTCGAGACGCTCCCGCCCGCCGCCGCGGAAGATCTCGGCCTCTTCGTCGACGCGCTCGACCCCGCGTCGTACCCCGCCGAGTGGCTCCCCGAAGCGGTGCCGGACCTGCTCGGCAAACACGCCGGCCAGGCGTTCACCGTCGGCCTCCCCGGCGACGGGACCGTCGTCAGGACCACGCAGACCGACCCGCCCGCCGTCCTCGTCAAGCGGCGCGCGGAGGGGACACCCGAAGACTTCCTCGCGTTCCTCGTCGCCGAGCGCTTGGTCCAGATCGACTGCGACCCGGCTCCGGGCGCGGTGAGCGGCGGGGACTCGACCGGCCTCCCCGAGACGTTCCTTCCGTTCTTCGGCGAGCGCTACCGCGACCTCGACGCGGCGATCCGCCGCCCCGACCCGGAGACGGGGGCGTCGACGACGGTTTTCGGCCCGACCGACGTCTTTCAGGTCGCGAACGCCCTGTTCGACGCGTGGGTTGGGCTCCACACCCGCGACGCGTTCGCGTCGTGGGAGTCGGAGCACCCCCGCCTGTACGACGCCTGGGCCGACGCTGGCGAGCGGCTCTCCGGCCGGCTCGACGATCTCTCCGGCGAGGTCGCGCGTGGCGACACGGAGTTCCCGAGCGCGACGGAGTACGCCTGCTCGGCGGTGAAACACGGCCTCGACCTCCCGGCGCCGTACGGGGCGCTCGACACGACCGCCTACAGGGACCGGGGCGCGCCCTACGCGGTTGCGTGGGCGGAGAAGACGTTCGCGGCGCTCGTCGACGACGAGGAGTGACGGGCAGCCCGGTCGCGGCGACTCCCGTGCTCAGACGTCGACGATGACGGTGCCCTCGCCGTCGAGGTCGATGACGCCGTCGAACAGCTCTCGGAACCGGTCGAGCGTCGCGACCTCGTGGACCTCCTCGGAGAGGTGGAAGATCCCGACCGCGTTGTGCTCGTCGAGGAGGTCGAGGATCTCGGCGGCGGCCTCGTACACCGCGTCGTCGTCAGCGTAGTAGGCCATCTCGGTGAGCGAGTCGACGGAGACCCGGCGCTTCCCCTCGTTCTCGGTGAGGAACCGCTCGACGCGGTCGACCACGCCGTCGAGGTCGTCCGGCGCCGAGACGTAGTAGACGTCGTCCGCGGTGCGGCGGGAGTAGCCGCGCTCCACGGAGAGCGTGTCGAGGATGGTCGCCTTCGTCTCGTCGACGTCATAGTACTCCAGCTTCTGTTCGACCTCCCGCGCGGTCGTTCGGGTGGAGACGACGAGGAACGCGTCCGTGTCGGTCTTCAGGAAGTCGGTGTCGATCCGGTCCGTCTCGCCGATGCTCGGGTGGACGAGCAGGAGCCCTGTCCCGCCCGGTATCGTTTCCGGCCCGTTCTCGACGGCGAGGGAGTAGTCCATGCGATCGGCACTCGCCGGATCGACTTAACGGTGCGGGCCGGCGCAGTCCGAGACCGGCGGACGCGGCCGGGTCGCTCCCCCCGCGTTCCCCCCGCCGCTCGTCGCCCGGCGGCCCTCTGCCCCCTTCGTTTCGACTGGAGATCGCGACGGCCGCGCGGCCGCCGGTCGGTTTTTTTGCCCCGCCCGCCGTCAGTGCGTCCGATGCCCGGTCACGACTCGGCGCGCGACGTCTACCGGCAGGCCCTCCCGGTGATATCGGTCAGCCTCATCGCGGGGCTGTTTGCGGGGACGATCCTCGCCTCCGAGACGATGCGCGCGAACATCGCGGAGGTCCCCGGGCTCCTCCTGTTGCTCCCGGCGTTCCTCGCCACCCGCGGCGGGGTGTACGGCTCGCTCGGCGCGCGGCTCTCAACCGGGCTCCACCAGGGGATCATCGAACCGCGATTCCGGCTCGACCGACGGCTCACGAACGCGGTCGTCGCCTCCTTCCTGAACGGGATGACCGTCTCCGTGTTCATCGCGGTCGTCACCTACGCGACGCTCGTCCTGTTCGGCGACGGCGGGAGACTCTTCCAGCTGGTCGGCGTGATGGTCGTCGCCGGCTTCCTCTCCGCCGTGCTCATGATCACGGTGCTCATCGCGGTCATCTTCCTCGGCTACCGCCGCGGGCTCGACCCCGACAACGTCATCGGGCCGGTGGTGACGACGCTCGGCGACGTGTTCGGCGTGTTCTTCCTCTTGATCGGCGTCGCCGCCGTGGGGGCGGTGTCGTGACCGACTCCGCACCGAGCGCGGTCGACGAGTGGTCGGTCCGCCGGATCGTTCGGACGATGATCCCCCTGCTCGCCGCGCTGTCGGTGCTCCAGATCGTCTCCGGGACCGTGCTGGAGACGTACGAGGCGGTCCTGCTTCAGTACCCGGCGCTGCTCGTCTTGGTGCCCGTCCAGATCGGAACGGCCGGCAACCTCGCGTCGATCACCTGCTCGCGGCTCACGACCCAGCTGTACCTGGGGACCTACGAACTCAGCCCGTCGAACCCGGCCCTCCGGGCGAACGCGGGGGCGGTGTTCGGGCTCGCGGCGACCGTCTTCGGCGCCGTGGGGATCGCTGCGTGGGCGATCGGGCTCGCGCTCGGCGGGTCGCTCGCCCTCGGCCGGGTGCTGCTGATCTCGCTGGTCTCCGGCCTCTGTCTCGCGGTCCTCGTCGTCGTCGCCAGCGTCGCTGCCGTCGAGGTCTCGTACCGCGTCGGGCTCAACCCGGACGACACGACGATCCCCGTGGTGACAAACCTCTGTGACATCGCCGGCGTGCTGATCCTCTTCGCGGTCGTCTCTGTCGTAGTGTGAGTGCGGTCGGGGACGGCGGCGCGACGGCGGCTGCGCCCCCACGCCGCGCCCAGTCAGAACACGCTGTCGGCGGTCGCCGCGCCGACGACGCTGAACACCGCGCCGACGGAGACCGCTTTGAACGTCGTCGCCCACAGCTCTCGCCCGACCACGCCCTGTTCGATCAGGAACGTGTCCGGCGCGTCGAACAGCACCGCGAGCACGAGGACGGAGCCGAACGCGACGGTCATCAGCGAGAGGAACCGCACCGGAATCCCGGCGATGTCCTGCTCCGATTCCGGGTCCCTGTCGGTGTCGGCCCGATACAGCGCCGCGTAGCCGATCAGGGCGACGATACCGGCGACCAGCGCGCCTTGGATCCAATTCATTCCCGCGGCCAGCACCCACACCTCCTCGGTGACCACGAACGGGCCGGCGAGGAGGAACCCCCCGACCGCCTGCTGGGCGGAGTCCGCAAGGCGGAAGTTCGGTCGACGGAGCGACCGCGGTCGCTTCATACCCGCGACCGGGACGGGAGCCGGTAAAACACCGCCGTTTTTCACCGCTCTCCACGTTCGGTCGGTATGAGCGTTCGCGAGGAGTTCGACGAGTGGGCGGCGACCGGGAAGGACCGCGGGATGGAGGACAGACACTGGCACACCGCGAAACACGTCCTCGCGCGCATGCCGGCCGAGGAGGGCGACGCCGTCCTCGACCTGGGCACCGGATCCGGCTACGCGCTCCGCGCGCTCCGCGAGCGGGGGATCGGCCGCGGCTACGGCCTCGACGGCGCGCCGGAGATGGCCCGCAACGCCCGCGGGTACACCGACGACGACGCGGTCGGCTACCTCGTCGGGGACTTCGACGAGCTCCCCTTCGCCGACGATTCGTTCGACCACGTCTTCTCGATGGAGGCGTTCTACTACGCGGCCGACCCGGTTCACACGCTCGAAGAGGTCCGGCGCGTGCTGAAGCCCGGCGGCACCTTCTACTGCGCGGTCAACTACTTCGCGGAGAGCGAGACGACCCACGCGTGGCAGGAGAACATCGCCGTCGAGATGACGCTGTGGTCGCGCGAGGAGTACCGCGCGGCGTTCCGCGAGGCCGGCCTGTACGTCGCCGAGCAGGACGCGATCCCGGACCGCGAGGTCGAGATTCCCGAGGCGTCCGAGTTCCCGGTCGACGGCTACGAGACCCGCGAGGCCATGGTCGACCGCTACCGGACGTGGGGGACGCTACTGACGGTCGGCGTCGCTCCCTGATCTGGGTTTCTACGTACTTGCCGGTGGCGTGGTGATCGGCTCCGAGTTTCTGGTCGAACATCTATCGCTGGACACCCGCGGGTTGAGCGTGAATACCTCCGAAGCCCCGCCCACGAGGCTGGCGCACGCTCGCTGCGCTCCTCGCTCGTTCGCTCCGCTCACTCGCTGTGGTGCTTACATCGCCTGCGCCAGCCTCGCGGCCGCCCCTTCGAGCCCCGCCCCGCACGGCAACCGCACCTCGCGCCTCCCCAGCCTCATCGCGGTCGCCGTGGGCGACCGCGACTCCCTCGCACGCGCTCCTCGTGGCCTATCGGCCACTCGGAGGCGCGCGCCACCGCGGAGTATCTCTCAGGTGCGCCGCTCTCGGCGGTCGCGGTCACGCATCTCGGGAGCCCTCACCGCCCCGTTCCGACGGTTTAAATCGTGACGGAGCCCAGACTCCGGTAATGGAACCGAGTTCGCTCTCCGGGCTCCCCGCCGGCGTTGGCGAGGCGCTCGAAGCGGAGGGCGTCGCGGAGCTGTACCCGCCACAGGAGGCGGCGGTCGACGCGGGCGTCACCGACAGCGAAAGCCTCGTCGCGGCCGTGCCGACCGCGTCCGGCAAGACGCTTATCGCCGAGCTGGCGATGCTCTCCTCCGTCGAGCGCGGCGGCAAGGCGCTGTACATCGTTCCGCTGCGCGCGCTCGCAAGCGAGAAGAAAGCCGAATTCGAACGCTGGGAGGAGTTCGACGTCACCGTCGGCGTCTCCACGGGCAACTACGACTCCGACGGCGAGTGGCTCGCCAGCCGCGACATCATTGTCGCCACCTCGGAGAAAGTCGACTCGCTCATCCGCAACGGGGCCCCGTGGATCGACGACCTCACTTGCGTCGTCAGCGACGAGGTCCACCTCGTCGACGACTCGCACCGCGGCCCCACCCTTGAGGTGACCCTCGCGAAGCTCCGCAAGGTGAACCCCGGCCTCCAGACGGTCGCGCTCTCGGCGACCGTCGGCAACGCCGACGTCATCGCGGACTGGCTCGACGCCGAACTCGTCGAGTCCGACTGGCGACCGATCGAGCTCCACACCGGCGTCCACTTCGGCAACGCGATCAACTTCGACGACGGGAGCCAGCGCGAGGTGCCCGTCGAGCGCGGCGAGGACCAGACCGCGAAGCTGGTCGGCGACGCCTTAGACACCGAGGAGGACGGCCAAGGCGGCTCCTCCCTCGTCTTCGTCAACTCCCGGCGCAACGCCGAGTCGTCGGCCCGCAAGCTCACCGACGTGACGGGCCCGCGGCTCACCGGCGACGAGCGCGACCGCCTCCGCGAGCTGGCCGACGAGATCCGCGGCGTCTCAGACACCGACACCTCCGAGGACCTCGCCGACGCGGTCCAGCAGGGGTCGGCGTTCCACCACGCCGGCCTCGCGAGCGAGCACCGCAGCCTGATCGAGGACGCCTTCCGCGACCGCCTCATCAAGTGCGTCTCGGCGACGCCGACGCTCGCGGCCGGCGTCAACACTCCCGCCCGCCGCGTGATCGTCCGCGACTGGCGGCGCTACGACGGGGAGTTCGGCGGGATGAAGCCGCTCGACGTGCTCGAAGTCCACCAGATGTGCGGCCGCGCGGGCCGCCCCGGCCTCGACCCCTACGGCGAGGCGGTGTTACTCGCGAACAACGCCGACACTCGCGAGGAGCTGTTCGAGCGATACGTCTGGGCCGAGGCCGAGCCGGTCCGCTCGAAGCTCGCCGCCGAGCCAGCCCTCCGCACTCACGTCCTCGCGACGATCGCGTCCGGCTTCGCCGCCACCCGCGACGGGCTGCTCTCGTTCCTCGACAACACCCTCTACGCCACGCAGACCGACGACGAGGGGCGGCTCGCAGCGGTCACGGACACCGTCCTCGACTACCTCGAAGTCAACGGCTTCGTCGAACGCGACCGCGACGGCGGGCGCGAGGGCCTCGCCGCGACCGGGATCGGCCACACCGTCTCGCGGCTCTACCTCGACCCGATGAGCGCGGCCGAGATCCTCGACGGGCTCCGGACCGTCGCGGACGACGCGGTGGCGGGGGAGAGCGACGAGTTCGTCGCGGCCGACGATCCGACCGCCGACGCCCCCGACGCCGGCTTCACGACGTACACCCGCGCCGGCGAGGACGGAACGGACGGCGACCCCTCCGAGGAGCCGGCGTCGGGCGACGACTCCACCCCCGTGGTCACCCCGCTCGGCCTCTACCACCTCGTCAGCCGGACCCCCGACACCTACGAGCTGTACCTCAAGTCGGGCGACCGCGAGGAGTACACCGAGGTCTGCTACGAGCGCGAGGCGGAACTCCTCGGCGATGTCCCCTCCGAGTACGAGGACGTGCGCTTCGAGGACTGGCTCGCCGCGCTGAAGACGGGCCGCCTGCTGGAGGACTGGGCGAACGAGGTGGACGAAGACCGGATCGCGGAGCGGTACGGCGTCGGCCCCGGCGACATCCGCGGGAAGGTCGACACCGCCGAGTGGCTCCTCCGCGCGGCCGAGACGCTCGCGCGCGACGTGGAGGGGATCGACGGCGACACCGTCGTTCAGGTGCGCGAGGCCCGCAAGCGGCTGGAGTACGGGGTCCGCGAGGAGCTGCTCGACCTCGCCGGCGTCCGCAACGTCGGTCGCAAGCGCGCCCGCCGCCTCTACGAGGCCGGTATCGAGAGCCGCGCCGACCTCCGCGAGGCGGACAAGGCGGTCGTCCTCGGCGCGCTCCGCGGCCGCGAGCGCACCGCCGAGCGGATCTTAGAGAACGCCGGCCGCGAGGACCCCTCCCTCGACGGCGTCGACCCCGACAGCTCGGCCTCCGCGGCGGCGACCGCGGGCGCGGACGCCGACGGCGACGGCGACGGACAGGCCAGCCTGGGTGATTTCGGATGACCGACTCCGCGGCCGGCGGCGACGGGGTGCCAGCGCCCGACCCCGCGGTCCGGCTCGTCGCCGGCACTTTCGCGATCGACGACCTCGACGCGTTCCTCGCCGACCTCGACGCGGTCGCGGCCGAGACCGGCGCGGTCGTTCAGGCGTTCGACGCCGACCTCGTCGTCTCCGCGACGCAACTCCGCGAGGCGGCGCGGCTGGCGGCGCGGGCGATCGCTCGCGGCGAGGCCGTCGCGCGCGACCCCGGGGTCGAGGTACTGCTGTACGCGGCCGGACGCAGACAGATCGACCGAGCCCTTGAGCTCGGGGTCTCCGCGGGCGAACGGCGCGCGCTCGTCCTCGCCGCGGGCTTCGGCGACGTGCCCGGTGTCGAGCGCTCGGCCGCCGACCTTGACGCGGCCGTCGACGGTCTCCAGTCGCTCGCGACCGACTCGTCAGCGATCCCGAGCGGCGACGACCGTTTGGCCGAGTTCGACGAGGACCGCGTCCGCGAGTTCTACGGCGTCACCGACCGCGAACTCGCCGCGACGAATGGCGACCTCGCCGACGCGGTCCGCGAGCGAGTCGCGCTGCTGGACGTCGAGAAGTGAGTCGCGTCCGAACCCCTATTGACCCCTTCGTTTCGACTGGAAACTGCGGGACGGGGATGCCTCTCAGTTCTAGTCGAAGCGAGACGCGAGAGAAGTAGTCCATCCTGGATTCGAACCAGGGTCGTTGCCCCCAGAAGGCAACAGGATTGGCCACTACCCCAATGGACTGCCCACTTATCGATAACCAGTACGTGTTTGTAAGCGTTGCGCGTTGCGCTCGCCGTGCGATCAGTTGGCGAGACCGCGGGGCCGCCTCGCCGCTCGGATCGCGTTCGTGCGCACATCGACGCGTTTTAACCGACCGAATCCGCACGAAGCTGTATGTACGTCGGACGATTCGTCGTCGTGGCGCCCGGGGTCGGCGGCTACCGCGTCTCCTCGCGCTCGTTCCCGAACCGCCGCGTCCGCGACCGCGACGGGACGCTCACCGTCGGCCCGACCGCGGACGCGCCCGAGACGGACAACCCCTACGTCTCGTACAACTGCGCCAGCCCGGTCGAGACCCCGACCGGCGAGCCGCGCGCGGTCCTCGGGAACGGCTCGCACGTCGACCCGATCGCCGAGAAACTGGAGCGCGGCTACCCCGCTCGCGACGCGCTCGCGTCGGCGCTGCTCGCGCTCGACTTCGAGAAGGACGACTACGACACGCCACGCGTCGCCGGCGTCGTCGGCGCGGAGTCGGCGACGATCGGCACGGTCCGCCGCGACGCGCTGCTCGTCGAGGCTGTCGAGGAGCCCACCGTGGTCGCGACCTACGAGACGGACTCCCCCGAGCCGTACGACCTGACCGCGACGGACGCCCCGTCGGTCGCGACCGAACTGCTCGGCGCCGACCTCGAACACCCAGTCTGCGCCGCGGGCGCGACGGTCGACGACGGCGGCGTCTCGCTCGCGTTCGACAACGGCGAGGACTGAGCGACGACGGCGAGCCCGGCCCGTCGCTCCCCGTCCCCGCCGCCGCCCGCCTTTCCGCCTCCCGACGCCTTTTGCCTCCCCCGTCCGACCCACACCCATGGAGCCGATCACCGCCGCCGACTACCACGACATCGCGGTCCCGTCCGACCCCCGGCTCTCGCCGGACGGGGACCACGTCGCGTTCGTGCGCCGACAGCCGAACGACGACGACAGCTACGAGACGACGGTGTACGTCGTCGACGCCGCGGGCGAGGGCGATCCGCGGCGGCTCACCCTCGCCGAGGGCGCCGACTCCGAGCCGCGCTGGAGCCCCTCGGGCGACCGCATCGCGTTCACCTCCACCCGCGGCGCGGCCGACGACCGCCAGCAGCTGTGGGTCCTCCCGCTCGACGGCGGCGAGGCCCGCCGCGTCACCGACGTGGTCGGCGGCGTCTCGTCGATCGCTTGGTCCCCGGACGGCGAGCGGATCGCATTCGTCCAGTCCGTGACCGCCGACGACCGCGAGGCCGACCGCGACCTCGCCGTGCCGGACGACTACGAGCCCGAGGAGCACCCGGACCCCCGGGTCATCGACCGGACCGTCTACCGGGCCGCCGAGCGCCACTTCGACGGCCGGCGCCCCGGCGTGTACGTCGTCGACGCGGACGCGACGGTCGGCGGCGTCACCGATCCCGACCCGGCCGAGTCCGGCGCGGTCAGTCGAGTCACCGACCGCGACGCCGACTTCGCCGCCCCGTCGTGGGGCGACGCCGACACGCTGTACTACACCGAAGCGGTGGGCGACGACCCGGACGACTCCGTCGAGATCGCGATCCACGCGCACGACTTCGACGCGGAAGAGGCCGAGCGCGTCCACACCACGACCGGCTGGGGCGCCGCCCTCGCGGCGACCGCGGACGGCCGCGTCGCGTTCACGCACGCCGAACCGGAGCAGGTGTCGATGCAGCCGACGGACCTCCGCGTCCTCGACGCCGAGTCGGGCGCGGTCACCGACCTCACCGGCGGTATCGACCGCGGTCTCGGCCGCGGGACGACCCCGCAGTGGGGGCCGGCCGACGAGACGCTGTACTTCGCGACGCCCGACGAGGGGAAGACGGCGCTGTGGCACGTTCCCGCCGACGGGAGCGCGGACCCCGAGCGCCTGCTGCGGCCGGGCACGATCTCGGGTGCGACCGTCGGGGGCGACGCCGAGGGGGGCCCCGAGTCGGTCACCGTCGCGTTCGCCGCTAGCGAGTGGGACCACCCGGGCGACGCGTTCGCCTACGACGCCGCGGCCGACGAGACGACCCGGCTGACCGAACTGAACGCCGACTACCTCGACGAGCGCGCGGTCGGTGAACCCGAGGCGCTCAGCTTCGAGTCCGCCGACGGCGTCGAGATCCAGGGGTGGCTGCTGACCCCGCCGGCGGGAGTCGGCGACGCCGACGGCGAGTCCGCCGACGCGGACGGGCAGTATCCGCTCGCGGTCGAGATCCACGGCGGCCCGCACGCGATGTGGTCGACCGCCGGGACGATGTGGCACGAGTTCCAGACGCTCGCGGCCCGCGGCTACGCCGTCTTCTGGTCGAACCCCCGCGGCTCGACCGGCTACGGCGAGGAGCACATGCAGGCGATCGAGCGCGACTGGGGCGCCGTCACCATGCGCGACGTGATGGCGGGCGTCGAGACGGTCGCCGACCGCCCGGAGATCGACGACTCGAACGCGTTCGTCACCGGCGGCTCCTTCGGCGGATTCATGACCGCGTGGGCGGTCGGCCAGACGGACTACTTCCGCGCGGCCGTCTCCCAGCGCGGCGTCTACGACCTCACCGGCTTCTACGGTTCGACCGACGCGGCCTACAAGCTCGTCGAGGGCGACTTCGACACGGTGCCCTCGGCGGAGCCGGAGTGGCTCTGGGAGCAGTCGCCGACCGGCCACGCCGACGCGGTCGACACCCCGACGCTGCTGATCCACTCCGAGGACGACACCCGGACCCCGATCTGTACGGCGGAGCTGTACCACCGGCTCCTCCGGAAGAACGGCGTCGACACGCGGTTCGTCAGGTACCCTCGCGAGGGCCACGAGCTCTCGCGGTCCGGCGAGCCGGCGCACGTCGTCGACCGGATCGAGCGGATCGCGCGCTGGTTCGACGGCTACTCCGAGTACCACGACGCCGAGCGCGCGCTCGACCGCCCCGAGGACGACGGGCTGAGCGCCGGGGAGGAGTCCGAAGAGTCCGACGCGTAGTCGCCCTCGCGCCCGAAGCTCAGCGCCCGTCCGGGTCGAACCCGTCGATGGCGTCGTGGACGTCGGCGACCCACTCGTCGAGCGCGTCGTGGAGGCGGCGCTTCGCCTCGGGGACCGGGATCGCGGTGTACTGGTAGACGTACCCGCCGGAATCGAGGAGGCGACGCCGCCGCTCGACGAGCCCCTTCTCCCGTAACGTCGACAGCGAGCGGTTGACGTTCGACCGGTCTCTGTCCAGCGCGTCGGCGAGTTCGGCGACGGTGCTGCCCGGGTACTCCAGCAGCGCGAGATACGCCCGGCTCTCGTGGTCGCGCACGCCGAAGACACAAGAGAGGACGTGCTCGAACGACGGCGAGCGGTCGCCGACGAGGTCCTCGATCTCGGGGTCGCTCATGCGACTCGGTTCGCGCGCGGCGTGGTTAAATGTCGGTCTCCGCGCGCGAAGGCGTCACTCCCGAGATGCGTAGCCCATCTGGTCGATACAGCCTCGCATCCCCGACTCGTCGGCGTGCCGGTGGAGGTTCGTCGGCGTGTCGCAGTGGTACGTCTCCCCGTCGTACCGGAGGGCGACCTCGTGGCTCGCGCCGGCGACCTCGACGTCGACGAGGATCCGCTGCCCGTCGTTGAGCGCGTCGATGAGTTCGTCGACGGACAGCTCTCCCGCCTCGACCCGGAGTACCTCGCTCATGGACGTGATTCGGCGGTCCGCGAGTTAAAGTCGACCGATGTGTCTCGGCCGGGGTCGGACGGCGAGTCGATTCGCTCGTCGGCTCGGCTCACGTCGTCGTCGAGTCCGGGCCGCCTTCCTCGGCCGGCGGCTCGACGCCCTCGGCGGCCGCGACGTCGTCGGTCCGCTTCTCGGTCTCGACGTGCCAGCGGTCGATCTCGGACTCGTACTCGTCGAGGACCTCAGAGACCTTCCCCTTCAATTCGTCGTCGTTGACGTTCACCTCGAACACGAATGTCTCGCCGTCCTCGGCGCGGGCGACCTCCTGGATGTTGGCGCTGACGAGCTCGTTGTCGAAGTAGTACGGGGCCATCTGGGTCATCACGTTCCGGTAGACGGCGTCCTCCACCTTCCGGATCGCCTTCCGACTCGCCGAGTCGGCCGCGCGGGCGACGTGCTCGATCGACTCGCCCCAGCTCTCGCGGGCGCTCTCGGTGTCGTTCTCCTCGACCTGCTCGTAGGACTCCGTGAGCTTCTCGCCGGCCGTCTGGAGGTCGTCGCCCGGGGACTGCCCCGCGCGCTCGCCTTCACCCTCGTCGACGGACGCCTGCGCCGCGGTCTTCTCCGAAACGTCCTCGTCGATCCGCTCGTGGGTCTTGGGACGCCACTCGTCGAACTCGTAGTAGGCGTCCTCGTCGACGCCCACCTCGCGGAGCGCCAGGGAGATTCGCTCTCCGTGTTCGACGACGTCGCCCCAGTCGCCGCGCATCTTGAAACCGGAGATGCTCTCTTCCATCGGTTGTCCCTGCTACGGCACGGACGCGTATAAGTCTCCCCGAACTGACGGGACTCGCCGCCTACTTCCCGTACGCGATCCGACGCGCGACCGCGTCGAGCCGCTCCTTGAGGTCGCCGAGGTAGCCGGCCGGCGACGCGCGCCGGACGGCGGACTCGTCGACCTCGATCCGCTCGCCGCGGAACGGGTCGCGCTCGGCGCGCTCTTCGGGGGACTGGTCTTTCGCCACCGCCCCCACGACCGTCGACATCGAGCAGCGGCCGCAGGCCTCGGCCTCGACCGCGCCGTCCGCCTCGTCTCTTTCGTCTGTCATGATCTCTCACATCACACAACGTGGTCCTCCCGGTTAAAACTCCGCCTCGGGAAAACGACGCCTCGGGGGCGCTCGCGCCCGCTCCGGATCGGTCGGCCTCGCTCTGTCGTCGCCCGGTTCGGGGTCCGGCGCCCGCGGCCGCTCCGCTCCCGACGCCCTTTTCACTCGCTCCGTGGAATGCGTTCCCATGGGATATCGTGTCGTCGACGTCGACTCGGTCGACCCGGAGCCGGACCGACCCTGCGAGTGTCGGAAGCTGTCCGCCCCCGGCGGGCTCGACGAAGCGGCGATCAACCGGTTCAGGGCGGCCCCGGGCGAGCAGCTCCCCCTCGCCTACCACGCCCACGAGACGCAAGAGGAGGCGTTCTACGTCCTCGACGGGACGCTGGCGGTCGAGACCCCCGACCGCACGTACGAGGTCCCGGCCGACGACCTGTTCGTCGTCGACCCTGGGAGCCCGCAGCGGGCGTACAACCCGGCCGACGCCGACGAGCCGGTAACGGTGCTGGCGATCGGCGCGCCGCCGGCCTCTGGCGACGCCGTCCCGTACGATCCCGACGATGAGTGAGAACGCGACGTCGAACGGGGGAGACCGCCGCGATCCCGAGGAGCTTCCGGCGGAGATCCGCGAGGCCGTCCCCGACTACGACGACGAGTACCTCGACCGCGTCTCCGACCGGCTGATGTACAGCTACGACCTCGACCGCGACGTCGCCGTCGACGGCGAGCGGTTCGACATGACCGCGGAGATGCGGGTGCGAAACCAGAAGCAGTTCCTCCACCCGGCCCTGAGCTACGCGGACCACGACATGCGGGAGTACGTGTACGTCCGCCGGGTGTCGACCCCGAGCGTCGGGGAGCTGGAGCGGCTCGTCGAGTTCGCCCACGACGTCGCCGACGAGCGCGTCGACGGCCACGAGGAGCACTACGGCACGGACGTCACCGTCGTGGTCGTCGCCGACCGGATCCCGGACGACGTCGCCGACTTCGTCGCCGGCTTCAGCGACCGCACCCTGCTGAAGTTCGGCTACTACGGCCACTACGAGGTGAACCTCGTCGCGGTCGCGCCCGACCGCGAGTCGCTCGTCGCCAGCGAGAACGCCGACACCGCCGCCGCGTTCCGGCTGTGGGAGCGGGTCGACCCACCGGACGAGGGGTTCTTCTCGCGGTTCGCGAAGCGCTTCTGGCGCTGAGCGTCGTGGGTCGTTCGAAAAAAGTCCGCCGTCGGACCGCGATCAGTCGTCGCTCGGTTCGGCCGCCGCTCCGCTGCCGCCCCGCACGGTCGTGATGTTGTCGTAGCCGATCCGCACCAGCGACAGCGCCAGGTAGATGAGGACGAACGCGAGCCCCATCTGGACCACCGCCGATATCTGGCCGCTGAGCCCGGCCACGTTACCGAGGATCAGCTTCTGGTAGAGGTTGTCCCACAGCGCCACCCACGACAGCCCGAGGACGGTGATCGTCACCATGATCGTCATCGGGACGCCGGTGGAGGCGAGCTGCTTCGACTCGTCCCAGTTCGCGAGCCAGACGGTGCCGGCGAGCAGCGCCAGCGCCGCGAGCAGCTGGTTCGCGCCGCCGAACAGCGCCCACAGCGTCACCCACTCGCCGGAGATGACGAGCAGGTACGCGACGAGCGACTGGACGGCCGGGTTCGTGTACCGGCCCTTAGCGATGCTGCCGAGGTCGGCGGAGAAGCCCGTCGTCGTTCCGCTGCCGGTCGTCCCGACGATCTCCTCCATCATGTACCGCCCGAGCCGCGCCGCGGTGTCGGTCGAGGTGAGCAGGAAGCTCACCAGGACGAGCGCCATGAACGGCGCGCCGAAGCTCTGCGGGATCCCGAGACTGGTCAGGATGATCCCGCCGCCGGTCGCGAAGTTCGGCAGCGCGCCGCCGATCCCGCCGCCCGCGGCCGCCGTGGTCGCCCCGGCCACCGCGAGCGTGGAGATGGCGACGGACGCGAGCAGCCCCTCGCCGAGCATCCCGCCGTAGCCGATGAGGCGGGCGTCGCTCTCCTTGTTCAGCTGCTTCGCCGTCGTCCCGGAGGATACCAGCGAGTGGAACCCGCTGATGGTCCCGCAGGCGATGGTGACGAAAAGCAGTGGGAACAGCGGGGTTATCCCGCGTTCCCCGATCGCCAAGTCGCTGCCGAAGAAGCCCATGTACGCGCCGATCGAGGGGTCGACGGTCAGCGGCTGCGCCGAGGTGCCGAGCAGCGTCCCGACGATGATCGCGAGCAGCGCCCCGCCGACCCCCGAGTAGAGGAGGAACGACGAGAGGTAGTCGCGCGGCTGGAGCAGCACCCACACCGGGAGCGCGCTCGCGAGCGACGCGTAGACGAGGATGACGGGCACCCACGCGGCGACGTTCGGCTGAAGGATGGCGTCCGCATCCACCACCGCTCCGGGAAGCCACGCGCCGTTGCCGAGGAACTCCAAGAGGACGATGGTCCCCTCGGGGTACGCGCCGGCTTCCACCGCCGGGAACAGCGCCATCGGGTACTGGACGCCGAGCCAGACGCCGGCGAACACGCCCGCGACGAACACCACCGTCCCCGGAAGGAACGGGCCGTCGAGCTGGTACAGGTAGACGCCGAAGAGGAACGCCAGCGCGATGTACACGAGGCTCGCGGTCGCGGCCGAGGGGAACGCGTTCAACACGATCCCGACGACCAATGCGAACACCGCCACCACGAGGATGATGGTGAGGAACGCGAACCACAGCAGCATGTCCTTGCCGCGCTCGCCGACGTACTCGCCGATGATGTAGCCGATCGACTTCCCCTCGTGTCGCATCGATCCCGACAGCGAGATGAAGTCGTGGACTGCGCCCATCAGCGGGTTACCGATGGCGACCCACAGCAGCGCCGGCACCCACCCCCAGATGGCCCCGGCGGTGATCGGGCCGACGATCGGCGCGCCGCCCGCGATACTCGAGAAGTGATGCCCCAACAGGACCGGCTTCTTCGCCGGTACGTACTCCTGGCCGTCCTCGTACTTGTGGGCCGGCGTCTCCCGTTCGTCGTCGAGGTCGACGAAGCGAGAGAGGTACCGGGAGTACCCCACGTATCCCACGGTGAACGTACTGAGCACGGCGACGACGATCCAAATTACACTTGTCATAAGGTCCCTGCCTCATGATATCGATTCACTATGTTCAACTTAAACGTTATCTTCGTTCATGATGATCGCCGATTTCGTGGGATAGGGTGACCCTACTCACCGCCGAAACGAACTTAATTTCTCTGACGGATCGGTAAAATTCGCGCCAACCGGCCGCAGACCCGTCTCGCGCGCACCCGGACACGGTCCGTCCGTCGTCGCGCGCGGTTCCGGTCGGCGCCGCGCGCGATCCCGCTTGCGGTCCGCGACGCGCGTCCGACGCCCAGCGACCTACGGCTCCACGTCGAGCGACCCCGCCACGTCGGCGAGCACGTCGCCGCGGACCTCCGTGGTTCGGGACTCGATCTCTGCGACGAGCGGCGGGTCGAACTCCTCGCGGACCTGTGCGAGCCGGTCGCGCTCGGTCGCCACCTTCTCCCGCAGGTAGCGCGCGCCCTTGCCGGTCTCGTCGTCGTCGGGCGACGGCGTGAGCTTGTTCGCCACGAGCCCGCGGACGCGCAGATCGCGTTCGGTGAACCCCTCGATGGCGCGCGCCGTCTCGTTGACCGACAGCTGGTCGGGGTTGAACACGAGGAAGAAGGCGGCGTCGGACCGCATCGTCTCCCCGGCGTACTCGAAGAACTCCTTGCGCTCTTGTAGCCGCTCGATCACGGGGTCACCCTCCAGCAGGCGTCGCGGCTCCATGTCGCCGACCGCCGCCTTCTCGAAGAGGTCGATCGACTGCTTGCGCTTGTACAGCAGCCGGTCGATCCAGTCGCCGAGGAACTCGGGGAGCCCGAGCAGCCGCAGCGTCGAGCCGGTGGGCGCGGTGTCGAACACGACCCGGTCGTACGGCTCGCTCTCCGACCGCATCACGTCGACGAACGCGTCGAACAGCGCGGACTCGTACGCGCCGGGCGTCCCGTGGGACATCTCCAGCTGGCGGTTGATCTCCGACACCATCGCCGCCGACACCTGCTCCGAGAGCGACTCGCGGATCTCGTCGAGGTGGCGCTGCATCTCGTCTTCGGGGTCGATCTCGAGCGCGTCGAGCCCGTCGACGCCTGCGACCGGCTCGGGCTCGTCGCCGAACTGCTGGTCGAACACGTCCGACACGGAGTGGGCCGGGTCGGTCGAGACGACGAGCGTCCGGAGGCCGTCGCGCGCGCAGCGATGGGCGTACGCGCACGAGACGGTGGTCTTCCCGACCCCGCCCTTGCCGCCGAAGAAGACGAACTGCTCCATCACTCGGGGTGTGAGCTGTCGTCCGTCATCAGAAGTGGTACTGCTGGCCCTTCCGCTCGATGAGGCTCTCCCGGTCCCACAGCCGCCGCTCCCACGCCTCGAACTCGTCTTCGAGGTAGGGGAGCAGCTCGGCGGTGTAGTACGAGACAGGCGAGGGGACGCCGAACGCGTCGGGGAAGCACGCGAGCAGGAACTCGTCTTCGGTGTCCTCCGCCTCCTTCTCGATCTTCTCGTAGGCCGGGTGCGTGATCATCCCGTGGTATAGGCCCCGAACCCACTCTTCGAGGACCGCCCGAAACCGCTCGATCCGGTCGGCTACTGTCATCATCTCTCATGACACTCCTCCTGTGTTAAAAGCTGTCGCGGTTCGGCCGCCGCCTTCGCGGCCTCGCTATCCGTTCGCGGGGCTTCAGGCGGAGCGCCCGTCGGAGAGTTCGCCCGCGGCGTCGTCGGCGTCGGCGTCCTCGGCGTCGTCGATCTCGGGGCGGTCCTCGTTGCCGGGGCTCGGCGAGTGGATGTCGCTGTCGAGCGATCCCCAGACGAGGTACAGCATCGCGGCGATCATCAGCACGGTCACCGTGACGCTGACCAGCGACACGGCGGAGGCGGACAGAACCATGGCGCGAGTTCGACGACCCCGGCGTATCAACGTATCGGCTCGGGACGAGCGGCGTCGCTGCGGCCGCCGGGGCGTTGAAGTCGCTCCCCGAACACGCACCCGCATGGACGATCGGATCCCGGTCACTGTGCTCTCGGGGAGCCTCGGCGCCGGCAAGACGACGCTCCTGAACCACCTCCTCCGAAACGCCGGCGACCGCGACGTCGCCGTGCTCGTCAACGACATGGGGGACGTGAACGTCGACGCCGACCTGATCGCCGAGGAGTCGGAGGTCGACGTCGAGGGAGTCACGGAGCTGTCGAACGGCTGTATCTGCTGCGAGCTCCAAGACGATCTTGAGAGCGCCGTGGTGCGGCTCGCGAACGAACGCTCCTTCGACGCCCTGGTCGTCGAGTCGTCGGGGATATCTGAGCCAGCCCCGGTCGCGCGGCTGTTCACGACGGAGTCGCGCGCGGCGGCGCGGTACCGGGTCGACGCCCTCGTGACCGTCGTCGACACCCGGCAGTTCCTCGACTCCTTCGGCGGGGAGTCGACGCCCGAGCGACGCGGCGCGCCCGGCGAGGAGGACCGGCCCCTCTCGGACCTCCTCGTCGAGCAGATCGAGGTGTCGAACCTCGTCGTCTGTAACAAGGCGGACCTCTGTACCGACGCCGAGGTCGAGGAGGCGATCGCGCTCGTCGGCGCGCTCCAGCCCGACGCGGAGACGGTCGTCACCGAGTTCTCGGCGGTCGACCCCGACCGCCTCCTCGGCGTCGACCTGTTCGACGCGGGCGAACTGGGCGACCTCCCCGGCTGGAAGCGCGCGCTCGACGAGGACCACGGTCACGGCGACGACGATGAGCACCCGAGCGACGACCACGAGGACGACGACGGCCATGACCACCGCCACCCGGAGGCGGAGTACGGCGTCGACTCGTTCACGTACCGCCGCCGCCGGCCGTTCCACCCCGACCGGATCGCGGCTGTCCTCCGCGACCTCCCCGCGGACGTGGTCCGGTCGAAGGGGACGCTGTGGGTCGCGGGCACCGACCAGCGCCAGCAGGTCGGGCAGGCGGGGCGGTCGGTCCGCGTCACCGCGCTCGGCCCCTGGGTCGCCGGGCTCCCCTCCGTCGAGCGCGACATGCTGCGCTCCAACCGCCCGACCCTCGACTGGGACGACGAGCGCGGCGACCGCCTGACCGAGTACGTCGTCATCGGCACCGGCGTCGACGAGGACGCCCTCGTCTCGCGGCTCGATGACGCGCTCGTCACGGACGCCGAACTTGCGGAACTCGGCGATCCGGGGATTGGCGACGAACCCGCCGACGTCGACCCCGCCCCGTTCCCGAAGACGCAGGGCGACGCGGTCGCGCTCCGAGAGCCGTAGTCCGACGAGGCGAGCGGGATCGACCCGGGCAACGGACGCGGCCATCTCTCACCGACCCGAGCAATCGACGCCGCCACTCCTGATCGCCCCGGTCAGCAGGCGCAGTCGCCCCCGGTCGCACGCGCGAACCGCATCGCGTCGCCGCAGTCGGGACACGTCGGCGTCCCCTCCGCGTCGCGGTCGAGCCACTCGTCGTCGACATCCACGTCGCGGACGCGGACGCCGCAGTCGTCGCACCAGTACGCCCCCTCGGAGCCGTCGTCCCCGGCGGCCCCCGGGGCCGTCCCCGTCGAGCCCGCCAGCGCGTCGGTCACCGTCTCGAAGATGCCCATACACCAACTATCAGTATCGTTCCTGTTAGTTCCTCGGTGTCGTGCGATCTGTTCGCACAGCCGATCCGGCGCGGGTCGCTAGGCCGCGCCCCGCCGGTTCGTCACAGCAGCGGCAGCGTGAGCGCGAGGAAGGCGAGCCCCAGTCCGACCCCCGCGTACAGCAGTCGCTCGAACCGGGGCCCGGAGGGGAGCGGGCCGGCGTCCACCGGGGGCGCGGCCCGAACGAGCTGGCAGTACGCCACCCACGCCGTGGCGCCGAACCCGAGCGCCGAGAGGGCCAGCGCGCCCGACAGTGACAGCCCGTAGGCCAGCCCGTACAGCGGCCCGAACGAGAAGACCAGCGCGAACGCGAGCCCCGTCGTCACGAGGAAGGGGATCGGATCGACAGGCTCCCCGCGTCGGTTGCTGAGGCGGACCGGGTCGACCATGGGGGGCGTACGGCTCGAACGGACAAGAGCTAAGTGGCGCACAGCCGCGCATCGGCGTATGAGCGCCGAGGAGACCACGGACGAGGGCGGCGACGAGGACGGCCCCGGGATCCGCGAGGGCGTCGAGCGCTCCTCGGGCGATCCCAAGGTGCTGCTCGCGATGAACGCCGTGCTCTCGGCGTGGTTCGCCTGGATGATCGTCTGGGGGCTCGAGTTCGTCGGGACGGCGACGCTGTCGATCCGGAACGTCGCGACGCTGGCGCTGATCCTCTTCGCGGTGACGTACGTCGTCGCGCTCCGCTAGGACCGGTCGCGGGGGCGACCGCTCCCTGACCGCGCCCCGGCGAGCGACCGATTCGCCACGTTTTAAGACCGTTCCGGGCGCGGTTTCGCACAATGACGATCGAAGACCGCGACGACGCGTACCTCATCACGCACGCGCTAGCGACGGACACCCTCTCGCGGCTGCGCGACGTCGACACCGAGCAGGTCGCGTTCCGGAAGGGGCTAGTGAAGCTCGGCCGTATCTGCGGCTACGAGATCATCGACGGCGCGATGGAGACCGAGTACGTCCCGGTCGAGACGCCCCTCGCCGAGACCACCGGCGAGCGCGTGAAGGGCCTCGACGATGTGGTGATCATCAACGTCCTCCGCGCCGCGACCCCCTTCGTCGAGGGGCTGTTGAAGGCGTTCCCGCGCGCGAAGCAGGGCGTCATCTCCGCCGGCCGCGACGAGGCGGCCGGGATGACCGAGGACGGCGAGTTCCCGATCACCATCGACTACGTGAAGCTCCCCGAGATCCGCCCGGACGACACCGTCATCGTCGCGGACCCGATGCTCGCGACCGGGTCGACGATGGCCGCCGTCCTCGACCACGTCCTCGACGAGGCCGACGACTTCGAGGACCTGTTCGTCCTCTCCGCGGTCTCCGCGCCCGCCGGCCTCGTCCGCGTGAGCGAGGCCGTCCCGGAGGCGGACCTGCTGACGGTCGCCATCGACGACCGCCTCGACGACGACGGGTTCATCGTCCCCGGCCTCGGTGACGCCGGAGACCGGGCGTTCCGGACGGTCTGACGCCGTCCCAGCTCGCCCGCCGACCCGGCCGCCGCGCCCGACGTACTTTTAAGAGCCGCCGCCGCGACCGGTAGGACATGAGCGACGCGCCGACGACCGAGCCCTGCGACGCCTGCGGCGACCCCACGACGGACGCGCTCGCCCGCACCGTCCGGCTGAGCGTCGACCGGGCGAACATCGACACCCAGCGGCTCTGCCCCGACTGCTTCGCCGACTGGATCCAGCGCTACCAGGACCGCCTCGGCTCCGGCGACGACGGGGGCGACGAGAGCTCCGAGATCATCGTCGACTGAGGCTGAACGCGTTCGCCTCGGCCGGCAACGTCCGTTCCGACCGCCCGTCTTAAGCCCCGCGGGAACCGACGCCGACGTAATGGACTTCGCCATCGACGCCGCGGCCCCGGCGGTGCCCGACTGCGCCGACGACGGGACGTGGCTCGCGTGTATCGCGTGCGACGAGACGTTCGCCCCGTTCGAGGCGGTCCGGTACACCTGCGACGAGTGCGACGGCCTCCTCGAGGTCCGGTACGCCGACCCGCCGACGTTCGACGAGTTCGGGACGGGCGCGTCCACCGACGGCCCCGACCGCGGCGTCTGGCGCTACCGCGAGGGGCTCCCCTTCGACCTCGGCGTCACGCTGCCCGAGGGGGACACCCCGCTCCACCGCGTCCCCCGCATCAAGGAGGCGGTCGGCGTGGACGCGCTCCGGATCAAACACGAGGGGATGAACCCCACCGGCTCGTTCAAGGACCGCGGGATGACCGTCGGCGTCCGCGTCGCGAAGGAGCTGGGCGTCGGCGCGCTCGCGTGCGCCTCGACGGGCAACACCTCGGCCGCGCTGGCCGCCTACGGCGGCCGCGGCGGGATGCAGACGCTCGTCCTCCTCCCGGAAGGGAAGGTCGCCGCCGGGAAGATCGCGCAGGCGAGCCTCCACGGCGCGCGCATCTTGGAGGTCGACGGCAACTTCGACGCCTGCCTCGACATCGTCCAGGAGCTGGCCGCCCGCGGCGAGGCGTACCTGCTCAACTCCCTGAACCCGTTCCGGCTGGAGGGGCAGAAGACGATCGGCTTCGAGATCTTAGAGGAGTTCTACGCCGACTACGGCGTCTTCCCCGACCGCATCGTCCTCCCCGTCGGCAACGCGGGCAACACCTCGGCGCTGTACAAGGGGTTCCGCGAGCTCGTCCAGTCGGGCGCGCTCGATCCCGACGAGGTGCCCAAGCTCACCGGCGTCCAGGCGGAGGGCGCCGCGCCGATGGTCGAGGCGGTCGAGGAGGGGAACGACGAGATCCGCCGCTGGGAGGAGGTCGAGACGCGCGCGACCGCGATCCGCATCGGGAACCCCGTCAACGCGCCGAAGGCGCTCCCCGGCATCCGCAACACCGGCGGCACCGCGGTCGCCGTGAGCGACCCGGAGATCACCGCCGCGCAGCGCCACCTCGCCAGCGAGGGCGTCGGCGTCGAGCCCGCCTCCGCCGCGAGCCTCGCGGGCCTCAAGAAGCTCCGGCGCGAGGGCGTCGTCGACGACGACGAGCGGGTGGTCTGCCTGACGACCGGCCACCTGCTGAAAGACCCCGACGCCGCCTACGAGGCCGGCGGCGACCCCGAACCGGTCCCGAACGACGCCGACGCCGTCGTCGACCACCTCCACGACTGATCGGCCGACGCGCCCGGTCGGTGCGGCCGCGGACACCGCTCAGTTTACGCTGTCCTCGACAATTTTTATATATACAAACACATACACAACACTGAGATGTCGACCAAGACGATCGGCGTACGCGAGGAGGTGTACGAGCGGCTTCGCGCTCGGAAGCGCGACGACGAGAGCTTCACCGACCTCATCGACCGGCTGATCGACGAGAGCGAAAGCGACTGGCGCGAGGGGTTCGGCTCACTGCCGCCCGAGGCGGCCGACTCGCTTCGGGAGGCCGCGGCCGGCTCGCGGGAGCGCTTCGACGAGTCGGCCGGCGACCGGCAGACCGCGGCGGTCGATCGTCTCGCGGACCCGGACGACGGCGGTCGGTCGGACGACGGCGCCGACACAGACGACGCGAACGGCGACGCCGGGGGATCGGCGTGACTCGGTACCTGCTCGACACCACCTTCCTGATCGATTACCTCGCCGGCGACGACGGCGTTCGCCGCTTCCTCGAGTCACGCGAGGAAGCCGAGTTCGCGACGACCGCGATGAACTACAAGGAGGTGGCGGTCGGGCTCCGCCTCAACGACGCGTTCGATCCGGCGCGCCTCGCGGCCGCGTTCGAGTGGCTCGACGTCGTGCCAATCGCGGCCGACCACGCCCTCGCCGCGAGCGCCTTTGAGGCCTCGCTGTGCCGCTCGGACGACCACACGAGGCGGGCCGTCGACGCCGCCACCGCGGACCTACTGATCGCCGGTGTCGCCGACGCGGAGGGGATGACTGTCGTCACCCGGAACGCGGACGACTTCGAGAAGTTCGTGCCGGTCGACACGTATTGAGCGTCTATCGAACGTCCGGCCGCCGCCGTCCCGCTCGGCAACTCCGCCGCACGCTATCACCGATTGCCGAACACATCGCCCCGACAGTTTGTATTAAATAGTAAACCATTGAACGACCGACAAGTTGATAGACGTCTCGATGACCGCCCCGATCGCCGCCCTCGCGGCGGTCGTGGCGGTCGGTGCGACCGTCGTCGCGTTCGCCTCCCGCGACGAGTCGGGCGGCCCCGCCGCGGTCGCGTTCATGGCCGCAATCGCTTGGTGGTCCGCGGGGCTGTTCGGCGAGGCCGTCGCGACGACCGAGGCCGGGAAGCTGTTCTGGCTCAACGTTCAGTACCCCGCGACCGCCGTCGTCCCGGTCGCCGCCGTCGCGTTCGTCGCGGCGTATCTCGGCTACGACGCGTGGATCTCGCGGTGGCGCCTCCTCGCGCTGCTCGCCCCGCTCGCAGCGTTGACCCTACTGAGCTGGACGAACGACGTCCACGGGCTGGTCCGGACCGGGACCGACCTCGTCGCGGTCGGCTCGGGGACGGTGCTCGTCCGGGAGTTCGGCCCGGCGTGGTGGGTCGGCTGGCTCTACTCGCAGGTCCTGCTCGTCGGGACGTTCGCGACGCTCGCGTACGGCGTGTACGACTCGGCACCCGCGTTCCGCGCGTCCGCGGGGCTGCTGCTCGTCGGCTCCGCCGCCCCGTGGGCCGCGCAGTTCGTCGTGCTCGGGGGCGGCCCGGCGTTCCGCCCCGAACTCCTGTTCGTGCTCACGGGCGTCGCATTCACGGTCGCGGTCCGGCGGGGGCGGACGCTGGGCGTGACGCCGGTCGCCCGGCAGGTGACCTTGGAGGCGATCCCCGACCCGATCGTCGTCGTCGACCGGAGCGGGCGGATCGCGGACGCGAACCCGGCGGCCCGCGCGTGGCTCGGCGAGGGCGTCGCGGTCGGCGTCCCGGTCGCGGACGCGCTCGCCGACGCCCCGGAGATCCGCGCCGCGTACCGCCGCGGGGAGGCCCCCGACGAACCGCTCCGCGTCGACGTCGCCGGCGAGCCGCGGTTCGTCTCGCTCTCTGCCGTCTCGCTCCCGACGCTCGGCAACCGCTCGCAGGGGACGGTGCTACTGCTGCGAGACGTCACCGAGTCCGAGTGTAACCGCCGGAACCTCGAGGTGGCGAACGACCGGCTCCAGACGCTGACGCACGCGCTGGCGCACGACATCAAGAACCCGCTGACGGTCGCGGACGGGTTCACCGACCCCGCGATCGCCGGCGACGAGGCGGCGCTCGAACGGGTCGAGAGCGCCCACGACCGGATCTTCGAGATCGTCGACGAGACGCTCGCGGCCGTCGACCACCCGGACCCAGACGCCGGCGCCGAGTCGTTCTCGTTCGCGACCGCGGCCGAGGCGGCGTGGCGGACCGCCGACACCGCGGGAGCGACGCTGACGGTCGCGGGCGCGGAGTCGCTCGTCGCCGACGAGACCGCGGTCCGGAGCGTCCTGGAGAACCTCTTCCGGAACGCGGCGGTCCACGCCGGCACCGAGGCGAGTGTCGCCGCCGTCGCGCTCGACGGCGGGTTCGCGGTCGTCGACGACGGCCCCGGCGTCCCGCCGGCGGAGCGCGACCGCGTCTTCGACCGCGGCTACACGACCGCGGACGTGGGGACCGGGATCGGCCTCGCGTCCGTCGCAGCGCTCGCCGGGTCGCAAGGGTGGACCGTCAGCGTCGGCGCGGGTCGCGGGACCGCAGAGGAAGAGGCCTGCCTGTCGGCCACGGAGGTCGGCGACGGCGCGGCGTTCGTCGTCGCCTTCGGGGATCGACCGATCGAAGCCGTCGCGTCGCCCGTCGTCGCCGACGCGGACGCGCTCGTCACGGTCTCGGAGCCGCCCGCGGCAGAAACGTAGCCCGGCGGCGGTCCGATCGCTTCTCCGGATCTGGGCGGTATTCGACGAGTCCCGCCCTACTCGTCCACGCGCCCGTCGGCGCCGTCCAGGGTGATCTCGGTGATCTCGACGACGCGGTCGTCCGCGAGCAGCTCTTCGATCGCGGCGTCGGGGACGGCCGAGTCGAGGTTGTAGACGGTGAGCGCCTCCCCGCCCTGCGTCTCGCGGCCGTTGAACATCCCGGCGATGTTCACGTCGTGGTCGCCGAGGACGGTCCCGATGAGCCCGATGACGCCGGGCTCGTCGGTGTTGCGCGCGACGAGCATGTGGCCGTACGGGACCGCGTCGACGCGGAACCCGTCGATCCGGACGATGCGGGCGTCCTCGCCGGCGAACAGCGTCCCCTCGACCGAGATCTCGCCGTCGCCGTTGCGGACGGTGACGCGGACGAGGCTCTGGAAGTCGTCTGTCTGCCGGGTCTTCGACTCGGTCACTTCGATGCCGCGCTCCTCGGCGAGCCGCGGCGCGTTCACCGCGTTCACTTGCCACTCCAGCGGCTCGAAGACGCCCTTCAGGGCGCTCGCGGTGACGAGGTCGACGTCTTCCGCAGCGATGTTGCCCTCGTAGGTCGCTTCGACCCCGGTGATCCGGCCGTCAAGCAGCTGCGCGGCCACCTTGCCGGCGGTCTCGGCCACGTCGATGTACGGCTCGATCCGCGGGAAGGCGCTCTCGTCGACCGAGGGCGCGTTGAGCGCGGTCAGGACCGGCTCGTCCTCGAACGCCGCCAGCACCGCCTCCGCGGTGTCGACCGCGACGTTCTCCTGTGCGGCCTCCGTCGACGCGCCGAGGTGCGGGGTCAAGACGACCTCCTCGACGTCGAGCAGCGGCGAGTCCTCGGGGAGCGGCTCCTCGGCGAAGGAGTCGAGCGCGGCGCCCGCGAGGACGCCGTCCTCGACCGCCTCGGCGAGCGCGTCCTCGTCGACGATGCCGCCGCGGGCGCAGTTGATGAGGTAGCCGCCCTCCAGCTGGGCCAGCTCGTCCTCGCCGATCATCCCCTCGGTCTCGGGGAGGAGGGGGGTGTGGATCGTCGCGAAGTCGCCGGTAGCGAGCGCGTCGTGGAGGTCCTCGACGAGCTCAGCGCCCATCCGGTCGGCGCGCTCTTCGGAGATGTACGGGTCGTAGACGACGAGGTCCATCCCGAGCGAGTCGAGCCGCTTGGCGACCTCCTGCCCGACGCGGCCGAGGCCGACGATGGTGAGCGTCTTGTTGTTCACCTCGGTGCCGAGGAACTCGCCTTTGGCCCACTCGCCGCCGATCAGGCGGCCGTGCGCCTGCGGGATCGAGCGCGCGACGGCGAACGTCATCGCGACCGTGTGCTCGGCGGCGGCGCGGACGTTCCCATCGGGCGCGTTCGCGACGACCACGCCGTGATCGGTCGCGGCCTCGATGTCGATGTTGTCGACGCCGATGCCCGCGCGGCCGACGATGACGAGCTCGCTCGCGGCCTCGAAGACCGCCTCGTTTACGTCGGTCCCGGACCGCACGATCAGCGCGTTGGCGTCGGCGACGGCGTCGAGCAGCGCCTCCCCCTCGGCCTCGTAGTCGGTGACGACCTCGTGGCCGGCGTCTCGGAGTCGGTCCAACCCCGCGTCCGCGATGGGGTCAGTCACGAGTACCTTCATGCCGAAACGCACCCGCGGCGCGGGGTTAACGCTTTCCTCATCGCGCCGTTTTGCCGCCCGATCGGATCCGCGCCCGTGGGTATCGATCCCCCTCGTTTCGAGTGGAGAATGCGCGTTCGTGGGCATCTTCGCCGTCGGTACTCCCTTTTATATTGGGACGTACGGTCCGTCCATGGATTTCACGATCGCGTTCGTCGGTGTCGGCGCAATCGTCGCGTTGACCGCGGTGAGCGCCTTCTTCTCCAGTTCGGAGCTGGCGGTGTTCTCCGTCCCGACCCACCGAGTCGACTCGCTCGTCGCGACCGACGCTCCGGGCGCCCGGGCGCTGGCCGCGCTGCGCGACGACTCGCACCGCTTCCTCGTCACGGCGCTCGTGAGCAACAACGTCGCCAACATCGCTGCCGCGTCGGTCGCGACCGCGGTGTTCGTCCGGTTCGGCTTCTCCGGCGGACAGGCGGCCACGGGGTCGACGCTCGTCACCTCTGTATTCGTCATCGTCTTCGGCGAGATCGCGCCGAAGTCGTACGCGGTCGCCAACGCCTAGCGGCACGCGCTCCGCGTCTCCCGGCCCGTCGTCGCGATCCAGCGCGTCCTCCGGCCCGTCCTGTACGTGTTCGAGGCGCTCTCCGGCGTCGTCAACCGCTTCACCGGCGGCGAGTCCGCCATCGAGTCGTACCTCACCCGGGAGGAGATCGCGACGCTCGTGCGCTCCGGCGAGGTCGCGGGCGCGCTCGACCCGGACGAGGGCGCGATGATCCGCGGCGTCCTCGACCTGGAGACCACGACCGTCGCCGCGGTGATGGTCCCGCGGACGGACGTGGTCGCGCTCCCCGACACGGCGACCCCCGCGGAGGCGCTCTCGCGGGCCGCGAGCGAGGGCGTCACCCGGATGCCGGTCCACGGCGAGAACCGCGACGACGTGGTCGGGATCGTCGACGTCCGCGACGCGATCCGCGCGGACGAGACCGGTGGCGACCCCGCGAGCGCGCTCGGCGAGCCGTCGTTCGTCCCCGAGACGAAGCCGCTCGACGAGCTGTTCGCGGAGATGCGCGCGAGCGAGGCGCGGATGGCGATCGTCGTCGACGAGTACGGCGCCATCGTCGGCATCGCGACGCTGGAGGACCTCTTTGAGGAGGTGGTCGGCGAGCTGGTGGGCCGGTGGGAGACGGCCGCGGTTGACGTCGTCGCGCCCGACGCCGCCGTGGTCCGCGGCTGGACGACGGTCGCCCATCTCAACGAGACGCTCGGGCTCTCGCTGCCCGCGGACGCGGGCGTCGAGACCGTCGCGGGGTTCGTCACCCGGCAGCTCGGCCGGCTCCCGGCGGAGGGCGACCGCGTCGCGGTCGGCGACGTCACGCTCGCGGTCACCGGCGCGACCGCGACGCGGGTCACCCGCGTGCGGGTCGAACACGCCGACGAGGACGGGTTCGCGGTCGACGCGCCACCCGAGTGAGGCGGCGGCCTCACGAGAGTGGGAACCGCTCGACGACCTCGTACTCCGGGCCGGACCGGGTGAGCGTCGACTCGACCAGCCGGACTTCCTCGACCTGAAACGCCCCGATCTCGGGCCGCTCGGCGTCGAGCGCGTCTCGGACCGCCTCGGCGCCGGTCGCGTTCTCCACTCGCGCCAGCGTCACGTGCGGGGTGAAGTCGTGGTCGCCCGATTCGATCCCGAGCGCGGTCGTCTCCGCTTCGAGCGCCTCGTGGAGCGCCGCGAGGGCGTCGCCGCCGCGGCCGACGCCCGCCCAGACGACCGAAACGTACTCGCGGTTCGGGAAGACGCCGAGCCCGCGGACCTCGATCTCGAACGGCGCGACGTCAGCGCGGTCGACCGCGCGCTCGCCGGCGGCGATCACCTCGTCGACGGCGGGAGCGTCGTCGGTGGCGTCGCCGCCCCGCTCCCCGACCTCGCCGAGGAACTTCAGCGTCACGTGCGCCTGTTTCGGGTCGACGGGGTTGACGCCGGACGCGTCCGCGAAGGGTTCCTGCGCGTCCGCGACGGCGGCCGCGAGCGACTCCGGCAGGTCGACGGCGAAGAACGCTCGCATCTCGGTCGATCCGTCGACCGAGTGGCCCATACCGCTTGGGGTGGTCCACCCGGATCCAAGTATAAATACCACCGCATCAGTCCGGCACAATCGACAGTAGTGGTCCCGTCCTACGCACAGGTGATGGTCACCACCAACTCCGCGCGACCGGATTCGACCTCCAAGCGCCGGACCCCGGCGCGTCAGGCGTCGAGCGTCGCCCGCTCGCCCGACGGTCGCCGGATCGCGTACGCGACGTACGGAGATCCCGGCGGCGACCCGGTGGTCTTCTTCCACGGGATGCCCGGGTCCCGCCGGCTGGGGGCGGTCCTCGAACCGGCGGCGCGAGCGAACGACGTCCGCGTCATCGCGCCCGACAGGCCCGGCTACGGACGCTCGTCGCCCCGGCCGGACCGGACCGTCGGCGACGCCGCGGCGTCCGTGCGGCCCGTCTTGGACGACCTCGGCGTCGAACGGGCGTCCCTCGTCGCGTTCTCCGGCGGCGCGCCCTACGCCATCTCGACGGCCGCGTCGCTGGGCGACCGGGTCACCGGCGTCGACGTCGTCGCCGGCGCGACGCCGCCGTCGTTCGGCGACGACACGCCCGCGGTCCAGCGACTCCTGTCCGGTCTCGCGGCCGCGACGCCGTCGGTTCTCGGGGCGCTGTTCCGCGGGCAGGCGTGGGTCGCGTCGCGCGCGGACCCGTCGTTCGTGGTGACTCAGTACGCCGCGGACGCCGACGCCGTCCCCGACGAGGCCGCGACCGTCGTGAAGGCGGACTTCCTCGCGGCGTTCGAGCGCCACCGGAGCGGTGCGGTCACCGAGTTCCGTGACGCCGCGAACGACTGGGGAATCGACCTGGATGCGGTCGACGCCCCGGTTCGCCTGTGGCACGGGACCGATGACGCCAACGTCCCGATCGCCGGGGCGGAACGGCTGGCCGAGGCGCTTCCGACCGCCGAGCTCCGCGTCCTCGATGGCGCGGACCACCTCGGAACGCTCCTCCGGGCTGCCCCCGAAGCGCTGTCGCGTTCCCACTGATCGACCCGGCTCTCCCCCGAACTCACCCCTGAGGCGCTGTCACCTCTCCGCTGACCCCTCCGGCCCTCTCCTCCGAGCCCGTCCCGGGTCCCTCGCTGGCGGTCCCGAACCACGCGGATTGATGTACGGCACGCTCGAACGTCGAGCGGCCGCCCGATGAAACGGATCAGGTTCTCGGCCGCCTACCCGGAGCGGCTCCGCCACCCGCTACACGACGTGATCGTCGGCGACTCGCCGATCCGTCGCGCGGAGCTGCTGATGTGGAGCCCGACGGCGGACGCGACGACGCTGCTCTGGTTCGACAGTGACCGCGACGAGACGGCGTCTGCCCTCGACGCGCTCGATTCGCTGGTCGCGAGCAGCCTCGTGAGCGACGCCGACGGGACCTACGCCTTCCTCCGACAGGACGCCTACGAGTTCCCGGCGGCGCTCCTCGACACCGTCGCGGCGTCGCGGGTGATCTTCCTCCCGCCGGTCGTCTTCCGCGGGTCGGGCGACGTCCGGTTCGAGGCGGTGGGCGCGACGGCAGCGCTCAGCGAGTTCCACGACGACCTCGGAGCCCTCGCCGACCTCACCATCGAGCGAGTCCACGAATTCGAGCGGCGACTGGCCCCCTCGCGGCTGACCGAGCGACAGCGAGCGGCGCTGGAGACGGCTGTCTCGGCGGGGTACTACGAGGTCCCGCGCGAGGGGACCGTCGCGGACGTGGCGGCCGCGCTCGACTGCGCGACGAGCACGGCCGGCGAACTGCTCCGGAAGGCCGAGGCGGCGGTCGTCGAGCGCGCCGTCAAGTCTGCGTGACGACGGTCGTCGTCCGGGACGCCGACCCGGACTTGAGTCACAGCCGCTCCCGGAGCGTGTCGGCGGTCGCGTCGCCCACGCCGTCGACGTCGACGAGGTCGTCGCGGGAGGCGTCGCGGACGTTCTCGACGGAGCCGAACCGCCGGAGGAGGCGGCGGCGCGTCTCGGGCCCGACCCCCGGCACGTCGTCGAGGACCGTCTTCACCTCGTCGCGGACGGTCTGGTGGTAGGAGACGGCGAAGCGGTGCGCCTCGTCGCGCACGCGCTGGAGCAGGTGGAGTTCGGGGGCGTCGTCGTCCCAGCGCCGGGTCCCGGTCGGGGTGACGACCAGCTCCTCAGCCTTCGCGAGGGCGACGACGGGCACCTCCCACCCGGTCTCCGCGAGGGCGTCGCGGGCGGCGCCGAGCTGGCCTTCCCCGCCGTCGATGAGCAGGAGGTCGGGGTCGGGACGGTCGTCCTCGCCGGCGAGCGCGCGCTCGGCGCGCCACCGGATCAGCTCGCGCATGTTCGCGTAGTCGTCGTTGCGCTCGGTGAGCTTCTTCCGGCGGTAGTCGGCGGTCTCCGCGCTCCCGTCGACGAAGCACACGTCGGAGCCGACCACGGCGGTCCCCTGCGCGTGGCTCACGTCGAACCCCTCGATCCGAGCGGGGCGGGCGATCCCGAGCCGGTCGCCGAGCGCGCCCGCGGGGTCGTCGCGGCCGCCGCGCTTCCGGGCATTCTTCAGCGCGAGCTCGACGAGCTTCGCCTCGCGACCCGCGCCGGGAACCCGGACCGCGACCCCCTCGCGCTCCAGCCAGTCGACCACGTCCCGGTCGGCGGGTTGTTCGGCGAGGAGGACCGCGTCCGGGAACTCTCGCTCGGCGTAGTACTGCGCGAGGAAGGCGCTGAGCACGGCCGCGGGGGTGTTGGCGTCCGGGTCCGCGCCGTCGGTCCCGCGCTCGTCCTCGACTGCCGCCGCGTCCAGCTGGTGGCGGCTCCGGTCGACCAGCTGCCCGCGCTCGCTGTGGAGCCGGGCCACCCGCGCCGTGTCGCCCTCGACCGCGGCCGCCAGCACGTCGACGGTGCGGTCGTCGCTCCGGTCGCTGACGGCCTCGCCCCCCTCGCCGTGGAACGCCTCGACCGCCTCGAGGCGGTCCCGGAGGTTCGCCGCGCGCTCGAACTCGTTCGCCTCGGCGGCGGCCTCCATCCGCCGTCGCAGGGGATCGGCGAGGACGCCCGTCTCGCCCTCGAAGAAGCGCCGCGCGGCGGCCACGTCCTCGGCGTACGCGTCGGCGTCGATCTCGCCGGTACACGGCGCCGAACAGATCCCCATCTCGTAGTCGAGGCAGGGGCGGTCGCGGCCGTCGTACTTGTGGTCCGAACAGCCGCGCAGCCGGTACTCGTCGCGGACCGCCTTCACCACGGTCTCGACGCGGCCCACGTCGGTGAACGGGCCGTACGCGACCGCGCCCGCCTCGGGGTCGCGGGTCACCTCGATCCGCGGCACCTCGTGGTCGGAGAAGGCGACGAGCGGGTACGACTTGTCGTCCTTCAGCCGGACGTTGTACCGCGGGCGGAGCCGCTTGATCAGGTTCGCCTCGAGGAGCAGCGCCTGGGTCTCCGTGTCGGTGACCGCGAACTCGATCCGGTCGGCGCGCTCGACCATTCCCCGGATCCGGCCCGAGCGCGGGTCAGCGTACGACCGCACCCGATCGCGGAGGTCGAGCGCCTTCCCGACGTACAGCGTCGTCTCGCCCGCCCGGAACTGGTAGACCCCCGGCTCCGTCGGGAGGTCTCGGGCCCGCTCGCGGACCGCGTCGGCGTCCATCGGTCTCGGATCGCCGTAGCCGCCCGACGCCATTGAACGCTGCGGGCGCGAGTCGAAACATGTCTCGGCCCGAACTGTCGGTTCCCGAACCGGATAGTCATCAAACTTGAGGCACGGGGAGAACGGTTTATGCCGCTCCTTGGGAGAGAAGGACACAGAAATGACGGGAGTTCGAGGGCTGTTACGGCGCGTGCTCGGAAGAGAGGGTGACTCCCGGTCGGTTCCCGACGGGGGAGTCGTCGTCGAGGACGGTGTCGACGCCGCCGGACCGACCGACGGCGACGAGGGCCGCGAAGCGCACGCGGTGACCGAGGCGGCGGGGGGCGACCGCGCGGGGACCATCGCCGCCGCCGGCTTCGAACAGGTGTTCGACGCGACGAGCATCCCGACGTTCATCCTCGACACCGACGGCAGCGTCGCCGAGTGGAACGAGTCGATCGCGTCGCTCACCGGCGTCGACCGCGACGAGGCGATCGGGCACGGGCACGTCTCCGAGCTGTTCTACCCCGACGGCCGCCGGGCCGACACGCTCGCGGACAAGGTTCTCGACGCGCCGGCGACCGCCGACGAGGCGTACGGCGTCGAGCCGTGCGACTCCGCGCGCGACCGCTACCGCGACTCCAGCACGATGGTCGACCGCCACGGCGACGAGCGCCACATCGAGTTCACGGCGACGGCGCTGTACGGCGACGACGGCGGGCTCGTCGGCGTCGTCGAGATCGTCGTCGACCGGACCGAGACGGTCAACGAGCGGGACGCGACGAGCGAGCTGGTCACCGAGGTCAGGCAGACCGCCGAGGCGATCGGCGAGGGGAACCTCGACGCCCGGGCCGCCCGGCGCGACGCCTTCGAACACCTCGACACGGAGCTGGTGCGCGTGGTCGACGTCGTCAACCGGATGGCCGACAACCTCGACCAGCTCTCCTCCGGCGTCCACGAGAAGGCGCGCGACCTCGACGAGACGGTCGCGGAGGCGAGCGCCGCGGCCGCCGACATCGCCGAGAACGTCGACGAGCAGAACGACCTCTTAGACGAGAGCGTCTCGGAGATGCAGTCGTTCTCCGCCGGGATGGAGGAAGTCGCGGCAACGGCCGACCAGGTCGACACCGCCGCGGTCGCGGCCGCCGACGCCGCCGACGAAGGGCTCGACGCCAGCGAGGACGCGCGCGAGGCGACCGAGGACGTCATCGAGATCGGCGACGAGCTGGTCCAGAGCGTCGGCGCGCTCTCCGAGCGCATGGACGACATCGAGGAGGTCATCGAGGTCATCTCCGACGTGGCCGAGCAGACCAACCTCCTCGCCCTGAACGCCAACATCGAGGCCGCCCGCGCCGGCGAGGGCGGCGACGGCTTCGCGGTCGTCGCCGAGGAGGTGAAGAAGCTCGCCGACGAGACCCGCGGCTACACCGAGGAGATCACGGAGAGCCTCGACAAGCTCCAGGCGCAGTCCGCGGAGACCACGACCGCCGTCGAGCGCTCGCACGACCGGATCGAGGACGCCGGGACCGAGATCGAGACGGTGCTCGACTCCCTCGAAGAGATCGCTGACGCCGTCGACGAGGCGGCCGCGGGCGTCGCGGAGGTCGCGCGCACCACCGACGACCAGGCCGCGACCGTCGAGGAGCTCACCTCGTCGCTGGAGGCGGTCCGCGAGCGCTCCGACCGCACCGAGGATGCGACCGAGCGCATCGTCGACGCCACCGACGATCAGGAGGCGGCCGTCGACGAGCTGATCGCCCGCGTCGAACAGCTCGACGCGCGGTAACGCCGCTCTATTCCGCTTTCCGGCCTCGCTCCACACCTCCTTCCGGTCCGGATCCCGTCAGTTTCCGCTCGCTCGTTCTCCCGGTCCCGGCGAACGTTTAACCTCGCTCGACCCCCAGAATTCGTATGTCCGTCACGCCGCCCGGACCGCTCGGTGACCCGATCTTCGGGAACGGTCGCCAGTTCGCCGACGACCCCTTCGACTTCCTGCGCGCCTGCGCCGACAGCTACGGCGACGTGGTGCGGCTCGACCTCGGCCCCCGCGAGACGTACCTGCTCACGAACCCCGCCGACATCGAGCGCGTGCTCGTCGCCGACGCCGAACGGTACCGGAAGCCCCAGTTCGGCGACGACGCGATGGACACGCTGCTCGGCGACGGCCTCCTCATGAGCGACGGCGACACGTGGCAACGCCAGCGCAAGCTCGCGAACCCCTCGTTCCACAACCGCCGGATCGGCGCGCTCGACGGGACGATGGTCGAGCACACCGAGTCGCAGCTCGCCGACTGGCGCGACGGCGAGGTCGTCGACATCCAGCTGGAGGTCGCCCGCCTCACCGTGAAGATCATCGTCTCGGCGATGTTCGGGGCCGACATCACCGACGAGGAGGTAAAGACCGTTCAGGAGAACCTGGAGCCGCTCGGCGCGCGCTTCGAGCCCGACCCGCGGCGGTTCCTGATCCCGAACTGGGTGCCGACCCGCGAGAACCGCGAGTTCGACGCCGCGATCGACACCCTCGAATCCGTCATCGACGGGATCGTCGACCGCCGCCGGGGGACCGAGCGCGACCCGAGCGTCGACCCCGCCGGCTCGGAGGGCGTCGCGGTGCCCGGCCCCGCGGGAGACGGCGACGGCGACCTGCCGATGGACCTGCTTTCCGTCCTCCTGCGCGCCCGCGACCGCGGCGAGCAGACCGACGAGAACCTCCGCGACGAGCTGGTGACGATGCTGCTCGCCGGCCACGACACGACCGCGCTCGCGCTGACGTACACGTTCTACCTGCTCTCGAACCACCCCGAGGCCCGCCGCGAGGTCGAGCGCGAGGCCGAGGCGGCGACCGCCGACGGCCCGCCGACCGCGGCCGACGTCCGCGACATGGCGTACACCGAGCGCGTGCTCAACGAGTCGATGCGCCTCTACCCGCCCGTCTACACCCTGTTCCGCGAGCCGAAGCTCGACGTGAAACTGGGCGGGTACCGGATCCCCGAGGGGTCCGCGCTGATGGTGTCGCAGTGGGTCGTCCACCGATCCGAGCGGTGGTACGACGATCCCGACACGTTCGACCCGGACCGCTGGGCCCCCCAGCGCCGGAGCGAGCGCCCCCGGTTCGCCTTCTTCCCCTTCGGCGGCGGTCCGCGCCACTGTATCGGCAAGGCGTTCTCACTGCTGGAGGCGAAGATCATCCTCGCCGAGATCTGCTCGCAGTACGAGCTCGGCTACGAGGGGCCGGACCTCTCGCTGCGCGGCTCGCTCACCATGCACCCGAACCACCCGGTGCCGATGCGGCTCCGCGAGCGCTGAGGGATGGCCGACGCCGAGACGTACTGCGCCCGGTGCGGCGAGCCGCTCTCGCGGGGCGTCATCGCGAGCGAACAGCGGGCCTGTTGTCTCAACGCGACGCCCATCGCCGGCGTCTGTCCGACGCACGGGCCGGTCGGCCCGCACCACGCCGTCGCGGAACCGGGCCTCGCCGACGAGCCGTAGTCGGCGCCGCTCCGGTCGAGCGCCGGGCGCCCTCGCCGACCGTTCGGCCCGAACCCACTTTACCGCCGGCGCCGAGAACACTAATCGATGCCGTCGCCCGACGCGATAGCCGACGCGTACGACGCGATAGCCGAGGAGTACGAGTCCGTCGCGGAGACGCAGCCGCACAACGCGCACCACGAGTTCCCCGCGACGACCGCGCTGATCCCCGACGTCGACGGCCTGCGGGTCTTGGACGCCGGCTGCGGCGCGGGTCGGTACGCCGAGTGGCTCGGCGAGCGGGGGGCCGAGGTCGTCGGCTGCGACGTCAGCGAGGCGATGGTCGAGCAGGCGCGCGCTCGCCTCGGCGACGACGCGTCGGTCCACCGCGCGGACGTGGCCGAACCCCTGACGTTCGCCGACGCCGACGCCTTCGACGGCGTCGTCTGCTCGGGCGTGCTCGACTACGTCGAGGACTGGCGCGACCCCTTCGGGGAGTTCGCCCGCGTGCTCCGCCCGGGCGGCTTCCTCGTCGCCTCCGTCGGTCACCCCGCTTCGGAAGTCAACCGGGCGGCGGCGTCGAACTACTTCGACGTTGAGCCCCGAGAGGCGGAGTTCGACGTCGGCCCCTCGCTGTACAGGCGACCGCTCGACGAGATGGTGGGGCCCCTGCTCGACGCCGGATTCCGGCTCGACGCCCTCCGAGAGCCCCGGCCGACCGAGGCGTTCCGCGAGGCCGCCCTGGAAGAGTACGACCGGACCGCCGGCGAGCCGGTGTTCCTCTGCCTGCGCGGCGTCCGTCGCCCGGAAGCGTGACCACTCCGTCGCCGGGCGCGGGTCTCGGCGGCGTCCGCCGGCCGCTCACAGATCGACCGTCGCCGCCACTTCGCGGTACTCCGGGTCCCACACGTCGAGCGCGTGGACCCGCCAGCGGACCGGATCGAACTCGGCGTCGACGAGGTCGGCGACCGCGCCCTGCTCGGGATTGCCGCCGCGGGCCAGCGTCACGTGCGGCACGTAGTCGTCGTCCTCGATGCCCTCGACCGCGCCGAACGCCGTACAGAGCCGTCGGTGGAGCCGGTCGAGCCCGTCGCTCTCGACCGCGAGGTACACGACCGGGCGCGACCCCGACCGCGGCGCGTCGAAGACGCCGACGCCGGTCACGGTTACCTCGAAGGGGTCGGCGGGCGCGAGCGGTCGTCGGAGGCGGTCGCGCAGGCGATCGAGCGCCCGCTGTCGGGGCGGGGCCTCTCGAGACGCTCCGCGCTCGCCGTTTCTCCCGGTATCGCCGTCCCTTCCGCGCTCGGCGTCCCCCGCGCGCTCCGCGCTTCTGACGTCGTCGACGCCGAACCGCTTACAGACGAGCGTGTGGCGGTCGCGGACCCGGTCGAACCCCGATAGTTTCGGGTGGAGATCGCTCGCGAGACGGTCGATCGCCGGTGGAAGCGGCACGTTGAGGCTGAACACGTCGTGGTCCGCGTCAGATCCGGTCGGTGAGCCGTAAGGCGATCACGACGACGAGCGCGACGCCGATCAGCGTCGGGATGGCGTCGAGGAGCCACGAGGCGATGTCGAGGACCGTCTCGACGATCTCCAGGAGAAGCCACGCAACGACGAGCAGCAACACGACTTTCAGCAGATCGTCGGTGTCGACCTCGGCGCGGTTCATGCCCCGACGAGCGCGGGGAGCGGGAAAAAGACGGTGGTGACGGCGGCCGCGGCCTTACGCGATCTTCTCGTACTGCTCGGAGAGCTTCTCGGCGGCCTCGTCGAGCAGCTCGGCCTCGTACTCGTCGAGGTCCCACTCGACGACCTCCTCGATGCCGTTCGAGCCGAGCTTCGCCGGCACGCCGAGCGCGGTGTCGTCGTAGCCGTACTCGCCGTCGAGCACGACGGAGCAGGGGAGCACCTCGCCGGTGTCGTTGAGGATCGCCTCGACGGTGTGGGCGACGCCCGTCGCCGGCCCCCACTGCGTCGCGCCCTTCCGGCTGATCACGTCCATCGCGGACTCCTGGAGGTCCGCGAGGATCTGCTCTTTCTCGTCGGCGTCGAAGGACGGGTCGCGGCCGTCGACGCGCACCTTCGAGAAGACGGGCGCCTGCGCGTCGCCGTGCTCGCCGAGGATCGTCGCCTCGACGTTCTGGACGGGCGCATCGAAGCGCTCGGAGAGGACGTAGCGGAAGCGCGCGGAGTCGAGCCGACCGCCGAAGCCGACCACCTTGTGGCGGTCGCGGTCGCCCGCCTCGTAGAGGTGGCGGTTGAGCAGGTCGACCGGGTTCGAGGTGGTGACGGTGACGAAGTCGTCGTTGTGCTCGGCGATCGAGGCGCCGATGTCCTCCATGATCGGCGCGTTATCGCCGGCGAGGTCGATCCGCGTCTGTCCCTCCCTGCGCGGGATGCCGGCCGTGATGACGACGACGTCCGAGCCGGCGGTGTCCTCGTACTCGCCCTGCCGGACGGTGGTGTTCGAGTCGTACGCGACGCCGTGGTTCGCGTCCGCGGCCTGTCCGATCGTCGTCTCGCGCTGGTCCGGAATGTCGACGAAGACGAGCTCGTCGACCACGTCGCGCAGCGCGAGGTTGTAGCCGGCCGCGGCTCCGACGGTCCCCGCCGCACCAATAACGCTGACCTTTGTCATACGTCTGGATCCGCGACCGGGCGGTGAGTAAACGTTTCGGAACCGCAGCAACGTCCGTGACTCTCGTCGCGAAACCCCTAACTCCCGCGGCGTCGAACCGTCGCCTCGTGCCGACGTTCCGTTACCCGTGTCCCGGCTGTCGGACGACGAACAGCCTTCACGACGCCGACTGCGACTTCGAGGGCGTGAGTTGGCCGACCGTCGAGAAGGCGTACACCGACCTCCTGTCGGTGCTGTCCGCGGAGCCCGACGGCCTCCCGGAGGCGGCGCTGCGGGACGCGGTCCCGGCGCAGTGGGGCGGGCTCCACAAGGCCGCGCTCGGCGCGCTCCGGCGGGACCAGCGCGTCGTCGAGGACGGGGACCGGCTCCGCCTGCTCACCGCCGCGGAGTTCAAGGAGCGCGTCTCCGAGCCCACCCGCGATCCGATGCGCACCGTCTACGAGCACGGCTCCGTCCCGGGCTGTCACGACAACGCGGTGTTCGCGATGGTGGCGTGGTACGAGATGGTCGGCCTCTCGTGGCCCGAGACGCGCGAGAACGTGATCGAGTGGCTCCACGAGTCGGGCGCGTGGGACCGCGGCGGCTTCGAGGAGTCGACGCCCGGAGAGCTCGTCGACGCCAAGCGCCACGTGTACGACGAGGGGTACGGCTGGAAGGAGAAGGGACAGGCCGCAAAGCGCGTCATCGAGCGACACCTGTAGCGCCGGGCCGCTCGGAGCGCGGGCCCGCCGGGCCGTCGCCCCACGACAGCTTTACCCCCGCCGTCGCCGTCGTACCTCCACGAATGACCCTCGACCTCGTCCCCGCGTGGCCCGCCGTCGGTTCGCTCGCGGGCGGGGCGGGAGCGCTCGTGCTCGCGTGGGCGATCCGCGAGCACCGCGGTCGCCCCGGCGTCGACTGGTTCCTCGGTGTGTTCGCCGCGCAGGCGACGTGGTGTCTCTCCTACGGCGTCGGCCTCCTCGTCTCAGATCCGACGCTCCGGGCCGCGCTGGAGGCGACGACGTGGCTCGGCGTGATCTGGACCGGGATCGCGTTCCTCGGCTTCGCGCTGGAGTACACGGGCCGGAGCGACGTCGTCCGGAGCCGCCTGTTCGCGGCGGTCGTCGGGTTCGGGGTCGTCTCGTCCGCGCTCGTCGCCACGAACCCGCTCCACGGCGCGTTCTGGACCGACTTCGGGCGCGACCCCGCCTTCGGCGTCGAGACAGTCTCGTACGCGTTCGGGCCGTGGGCGTACCTGACGGTCGCCGCGGAGACCGTCCTCGTCGCCAGCGCGGTGTTCCTCCTCGTCGACACGCTGCTCAGCTACGGGCCGCTGTACCGCCGCGAGAGCGCCGCAGTCGCGCTGAGCTCGCTGCCGCCCGGGTTCGCCCTCGTCGCGTGGGCGCTGGCGCTCGGACCGGTGCCCCAGCTCCAGCTCGCGCCGGTGATGTTCGTCCCGCACCTGCTCCTCGACGCGTACGCGTTCGACCGCGCCGAGATGTTCGACCGGAACCCGACCACCAGCCGCGCCGCGGAGCGCACCGCGCTCGACGACCTCCGCGACCCCATCCTCGCGCTCGCACTCGACCGCGCCGTCGTCCGGCTCAACCCCGCGGCCGAGGCGGTGCTGGGCGTCGACGCCGAGACCGCCCGCGACCGCCCGCTCGCCGACTTCCTCGACCTGCCCGTCCCGATCGGCGACGACGCGGGCGGCGAACCGGCCGACGAGGAAGCGACACGCGACGACGGGACGGCCGGCTCCCGCGAGACGGTCGAGATCGGCGTCGCCGACGCCGCCCGCCCGCGCACGTACGCAGTCTCGGTCTCCCGGCTGACCGACCCCAACGGGACCCACGTCGGGTACACGCTCGTCCTCTCCGACGTCACCGAGCGCGAGCGGCGGCGGCAGCAGCTCGAGGTGCTCAACCGCATCCTGCGGCACAACCTCCGCAACGACGCGGGCGTCGTCCACGGGTACGGCGAGATCCTCCGCGACCGGCTCGACGACTCGGAGCTCGTCCAGATGGCCGACGCGGTCGAGCGCCGCGCCGGCGCGCTGGCCGCGCTCGGCGAGAAGGCCGGGACCGTCGAGCGGCTCCTCACCGACCGCGAGCCGGCGGCGACCGACGTCCGCGAACTCCTCGATTCGGTCGTCGCGGACGCCCGCGACCGCGACGGGGACGCGACGATCGAACTCGCGATCGGTGGCGAGGGAGCGACCAGCGACGCCGGGACGACGGCCACCGAGCCGCCGACCGCCGACGGCGGGGCGACGACTCCCGCCGACAAGGGGACGACCGACGCGGCCGGGGACGCCGACGAGTGGGTCACCCGGGTCCGGGCGGACGCGCTCCGCGCGGTCGTCGAGAACACCGTGGAGAACGCGATCGACCACCACGACGGCGAAGGGACCGAGCGCGACGACGGCGGCGCGTGGGTGCGGGTGGCGCTCCGGCGGGAGGGGGATCGGGACGGCGGTGACGGAAGCGACGAGAGCGACTCCGGCCGCGACGCGCGGTTCGTCCTCACCGTCGCGGACGACGGCCCCGGGATCCCGGAACACGAAGTCGAGGCCGTCGACTCGGGGCGCGAGACCGCCCTCGAACACGGCTCGGGGCTGGGGCTGTGGGTCGTCGCGTGGGGTGCCGCCGCGGTCGGCGCCGACGTGACGTACGCCGAGCGGAACCCGCGCGGGACGCGCGTGACGGTGTCGATCCCGGTCGTCGCGGCGGAGTAAGCGGGCGAAAAAGAGCTCGAACCGATCTCGAAAACCGCTGCTTCAGGCCCTCAGTCGCTCTGGATCCGGGGGGCGAGCATGAAGGTCACGTTCCCGAGCCCCTCGGCGAAGCCGTAGTGGAGCTTGACCGGGAACTCCTCGCCGAGTTCGACGGTAACCTCGGCGTCGGAGGGGATCGCCTTGTTCATGTCCTTCAGGTAGTCGAGGCTGAACAGCGAGTCGGCGGGGCCGGCGGTGAGCGCGATGAGGTCCTCGCGGTCGAGCTTGAGGTTGACGTCGTCGGTGTCGCCCTCAGCCTCAATGAAGAACGCCTCGTCGGTCTCATCGACGCGCAGGCGGATGTGATCGGAGACCATGTCGGCGGCCTTGATCCCGCGGTCGAGCTGCGCGCCCTCGACGACGATCTCGGAGGCGAGATCGAGGTCTGGGATGTCCGGCTCCTGCCGGATCGAGTCGGGGTCGATGAGCGCGAGGGTGTAGGAGAGCCCGTCGATCTCGATGTGGAGCTTGCGGGTCTCCTCGTCGAGTTCGAGGTGGATCAGGTCGCCGGAGTTGGCCATGCCGGCGATGTCCTCTAGCCGGGCGAGGTTGACGCCGATGACGCCGCCGTCGGCCTCGTAGGACTCGAACGCGGCGGCCTCCAGCGTGAGGTCGACCATGCCGACGTTGGCGGGGTCGACGGCGCGGATGGAGAGCTCCTCCTCGTTCAGGCGGATCTTACACTCGTCGACCAACACGCTCACCGAATCGAGCGCGTCCTGAAACGTCGACGCGCCCACGATGGCCTTGAACATATACGTTCGGCTAGGGCGGTATCCCCTAAAAAGACACCCGATCGGGTCGGCACGGAAACGCTCAAAGCGACCGGATGAGGCGGGCGACGACGACCGCGAGCGTCACCACGGCTCGCAGCAGTCGGAGCCGTTCGAGCCGGTATTCGAGGGTCTCCGTCTCGTCGGCGTCGCGGTCGCTCGCCTCCGGGTCCGCGCCGTCGTCCGTCGGCTCGGGCTCCCGGTCACGGTTCTCTCCGCTGTCGGGGTCGTGGCCGCCGTCGCCGTCGGGACCGTGACCTCCGTCGTCACGGTCGCAGGCCCGCCCGTCGTCGGGATCGGGCGGCGGTTCGGCGGCCCGGCTCGGCGCGTTCATCGGATCCGGCGCCTCGCCGTCGACAGTTTCCGCGGGCGGCGTTGGTTCGGTGTCGGTGCGCTCCGGCGCTGGCAGTGGCTCGTCGATCATCTGTGGCCTCGGCCGCGTCAGGCGGTACACGACAATACGGAGTTAATTCATAAATAGACGAGCCGAACGCAAGGCGGAACTGAAAGTCGCGCTGCCGAGGCCCTGGCCCGCGGACCGTCGAGCTCGACGACCGCTCTCAGACCAGCGGCTCGACGAGATCGCGACCCGCCGCGAGCAGGTCGTCGACGGCGTCCTCGGAGTCGGCCTCGGCGTACACCCGCAGCTTCGGCTCGGTGCCGGAGGGGCGGACGAGCAGCCACGAGCCGTTCTCCAAGAGGAGCTTGAACCCGTCGAGCGTGACGACTTTCGCCACCTCGTGGCCGTCGACCGACTCCGGGATGTGGTCCTCCAGCTCGTCGAGGACCCCCGCTTTCCGGTCGTCGGGGCAGTCGAGCGACACCTTCCCGGCCGCGATGCGGCCGTGCTCGTCGAGCAGGCGGTCGACGCGCGCGTCGAACGGCTCGGCGGCGTTGGTCGCGGCCGCGAGCAGCGCCATCAACACGCCGTCCTTCTCCCGGACGTGGCCGCGAAGCGTGAACCCGCCGGACTCCTCGCCGCCGAACAGCGCGTCGTGCTCGCCCATCGCCTCGGCGACCCACTTGAACCCGACCGGGGTCTCGTACACCGCCTCGCCGTGCGCCTCCGCGATGCGGTCGACGAGGAACGTCGTGGAGACGGTGCGGACCGCCGGGCCCGAGTCGGCCTCGAGGAGCCGGTCGTAGCAGGCGGCGTAGAAGAGGTTGGCGTCGAGGACGCCGCGCTCGGGCGTGACGACCGCGATCCGGTCGGCGTCGCCGTCGTTGGCGATCCCGAGGTCGACGTCGCTGTCGGGGTCAGTGACGCGGTCGGCCAGTTCGCCGAGGTGTTCGGCCGACGGCTCCGGGGAGTCGCCGCCGAAGGTCACGTCGCGCTCGCAGCGCAGCCGGACGACCTCCGCGCCGGCCGACTCGAGGAGCGCGTCCGTGACGCCGCGCCCGCTCCCGTGCATCGCGTCGTACGCCACGGTGAGCCCGGAGAGGTCCGGTCCGCCGTCCCCGGCCCCGACGATCTCGCCGACGACTCGGCGGGCGGCGTCGGCGTGGTCGCTCACGAGGTCGACCCGGGAGACGTCGCCGCGCTCGCCCTCGGGGAGTAGGTCCGGCTCCGCGAGCCGGTCGACGACGTCCTCGGTGACGTCGGGCAGCGCGGGCGCGCCGTCGTGGGGGATGAACTTCACGCCGTTGTACTCGGGCGGGTTGTGCGAAGCGGTGATCATACACGCGCCCGCGAGGTCGCGGTCGACGATGGCGTGGGCGATCACCGGCGTCGGCGCGTCGCGCTCGGGGAGGAGCACGTCGAAGCCGTTGCCTGCGAACACCGCTGCGAGGCTCTCGGCGAATCCCTCCGAGGTCTCGCGAGCGTCGTACCCCACCGCGACCGGGTCGTCGCGGCCCGCCGCCTTCAGGTGGTCGGCGACCGCCTGCCCCACGATCCGCACGCGCTCGTCGGTGAACATGTCCAAGGTCGCCCGCCACCCGTCCGTGCCGAAAGCTATCTGATCCATGAGCGTCACGTCGGCGGCGGGGACAATAATGCCCCGTGTCGGCCGTGACGCTTGCGAGAGCGTGCGCGACCGAGAGACCGGCGGCGGTCGCCGCGGACCGCCCGCGTTTTAGTGGGCGGCAGTCGAACCCGACGTATGACCCGAATCGTCGCCGTCTCCGGCAGTCGGAGCGCGGACAGCACCACGCGGGCCGCGCTCCGCGTCGCGCTCGACGCCGCGGCCGACGCCGGCGCGGAAACCGACCTGATTGACTTGGCCACCGTCGACCTGCCCCTCTACCACCCGGACGAGGGCGAACAGGGCGACAGTGAGGCGCTGAAGCGCCGCGTCCGCGAGGCCGACGGCGTCCTCGCCGGCACGCCCGTCTACCGCGGCTCCTACTCGTCGACGTTCAAGAACTTCCACGACTTCTGCGGCTCCGACGAGTACGCGGACACCGCCGTCGGGCTGCTCGCGACCGCCGGCGGCGGCTCCTACGGCGGGACGCTCGAACACCTGCGCTCGACGTTCCGGAACGTCCACGCGTGGACGGTCCCTCACGAGGTCGGGATCCGGGGCGCCTCGTCGGTCGTGGAGACTGGCGGCACCGCGGGCACGACCGGACCGGACGGCGGACCGCGGATCACCGACGAGAACCTCCGCGACCGCACCGAGCGGCTAGGCCGCGTCGTCGTCGAGCACGCGGAGCGCCTCGGGGAGTGACGCCGCGGTGGCTGTCGCCAGCCCCCGCCGTTGGCGCCCCACGACCCGCCGGGCTTTTGCCCGGCTCCCGTCTACGACGGCCATGACCGAACCGGGTGACGACGACCGTGTCCGCTAACCGGAAGGGAGACCGCCGCGAGCGCGAGCTGGTGAACGCCTTGGACGAGGCGGGGTTCGCCGTGATGCGCGCGCCGGCCAGCGGCTCCGCGACCGAGCGCGAGCTCCCCGACGTGCTCGCCGGCGACGGCGAGACGTTCTACGCCATCGAGGCGAAGTCGAGCGCGGGCGACCCCATCTACCTCACCGGCGAGGAGGTGGAGGCACTGCTATTCTTCGCGCGGAACTTCGGCGCGAAGGCGCGCATCGCGGTGCGGTTCGACCGCGAGGATTGGTACTTCTTCCACCCCGGCGACCTCTACACCACCGACGCCGGGTCGTACCGCGTGAAGAAAGAGACGGCGCTCGCCGACGGCACGGACTTTCCCGAGTTCGTCGGCGAGACGGAGAAGGTGACGCTCGCGGAGGTCGGCGACGACGACGACGATGACGGCGACGCGACAGACCCCGAAACCGAGGAGCGGCGGACGATCTTGGAGGCCGTCCGTGACGGTCATATGCCGGTCGCGGATGCGCTCGACGTGCTGTGACGGTCGGCGCGACCGCGTTTTCGGGTCGCCTCGACGGCCAGCGGACCCCCTCGCTTATCCCTCGCGGCGTCGAACCCCGGGACGAATGAGCGAGGACTTCGGCCTGCTCGAACCGGCGGACCAGCCCGGCGACGAGTGGGAGAAACTCGACGTCTCCGACACCGAGGCCGACCGGATCGCCCGGCGGCAGGACCGAGAGTTCGACGAGTTCCGCAAGCGGATCAAAGACACAGAGCAGTTCAAGCTCCAGGAATCGGTGTTCGACGACGCCACCCTGGCGGCGGTGTACAAGCTGGTCCAGGACGGCTACGTCGACGCCTTCGGCGGCCCGGTGTCGACCGGGAAGGAGGCGAGCGTCTTCGAGGCGCTCGGCGGGCAGGCGGGCGAGCGACCGGAGCCGGGCTCGGAGGCGGCCGGCGGCGGGCCCGAAGGGGTCACGCCCGAGCGCGAGGTCGCGGTGAAGGTGTACCGGATCAACTCCTCGAACTTCCGGCAGATGCGCGACTACTTGGAGGGCGACCCGCGGTTCGACGGCATCGCGAGCGACAAGAAGGCCGTCGTGCTGGCGTGGACCCGCAAGGAGTTCGCCAACCTCGAACGCGCGCGGAAGGCCGGCGTGCGCGTGCCCGAGCCGATCGCGGTCCAGCGCAACGTCCTCGTGATGGAGCTCGTCGGCCACGCCGAGGAGCGCGCCCGGCGGCTGAGCGAGGTCGACATCGAGAACCCCGAGACCGCCTACGAGGTCGTCCGCGAGTACATGCGGCGGCTGTACGGGGCCGGCCTGATCCACGGCGACCTCTCGGAATACAACATGATCATCCACGACGGCGAACTGGTGGTCATCGACATGGGGCAAGCGGTGACGATCCACCACCCGAACGCCGGCGAGTTCCTCGACCGCGACTGCGAGAACGTGGCGACTTTCTTTACGCGGCAGGGGATCGACGTCGACCCCGACGACCTCCGCGCGTACGTGACGGAGCCCGACGCCGACCCGAGCGGAGAGCCAGCGTCGGGCGGGAAGACGGAGTCGAACGCGGAGCCAGACGGGAAGTCGACCGGAGCCTCCGACGAAGCGTAATTCGGGACGCTTCCGTCGCGGCGTCGAGGGTCAGACCTCGCGGGCGTAGATAACAGTCGGATACGTTTTCCCGCTGACCGCAAACTCGCCCGTGTCCACCCGCTCGAATCCTCGCGCCTCGTAGAACCGGGCGCCGACGTCGTTGTCGGTGAAGGCTTCGAGCCGGACCGTTTCCACGCGCTCCGGTAGCGCGTCGAGACCGCGGTCGAGCAGCGCCGTCCCGATCCCCTCACCCAACCAGTCGGGGTGAACGTAGATCGCTTTCACCCCCGCCTCGTCGGCTCCGACGAACGACTTCGTGTTCTCGTTCCCCCAGCGCACGTCGACGAACCCTCTGACTGTTCCGTCGACGGCGGCGACGAAGACGGCCGTCCCGCTGCCACTGAGCCTGTCCGCCCACTGTTCGACGTCTTCCGGCGCGGGATCGACCGTCATCTCGGCGAGCACCGACTCGGGGAGGATATCGTCGTACGCCGCGCGCCACGACAGCCCCTGTACGCGGATCAGTCCCTCGAAGTCCGCGTCCGACGACGGCGGTCTGATCTCCATGCGCGTCGCTCGCGGAGTCGACACAAAAACATCATCCCGGTGTGACACGCTTTCGGGCGGACAACCGCCCGGAGACCACCGTCACACGGCAACACGGCGCCTACCGCGGAACACGCTTAAAAGGCTCCGCCGGGTACGCCGTGGTATGCAACACGTGACGGTTCCGCAGGACCGGATCGGCGTCGTCATCGGCGCCGGCGGCGAGACGATGCGGGAGATCGAAGAGCGGGCGAACGTGCGGCTGGACATCGACTCGGAGTCGGGGAGCGTCGCCATCGAGGAGCGCGACGACCCCGTGGCGGCGATGGTGGCCCCGGACGTGATCAAAGCGATCGGGCGCGGCTTCAAGCCCGAGACCGCGCTGTCGATCCTCGACCACGACCTCCGGACGCTTGACCTGGTCGACCTGTCGGAACACACCCGCAACGACAACGACCTCCAGCGCAAAAAGGGACGGATCATCGGCGAGAACGGGCGTACGCGCGAGCTCATCGAGGAGCTGTCGGGCGCGAACGTCGTCGTCTACGGGTCGACCGTGGGCGCCGTGGGACAGCCCGAGGAGCTGGAAGTGGTGCGGCGCGCTGTCGGCATGCTGCTCGACGGGGCCCCGCACGGCGCGGTGTACTCGTACTTGGAGCGCATGTCGAACGAGCTCGACGACGACGTGAGCTTCAACGCGCCGCAGTAGGAGAGCGGACACTTCCACCGTCGCGGTCGGCGCCCCGGTTCGGTCGTCGATCGCCTCCGCCCCCGATGAAATCTCCCCGCACGATAGGGTAAGAGCGTCTCACCGAACACGGAAGCCGTCTCTAGCAGACAGCGCTCGGTGCTGCGCACGTCGACGATACCGAACCGGTATGACGTCTTATCCCGTCTTCTGGAGACCCCGAGTCTGATGCCGGTTCCCGGCTTCGGCAACGCCTCAATGTGGCCAGGGCGCCCCGGGTTCCCGACCCGCGGTCGTCCGACGGAGCTCGTCCAGCGTGCTCCCGGGATTCGCCCCCGGAACCCGGATCGTCGCGTCCAGATCGTACCGTAGGTAGGGCATGAATCCCGGCCCCTCTTCCGCGGTGGTCTCTGCTCCGCGATTGAACACGTCAGCCATGAGTGCGAAGGCCACCTGCTCGCCGAGCTTCACGCCCCAGTAGTGGTCGCTGTAGCAGTGGACGCCGGCGAACATCCGTGCCAGCCCGACGTTGAAGACCAGCTTATCGATCTCCTGATGGATGCCGTTGTGATCGTCGGGCACCTCGATGCCCGTCACGCCGGTGCCGAGGTGGGCGTCACCTGAGCCGGTCCCGAGCTCGTCCCGATCGTGGACGACGACGCGGTAGTCCAAGCCGGTCTCGCGCCAATCGACGTTCTTGAACCACGTCTTCAACACAGTGCCGCAGGCGCCGGCGATCACCGAGTGGCCGCTGGGACAGGCCGGGTGGACGGGGGACCCCTCTTCATAGGCTGTCGAGAGGTAGTCCGTCTCGCGGGAGCGGGCCTCCAGCAGGGCGGCGTCGGTGAGCAGCTCGTCGATCCCGAAGTCCGCGTCGCCTCGCAGCTGTGCGTGTAGTCGGCCACCGTACGTCTCCGGGCGACACCTGAAGTGGCGTTCGTACTTCTGGTGAAACCCCGCCAGAAGCGCCGCACGAGCGGCCCGTGCGACCATGTCGACGAGCCTGACCGGTCCGCCGTCCGTGTAATTGAACACCCGCTCGTCGTCGGGTAGGGGGTCGTCGGTCATCACGTACTCCAAGTCTGGGTCGAACGGCACATCCTCGTTGTCGAGGAGTTGTAGCGCCGCGATGAGGTACTCCTGATACGGCGGTTCCGCGTTGACGATCGTCGCCAAATGCCGAGGCGTCGCCACGTATCCCCGCGATCCGTCCGGCTGTTTCGGCCCTCTCTCGGGAGCGAACTCGTCGTCCCCTTCGAGGGTGTCTAGCCAGTCCTGCGAAGAGAAGTTGTAATCTCGGCCGGCCTCGTAGCGGAGGTACCGTTGGTCGACCGGCAACGACCAGAGCCTAACCTCGTGTACCAGGAACTGCGAGACGTACGGTCCCCAAAAGTCGACCGCGCCGTCGCCGGCTTCGACGAACAGCCGCTGGGTGTCGTACCAGCGTTCGCCCGGGCCCTCGGCGGCCTGCGCGAGGTCTTCCTGTAGCGACTCAATGGTGCGGACGAGCGCGTCCGGCGTGTCCGGGTCGTCGAGCACCGTTTCGACGCTCTCCCGACCGTCCCCCATCGGCCCGGTCGGCTCGTTGGGCTAGGCAGTGAACGGAACGTCTCGCAGCTGCTCCATGGCGTACGCGTCGAGCATCTCCGCGGCACACGTCTTTCCCCTCGGGTCGGGCGCCGGCGGTAGCCGTCCCAGGTGCGAATCCATTCCGGCCAGCGGCACCGAGTTCGCGCCCGGCACCCCAATGAACAACCGCTCGCCGTCGCGCTCAAATGCGTCTCCACCCGTGTACTTCCCTTTTGCCACCGCCTCGAAGTAGTCCTCTTGCTTCTTCGTGGCTGGGACAATGCCTTCGGAGTACCGCTCGTCGTCGCCGTCGGTCGCCAGCGGCATCCCCTTCGTAAACCAGAACGGCGTGATCTCGATATCGTAGAGGGGCCTCCCTTCTGGATACCGCTCGTTGACCGGCTGATTGATATCGGCCAAGTCCTCGACGAACGTCGTTACGGAATCTCGCCGCTCATCGCTGGGGTCTCTTTTATTGTCCCCTGATACCATATAGCATGACTGGGACTGGCAATTATTATATCTTATCTAACCAGTACTCATCGCGTTTGAACTCAGCGGCGGACCCGCAACAGACGCGCTCTGTATCAGACATGCTGTCTCGACCGTCTCAGGAGACATCGACGTCGTTGAACATCCGGTTCCGCCGATCCGGTGGTCACCGCCAGACCTGCGGTCAGGAGACGAGCGCGCGCTCGCTTCCTGCGGCCCTTGTGTCACCCGCCCCGCCTCGCGGCGCCCTCCCTCTCTCACTCTCCGGGTACTCGATGGCGTGCGCCACGGCGGCTCGTCTCCGAGACCGCTCCGTTCTCACGCTCAATTTGGTGTACTATATAAATGGTCGTGTGAACGCACCGCATACCGGCCGATACTCCCCCACCGTGTTGCGATTTCGCACGGCCTGAGCAAAGGGTTTATATAGAATCACAAACAATCAATGGTTGTAATGTCACAGCGCCAGCGGATGGGCAATCAGCCCATGATCGTACTTTCCGAGGAATCGCAGCGAACATCCGGAAAGGACGCGCAGAACATGAACATCACGGCCGGCAAGGCGGTCGCGGAGTCCGTCCGCACCACGCTCGGCCCGAAAGGGATGGACAAGATGCTCGTCGACTCGGGCGGGTCCGTCGTCGTCACGAACGACGGCGTCACCATCCTGAAGGAGATGGACATCGACCACCCGGCGGCCAACATGATCGTCGAGGTCTCCGAGACGCAGGAGGAGGAGGTCGGCGACGGCACCACCTCCGCGGTCGTGGTCGCCGGTGAGCTCCTCGATCAGGCCGAGGAGCTCCTCGATCAGGACATCCACGCGACGACCCTCGCACAGGGGTACCGTCAGGCCGCCGAGAAGGCCAAAGAGATCCTCGACGAGGAGGCCATCGATGTCTCCGCGGACGACTACGACACGCTCGTCGAGATCGCCGAGACGGCGATGACGGGCAAGGGCGCGGAGAACTCCAAGGATCTCCTCGCCGAGCTCGTCGTCGACGCCGTCCTCGCGGTCCAGGACGACGACGGCATCGACACGGAGAACGTCTCCGTCGAGAAGGTCGTCGGCAGCTCCATCGACGAGTCCGAGCTCGTCGAGGGCGTCATCGTCGACAAGGAGCGCGTCGACGAGAACATGCCCTTCGCGGTCGAGGACGCCGACGTCGCGCTGTTCGACGGCGCCATCGAAGTGAAGGAGACGGAGATCGACGCCGAGGTCAACGTCACCGACCCCGACCAGCTCCAGCAGTTCCTCGACCAGGAGGAGGAGCAGCTCCGCGAGATGGTCGACCACCTCGTCGACATCGGCGCCGACGTCGTCTTCGTCGGCGACGGCATCGACGACATGGCCCAGCACTACCTCGCGCAGGAGGGCATCCTCGCCGTCCGCCGCGCGAAGTCCGGTGACCTGAATCGGCTCGCCCGCGCGACCGGCGGCCGCGTCGTCTCCAACCTCGACGACATCGAGTCGGACGACCTCGGCTTCGCCGGCTCCGTCGCCCAGAAGGACATCGGCGGCGACGAGCGCATCTTCGTCGAGGACGTCGACGAGGCGAAGTCCGTCACGCTCATCCTCCGCGGCGGCACCGAGCACGTCGTCGACGAGGTCGAGCGCGCCATCGACGACTCGCTCGGCGTCGTCCGCACGACGCTGCTCGACGGGCAGGTCCTGCCCGGCGGCGGCGCGCCCGAGGCCGAGCTCGCGCTACAGCTCCGCGACTTCGCCGACTCCGTCGGCGGCCGCGAGCAGCTCGCCGTCGAGGCGTTCGCCGACGCGCTGGAAGTCGTCCCGCGCACCCTCGCCGAGAACGCGGGTCTCGACCCCATCGACTCGCTGGTCGACCTCCGCTCCCGCCACGACGGCGGCGAGTTCGGCGCCGGTCTCGACGCCTACACGGGCGACGTGATCGATATGGAGGCCGAGGGCGTCGTGGAGCCGCTCCGCGTCAAGACCCAGGCCATCGAGTCCGCCACCGAGGCGGCCGTCATGATCCTCCGCATCGACGACGTCATCGCGGCCGGCGACCTCAAGGGCGGCGGCACCGACGACGGCGGTGACGAGGGCGGCCCCGGCGGCGCGCCCGGCGGCATGGGCGGCGGCATGGGCGGCATGGGCGGCATGGGCGGCGCGATGTGAAGTTCGGTTAACGCCTTCACACCCCCACGCTTCCCGACCCCGGAACCGTCTCACGACTGACCGTCGCGTGCCCCTTCGGGCCACGACGACTCGCGATTTTTATCGACGCCGACGCGCCAGCGGCGCGACCGCCTCGCTTCGCTCCGTCGCGATCCGCGCTAACGACCCGCACATTCGGTCCGCGCGACACGACGGTAACATCCGCGTAACCACCGGACTGCGGTGTCAGCGAGCGGTTAAGTGGCTTCCGCCCGTCCGATCTACGACGAGGTTCTTACGTTCACCATGCCACAGCAGAAAGCCGACTACGCAGACGACACTGAGATCGACGACGAACTGGACCGGCTCCCCGACGACGAGACCGTCGAGGAGACGGTCGCGAATCTCGAGGAGCGCGGCTTCGACGTGATCGTCGTCGACGACGCCGACAAGGCGCTGGAGACCGTCAAATCCCAGATCCCCGACGGGGTCTCGGTGATGAACGGGCACTCGACGACGCTCGAAGAGATCGGGTTCGACGAGTTCCTGAGTGAGGGCGACCACGAGTGGGAGAGCCTACCGGACCAGATCTGGGGCATCGACGACGACGCGGAGCGACAGACCGCGCGCCGCGAGTCGCAGACGGCGGACTACTTCCTTGGCGGCATCAACGCGGTCGCGCAGACCGGCGAGCTGGTCGCCGCCGACCTCTCCGGCAGCCGGATCGGCGCGTACCCGTTCGCCGCGGGCAACGTCGTCATCGTCACGGGGGCCAACAAGGTCGTTCCGACGCTTTCGGACGCCTTCGACCGGCTGGAGTCGGTCGCGTACCCGCTGGAGAACGAGCGCGCGCAGGAGGCGTACGGCGCCGAGTCCGCGATCGCGAAGCAGCTCGTCTACCGGCGCGAGACCGAGGAGGGCCGGACGACGGTCGTCCTCGTGCGCGAGCAGCTCGGCTACTAATCTCCCGCAGCTGCGCGACGCACGCTGACACGGCACACGATTTTCCCCCTTTCGACGACCGCCAGCCCCCGCCGTGCGACGCCGAGACCGCGAGACCGTACCCGTCCCCGATTCTCCGAGGACCGCCGCGTCGATTCCGCGGTAGCGTCACGCACGGTGGCTCCGAACCCTTCCCTCGTCGACGGCCTTGCGGCTCGCGGAGTTGCTCGCCGCGAGGATACGGGCCGGGAGGGATTCGAACCCCCGACCGTCCGGTTAAAAGCCGGACGCTCTCCCTAACTGAGCTACCGGCCCAGACGAATCGCTGTAAGGGTAGCCGACGGATAAACGTTTAGAACCGCGAGAGGCGCCGCCGCCACCCGAAACGGTTTCCCGGCCCTCGCCGTCGCGGCGAACATGGAGTTCGACATGCGGGCGTTTGCCGCCGACCTCTGCCGGCATCGCTCGACCGCCGGCGAGGAGGCGGCCGCGGCCGCGTTCGTCGCGGAGCGACTCGCCGATCTAGGTTTCGAGACGTACGCCTGGGACGCCGACCCGACGGTCCTCGCCGACCACCCGTCCTTCCCGGACGACCTCGACGCGGCGGCCGTCGAGGGGCGGCGCAGCGTCGCCGGCGTCCTCGAACTGGGCGGCGCGAACGACGGCGAGGATGCGAGCGGCGGCGGCGACGCGGGCCCCGAATCCGCCCCCGGCTCTGCCGCCGGCGATCCGGCACCGACGCTCGTGTTGAACGGGCACCTCGACGTCGTCCCCGCCGAGCCGACCGAGTGGTCGAGCGACCCCTTTGAGCCCGTCTGGCGCGACGACGCGGACCGGCCCGCGGACGGGGGCGGTGAGGGCGGCGAGACGCTCACCGCCCGGGGCGCGGCCGACATGAAATCGGGGCTGGCGGCCTGCGTCGCCGCCGCCGTGGACCTGCGTGAGGGGGTCGCCGACGGCTCCGTCGACCTGCCGCCGTCCGGGCTCCGGATCGTCGTCGAGGCCGTCGCCGGCGAGGAGGACGGCGGCTACGGCGCGGCGACCGCCGCGTTCGCGAACCCGTATCCCTTCGAGCGCGACGCGGCCATCGTCGCGGAGCCGACCGAGCTGCGCCCGGTCGTCGCCTGCGAGGGCTCGCTCATGGCGCGCTTGGAGATCGACGGGCGGAGCGCCCACGCGGCCACGCGCTGGCGCGGCGAGGACGTGCTCCCGCGGTTCGAGGCGGTGCGCGAGGCGTTCGCCGACCTGGAGTCGGAACGCGGCGAGTCGGTCTCGCACCCGCTGTACGAGTCGTTCGCGGTGCCGTGGCCGGTCGTCTGCGGGCGGGTCGAGGCGGGCTCGTGGGCGTCGACCGTCCCGGCGACGCTCCAGGCGGAGTTCCGGATCGGCGTCGCGCCGGGCGAGACCGTCGCTGAGGTGGAGGCGGCGTTCCGTGAGCGGCTGGGCGAGGTCGCCGCCGCCGACCCCTGGCTGCGCGACCATCCGCCGCGGTTCGAGCGGTTCTCCGTCCAGTTCGAACCGGCCGAGGTCGCCGCCGACGAGCCGGTCGTCGAGGCGGTCCGCGCCGGCCGCGCCGCGACCGGCCTTCCGGACGCCGAGCCGCGGGGCGCGACGTACGGCGCCGACTCGCGGCACTTCGTCGCGGCCGGGATCCCGGCGGTGCTGTTCGGACCGGGCACCATCGACGAGGCGCACTACCCGGACGAGACGATCGCGTGGGAACAGGTCGAGCGCGCGCGGGCCGCCATCGCCGCCGCCGCGGAGCGGTTCGCGCGCGACTACGCGGCGTAGCCGTCCGGAGAGCATCTCCGCACCGCGGCGAACGCGGGTCCGTCGTCGGACGCGGTCACCGGTCGTCCGCGAGGTACTCGTCGACCGCGTCGGCGACGATGGCGCTCGGCTCGACGGTCTCCATCGAGGCGCGGCGGCGCAGTTCGACGTACGTCTCGGGCGGGAGGCTCACCTGGAGGCGGCCGAGTTCGACGCCCGCGTCGCGGACGGCGGCCTCGATGCCGGCCCCGTCGTTGACCGCGGACGCGATCGCGCGCACCTCGCGGACCGTGAGGTCGCCGTCTATCGTCGCCCACGCGAGCAGGTAGCGGTCCCGCCCGCCGAGCCGCGCGACGTGCTTCGCGGCGCTCGGCGCGATCCGCCCGTTCGCGACTTGGCGGCGGATCGCCTGCGGGAGGTCGTGGACCCGCGCCCACTTGCGGATGAACGCGACGGAGACGCGGTCGCCGGCCCGCTCGGCCGCCTCCTTGTACGAGCCGACGCCGCGGACGAGCGCCGCGCAGGCGGCGGCCCCGCGCAGCATCAGGACGTTGTCGTCGTCCCCGACGCCGCCGCCGGCGAAGCGGCCCACCGTCTCCGCGGCCTCGGCGACGCTGTCGGGGTCGTTCGGGTCGAACCCCACCGCGTCCGCGGCCCGGTCGCCCGTCACCGCCGGGTCCGACCGGACCACCGGCTCGCCGACGGGCGACCGCCGGTCCGCGCGTGACTCCTCGGTCATACACACACCTTCGGGGCCGCGGATATAAACGCCGGGCACCGGGGCGGAATTCGCCCGAGCGACTGACGGGCGGCCGGAGCGCTCGGCGACCCCGTCTCGGCGGGCCCCTCACTTCGCGGTCGGGGCCGTCCCGTCGCCGTCGTCTCCCTCGCCCGGCCGCCTCGCGTACAGGACGTACGAGTACGCCGCGGTGATCGCGGCGGTCGCGACCGCCGGGCCGACGAGGAAGTAGATCGCGTACTCGCCGGCGAAGAGGCCGGCGACAGCGAGCAGCGCGGAGAGCTTGAACAGCCGGCCGCCGAGCGCGTGGGTGCGGTCCCAGACGGTCTCGTCGCTGAGGGTCCACGGCGTCCGGATCCCGACGAACCAGTTGGGCTCGACGTGCGGAAGCAGCGTTCCGAGGTAGTAGAACAGCGCGGCCGCGCCGGCCACCGCGATCGTCGTCACGTCGACCGCGTAGCCGAGGTTGACGGCGAGGACGGCGAGGTGGAGCGCGGCGAGGAACGCGGTGACCACGACGACGAACCGGTCGTAGTGGACCCGGAACCCGGCGACGTTCTCGCCGAGGGGGTCGATCCGCGGGAGCAGCGCGAACAGGCCGACGAGGCCGGCCGCGAGCCCCGGCACGAGCCACATCCCGGCCGTGCGTGAGAGCGTCCCGGTCGGCTCGCCGGCGGTGTTCCACCGCGTCACCATCTGTTCCGGGAGGTCCGGTGCGACCGCGAGGCTGGCGGCCCCGGCGGCGGCGATGATGAGCGTCGCGACGCCGAACCGGAGCCGCGTGGAGAGTCGGGGACCAGTCATCGGGCCGACGTTCGTGGCTCGACGCAATAAAATTACGTCCGCGATCCCTGCGCTCGGCGGCTGAGGCGCCCGGTCGACGCCGAATCCTTCGTGCGAACCGTCCCCGATGCGCCCGGCGCGACGCAACCCTTACCGGTCGTGACCGCCAACTCGGGCCATATGACTGACGAACGCGACGACGACGGCCACGAGTTCTCCTCGGGGCAGGGCGTCGACGCCGACTACGACGCGTTCACGCTCGACCCGCCCGAGCTGGGCGAGGACCCGAGCCGCGTCGACCCCGTCGACTCCCGCGTGCTGACCGACGAGCTGGACCGCCGGAACATCGGCAGCGAGGACGTCGACGTCGAGCAGCTGATCGATGTCGGCCTCTCGTACATGGGGATCAACCGCTTTGAGGAGGCGACGGAGACGTTCGAGCGCGCCGCCAACTTCGCCGAGGAGGACTCGCTGGAGGCCCAGGAGGCGTGGGTGAACAAGGGTGCCGCCCACGCTCAACTGGAGGAGTTCGACCAGGCGATCGGCGCGTATCAGGAGGCGCTCCGCATCGACGAGGAGTCCGAGCACGCCGCGACCGCCGAGACGAACCTCGCGTACTCGCTCTGGGAGTCCGGGCGGGGGGAGCAGGCGCTCGAACACGCCGAGCGCGCCGTCGAGACCGACCCGCGGTTCGCCGAAGCGTGGTACAACCGCGGGTTCCTGCTGGTCGAGCGCGGGCTCGCCGAGGACGCGGTCAAGTGCTTCGACAACGCGATTCGCCTCGGCTACCGCGACGCGGGCGTCTTGGAGGAGAAGGCGCGGGCCCTCGAAGAGGCCGGCGACCACGAGCAGGCCGATGAGGTCGCCGACCGCGCCGAGGAGCTCCGGCGCGAGGCCGAAGAGCAGATGGTCGAAGAACAGACGGGGCAGGCGCCCGGCCCCGGCGGCCAGCGCCGCCAGGGCGGCGACCCCGGTGCGGGCGGTCGCGGCGGGCGGGGCGGCGAGGCGGACGGTCCGGAGCGCGAGCTTCAGGGCGAGGGGCCCGAGGGCTTCTGAATGCTCCTCCGCGAGCGCGAGACCGCCGAGGGACGGCTCGTCTCCGTCTGCGACGCGGACTGCCTCGGCGAGACGTACAACAACGGCCGCGCGACGATCACGGTGAGCGAGGAGTTCTACGGCGGCGACGACGCCGTCGAGGCGACCGCCGAAGAGGTGGTCGCGGGGCTCCAGCGCGCGCAGGTCGCGAACATCGTCGGCACCGAGGCGGTCGGCGTCGCGGTCGAGGCGGGACTCGTCGACGAGGAGGCGGTCCTGGAGTTCGACGAGACGCGCCACGCGCAGCTCCTCTGGCTGTAGCGGTTCGACGCCCCCCGCGTCTCGCCGGGATCCGAACCGGCTAAGTGCGCGGGCGACGAGGCGAATCCGATGAGACGACTCACGCGGAGCGAACTGGCGTCGCGGGTGGGGCCGCGACCGCCGTCCGACGCCTTCTGGCGGCGCGCGATCGACCGTGGAGAGGCCGCGCTCGGGGTCGGCGCGGACGCCCTCGCTGACAGCGAACGCGACGGGGACGGCGAACCGACCGAGCCGCTCGACACCGGCGACATCGTCGACGTGGACGACCGCGCCTTCGTGGTCGTGGACGCCGAGCGCACCGACGGCGGCGGCCGAGTCTACCGGATCGAACTCGTCGCCGACCGCGACGGGGACTGAGACCTCTAGAAAGGCTGACCCGGAGCTGCGCGGCCCCAGTCAGAGTCCGGCGACGTCCTCGATGGCGTCGGTGAGTTCCTTCACGCTCTCGACCGTGTGCTCGCCCATGTGACCGATCCGGAACGTCTCCTCGGCGATGTCGCCGTACCCGTTCGAGAAGGCCATGTCGTACTCCTCGCTCACCTCCTCAATGGTCGCGGCCACGTCGATCCCCCGCGTGTTCTCGATGCAGGCGACCGTCTGCGACTCGTAGCCTTCCTCGGGGAACATCGCGAAGTGCTCGCCCGCCCAGTCGTGGACGTACTCCATCATCTCCCGGTGGCGCTCGTCGCGGGCCCGGTGGCCCTCCGCCAGCATGCGTTTCATCTGCTTCCGGTACGCCAGCATGATCGGGATCGCGGGCGTCGAGTGGGTCTGGCCCTTCCGGTCGTAGTAGTCGATGGTGCGACGGAAGCCGCCGTACCACGAGGAGTCGCCCTTCTCGACCTCGCGGTCGTAGGCGTCGTCGCTGACGACGCAGATCGCGAGCCCGGGCGGCATCGCGAACGCCTTCTGGCTGGACGCGAAGATGACGTCGATGCCGTGCTCGTCGATGTCGACGTAGTCGCCGCCGAGCGACGAGACGGCGTCGACCGCGAAGTACGTGTCCGGGTACTCCGCGACCACGTCGCCGATCGCTTCAACCGGGTTCCGCACGCCGGTCGACGACTCGTTCAGGACGCCCGCGACCATGTCGTACTTCGCGTCGGCGGCCTCGATCGCCTCGCGGATGTCCGCTGGCTTGACCGCTTCGCCCCAATCGTACTCCAGCCGGTCGACGTCCTTGCCGAGCCGCTCGGCGACGTTGGCGTAGCGCTCGCTGAACGCGCCGCAGGTCGGGACGAGGACGTGCTCGTCGACGAGGTTGAGCGTCGTCGCCTCCCAGAACTCCGTGCCGGACCCGGTGAGGATCACGACCTCGTGGTCGGTGCCGAGGAACTCCTTCGTGTCCTCGACGATGGTGGTGTAGAGGTCGGTCATCCGGTCCATCCGGTGGCCGAACATCGGCTCGGCCATCGCCTCGATCACGTCGTCGCGGACCTCCGTCGGGCCGGGGATGTACAGCGTCTTCTCGTCGTAGTCGTCGCGGTATTCGCGTTTCTTCGTCACGGGATCCACCTGTTGGATCGTACCGGGACGCGTGAGGGTATGGTCCTTGTGTTCCGTTCAAAAGGCGCGACGCGCGGTCGCCCTCGTCGCCCCGGGAACGCCGCTGCCGCTGGGATCAAACGGCTTTATACGAGCGGGGGAGAGAACAGGCGTATGATACACGCACGAGGAGTTACAACAGCCAGAGGTGGGCCGCCGTGAGCGGCGACGAGGAGCTCGCGAAGGACCTCGGGCTCGTCTCGGCGATGACGATCGGCATCGGCACGATGATCGGCGCGGGGATCTTCGTGCTCCCCGGACTCGCGGCCCGCGAGGCGGGCCCCATCGTCGTCGTCTCCTTCGTCGTCGGCGGGATCATCGCGATGGTGAACGCCTTCTCGGTCTCTGAGCTGGGCACCGCCATGCCCCGCGCCGGCGGGGGGTACTACTACGTCAACCGCGCGCTCGGACCGCTGTTCGGGTCGATAGCCGGGATGGGCGACTGGATGGGACTGGCGTTCGCCTCCGCGTTCTACAGCATCGGGTTCGGACAGTACCTGGCGACGCTCGCCCCGATACCGGGCGTCCTGTTCCTCACCGACATCCAGATCGGCGCGCTGATCGCTGGCAGCCTCTTCGTCCTCGTCAACTACGTCGGCGCGAAGGAGACCGGCGGCGTCCAGACGGTCATCGTCACCGGACTCCTCGTCATCCTCGGCCTGTTCGCGATCCAGGGCTGGCTCTCCTTCGACTACGCGACGCTCGCCGGCACCGGCGGCCTCGCGCCCATGGGGTACAACGCGATCCTGCCCGGCACGGCGCTCGTGTTCGTCTCTTTCCTCGGGTACGCGAAGATCGCCACCGTCGCCGAGGAGCTGAAGAACCCCGGCAAGAACCTCCCGCGGGCGGTCATTGGGAGCGTCGCCATCGTCACCGTGATCTACGCCATCCTCGTCAGCATCATGCTCGGCGTCGTCTCCTGGCCGGAGCTGAGCACTGACGCGCCGCTGACGCAGGCCACCGAAGTGGCGTTCTCGGGCGCGTACACCCCCGCGGTCACCGCGATCGCGGTGACGATCGTCACCGGCGGCGCGCTCCTCGCGACCGCGTCGAGCGCGAACGCGTCGATCCTCGCGTCGGCGCGGATCAACTTCGCGATGGGGCGCGACAAGATCGTCACGAACTGGCTCAACCAGATCCACCCGCAGTTCGCGACGCCGTACCGGTCGATCCTCGTCACGGGGATCATGATCATCGTCTTCATCGCGGCGCTCGGGCAGGACGTCGAGATCCTCTCGAAGGCCGCGAGCGTGCTTCACCTGGTCGTGTACGCGCTGATGAACGTGGCGCTCATCGTCTTCCGCGAGGCGGACATCGCCGAGTACGACCCCGACTTCGAGGTCCCGTTCTACCCGCTCACGCCGATCGCGGGGATCGTCTTCTCGCTCGGCCTGCTCCCGTTCGTCGGCGCCGTCGAGGTCGGACTCGCCGGGGCCTTCATTGTCGCCGCGGTGCTGTGGTACTTCCTCTACGCCCGCCGGAAGGTCGAGCGCACCGGGCTCCTCGGTCGGTGGATCCTCGACCGCTCCGAGGACCTGCCCGAACAGGCCGTCTCGGCGGCGACGTCCGTCCAGCCGAGCGGCGGCGACTACCGCGTAATGGTGCCGCTCGCGAACCCCGCGACCGAGGAGCACCTGATCACGCTCGCGTCCGCCATCGCCAAGCAGCGCGACGGGACGGTCGTCGCGGTCAACATCGCGAACGTCCCCGACCAGACGTCGCTGGAGGCGGCGCGCGACCGCGGCGCGCACGAGGCGGCGCACGGGCTCCTCGATCAGGCCCGCGAGGACGCCGAGACGTTCGGCGTCGACGTGGAGACTCACGTCGTCTTATCGCACCGCGTGTTCGAGGAGGTGTTCGACGCCGCGCGCACCTACGGCGCGGACATGACCGTGATGGGCTGGGGCGAGGACTCCCACGGCGCGCCGGGACGCGCCGAGTCCGCCGTCGACGAGCTGGCGTACTCGCTCCCCTCGGACTTCCTCGTGTTCCGCGACCGCGGCTTCGACGCCTCGCGCATCCTCGTTCCGACCGCCGGCGGTCCGGCCTCGGACCTCTCCGGCGCGGTCGCGAAGATGCTCCAGACGGAGTTCGACGGCGAGGTCACGCTGCTCCACGTCGCGGAGCAGGGCGAGGAGGCGGAGGGCCGCGCGTTCCTCTCCGAGTGGGCCGACGCCCACGACCTCGCCGACGCGACGCTGCGGATCGAGACGGGCGACGTCGAGACGAGCATCGAGCGCGCCGCCCGCGACGCGACGATGCTCATCATCGGCGCGACCCAGAAGGGGCTGCTCTCACGGCTGGTCAGTGGCTCGCTCGTCCTGGACGTGCTCAACGAGGTGGAGTGCTCCGTGCTGCTCGCGGAGAACCGCAGCGAGCGCGGCGTCTTCGACCGCCTGTTCGGCGGCGGCGCGCGGCAGGCGGACTATCCGGACCTCGACGGCGTGTCCGCGGACACCGGCGTCACGTCGGATCCCTCGACACCGGAGGTCGACGACTCGAAGGGCGACGACTGACCGGGGCGGTCCGCGACCGACCCACCTTCCGGAACCGCCCGCGGCGCGGTCGTCGCCCGACTGCGCGGTCGTCCTCCGCGGGCGCTCCTGGCCCTCTTAGGCCGACCGATCGAGCCGGCGGACGATCGACCCAATCAACACCGCCACCGGGATTATCTCGAGTCGCCCGACCCACATGTTGACTATCAGCATCGCCTTCGCCGTCCCGGGCATGGTCGCTCCGGTGACCCCCGAGTCGAGGCCGACGTTGCTCTGTGCGCTCATCACGTCGAAGATCACGTACTCCAGCGGGTACGCCGGGGGAAGGACCCGAAGGAGGACCGCGACGCCGATCACGAGGAACGTGATCCACAGCAGGAACACGACCGTCGCCTCCGTGTACTCGCGTTGCGCCTGCGCCTCGCTGAGCCGTCGGTCGCCGATCTTCAGGTACCGGATCGCCGCCTGCGGCCGAAAGACGTCCTGGATCTGCCAGATCGTCCCCTTGACCAGCGTGACGACGCGTATGAGCTTGATCCCGCTCACCGTCGATCCGGCCGCCGCACCGGTGAGCATTCCGAGACACGCGAACAGCGTCGGGCCCGCGGTCCAGACCCGCTCGGTACCGCCGCCGATCGACGCGCTGCCGAACCCGGTGTTCGACGTCGCGGAGACGAACTGGAACAGGCCGACCCGAAACGTCTCTTCGAGCGTCGCGTACTGCCCGTTCGCGTAGAGGATCGCGGTCAAGACGAGCGATCCCACGGTGAACCAGATGAACACCCACCGCGTCTGGAGGTCGGCGTAGAAGTTCCGCAGCTCCCCCTTGAAGATCAGGTAGTGGATCGGGAACGCGATACTCCCCGCGACCATGATCGGGACCGTGGCGTACTCGATCAGCGGACTCCCGTAGTGGCCGATCGAGTCCGCGTGGACGGAGAACCCCCCCGTCGCGATCCCAGTCATCCCGTGGTTGATCGCGTCCCACAGAGGCATCCCGGCGAGGAGGAATAGGACGATCGAGCCGAGCGTGAGACCCAGGAAGATCTTCCAGATCTCGCGGACGGTCGTCACGATGCTCGGATGGATCTTCTCGGACCGCGCCTCGCTCTCGTAGAGCGTGTACGAGCCGCTGCTCCCGCCGGACCGGCGAAGAATCGCGACCGTCAAGACGATCACCCCGACGCCGCCGACCCACTCGATGAACGACCGCCACCAGTGGATCGCCCGCGGCAGCTCCTCCTCGACGGTCGCCATCGTGAGTCCGGTGCCGGTGAAGCCGCTCATGCTCTCGAACACCGCGTTGAGGGGGTGACGGAAGGTCGCGGTGGTCGGGTCGACCGGCGGCGTGTTCGCCCACGCGGGGAACGGGTCGACGTGGATCGTCCACGCGATGAGGACGAACGGAAGCCCGCCCAAGATCCCGACGAGCGCCCACGCCGTGGCCGCGGTGACCATCGCCTCGCGCTTCTCCGGCGGGTCGGCACCGCGGTATCGGCGGACCAGCGCGGTGCCGATCCCCGCCATGACGACCGCGGAGGCCACGAACGCCGGTACCGTGTAGAACTCGCCGTTGACCGCGGCCACGACGAGCGAGATCAGCATCATCAGCGAGACCGCCTGGACGATGCGTCCGACGTCGCGACCGACGGTGTCGTTTTTCACCCTCATGACTCCCTCGCGCCGGAGGGACTCCCCCGCGGCGACGGTCGACCGGTCACAGGCTCACCCCGTTCGACCCGTTCTCTTGGTCTTCGTAGTGACCGAAGATGTCCGTCACGTCCGGCGTCGCACCGGTTCCGGAGTAGACGGTCAGCAGGTCGCCCGTCTCGATCCGGGTCTGTCCGCGGGGCGTGATCGGCGCGTCCGCGTCCTCCCGCTCGATCGCGACGATGAGCGTCTCGTCGCCGACGAGCCCCTCCTCGTCGGCCTCGACGAGGGTCTTCCCGGCGATCGGTGCCTCCTCGGCGACCGTGATCTCGAACACCTCGGCGACGTCGCCGACCCGCATGTAGTCGACGATCGACGGCCGATCGACCGAGCGGAACAGCGACTCGGCGATGAGCCGCTGCGGGTTCTGCATGGTGTTCACACCGATCTGGCGGAACAGGTTCATGTGTTCGGGGCTGTGGACGACGGAGACGACGTCGGGGATCCCGAGCTCCTGCGCGAGCAGCGAGACCATCACGTTGGTCGCGTCCTGGTCCGTCGTCGTGATGATCGCGTCCGCGCGGTCGCTGCCGGCGTCGACGAGAGTCTCCTTGACCGTCGCGTCGGCGTTGAGTACCATACAGTCGTACTCGCTCGCGATCTGGTCCGCCTTCTCCGGATCGCTTTCGATGACGACGACCTCGTATCCAGCGCCCGTTGCGATTCCGATGAGCGGCGTTCCGATGTCGCCGGCTCCGACGATGATGATGTACATGGTTGTTGGTGTGTTCCCGCTGGCCGTCGTCCTATGCGCTCTCCTCGGCCTCGCCGTGGAGGCGTCCGAGGTAGTGCCACCGATACTGCCCGTCACCCTCCTCCCGCGCGGGATCCCAGGCGACTCTGTAGGCGAAGGGGCCGCGCGCACGTCCCGTCTCGTCCGGTCGTTCCACGACCGCGAGCGTGTACGCGCCGTGGTCCTCCGTGCGGACGAGCTCCTCCCCCGGCCGCGACTCGATCGCGTCCGTCAGCGGCGGGTGCTCTCGAAGGAGCCGCTGCGCGTAGTGAATAACCGCCCTGAGTTGCGTGTCGTCGTACCCTTCGAGCGCGGCGGTCACGTCGTCAGAGACGCTCTCCGGCGGATCTGTGTGGGATTGTGTCATGGTTCGTGCGTGTTGCGGCCGTGTCGATCCCGGGCAGGTGGGTCCGGCGTTCGAGCGGTGCCCACGACAGCGGTGGTTTTCGCTCCGGAATCTATGACGCTACGAATTTTCGCTGAGACATAAATATTGGCTTTCGGTTTTTCTAAGACATTCTGTCTCCCGTCTCGGTTCTCCCGAACGAACCTCTCTCGACTCGCGACGCGGGTACGAGAAATCATTTGTACGCGCTGGTCGTCGTTCGACCATGGGACATCGCATCGACGAGATCGACAAGCGCATCCTCTACCACTTCGCCGTGGACGCGCGCAACACGGCCACGTCCGACGTCGCCGAAGAGATGGGGGTGACGCCGGCGACGATCCGAAACCGGATCGACCAGCTCGAAGAGCGGGGCATCCTCCGCGGCTACCCCGCCGACGTCGATTACAAAGCCATCGGCGGCTACATCACCTACCTGTTCAGGTGTACGGCGCCGATCCCGGAGCGAACGCCGCTCGCGCAGTCGGCGTTGGACGTCTCCGGGGTCGTCGGCGTCCAAGAGCTGATGTCGGGGTCGGCGAACCTCCTCGTCACCGCGGTCGGCGGCGACACCGACGACATCAACCACATCGCGGGCGAGCTCTCCGACCTCGGACTGCGGATCGAAGACGAGAGCGTGATGCAAGGCGAGTACCACAGGCCGTACGACCCGTTCGGTCCCGAGACCGTCCCGAAGGGGCCGTCGCTCACCGACTTCATGAGCCTCGCGGGCGACGCCGAGGTCGCCGAGTTCACCGTCTCGGAGGGGGCCGAGATCGCGGGCAAGACCATCGAGGAGGCGGTCGCGGAGGAGCTGATCTCGGGCGAGTCACACGTCGTCGGCGTCGAGCGAGACGGCGAGGTGCTCACGCCGAAGGGCGACACGACGTTCCAAGCCGGCGACGTCGTCTCGCTGCTCTCGCCCGGTCCCTTCGAGACGGGGGCGCTGGAGGCGTTCGGCTCGCAGCGGGAGTGACCGCGGGGCCACCCCGCAGTCAGTGGCTCGGGTCGGTACTATCCCCAGTGCCAGAAGTGGTTGCCGTCGTCCTCGGCCGGGTCCGTGCGCTCCCGGAGGTCGGCGACGTCCTCCGCGGTCGGCTCGTGATCGTCGGGGAGTCGCTCCATACAGTCGAAACAGAGGAAGAACTCCGAGCCGTCGGTGAGTTCGAGCGTGAGTCCCTGCGTCGACTCGAACGCGAAGTTCCACAGGTCGCCGATCCCGCCGGCGATCCGCACGGACCGCTCGCAGACGTCGCACGCCTCGGAGGCCATACGTGACGCTCACGAGTCCCGCGGGGTAAGGCGTGTCGCCTCGATGCGTGTATTTCGTCGTTGGTTGGCTGACTGATCACGCCGCGGTGAACTCCCCCGAAGCCCCAGCCGCGTGGGCGGCGTACGCTCGCTGCGTTCCTCAGTCGGTCGCTACCGCTCCCTCCTTGCGGTACTTACGTCGCCTACGCCGCCCACGCGGCTGCCCCTTCGAGTCCCGCCCCGCACAGCAACTGTAGCCTCATACCTCCCCAGCCTCGCCGCTCACGCCCTACGGGCGTTCGCGGCGTCCCTCGCGCGCGCTGCGTCGCGGCCGCCGGGGGCGGCCGCTCGCAGGCACGCGCCACCGGGTGGAATTAGTGCCGCTCCGCGTCGATGACGTGCGCGTCGCTCGGGTCGAACCCGACCGCGACCGTACCGTCGAGGGGGTCAACCGTCCGGACGAGCAGTTCGCGGTCGCCCCAGTCGAGCGTGACGCGCGTCGTCTCGCCGAGGAACTCCGCGCTGGCGACCGTCGCGCGCAGCGCGTTCTCCCCGACGGGAGCGTCCTCGACGCTCGTGCCGCCGTCCGCGCTCGCGACGCGCAGGTGTTCCGGGCGGACGCAGAACGCGATCCGACCACCGGCTTCCCGCTCGCCAGCCTCTCGCTCGCCGTCCGTCGCGACGCGGAGGGTCTCGTCGCCGCCGTCGACGTCCACCGCGAGTTCGGCCTCGCCGAGCGACTCCGCGACGCGGCCCGCGAACACGTTGTTGTCGCCGACGAACGCCGCGACGAACCGCGTCGCGGGCTCGCGGTACACCGTCCGCGGCGGCGCGACCTGCTCGGGCGTCCCGTCGTTCATCACCGCAACGCGGTCGGAGACGGCCAGCGCCTCCTCCTGGTCGTGGGTGACGTATATCGTGGTGATCCCCAGTTCGGACTGGATCCGCTTCACCTGCGCGCGGAGTCGCTCGCGGAGCCGCGCGTCGAGCGCGCTCATCGGCTCGTCCAAGAGGAGCACGTCGGGACCGGGGGCGAGCGCCCGCGCCATCGCGATCCGCTGCTGTTGCCCGCCCGAGAGGCTCTCCGGGTCGCGGTCGGCGGCGTCCGGGAGGTCGACCAGGTCGAGCAGCTCCGCGACGCGCTCGTCCCGCGTCGTCCCCTCGGGCGGCTCCGCGAAGTTGAGCCCGTAGGCGACGTTCTCGCCGACGGTCATGTGCGGGAACAGCGCGTAGCTCTGAAACACGACGCCCACGTCGCGGTCCTCGGGGGGCACGCCCGCGACCGACTCGCCGCCGAACCGGACCGCCCCGCTCGTCGGCTCCTCGAACCCGGCGATCAGCCGGAGCGTGGTGGTCTTCCCGCACCCCGAGGGACCGACGAGCGTGAAGAACTCCCCCTCGCGCACCCGGAGGCTCACGTCGTCGACGGCGGTCGTCTCGCCGTAGCGCTTGCTCACGCCGTCGAGCTCGACCGCGACCGGAGCGTCGCTCGCGACCCCCGCTCCGTGCTCAGAGCCCACGCGTCTCACCTCCGAGCCGCTCGATGACGACGAAGCTCAGCCCGGTGACGACCAGCAGGACGACGCCCATGGCGGTCGCCGGTCCGAGCCGCCGCCCGATGAACCGTTCGATCGCGACGGGCATCGTGTACGCGTCCGCGCCCGTCGCCAGCACCACCGTCGAGGTGAACTCGCCGATCGAGATGGCGAACGCGAACGCCGCGCCCGCGACGACCGCGGGCCAGACCAAGGGGAGCTCCACGTCCCGGATCACCCGCGCCCGCGAAGCGCCAAGCGCCCGCGCCGACTCGACGAGCGAGCGGTCCAGCCCGGAGAGCCCGGGCGAGACGGTGCGCACGACGAACGGGTACCCCGACACCGCGTGCGCCACGACGATGGCGACCGCGCCGCTCGCGGCGATCCGCCACCCGGCGATCTCGACCCCAAAGACGAGCCCCCGCAGGAGGCCGAGCCCGACGATGATCCCGGACACTGCGAGCGGGGCCATCGCGGCCGCGTCGACCAGCGTCCGCCCGCGGTACCGGCGCGTGGTCAACACCGCGACCACGACGCCCATCGGGAGCGCGAGCAGCGTCGCGGCCGCCGCGAACGCCAGCGAGTTCCGGATCGCGGGCCACGGCCGCACCTGGAACGCCGCCCCCGTCTGCTGGCGCTCGATCAGGAACCGGTAGTGGTCGAGCGTGAGCGCCCCGTCGCCGCCGGTCACCGACGCGAGGATCATCGACGCGATCGGCGCGAGGAAGATCACGCCGGCGACGAGGACATAGGCCGCCAGCCCCGCCCGCGGCAGCAGCTCCCGGAGCGTCGGCGCGGGCGGGACCAGCGAGCGCCGCGGCAGGGGTCGCGCGCCGCGGGTACTCGTCCTGTTCCGGGCCTCGTACCGGAGGTACGCGAGGAGGACGCCGAGCGAGACGACGAGTTCGACGATCGCCAGCGCGGCCGCCTCGGCGTAGCTCAGGTCGCGCACGAGCCGGTAGACGAACACCTCGACGGTCGCCAGCTGGAACCCGCCGAGCGCGAGGACGATGGGGAACGTGCCGAAGGTGAACACGAAGGTGAGCGCCGCGCCCGTCAGCACGGCCGGGTACACCTGCGGCGCGACCACGTCGACGAACGCGCGGACCGGCCCGGCGCCGAGGCTCCGCGCGGTCTCGACCGCGCTCGCGTCCACCGACTCCCACGCCGCGGTCGTCACGCGCGCCACGAGCGGCGCGTTGTAGAACGCGTGGGCGATCACCACGGCCTCGAGGGTGAAGAGGAGGTCGACCGGCGGGAGGCCGAGCGCCGTCAGCGCGGCGTTCAGCGTGCCGTTGTCGCCGAACGTGGCGACGAACCCGACCGCGACCATGATCGACGGCAGGACGAACGGAACGATGGTGAGCGAGCGCAGCGTCCGGCGGCCGGGGAACTCGAAGCGCGCGAGCAGGTAGGCGGCCGGGAGGCCCAGGGCGACGCTCGCGATCGTCGAGAGCACCGCCTGGTACGCGGTGAAGCCGACGATCCCCAGTCGGCGGTCCGGCGAAAGCAGCGCCCGCGCGACTGTGACCGGCGACTCACCGGAGAGCAGCCGCGCCAGTTCACCGAAGTAGAACGGGTCGGTGAGCACCTCGGCGAAGACGCCGAGGGTGACGACGCCGTCGACGACGACCGCCTCGATCAGGACGGTCGCGGTCGGGTAGTAGAAGGCGACGACGAGCGCGGCGCTGGTGAGGACCGCGAGCGCGGTCAGCGCGTTCGACTCGACGCGCTCCCGCAGGTGAGCCGCGCGGCTCCCGTGGTCACCGGCCGTTGCCCGCTCGCTGTCGCCTCCCGTCACGCGCTCGACGCCTCGTCTGCCACGCGCTTAGTTCCCGGCGAACTGCCGCTCCCAGGCCTCGACCCACGCGTCGACCGAGCCCTGGAGCTCGTCGTAGGTGAACGTCACCGGGTCGGCCGGCTCCTGGGCCAGCTCGGCGTAATCGCTCGGCAGGTCCGCGCCGTCGACCGCGGGGAACGCGACGTTGCGCTGGGCGATCTCGCCCTGGACGTCCGGCTCCAGCATGAACGACATGAACTGTCGGGCGAGCTCCGGCTCGTCGGCGTCGGCGAACGCGGCCATTCCCTCTGGGTTCGCATACGCCTGGTCGTTCAGGAAGCGGATCTGGTGTTCGTCGAGGTTCGCGCCCTCCATGTTCGCGAACACTTGGTCGGTGGAGTAGGAGACGACCACCGGGGCCTCGCCCTCGCTCCAGGCCGCGTACGCGTCGTCCCACGACCCCAGCACGCGCACCTCGTTCTCCTGAAGATCCGCCCAGTAGTCGAGGTAGTCGTAGTCGGGGTCACCGTCCTCGCCCTCGACCGTCTCCCCGTCGCCGTCGCTCGCGACGCCGCCGTCGCCGAATCGGTTGATCGTGTGGAGGAGGAACGCGCGCCCGGTGGAGGAGGCCCCGGGGTTCTGCGCGATGAGCGTGCCCGCGTGCTCGTCGTCGAGGAGCCCGTCGAACGTCTCGGGCGCCTCCGTAGTCGTGCTGTCGTACACGAGGCTCACGTAGCCGGTGTCGAACGGGACCGCCCGGTCGAACGGGTCGAACCGGAGCCCCTGCTTGACGGTGTCGCGGCCGTCGACCTCGCCCGCTTCGGCGAAGAGGTCGCCGTCGATCTGTTCGTCGACGCGCACGAGGTCCTCCGTGGTGAGCCCGACGTAGACGTCGGCGTCGATGCCGGCCCCGGAGGCCGCGCGCTCGACGTAGTAGTTCACCTCGTTGTCGGGCGTCGCCCACTCCAGCTCGGCGTCGTACCGACTCTCGAACTCCTCTTTGAGCCACTCGCCGGGGCTCACGGAGGGCGCGTCGATGAAGCTCGAGTACGTCGCCACCGTCAGCGTCGGGGTCTCGTCGCTGCCGTCGTCGCCGTCGTCCGTCTCGTTTCCGCCGCCGGATCCGTCCCCGCCGTCTCCGGACCCGTCGCCGCCGTTGCTCCCGTCGTCGACCTGCTCCGCGCTACAGCCAGCGAGCGCGACGGCCCCCGCCGCCCCGGCCGCAGTCAGGAACCGCCGTCGGGTGTGTGGTCGGGCGCGTCGCCGCCGCGTCTCGCTCTCGTCGGTGGTCATCACTCGGTTGTTGTACTCGGTGGTTACATAAGGGATCCGTCCTCGTCCGCCGCGCCGTCCCCGAGCGGGCGCGCCGGCCGCCTTCCTCGCCTCGCCCGCCGACATCCATTTACTCCGCGCGGACCTCCTCGATCCATGGACGAGAACACCGGGGCGCGGCCAACGCGGACCACCCGACGCCGCCTGCTCGCCGGCGGCGCGGCGGTCGGCGTCGCCGGGCTCGCCGGCTGTCTCGGCGGCCGCGACGGCCCCGTGCCGGCCCCCGAGGTGACGAGCGACCGGATCGACGACTGGCGCCGGACCGACGAGTCCGAACGCGCCGTGTTCGCGGAGTCGTACGGGCCCGTCACCGTTCAGGCGCTCGAACACACGCGGGTCTTCGAGTACGCGCCCGTCGCCGACGCGCTCGTCGACACGGTCGACGCCGACGGGTCGCCCGTCGTCTTCTTCGCGACGCGGATCGACCTCCGCCCCGCCGTCGACCGGCTTCCGGCCGAGATCGGCCGGGACAGGATACTGAGCCGGGTGGAGACGGCGGCGACCGACGCCTTCCACGGGCAGCTCCGGAGCGCCGGGATCGAGAACGTCGAGATCGCCGACGAGGGGATCTCCACTGTCCGCTCCGGCCACACGGCCACCGTGTGGCGGCTGACCGCGGAGTACGCGGTCGACGGCGCGGTCTCGCTCCCGACCGGCTCCACCACCGGCGTGGAGGGGCTCCTCGAGGTCGGGGCCCGGCTAGGCGTGTGGCACGACGGGACTGACGTGATCGTCGCCGGCGGCGCGTACCCGACCGAACCGCTCCTCGCGGTCTTCGAGGAATCGCTGCCCAACTCGGTCGACGCCGAGCGCGCGGTGACGGAGCTCACGGACGCGGAGACCGCCGAGACGCTCGCTGCCGACCCCGCCGCCTACGACGAGGACGTCTCGCAGCTGCTCATCTCGGTGGTGTGAGCGGGCAGCAAGTCAACACTCCTCGGCTCTCTGCGATCGCCACTCTCCGCGTACTCCCTCCGGAATGCCCTGTCTCCGGAGCGTGCGTATCGGGAGAAGGCAGTACCGCGTTCACACCGTCCCGCACGCGACTCCTGCGAGATCCCACCACTTTTGTTTCTCACCTGAAACGTACGACCCATGCCCTCCGACACGTCGACGGCCGCGGCCCCGATAGCGACCGGCGTACTGCTCGCCGGAACGGCCGCGCGAGACGCGATACAGCACGGACTCGAACCCTGGACGACGCTGGCGCTCGCCGGCGGCCTCTCCGCGGTCGCGGTCGGCCTCGGCGTGCTGACCGGCTTCCGCGGGTTCGACTCCGGCCGTGACGACGACGGACGCCGCCGGACGACGGTCGCGCTCGCCGGGCTCGCGCTGACGTGCGTCGCCGTCGGCGCGCGAATCGCATTGACGTAGCCGGAGTCGACCCCGCACGTTTCGTCCCGAACCGACCGGTTTAATCGCCGCCGCCGGCTCTCGTGGCGCATGAGCCACTTCCCGGAGTTCGAAGTGATCCCCGCTGTCGATGTCCAAGACGGCGAGGTCGTCCAGCTGGTCGGCGGCGAGCGCGGGACGGGCAAACGCTACGGCGACCCGGTCGCGGCCGCCGAGCGCTGGGTCGATGCCGGCGCCGGGACGCTCCACCTCGTCGACCTCGACGGGGCGTTCGAGGGCGAGCGGGTCAACGCCGACGCGATCGAGTCAGTCGTGGAAGCGGTCGGCGGCGACGGCGCCGACGGGGTGGGCCTCCAGCTCGGCGGCGGCATCCGCACCGCCGCGGGTGCGCGCGAGCTCCTCGACTTGGGGCTCGACCGCGTCATCCTCGGGACCGCAGCGGTCGAGACGCCCGAGATCGTCGCCGAGATCGATGATACCCACCCCGGAAGCGTCGTCGTCAGCCTCGACGCGAAGGACGGCGAGGTCGTGGTGTCCGGGTGGACCGAGGGGACCGGACTGGACCCCGCCGAGGCCGCCGCGCGCTACGAGGAACTGGGGGCTGGCGCGATCCTGTTCACGAACGTCGACGTGGAGGGGCAGCTGGAGGGGATCGACCGCGGGGCGGTCGCGAGCGTGGTCGACGCGGTCGACATCCCGGTGATCGCCTCCGGCGGCGTCGCGAGCGTCGACGACGTGGTCGCGCTGAAGACGGCGGGCGCGGCTGCGGTCGTGGTCGGCACCGCACTGTACGAGGGCGAGTTCACCCTCCGAGAGGCGCAGGCGGCCGCGGACGGGAGCTGAGTCGATCCCGTTGTGCGGCAGCCCGCGGCGCGCCGGTCACTCCTCGGGTCGCTCGCGCTGGACGACTAACACCGGGCCGAGGAAGCGCTCGGCGAGCTGCTCCGACGGCATCCCGAAGACGAACGTGGTGACCGACGGGTCGGTCTCGCCCATCACGACCGCGTCGTGCGACTCGGCCCGGCTCGCGATGTCGTCGATCGGGATGTCACCGGTCTCTACCACCGTCTCGATCCGGTCTAGTTCGACCCCGCGCTCGGCGAGGTCGCTTTTCACCCCCTTCAGAAATGCCTCGCCGTCGCCGCGGGACTCCCCCTCGTCGAGCGCGTGGTACAGCGTCACCGCGACGCCCGCCTCGGCGAACAGGCCGGCGACGAGCCGGGCGTTCCGGCTGGCGCCGACGGTCCCGCGGAGCGCCACGAGAACCGACTCTACACGGTCCGTGCTGTTCGGGACCAACACCGCGAGGCAGTCGTACTCGTAGCTGAGCCGGTCGACCGTCGTCTCCCTGTCGTGAGTGAACACGAGCCGCGTCTCGACGTCGGCCCCGGCCGCGGTGAGCCGGGCCGCGAACTCGTCGAGCTTCGACATGGCTTTGTCGCCGAACTGCTCGCGCGCCTGCTCGGTCGCGGTCTGGTCGGGGATCACGTGGTAGCCGAGCAGCACGACGCGGGCGTTCGCGAGCAGTTCGGGCGTCCCGGGGGGAAGCGACTCCCCCTCTAACACCGCCAGCGGGACCAACACCGACGGTCGGTCGGGGTCTGGCTGCGCGTTCCCGCCGGCCTCGGGCGGTGCCTCGCCGTCGGCTTCGGGACCTGCGGCGTCCTCGCCGGTCCCGGGCTGTGCCTCGTCGTCGTTCGCGGGTGTGTCGGGCATTTCAGAAGTCACCTCTCAGTTCCACGTCGGTCGCGTAGTACCGGTACCAGCCGTAGGCGGCGACCATGATCGCGACGCCGACGCCGATCGACGCCGGCTGCATGAACGCGATGAGCGCGAAGCTCGCGACCCCGCCGACGGCGGCGACGGGGATCCCGGCCGGACAGCGGAACGCGGGGGTGTACCAGTCGGGCCGCTCGCGGCGGAGCCGGACCAGCGCGACGCAGAGCAGCCCGTACATCACGAGGTGGAGGAACGACGCCACCTCCGCGAGCAGCTCCACCTGCCCCGTCGCCGCGAGCGCGACGATCGGGCCGCCGGCGAGCCCCAAGGCGACGTGCGGGGTCCCGTACGCGAGGTTGATCCGGCTGGCCGCCTCGGGGATGAGATCGTCGCTGCTCACCGCGTACACCGCCCGCGACGCGCTAAGGATCGACGCGTTCGCGCTGGAGAACGTCGCCAGTAGCCCGGCGATCACGATGGCGAGCGCGCCGGGGAAGCCGACGAACTCGCGGGCGACCTCGACCATCGCGGTCTCGCCGAACTCGCCGAGCCGCGCGCTCCCGAACGCGCTCGTCGCCACGAAGATGGTGACGACGTAGAAGACGCCGACCACGACCACGGAGCCGACCATCGCCAGCGGGAGGTTCCGCGAGGGCTCTTTGATGTCGCCGGCGACCGTCGCGACCTGCGCGAAGCCGAGGTACGACGTGAACACGAGCGCGGCGGTCTGGAGGACCGGCAGCGCCCCGCCGGGCGGGAAGAAGCGCTCGGGGGTGCTCTCGGTCCCGAACACGCCCAGCGCGTCGAGGCTCCCGTAGCTCAGGAACAGCGTGAGAATGACGAGCAACACGATCACGATCGCGTTCTGGAGCGCCGCCGTGTTCTCCGTCCCGAAGATGCTGAGCGCGGTGAGCCCGACCCCGAACGCGACGCCGAGCGGGACCGCGGGGTCGATCGGGAGCGCGATCCCCGCCTCGAGGAACACCTGCCCGGCGTAGCTCCCGAGCCCGACGAGGTAGAACGCGGAGGCGAACACGAGCCCGAGCCAGAGGCCGAGCCCGACCACCGCACCCGGGCCCGTGCCCAACCCCCGCGAGATGAAGAAGTAGCCCCCGCCGCTGCGCGGCATCGCCGTGGCGAGCTCGGCGGCCGGCAGCGCGACCAGCAGGGCGACCACCGCGCCGATCGCGAACGACGCGGCGGCCGCCGGTCCGGCGTTCTCGGCCGCGAGCCCCGGGAACACGAAGATCCCCGCGCCGATCATCGTGCCGATGCCGATCGCGAGGCCGCCGGCGAGCCCGATCGTCCGTTCGAGCTCCCCCTCTCCGGTGTCCGCGTCGACGGCGTCGGGGTTTTCGACGTCGGGAGGTGAAGGCGCGGTGTCGCGCGTCTCGGCGGGCTCGGAGCCGTCCATACGTGTAGAAACGCCTCACCGACGCGACAAATATCCACCGCCGGCCCCGGTCCGACTGACCCGATCCGCCTGCCCCAACGCGGACCGGGACCGCCGCCAGTCGGTCGCCGTGGCCCCCGCGTCACCCGCAACCGACTTACGAATCCCCCGCGACGGGCCGGTATGAGCGACCACGACCGGACCGCGGCCGTCACCCGCGAGACGAGCGAGACGACCATCGAACTCACGCTCGCGGTCGACGGCGACGGCGACAGCGAGGTCGACACAGGGGTCGGTTTCTACGACCACATGCTCGAGTCGTTCGCGAAGCACGGCCTCTTCGACCTCACGGTCCGCTGCGACGGCGACCTCGACATCGACGACCACCACACCGTCGAAGACGTGGCGATCTGCCTCGGCGAGGCGTTCGACGAGGCGCTCGGCGACAAGCGCGGCATCCGGCGCTACGCCGACCGCCGAGTTCCCCTCGACGAGGCGGTCGCGAGCGTCGTCGTCGACGTGGCCGGGCGGCCGTACTACGAGTTCGACGGCGCGTTCTCCCAGGAGTCGGTCGGAGAGTTCACGAGCGTCATGGCCGACCACTTCGTGCTCTCTTTGGCGCACAACGCCGGCCTGACGCTCCACGCCGCGGTCGAGCGCGGGGACAACGCCCACCACGAAGTGGAGGCGCTGTTCAAGGCGCTGGCGCGCGCGCTCGACGACGCCACCCGCCTCGACGAGCGCCGCAGCGACACGCCCAGCACGAAGGGCGAACTCTGAGCGCGCGTCGGTCGCGCCTCTCGCCCGCCGGCCGCGCTCGCGCGCTCCCGCCGACCACTTATTACCACGCGAGTCGTTAACACAGTCGTATGGAACTCCGCTGTGAGGGGTGCGCCGGCTGCTGCGTCGACTGGCGGCCGCTCGACCTGGCGGCGGCCGACGGCGACCGTGCCGGACCGCGCCCCCCGCTCGACGACGTGTACGGCCTCGCGCCGCTCACCCGCGACGAGGTCGCCCGCTTCGTCGACGACGGGCTTGCCGACGCCCTCGTCCCGCGGCTGTTCGAGCCGGCCGAGCGCGACGACAGCGTCCGAGTTGACGGGGTCAACCTCGCCGCCGCCGACGGTCGCCCCGTCTTCGTCGTCGGCCTCCGGAAGCCCCCGAAGCCCGTCGCGCCGATCGGGACCGACGAGCCGCGCTGGCTCGACGCCTGCGCCTTCCTCGACCCGACCACCCTCCAGTGTCGGATCCACGACACCGACCGGTATCCCCGGACCTGCGCGACGTACCCTGGCCACAACCTCGAACTCGGCGCCGAGACCGAGTGCGAGCGCGTCGAGGCCGCCGGCGGCGGCGACCGCCTCCTCGACGACGACCCGCCCGCGGACCTCCCGGCGCCGGCGTTCGGGCCGCAGGCGCTCGGGGCGTCCGTGTTCGCGTACCCCGACCCCGAGGCCCTCGACGGCGTCGTCGCGCGGCTCCGCGACGGCCGGGCCGACGCCGATGACCGCGCTCGGTTCCTCGGTGCCGCCGTCGGCTCCCGCCCCGGGTCGCTGTCCGTGAACCGCGACCGGATGGCCGAGGCTCGGGCGCGCGCTCGCGACGCCGACTCGTGGGTCGGGGCGGCGATCCGCGAGTGGACCGACCGGGCCGGTGACGACGGCGACCGCGTCGACCGCGCTGGCGACGAGCGCGACCGACTCGTCCGCGAGATCGAAGACGACGCCGGCGCGTCCGGCACGCCCGGGTGGGACTGACGGGAGCGAGACGGCGGCGGTCCCTCCTCCGCGGAGCGGCGCTCGAACCGACCCGCTTCGCGCTTGCGTGCGCGAGCGTGCGCACACGCGCGTGAAGCTTACCCGTGTGTGGACCGTATCTACTCTCATGGCTGAACGCACACCGGTCGACGACGAGCCGGTCGAGTACGCACGCGAGGACGTGTCCGTCCTCGTCGTCGGTGCCGGCGCGGCGGGCGCGCGCACCGCGATCGAACTCGCCGAGCGCGGCGTCGACGACGTGCTCGTCCTCGGGAAGCGCGGGCACGGCGACGCCCACACCACGTGGGCCCGCGGCGGGATCAACGGCGCGCTCGGGACCCACGACCCCGAGGACTCGCCCGCGATCCACGCGGCGGACACGCTCAACGAGGGCCACATGGTCAACGACCCCGCGAAGGTCGAGACCGTGACCGAACAGATGCCCGAGCGGCTCCGCGAGCTCGACGACTGGGGGATGGAGTACTCGCGTACCGACGACGGCGAGATCGACCAGCGCTTCTTCGGCGCGCAGTCGTTCCGCCGCACCGCCTTCGCCGGTGACCACACCGGCGAGTCGCTGCTAAACACGCTCGTCGACCGCGCGCAGGAGCTGTCGGTCCCCTATCGCGAGAACGTGATGATAACGAAGCTGGTCTCCGACGGGGAGCAGGTCCGCGGCGCGGTCGGCTTCGACATGGACGACGGGGAGTTCGTCCTCTTCAACGCGGGGACGGTCGTCCTCGCCGCCGGCGGCCACGCCGCCGTCTACGACCGCCACACCTCCCGCGACGACGAGAACAACGGCGACGGCGCGGCGCTGGCGTACGACGCCGGGGCGTCGCTGATGGACATGGAGTTCATGCAGTTCCACCCGACCGGGATGGCGGTCGACGAGGACGACCCCGAGTGGGAGCCGTGGAGCGGCCGCCTCGTGACCGAGGCGGTCCGCGGCGAGGGCGGCCGCCTGTTCAACGCGGAGGGCGAGCGCTTCATGGAGCGCTACTCGCCCGACCAGATGGAGTTGGACGCCCGCGACGTGGTCGCCCGAGCGATCGCCCGCGAGGTCGCCGAGGGGCGCGGCACGGAGAACGGCGGCGTCTTCCTCGACATCTCCCACCGCGACGCCGAGTTCATCGAGGAGCGGCTCCCCCGGATGTACGAGCGGTTCGACGACCTCGGCGTGGACATGGCGGAGGAGCCCGTCGAGGTCGCGCCAACCTCCCACTACGGGATGGGCGGCGTCGCCGTCGACGATCACGGTGAGACCGACGTGGACGGCCTCTTCGCCATCGGGGAGACGATGGCGGGCGTCCACGGCGCGAACCGGCTCGGCGGCAACTCGCTGGCCGAGACGGTCGCGTACGGCGTCGTCGCCGGCGAGCGGATCGCCGACCGCGTCGACGGCCCGGGCGCGGTGCCCGACGCCCTCCGCGAGGGGCTCGTCGAGCCGCACCTCCGCGACCTGCGCGCGATGGCGGACAACGACGGCGCCCACGACGTGGACGCGGTGCTCGCCGACCTGCGCGAGCTGATGTGGGAGCACGCGGGCATCCTCCGCGACGAGGCGTCGCTCCGCGAGGGGCTCGACCGCCTCGCCGACGTGCGCGACCGCGCGGCGGACATGCGCGTCGGCCCCGTCACCAGCGAGTCGTTCGAGCTCGCGGTCGACGTCGGCTTCATGCTCGTCGCCGCCGAGGCGGTGCTCCGCGGCGCGCTCGAACGCGAGGAGTCGCGCGGCGCCCACTACCGCACCGACTACCCCGACGTTGACCCCGACTGGCGGCGCAACGTCTACTTCGACGCGGCCGACGTCGGCGGCATGACGCTCCGCACCGAATCGGTCGACGAGCCGAGCGAGGCCGTCCAGGCCGCCCTCGACGAGGGCCACGAGCTGGACTACCACCAGCTGGAGTAGCGGCGTCGACGCTCGCGGGGGCGCGGGCTATCCGCTCACTTGCCCAGCTCGCTCATCCGCCCCGCTCCCGGTACCAGACGCGCTCGCCGACCGGCGACTCGCCGTCGTCGATCGGGAGCCGGCTCACGAACAGGTCCCGCACGGCGAGCGTGAGCGTCAGCTTGACCGGCTCCCCGCGCCCCGCGTCCTCCGATTTCTCGTCCCCATTCGCTTCCCCTTCCGGCGCGACCGGCCGAACCGTCACGACGCAGTGCCCGTCGCGCTCGCCGATCGACTCGACGACGCCGACCGTCCACCGGTCGACGTGGTGCGACGGCTCCCGGGCGTGGACGCGGTCGTGGTTCACCGGCCCGCCTCGGCTGCGCTCGCACTTCCTCTCCCATCGACGCGCCGCACGGCGAGCGCGCCCTCGCAGGTACACGTCTCCTCGCACTTCGGACACTCCGCCGCGGGGCGCTCGATCGGCTCGCGGTGGACCGTCTCGTAGCCGTGCGCGTCGAACAGCCGCTCCGGCGAATCGTCGCCGCCGTGGTACCACGAGTCCGCGAGGAACAGGTCGACGCCCCGCTCCGCGCCGACCTCGTGGAGCCGCTTGAGCAGCCGGCTCCCGATCCCGCGACCCGTCGCGCCGTCCCGGACGTACCCCATCTCCAAGTGGCCGTACAGCTCCGCGGCGGGGAGCAGGTTGGGGTCGTCGAAGAAGTACATCTCCTCGGCCACGTCGGTCGGGTCGTCGAACTCGCGGAGCGCCATGACGCCGAGGATCACGTCGTCGCTCTCGCCGTCACGGTCGCTCTCGACTTCGGCTCCCTCGGCGTCGCCGCCCGCGTCCGCCTCGACCGCGACCAGCACGCGGTACGTCGGGTCGCCGATCCCGAGGTCGACGCCGTAGGAGCTCCCCTCGCTGAAGTGCGAGGTGATGAGTTCCTCCAGCGGCTCGGCGTCCGCCGGCCGGGGGTCACGGATCGCGATTTCGTCCATCTGTCGGAGAGACGCAGTCGCCGATAAAGAACGGTGCGGTGTCGGCACCGCGCGTACCGCTCGCCTCACGCGCCGGCGCCCGGCCGCCAGACGCCCTGCCGCCGGTCGAGCCACGCCACGACGACCACGTGGGGCAGCGTCATCGCGGCGATGGCGACCAGCGACACCGCCAGCAGGTCGCCCGGCGCCGCCACGCCCGCCGGCACCGAGACCCCGACCGCGGCGACCACGAGGAAGCCGCCGAGCGTCAGCGGCGCGGCGTCCCGCCCGAAGCGGGCGAGCGCGCCGACGGCGTCGCCGGCCGACGCCGCGCCGGCGGCCTCGGGGTCGACCAAGACGAGCCGCCCGACGTGCCGGAGCGCGTGCCACAGCGCGAAGTACACCCCGATCGCGAACACCGGCGCGGCGAGCAGGAACCACGCCCACAGGACCGCGAGCTCGCCGACGTCGCGGTGCCAGCCGCCGGCGTCGCGCCCGTCTCGGACCCGGCGGTAGCCGAGGGCGACGGACGCCAGCGTCGCGGCCGCCATCCCGACGCCGACGCCGATCCGCACCGCGGGCGTGAACAGCGGCTCAACCGCGGTCGCGGCCGCGCCGGCGTCGACGAGAAACAGCCCGACGATCCACTCGGCCACCAGCCGGTACTCCTCCGGGTGCGCGAGCAGGGGGACGCCCATCGGCAGGCCGCCCCGGACCGCGAGCGCCAGCCACCGCTCCGCCGACGACGGGAGGTGGTCGACGCCGGCGATGGCGAGCGTCGCCACGTCGCCCTGCCCCCAGTGGAGCCACGTGAGCGCGATGAAACCGACGAACGCGGCGACGGGCGCCACGAAGAACGCGGCGACGACCGCGCCGCCGAGGGCCGCGTAAACCAGGGAGACGACGACGATCGACCGCCGGAGCGACACGTCCGGCGCGCCTCGGAGCGGGACCAAGTGGTCGACCGCGCCGTGCGCCATCCCGACGACGAGGGTGCCGAGCGCGAAGGTCGCGACGCCGACTTCGACCGGAAACAGAGGGGTAACGGCCCCGATCGGCAACAGCGCGGCCAGCGCCACCGCCGGGCGGCGCGCGAACCAGCGGTCGACCCGCTCGGCGGCGGCAGTCGATCCGACCCTCGCCTCCGCGGTTCCGGGCTCGCCCCGCGCGTCCGTCGTCCCCTCGGAGTCGCGCTCGCGGGCAGATCCGCGGCGGGACTCGGTCGCGCCCGTCGACGACGCCTCAGTCATCGACCACGTCGGGATCCGGGTCGGTCGGCGGCTCCGGACCGGGCACGTCCCGCTCGGACTCGCCCTGCGGGGCCGGCTCCGCGACCGCGCCTCGCCGGTCGTTCCAATCCAGCACCCACTCGAAGAGGACGAGCCCGTTGACCGTCATCACGCCGGCGGCGGCGAAAAACAGCATCTCCTCGATCGGCAGCCCGAGGACGGCGATCCCGGTCGTGAACTCGGTCGAGAGCTGCCACGTTCCCATGGCGATCGCGATCCGGTCCGCGACCCAGAAGTACGCGGCCGGGATCAGCGTCGCCGCGAGCCACATCCGCGGCGTGCGGACGAGGTACCCGCCGCCGACGGACCACTGGAGCGCGAAGACGGGACCCACCCACGCGATCAGCCCGCCGAGGTAGAGGTACGAGGGGTCGACGGTCGTGAGCCAGAGCCCCACGACGACCATCGCGACCCCCGCGAGGACCCCGGCGATCCGGGGTCTCCGGTCGAAGTCGCCCTCGCGGAACGTCGGGTCGAACCCGATCAGGTGGAGCGCGAACGCGGTGACGACGGTCTGGATGGTGAAGAAGAGGTACTCGCCGAGGGGGATCGACAGCGCGCGGACGAGCACCGCGCCGTCGGCGTACCACCACGCACCACGGCGGATCATGTAGCTGATCCACGGCGTCGTGTAAATGTACGCGATGGCGACGAGGATCGCGATCCCGACCGTCGCGCGTCGCCGCCGGACGGCGTCGTACCGCGGCGCGAGGTACCACAGGAGGGCCAACACGGGGAGACTGAAGACGAGGTGGAACTGGAGGTACGTCAGCGTCGGTAGCATCGGATCACCCCGGCGAGGACGCTCATGGCAATACCTTCGGTGCGTCGTTCATTAACCCTTGAGCCAAACATGGTCAGGTATCGAACGCTGTGGGCGGGGGCCACCCCGCCGCCGCAGTCGGGCGTCTCGGCGCGTCCTCACGCCGCGTCCGCAAGCACGCCGTGTGACTCCAACACCTTCCCGAGCCGGTACATCGAGGCGACGACCGCATCGCAGACCGGTCGCACCGCGGACTTGGGGACGAAGCCGACGGCGAGCCCCGCGACCTCCAGCATCGGGAGGTCGTTCGCGCCGTCGCCGACCGCCACGGTCTCGGCCATCGGGACCTCCACCTCCGCCGCGAGGTCGGCGAGCGCGTCGTCCTTCGTCCCCTCGATGAGCGGCCCCTCGGCCTCGCCGGTGAGCGCGCCGTCGGCGTCGGTCGGGAGTCGGTTCGCGACGATCGTATCGACGGAGACGCCCTCGCGGGCCAGCGCCGACTCGACGCCGCGCTCGAACCCGCCCGTGAGCACGGCAACGTGGTGTCCCTCATCGCGGAGTCGGTCGATGAGGCGCGCGGCCCCGGGGCGGATCCGGACCGCGTCGAACGCGTCCTCGACGTCGGCCGCCGGGAGCCCCTCCAGCAGCGCCGCGCGCCGGTAGAGGCTCTCTGCGTAGCTGAGTTCGTCGTTCATCGCCCGCTCGGTGATCTCGGCCACCTCGTCGGCGACGCCCGCCCGCTCGGCGAGCAGGACCGTCATCTCGGAGTCGGAGAGCGTCCCGTCGAAGTCGAACGCGATGAGACTCATGGGACTCGTTCGTCGCGGCGGGGCCTTGAAGCGCGCGGTCGGCGGCTCACTCGCCGTCGGCGTCGGCGAGGAACTGGACGTCCCCGGCGATGACCGCGCTCGCGATGACCCCGACGCCGACCACGGTCGCCACTCCGAGGGTCGTCAGCGTCACCGACATGACGGAGTTCCCGACGGCGACGCCGACGAAGGCCCCGACGGCTCCGCCGACGCCGCCGGCGATCACCGCCAGCGTCTGCGCCTCGCGCATAGGTGTCGATTGAATAACACGGTTTATAAGCGTTCCCGCCAGGTTCTCTCCGGTGATAACGCGGCGAGCGACCGTCGGCGCCCCGGCGTTGAGCGGGCGAGTGCCGCGGCAGTCACGCGGGCCGCGACTCAGCGCGGGTACTGTTGGCCGATGTCGACCCCGTCGTCCGGCGACCGGCTCTCCCCGGCGTCGTCGATCACTTCGTCGTCGCCATCCGTGTCGTCGCCGTCCGCGCTCTCCTCGCTGTCGCCTCCCGGGCTCACGCTGCCGGTCCGGTACCCCGCCATGTCAAGCGTGACGTACTCGAAGCCGAGGTCCGAGAGGTGCTCGTGGACGGCGTCGGCGAAGGCGGGGTCGAGCGCGCGCTCCAGTTCGTCGGGCGCGATCTCGACGCGGGCGAGGCCGTCGTGGTCGCGCACGCGGAACCCCTCGAACCCCCACTCGCGGAGGACCCGCTCGGCCTTCTCGACGCGGGTCAGGCGCTCCTCGGTGACCTCCAGCCCGGTCGGGATCCGCGAGGAGAGACACGCCATCGACGGCTTGTCGGCCACGGAGAGGTCGTACGACTCGGCGATCGCGCGGACCTCCTCCTTCGTTATTCCGGCGTCGAGCAGCGGAGAGAAGACGTCGAGCTCCTCGACCGCGCGGAGCCCGGGTCGGTGCCCCTCACCCGGGTCGTCGGCGTTCGTCCCGTCGCAGACAGTACCGATCCCCAGCTCCTTGGCCGTCTCGTACATCCGGCCGAGCCGCATCGTGCGGCAGTGGTAACACCGGTCGCCGTCGTTGGCGACGAAGTTCGGGTCGTCGAGCTCGGAGAACGTCACCGTCTCGTGTCGGATCCCGATCTCCTCGGCGACCCGCCTCGCGTCGTCGAGCTCCGCCGCCGGCAGCGTCTCGCTGCGGGCGGTACACGCCACGGCGTCGCCGCCGAGCGCGTCCGCCGCCAGCGCCGCCACCACCGCGGAGTCGACGCCGCCCGAGAACGCGATCACGACCCCGTCGCGCTCGCCGAGCGCCTCGCGGGCGCTCGCCGCCTTTGCCGCCGTCTCGGGGGCGAGCGACCCGTCCCCGACGGCACGCGCGTCCTGACTCATGGCAGGCGTTCGCGGCGGGCGCGAAAAAGGGCGTCGCACCCGACACGCGTCCCCTCGCCCGGAGACGCGCGCCGCCGGACCGCGGGAGCGACCCGCACGCTTTAGACCGTCGCCGCGATACCGGCGAGTAGATGGAGCTGGAGGCGATCCCCGGCGTCGGTGCCAAGACGGCCGCGGCGCTGCGCGAGCTCGACGACCCGGCCGCGACCGTCGAATCCGGCGACGTGGCCGCAATCGCCCGCGCGCCGGGCGTCAACGAGGCCCGCGCGGCCCGCATCGCCCGCGGGGCGATCCGCCGCCGCCACGGCGACGACGGGCGCGTGCTCGCCACCGACCGCGCCCGCGAGCTGTACCGCGAGGCGATCGACCTGCTGCGCGAGCGCACCGTCACGGATTACGCGGCAAAGCGCCTGGAGACGTTCTACCCCAGCGCGTCCGCCTCGCGGATCGAGGAGGCGCAGTCGTTCGCCGCCGCGGCGACGGCGCGCGACCCCGATCCGGCGGTCCGCGAGGCGCTCGCTGACTGCGCGCCACTCGCTGACCCCCCGACGGTCCGCGTCCGCGACCGCTGCCTCGCCACCGCCGACGCGGAGACGCTCGCGCGCGCCGAGGCCGCGGTTCCCGAGCTCTCCGTCGAGACCGTCGAGGACGCGCGCGATGTCTCCGAGCTGGGCCGTTCGTACGCCTCGGTGATCGTCTTAGACGAATCGTTCGCCGGGCTCGACGTGGAGGGCGACGTGAGCGTGCGGCCGGACGCCCTCGAAAGCCCGGCCGGGACCGTCCCCGAGCGGCTGCTGGCCTTCTTCGCCGAGAACCGCGAGCGATTAGAGGCGGCCGCGGCGGTCCACGAGGCGGCCGCGGCGGCCGGCGAGCCGGTCTCCGAGGGCGGCCCGCCCGTCGACCTCGACCGGCTGCGCGACGCGCTCTCGCGGCTCGACGACGATGGCACGATCGCGGGCGACGCGGAGTTGGACCGGCTGACCGCCGCCGTCGACGACCTCGACGCCGCGGTGTCGACGGCCGCGTCCGTCGCCGACGACCGGCTCCGCGAGGCGATCCGCGAGCGCGACGTCACCATCGAGGGGACCGACTTCCTCTCCCTCGTCGAGCAGGGCGCGCGCGTGGACTCGCTGCTGGACCGCGAGCTCGCCGACGAGTACGACGCGGCGGTCGACGCCGCGCGCGAGCACCTCGCCGACGCGCTCCGCTTGGAGCCCGAGGAGGCGGAGCTCGCCGAGCGCGTCTTCGGCGGCGACCCCTCCTTCCCGGTCGACCACGACGAGAGCGCCGTCTCGCGGCTCCGGACCGAACTTTCCGCGGCCCGCGACCGCCGCGCGGCGACGCTGAAGGCCGACCTCGCGAGCGACCTCGGCGACCTCCGCGAGCCGGTCGAAGCGTTGGTCCGCGACGCCTTGGAGCTCGACGTCGAGCTCGCGATCGCGCGGTTCGCGCGCGACTTCGACTGTACGCTGCCCGAGGTCGTCGGCCCGGGAGAAGCGGCGTCGTCGGGGTTCCGCATCGAGGGGGGCCGCTCGCCGCTGCTCGACGTCGACTTCGCGGCCGTCGAGCCCGTCGACTACGGCGTCTCGGGCGCGACGCTGCTTTCCGGGGTGAACTCCGGCGGAAAGACCTCGACGCTCGACTTGGTCGCCTTGGTCGTCGTCCTCGCGCAGATGGGGCTGCCCGTGCCGGCTGAGTCGGCGACCGTCGAGCGGTTTGAGGAGATTCACTACTACGCGAAGTCGCAGGGCACCCTCGACGCGGGCGCGTTCGAGGCGACGCTTCGCGACTTCGGCGACCTCGTCGACGGCGCGGACGGGCGGCTCGTCCTCGTCGACGAACTCGAGTCGATCACCGAGCCCGGCGCCTCCGCGAAGATCATCGCGGGGATCCTGGAGGCGCTCGACGAGCAGGACACGACCGCCGTCTTCGTCTCTCACCTCGCGCGCGAGATCCGCGACGCCGCCGACTTCGCGGTCGCGGTCGACGGCATCGAGGCCGAGGGGCTCGTCGACGGCGAACTCCGGGTGAACCGCTCGCCGAAGAAGGGCCACCTCGCGCGGTCGACGCCGGAGCTCATCGTCGAGAAGCTCGCCGACGACCGCGGCGGCGAGTTCTACGGCGACCTGTTGGAGAAGTTCTGAGGGGCGGCGACGGTTCGGACCGCGCCGGCGGCCTACTCGTCGTCGATCGTCCGGTAGTTCTCGACCTCGACCACTCGCCGCGTCTCGGCGTGCGTGAGGTCGCCGTCGGCGGACACCACGGGCGCGTCGAGTTCGCGTCCGACGGCGGCGACCGTCGCGTCCACCCCGTCGAGAAACGGTCCTTCGGAACCGACCGCTTCGGTGACGTACCCCGCCTCCTCGGACACCACTTCGTCGACCGCGTACACCTCGGTCCACGCGAGCGCGTCGATCGCTTCCTCGACGGACGCACCGGGGAGGTTCCCCACGCCGACCAGCGTCTCCGCGTACGCCGGGGCCGGAACGATCTACACCTCCCGGTCGCCGCCTTCTGTCTCGTAAAAGCGCTTGGCGGCCGGGTCCCCGTCCAGATAGTCGACGAGAAAGTTCGCGTCGAGGACCTTCACTAGTCCTCGCCGAGCCGACGCATCCGGTCTTTTCGCTCCGACTTGGCCCGCCGTCGTTCCTCGCGAATCCGGTCGGCCTGCTCGTCCGACAGCAGCCCGAACCCCTCGTCGAAGTCGCCCTCGCTCCGCTCCGAGAGCAGTCGCTCGAGCACGTCGTTGTAACTCTCACCGCCGCTTCGATATCGGTCGAGGAGCCGTTTCACCCGACCGCTCACCCGGATTTGCTCGTCTGCCGTCGCCATCTTGTGTCAACGTTCGCGTCGACGCGTCTTGCGGGTTGGGCACGCGCCTCTCGCGTCTCCTGATCGACCGCACCGACAACCGTGACTACCTCAGTCGTCCGCTATCGTCGGTACGTTCATAATTTCTCGTCAAATCCCGAATTCGTGCCAACCGCGCCCCCGTTCGATATCCTCCTCTCGGTGGCACAGGTCGGCGTCGGTGTTCAGTTGCCCCGCCCGATCTCAACCCGCGACCGGACTCGCCGCGCCGCGGTCGGTCTCGCGGCCGCGACGTTGGCTCTCATCGCCCTGTTCGGCTTCGACGTTCTCGCGGCGGTCGCCCCTCGACACGCCTCAGAGCCAGACGAGCCGCCACTCGCCGTCGTCGGGCGCGACGAGCCACTCGAGTTCGAACTCGTCGCCGCCCTCGCCCGCGACCGTCACCGAGACGATCGCGTTCTCCGCGGCGATGGTCTCGATCGCCTCGTCGTCCGCCGCCCCGCTGAAGAAGTCGGAGCTGCTCCGGACGCGCTCGGCGTCCACGTCCCGCGCGACGACCGCCGCCTCGATGAGCCGCTGGCGCCGCGCCCCGTCGAAGAGGCCGGGCACGTCCGCCGCCACCTCGCTCAGCGGCGAGGCGCGGTGCGCGAGCGCCGCCACGTCCTCGGCGAACGCCGTCGCGCTCTCGGCCTCGCCCGCCCGCCGGTAGTACTCCCTGACGACCGCCACTGGTCCCTCCGGCGCGCCGGGCCACACGACCCGCCACTCGCCGTCGTCGTCGGTGGCGACGAGCCAGCGGAACTCGGTCTCGTCGCCGTCGGTGTCGACGACCGTCGCCGACACGACCGCGTTCTCCGCCGCGAGCGACTCGATCTCCTCGTCGCTTAGCGCGGCCGAGAGGAACCCGGATATCGAGCGGATTTCGTCCGCGGACAGGTCCTCGGCGACGACTGCGGTCTCCGAGAGATCCTGTCTGACGGCGGCGTCGAACGTCATCGGCACGTCTTCGGCGACCCGTGAGAGCGGAGACGCGGGGTGTGCGATCGCGATCACGTCGTCCGCGAACGCCTCGCTGTCCTCGCTCGCGCTCGCCCGTCGGTAGTACTCTTCGACGGCCGCCACCGGTCCCTCCGGCGCGCCGGGCCACACGACCCGCCACTCGCCGTCGTCGTCGGTGGCGACGAGCCAGTGGAACTCGGTCTCGTCGCCGTCGCTCCCGACGACCGTCGCCGACACGACCGCGTTCTCCGCCGCGAGCGACTCGATCTCCTCGTCGCTTAGCGCGGCCGAGAGGAACCCGGAGATGGAGCGGATCTGCTCCGCCGAGAGGTCCTCGGCGACGACCGCGGTCTCGGAGAGCTCCTGTCTGACGGTCTCGTCGAACGCCATCGGCACGTCCTCGGCGACTTGCGAAAGGGGGGACGCGGGGTGCGCGAGCGTCGGGACCGCCTCCGCGAACGCCTCGCTGTCTTCGCTCGCGCTCGCTCGTCGGTAGTACGCCCCGACGGCCGCCGCGGGGCCGTCGTTGTCGTCGGCGATGGAGGGGCGTCCAGCCGCGAGCGCGAGGACCGTTACACCGCTTGCGGAGAGGAACGACCGTCGTTCCATGGGAATTCATCCGAAAGTGTCAATAAAAAATATTTCCCCAATTTCGGCCCGAGACCGCCCGCAGAGCGGCCTCAGTCGTCGTCGGCGACCGCGGGCTTCCGGCGGTCGTCGCGGGGGCCCTCGAGGTCGACGTCTGGGAGCATGTCGCGGAGGTAGCGCCCGGTATGGGAGGCCTCCTCGCGGGCGATCTCTTCGGGCGTCCCGCTGGCGACCAGCTCGCCGCCGCCGTCGCCACCCTCGGGGCCGAGGTCGATCACGTGGTCGGCGTTCTTCACGAGGTCGAGCTCGTGCTCGATGACGACCACGGTGTTGCCGGCGTCGACGAGGCGGTGGAGCACGTCGATCAGCTTGCGCTCGTCCTCCTTGTGAAGCCCCGTCGTCGGCTCGTCTAAGAGATAGAGCGTGTCGCCGGTCGCGCGCTTCCCGAGCTCCTCGGCGAGCTTGACGCGCTGCGCCTCGCCGCCCGAGAGGGTGGTGGAGGGCTGGCCGAGCTCCATGTAGCCGAGCCCGACGTCCTTCAACAGCTTCAGGCGGCGCTCAAGTCCGCGGTGGCTCTCGAAGAACTCGTGGGCCTCCGCGACGCTCATGTCGAGCACGTCGGCGATCGTCTTCCCCTTGTACTCCACGTCGAGCGTCTCGTCGTTGTAGCGCGCGCCGCCGCACTCCTCGCAGGGGACGTACACGTCAGAGAGGAAGTTCATCTCGATCTTGACGGTCCCCTGCCCGCCGCACTCCTCGCAGCGGCCGCCCTTCACGTTGAACGAGAAGCGCCCCTTCTCGTAGCCGCGGCGCTTCGAGAGCTTGGTCTCCGCGAACAGCTCGCGGACGTGGTCGAACACGTCCGTGTACGTCGCGGGGTTCGAGCGCGGGGTCCGCCCGATCGGAGACTGGTCGATGAGCCGCACCGTCTCGACCCCGTCGAGCCCTTTAATCGCGTCGTGCTCGCCGGGGTCGACCGAGGTGTTGTCGTTCATCTCGCGGGCGAGCCCCTTGTAGAGGATGTCGTTGACGAGCGTCGACTTGCCGGAGCCAGAGACGCCCGTCACCGTCGTCAGCGTGCCGAGCGGGATCGGCACGTCGAGGTCCTTCAGGTTGTGCTGGCGAGCGCCCGTCACCACGAGCTCCCCCTCGGTGTCGCGACGCTCGTCGGGCACCGGGATCGCCTTCCGGCCGGCGAGGTAGTCGGCGGTCACTGACTCCTCGGCGTCGACCACGTCGTCGAAGTCGCCCTGCGCGACGATCTGGCCGCCGCGCTTACCCGGCCCGGGCCCCATGTCGATGATCTCGTCGGCCCGCCGCATCGTCTCCTCGTCGTGCTCGACGACGAGCAGGGTGTTACCGAGGTCGCGCAGGCCCTCCAGCGTGTTGAGCAGGCGGTCGTTGTCGCGCTGGTGGAGGCCGATGGAGGGCTCGTCTAACACGTACAGCACGCCGACCAGCCCGGAGCCGACCTGCGTGGCGAGCCGGATGCGCTGGCTCTCGCCGCCGGAGAGGGTCGACGCCTCCCGGTCGAGCGTGAGGTACTCCAGTCCGACCTCCTCCATGAAGCCGAGCCGCGCGCGGATCTCCTTCAGGATCTCCTCGGCGATGGTCGTCTCGCGCTCGTTCAGCTCGTCTTCCATCCCCTCGAAGTGCTCGCGAGCGTCGCCGATCGACAGCTCGTTCACCTCGGTGATCGACGTGCCGGCGACGAGGACGTGCCGCGACTGCTCCTTGAGGCGTGTCCCATCGCACTCGGGGCAGGTGGTGACGGCCATGTACTCCTCGATGTGGTCGCGGGCGCGCTCGGAGTCGGTCTCGACGTGGCGGCGCTCCAGGTTCGGGATCACGCCCTCGAACCGCTCCGTCTTCTCGCGCGTGCCGTTCTTCGTGGTCCACTCGAAGTGGACCATCCGGTCGGTGCCGTAGAGGAACTGTCGCCGGATCTCCTCGTCTAACTCCTCGAAGGGGGTGTCGAGGTCGACGCCGAAGTGGTCGGCGACGTTGTCGAGCTGGCGGGAGTAGTAGGTGCGGTCGTAGCTCCACGGCTCGAACACGTGCTTCAGGGGTTTCGAGGGGTCCTCGACGACGAGGTCCTCGTCGACCTCCTTCGTCGAACCGATCCCCTCGCACTCGGGGCAGGCGCCGTACGGGCTGTTGAACGAGAACGAGCGCGTCTCGATCGCGGAGAACTGGACGTCGGAGTTGGGGTTGCCGAGCTCCTCGGAGAACTCTAAGACGAGGCGGTCGTCGCCGTCGGCGTCCGCCGCGAGCGACCCCGTCGAGCGCGCGTTCGACGCGAACGGAACGTCTTCGGGCGGGTTGGGGACGATCAGCTTGAGGACGCCGTCCGCCTCGTCGAGAGCGGTCTCGACGGAGTCCGTGATCCGCGAGCGCGCGTCCGGCGAGACGCGGACCCGGTCGACGATCACGTCGATCGTGTGGTCGTAGTTCTCGTCGAGGTCGGGGTCGTCGAGGGTGAGATCGACCGGCTCGCCGTCGACCTCGACGCGGCTGTACCCGTCGCTCACCAGCTCTTCGAACAGGTCCTCGAAGGCGCCCTTCTGGTCGCGGACGACGGGGGCCGCCACCTTCGCGCGGGTCCCCTCCGGCAGGTCGAGGACCTGGTTCACCATGTCCTGGGCGGACTGCTCGCCGACCTCCTCGCCCGTGACGGGGTCGTACTGCGTGCCGATCCGGGCGTACAGCAGCCGGAGGTAGTCGTGGAGCTCGGTGACGGTCCCCACCGTCGACCGGGGGTTGTTCGCGGCGTTCTTCTGGTCGATTGAGATGGCCGGCGAGAGCCCCTCGACGGACTCCACCTGCGGTTTGTCCATCTGTCCGAGGAAGTTGCGGGCGTACGCCGACAGCGACTCGATGTAGCGCCGCTGCCCCTCAGCGTAGACGGTGTCGAACGCCAGCGACGACTTCCCCGACCCGGAGAGTCCGGTGACGACGGTGAACTCCTCCCGCGGGATCCGGACGTCGAGGTCCGCGAGGTTGTGTTCCTCGGCACCGCGGACCTCGATGTAGTCCTTACTCATTTCACTCTGCCGTTGCGGGCGCGCGCGGGAATAGTCGTCGGTCGCGGGGACCGCGAGGGGTCGTTCCCGGCGTCAGTCGCGTCGAACGCGGAGGCTCACTCCCCGACGAACTCCGCGGGCGGCGAGAGGTCCCGCCGGCCCCCGAAGGTGACGAGGAAGAGGACGCCGACCCCCACGCCGTACGCTAACATCAGCGGCACCGTCGCGAGGAACATCGTGATCACGTCCGCCGGGGTAAACACGGCCGCGACGAGCATGATCCCGATCGTCACTTCCCGCCAGCGGGCCCGGAACACGCGGTACGGGACGCCTGCGTTGTTCAACAGGACCATGGCGATGGGGATGTCCGCGAGGAAGCCGATCCCGATCGTCGTGTAGATGACGAGCCAGAGGAAGTCGCTCACCTGATAGGTGATGATCATGTCGGCGAGGCGCGCGTCGGTGACGAGCCAGCCGATGAGGCCGGGCGCGATGTACGCGTAGCCGAGCGCGAAGCCGCCGATCATGCCGGCGCCGAGCGCGCCCGCCCACAGGTACACTTGGTAGATCCGGCCGGCGACGAAGCCGCGCTCGCGGAGCGCGGGCCACGCGTAGTAGAGCGCGACGGGGAACGCGGCGAAGATCCCGAGCATCACCGAGAACTTCACCATGAAGATCAGCGCCTCGACCGGGTGGAGCGTGATGATGTTGATCCCGCCCTCGATCTCCGCGGGCACGCGCCGTTCGAGGTCGCCGCGGACGGTGCCGAGGCCGCCGAGGTACAGCCACGTGAACGCGGCCGCCATCACGGCGCCGAAGACGGCGACGATCCGGAACGACCGCGAGCGCAGCGAGTCGAAGATGAACTTGAGGTCCTTATAGTAGCCGCCGATATCGTCTTCGGCCTCTTCCTCGTCGCCGTCGGTGAGTTCGGCGAGGAACGTCGACCCCGCCCGTGACCCCCGGTTCTGGACGTTTTCGACGAGCCCGCCGTCACCGGCGTCGTCGTCGCTCTCACCGTCGCCGTCCCCGTCACCGTCGCTCTCTGCTGTCACCTCGTCGAAGCGGTCGAGGATCGCCTGCGCCTTCTCCGGGTCGTCGTCGTCCATCGCGTCCTGCGCCAGCGCGAGCGACTCGTCCTCCTCCATCTCGGCGAACGCGTCCGCGGGGGCCGCCCGCACGCCCGCCGCGTCGAGCTCGCCCACGTCGATGGCGGTCGGGTCGCCGTACTGGTAGCCCGCGCTCGTGGTGTCGAGGTCGGTATAGACCGCCCACAGCGTCGCGACGGCGGCGAACGCGAGCGCCCACGCGGCGGCGTAGACGCCGAGCGCGGTCGTCGGGTCGACGCCGAGCCCGGCGCCCGGTTCGAGGAAGCGCCGGGTGCTCCCCACGAGCCGGAGGAGGTCGTTGACCGCAGTCCGGCCGCCGTACTCGTAGAAGGCGTACACGAGCCCGCCGCCGAGGACGACCGCGCCCCCGACGACGTTCCAGTGGTTGCGGACCGCGCCGAGCACGTCGATCCGGTCGGAGCTCCGCTTGGCCGTGACGACGAGCTTCGCGAGGTAGAGGCTGAAGCCGTACAGCGCCACCAGCGGGAACGCCCACAGCAGCTGGGTGAACGGGTCCGGCGGCGAGAAGACGGCCCCGAAGACGAAGATGGTGACGACCGCGTAGCGCCACTTGTCGCGGAACGTCTCGTACGGGACGATCTCGGCGTACGAGAGCCCGGTGATGATCATCGGCATCTGTCCGGCGAGGCCGAACGACAGCGAGAGGAAGACGATGAACTCCGTCCACATCACGATCCCGTACGTCGGCTGGATGTCGGCCTCGAGGCCGAACTCGGCGAGGAAGCCGAACATCAGCGGGAAGAAGGCGAACACGCCGTAGGAGACGCCCGCCGCGAAGAGGCCGGCCGCGAGCAGCCCGAGGAGCGCGATCTTCCAGCGCGCAATCGGCGACTGCGGCCACATCCCCCGCCGCCGCAGCTCGTCGCGGGTGACGTAGATCAGCGGCGGGATCGCGGTGATCGCGCCCACGATCAGCCCGATCTTCGCCTGGAGGAGGATCACCTCGAACGGCGTCGTCGCGATGATGTCCGCCTCCTCCGCGACCGCCGCGCTCATGTTGGACTCGGTCACCTCCCGGAGCCGGTCCCAGATGTACGTTCGGAGCGCCCAGAACGTCGCGAGGAAGCCGATGAGGAAGACGACGAACACCTTCTGGAGGTCCTTCTGTACCGACCGAAGGAACGCCTTCGCCGTCTCCCGGCCCTCCGCGATCGACTGTTGGGTGTCTTCGTCGAGGGCGCTCGCCATACGGGAGGGGAAGGTCGTCGTCGTTATCAACCTTTTCGACCGCGGGCGCTCCCGCGCGCCGCGGTCAGCGGCCGGGCCGCCGAGCGAGGTCGAACGGAGCCGCGCGCCGGCGCTATCCGAAAAGGTTGATAACCGCCCGGTTGCGTACAGCAACTGAATGGACGACTCGGACCGGTCGCGCGACGACGACTCGGTAGCCGCCGACGGGTCGGTCGACGAGGCCGACACCGACGGTGCCGTCGACGAGGGGTCCGAGACCGCCGCGTCCGCCGACGGAGCCCCCGAACCGGCCGATTCGGGCCCGGACGCAGACGAGCCGGACGCGGGAGCGGACCCGGATCCGGACCCCGACGAGGGGCTCGAACCGGACGAGGTTGTGGCCGCCGAGGACGCCGCGCGCGCCGAGGCCGTCGGTGACGACGGCGACGGTGAGGAGTCGGAAGGCGACGCGGAAGCGGAAGACGACGCGGACGGCGAGGACGCGGAAGACGACGCGGACGGCGAGGACGCGGAAGACGACGCGGACGGGGAGGAGGTGGAGGACGACGAGGAAGCGGACGACGCCACCGAGAGCCTCGGCGACGGCGGCACGCCGGCCACCGCCGCGGAGGCGCCGCCCGCAGACGCCGCGACGGCGGTCGAGGACGAACCCTTCGAGGGCATCGAGGGACCGGAGACGGACGAGGAGATGCCGCTGGCCGCGCACATCGAAGAGATGATGCGCCGGCTTGCGGTCGTCTTCCTCATCGGCGGGCTCGCCACCCTCGTCGTCGTCACCGAGTCGACGGAGCTCATCAACTACTTCTGGAGCTACCACATCCCTGCGCCGCTGGAGAACCGACCGCGGCTGTACGGCCCCCTCGAACTCCCGCTCACCCAGCTGAAGGTGGCCGGGCTCGCGGGCGTCGTGGTCGGGCTCCCAGCGTTCGTCTACGAGTCGTACCGGTTCATGCGCCCGGGGCTCTATCAGACCGAGCGGCGCTACTACCTCGCGGCGGTCCCGACCAGCCTGATCCTTGGCGGGATCGGGATCGCGTTCGCGCACTTCCTCGTACTGCCCGCGATCTTCTCGTATTTCACCACCTACACCTCCGACGCCGCGACGATCGCTTTCGGGCTCGCGGAGACGTTCAACCTGATCGTCATCATGCTGGCGTTCATGGCGATCGTCTTCCAGATCCCCCTTTTCATCATGCTCGCGATCATGATGAACCTCGTTACGCGGCGGTGGCTGGAGTCGAAGCGGCTGATCTTCTGGGGGTCGTTCCTCGGGATCGCCTTCCTGTTCAGCCCCGACCCGACGGGGATGGCACCGATCATCGTGACGCTCACGATGATCGCCCTCTTCGAGGGAACGCTCGCGATACTGCGCTGGACCGGAAACTAGGCGCTCCTCCGCGTTCGAACGTTGTCTCAATCGTCGTTTCCCATGTTATGTGGTATCATATGTCGTCAATATTTTATTTTCCTGCGAACGGTTTCTAACGACACCATGATCAGAAGTGAAGTAAAATCGTATCTGTTTGATCGAGAATTTAGTCGCTCACGAGATAGAATACGCAAGCGAGGCGAGAAAATATTCTGATAGTGACATTCGAACTCGCTTCCCTGGTCGGATTCGGCCTCGCGGTACTCGCCGCCGTCCTCCTGGCCGTTCAGAACCTCCTGATTCGGGTGGCCACCGACGGCGGTGACGTCGGTGACGCCGTCGTCGTCATGATGGGCGTCAACCTCCTGTTCGTCGTTCCGGTGGCCGTCGTCCGCCACCATCCGGCGTACGGCCTGTCGCCGGTCGCCGTCGGGGCGTTCGCCGCGGCGGGGATCACCGGCCTCGTCCTCGGGCGCCTCTGTCTGTTCGCCGGGATCGAGGCGATCGGCGCGAGCCGAACGACGCCGATACTCTCGGCCTCGACGCTGGTCGCCGCCGTCTTGGCCGTGCTGCTGTTCAGCGAATCGCTCACGCCGCCCCATGTCCTCGGGATCGCGCTCATCGTCGCGGGGATCGCCGTTATCTCGTGGGCGACCGCCGCCGACTCCCGGTCGACCGCCTCGCCGCGGAGCGTCGGCGTGTCGCTGCTGTTCCCGGTCGCCGCCGCGGCGTTCACCGGTGTCGAACCGATCCTCGTCCGGATCGGCCTCGACGCCGGAACGCCGATCCTCGCCGGGCTCGCGGTGATGATGACCACGGCGTTCGCCGGTTACACTGGGTACCGTTGCCTCCGCGGAATCCCTTTTCCCACGCTCGTCAGGAACCCGCACGCGCGGTGGTATGCCGGTGCGGGGGTAGCGAGCACGGTCGGCCTGATCGCGTACTTCGGCGCCATCGCGTCCGCCCCGGTGGTGATCGTGGTCCCGATCACGCACACCGCACCGCTGATCGTTATCGCCCTGTCGGCCGTACTCCTACCCAGTCGCCTCGAGCCAGTCACGTGGCCGCTGGTTGCCGCCGCGTTCGTCGTGGTAGTAGGTGCGTCGCTCGTCACGCTCTCCGGGTAAGCGTCAGTGCCGATTTTCGGGCGTCCGTGACCGCGCCGCGACCGATCTCTCGGTCGCGGTCGGAGCCCGGCCGACCGCCGTCTTCGTCTCACTCCCCGCCGAGCAGTTCGACGAGCAGCGCGTTCTGCGCGTGCATCCGGTTCTCCGCTTGGTCCCAGACGAGGGCCCGGTCGGATTCGAGCACGTCGTCCGTGATCTCCTCGCCGCGGTGCGCGGGGAGACAGTGCATCACCTTCGCGTCGGTGCCGGCGAGGAGGTCCGCGTTCACCTGGAACCCGTCGAAGGCGGCAAACTTCTCGTCGCGCTTGTCTTCTTGACCCATCGAGATCCACACGTCGGTGTAGACGACGTCGGCGCCCTTGATCGCGGTCGCCGGGTTCGTCGTCGGCGCCACGTCCGCGCCGAACTCGGTGGCGCGGTCGAACACGTCGGGATCCATCCCGTAGTCGGCGGGCGTGGCCACGTCCACGTCGACGCCAGCCATCGCCGCGCCGACGACGAACGACTGCCCGACGTTGTTGCCGTCGCCGACCCACGCGACCGTGGCGTCCTCCCCGACCGTCTCGCGGATCGTGAGGAGGTCGGCGAGCGTCTGGCAGGGGTGCGCCTCGTCGGTGAGCCCGTTGATCACGGGGCAGTCGGCGTACTCGGCGAGCGTCTCCACGTCTGCGTGGTCGAACAGCCGCGCCATCACGCCGTCGACGTACCGACCGAGGACGCGCGCCGTGTCCTTCAGCGGCTCGCCGTGGCCGAGCTGGATGTCGTCGGGGCCGAGGAACATCGCGTGGCCGCCCAGCCGCGTCATGCCCGTCTCGAACGAGACCCGGGTGCGCGTCGAGGGCTTCTCGAAGATCATCCCCAGCGTCGCATCCCCGAGTCGGGGGTCGGTCTCGCCCGCCTTCATCGCGGCGGCGCGGTCGAGCAGGGCGTCCAGTTCGGCGGGCGTCACGTCGTCGATATCGAGGAAGTCGTCGGTGGCGAGTGGCATCGTTGGAGTGGTGTGGTGTCGTTCGAGAACGGGTCGCGTCGGGGTCGCGGGCGGTTACAGTCGCTCGCGGCAGACGTCGGTCAGCACGCGCACGGCGCGGTCGAGGTCCGGGAGGGGGAGCCGTTCGTCGGGCGCGTGGTCGAGGTCGGAGTTCCCGGGCCCGTAGGTGACCATCGGGCAGTCCCACGCGGCCGCGAAGAGGTTCATGTCGCTCGTCCCGGTCTTCCGGAGCAGGCGCACGTCGCCGCCCGTCGACCGGATCGCGACGCGGAACGCCCGCGCGAGGTCGGTCCGGGGGCTCTCCATTACGGGCGGCATCGGCTCGCCCCAGTGGACGGTGCCGGTCGACAGCTCCGCCTCCGCGAGCTCGTGGATCTCGTCGACCGGCCGCGACGGCGGGATCCGGAGCTGGACGTCCATCGTCGTCTCCACGGCGAGGCCGTCGTCGCTCAGGCCGCCGTCGACCGAGATGGGTTTGGTCGTCACCTGGTCGAACACGGCGGTCTCCGCGTCGTCCGGCGTGAACGCCGCCTCGACGCCGTGCCACCAGTCGATCGCGTGCTGGATCGCGTTCGGCTCCGGCCGCGAGGAGTGGCCCGACTCGCTGGTGTTCACGTACGTCCCCTCCAGCAGGCCGCGGTAACCGAGGGTGATCCCCTGCCAGCCCGACGGTTCGCCGTTGATCACCGCGTCGGGTGCGTCGCGGTCATCGATGAGAGCGCGCGCGCCGCCGGAGTCGACCTCCTCGCGGACGACGCCCGCGAAGGAGACGCCGGTCTTCACCGCCGCGACCGCCATCGAGACGAGCGGCCCGGTCGCGTCGACCGCCCCGCGGCCCCACAACACCGGATCGCCGGGCTCGCCGACGCGGACGTCCGAAGGCTCCGACAGCTCACCCTCGGGCGGCGCGGGCCGCACCTCGACCGGGATGTCGCCGGGAACGGTGTCGACGTGCGAGGTGAGGAGCACGGCGTCGTTCGCCGGCGCGCGGACGTTGCCGACCTCGTCGATCCACGCCTCCCGGCCGTTCGCCTCGAAGAAGTCGACGAGGCGCTCGGCCGCCCGCTCTTCGTCGCGCGACGGCGAGGGGATCGAGACCATGTCGTACAGCAGCTTCCGGGCGGGCGTGTCGCAGGCCGCGGGGTAGCCGCCGCCGGCAACGACGTCGGTGCCGCCGGTCGCCGAGTCGTCGGCCGCCTCGCCCCGCTCCGGATCCTGCCCCTTGCCGGCCGCCATCAGCCGACCACCTCGGCGATCGCGTCGACGACGGCGTCGGCGTGCTCGCGCTCGATCGTCAGCGGCGGCAGCAGGCGCAGGACCGTCCGTCCCGCCGGGAGCGCGAGGATCTGGTGGTCGATGGCGAGGTCGCGCAGCAGCCGGTTCGACCCGCGGCGCACCTCGATCCCGACCATCAGCCCGTCGCCGCGCACGTCGCGCACGTCGTCGCCGAGACGGTCGCGGAGCTCGCCGCGGAGGTAGTTTCCGACCGCCTCGGCGTGGGCGGGGAGGGCCTCGCGCTCGATCACGTTGAGCGTGGCCCCCGCCGCCGCCGACACCACGGGCCCGCCGGAGAACGTCGAACCGTGGTCGCCGCCGTCCTCGGCGATCCAGTCGCGACACAGCGTCGCGCCGATCGGGAGCCCGCTGCCGAGCCCCTTCGCGGTCGTGAGGATGTCGGGAACCACGTGGTGCCGGTCGGCGGCCCACATGTCGCCGGTGCGGCCGAGCCCGGTCTGGATCTCGTCCAAGATCATTGCCGCCCCAGAGGTGGCGGTCGCGACGCGCACCGCCTGGAGGTACTCGGTCGAGACCGGGTTGATCCCGCCCTCGCCCTGGAGGGGCTCTAAGATGACGGCGGCGGTGTCCTCGTCGACCGCCTCGCGCATCGCCTCGGCGTCGCCGTACTCGACGAACTCGACGCCGCCGGCGAGCGGGCCGAACCCGTCCTTGTACTTGTCCTTCCAGGTCGTCGCGAGCGTCCCCATCGTCCGGCCGTGGAACCCCTGCGTGGTCGCGATTATCTTCTCGCGGCCCGTCGCGTGCCGGGCGAACTTCAGCGCGGCCTCGTTCGCCTCGGTGCCGGAGTTACAGAGCCAGACGTTGTCGACGTCGACCGGCGCGACGTCGGCCAACTGCTCGTATAGCGCCGTCCGCGCCGCGTGCGGGTACGACGCCTGGACGTACATGAGCTCCTCCAGCTGGCTCGTCGCGGCGTCGACGACCTCCGGGTGGCAGTGTCCGACGGGCGTACAGGCGTAGCTCGCGCCGAAGTCGAGGTACTCTGTACCGTTCGTATCGGTGACGTACACCCCGTCGCCCGAGGCGATCTCGATCGGCTTCTCGGAGAAGACGAAGCCGCTCACGCGGTCTCACCCCCGTCGTGTTCGACTGCCCCTGGTTCGTCCGCGTCGCCGCCGAGCGCCGACCGCTCGACCGTCGTTCCTTCGCCGCCAAGCGCGGCGACGACCGGGTCGCGGACGTTGGCGTCCGCGATCACGACGCGGCCCGAACCGCCTTCGAGCGCCTCTTTCGCGGCCATCACCTTCTTGCCCATGAACCCCTCTGCGGCGTCCTCCACGGCCGCCAGCTCGGTGGGCGTCGCGGCCGCGTCGATGCGCGTCTCGGGGTCGTCCGGGTCGGCGTACACGCCCGCGACGTCGGTCAGCAGGACGAGGTCGGCGTCGAGCGCGCCCGCGACCGCCGCGGCCGCGCGGTCGGCGTCGGCGTTGACCGCCGTCACCTCGCCGTCGCCCTCGTCGCCCGCCATCGGCGGCGAGACGACCGGGGTGTAGCCGTCGGCGAGGAGCCCGGCGAGCAGGTCGGCGTTCACCGACTCGATCTTCCCCGAGTGGTCGCCGCGCCGGATCTTCCGCTTCCCGTCCTCGACGACGCGGACCGCCGACTTGCGCGGGCCGGCGAGGAGGCCGCCGTCGACCCCGGAGAGGCCGACCGCGTCGACCCCGGCCGACCGGAGCCGCGCCGTCAGCTCGGTGTTGAGCTTGCCGGCCATCGCCATTGCGAACGCCTCCATCGTCTCCGCGTCGGTGAACCGCCCGGTGACGCCCGAGGCGGACTCGACGTACTCCGGCTCGATGCCGAGCCGTTCGAGCGTCTCGTCGACGACCGTCGAGCCGCCATGGACGACGACGACGGGGCGCCCGTTGGCCGCGAGGTGCGCGACGTCGCCGACCGCGCCGGCCGGGTCGACCGCCTTCGCTCCGCCGACCTTGACGACTACCGGCGGATCGCCGGCGGGTCCGTCGTCCGCGGCCGCGTCGCCTTCTTCTCCGATCATGGCGCACCTACCGGGTGGAGCCCGTCGAATTCAAGGCCCGCCGTCTCGGGCAGTCCGAGGGCGACGTTCGCCGCGTGGACCGCCTGCCCGGCGGAGCCTTTCATCATGTTGTCGATGGCCGAGAAGACGACGACCCGGCGGTTGCCGGGGTCGAGCTCGAACCCGACCTCGCCGTGGTTCGTCCCCGCAACCGCCTTCGGCTCGGGGTAGCGGTAGACGCCGCCCCCGCCTGAGACGATCCGCTCGAACGGCTCGTCGGCGTAGGCGTCGCGGTACGCGCCCCACAGGTCCCCCTTCGAGACCGGCTCGTCGGGGAAGACGTGACAGGTCGCGCTCGCGCCGCGGACCATGTCGACCGCGTGGACGGTGAAGGAGACGTCGAGGCCGAGATACGCCTCGATCTCCGCCTCGTGGCGGTGCCCGGTCGGCGCGTACGGGCGTACGACGCCCGAGCGCTCCGGGTGCGAGGAGGCCGCGCCGCCGCCCGCGCCGCCCTCCGAGGAGCCGACCTTCACGTCGACGACGACCTCGCCGGTCTCGGGACCGAGCGCGCCGGCGTCGACGAGGGGCTTCAGCCCGAGGATCGTCGCGGTCGCGTTACAGCCGCCGCCGGCGATCAGGTCGGCGCCGGGGAGGTTCTCGCGGTTGAGCTCCGGGAGCGCGTACTCCGCGCGCTCCAAGTACTCCGGCGACTCGTGGCCGTCGTACCACTCGTCGTACGCCGCGGCCTCGGGGAGCCGGAAGTCCGCCGAGAGGTCGACGACGGTGTCGGCCGCCTCGGTGAACTCGTCGATGCGCCCCATCGAGACGCCGTGCGGCGTCGCCGCGAACAGGACGTCGACCGACTCGAGGTCCTCGGGGTCCGAGAAGCGCAGGTCGAGCCCGCGCAGGTTCGGGTGCGAGCGCCCGACTGTCATGTTGTCGGCCGACCGCGAGGTCGCCTGGACGACCTCGAAGTTCGGGTGGCCGGCGAGGAGCCGCAGCAGCTCGCCGCCGGTGAACCCGGTGCCGCCGATGACGCTCGCGGTGTGGACGTCCGCGGTCGCTCCGTCGGCCTCGGCGGTCACGCGTCCACCCCCGCGACGGCTCCGTCGGCCAGCTCGGCCGCCTTCGCCTCCAGCCAGTCGACGACCCGCGCGGGGACGTCGACGTTGGTGGCCGCGTCGAGCGCTTTGAACTCGACGGTGTGGTTCACCTCGTGGACGGTGTACTCGCCGGAGCCGCCGGTCCCGGCGCTGTCCGCTTCCGCCTCGACGCCCACCTCCATCAGGTCGACGCCGAGCATGCCGCCGCCGACCGCCTCGGAGGCGCGCTCGACCAGTTCGGTCGCGCGGTCGTCGAGCGCGAACGGCGCCGTCTCGCCGCCCTTCGCTGCGTTCGTGAGCCAGTGCTCCGAGGAGCGCGTCATCGCCGCTATCGGCTCGCCGTCGACCGCCAGCACGCGGACGTCGCGGCCGGGCTTGTCGACGAACTCCTGGACGTAGAACACCTTGTGCTCGTAGTGGCCGAGCGTCTCCTTGTGTTCGAGAATCGCCTCGGCGGCGTTCCGCGAGTCGATTTTCGCCATCAGCCGCCCCCACGAGCCGGTGACCGGCTTGAGGACGCACGGGTAGCCGAACGACTCGATCGCCTCCAGAGCGGCCTCCGTCGTGAACGCGACCTCCGTCGCCGGGGTCGGTACGTCAGCCTCGGCGAGCGCGAGCGAGTTCTTCGCCTTGTCGGCGCAGACGTCGCCCGTCTCCGGGCCGTTCACCACGGGGACGCCGTAGCTGTCGAGGAACCGCGTCGCGTACAACGACCGGCTCGTCGACAGGCAGCGGTCGACGACGAGGTCGAGGTCCTCGACGGCGGCCGTCGTGGCGTCTAAGCCGAACCGCTCCTTCCGCACGTCGATCTTCTCGATGTCGTGGCCGCGCTCGCGGAGCTCGCCGAGCAGGAGCTTCTCGTCTTTCCGGATCCGGGAGTAGAGCACTCCTACGCGCACGTCGATCCCCCTCCGTTCGGGTCGGCGCTCGCGCGCCCCCCGTCGGTGCTCACGCGCATGTCGACCACTCGCGTGTCGCGGCCGTGGCGGTCGTCGCCATCTACTCGCCCCAGTCCTCCTCAAGTTCGGGCGCCTCGTCTAAGACGACCGGGTCGAGCGAGATGACCTCCAGTTCGGTCCCCGTGACCGGACTGTCGATGATCTCGCCGACCTCGACGTCGGCCGGGATCTCGATCTCCTCGCCCGTGATCGGGTCCTCCGCGGTCAGCGTGTCGGTGTCGCTCGTCATCGTACTCCACTCTGAGCGAGCCGAACGCATAAAGGTTCCGAACTTACCAAATAAATTATACTAACTAAAGCACCGGCTATCGGTTCGAAAGCGGTCGAAAGGGCCCGAGCGAGTCGGACTGTCAGAGTTCGGTCATTCGTCCACCCCCTCGCGGAGACGGGGTCGCGACCAGCGGTCGTCGGTCGACCCCCGGCCGCGGCGGTCGTCGCAGTCGGTCCGGCTGCGGGGGGCGGTTCGGCCGCGGCGGCCGGTCCGTCGTCCGACCGAGATGCCCGCCGCGGTCGGTGCGGGAGTCACGCATACGTCGCCACCTCCGCGTCGAGCGCCTCGGCCGCCACCGCTAGCGCCTCGCGGCGCTCGTCGAGCGCCGTCGCGTCTGCGTCGATCCCCGCGGTCGCGGCCGTCAGATCTTCCGCGACCGTCGCGGGCGCGGGGCCGCCCGCGGAGTCGCGGCTCGCGACGCTCGCGGCCGGATCGAGGACGCGTTCCACTTCGTCGCGCGACACGCGTTCGAAGAGGGACTCCCCGAGCACGGCGCGTGCGGCCTCGTCAACTTTTGCGGCGGCGGTCGCGGGGTCGTCATCGTCGTCGACCGCGGGGGCGGCGCTCGCGACGATCTCGTGGGCCGTCCGGAACGGGAGTCCATTCGCGGCGAGCAGGTCGGCGACCCCGGTGGCCGTTGAGAACCCCTCGCCCGCGGTGGCCGCGAGCGCGGCCTCGTCCCACTCGGCGGTCGCGACCGCGCCCGCGGCGACCGTGGTCGCCTCCCGCACGTCGCCCGCGATCTCGAAGACGCTCGCGTGGGCGCGCTGGAGGTCGCGGTTGTACGCCCGCGGCAGCCCCTTCAGGAGACTCAGCGTGCTGGTCGCTTCCCCGATCGCGTCGCCCGCGACGCCGCGGGTCAGCTCCAGCGTGTCAGGGTTCTTTTTCTGGGGCATAATCGAGGAAGTCGAGGCGTACGCGTCTGCCAGCTCGACGACCCCGTCCTTCGAGAAGAGGATCAGGTCCTCCGCGAGCCCCGACAGCGTCGTCGCGAGCGTCGCGAGCGCCGTCGCCGCCTCCGCGAGGAAGTCGCGCGCCGAGGCGGCGTCCATCGAGTTGCGGACCGTCCCGTCGAACCCGAGCAGCTCGGCGGTCCGGTCGCGGTCGACGTCGAACGGCGTCCCGGCGAACGCGGCCGCGCCGAGCGGCGACCGGTTGACCCGGTCGTACGCGTCGATGAGCCGCTCCGCGTCGCGGGCGACCCCGCCCTCGTACGACAGCAGGTAGTGCGCGACCGTCGTCGGCTGGGCCGGCTGGAGGTGTGTGTACCCCGGCATCACCGTCTCCGCGTGCTCGTCCGCGACGTCGACGAGCGCCTCCCGGGCGGCGACGGTCGCCTCGACCGCGTCCAGCAGGTCCTCGCGCAGCCGGTACCGGATACACGTCGCCACCTCGTCGTTGCGCGAGCGGGCGGTGTGCATCCGCCCGCCGTCCGGACCGACCCGGTCGATGACGGCGGTCTCGATCGCCTCGTGGACGTCCTCGCCGTCCGGGAGCGCGCCGTGCCCGGCGGCTTCCACCTCGTCCAGCGCGGCGAGGATCTCGCCCGCGACGCCGTCGTCGACGATCCCCTGTTCCGCGAGCATCACCACGTGCGCGCGGTCGACCGCGAGGTCCGCCTCGAAGATGGCGGCGTCCGCGGCGAGGCTCGACAGGAACTCGCGGGCGGGCCCGCCGGTGAAGCGGTCGCGGCGGACCGCGGTGTCGCCGCCGGCCGCGTCGGGATCGTCGTCGGTCATCTAGTTATCGTCCGCGTCGGACCCGTCCGTCTCGCCGCTCCCGTCCGTCGCGAGCTCGGGCTTCGAGACGCCCGCCTTCACGTCGTTGGCGAGGCGCTCCTGGAGCCCGTGGTACTTCGCGACGCCCGTCGCGTCCGCTTGGGCGATGCCGGCGACGTCCTCGGTGTTGAACGAGGCCATCTCCTCGGAGTAGACCGCGTACTCGGAGTCGCGTGCGACGACGCGGCAGTCGCCGCCGGAGACCTTCACCGTCGCCGTGCCGGTCACCACGTCCTGCGTCTCGTCGACGAAGGCGTTGAGCGCGTCGACGACGGGCGCGAACACGAGCCCCTCGTACGCCTTCTCGGACCACTCCTGCTCGATCCCCTGCTTGAACGAGCGCTCGTTCTTCGTGAGGACGAGGTCCTCGAGCGCCTGGTGGGCGGTCAGGAGGACCGTCGCGGCCGGGTGCTCGTAGTTCTCGCGCACCTTCAGCCCGAGCATGCGGTCCTCCATCACGTCCGTGCGGCCGACGCCGTAGCCGCCGGCGTACTCGTTGAGGTGCTGGATGAGCGGCACGGGGTCCATCGCCTCGCCGTCGACGGCGACGGGGATCCCCTCCTCGAACGTCACCTCGATGGTGGTCTCGCCCTCCGGCTCCGCGGTCCACTCGTAGATGTCCTCCGGCGGCTCGTAGTCCGGGTTCTCCAGCTTCCCGCCCTCGACCGCGCGGGACCAGATGTTCTCGTCGATGGACCAGACGCCGCCGTCGCCGGCCTCGACGGGCAGGTCATTCTCGGCGGCGTAGTCGATCTCCCACTCGCGGGTGAGGCCGAGCTCGCGCACGGGAGCGATCACCTCGAGGTCGGAGCCGCGCCAGACGGCCTCGAAGCGGAGCTGGTCGTTCCCCTTGCCCGTACAGCCGTGGGCGATGGCGTCACAGCCCTGCTCCTCGGCGACTTCCAGAATGGACTCGGCGATGACCGGGCGCGCAAGCGCGGTCCCGAGCGGGTAGCCCTGGTAGCTGGCGTTTGCCTTCACCGCGTCGAAACAGAGATCCGCAAACTCGTCTTTCGCGTCGACGACGTGGATGTCGAGCCCCAGCGCCTCGGCGGTCTCCTCCGCCTCGTCGAACTCTTCGGTCGGCTGGCCGACGTCGACGTTCACGCCGATGACCTCGTCGTAGCCGTACTCCTCTTTCAGCAGCGGTACGCAGACGGTGGTGTCGAGTCCCCCGCTGAACGCGAGTGCAACGCTCGTCATTACCAGAGTACACCCGATCTACGCCCTTAAATTTAGCGGTTTCAACATTGTAAGAAAAAGACGGAGCGACCGCTCGCGGAGACGAGAGTCGAGACTCTGCGGAACGGAATGGCGCGAACGCGACGAGGGATGAAGATTACTGGCCCGGAAGGGCCCGTCGTCGCGCCGCGCCGGAAGCCGGTCGCGGCGGTCGGACGTCTCGTCGCGGTCGCAGGGCTCGTCGGCCTCGGACGAGGGCGCGGCGAGCCACTGCGGTCATCACCCATACATACCGATCTGCGGTATAAAACTGTTCCGCACCGGTCGGCGCGCGCAAGGTTTGCCGGCCGGCCCGGACGAGGCGGTTCGCCCGGCTTACAGCGCTTCGCGGTACGCTTCGAGCGTCTGCTCGACGTCCGCCTCCGTGTGCGCGTAGGAGGTGAATTGGCACTCGTACTGGTTCGCCGTGAGGAACACGCCGCGGTCCTTCATCTCCTGCCAGAACACGCGCTCCCAGCGGTCGGTCGCGGCCGCGGCCACGTCGGCCCCTGTCTTGGGGCACGAGTCGTACCGGGCGCAGTCCGGGTCCTGCCGACAGCCGCCCGCGCAGCAGGCGTCGACGTCGTCGGGCGCTTCGCGGGTGAACACCGTCTTGAACATCGAGTCGGTGCCGACGACCGTGTACTCCGGCGCGCGTTCGGCGCAGATCTCGGCGATCCCCTCCCGGAGCTGTCGGCCGAGGCGGTTGACGTGCTCGTACACGTCGTTCTCCGCGGCGTACTCCAGCCCGGCCTTCCCGGCGGCCATCGTCACCGGGTGCCCGGAGAAGGTACCAGACTGGAACACCTCGCCCGCGGGCGTGAACCCCTCGATGATCTCGGCTTTCCCGCCGATCGCGCCGACTGGGAACCCGCCGCCGATGATCTTTCCGAACGTCGTCACGTCGGGCGTGACGCCGAACTTCGACTGCGCGCAGCCCAGGCCGCCCACCCGGAACCCGGTGATCACCTCGTCGAAGATCAGCAGCGAGCCGTAGTCGTCACAGAGGTCCCGCAGCGTCTCGTGGTAGCCGTCGATCGGCATCACGATCCCCATGTTGGCCAAGATCGGCTCGACGAGGACGGCAGCGATGTCGTCACCGTGCTCCGCGAACACCTCCTTCGCGGCCTGCGGGTCGTTGAACGGGATCGGGAGGGTGTGCTCGGCGAACGCCTCTGGGATCCCCGCCGTCGACGGGTGCGCGTCGCCCGGCGACCCCTCCACGAGCGTCGACTCCTGTGCGCCGTGGTAGCCGCCCTGCATCACGACGATCTTGTCGCGGTCGGTGTGGCCGCGGGCCAGCCGCACCGCCGAGACGGTCGCCTCCGTGCCGGAGTTGACGAACCGGATCGACTCGACGCTCGGGACGTGTCGCGCCACGAACTCGGCGTGTTCGACCTCGACCTCCGTCGGCGCGCCGTACATCGGCCCCTCCGCGACGTGCGACTGGACCGCGGCCTCGACCGGGTCCGGGAGGTCGTGGCCGTACAGCAGCGGGCCGTACCCCATCACCCAGTCGACGTAGCGGTTCCCGTCGGTATCGATCACGTGGCCGCCGTCGCCGCGCTCGATGAAGAACGGGTGCGGCATCGTCGCCCGGACCGAGGAGTTGACGCCGCCCGGCATCACCGACAGCGCGCGGTCGTACAGCCCGCGCGAGCGCTCGTGGTTCATACCGAACGTTGGGTCGGCGGGCTGAAAGTAGTTGCCGAACCGCCGTCACGTCCGCCCGAAAAAGGTCCGCCCGTCGATCCGCCTCCGGTCCCGATCCGCCGGGAGCGTCGCTACACCGCCTCCGGTCCGGTCGCGCCCGTGCGGACCTGTAGCGCGTCCTCCACTGGCAGGACGAATACCTTGCCGTCGCCGGGCTCGCCGGTCTCGGCGGCGTCGGCGACCGCCTCCGCGACCTCGTCGGCCGGGATGTCGGCGACGACCACGTCGACTTTCACCTTCTGGTGGAGGTCGACGGTGAACTCCTCGCCGCGCCACTGGCCCTTCTTCGCGGGCTGGCTGCCGCGGCCGGAGACGTTCGTCACGGTGAGCGAGGGCGCGTTGATCTCCGCGAGTGCCTGCTTGATCGCTCCGAGCTTGTCGGGCCGGACGACTGCCGTGACCATCTTGATGTCCGCGCCGTCCTCCTCGCCGCCGTCGGCGCGCGGTGACCCGTCGTTCGCGTCCGTCTCCGTCACGCGACCGCCGTCAGTGGTGACGGAGGGCTTGCCGAACTCGGGGTACGTCTCGACGCCGTGCTCGCTGACGTCGAGCCCGTCGCGTTCGTGTTCGGGGGTGACGCGGGCCTGACCGGCGGCCTTGAACGCCCCAAAGATGATCCCCGTCGCGACCACGGTCCACGCCGCGATGACGACCACGCCGATCACCTGCGAGATGAGCAGGTCGGCGGAGAACCCGTTGATGCTGACGAACGGCAGCGCGAGGACGCCGATGACGCCGGCCGATCCGTGGACCGGGAACACCGCGCAGACGTCGTCGATCTTCATCGTGTCGGAGACGAACTCGAAGACGATCGGGAGCTGGAGGCCGCAGACCAGCCCGACCGCGATGGCGCCCCACCACGTGGCGAGGTTCGCGATGCCGGTCACGCCGACGAGCCCCGCGAGGAGCCCGTTCGCGACGTACAGCGTGTCGACCTTTTTCGAGAGCGCCACCGACGCCAGCGCCGCGCCGACGCCGCCCGCGGCCATGCCGAGCGTCGTGGTAAGTGAGACGCGGCCGACCGACGCGTAGCCGTCTAAGACGAGTTCGCCGCCGTCGACAGCGAACACCGTCGCGGTCGTGCCGACGTTGAAGCCGTACCAGCCGAACGCCAGGATCAGCGTGCCGAGCACCGCGAACGTCATCGAGTGACCGGGGATGACGTTCGAGGAGCCGTCCTCGGCGTAGCGGTCCATCCGCGGACCAAGCACGTACGCCGCCGTGAGTCCCGCGATGCCGCCCATGCCGTGGACGATCATCCCGCCCGCGAAGTCGGTAAATCCGAGACCGCTCCCGCCGAGGAAGCCGCCGCCCCAAGTGATCCCCGCGACGACCGGGTAGATGACCGCGGAGATGGCCATCGTGTACGCCACGTACGTGCGGAGCTTCGCCCGTCCGGCGACCGCGCCGGAGACGATCGTCGCCGCCGTCATCGCGAAGACGGCACCGAATAGCCAGCTGTTGACCCAGCCGCCGTCACCGAGCGCTGACGCCGCCGAGAAGCCGCCGCCGCCGGCGAGCCCCTCGACGCCGAAGCCGACCAGGAAGTAGAACAGCACGCCGACGCTCCACGTCAGCAGGTTCTTCGTGAGCTGGTTCGCCACGTTCTTGGCGCGTACTTGGCCCGCTTCCAGCATCGCGAAGCCGGCATGCATGAAGAAGATGAGGAAGCAGACCACCGCGACCCACATCAGATTGATACCCTCGGCGAGGACGCTCGGATCGATCGAGGCGAGAACGCCACCCATCACAGTCCATCCACCTCTACTGAACGCTCGTCCGATTCAAACCGCATTTCGACCGTGTTCATGTGCTGAATCACATCCCAATTTCCGGGAACGACCATACATAAACGTTCGAGTTGAGTTTCAAAAGAAATCTGATTAATGATACGGCGACTGTCCAATATAAGGACGTGGCTATGGAATATAAGGTCGTTTCATCGGGTATTCCGCGGCAATCGTTGCGCTCGAAGACAACGATTGTTGTGTAATATATCTGTCTATTCGGCCGCGATCCGCCGCTCCCGCCTGCTCTGGGACGGTGCGCGGCGGACTCTGGCGAGTATTGCCGGTCCGTTGTCACGCGAATCTGTCCCGTACGCCGCGTTAATCGGGAATTCCGGGCTCTAATGGCCTCTCAACGAAAATTGACGTTCGTCAACCTACTCTCTAACTCCTCGACGGGTCCGATCGATCGGCCGCCGATCTCCCCAGCCGGCGATCGGTCGCCCCCGAGCGAACGCGCTTATTCGGGCTTCAGCCCCTCATTCTGGACGCGCATCACGGCCTCGCCGTCGGCGAGGTTTGGCGCGTCGACGAGGCGGACGATCCGCTTGTCGCCCTTCGACTTCCGGAGATACATCCGGAACGTGGAGGCGTGGCCGAGGATGTTGCCGCCGATCGCCTGCGTCGGATCACCGAAGTACGAGTCGGGGTTCGACGCGACCTGGTTGGTGACGAGGATGGCGGTGTTGAACAGGTCGCCGATCCGCATCAGGTCGTGGAGGTGTTTGTTGAGCTTCTGCTGACGGTCGGCGAGCTCGCCCCGACCGACGTACTCGGCGCGGAAGTGGGCCGTGAGCGAGTCGACGCAGACGATCCGGATCGGCCACTCGCTCTCCTCGTGTTCGCCGGCGAGCTCCTTCGCCTTCTCGGCGAGCAGGATCTGGTGGTTGGAGTTGAACGCCTTCGCGACGTGGATCTGGTCCAAGAACGCCTCGACGAGCTCCTCCATCGCCTCCTCGTCGCTCGGCGTCCCCTCGATCTCGCGGCGCTCCATCTCGTCCGCGAGGATCTCGTCGTCGAGCCCGCGGACCATGTCGTCGATCCGCTCCGGGCGGAAGGTGTCCTCGGAGTCGACGAAGATACAGCCGCCGTCGAGGCCGCCGTGTTCCGGCGGGAGCTGGACGTTGACGGCCATCTGGTGGGTGACCTGCGACTTCCCGGAGCCGAACTCGCCGTACACCTCGGTGATCGACTGCGTCTCGATACCGCCGCCGAGCAGCTCGTCGACCTCGTCGATCTGCCAGGAGAGCTTCCCGATCTCCTCGCGTCGCTCGAGCACGGTCGCGCCCGTCTCGAAGCCGCCGACGTCTGCGGCGTCGCGGGCGGCGTTGATGATGTCCGCGGCGGACGACTCGCCGATGTCGGCCGTGTTCGACATCTCGCCGGGGCTCGCGACCGCGATCGACTGGTAGCTCTCGAATCCGTTGTCCACGAGCTTGTCCGCGGTCGCCGGGCCGACGCCGGGGAGGTCCTCGAGTTCGTCTTCAGGCATGTACACGATGCTTTGTCGGCATCCAGTATAAAGACTGGTTTACACCCGAGTAAAAGTGAAAACGGTGCCGAGTCCCCGCACGGTCGTGGCTCGGTCCCTCTCAAAAGCGTTCGGCGGATCGCCCCGCTTGGCCGCGCGGTGAAACTGGTCGACGAGTCGGAATCGGTCCCGGCCGTCCGGACCTCAGAAGCCGACGCGGCGGACGTACTCCAACTCGCGGATCTCCACGAGCAGGTCGCCCGACAGCTCGGCGTCGGTGATCACGTACAGCTTCGGGTCGTCCGTGAACTCGGGATCCTCGCTCAACACCTGGCGGATCGAGACGCCGCGGTCGGCCAGGATCGCCGTCACCTCGGCGACGATCCCCGCCTCGTCGGCGGCCGCGACCTCGATGGTGAGCACGGCGAGGTCCAAGACCGGCGCGAGGTCCATCAGACTCGGGATCGACGAGATGTTGGTGAAGATGCGCTTCAGCTCCGGGTCGGCGAGGATCGCGTCGGTCGTCGAGTCCACGACGCGCCGGTCGACGTCGAGCTCGCGCGCGATGCCGGTGTACGGGATCTCGATCCCGCCGGAGACGACGCGCCCCTCCTCGTTGACCGAGAAGCCGCGCTCCAGGAACAGGCGGATCACGGCCTGCTGGCTGGGCGACCCCTCGAACTTCTCGAGGATCTCGTCGAACATTCGTTACTACAGGAGGTGACGGCGCGTCGGTATAAATCAGGGTGCGTCGCGGTCGCGCCGCCGCTCAGTCCGCGAGCCCGGCGTACGCGCCGCCGAGGACGACCCCGTACGCGAGGTGCCCGGCCGCGCTCAGCGCGCCGACGTTCGGCAGCGGCGGGTTCGCCGGGGAGCCGACCGCGGACAGCCAGATCGGCATCACGATCACGGCCAGCGCGACCCAGACCGCCAGCCCGTACGCCGCGCCCACGCCGAGCGACTTCGCCGCGCCCTCGCCGGCCGAGGGCCGCAGCCCGACCAGCGCGGCGAACCCGACGCCGAGGACCGCACCGTGCGCCATGTGGATCACCCAGCCGGCAAACGGGGCCGCCGGCGGCGCGAGCCCGTACATCGACGGGATCACGACCTCCAAGAGCGGAGCGGGGATGACGTACGTCATCACGAGCCCGAAGACGACGCTCCCGACGAGCCCGCTGCCCACGCCCGCCCGCCAGTCTCCGGTTCCGGTCGATACCCCTGCCGCCGTCGTCGTCGTTTCGGTCGACATACAGGTTCAACGGTACCCCGTCATCCGGTAATATATGCCGGGATAGTGTGGCAGCGACGCACACGACCCGAGCGTACTTACGGCTCATCCGCCCGCGGAGCCGGAACCTCCGCCGGACCACTTCCGCTCCGCCACCCGACCCCTTTTGACCGGTGGCGCCGAACCCCACCCCGTGTCAGAGCCGCCGCACCTGCGGTTCTTCCCGTACGAGGAGCCGTACCCGAACCAGCGCGAGGCGATGGACAGGGTCGCCAACGCGCTAGACCGGGGGCAGGACGTGCTGTTCGAGGGCGCGCCGGGGACAGGGAAGACGCTCTCCGCGCTCGTGCCCGCGCTGGAGCACGCGCGCGAGCATGACCGCACCGTGGTCATCACGACCAACGTCCACCAGCAGATGCGGCAGTTCGTCGAGGACGCCCGCGCGATCACCCGCGAGGAGCCGATCCGCGCGGTCGTTTTCAAGGGGAAGTCGTCGATGTGCCACATCGACGTCGACTACCAAGAGTGTCAGACCCTCCGGGACACCACCCGCGAGATGGTCGAGACCGAGAGCGAGGTCCGCGAGCTGGAGTCGCGCCAGCGCGAGCTGCTGGCGGAGAGCCGCGAGGGCGACGCGAGCGCCGCCGAGGCCCGCGAGGCGGTCATGGAGGAGCTCGACGAGCTAGAGGCGGAGATAGACGAGTACGAGGCCGCCAACGTCTGCGAGCACTACCACAACAACCTCACGCGCGACACCGACGACTTCTTCGCGTGGCTCTTCGAGGACGTGCGGACCCCGGAAGACGTGTACGAGTACGCCGACGAGCGCGAGCTGTGCGGCTACGAGCTGCTGAAGGAGGGGATGGAGGGCGTCGATCTGGTCGTCTGTAACTACCACCACCTGCTCGACCCGAACATCCGCGAGCAGTTCTTCCGGTGGATCGACCGCGACCCGAGCGAGATCGTCACCGTGTTCGACGAGGCGCACAACATCGAGGACGCCGCCCGCGACCACGCCACCCGGACGCTGACCGAGAACACGCTCGATGCCGCCTTGGACGAGCTGGCCGATAGCGACGACTCGCGCGCGGAGCCCGCAGGGAACGTCCTCCGCGCCTTCCGCGACGCCCTCGCCGAGACGTACGAGGACGCGCTCGGCTTCGGCGGCCCCGAGTCCGTGACGGAGAACTGGGAGGACGTCTCGGTCGCCAACGACGACCGCCGCGACGACCTCACGCTCGCGTTCCTCCGCAACTACGAGGGGAAGGGGATCGACACGGAGACCGAGCTCGCCGTCCAGCTCGGACAGGCGATAGACGAGGAGTACGAGCGCCGCTACCGCGACGGCGAGGCGACCACCCGATCGGAGTCGCAGACGCTCGCGGCCGCCCGGTTTGTCGCGACGTGGATGGACGAGGGCGCGGAGTTCGGCCAGTACCCGGTGGTCTCCGTCCGGCGCGACGCCGGCACCGACGAGGTGTACGGCCGGGCGGAGCTGTACACCTGTATCCCCCGGAGCGTCACCAGCGAGCTGTTCGATGAGGTGGCCGCCTCGGTCCTGATGAGCGCGACGCTGCGCCCGTTCGACGTGACCGAGGACGTGCTGGGGCTCGAAGACGTCGCGTCGATGGCCTACGGGATGGGCTACCCCGAGGCGAACCGCCGGACGTTCGCCGCCGACGTGCCGCCACTGTTCGCCTCGGACCGCAACGACCCGGCGACGCAGGAGGCGGTGGCGTCGCTGCTCCGCGACGCGATCCGCTTCACCCCGGGCAACACGCTCGCGTTCTTCCCGTCGTACGCGGAGGCCGAGCGCTACCACGACCGGCTCGCGGGAGCGGGCGGAGGCGGGAGCGTCGGCGGCGACAGCGCGGGAACGACCGCCGACCTCGGGCCGATCTACCGCGACGGACCGGGCCAAGACGAGGAGCGCCTCCGGAGCGAGTTCGTCGAGAGCGACGGCGCGGCGCTTTTCACCTCGCTGTGGGGGACGCTCGGCGAGGGCGTGAGCTTCGACGGCGACGACGCCCGGACGGTCGTCGTCGTGGGCGTCCCGTACCCGCACCTCTCGGACCGCACCGAGGCGGTCCAGGACGCCTACGACCGGGCGTTCGCCGACCGCGACCGCGCCCGCGACCCGGGGTGGACGTACGCAGTCGAGATCCCGACGATCCGCAAGACGCGACAAGCGCTCGGCCGCGTGATCCGCGGCCCCGACGACTTCGGGGTCCGGATCCTCGCCGACCGGCGCTACACGACCGCCGACATGGGGAAGTACTCGGTCCGCTCCGCGCTTCCGCCCGAGGAGCGCGAGGAGCTGCTTGATGTCGACCCCGCGAAGCTGAAGTTCGCGATGCTCAACTTCTACCAGGACCACGACGCGTACGACGGGCCGCCGCCGTCGCCGTGACGCGGGCGCGACGCCGCCGCTCCCGGTCGCCTACCCCGGCATCGACGCGAGCAGGATCGAGACCAGGATTAAGACCCCGGCGAGCAGCGTCGTGACCACCGCGTGGATCAGCGTCATCGCGGCGACGGCCCGCCGCGGCCGCTCGTAGCTCCACCAGAACATCGTGCCGTCGACGAGGAGGGCCGCGAGGAGAATGAGCCCCGCGGGGAGTTCGAACGTGTTCCCGACAACGCTGATCACCGCGGGCAGCGGGCCGACGTAGAGGGCGCGCCGCGGGTCGACGTCGCCGAGCACGTTCCGGGCCGCGACGTGGGCGGTCAGGGAGAGGAACAGCGCCAACAGGACGGTCGTCCCGAGCACGGTGACCGGCGTCACCGTCTGTAAGAGCATGCTCGCCCTACGGGCCGGGGGGTAAAAGTGACCGCGGAACGCGCCGACACGCGGCCGGGACGCCCGGTCGCCACCGCGTCAGTCTAACAGTCCGAGCCCGCCGAGCTCCTCGACGATCACGTCGACGGCGGCCGCCGCGTCCTCGGGGCTGGTGCCGCCGGTGACGACGACCTTGCCGCTGCCGAACAGGAGCGCGACGACGTCCGGCTCGTCGAGCCGGTAGACGAGCCCGGGAAACTGCTCCGGCTCGTACTCGATGTGCTCCAAGCCGAGCCCGATCGCGATGGCGTTCAGGTTCAGGCTCTCGCCGAGGTCGGCCGACGTGACGATGTTCTGGACCGTGACCTCGGGGTCTTCGATCGGGATCTGGAGCGCGCGGAGCTCCGTGAACACGATGTCGAGGCTCTCGTGGACCGCCTCGATCGAGTTCGCGCCGGTACAGACGATCTTCCCCGACCGGAAGATCAGCGCGGCCGACTTCGGGTCCGTGGTCCGGTAGACGAGCCCGGGGAACTGCTCGGGGTCGTAGTCGGCCCCCTCGAGGTCCATCGCGACGCTCTGGAGATCGAGCTCCTGTCCGATCCCCGTCGAGGCGACGACGTTCTCTACGGTGATCGTCTCCTTCGGGTCGGCCCTCATTACATACGCTCTCGCCCGAACGAGTTAAAAAGGTGGCTGGTCGGAACCGCCACGCTATTCCCCGCGCCGCGCGGAGCCGTCGGCGTGTACTGGCTCGAACTCGCCGGCGAGACCGACGCCTTCGCCGCCCGGGAGGCGGCGACCGCCGCGACCGGTGTCGACCTCCTCGCGCCGGGGATCGCGCGCACCGGCGGGATCGAGCGCGCGCACGCCCGTCGGCTCGCCTACACCCGCGCCGCCCACAAGGCGGTCGCGCGGACCGAGGCCGATGTCGACGCCGCGGTCGCCGCACTCCGGGCGGCGTCGCTCGACCGCGCCGGGAGCGTCGCGGTCCGCGCCCGCGACGTCCGGGCGACGGCGGGCGTCTCGACGGAAGCGGCCGAGCGCGCGCTCGGGAGCGTCCTCGTCGACCGCGGGTTCGACGTCGACCTCGACGACCCCGACCACGTCCTCCGCGCGCTGTTCGCGACCGGCCCGCGCGCGGACCACGACGCAGTGGCTGGCGCGAACGGCGGCGACGCGGACTGTTGCGCGCTGGGTTGGGTCGCCGTCGAGGCCGCCCGCGACTTCGCCCCGAACCCGACCGACCGCCCCTTCTTCCAGCCGGGGAGCATGGCCCCGGCGGACGCCCGCGCGTACGCCAACCTCGCGGGCGCCGCCCCGGGCCGGACCCTGCTCGACCCGATGTGCGGCACCGGCGGCCTGCCGCTGGAGGCCGGCCTCGTCGGCGCCGACGCCGTCGCGTGCGACGCGCAGGCGAAGATGGTCTGCGGCGCGCGGCGGAACTTCCGGGAGTACCTGGACGGCGGCGGGACCGACGACTCGGGGCGGCCTGACGCCGACGGTTCCTCCCCCGACTGGCACGTCGCGCGCGGCGACGCGACCGCCCTCCCGCTCTCGGACGACGCCGTCGACGGGGTCGCATTCGACGCCCCCTACGGCCGGCAGTCGAAGATCGCGCGCCACGAGCTGGCCAACCTCGTCGGGGGCGCGCTCGCGGAGGCGGCCCGGGTCGCGCCGCGCGCGGTGCTCGTCGCCGACCGCGACTGGCGCGGCCCCGCCCGCGACGCCGGCTGGACCGTCGACGCGGCGTTCGAGCGCCGGGTTCACCGGTCGCTGACGCGCCACGTGCTGGTGTTGCGCCGCGGGGGTGACGGGGAGCGCGGCACGGACGCGGCGGCGAGTGCGGCCGGGAGCTCGCCGGACCGAGAGTGAACGACCGATCGGCGGAATCGGTCCGACTGGGCGCTGGCGCGACAAGTTTCAGTTTCGCCCCGCCGCCGGGCAACGGTTAAGTGGGCGGCCTCTCGTGGTACTCGCATGACCGGGGACGCCGGGGACATGCTCTCGTGGGACGAGTCCGTGTTCCGCGACGAGTCGGTGTTCGAGATCGACCACGTCCCCGAGACGTTCCGCCACCGGGAGAGCCAGCTGGAGAACCTGAAGTACGCGCTCCGCCCCGCGGTCCGCGGCTCCCGGCCCCTCAACACGATGGTCCGCGGCCCGCCGGGGACCGGGAAGACCACCGCGGTCCAGAAGCTGTTCGGCGAGCTCGGCGCCCGGACCGAGGTGCGGACGGTGCGCGTCAACTGCCAGGTCGATTCCACGCGCTACGCGGTGTTCTCCCGGCTGTTCGAGGGGATCTTCGAGTACGAGCCCCCGTCGTCGGGCATCTCGTTCAAAAAGCTGTTCGGCCAGATCACCGACCGCCTCGTCGAGGAGGACGAGGTGCTCGTCGTCGCCTTAGACGACGTGAACTACCTCTTCTACGAGAACGAGGCGTCCGACACGCTGTACTCGCTCCTCCGCGCCCACGAGGCGCACTCCGGCGCGAAGATCGGCGTCATCGTCGTCTCCTCGGACCTCGGGCTCGACGTGATCGACGACCTCGACACCCGGGTCCAGTCCGTCTTCCGGCCCGAGGAGGTGTACTTCCCCGTCTACGATGCGACCGAGATCTACGACATCCTCGCCGAGCGCGCCAAGCGCGGCTTCCACGAGGGGGTCATCGGCGACGCCGAGCTGGAGCGCGTCGCCGACCTCACGGCCGACAGCGGCGACCTCCGGGTCGGGATCGACCTCCTGCGCCGCGCCGGGCTCAACGCTGAGATGCGCGCCTCGAAGACGGTCTCGGAGGAGGACATCAAGGACGCGTACGACAAGTCGAAGCACGTCCATCTCTCGCGGTCGCTGCGCGGCCTCTCGGAGTCCGAGCGCGACCTCGTCCGCGTCCTCGCCGCCAACGACGGCGAGCGCGCAGGCGAGGTGTACGACGCGTTCAACGACGAGACCGACCTCGGCTACACCCGCTACTCGGAGATCATCAACAAGCTCGACCAGCTCGGCGTGATCGACGCGGAGTACGCCGACGTCGACGGCCGCGGCCGCTCGCGCGAGCTCTCGCTGGCGTACGACGCCGAGGCCGTCCTCGACCGGCTGGAGTGACGCGGCCGACGCCTTTTCAATCGCCGCGCGCGCAGTCGCTCGCATGAAGACGAGCGGCGGGAGCGACGCGGCGAAGCGCCGAGCGGGGGAGTCGGCCGCCGAGGCGGTCACCGACGGCGACGTGGTCGGGCTCGGAACCGGCTCGACCGCGGCGCACGCGATCCGGCGGATCGGCGACCGAGTCGACTCGGGCCTCGACGTGCGCGGCGTCCCGACCTCCTTCGCGAGCCGCGAGCTCGCGGTCGACGCCAGCGTCCCCTGCCTCGACCTTCCGGAGGCGGTCGGTCCCGACGGTCCGGGGATCGACCTCGCCATCGACGGCGCCGACCAGGTGGCGACCGGTGGCGAAGAGGACGACGCGCTCGACCCCGGCGGCGCGCTGATAAAGGGCGGCGGCGCGGCCCACGCCCGCGAGAAGCTGGTCGACGCCGCGGCGGACCGCTTCCTCGTCGTCGCCGACCCCTCGAAGGAGTCGCCGCGACTCGACCGGTCGGTCCCGGTCGAAGCGCTGCCCGCGGGTCGGACCGCCGTCGCCGAAGCGGTCCGCGAGGCGGGCGGCGAGCCGACCCTGCGACGCGCAGAGCGCAAGGACGGCCCCGTGGTGACCGACAACGGGAACGTCGTGCTCGACTGCGCGTTCGGCGAGATCGCCGATCCGACCGCGCTGTCGACGACGCTGTCGGCGGTCCCGGGGGTCGTCGAACACGGCCTGTTCGTCGGGATCGTCGACGAGATCCACGTCGGCACCGAGTCGGGCGTCCGGGTCGAGGAGCGCTGACCGCGCCGCCGCTCGACGCCGACCGACAGCGCCGCCGCTCGGCGGTCGGCGTCCAAATAAAACGGGACGGAAGTAAGTCCGTCTTACAGGTCGCGCGGCTGGACCGTCTTCCGGTCGTTGGCCTCAGCACGGCGCGCGGCGTCTTCGAGCAGCTCGTCCACTTCGTCGTCCAGCGCGTCGTAGAAGTCCGAAGCGACGTTCTTGTCGTCCAGGGCTTCCTTGACGGCCGCTTTGACAATGAGATCTGCCATGCGATCGGCCCTACCCGGTGATGGTTAATAAGAGTTCCTGAATTCGCCCGCGAGGGACGCCGTGCCGCCCGTTCGCGGGGGGCCGCGAGTACAAGCGTTTATAAGTCTTGTGAGATTCTCGTCTCCGCCCCGTCGCGAGCCCGCCACGAAACGCGGTCCGACCCCGCCGCGAGCGCGGCCCGGACGGAGCGCGCGCCGCCGCGTGACGCCCGCGAACGCGCTCTGACTCCCGGCTCGACCTCGCCCGCGGCGCGCCCGGTTCGAACCGACACCTTCGACCGAGTCCGCCCCCGACGACGCTCCATGCGAGAGACGCTGGCGGCGCTGGCGGCGGGCGAGATCGGCATCGAGGAGGCGGAGTCGCGGCTCGCGGGCTACGCGACCACGGACGCGGGGCGCTTCGACGCCGCCCGCGAGCGCCGCCGCGGGATCCCAGAGGCGATCCTCGCGGAGGGAAAGACGCCCGCGGAGGTCGCCGCCCTGACGACGACCGCGGTCGACACCACCGGCCGGGCGCTGGTGACGCGCGCGGACGAGGCGACGGCGGCGGTGGTCGCGTCGGCCGTCGGCGACGCGGGGGCGGACGCGACGGTCGACCGCGACGACCGGGTCGGAACCGTCGTCGTCCACGCCGACGGCTTCGAGCCGCCGTCGCTCGACGCGGCGGTCGCGGTCGTGACCGCCGGCACCGGGGACGCGCCGGTCGCCGGCGAGGCCGCGGTCGTCGCCCGCGAGATCGGGGCCGCGGTCGACCGGATCGACGACGTCGGCGTCGCCAACCTGGACCGGATCTTAGACCAGATCGACCGGATCCGCGAGGCCGACGCCGTCGTGGTCGCGGCGGGCCGCGAGGGGGCGCTCCCGACGGTCGTCGCCGGCCTCGTCGACGCCCCCGTGATCGCGCTCCCGGTCTCGACCGGCTACGGCGTCGGCGGTGAGGGAGTCGCGGCGCTGGAGGGGGCGCTCCAGTCGTGCTCCGTACTGACGACCGTCAACGTCGACGCCGGCTTCGTCGCCGGCGCGCAGGCGGGGCTGATCGCCCGCGCGGTCAACGCAGCGCGCGCCGAGTGAGACGGGATCGACCGACGGAGGCCGCCGCCTGCCGGCTTCGGTTAACCGGCGCTATACCGGCAGCCGACTGGGTCGAAAAAGGGTATTAGTTCGTCCAGCCCGTATGGTAGTTGCCGACGCACGTCGGCATCACATGCCACGCTGTGACCACTGCGGGTCGCACGTTTCGGACCGCTTCGCTCGCGTCTTCGCGGACGAGCACGGCGACCTGAACGCGTGCCCAGAGTGCTCCGCGAACGCAGGCATCGCCGAGGTGTCTCGCGAGCGGACTCGAACCGGGGACTGACCGGCGAAACGCCGATCGAAGACCGAGCGCACGGAGAGCGACCGCTCCGCTCGCCGCCCGACCGGACACCCGCACGCACTTTGCGCTCGCGCTCGGACGACCTCCCGTGGCCGATCACCACGTGTACGTTATCGAGTGCGCCGACGGCACCTTCTACACCGGGTACACGACAGACGTCGAGCGGCGCGTCGCCGAGCACGACGCCGGCGAGGGCGCGAAGTACACCCGCGGCCGGACCCCCGTCACCCTGCGCCACGTCGAGTCGTTCGACTCGCAGTCGGCGGCGATGTCCCGGGAGTACGCGATCAAGTCGCTGTCGCGCCCCGAAAAAGAGCGGTTGATCGGCGAGGGCGACGCCGACGCGGGAGACTGACCGCGCCGCTTCCCTCGGTCACTCGACGAGGCGCTCGATCTCCGTGACGAGGATGCCGGTCGCGCCGACCGACCGCAGCTCCGAGATGGTCTCGAACACGTCGCGCTCGTCGACGACGGCGTGGACCGCCACCATCCCGTTACCGTTCTCGTCGGCCTCGACGTCCATCACCGTCGGCCCGCCGAGCCCGGGTATCACGTCTTTCACCGCGTCGAGCCGCTTCTTCGGCGCGTTCATCATCAGGTAGCGGCGGCCGTCCGCCGCGAGGACGGACTCGAAGGCGGTGAGCACCTGCTCGACCTTCGGGCCGCCGACGACGTCCGGGTTAGCGAACAGGCGGACCGAGGAGTCGAGCACGTCGTCGATCACCGCCAGCCGGTTCACTTTCAGCGTCGTCCCCGTCGAGGTGATGTCGACGATGGCGTCCGCCATGTCGACGTGCGGGGTCAGCTCCGTCGCGCCCGTCACCGTGACCACGTCCGCGTCGACGCCCACGCGATCGAGGTAGTCGCGGGTGACGTTCGGGAACTCGGTCGCGACCGTCCTGTCCGCCAGGTCCTCGACCGTCAACACCCCGCCGTCCTCGGGCGCGGCGAGGACGAGCTTACAGGAGCCGTAGCCCAAGTCGAGCAGGTCGACGAGGTCGCCGTCGGCCGCCTCGCCCGGGGCGTCGACGACTCCGCCCGACTCGGCCGCCTGGTCGAGGCCGGTGACGCCGAGGTCGGCCGCGCCGTCGCGGACGTACTCGGGGATGTCGGCCGCCCGCGCGAACAGCACCGTCACGTCCTCGTCGACGGTGTCGGCGTACAGCTGTCGGTCGGCGGTCTCCTCGACGTGGAGCCCGGCGCGCTCCAGCAGCGAGAGCGTCGGCTCGTGTAGGCGGCCCTTGTTGGGGACGGCGATGCGCATACGGAGAGCGTCGCGGGGGGAGGGGGAAACGTTTTCGTCCGGAGATGAAGCAGGGTGTCGACGCGAAATCGCTCGCTCGATCTAACGCTGTGGCGCGCGCCTCCGAGCGCCAGCGGGCGCTCGGAGCGCGTGCGAGGGACGCGGCGAACGCGAGCGGCGAAGCCGCGAGCCGTGAGCCGCGAGGTTGGGGAGGCGTGAGGTGCGGTCGCGGAGCGGTGTGGGGCGGGACTCGAAGGGGCAGTCGCCGGCGGCTTCGCCGCCGGCTGCCCGTGGCGCGTAGCGCCACGCTGCCGCGAGGACGAAGCACGACGAAGTAAGCACCGCAGGAGCGAACGGAGTAAGCGACGAGGAGCACAGCGAGTCGCGCGACTCCTCGCGGCTGGGGCTTCGGTGGTCGCAGTCACCGAGTTCGTCGTTCCGTATCGAGCGACTGGGGCTTCGGAGGTGTTCGTCTCGATCACCGATCCATAATCGGACGAACCGCAAGGCTCGCAGGCGCAGACGGTCACCTCGTATCGCCGCGCCGCTCAAGTGTCTCGCCGTCCAACGACGCGTATCGTGAGCGACGCCGACTCCCCCCTCTCGGAGGACCGCCCGACCGTCGACCGCCCGCTCCGCGTCGACGCCCCGTTCGAGCCCGCGGGCGACCAGCCCGAGGCGATCGAGGGGCTGGTCGAGGGGTACGAGTCGGGTGTAAAAAAGCAGACGCTGCTCGGCGTGACGGGATCCGGGAAGACGAACACCGTCTCGTGGGTCGCCGAGGAGCTCGACCAACCGACGCTCGTGCTCGCCCACAACAAGACGCTCGCGGCCCAGCTGTACGAGGAGTTCCGCGAGCTGTTCCCGGACAACGCCGTCGAGTACTTCGTCTCCTACTACGACTACTACCAGCCGGAGGCGTACGTCGAGCAGACGGACACGTTCATCGACAAGGAGATGTCGATAAACGAGGAGATCGACCGCCTGCGCCACTCCGCGACGCGCTCCCTGTTGACCCGCGACGACGTAATCGTCGTCGCGAGCGTCTCCGCCATCTACGGGCTGGGCGATCCGGGGAACTACCGCGACATGGCGCTCCGCCTGGAGGTCGGCGAGCAGGTCGGCCGCGAGGAGCTGCTCACACGGCTCGTCGACCTGAACTACGAGCGCAACGACGTGGACTTCACGCAGGGGACCTTCCGCGTCCGGGGCGACACCGTCGAGATCTACCCGATGTACGGGCGGTACGCGGTTCGGGTGGAGCTGTGGGGCGACGAGATCGACCGGATGATCAAGGTCGACCCGATGCACGGCGAGGTCGTCTCCGAGGAGCCCGCGGTGATGCTCCACCCGGCGGAGCACTACTCGATCCCGGACGACAAGCTCGAACAGGCGATCGCGGAGATCGAGGACCTGATGGAGAAGCGGGTCAGCTACTTCGAGCGGCAGGGGGACCTCGTGGCCGCCCAGCGCATCGAAGAACGGACTACCTTCGACATCGAGATGCTGCGGGAGGCGGGCTACTGCTCCGGGATCGAGAACTACTCGGTCCACATGGACGACCGCGAGTCCGGTGACGCCCCCTACACCCTGCTCGACTACTTCCCCGACGACTTCCTCACCGTCGTCGACGAGTCCCACCAGACGATCCCCCAGATCAAAGGCCAGTACGAGGGCGACAAGTCGCGGAAGGACTCGCTCGTCGAGAACGGGTTCCGGCTCCCGACCGCCTACGACAACCGCCCGCTCACCTTCGAGGAGTTCGAGGAGAAGACGGACCGGACCCTCTACGTCTCCGCGACGCCCGGCGACTACGAGCGCGAGACCTCCGACCGGATCGTCGAGCAGATCGTCCGGCCGACCCACCTCGTCGACCCGAAAGTGGAGGTGACGGGCGCGACGGGGCAGGTCGACGACCTCCTCGACCGCGTCGACGACCGGATCGAGCGCGACGAGCGCGTCCTCGTCACCACGCTCACCAAGCGGATGGCGGAGGACCTCACGGAGTACCTCGAGGAGGCGGGCGTCGACGTGGCGTACATGCACGACGAGACGGACACCCTCGAACGCCACGAGATCATCCGCGACCTCCGCCTGGGCAACATCGACGTGCTCGTCGGCATCAACCTGCTCCGCGAGGGGCTCGACATCCCGGAGGTGAGCCTCGTCGCCATCCTCGACGCCGACCAGGAGGGGTTCCTCCGCTCCACCACGACGCTCGTCCAGACGATGGGCCGGGCCGCCCGCAACGTCAACGGCGAGGTCGTCCTCTACGCCGACGAGGTGACCGACTCGATGGAGGCGGCCATCGAGGAGACCCAGCGCCGCCGCGAGATCCAGCTGGAGTACAACGCCGAGCACGGTTACGAGGCGACCACCATCGACAAGCCGGTGAGCGAGACGAACCTCCCCGGCTCGAAGACGGATACCTCGTCGGTCAGCGTCGGCGACGTGGAGAGCGCCGAGGAGGCGAAAGCGCAGATCGAGGCGCTCGAAGAGCGCATGGACGAGGCCGCGAGCAACCTCGAGTTCGAGCTGGCGGCCGACATCCGCGACCGGATCGCGGAGCTCCGCCGTGCCTTCGAGCTCGACGGCGGCGACGACGGCGTGCCCGCCCCGATGATCGACGAGTAGCGACCGCCGACAATCCACGCTGCCGCCGCTCCGATTCTCAGTCCCCGTCACCGCGACGGAGGGGTTTTTACATCGGTGCGCCACACTCCCGACCGTGTACCGCCGCGCGGTCGTCGCCGGAGCGCTCGCCGCCGCCACCCCCGGGTGCGTCGATCGCCTCCACGACGTCGCCGCCTCGACGCCCCGCGACCTCGGCGTCCGGAGCCGCTACGTCGACGGCAACCCGATGGTCGACTCGCGCAGCGTCCTCTCGCGCCCGGAGGAGCTGCTGACCCACGCGGCCTCCTTCCGCTCGGCCGCCGCGACCCGCGGCGCGCTCAAGCCCGACGCGACCGAGTCCCGGGCGTTCGTCGATCGGACGGACTTCGTCGACGACGGGGGTAAAGCGATCCTCGTGATCGCCCAGCGGCTCACCGCGCCCGAGGTCCGGCTCCGTCTCGGGGGGATCAGCCGCACCGGTGACCACTCGATTCGGATCGCCGTCGACCAGGGCGGCGTCCGCGGCGAGGTCGAGACCGACGAGTCGGTGGTGAAGACGCTCTTGTTGCGCCTCACCGACGAGCGCGGCCCGCCGGAGCGCGCGATCGTCGTCGTTGGTGGGCAGCGCGCCGGAATCACGGTGTGACGGTCGGGGCGCGCCCTCCGTTACGTCGCCGCGCAGTCCCGCGATCGTTTTGTGGCCGCGGCGCGTTCGGCCGACCATGTCACTCCGCAGTCGCCTCCTCGGATCGGCCCTCCTCGTCGTCGGCGCGGCCGCGCTCGCGGCGACGGTCTCTCTCGCGCCCGCGGTCCCGCCCGGGTCGGCGGCCGACCCGGGGTCGATCGTCGCTCCCACGCCGTACTCCCTCGTCGCCACCCCGCCCCTCCTCGCGGTCGGGTCGGTGCTCCTGATCGGCGGGGGCGCGGCGGTCGCCGGCGCGAACCTCTCGGCGCGGGCGACGCTCCTCGCGCCCGCTCTCGGTGGGATCGCGGCGTTCGCGCTCGTCGCCGGCGTCGTCGCCGCGCCCGCGGCGATCATCCCGGCGCTCGCTGAGACCGACGCGCTCACGGCCGCCGTCGCCGGGCCGCCCGGCACCGTCGCGACCGGCGCGGTCGTGGGCGCCGCCGTGGCCCCGGTGGTCCGCGCGACGACCACGGAAGACACCGCGGCGCTCCTCGCCGGCTCCGTGCTGCTGCTCACGGCGCTCGCGGCGGGGGCGTCCGACCCCCTCTCGCTCGTCACTGGCGGCGTCGGCGGCGCGGTCGCGGTCGCTCTCCTCTGGGCGGTCGACCCCGGCCGCTGGCGGCCCTAACCGACTCCTCGCTCGCCGACTCCGTCTCTTCTCGGCTCGCCGCAACTACCGCGCTCCCGATCAGTTCCCCGGCCGCTCGCTCTCCGTCTCCAGTTCGATGTCGCGGTCGGCCTCGCGAGCCCCCTCTCCTGTCGGGTGGCGTCGACGTTGTCCGAGTCTCACGTCCCGTCGCCGCCCGTCCGCGGACCGGAGGGCCGGTCCTGCCTCGTTGTGAAAGTGGAATTGTTATACTACAATCCTGTTGGTAATACTTATCCCAGTGGAGTCAGTGTGATCCGATACGGTTCACACGGCTCCACCCGCGGCACGCTGTACGACCGTCTCCCGAGCGACACGACTGCGGTCGGATTCACCGACCGATGCTAGACAGTGGCAGCGGTAATCCAACGCGATCGGTCACGTTTCAGATGGCCAAATGAGTGAAAGCGAAAACGCAACCACAAACGAGCGTACAGGCGCAGATACAGAGACGGACATCTTCTCGGAGAGAAAACAGCTGAAGCCCTACGAGTACGGCGAGTTCCTCGACTACGTCGAGGCGATCCGGAACAGCTACTGGGTACACACGGAGTTCAATTTCGACGGAGACGTCCAAGACTTCAAGGTCAACACGACTCCTGCCGAGCAGACCGTCATCAAACGGACGATGTTGGCTATCGCCCAGATCGAGGTACAGGTGAAGACGTTCTGGTCGGAGATCTACGAGGAGATGCCCAAAGCCGAGGTCGGGAATGTGGGGATGACCTTCGCGGAAAGCGAGGTGCGGCACATGGACGCATACAGTCACCTCCTCGACGTCTTAGGAATCACGGACGATTTCGAGCAGGTAACCACGGAGCCGTCGATGAAAGAGCGGATCGAGTACCTCGACGAGTATCTGGAGAAGCGCGAGAGCGACGACAAACGGGAGTACGTGATGAGCATCCTGCTGTTCAGTACGTTCGTCGAACACGTCTCGCTGTTCAGCCAGTTCCTCATCATGACGAGCTTCGACAAGCACGAAAAGAAGTTCACGGGGATAGCAAATGCCGTCGAAGCCACCAGCAAAGAGGAACAGATTCACGGCCTCTTCGGGGTTGAGCTCGTGGAGACGATCAGAGCGGAGAACCCGGACCTCTTCGATGACGACTTCGAGGAAGAGGTCCAAGAAGCCTGTCAGCAGGCCTACGAGGCGGAGATGGAGATCCTTGATTGGATATTCGAAGACGGCGAGTTGGAGTTCCTCCCTAGGGCGCACGTCGACGCGTTCCTGCGAGACCGGTTCAACCAGAGTCTCGAAAACGTCGGCGTGGAGCCGATGTTCGAGACGGACGACGACCTGCTCGCGGAGACGCGCTGGTTCGACGAGGACATCATGATGACGAAGGATAACGACTTCTTCAGCAAGCGGTCGACCACGTACAACAAACACACGCAGAGCGTCACCGCAGAGGACATGTTCTAACGATGGCACGAACAGCACTCGACGGCGTTTCGCAACGGCATACGGAACCGTTCTATTGGCTGAACGAGGACAGCAGGGAGTTCCTCAGAGAGGGATACCTGCTCGAGGGCGTCGAAGCCGAAGAGAGGGTCAGACAGATAGCGGAGCGCGCCGAGGAGATCTTAGGCGAGGAGGGTTTCGCAGACAGGTTCTACGAGTACATGAGCCGCGGCTTCTACAGCCTCGCCAGTCCGGTGTGGTCCAACTTCGGACTGGACAGGGGCCTTCCTATCAGCTGCTTCGGCAGCTACATGGAAGATAACATCGAGAGCATTCTCTACACCCAAGCCGAGGTCGGCGAGATGACCAAGCAGGGCGGCGGCACGAGCGGGTACTTCGGCGAGCTGCGCCCCCGGGGCAGTCCGATAACGGACAACGGCAAGAGCAACGGGAGTTACAGCTTTACAGAGCTGTTCGACACGATCATCAACGTCATCAGCCAAGGGGAAACCCGGCGGGGGCAGTTTGCCGGCTACATCGACGTCGAACACGACGACTTGGAGGAATGGCTCAACATCAAAACCGAGGGCGACCCGGTACAGGACATCTACTACGGCGTCATCATCGGTGACGACTGGTTCCAGGCGATGATCGACGGCGACGAAGAGAAGCGAGCGACCTGGGCGGATATCATCGAGGCGCGGATCAATATCGGCGTCCCGTACATCATCTTTCGCGGGAACATGAACGAGGGGAAGCCACAGGTCTACAAGGACAAAGACTACCAGATAAACGCCTCCAACCTGTGTACCGAGATAGCGCTGCCGGCCACGGCGGACGAGAGCTTCGTCTGCTGTCTCTCGAGTATGAACGCGCTCCACTACGACGAGTGGAAGGACACCGACGCGGTGGAGACGCTGACGCGGTTCCTCGACGCGGTGATGGAGGAGTTCATCCAGCGCACGGAGGGCGTCCGGTTCATGGAGCGGGCCGTGCGGTTCGCGAAGCGACACAGAGCGATAGGGATCGGCGTCCTCGGGTGGCACAGCTACCTCCAGAGCAACATGATCCCCTTCGACAGCATGGAGGCGATGGAGAAGAACGAGGAGATATTCCGGACGATCAGAGAGCGGAGCTACGAGGCGAGCGAAGCGCTTGCCGATGAGTTCGGGGAGCCGGAGGTCCTCGAAGGTTACGGCAGGCGGAACGCGACGACGATGAGCGTGGCGCCGACGAAATCGAGCAGCGTCATTCTGGGCCAGGTCAGTCCGAGCATCGAGCCGCTCAAATCGAACTACTTCGTGCGAGACGGTGCGAAGCTCAAGTCGACGCAGAAGAACAGATTCCTTCAGGCGATACTGGCGGAGCGGGGCAAAGACACGCGCGAAGTCTGGGACAGCATCGCCAACAAAGACGGGAGCGTCCAACACCTCGAGTGCCTGACGGACCACGAGAAGGAGGTGTTCAAGACCTTCGCCGAGATTCCACAGATGGCGATCATCAACCAGGCGGCACAGAGGCAGAAACACATCGACCAAGCACAGAGCGTGAACGTCTCGATCGACCCGAGCGAAGTGAGCGTCAGAGAGATCAATCAGCTCTACATCGAAGCTTGGAAGAAAGGGGTCAAGAGCCTCTACTACCAGCACAGCGTGAACGCTGCACAGAAATTCAGTCGGGATATTCTCGAGTGTCGGGCCTGTGAGAGCTGATCGCTACTCGTAGTCGGCCCGCCTCCCGTCTCAGTCGCTCCGTCTCCGACTCCGGATCGAATCCCGGCCCGCCTCGTGGCTGACTTCCTTCGACCCGCGAACGTCGGCGATCGAGCGGTGTCGGCGGCGCGGTCGCGGCGGCTTTTTTGCCGACGTGGTACGGGCGTGAGCCGAGTTCACGTCCCCGGCCGCTCGCTCTCGGTTTCCAGTTCGATGTCGCGGTCGGCCTCCCGGGTCGCCGCCTCCTGCTTGGCGAGGTCGACGTCGCGGGCCGCGTCGCCGTCCCGCGTCTCGTCGGTGCGAAGGTCGTCGTCCGCCACCGTGTCGAGCTGTTCGAGGGCGCTCTCGATGTCCTCCAGCCCGAGGAGCTTCTCCGTCTCCTCGTCGAACTCCTTGCCTTCCAACCCTTCCATCTGCTGGACATCGGAGCCGGAGAGGGCCTTGCCGTAGCGGCCGACGAGACTGGTGAGCTCCTGCGGCAGGACGAAGGTCGTGGACTCGCCCTTGCCGATCTCTTCTAAGGTCTCCATGCCGCGCTCGATGATGGCCCGTTCGCCCATCGACTCGGCGGAGCGCGCGCGGAGGACCGTCGAGATGGCGTCCCCCTGCGCTTCGAGGATCTGCGACTGCTTCTCCCCCTGTGCGCGGATGATGTTGGACTGCTTGTCACCCTCGGCCTGCTCGACCGCGGAGCGGCGTTCCCCCTGCGCTTCGAGGATCATGGCGCGGCGGCGACGTTCCGCGCCGGTCTGCTGCTCCATCGCGCGCTGGACCTCTTGGGAGGGGCTCACCTCGCGGACCTCGACGGCCTCGACGCGGATCCCCCACTCGTCGGTCGGCTCGTCGAGCTCCTCGTTGATCCGGTCGTTGATCAGCTCCCGCTGCGAGAGCGTGTCGTCGAGCTCCATGTCGCCGATGACGGCGCGGAGGGTGGTCTGCGCGAGATTCGAGACGGCGTTCTTGTACTCGTCGACCTCGAGGAACGCCTTCTTCGCGTCCATCACCTTGATGTAGACGACTGCGTCGGCGGTTACGGGCGAGTTGTCGCGCGTGATCGCCGACTGGCTCGGCACGTCGATCGTCTGGGTCCGCATGTCGAACGCGTACGTCCGCGAGACGAACGGCGGGATGAGGTGGACGCCCGGTTCGAGCAGCTGGCGGTACTCGCCGAAGACGGTGAGCGCCTCCTTGTCGTACGCGTCGACGATCTCGACGGCGCTGACGACCGTGACGGCCGCCAACAGCACCGCGAGCGCCGCGACGCCGAAGGCGAGGCTCTCCCCGAGGAGGGCGACGCCGACGAGGAGGGCGACGCCGAGCGCGAGGTACTGCCAGACCCCGTCCGGGATCTCCGCCAGCACCTCTTCCAGCTCGGCGGGATCGCCGCGCGGACCTTGTGTTCCCATACGTGGAGTTACGGCCCGACGCTGTTAACGGTTGGCACGAGCGCACCGCCGGACCGCCTCACATCTGCGGATCCGCCGCCGAGGCAGTCGTCTCGGAGATACCGGAAACGTCCGCGTGGGCCGGCCGGCTTTAACTACGCGGCGGGGGAACATGGATCCATGCCAGCAGACGAGGAGGCCGACGCTCCCCGATTCAGCACGCGAAGCGTACACGCCGGGGCGGACCCGGACCCGACCACCGGCGCCCGCGCGACGCCGATCTACCAGACGACCGCGTACCAGTTCGACGACGCCGACCACGCCGCCGACCTGTTCGGCCTCGAAGAGGCCGGCAACGTCTACTCCCGGCTGATGAACCCGACGAACGCCGCGCTCGAAGAGCGGATCGCCTCGCTCGAAGGCGGCGTCGGCGCGGTCGCGACCGCCTCGGGGATGGCCGCGCTCGACGTGACGACGTTCCTCCTCGCCTCGGCGGGCGACAACATCGTCACTTCGTCGGCGCTGTACGGCGGCACCTACACCTACCTCACCCACTCCGTCGAGCGCCGCGGCGTTTCGACCCGGTTCGTCGACCCGCTCGACTACGAGGGGTACGCCGAGGCTATCGACGAGGACACCGCCTACGTCCACCTCGAGACGATCGGGAACCCCGCGCTGGTCACGCCCGACATCCAGCGCATCGCGGACATCGCCCACGACCACGGCGTCCCGCTGTTCGTCGACAACACGTTCGCGACGCCGTACCTCTGCCGCCCACTCGAACACGGCGCCGACCTCGTCTGGGAGTCGACGACGAAGTGGCTCACCGGTAACGGCACCACCGTCGGCGGCGTCGTGGTCGACGGCGGTTCGTTCCCGTGGGCCGAGCACGCGGAGAAGTTCCCCGAGATCGCCCAGGACAACCCCGCGTACCACGGGATCAACTTCGCGGAGCGGTTCGGCGAGGCGGCGTTCACCTTCGCCGCGATCACCCGCGGCCTGCGCGACCTGGGGGACCAGCAGTCGCCGTTCGACGCGTGGAACACGCTCCAGCAGACGGAGTCGCTGCCGCTGCGGATGGACCGCCACTGCGAGAACGCGGGGGTCGTCGCCGAGTACCTCGACGACCACGACGAGGTCGCGTGGGTGAACTACCCCGGCCTGGAGAGCCACGAGACCCACGAGGATGCCAGCGAGTACCTGGACGGCGGCTACGGCGGCATGCTCACCTTCGGGCTGGAGGCCGGCTACGAGGCGGCGCGCGCGACGGTCGAAGAGGCGGACCTCGCCTCGCTCGTCGCGAACGTTGGCGACTCGAAGACGCTCGTCATCCACCCGGCGTCGACGACCCACCAGCAGCTGACCGAGGAGGAACAGGAGGCCGCGGGCGTCACCGCCGACATGGTACGCCTCTCCGTCGGGATCGAGGACCCCGCGGACATCGTCGCGGACCTCGAAGCCGCCATCGAGGCGGCGACCGAATAGCCGCGGTACGCCCTTCGCCGCCCGGCCCTCGCCGCGTCTCTGTCCCTGACGAGGTCAGTCCTCTGCCTCGAAGCCGTCTTCCCACCTGAACGTCCCGTTCCGCTGGACGACCTCGCCGTCGACCGCCAGTCGCGAGTCGGCGCTCACGTCGGTGATCATGTCGACGTGGACCGCGCTGTCGTTGCCGGACTCGCCCTCGGGTAGGCAGGCGTCGTAGGCGCGGCCGACCGCGAGGTGGACGGTGTCGCCCATCTTCTCGTCGAAGAGGATCGAGTCGGTGAACCGGTCGATGCCGCGGTTCATCCCGATCCCGAGCTCGCCCAGCCGCCGCGCGCCGTCGTCGGTGTCGAGGATGTCCGCGAGGCGGTCCTCGCCCGACTCCGCCGCGAAGCCGACGACCTCGCCGCCCTCGAACGTGAGGTGGACGTTCCGCACGCGCGTCGCGTCGATGGTCATCGGCACGTCGAAGAACACCTCGCCGGCGGTGTCGTACGGCGCGGTGAACACCTCGCCGCTCGGCAGGTTGTGTGAGTCGTACGCGACGGAGGCCGCGGAGTTGACCGCGGTGCGACCGTCGATCGACATCGTCACGTCGGTGTCGGGCGCGCCGTCGCGCTCGGTGACGATCCGGACCTCTTCTCCGTCGTCGAGGACGTCTTTCATCCGCGCCATCTCGTCGGCGAGCGACTCCCAGTCGTGGAGGACGGCGTCGTAGACGAACTCTTGATACTCCTCGTAGGCCATCCCCGCCTGCTGGGCGAGGCTCCGCGTCGGATGGACCGTCGACACCCAGTCGGTGTCCATCCGGGCCTCGCGGACGCCCTGCCGCGCCTTCGCGTACGCCTGCCGCGTCGGGCGGTCGACGTCCGCGGTCGCGGTGGTGTTGCGCCCGCCCCCGATCCGGAGGTAGGAATCGGCCGCCTCGAACACCGCGCGGTCGACGGCGGGGTCCGCGTCGAAGTCGTCCGCGTCGACCTCGCCGTCGACGCCGGCCTCGACGCCTTTCAGGTAGGCGCGCGAGAGCTCGCTCGACCCGTACAGCGTCGTCACGTTCGCGCCTCGCTCGCCGAGCGCTTCGGCGACCGCGACGCCCAGCTCGTGGGCGTCTTCCGCGACGCTGACGACGACGTCGTCGCCGGCCTCGACCCGCGCGCTCCAGTCGACGAGCACCTCGGCGTGCTTGCGTACGCGTTCGTCCATTACGCGGTGTGTGGGAGGGGAGCGGTAAATCGGTGCCGGGACGCTGATCCATGGGATGCGGTCGACGACGTATCGGGAGTGGGAACTCTCGGATCCCCAATTGATTTTTTATAAATGGCTACTCACTGATCCACAGCGAACACCGCCAAAGCCCCAGTCGCGAGGACGGCGCACCCTCGCCGCGCTCCTCGGTCGCTCACTTCGTTCGCTCTCTGCGGTGCTCGCGTCGCCTGCGCCGTCCTCGCGACTGCCCCTTTGAGTCCCGCCCCGCACAGCACCGCAGCCTCACACCTCCCCAACCTCGTCGGTGGTCCGGAGCGAAGCGGAGGACCACCGACTCCCTCGCGCGTGCTGGCTTCGCGGCCGCCGAGGGCGGCCGCTCGCAGGCACGCGCCACTGGGGCTTAATTAAATTGCTCGTCACTCGGATCCCCGGTGAACGGTCGCGAAGATACCGACCGCGAGCAGCGCGACGCCGACGAGTCCGCTTCCGAGTTTCGCCAGCCCGAAGAGCGGGGCTCGGTCCAGTCGTTCGCTCGAATACCCGCCGAGGACTCGGTACGAATCCCCGTCGACGCGCAGATCACTGACGCCGGTGAGGCGGTCCGCACAGTTCGCGTCGCCGAGCGCCCACTCCCCCGAGACCGACGTGCGTTCGACGAGGAGGTCGAGGGAGCCGGCGACGACCCGATACCCCCGGATCGAGACGTTGCGGCCATCGGCGAGGGCGACGGCGACGTCGGTACACCGCGCGGGGAGGGCGGTCGCGTTCACGGTCGCGTGCTGTTCGAGCCCCCGTCCCGCGCGGAACGTCCCTTCCCAACTGAGGACGCTCGGGTCCGCGAGCAGGACGAGGAGGAGGAGGGCACCCGGGAGAGCGAGGAGTCTGCGGTCCATCTCGGCGGGCGCCTTCGGCCGAGCGAGGCATAGGTTTTGGGCCGCTCGGTCGCGCCGACCGTCCGGCCTCGCGGCGCGAGCGCGGGCGCCGCCTCGACCGTCTGCGCGGCGCCGTTACGCTAAGTCGAGCAGCGCCGCGATCTCGTCGAGATACTCGTCGTACACGCCGACGGCGGACTCGATCGGGTCGGGCGAGGCCATGTCGATGCCCGCGAGTTCGACGACGTCGAGCGGGTACTCCGAGCCGCCCGCCTTCAGCATCTCGCGGTAGTCGGCCGCGGCCTCGTCGCCCTCGTCGAGGACGCGCTCGACGATGGCGGCCGCGGCGGAGATGCCGGTCGCGTACTGGTAGACGTAGAAGTCGTAGTAGAAGTGCGGAATCCGCTGCCACTCGCGCTCGATGCCGCCCGTGAGCTCGGCGGGCGCGTAGTAGTCGCCCTTCAGGTCGCCGTAGATCTCGTCGAACGCGTCGGGGGTGAGCGCGTCGCCGGCCTCAACGCGCTCGTGGATCTCTTGTTCGAACGTCGCGAACATCGTCTGCCGGAAGAGGGTCGAGCGGAAGCGTTCGAGGTACTCGTCGAGGACGTGGGTGCGGAGCTCGTCGTCTTCGACGGTGTCGAGCAGGTGGTGGGTGAGCAGGGTCTCGTTGACCGTCGAGGCGATCTCCGCGACGAAAATCTCGTAGCTCGCGTCGTGCCACGGCTGCGCGTCGCCCGCCAGCTCCGAGTGCATCGAGTGGCCGAGCTCGTGGGCCAGCGTGTACATCGAGGCGATGTCGTCCTGGTAGTTCATCATGATGTACGGCTGGGTGTCGTACGTGCCAGAGGAGAACGCGCCCGAGCGCTTCCCGCGGTTCTCGTACACGTCGACCCAGCGCGAGTCGAGCCCCTCGGCCAGCCGCTCCTGGTACTCCTCCCCCAGCGGCGCGACCGCCTCGATCACCCACTCGCGGGCCTGCTCGTACTCCACGTCGGGGCCTTGGTCGCCCGTCAGCGACATGTAGAGGTCGTGGCTCTGTAGCTGGTCGACGCCCAGCGCCTCGGCCTTCAGGTCGGCGTGGCGGTGGAGCACGTCGAGGTTGTCGTCGACGGTGTCGACGAGCGTGTCGTACACCGCGACGGGGACGTTCGAACCGTCGAGCGCGGCGGCGCGCGCGGAGTCGTAGTCGCGGATCTCGGCGCTCGTGACATGCTCGCGGACGGCCTTCTCCAGCGACGTGCCGACCGTGTTGCGCACGTCGGCCCACTCGTCGTAGAACGTCTCGTGGACGCGCTCGCGGAACGCGCGGTCCGGGTTGGTCTGGAGCTTCGTGAAGTTCGCCTGCGTGATCTCGACCTCCTCGCCGTCGGGGTCCTCGACGACGCCGTAGGTCATGTCGGCGTTCGTCAGCATCGAGTAGATCTCGCTCGGCGCGTCGGTGACCTCCGAGAGGTCCGCGAGCACCTCCTCGACCTCGCTCGACCGCGTATGCGGCTTCTTCCGCAGCACGTCGTCGAGGTAGTGCTCGTACGTCGCGAGGGCAGGCTCGTCGTCGAGGAACGCCTCGACGTCGGCGTCGGTCAGCGACTGGATCTCCGGTTCGAGGTAAGAGACTGCGCTCGACGCCTCGGAGCCGAGCGACGACGCCTTCGCGGACATCGCCTGGTACTCCTGGTTCCGGGTGTCCTCGGCGCTGCGGAGCCGGGCGTACGTCGTCACCTGCTGGAGCTCGCGGAAGATCTCCTCGCGCAGTTCGAGCAGTTCGAGCAGCGTCGCGGCGTCCTCGACGGCGCGCCCCTCGTAGGCGCGCAGCTCGTCGATCCGCTCGGCGACCGCCTCGTAGGCGGCCTCCCACGCCTCGTCGTCGGCGTAGATGCCGTCGAGATCCCACTTGTACTCGGTGTCAATCTCAGATCGCTCGGGAACCGAACTCATACCGTTTCGGTCGGCCTCCCCGACACTAAGCCTTGGCAAACCCCGCGCCGCGAGCCGATAGGCGTGCGGTGCGTTACCTCGTGTCTAATTGTCGCCGTCGCTCGACTCCGTTCTGCCGCCCGCCCCGTCCCCGTCGGCCCACGCCTCGAGGTCGACGACGAGCACGAGCGCGTCCTCGCCGTCGCGGTAGTAGCCGCCGACCCGCCGGACGGGTTCGAACCCCTCGTCGGCGTACAGCGAGCGGGCAGGGTCGTTCCCCTCGCGCACCTCTAGTCGGACGACGGCCACGCCGGTCGCGCGGAGCCGGACCAGCGCCGACCGCAGGAGGGCCCGTCCGATCCCCTCGCCGCGGGCGTCGGGGTGGACGGCGAGATCCTTCACGTGGCCGATGTCGCGGCCGTGGTTCGGCGTCCGGTCGGCGACGACGAAGCCGGCGACGGCGCCGTCGCGCTCCGCCACGAGGAACGCCGGCTCGTCGAGGAGCCGCTCGAAGGCGTCGTGCGGCCACGGGTCCGAGAAGCAGGCGCGCTCGATCCGGACCACCGACAGGAGGTCGGTGCGGTCGGCCCGCCGGATGGTGACGTCGGCGACGCTCACGCGTCGAGTTGGCGGTCGCGGGGAATAAACGCGGTGGCTCCCGGGCTCAGTCGATCCACGGCTCGTCCGGGTCGGCGTCCGCCGGGTCGGGGGCGGAAACCTCGAAACACGCGCCCTCAGGGGGTCGCAGCCGTCGCCCGTCCGGGAGTCCGATGTGGCCGTCGGCGTCGTCGCGGAGATCGACCGTCCACCCGTGCGACTCGACGACCTCGCGGACGATGTCGAGCCCGTATCCGGTCCCGTCCGTCCGGGTGGTGAACCCCGACTTGAACACCGACTCCCGGTCGTCGGGGTCGACGCCGGTCCCGTCGTCGGCCACGAGGAACCCGCCGTCCGTGGCCGTCACGAGGACCGTGAGCGGGTCGTCGCCGGACGTTTCGTCCGGCGGATCGCCCGATTCCTCGGACGCGGCGTCGCCGTCGCCCGCTTCGGCCTCGTCGCCTTCGGGCCCGTCCGTCTCGGCGTCCGGCTTCGCGTGCTCGGTCGCGTTTCGGAACAGGTTCTCGAGGGCCTGCCGCATCCGCCCCCGGTCGCCGTACACCTGCGCGTCGCCGGCGACGACCAGCTCCGCGTCGGCGTCGCCCTCGGCGGCGGTCTCCCAGGCGTCGCGGGCGACGCTCGCGAGCGCGAACTCGGTGGGCTCGTCCATTCCGGTCCCCTGCCGCGCGAGCGTAAGCAGCTCCGAGACGAGCTGGTCGATCCGGTCGACGGCGCGCTCGCCTCGTTCGAGCGGGTCCGTCTCGTCGCGCAGCCGCGCCATCTCCATCGACCCGCGGATCACCGACAGCGGGTTCCGGAGGTCGTGCGAGACGATGCTCGCGAAGCGGTCGAGCCGCTCGTTGCGGTCGGTGAGCCGCCGCTCGCGGGCCTTCCGCGCGCTGACGTCACGGGAGTTGATGAGCAGCTCGCCGACCGGGCTGTCGGCCGGCAGCGATCGCGTCCGCGACTCCAGCCAGACCCAGTCGTCGTCGGCGGTGCGGTAGCGGTACTCCAGCGTGGGCGCCGCCTCGGGCTCGTTGAGCGTGCGGTAGAACCGCTCCGTCACGCGCTCGCGGTCGTCCGGGTGGACGTACCCGAGCGGGGAACGGCCGACGGTCGATCCCTGCTCGTAGCCGAGCACCTCCGCGATGGAGGGGCTCTCGTAGACGATGAGGCCGTCGTCGTCGACGACGGTGACGAGGTCGCTGCCGTACTCGAGGAAGGCGCGGTAGCGCTCCGGGAAGGTCCGGTCGACGTCGACGCGGCGGACCGTCACGATCCGCCCGCCGAACTCCGGGGCGAACTCCTCGTCGACGACCGACTCGACCCACGCGTACCCGCCGCTCGCGCGGCGGATGCGGTGGGTGACCGTCCGGGTCGTCGCGACCGCCGACAGCGTGTCGGCCACCGGCTCGCGGTCGCTCGGGTGGACACGGTCGAGGAAGTCGCTCCCGACGAGCGCGTCGCGCTCGACGCCGACGACGTCCGGTACCGACGGCCCGGCGAACAGCACCTCCCCGTCCACGGCGACGGCGAGCAGGAACCGGTCCGCTTCGATCGCCCGCGAGCGCTCGTCCCCGGGCGACGAGTCGCCGCCCTCCGGGGGCCTTCCGCCGGCCGTCGGCGCGCTCGTCGGCGCTTCGGTCTCGGCGCGCCCCGTCGACCGCTCCGCGTCGTCGGTCGCCGCGTCGGCCGCGCGCCGGTCGTCGGTCTCGGGGGTATCGCCCGCGTCGGCGCCGCGGTCCGGCGACGACGTGTCGGATGGACGGAGAGTCACTATCAGTTCTATCGGTCGTACGCACGGGGACGAATAAAAGCGCGCGCCCTCGAAATCAAAAATGATAACTGGAATCGGCAGGCAGCACGGGTTCGTCGCGCTTCCCGACCCACAAGACACGCTCGTGCCCCGCGAGAGGCCGACTCTCTCGACCTCACACCTCGTCGACGATTCTCCCGTCGGCCCACGCGGCCTCGAAGCCGTCGTTCACGCGCGCCGCGAATCCCCGGTCGCGCAGGTCGAGCATGCCGAACAGCCGGTCGGGCGAGAGCGGGTCGGCGACCTCCAGACACACCTCCTCGCCGTCGATGAGGTAGAAGTTGCCGTACGCGTCCTCGGTGATGCGCAGTTCGAAGGGCCCCTGCGCGATCGTCAGCGTCGCGCGGTCCTCGTCGACGGCGGCGCGCGCGTCGTCGAACACGCTCGGCGAGATGAGCACGGAGACGTCGACGCCGCTCCGGATCGCCGCGAGGAGCCGGTCGAGCAGCTCCGGGCCCTCGCGGTCGACGTCGAACTGCGCGGAGACGTCGGTGGCGACGACGACGATCGACTCCTCGGCGGCGTCGATCCGCTCGAAGAGGAGTTCGAGGGAGTCGTCGGCGCCGACCGCGGCGGTCCAGAACTCGTCGTCCGCCGTCTCGGCGTCGGCCAGCCGGTCGATCAGCTCCCCCTTGCCGGACTCGTACGTCTCGATCCGGCGGTTGAGTTCGCGCCGCTTCGCCTCGACCAGCCGGTCGACGGCGACGGCGGACTCGACGGGCGCGTACCGCTTCGGCTCGCGGTCGGTCTGGACCCGGACCAGCCCCCGCGACTCCAGCCCGCCGAGCGCGTCGTAGATGCGCCCTTTCGGCACGCCGCTCTCCTCGGCGACGGCCGCGGCGGTCCCGGTACCCAACGCGAGCAACGCACGGTACGCTCGGTCTTCGTAGCTCGACAGCCCGAGGTCGCGGAGCGACTCCATGTGCGCTCTCCGACGCGCCCCCACAAAGCCTCGGCGCTTGACGCCGGCGAGGTACATAAAAAAGCGATCGCGAAACGATAGATCGTTTCGAATAGCTGGCCACCGCTCGCTCGATAGTTCGCCGGTAACTGGCTTCACGGTCGATAGAATCCGATGCGTATCGTTTCTCTCTCGTTTCGACCGCCGGGTTGCGTTCGCGATTCTCATCCGGAAACAGATACGTTGTTGTCGCGGATTCCCGAAGGGTATTACGTCGCAGTCTCGTACCGTGACGTAACCAACATGAGTCGAATCCGGACGGTCGCCGTCCTGCTTCTCGTCGTGTCCCTCGTCGCGACCGGAGCGGTCGTCGCACAGGAGGCAAACGACACGGTGCGTGGCGACCCCGACATCGAGGCGTTCGCGCCGGAGACTGCGTTCATCCCCGGCGAGGAGTCAACCCTTCAGGTGAACCTGAACAACCGCGGCGACATCGACGCACAGGGGGCCGACAACCTCGAGAGCGAGGTGGTGACCGCCCACGAGACGACGGCGCGGATCCTCACCGGCGACGCGGCGAACCGGGAGGTCCCCTTCGACGTACGGACCGGCGAGCAGACGGTCGGCGACGTCGCCCGCGGCGTCACCGGGCCGATCGAGTTCACCGTCGTCCCCGACGAGGGCGCCGAGCCCGGCGTCTATCGCGTCCCGATCCAACTGGAGTACCGGAACGTCGAGAGCGCGGAAGTCGACGAGGGATCAACCGTCCGCGACGAGGAGATCGTGACGGAGACCGTGTACGTCTCCGTCGAGATCACCGATCGCGCGCAGTTCGCGGTGGTCGACGTCGACGGCGTCGTCCAGGCCGGCGACAACGGGCTCGTCGACGTGACGCTGCGGAACGTGCGCAACGAGACCGCGCGCGAGGCCTCCGTCGCCGCGAACCCGATCGATCCGGACCTGACCTTCGCAACCGACGCGGGCACCACCGAGACGTACGTCGGCGCGTGGGCCCCCGGCGAGAACCGCACGTTCACCTACCGGCTCGGCGCCGCGACCGAGGCCACCGCGCGCTCGTCGACGCTGGAGTTCGAGGTCGACTACCGCGACGCCGAGCGCGCCGACGCGGCCGCGCGGACGGTCCGCACGGGCGTGACGCCGCTCTCGCGGCAGGCGTTCACCGCGACGGGCGTGAACAGCACCCTGCGCGTCGGCGAGGACGGCAGCTTCACCGTCGAGGTGCGCAACCGCGGTCCCCGCGACATCGAGGACGCGGTCGTCGTGTTCAGCAACGAGGCCCCCGCCCCCGACGGCGTCGGGCAGGACACGGTCCAGACGGACCAGAACATCGTCCCGAGGTCGACGCGGGACACGGTCGGCGACCTCGCGGTCGGCGAGACGGCGACCGCGACGTTCGACGCCGGACTCCGCACGGACGCGAACCCCGGCGAGCGGACGGTCAACGTGGCGGTCCGCTACCGCGGGATCCCCACCGACGAGGGCGTGAGCACGAGCCGGACCGACAACGGCTCCGTCTCGCTCATCTCGACGGGATCGGCCGGCGGCGTCCTCGTCTCCGACACGCTCGACGTTGTCGTTGACGTCGCGCCCGAGGCGGACGTGTTCGCGGTGTCGCCGGCGGAGCCGAACGCCACCGACCCCGCGTCGGTCACGCCGGGGTCGACAGTGCAGTACAACGCGGTCGTCCGCAACACCGGTCCCGAGCCGGTTTCGAACGTCCAGGCGAAGCTGTTCGTCGACTCGCCGCTCTCGTCGTCCGACGACGAGGCGTTCGTCACCTCTCTCGACCCGGGCGAGTCGAAGACGGTCACCTTCGAGGTCGAGGTCGAGGGCGGCGCCACGCCGAAGACGTACGCGGCCGCGGTCGACTTCCGATATGACGACGCCGACGGCGACGAACAGCTCTCCGACACCTACCGGCTCCCGGTCGAGGTCGTCCCCGCCGACGACAGCGGGGCGATCTCCTCGCCGCTCGGGATCGTCGCGCTGCTCGGCGTCGTCGCGGTCGGCGGTGCGGTCGTCTGGCAGCGCGGCCGGGTGAGCGCAGCGATCTCGCGGTTCCGCCGTCGACTCCGCTCCCGATAGATGGACCCAGTCACCCGGCTGTTCGGCGCGGTCATCGATCGGGTCATCGAGCAGCCGCGCCGCGTCGTGATCGCCTGTCTCGTCGTGACCGCCCTGTTCGCGCCCGGCATGGCGCTGCTGGAGGCGAGCGCGGGCAGCGACCAGTTCACCGACGGCATCGAGGAGTCCGACGCGCTCGACCGCGTGAACGAGCAGTTCGAGCCCGCCTTCGGCGGCGACGACCCGACGACGCAGCTGATCCAGCGCGACGCCAACGTGCTTGACCGCCGCGGGCTCCTCGACATGTTGGCGACCGCCGAACGGCTCGACGAGCGCGACAGCCTGCGCGTGACCGACTTCTCCGCGCCGGCGATGGACGTCGCGGCCGAGCTCGACCCGAACGCCGACACGCCGGCGGCGGCCCGGGACGCGATCGAGCGCGCCAGCGACGGCGAGATCGACGCCGCGGTCGCCGCCGCGGCCGAGGACCCCGGCTTCGCGACGCTCCTCTCCGACGACTTCAACAAGGAGTCGGGGACGGCCTCCGCGTCGCTCGGCGTCGTCAACCACGGGTTCCCGGCGTCGGCCGACACGCAGGCGATCCAGAGCGAGGCGCAGACGGTCGCCGAGGAGGCCCCCGGCGACGTCACCGCGTTCGGGAGCGGCATCGTCGACGACGAGTTCCAGCGCGTCATCTTCGACTCGCTCGGCATCGTGGTGCCCGCAGCGCTCGCTGTGATCCTCGCCCTCCTCGCGTACGCCTACCGCGACCCGTTCGACTTCGTCCTCGGCGGGGTCTCGCTGTTGATGACGGTCGTGTGGACGTTCGGCTTCACGGGCTACGCGGGGATCGCTTTCTCAGAGGTACTGATCGCGGTGCCCGTCCTGCTCTTGGCGATCGGGATCGACTTCGGGATCCACACGGTGAACCGCTACCGCGAGGACCGCGCCGCGGGCGCGCCGCCCGAGACGGCGATGCGCGGCGCGCTCGGCCAGCTCGTGGTGGCGTACTCGATCATCACCGGGACGACGATCATCGGGTTCCTCGCGAACCTCACGAGCTCGCTTCCGCCGCTCCGCGAGTTCGGCCTCGTCGCCGGGTTGGGCATCTGTTTCACCCTCGTCATCTTCGTCGGCTTCCTGCCGGCCGCCAAGCTGATCCTCGACCGCTGGCGCGCCGAGCGTTCGCTGCCCGACTTCGGTTCACGCCCGCTGGGCTCCGAGGACTCCGCGCTCGGGCGACTCCTCCCGCGACTCTCCGCGATCTCGCGGCCCGCCCCCGCGGTCTTCCTCGTGGTCGTCCTGCTCATCACCGCCGGCGCCGCGGGGTACGGTGCCGGCGTCGACACCACCTTCGAGGACGACGACTTCCTGCCGCCGAGCGAGGAACCGGCGTACGTCGACTACCTCCCCGGTCCGCTCCAGCCCGGCGAGTACACCGCGACGGAGACGATCAACTTCCTCTCCGACAACTTCGCCACGAGCGAGGACGACACCGTCACCATCTACGTCGAGCGGCGCATGACCAGCGACGCCGCCCTGCGCAGCCTCGCACGCGCCGAGCGCGACCCGCCAGACACGTTCGTCACGGTCGACGGCCGCGCCAGCACCGACAGCGTCCAGAGCGCGATCGACGCGTACGCGTCGGAGGACCCCGAATTCGAACAGCTCGTCGAGGACTCGTCGCTCGACGACGGCCGCCCGAACCGGAACTTAGACCGGATCTACGGCGAGCTGCGCGATTCGCCGTACGACGACTTCACCGGCGAGTACCTCGCGGACGACGACCGCTCGACGCGGATCGTGTACGCCGTCGAGTCCGACGCGAGCGACGCCGAGATCGCCGCCGACGCCCGGCAGGTGGCCGACCGCTACCGCGGGGACGCGATCGCGACCGGCCAGATTGTCGTGTTCCAGGCTGTCGCCGACACAATCTTCGAGTCGGCGATCGTCTCGCTGGCGGCCGCGCTCGGGCTCTCGGCGGTGTTCCTCGTCGTGCTGTTCTGGCTGCTGCTTCGCAGCCCGACGCTCGGGCTCGTCACGCTCGTCCCAGTCACCGTCGCGGTCGCGACGCTCACCGCCACGATGCGGCTCGGCGGCATCCCGTTCAACGCCATCACCGCGACGATCCTCGCGATCACCATCGGGCTCGGAGTGGACTACACCGTCCACGTCGCGCACCGGTTCCACGATGAGTATTCGCGCGGTGGCGACGTCGACGCCGCGGTGGTCACTACGCTCCGCGGGACGGGCGGTGCGCTCACCGGCACGTGGGCGACGACCGCACTCGGCACGGGCGTCCTCGTGTTGGCCATCACGCCTGTCTTGGGACAGTTCGGCCTGCTCACCGCAGCGAGCATCACGCTCGCGTACCTGGCCTCGCTGATCGTCTTGCCGCCGGCGCTCGTCGTCTGGGTCGCCGTCGTCGAGCGCCGCCCCGAACTGCTGTTCGTCGGCCGCCTGCTCGCCGCCGCGGGCGCGATCGACGTCGGTGGGGACGGCGACTCGACGGGCCGCGCCCGTACTGACGGCGGATCGGACGCGACGTGGGGCGTGGACGGCCCCGCAGTCGACGACTTCGACTGGCAGACCGACCCGCAGTCTCCCGCCGACGATCCGAGTCAGAAGCGTTAAACGCTCGCCGCGGATATCCGGTCGTGTGGGCGCGTAGCTCAGCGGACAGAGCACTTGGTTCCGGACCAAGATGCCGCGGGTTCAAATCCCGTCGCGCCCGTCACACAACCTCTTGGTGCGGATACATCGCAAACCACCGGACAGCGTCGAGGTCGGAGGTAATTCGGGTTCATTTCGGGGGGTGATTTCGTCACGCTCCGTGACGGCGGTCGCCGCCGTCTGTCGATTCGCGAAGAACCAAAACGGCATTCGCCTTAGTGATTGGGGTCGAGTGACAGCTCGCAGAAAAGGGTTCGAGAGAGAACGGAGTACCAACGGGGTCGAGTAGATCAGGAGAACTACCGGGTTCAGTACTACCGGCGATATAGAGATTTGGCAGTTGTCACACCACTTCTTGGAGAAATTTTATAATGATGTGACAAACTATCAGAATCATGCTTGACGATTTCTTCTCAGCCTTTCGTTATTTTCGTAATGTAGATTCAAACTCACCTGAGACAACCATCGGAAAGGGACGAAAAGTAGTGCGAAAATATGCGTTTGCAATTGCATTAGCAGTCGCAGCAGGTGTTGCAACCGGGATACTACGGTCCCCAGATGCATTCCTTCTGTCGATATACACCCTCATTCCCTTTGCATTCGACTCATCATTAATACTGAATTCAATACCTCTCATAGGACGAACTGCACCTCGTGTGATGATTCTGGTTGAGTTGGGGAATGGAATAGGTGCCGCAAGTATCGGTATCTCACTTTCTACAGTATATATGATATACCGGAAAGTTGGGGCCGCATCAATGACCATCTCTTGGTTTCAATGGAAGAGAAATAACTGAACGAAATATCGACACACCCCACCGATCCCTACTGGACTAATTATCCACTTTGGACCGTTATGTCGTCTATCTAATGACGTCGGCTCATAATAGATAATTGAAGGCCCTGAGTGTATTTTTCCCATCGTCGGTTATCCTGACTTCACTTCTTCGCCCAATTTCTTCTACACTGATTGCATCCCGCTCAAGTAGCGGTTTGATAATGTGGCTGTCTAACAACCGGTATTCCCCAGTTCTATGCTTAGAATTATGATTGCGCATGAATGGAAGGTTAGTTTCTCTTCCAAATTTGATAAGATTACTCTTCGCTACTGGCCCTTCTTCGGAAACAAATCTCAGTATCCGGATTTGCTCTGCCGGAGGTTCATCGATATGAAATGAGGGTAAATTGTCTATGCCTTCAACACCCGCGCTAACTGGGTTATTTGGTGGTCCTTCTTCGTCCTCGGGTCCGTATTTTTTTGCGCGGACGTAGTATGGGGTGGCGTTGGTAAGCATACAGGCAATCATTCCACCGATGGCAGTTACCTTCGACCCTGTAGCTAAGTTCACATACACATCATCGCTTGCATGCTGGTCAACGATACTGGCGATCTTTTCGATTGAACCATACATGTCGAAGATGTTGCAATCACGCTCTTCCAGATCTAACGGGCCTTCACGCAATGTCTTTTTCACTTCCTTGTGATACCATGGATCATCACCTTTGTTCTCATGTAGAAGTAATATCACTCGGTCCGCTTTGAGTTCACGTAACGGTTCCAGTATACGGTCTTTTTCGTATCCCAGAGGAACAATATGGACCCTGTCTGAGACTGTTATCTCATTCTTCATTGTCTCAATTATAGTGTTACTATCGATTGTATCAGCATATCTATTAAATTCTCTCACACCATACAATCTGCTAATGTCTCCCAAAAACTCGGAGCAATTGGAAATCACCCGCTCCGTCCGAAAATACCAGGGAGACGAGCCAGATCATGAGTTCAGAAAACTCTGTTCAGACCCCGGGGAGTATAGTTAGCTCCGACAATTCACCGTCCGGTTGTATTCCGCTGATTGAGCCACAGCAAGCGCACATCGAATTTCTCGAATCAGTACCTGAGATCTCACAGATCCTCGTTCGGCTCTCGGACGTAGACCGACTGTTGAATCGGTCTCAGACAGCTGAATCATACTTCCCATCGGGTATCGACGTAATCACGACATCAACAGTGACTGACGAGTACCTATCTGGACTACACTGGCGGGACGAATTCGAGATGATCAGCGAGTTCGCTCCTGATTATCACATCCCCTGTGATATACCGATTTACCGTGATACGGATCGTTCAGAACGTAGAGATCGACTACGGAAGTATCTCAATCGAATGCTTGCATTCGCACAAGAATCGACCAATACCTCTGTTAGCATAATCCCGCTGCCAAAGGCCCTTACTCGCGAGGAGTGGAGTGTAGTGAAACCTGCTTTCGACGTACTTGGTGTTGAGTTCTATGCCTTCTATGGGACGCAGTATTTCTTAGAAGGGGGTGGATTCAGAGAGCTACTCAAGGACATTCGGTTAGGCGTTTCAGTGATGCCCAATCGTGACATCCTGGTGATTGGACTTCTGTCACCGGCTATGCTTCGCCAACTACCACCACAGGTAACTGCCGCAGGTGGTTTGAATCAGTGGCGAACGAGAGTACATCTACGCGAGGCATCGTCAGAAGTGTATAGAAACCGGTTTGTCGAACTCCAAGATCAGGTCAACTCCGCACTTGGAATTGGTCAAGCCCCGCTTGGTATGTGGGCTGAAAGCTCACAGGAGGTAGCATAACAATGGGACGTAGTTCCGGTTCTGGGTACGATTACAGCGACGATGGTCGTGGTTCACCTAATACGGGACCACTCGGTGAGACAATTCAGGAGACAATCTCACAGGGCGATGAGATTGACGAAGCCTATCAAAATTTTGTCGACGAGACACAACTCACTGACCTACAAGGCGAGACCATTTCGAACCGTCGAGATGTTCTTGAGGAAATCCTTCGGGAAGAGATTGGAGTCACTGACTCCCAGCTTATCGGATCTTTCACCAGAGAAACTGTGGTCGGCCCGATGTCCCAGGACACAGATGCCGATATGATGGTTGTCCTCGACGCGGATCAGCACCGACAGTGGATAATGCAAGAAAATGGACCTCGAAACTGTCTTCGGGCTATTAAGCGTCGTATCGAAGATGATCCACGATTCTCCGAGACAAACGTCAGTATCGACCAGAACGCAGTTTGCGTGCAATATCACGATTCGACGATAGAAATCGTTCCGGCATTCGATTATAATCAGGTACCCCATGCGGAGGACCCATCCCAAGGTCTCAATCCGTTTGATAGCCAGAACGATGGTTACGCAATTCCGGATACCCACGGACAGCAATCATGGGTTGGAACGAACCCTCGAAGGTACAAGCAGCAATTTGAGGCGCGGAACGATGCACATAATGGGAAGGTTGCAGGTCTGGCGAGGAGCATGAAGACCTGGGCCAACAATAACAACGTACCTGTGCGAGGATACACGATGGAGGTGATGGTCTACAATTACTTTGCTAACAAATCTAAGACTGGCGCGCGTGTTCCGGACAATTACCATGACTTGGCATCGGACTTTGTAGAGTCACTTCCAAACCGGATGCAGCAGACAACTCGCGAACCGATATATAATGAACCGGTTGATTCTGGGATGAGCCAAGCTGAGCGGCAAGAGGCAGTTCAGAAGGCTGAAAAAGCAGCTGAGGCTCTCAAAACAGCGCAGAGGCTGAAAGAAGAAGGACGAACGAAAGCGGCAAAAGAACGCCTTCGTGAGGTGTACGGTGATGGATTCTCTAATAAATGAATAGCTCTTTGCAAGCCAACAGCGAGGACTCAGATGGATTAGAGCGATTGTCTGACCGGGCTGTCAATGGAGCGGACAGCACGCTGTGGACGTATAAAGCACATTTCGAGGCTGCAGATTCTTATTCGCGTAGAAGTCGCTTTCTCGATGTGGGTACGACCGCTGGGGCAGCTCTCGTCACAACTGCGCTGGTTTGGAATGAATTCCCGAATCTAACGGTGGGACTGGCTATTCTCACGGCAGTAGCAGCAGGATACAAGACAGCAACGAACCCACAAAAGACAGCTGAGGCGAATTATAGGGCTGGGGAAGCCTATCACAAACTGTTGAACGAGTATCGAGATTTCATAACACTTGATCTGCCTGATGACTCAACCCCTCCCAGGGAACTACGAGAGAAGTATGATAATCTCGAAGCTCGTCGACGTGAACTGAATGACGATATGCCCAACCTCCACCGGAAGTGGTACGACCGATTAGACGACTCAATCTACGGAGAAATAGAAACCACCGATAAGGCTCAAACACAACTAAAGAAGGGATACGAACCAACTCGATCCGACACTAACTAAGTATATTTGGCAAAAGCATCCGAAATGTCGGAGCGGTTAAGATCCATGGGAGAATATCCTCAGCCGCCGTTGCAGTCAACACACGCTCTACCGAACAACGAATACGGCTCAGAGGTAGATTCTGGAATGCCGCCCAATAAAATAGGTTCTACTTTCGTTATTCGACGTTCGTTCTCTTAGTCTCTGCGGGCACACTCTCAAGCAGGTCTGTTACGATCTGATTGGCCTCGTTTGGTAAGTAGAGTCCTACGTCGTGGAACGTGTGAGACGGTGCCGCTCATTTCACAGAGTGTTGAAGAACGATTGGACCATCTATGTTTGCGTTGGCCCTGACAAAGACCAATTAACTGATCCTCGCTTGGTCGCTTAGACTAAGTAAAGGTTATAACATTCACGGAGAGTGAGGAATACATCCGAATGACCCGCAAACAGATCGGGCAAAACACGGGTAATTCCGGGCGAATCAATCTGTCTGGCCCTGAAATCAGGAAGCTCAATGCCGATGTCGGCGATGCGATCAAGGTCGACATCGCGGAGTCAAAAGAGATCGCCCACGCCATCATCGACAATAGTGAACAAAACGAATTCGTCATCGTGTCTAAGCCCACTGAGGAATCAGAATGACTAACACAGACTACCCAACCCTCTTCGAAAGCTGTACCCCTCGAGGCGACGTCCTCGATGGCACACTGCAAGAAGATCAGTTCGCAGCTAGTCTCGCAACCGTTGCTCACGCATCGGGCGAGGCTGCTCCGGTGTACCGAGACGCTGAGCAGTTCTTCGATATGACGTATCCGACCGATGGACTCCAGACGCTCCTCAGCAATCTCACCGGGCGCTTTCTCGAAAGCAGTGGGTACGATGGCGGAGATTACTCGAACAGCATCCTCTGCCTTGACACGCGATTTGGCGGCGGGAAGACCCACGACCTGATCGCGTCATACCACCTTGCGACATCCCCTGGGCAAATCAAGGACCTCGGCGAACATCTCAACAGCGGTGATGAAGATCTCGCGTCTACATACCAAGCCGCCGCAGTCTCAGAAGGATTCGATGTCGATACTGCGGTCTTCGTGGGTGGCCATATCGACGCCCGAAACGCGCGCAGCGATCGAACCGATCCGAACGCCCCCAACACACGAACGATGTGGGGGGAAATTGCTTACCAGCTCTACGGTCTGGAAGGCTACGAATACATCAAGGAATACGACCAAGACAGGAACGCACCCGGCGGAAATACCCTGAAAGGGCTGTTTGACATCGGTGATGGTGCAGCTCTCATCCTCATCGACGAAATCGCCGCATATCTTGAAGCGGCTTCCGCCATCGAGGTCGGAAACGCGACCCTAGCCAGTCAGACGTTGAGCTTCGTTCTCTCATTACTGGAAACGGCTTCTGAGACTGACGACGTCACGGTCGTCTACAGTATTGCGGACACAGCATTCGAAGAGGAAGCGGAGGAGGTCCGCACGCTCGTCGACGAACTCAATCAGATCGGTCGCCGTCAGCACAAGACCGTCACGCCGACCTCTGAAACGGAAGTCGGCCAGGTCCTCCAGCACCGATTGTTCGAGGAGATCAACCACGAGAAGGGTCGGTCAGTTGCGGAGTCTTACTTCCACTTCTACGGAGATAGCGAGCGGCAATTCCCGCAGGAGGCGACGGACGCGAGTTTCGTTGACCGACTCGAACGGGAGTATCCGTTCCATCCGACGATTATCGATACGCTCACGGAGAAAATCGATACAATCCCGAAATTCCAGCGAACGCGAGGGGCACTGAAGCTTCTCGCCCGAGCGGTGTTCTACCTTTGGAACCACGAGCCGAAACATTACGATCGTCACTGGATTCGGCTGCATGACCTCACACCTGCAGACAATGCTCCGAGCGGAAGCATCGACTCCACACTTCGCGAGACTCTCTTCGAATTCGTCGACCTCAGTGCCGCCGTCTCGGCTGACATCTACAGCGAGGATGAGAACGCACACGCGCAACTCGAGGATCGGAAATGGACTGAGAAGGGTATCCCGCCACTCGGTAGCCACCTGACGACGACCATCCTCTGGCACAGCCTCGCCTACGGCGAGCAGGCAACTGGCCTCACGCGGGCAGAGATGAATGCGGCGCTCGGCCATCCGGACATTCGCTTCGACAACTACGACTCTACACTTGAGGCGCTCACGGGCGGCGACATGAACGTCGCGTGCTACTACCTGTACGACGAGGAGCGTGTCCGGTTCAAGAGCGATCCGAACCTCATTCGGATCATCGACCAGCGTGTGGATAATACGCCGGATGCGCGGGCGCGGAACCGCTTCGAGTCGCGATTAGAAAACGAAGTTGGGACAGGAGGCTTCGACACTGTCCTGTTTCCTGAGTCGCCAGCTCACCTCCCGGACAAGGTTGCTAAGCCCCAGCTCGCCATAATGCACATGGACACTGCTCCGGTGTCCGACGGCGGCAGCAAAGTCCCGGACAAGATTCAGACACTGTATCAAAAGTCCGCATCGAAACAAGGCGGTGATGCCCAAAGCAGGGTCTACAAGAACTACGTTCTGTTCTTGTCCCCGGACAAGGAGCGTGTTCAGAGCGCAATCGACGAAGCCCGACAGTTGGAAGCTATCGAAGCACTCCTCGACGACTCCCAGCAGACGGCTGACCTCTCGAACGAGCAAATAGAGGAACTCAGAGAACGTCGTGATACGGCCCACGGCCTTCTGGGTGAACTCGTCAGAGGTGTCTACCGTCACCTGTTCTACGTCGAACGCGACGGCCTTACCCACATCGCGATCAACGCGACCGAGGCCAACGGCGGGACGACGCTGGTGAACGCGGTGGAGGAGACGCTCGAGGACCGCCTCATTCGCGCCGACGCGAGCGCGAAGGGGGTTGCGTTCTTCAAGCAGAAGCTCTGGCAACAGACCCAGGACAGCATGACGACCCAGCAGCTCGTCACACAGTTCGCGAAGAAGCCGGGACTGCCGTACCTCTTGAACACGAAGCCGCTGCGAAAGACGGTCGCAAAGATGGTCTCTGAAGCGGGCTACACGTACTGGGACGCAACGGATGGGGAGAACGGCGTCGCGTACTGGTACGGCGACGAGGACGACGACCCTGCCAACTGGATGAAGACCGGAACGCTCGCGGAGTCACCCGACGTCGAGACGTCGATCCGGGACACAGACGTGAAGATCGGCGACGATTTCGTCGTCTACTCCGGTATCGAGGCGCTGCTCGAGGTTCACCATGACGCAATTCGAGCGTCCGAACGCGAGAAGATGACGTGTGAGGAGTGCGGTGTCAAGGTCGAACCAACAGGTACGGAGCCGTACTACTGTGAGAAGCACAAACCCGATAAGGAACTCCCTGCGTGCGCGGAGTGTGGGAAGGAAGTCGCCAGCAAGAGTGAGATGAACGCGCAGGGACTCTGCAGTGACTGTGCAGGTTCCGATGAATGGGACACCTCGACGAGTCTGATGGCGGCATCACGAGCGTTCAACGAGGTTCGGACGCATGCCCTGTCACAGGCACCATCCGGAACCGATCCGGGAGTCGTGCGCGTCACGGTCGAGGTCGGCGGCGACGACATCCTCTCGAAGGGATCGTTCATCGCTGGTCGACAAGCGTTTAAGAGCCGGACCGACCACGTCTCGGTTCGCATGGAGTACGAGACCCAGTCGTCGGATGGCGCATCGTACCAGGCGCAGTATCAGGGTGATCTCGAAGAATTCTCTCGCGTGACGAACCAGCCAGATGCGTTCGACGGCGCGTCGCGCACGGAAGTGAAGTTCCGAGTCGACCTTCCAGAACCTGAAGCGATCACGGACGACAATGATGACGTCCTGTCGGAACTCCACGATGAGCTAGGTCAAACAAATATCGACGTTAAAGTTCAAGCCCGGGGACCGGTCGAAGCCCTCACAGAGATTCAGCAATGACTTCGCCATCCACTCAGGAGGCCGATACCGACTCCACGTCACCCTTGCCGACCGAGAACCTCGGTGCGAGCCAGGCCGGAAGTAGTGTGTATGGGGGACGTCCCACGTTTGGACTCATCCGCCATGACGGAGCGAACGGCGGAACGTTGACCCTGTACGAACTCCTCCCGTCTGAGCAAGCGGACGCTCGCCGTGAACGACTGGAGCGTGGAAGCCCAACTCGTGGGCTTGTGGTTGAGGATTTCGAGGACGTGTTCGACGAATCCGTCCCGAATGACGATGACCGTTGGTCGTGGGAGGATTGGACGGCAGTGAAGATCGCCAGTCTCTCTGGCAGTCGTTTGCGCTCGATCCTGTCGCTCGTTCGGGAAACGCTGCACGGTGCTGGCCTTGATGACGGCACGGTCACGAGTTCTGGGTACGCCGAGGTTTTCCTCCCGGAAGCAGTCGGTGTTCGGCTCGCGCTTGGATTTGTCGGTGTCAAACCGATTCAACGAGTTGACCGGATGCGAGCATTCTGTCGCGGTATCGCTCGGATGAGTTACGAAGAGTGCTACTACTGGCACGCGAAGTGTCGGTCGCCGTCAAGTCCGAACGGTGAGAAAGCTCTACGGACACTACTAACAGATCACATCTAACCATGACTGAACAATCAACTGAGGAGCAATCCACACTGAAGCCCTTGGCCATTGAAGGGAAATTGCCACTAAAGGCAGTAGGTATCGAAAACCTTCGTGAAGCTAACCCACAGTACCTTCCTCCCCATCGATACCTCCATCCTTGGTTCGCGAGGCGTCCCACGCCCGCATCTCGGTTGGCAATCCTCGCTTCTGTTCTCCCAAAGGAAGAGGTCAACTCTGATGATTTACTCAGGTGGATGCAGATCGGTCCTAATACCGATGTAGACGGTCCTGACGTGGAAGAAGAGAGTGATTTGTCTGAGTATGTAGAGTTCAAGAAGGCAACAGAAGACGAACGTAGTGGAAATCTGGAGAGCCACTACGGATACCCGCGTCCCTTTACCCAATCCCCTTCTGATACGGAGATCGAGGATATACATAAAATCCTCCGGGAACACTGGGATGGTGAATTACCCTCCGTATTAGATCCGACTGCTGGCGGTGGTGTGATCCCATATGAGTCGCTTCGCTACGGATTGCCCACTCATGCAAACGAACTCAATCCTGTGCCTTCGCTTATTCTGAAGGTAATGCTGGAATATGCTCCTTCAGTCGGTGACATAGAAGATTCGGTCAAAAAGTGGGCACAGCAGATCGACGAACGGGCTAAATCTCGCGTGCAGGAATTTTTCCCGAGCAGCCGAACAGACCGGACTCCAGATAACTATGTTTGCACGTACCATGTTGAGTGTCACTCGTGCGGTACCGAAATACCATTAGTTACCAAGTGGTGGATCCGTACAAGAAGTGATGGGATTCGTGTGGTCGTTCGTCCAGAGATTCTTCATGATGGTACAGTGGATTATGAGGTGATCGTTAATCCAGATGAAGAGGAGCTGTCTGAATTCGATCCCGATAACGGTCCTGTTTCCCGAGGGGGCGATGCAGAGTGCTTGAATTGTGGTGTAGTCACAGAAGACGACGAGGTTAGAGAACGGTTCAACGATCAGGATTTCAGGTACGAAATATACTGTGTTCGGTATCTGGAAAGCGATGGGAGCCATGGCTTTCGCGCACCGAACGCTGCTGATCGCGAAGCCATGGAAAAGGCACGTGAACGGATTCAGTCTGATTTTCAACTCTCCACATTCTTGTCAACCCCAATCCCAGAGGGTAACAAGACAACTGAACCGCGAAACTTCGGTATTGAGGAGTGGCGTGACCTCTTTTCACCGAGGCAACTCGTCTGCAACTTCGAATACGTTGATGCGATTCATCATTTCCAGCCCAAGATTGAGCAGGAACATGACCGTAAAACTGCAGAAGCAGTTTTGACATTACTCACTCTCTCATTTAGTAAACTGATTGATCGAAATATTCGTCTCGCAGACTGGGATACTACGAAGGGGTATCCAAACCCGATGTTCAAAGGGAAAAATTTCGCTTTTAAACGTACTTTTGTAGAAAATAATATCTCTATTGGAGGTCTAGACTTCCTCTCAAGCGTTAACAAAATTTATGGGTCGTATGGTGAACTAGTAGATTATCTCCCCAAGGAATCGAATCCGGCCAACATTTCGGTTGGAGACGCCGCAGATCTGCCTCAAAGCGATAGCAGCATCAATGCGGTAGTTGTAGATCCACCCTATTATAGCAGCATCATGTACGCAGAGTTGTCAGACGTATTTTATGTCTGGATGCGGGAACTTCTTGGCGACGTTTTCCCCGACATCTTCCATCAGAGTCTTACCGATAAAGAGAACGAAGCAGTTGCTAATCCAGATCGATTCGATTCTGTTGCCGGTGAAAACTCTTCTAAACGGGAGTTAGCGAACGACTTCTACGAACAGAAGATGAGTGACATCTTCTCCGAGCTTTACCGAGTTCTGGAGCCGGGTGGGGTAATGACTGTGATGTTCACACATAAAGAAACAGATGCCTGGGACACCCTAACGATGTCACTTATTAATTCTGGGTTCACAATTACCTCAACCCACCCGATCACGAGTGAGATGCCCCAGCGGGCAGGTATGCGAACCAGTGCATCGGCGGATAGCACGCTTCTTCTAACAGGTCGGAAACCTCACAAGGAACTCACCAAGGATGAAAAGACTCCAACTCTCTGGACCGATGTGAAATCTGACACCCGCACTGCTGCGAAGAAAGCTGCACGTGATCTCATTGATTCAGGACTAAGCCTCACCAAAACCGACGTGATTATTAGCGCATTCGGGCCAACGCTTCGTGTCTTTGCAGACGCCTATCCGGTCGTTGACGACGAAGACAACGAGGTCCAGCCACGCCGCGCACTTGAAGAGGCACGGGAGGCTGTGACGCAAGTTCTTGTTGAAGAATATCTTGACGTAGACGGCATAGACAAACTCGACGACGTCACTGAATGGTTCCTTCTCTGCTGGCTCGTGCATGAGGCGGAGACGTTCTCCTACGATGAGGGCCGACAACTCGGTCTCGGGATCGGTGTCGACATCGATGAAATCAAACGTAGCACGAAAACGTGGCGCAAGAGTCGTGGGGACATTTCCCTTCGTGGCCACGCTGATCGCGTCCAGAACGTCAATAAAAAGCCCGAAAATCGATCCAGCCGCACACCGGTGAATCCTGACGATCTCTCATTCAGTCTCGCGCTCGACAAGGTTCACGCCGCAATGCACGTCTACGACGTTCAGGGGGAGAGTGTCTGCTGTGACTGGCTTCGAGAGCGGAACTTCGGCTCTGATTCGACATTCAAGGCGACACTAAAGGCGCTCCTCCAAGTCTTACCAAAAGATCACGAGGACTGGGAGCTGGCCCGCGACCTTGCTGTCGGTCGTACTCGTGACGTGCTTGACCTCGACTTCAGTCCAAACGTCTTCGCAGACGACCGGGAAGATACGTCGCAGCGGAATCTCGGCGAATTCTAACTGTCTTTCTACTGGTTTGTTCTTTGAAGCTCGTGAAACGGCCTCATTGTTGACTGTCTCAAATTATCTCTTCTCCATCCTGTACGAAGGTACTGATTATATTGATAGTCTGCGAATTAGTTATTTATCTTCGTATTAGGAGTGAACTGTGTAGTCCTCGAAAGAAGACAGAGCTTCAGTTACATACGGCACGTACTTTGCCGTTGAGACGACGTATTCGTGTCTGTCTATTAGGGTGGTTGATGTATCTGGAGAAATTGGACGCCAATATTCGTATTTTCCGTTCACAATCTGCGCAGCATGCCCGATGCCTTCTCTTGGGTGAATCTCCACTTCGAAGTCCATCGTATCTCCTGTAAGATGGTGAATGCAGATCCAGTATCCTTCCTCGTCCTGAAGGCTCAGTCGATAGGACAGGTTACCGTCGTCAGTCATTTCCAGACCTACGATGTCCAGTTGGGGATTAGAACTGAACTTCCGAATGGATTCTTGGATAGCGGCACCCTGATCGGCGAAATCGATAGTCAAAGAAACTTGGGAACTGAACTGCTCCCAATCATCTATCCAACCTTCGATGATGGAGAGAATGTCTTCAGGAAGATCTATCGGTAGTTCTCGTTCGTCGTCCTCAGAGGAATCAGTTGCATTGTCTTTGGAATCCGACTTCTGAGTAGATCGTTTCGGAACTTCTTCCCAGGGTTGGATTTCGTGAGCGTGAATTTCGTCTTTGACTCGATTAACGGTGAAGCCGACCTCATCACCAATACTTAATTTTGAACCCTCGTACCGCTTCCTGTGACCGACAGCGTAGATTCCTGAGTCGCCAATTTCGATGTCGAAGAACCGGTTTAGTGAGACGACTCTTCCGCGAACGAACTCATCTTCTTCCACAGACCGAATTGCGTTTCTAATCGAATCCAGTTTCTCCAAGATCTCCTTTCGTTGGCTTTCCGTGAATTGACGCAGATCGCTGTTCGAAAATGTCCACTTCTCATCGTTTATACAGTATTGATCGAATTTGTAATGGAATTCGAATATCGGCGGTAAGGCCTCCAATAGTTTGTCAAGATGGCCTTCTTTGGGAGGGCCGTCAGTAGCAGTCCACGAACTGATCCCTCCACCTTGCACCTTCAGAACCTGTTCGGAACTCGTGTTGGCAGAGATTGTATGCACGAAATCAGCTTCTGTTCCTCGCTTGTCACAGCATTTCCACTTTATCTCTCGGGAGTTTAGGTCGTAGCAAGGGAAATCATCAGTGTCGACCGAAAAATCCTCGATTTGGATGGGATGACGAACCAACTGTTGGATCGATTCAAGCGTTTCGTCTCGATCTTTCGTGCGGTCAATTAGTCTCCTGATGTCAGCCTTACCAGAAACACCTGACGCAGTATTATTCAGAAAATGACGAACAGTCGTTGGGATTTCCCAAGTTTTGTTCTTCGTGTGTGACTCCTGCTTCGTCTCTGACTGACTGGTTTTACTGTCTGTCTTCTGTGCTTTATTTGACTGGGGTGTCTCCTGATCGTCGACAGATGTTCCTTCGGGATTGAGAAATTCATTTAATGCGTCTACTTCGGCATCCGTCGGTGGGTTGGTACCTTCTGAGCTATCTTGTACGTCGCTGACTGAGAAAGTCGTGCCACTTTCTCCTGTATAGACGTGGTCTTCCTCCCAAAGCGGTTTGATGAGACTCCAACTGATAGAATCTCCGTCACTGTACTTCTGGTTCCTTAGAAATCTCTCTGCAGCGGGTGTCAACTGAAATGTGACGAACGTCCCATCGATGGAGCTGCGTAAATATATCCCCGATTTATCGGTGTATCGATGGATGACTGGCACCTATGTCTCTATCTCCTACACTCGTATCAACATTTCTCACCCGGAAATCAGCTGGTAGACTCGAACAGTGTCCGCACTCTCTAACCAACTATTGACGATGAGTTACAGGTGTTCTGAAGGACTCTCTGAGATTTCAATAGAGCCAAATCGCACTAATAACGGGTAATGGTACCGACCGTCGATAGGTGTAAGGTCCCCCGAAGAAAATGGTTTGGCAGACGAATGGACGGTCTTCGAAATCATTCTTGGTCCCCGATTTATGAAAGCCGACCTGGTACTGAGAGTACCTTTCTCGTCGATGAGTTCTACGTACCAGCGTTGAAGAGAAGCATCCGCTACGATCGAGTAGCAGGATACTTCTCGAGTACGGCTCTCGCCGTCGCCTCTCGAGGTATCGATGCTCTCCTCGAACATGGCGGAGAGATGCGACTCATCGTCGGCACGGATCTCTACAAGTCGGACAAGCCAGTCCTCGAACGACTCACCGACGAACTGGAAGACTCACTCGAAGAACTTGAGGACGAAGAACTCGACGCTCACCTCAAACTCCTCGCCCGATTGCTTCGGGAAGAGCGTCTTCACATCAAGGTCGCTGTTCCCAGAGAAGGCAACTGGCAGGTCTTCCATCCCAAGATGGGGATCTTCCACGACGAGGAGGACAACGCGCTCTCGTTCGAGGGCAGCGTCAACGAGACTATCGGCGGCTGGAAAAAGAACTACGAACGGTTCAAAGTCCACCGCTCGTGGGAAGCGGGAGAGGACAACTACGTCGACGCCGATATTACAACCTTCGGCCAGCTCTGGTCGAACCAACACCCGTTCGTGGAAGTGTACGATCTCCCGGAGGCTATTGAGAGGGAGCTGATCGACTGGAAGGACCCAGACTCCGAATCCGAAATTGAGGAAGCGATCCAGATTGCACGCGGAGAAGCGCCACCAACTGAAGCCGACAAAGCGAACATCATCGCTGACGGGCAGCTCGCACCTGGCGGGCTTGCACTCGCCGAAGGGGCAAGCACAATCACCCCGTGGCCACACCAGCGTGTGGTCTCAGATACCCTCGTAAACACGTACCCGAACAGCTTCCTCCTCTGTGACGAAGTCGGCCTCGGGAAAACCATTGAAGCGGGCCTCACACTCTCACGGCTCGGCCTGACTGAGGAACTCGAAACCGGCCTTCTCCTCGTTCCTGCAAGTCTCACTCAACAGTGGCAGGAAGAGCTGTGGGAGAAATTCAATATCAACGCCTATCGCTTCGACCGAAATACTGCTAACGAGTACGTCTTCTTCGACGCATTTGATCAGTCCCACGGGCCACCATCCCGGTCTGAATGCGAGATTCCCGAAACTGAAGAAGAGCAGGCATGGGTCGACAGCCCGATCTGGCGGTTCATCCATGAACAGCAGAAGAAATCTGACCCGGATACTCCAAGCACTCCGACCATCGTTCTGATGTCCTGGCACACTGCTCGTCTCCAGGACCGCTGGAACCAGGTTGCTCCTCGTGATTCTGGGCAGATCCGAACACGGGACGAGGTCCCGAAAAGCTGCCGTGGCAGAAGTCCTGAACGCCGTGAGGGTGTCTGGGACGCAGTCATCATTGATGAGGCGCACAACGCCCGAGAAGGCAGCAGCTTCTATACGATGCTCGAACGCCTCCGTGATCACACGCAGTGCTACTACTTCCTTACCGCGACACCGATGCAGCTTCACGCAGGTGAACTTCACGACCTGATGACGCTCCTTGACCTACCGGATCGCTGGGATAATCAGGAGAGCTTCGTTGAATTCTTCGAGACTCGGCAAACTCTATCCCAAGCGATTCGTACAGTCGTCGACAGTGATGGTAGTGAAGGTTCCACCCCAGAGTCCTGGTCCTCACAAGCTACCCTCGACGAACAACGCTACCAAGACCGACTCCCGACTGATCGAAGCATCTCTGATCGTGTTTTCGACGAGGTTGCCAACATTCTCGAAGTAGGCGACAATCGGAGTCAGGCACGTTCCATCGCGAAGCAGCGAGTCTTGGAAGCCTGCAGTCTTGCGAGCAACTACGGAGAACACTACGACGGCTACGTCGAACGGTTTGATGAGGCTCTCGAAGAACACGATGTTGACCCGTTCGACGCTAAGGAGGACGAGAAGCTCAAATACCTCCTTTATCCCACTTGGAAGGCCGAAGAGGAGTGGCTCACATACGACCGTAACGACCGTCTGAACGCGCTAGACGACCTCTCCGAATCCGGCTGGCAAGTTGTGGAGGACGTTCTTTCCGAGTCAACCCCGGTCGATGCGCTTATCCACCGCAATACTCGGGACACGCTTCGAAAGTACGAGAAAGTTGGATTGCTTGACGAAACTGTCCCTGACCGCAATCCAAAACAACGGCAGATCGAACTGACAGACGAGACGCGGCGAGTGTACGACCGGATCGACGACTACACGCGGAAGTTCTACAAGCTCGCCCAGCAGTCCGACGAAGCCGAGACACGAGCCATCGGGTTCGTGATGACCACGTACCGGCAACGGCTGACCAGCAGCATCTACGCGATCTCACAGAGCCTCCAGAACCGACTCGAAAAACTTCGTGGACAGCGTGCTGTTCTCAAAGGGAAACAGCAGGCTGCAAAACGAGCACGGGAGAATCCCTACGGCGAGGAGACATCAACACAGATCCTGTTGGAAACGGTTTCCGATCAAGATCTCGATGATCTGGATGCACTTGACGACCTGGATGGTGGACTCGAAGACGTCAATCTAAGCGAGATCATTCCGAACGTCACTGAACAGGGTATCGGCCTTCTCGAACAGGAGATTGAGGAACTCGAGTCATTCGTGAATAACCTCAAGCACATCAATAAAGACCCAAAAATCGACCAACTCATCGACGATCTCAACGAACTTGATCGGGGAGGCCACAACCGCGTTATCATATTTACACAGTACGCCGACACGATGGACTTTATCCGCAATAGCCTCACGTCAATTCACAGCGAAACCGTCGCTACGTACTCTGGTCGAGGGGGTGAGATGTGGAATGCATACGAACAATCTTGGGTTTCAGTCGGGAAGGAGCGAGTCAAGCGCGAGTTCGCTGCTGACGAGGGGAAAGTAGAGATTCTCGTTTGCACTGACTCCGCGAGTGAGGGACTGAATCTTCAGGAGTGTGGCGCACTGATCAACTACGATCTTCCGTGGAATCCAATGCGCGTTGAGCAGCGTATTGGACGGATCGACCGTATTGGCCAACGGTACAGTGAGGTGCAAATTCTCAATTATAGCTACAAGGACACCGTTGAGACCGACATCTACGAACGTCTCAACTCACGGATCGATCTCTTCGAAAACGTCGTTGGTGAGATGCAACCGGTACTGTCTGGCGTCAGCAGACAAATCCGTACAGCAACCCTCGAAACGGAGCGGAATCAAAGTCGCGAGGCCGTAGCCGAAGCCGACCGAGAGTTCTCTGAACGACTCAAAGAGCAAGAACAGAGTAACCGAGTCGATGTTGGTGAATCACTCGATGAGGTAGAGTCTCTTGTTGCTCAAGATGTGATCGATGAAGCCAAGCTCGAAGCTTGGAAATCAGCCGCACACCCCGACCTCGACGAAGTCGGTGATGAGAATTATCGGTACCCCTCTCCGTATGATACCTCAAGTCTTGAGAAAATTCTCGTTGGTAGTGAGGCCCTCTCCGACGCTGGTGTGGTCTTTACCCCAGTGGCCGAAGTGGAAATTGATGTCACAGACAGTGACTACGCGGATCAATTCGATTTCGGAGAGACAACATATAGGCTCGCCTGGGACGGGATGATCATCCCCGAGCCAGATGGTGAGCAGACATTTGCTCAAGTCATCGCTCCCGGGGAAGACGAAGTTGCAGTGACATTCTCCGCCGATTGCGCTGACGAATATCCCTCGGTTCACTATCTTGCGCCAGGGAACCCTTTACTGGGTCAGTTAGTAGAAACGCTTCGAGAGGAAACAGACGAGCGAGAACGTCTGCTCCGGAAGGCCAGGTATCGAGAAACCTCTGAGGTACGTCCGCTTGTGTGTGGGTGGGGTCGTGATGGAACTCTTGGGCGATTAAAAAAGACCGATGACGTGATCGAAGATCTTGAGATTGATCTTGACACATGGGTTAGCATGTTCCTGCAGAACCGTGAAGAGGTAATCTCAACGTAGTCTCAGTTCATCACAGGTCACTGCCAGCTAACTCAATCTGAGTTTTCAGTTCTTCCCTTGATGAGACACCGGAAGTGGTTGAGTCGTATTAACCGAAGGTGGAACTGTCGCTGTCGGCGGTAGTCAGCCGTGCGGCAGCATTACCAATTACAAAGAGACGTTTCTGGACGATGATTTCCACCAATTCAGTGACTCCGGGTGGGTCGCAGTTGTAAGCGCGCAACCACTAAACACGGAACAGTCATTGTTTGATTCGCAATGACTGGTTTAACTAATCCAGCGACGGAGTGGGCAGATGCGATCAACTACAGTTGTCCGAAGTGTGGTTCACAGGCGTTCTGGCAGGAGCTATTGACGATGGAAAAAGTACGATACCCTGATCAGATCCCCGAAACAGCGACTCATAAACCGAAAAACACGGGCACACCCCCGATAGGAAAACCCCAGGTTCTCAATGCCGCTTGTGAGCGTTGTGACAAGCAACTGGTCAATAACGGTAAGCTCTTAGTCGACACCTCGCCATCCGTTGAGGAGATTCGTGCCGATCACCACTGTCTTGACGAACATTAGCCTCACTCACGGAGACTTTTGTATGTTAAATTCATTCTCTGTACTCCGACACTAATCAGGTTGGTCATCTCGACTGAGAGCTAATTGCAGCGAGAGCACACAGTCACTGAAAGGCCCACAAAAGCAGAAATACTGCCAGTGTCATCTTAGCTTCTCCATCGCACAATAACGGGTGGAAGGTTCGATTTTCACCGACCTACCGTCTCTGTCGGCTGTAACTGTATTGAGGTTTGTACGTGAGCGTAGGATCCGTGATCTGCAGTTTTTGATGATTCGTCAACGCAGACTTCCGTGTGGCATTCCGAGTCACTGGAACCAGAGTAGGTGGCTGATTTGATGCGGGCACCGATAGAGGGCGATACATCCCCATTAGATGTCTAACTATACGTGGGATATGAGGTATTCTGTCAAACCACCCAACAACCACTGGATCCAGTGGCCCCATCAAATCCAGTGACTCCATATGGATCGACCACCAGGATTGAGCGCGCAACCACTAAGCACGGAACGACCTCGGTTCTATTTGTAATGAGTAACATTTCGGAGAAGGCGGCTAATTGGGCACGTGAAATCGGCTATCGATGTCCGAAGTGCGGTTCAAAGGATTTCTGGCACGAGTGGTTGAAATTTGAAACTGTGACGTTTCCGAACGAGAGTCATAAGGACGTGAACTACTTCGCCAGGGATTCAAGACCGCCTGCAGCGACTCACGTGGGGTGCAACCGCTGTGATGAACGAATCGTCAACGATGGCGAATTCGTTGCTGGGAAGTCACGCCCGGTTGAGGAGGTCCGCGAAGAACATCATTGCCTCGACGAACACTGAGTTTTGTTTTCTGGGTCAGCAGGCATCGTTATTCCTGCATTTATAAAGAAATGGGATACATGATATATTGCAATGTCAGAAGTTGCAGCCGCAACGACGATCGAGTTCACACAAGCAACTATCCAGCAGCTCCGCCAGCGGTGTGATGATCAGGAGTCGGTGGATGATCTGATCAGCAATCTTCTCGATGAGACTCGGAACTCTGTCACGCTAAAGGAATTCATCGACCTGCTCGGTGAGGAAGTGGATCCTGTTCAGATCGCTCTCTATGAGGACGTCTCCAGTCTCCTGTTCACCGTGAATGCCACGTCGACGGGAGAAGAATTAGAGGCTGCTGTAGAAGAAATTGATGCGGTAGAGATTGATGGTGCCCAGTTCAGCTTTGACGTGAAAGATGACCCTGGTGCTCCGCAGGATCTTGGGCGGCTTTCCCTCTACACCACAGTTGAACTGACCGAAATAAATGATGGCGCTACTCAGGATAGTGTCAAAAAGCCCGTTTCACGTGAGGAGGGTGTTAAGAAGGTCGAAGAATGGGTACGGAGCAACAAGGAGTTGAAGCCGCTGTGAATTGTCTGAGTCACTGAAACGGTAATAGCCAGTCAGTTTCGCGAAAAACTCAGTCGGCCCTCTTAGTATTCTCACGAATTTCGAGACACGATAGTAACTCTTGAAGCTCCGAATCTGACTCAATTTCTCCAAGGTCAACCATTAGCGGGGTACCCTCTATTGGCACGGTGTACATTGCTTCCATCGTTTGCTCTTCGAAGCCGAACTCTTGGAGATTGAGCACGCATTCGACTCGGTAGTCCGGATCGATCTCTAAGACCACGAGACGTTTTCCCTGTGGTCCTTTGTCTCGTTCGGCGATATACAGGCTTGCAGCGTATCCTGCAGTGACTGCATCCTGGATCTGTACAAGTGGTGGGATTTGGGGTTCAACCTGCGATGTCATCACATATCGATCCATGATCTTGAAGTTTAAACCCTCGATAGAAAATAACAGGCATGAATTCTATGCCTCTGTTTACTGAACAGCAAGTCACTGGAAATCAGTTGTTCATCCGTCAATGACGATGGATCCCATTATGCGAACAGACGGACCGGGTTCAGAGTTAATTCTGGTTCAGCTCCAAGACTGATCTCACGCGAATACCCCGCGTAACCGGCGGTTATCTGCTCAACCATACTGCGTATATGAAATCAAACGTTAGTGTCCAGTCTGGACGATAACTCCAGTTTCTCACCACCCCCCCACAGCAGTTTTCCTGAGTCTTTTCTCACCCCCCCACAGCAGTTTTCCGGAGCTTTTCGTTGGCAGCGCCTTCCAACGAATCCACCCCCCTCGTTTTCAGTGGGTGGGGGACCGTTCTGCGAGTGTTAGCGTTGGCAGAGCCTTCCAACGAACCCACCCCCCAAATCGAAGTATCAGCGCCTCACACCACCACATATGACCGAGTCAGAAAACGCGAAATACCCCTCGGAGATACGCGGCGCGCTCGAAGACGAAGAAAACAACGGGGAAACGTCAGCCACAGAGATGCTCCAACAGGCACGGAAGTGGGATTTAAGAGAGATGCTCACTGATACAACCGACACCGACACCGACATCAAGGACACGGACACGTTCCACACCGTCCTCGACGCCGCCGACGACCGCAACGACATCCAGGAATTCCGTCGAGCACACGGCGACGACAAACTTGCGGAAGCACTCGCCGTGACGATCGACTACCTCAATGGGGAGTTAACGCGGAGAATGGCTGCGACAGAACTTGGGGTGAGCAATTACGCGGGAATCGCGATTACGAATGAGATCGAGGAGGTCGTGCGCGAAAGATATGGTGATGATCCGTGGCTCGATCAGCAGCTCCGTGACGGCGTTGAATAACCTCATATGGTGTTGGCAGTGACTTCCAACACGCCCCGAAACATTCACTGAAAGTAGGGAGATCAGAAAACCCGATAACACCGCACAGACGACTCGATACGGCGACTTACAGTTGTACTATGGTGTACCCGAACCCCATTCGTTTTCAGTGTCGTTCTCCACCGAATCCCCCTTCTCGCCGATTGCGTCTTCCACCAATTCCTTTCGATACTGGAGCAGTGACGCTTCCCGCTCGGTGGCGCCGGGGATCTCAGCCTCAATGTCGCGGCGCAGCTGCTCAAGTTCCTCGTGGGTATGTTCTTCGGCGAGCCTTCGGACTTCTTCGCGGCGGCTCCACTCCCCGTCAGTCATGACGTGTGTATGCGTGCACGCTCGATGAACACCCTGGCCAGTAACTCGGAACAAGCGACGTAGCGTGTATCTTGGTGTCTCCCAAGAGGGCGCTTCCGACGGTTTCGCATAACAGCGATACGGTGATTTCAGCCCAGTATATTTAGGAAATTCAATTCCCGTCCTCATTATTCCCATCCACCATCCGACTTCATCATCTCTCTATTCCTCTTTTCCGCCGAGTTTACCTGGCGCCGCCCTTGTTTAGACGCCCCCGATAACGTGTGCTGGTATCTGTACCAGCTGAACAAGATTTGTCTGTGAGAGCCTCTCTGTTCGATCTCGTTTTCCGGATAATGACCGGTTCATCCGATCCACATCGCGTCTAAACAAGGCTAACGCTCTGTATTCAGCATAGCCCGCTAAATCATCAGTCAATGAGGGTTTCAACAAAGCTCTGAATATGCAATTCCAACGGGAGCGACTGATTTTTTGATGTTTTTAACCCTCCTCAATTGCGCCACTATAATGAGTGGAGTGCTACCGGCATCTGTACATGACAAGCCAGTAGATGAGATGATACTGACTGGGCTTGGCGTGTTCCTCATTGCGGTGCATATGTTACTCCCCGAGTCACTTCGAACGGTGTTCATGTTCACGTATGGGGAACCGTCCATCCGTGTTCGGTTAAGCGGGGAAACCGACAGACAGCGCTCTGTTGACGAAGTTATCGTTGTAGACCGCGTGGGGAGAGAATGTGCTAAACCAACTCTCCCCGGATCTCATACGACGGCGGTTGACTTCCTTGTTTCCTGCCGAGCTTATCGAAGACATCGCGCGCGAGCGCGATGTCGTCCAGCGTGACCGGAAGATCGACATCACGATGCTCGTCTGGACGCTGATCATGGGCTTCGCCGTCGACGGCGAAGCCCGTACCATCGCCGGATTTCAGCGTGCATACTCCGCAGCAACCAACCAGACCGTTGCCCGCTCAAGCTTCTACGATCGATTCACGCCAGCCCTCGCAGCACTGTTGAGCGACCTCCTCGAGCACGCGCTCGAGGAGGTCGCGGTTCCTCACACGATCGCGCCGCAGTTCGAGTTGTTCCGAGAGGTGCTGATCGCCGATGCAACCGTGTTCAGGTTGCATCGGCTTCTCGATGCGTTCCCCGCGACTCACGCGAATCAATCCGGCGCGAAACTCCACCTCGTGCAGAACGCGACCAAGCAGACGATCGAGCAGTTCCAGCTCACCGATGAACGCACCCACGAGAGCAGCCAACTCCGCACCGGGAGTTGGCTGCGAGGCCGGCTGTTACTCTTCGATCTGGGCTTCTACAGTTTCCGCCGGTTCGCGTTGATCGAAGAGAACGGCGGGTTCTTCCTGACTCGGCTGAAGTCGAACGCAAATCCGTTGATCGTCGGAGAGCGGCGGAAATGGCGCGGGCGCGCCATTTCCTTGCCGAAGCGTCGTCTTCGGGACGTTCTAGGAGATCTTAGTCGGGAGCTCATCGACGTAACCGTGGAGATCGAGTTCAAACGGCGGGCATACGCTGGGAAGCAGTCAACCGATTCGATGGAGTTTCGCGTCGTCGGTGTCCGCAACGAGGACACCGACGACTACCACCTGTACGTGACGAATCTGCCCGATGAGTTCACTCCGAGGCAGGTCGGGGCGCTGTACGGGTTGCGGTGGGAAGTGGAGTTGCTGTTCCGGGAACTGAAGTCGCTGTATGGGCTGGGGAAATTCCAGACGAGTGATCCAGCGATCGTCGAGCTGTTAGTGGTGGCGGCTCTGCTGACGCTGACGGTCAGCAGAGCCTTACTCGGGGTGTTTCAGGAGCTGTTCCCGGAAATCGTGTTTCCCCGAGAACGCTGGGCGAAGACCTTCCGGTCTCTCGCCCAGCTCATTCTCGAAGATCTGGCCCAGTCGTTCGGCCATCCACCGCCGAACCTGTCGGAACTGATGTTTCGTGACGCCAGCCAACCAGAGAAATCGCGGCTCTTACTCAGTGAACGAGTGGCTGAAGCCTTCATGAGGCCGTCCAATGCTTAACCGAACACCAATGGCTGCTCTCCATAAGAATGTGAAACAAGATCTGGGACCCGAGAGACCGGCTCTATTCAGTGTATCAAGCTGGTCACATAGACAGGCGATTCGGGGTAAGCGCACAACCACTAAGCACGGAACGACCTCGGTCCGATATACAATGGGCAAAGAAATCAACTGGTTCGACAGTATCGAACCGGAACGAACAGACGACTGGAACTCCCTCTACACAGTCGACACGAACGAAACTACCATCCGATTCTGGAGCCGCAACGAGAAGGGCACCGTGATCACGCGAGACGAATATACGAACACCGACGGATTTGGCGACCCGGAACTGGAGTCCTACGATGTTCTCAGTGTGGGAGGACGCATTGCGATCAACGGCTTTGGACCCCTTGAGTCTGAAAACGAAATCGAGGAAAAGGCACTCGCGAAACTCGAAAGCGGATTTGGGGAGATTAAGCACCGTGGCGGAACGAATTTCGAGATGATTTTGAGCCACACCGGAATCACTGAGGAAGACTGGGACGAGATCGCGCGCGAAGCCAGGTTCCCCAACAACTGGAATCGACGTGAACCGATCGACGGCGACGAACTCGGTGTCGTTGAAGTTACGTTCCAGTCAGTTCCGCGCGATTACTGATCTTTTTTTTTGCGATTGCGTCTGCCACCAATTCGCGTCTGTACCTCAGTAGCGACTTCTACCGTTCGGTGGCGTCTGGGATCTCGTCGGTGATGTCGCGGCGTAGCTGCTCAAGTTCCTCGTGGGTATGTTCTTCGGCGAGCCTTCGGACTTCTTCGCGGCGGCTCCACTCCTCGTCGGTCATGGCGTGTGTATGCGTGTACGCCGGATAACACCCTGCGCCAGTGACTCGGAACAGGCGACGTCGACGTAGCGCGTGTCTTAGTGTCTCCCAAGAGGGCGCTCTCTACGGTCGCGTATAACAGTGATACAGTAATATCAGCCCAGCATCTTTAGGATATTCAGTTCCCGTCCTCATTATCCCCACCCACTATCCGAATTCATCATCCGCATCGCTCATCTCTACACATTATCTGGGTTCATCATCCGCATCGCTCATCTCTACACATTATCCGAATTCATCATTCGACTTCATTACCTCCTAATTCCACCTATTCTTCCTTCTTCACCGAGTCCACCTGTTGCGCCTACTCCATTTATTGCGACTATTTTGACAATCACGCCGATTCCAGTGACTCTCCACCAAGAGCAGCTCGCAGGACACAAATCACTGGACACCACCCGGTCATACGTCAGTGACGACTGGGACGCCACCCTCCAACACGCCGACCAGTTCCACAACTAACCTCAGGGTCACTGAACCGCCTGATTTACTCCGCAGGCACCGACTCTGAGTCATCCGGAAGTCGCGACTCCCAGTCGGTACTATCCGGCCACAGACGCTGATCCAACGTCCCGTCAAACTCAGTGTACTCACGCATATCCACGCGCAGCACACCCGGTGTCCAAGACGGTGTTTGCTTAGTCTCCTCTATCATTACCCACTTGTCACTCCCACCATTCACTGCCGACTCATACTCATACACCGCACACGCAACCTCTTCTCGGAACGACTCAGAATCCTCATCCACGCCACCGTGCAAGCAGATCCTGTCCAGAGTACCAGCACTACACATCGAATACTGTTTGATTGACTGCTCTAACGCCGCTTTATTCAGGGAGTCACCCTTTTGGTACCGATCAGGCACCACATCCAGAGACATCTCGGATACCGCATCATAGGCTTCATCGCGATCCTCAATCTCATCCAGATCCAGTCGCTCAACAATCTCAACCACCGACATTGAGTACTTAGCCTTCTGTATGGCACGATCAACAGTACTCTTCTCGGGCAGATCCCACATCCGAGACTGGAACTCATCAACAGGCAGCGCAGTTTCATCGCCCGTCTCATCAGTCACCGCATCCGGCATCGCCTCAAAGTACGCAACCATGTCCTCAAGGAAGGCTTCGACGCCGTCCCGCCAAATCGGAGAGTCATCCATCTCAGCCACCTCCAACACACGCATCGCCCGCCGCGCCCACATCTCATCCTCCTCCATCGCAGCTGCCGCCTCGCGCTCCACAGCCACCTCTAACGCTTCACTGTGCCGCTCCTCAGCCCCAGCCACAGCCTCATCAATCCCGGCCATGACCTCGCTGACATCCGTATCATACGTCGTGTTCTCCTCTACGAGATGCCGCGCAGTTTCCGCAAGACCCTCAATCCGCTCCAGTAATTCCTCGTTCTCCGCCACCGTCATCTCCGCATCGAATCCAGTGTTCAGCTCCTGTATCTCCGCAGTCACTGCCTCGCCCGCAGTCACTGCCGCGTCCGACACCGCAGTATCAATCCCGGCCATGACCTCGCTGACATCCACGTCAGCCATGTCATCCACATACGAATCAACCATCGTCTTCGCATCCTCCCCATCATCTACAACCCGGGTCAAAGACTCCTCAATGCCCTCGACATCATCTGCGTCACCGACATCCGACACCATCACCTGCAACTCATCAGCCGCTGCCTCGCCCGCAGCCACCCCCGCCTCAGACACCACCGAATCGATCTCAGAGAGGATGGTGCTAACATCCGTGTCGTCCAGCGTGTTTTCATCCAGATCACCCCGAACATCATCCGCCGCGTCCGAGATCCGATTCATAACCTCACGGATTTCGCTCAACCCATCCACATCATCAAACTCGCTGAACATCCGCCGCATGTCATCCACGCGCAGCCTCGCAGACTCCACGGTCGACTGCGACACCTCCTGCTTCCGGTTACGCACTAACGGCGGTAGGTGTGTCCCGAGACCATTAGTGACCTTCTCGAATTCTCCGTCCGCCATCCGATGCATCGCGTTGTGGTCATCGAGTGTGAGTGCATGGTCGATAAGAGTCGATTTCGCGGACTCAATACTGGTGATCGATGAGGATGTCTCAATCGTGTCCAGTGCCGAGTCAGCCTTCGCCGCTACACTGATCAGCACATCATCGAGCGTGTGTCCGTCAGTGATGTACTTCGAGTCGTTCAGCGGATTCTCTATCGCAGCCTCCTCAATCTCACTGACAAACCCGTTGGATTCCATGTAATTCTTGGTCCATCCGAGGTCGTCAGCAACCACGTCCACCATCTGGCTGGCTGTCACTGTGCTTTTGTCATTATACCGCAGCACACCCAAAGTGAGTGCGACCGCGTGCGACATCCCTTGCGGGCGATGATCCTCATGGACGTGATCCGGATTCAGCGATGGGACGAAATTCCGGTCCGGATTCTGGTAGTCTGACCAGAGTTTCAAAATGTCACGGGACAATACGTCATCTCGGTCATCAGGTGTCACTGCATCCGGCAGTACATCCGCGTCCGACTCGTAGTCGTCCAAGATAACAGCCATCTCATCGGTTACTCGCTCGTCTGTTACACTGTACTCCTGATACTCATCAGAGGTGGACGCGGAACCGCCGTGATTGTGAGACTGGGTACCGGCATTTTGGATCGCAACCAGCAGGTCGTGGTTAGTCACACCGGATTCCCCCGACGTTTCTGGGTCGGATACGTCGACCTCGGTGATCAGCTTGCCGTGAGCCACAGACGCTTCCATACAGTTACGGAGCGCCTCAGAACGCGACGAGTCGATTGTCGCGTCAAAGTTATTGACCAGTTCTTCATCAGCCACAAATCTGACTTGCATATTCGTGTTTATTTCACACTCACTTATATACCTTTCATGGGATGATACCAAAATTGTACCAAACTCAGAAAGATCAAACAGAAACCAAGAGCAAACTGATCAACCACCTCACACAACTGACCCCACCACCACCCAGTGACTCGCCCCAGACACACAGCATTGTACAACACCAATACACCGTCTGAAAGAAGGTTCACGCCCCCTACCTCGATTGAGTCGCTCCTGAAACCCAGAATTGTACAACCCCGCCTTTGTTTGTTGAGTCGTGTGAGAGTAGGCGAGACTGACGCCCCCACCCCACCACACTCTCACTGAACCATCTCGAAACATAACCTCACGCGCACCCACCCAGTTCTCGCGCGCACCCCTACACCCCCAACTCCGTCGTCAATCCCACAGGCAGAATCGTGAGATCACGACAGGAAGTCGCTCCCCGACTCCAGTGACTCGCCCCAGACACACAGCATTGTACAACCCCGAGACACTGAATGAGTGGACGCTCACGTCCGCTACCCCGATCTGGTCGCTCCCGAAACCCAGAATTGTACAACCCCACCTTTGTTTGTTGAGTCGTGTGAGAGTAGGCGGGAGTGACGCTCCCCCACAACTATACTCCCTTTGTAATAAGAATAAATAATACTTATTACAAAAGGACTTATATATCTATGTGCCTTACCATTCCGTAAGCCAACTTTTCTGAAAAGTAGGTGGACGGCACGGCCCGTCCACCGACGCCGACCGCGTCACCACCGCCCAGCCTCACAGCCGTCAACAAACAAAGGTGGGGTTGTACAAATCGCCACCGCCAAAAAGCGAAACACGAGAAAGAGGGTGTTTAACCCGACACAACACGGAAAACGGTGTTGTACAATTGGGGGTACCACCGCGCCACCACCACTGACGAGACCACCGACCCGACCACCCGAGAAAATCCTTCCTCCTGAACCACAAAACAAGGGTTTGGAGGGCGTGAAACCCGTGAAAACACGGGAACAACCGGGTTATGGGAGGTGTGTCTGGGCGAGTCACTGGCGCGTCATCCGCTCACAGTGCGCGCGAGAACGGTTGGATGTCGCGCGAGAATAGTGGCTGTCGGGGCGCGTCACTGATCTCACGATCACTGTTGTGTAGAAATGTGGTGTTCTGTGGTGTATATGGGTTTGTAACCCGTGTTCTGTTCAGTTACTCTCGAATTTCCATGTAAGTCTTATACCACGTGATCCGGTAACAGTAGACATGGTAAGTGAATCTGAATTTTACCAACTACCGGATGATTGTATCGTGTATCCCGGGTCACTTGACCCGCGAGAGGGAGTGTATGATCAGTGGTTCTGTGTAATGCGAGAGACTGGGGACTTCGAGATCCGAACGGGGAAAAGTACGCCCCGGCTCAAGCCGAATCCTCTGGATGATCATATCCGTCCGGATGACATCTCTGCCCACGTGCGGCAGGAGGTGATTTATCATTCGGATCCGGTGGACTTCGCAGCGGTGGCTGATGACTGTCACCTCTCGGAGGACTCGTGTGTGCCACGTGTCTGGGGTGGGCTGCCCGTCGAGATAGCGGAGCTGCATTTTGAGACTCCGCACGCGGCTGCGTCGGTGTCCACGCGATTGACTGAGTCGATGCGGGAGGATCTGGGTCGGGGTCGTGCGGCACCGCATTTTGATGATATGGAGATTATGCAGTCGTATCTCCCTGAGTAGGTCTTGGTGGAGCTGTTTCTTGGTGGTTATGAGGTGTTGCCGGTGAGCTTGATTAGAATGCTGTGAGTGGTGTCTGCGGTGCGGTGTGGGGCGATGCGAGTCACTGGCCGTCCACACGTGTACGTGCCCGTGTTCATATCACAGAGTGTTCAGTGACTCTTGCTCCCGCGCCGCCGTCAACGCTGATCCATTTCGAGTCACTGCAAGCAGCTGGGAACACGAGTCACTGCGTGGTCGCGATCGGTGTGTCCAGGTACCGGGCACACGCTGGTGGTAGGGTCGTGAGTTCCACTGGTCGTGGGTGCTCGGACGCTCCCTGCGGTCGCTTCCGCCATCATACAGCAATAAAGTACGACTCCAGCGATTGCTGGGTCATCCTGTTTGTGACTGGAACGATCCCGGATACCTAATTCGCATCGATCATCCGGATACCTAATTCGCATCGATCATCCGGATACCTAATTCGCATCGATCATCCGGATACCTAATTCGCATCGATCATCCGGATACCTAATTCGCATCGAT
>NZ_JBEDNY010000008.1:0-142051 GCF_041379815.1 Halorubrum miltondacostae
GAGCGCGGCAGAATACCGCGCTCTCCTCACCGAACTCTTTGAGAAGCTCACAGACCAGCTGAGTTTCGCGGCCTCTTGGATCGATAATCATCTCGGCAATTATCTTCAAAAGTTACGCTAGGTACTATCGCTTCGTCAAGCGAACGAATCTCCGATTCGCGTTGTTCGACGAGGCGTGAGCCGAAGCCGACGCGGACCGTTTTTTACAGTTCAGATCGTCGCGAGCGTGACCGCTCCGGTCAGGCGTCCGCGACGATCCGATCGAGGCCGACCGGCTCCAACCCGCGACGGTCGAGTTCCGCCTCAATCTCCTGAACCCGCGGACCGATCACGTCGGGGTCGTGGCTGTCGGTCCCGACCGTCACGCCGACGCCGGCGTCGACGAGGCGGTCGAGGAAGTCGGGGGCCGGGTGGAACTGGCCGTAGTCGTCGAGCAGCCGCCCGGCGTTGATCTCCGGGACGGTCCGGGAGTCGCGGAACGCCTCGGCGACCGCCGTGTAGTGGTCCTCGGTCGCGAACCCGCGGAGGTGCGGGTTGCGCTCGATCAGGTCCGGGTGGGCGGCGATCGCGAACAGCTCCGACTCGATCAAAGCGACCAGCTTCTCGAAGTAGCGGTCGACGAGCGCCCGACGCTCGGACTCTGGTTTGTCGGCGAAGTGCGAGCGGGTGTGGACGTTTGCGCCGTCGAGATCGTGGACGCTGCCGACGGCGTAGTCGAACGCCGCCTCGTCGAGGAACTCGGCGATTGCGCCCTCGTGAGCCGGGTCGTAGTCCATCTCCGCCGCGTCGAACACGTCGACGTCGACGGCGTCGCGGACCGACTCGATCGCGTCGCGGCGGCGCTCGTAGGTCAGGTCGAGGTTGAACCCGAACGCGCGCTTGTGCGCTCTCGCGGTCGGCTCCGGCGAGACGTTACAGTGGTCGGCGAACCCGATCCCGTCGAGCCCCGCGTCCGCGGCGGCTTCGACCATCCACCGGAGGAACGCCCCGTCCGAGTAGTTCGTGTGGGCGTGGTAGTCGTACACGGCGGGCGTTGGCCCCGGGCGAACTCGAAGGTTCGGGTCGCGTGGGAACGACCGGCATGCCGTGGTCCCTCGCGACCGCGTCGACCGATCGGCGGGCACGAAGCCAGCAATATAATCCGGAAAACAAATTGAAAGTTCATTTAGAAAACTTTTTAATATTTATATATGGCATCTGGACACATGGATGCTGCTAACAAGGTGACCTGTCGCGTCGTCGACGACGACTCCCGGCCGCTGGCGGGGCGGATCGTCATCGGCGAGCGGCGGGACGGCGACCGCATCGGCCACTGGATGACCGGAGCCGACGGGGATTTCGTCCTCGAGGCGGACGGCGGCACCGCCCTCGACGACGTCTCCTTCACCGTGCGGAACCCCGCGCAGGGCGGGACCGAGGAGCCGGTCCGACGGCGGAAGTGACCAGACGAGAGCGAGGCGACGCTCCACCTGACGGTGAACGCGCGCGACATCATGCTCCACGGGGGCAGCGAACACCGCGGGATGAACGACGCCGCGTGTACGGCCGCGGGCCCGGTCCGGAGCCACCGGTTCTACACGCAGTTCCCGGATCTGGACCCCTACGACCGCGACGGGGACCTACTCCGGACGCTGGGCGGGACCGACGGCGAGGCCGGAGCGCCGATGATGGAGACGCCCGACGACCCGGTCGGCGACACCGAGACCCCGGCCGGCTACGGCATCTTCGGCCAGTACGTCGACCACGACATCACGTTCGACCCGACCTCGGACATCGACCGGCGCAACGACCCGGCCGCGCTCCGGAACTTCCGGACGCCCGCGCTCGACCTCGACTCGCTCTACCGGACCAACGCCGAGGCGGCGCCGTTCCTCTACGACCACGACGCGGACGAGCGCAAGCTGCTCACCGGCGAGGCGGTCGCGGCGGAGGGGGACGGCGACGGCGGCGCCTTCGGACCGCCGGGGACGGACCTCCAGCGGAACGAGCAGGGCACGGCAGTGATCGGTGACCCGCGGAACGACGAGAACGTCGTCGTCTCGCAGCTCCAACTCGCGTTCGCGAACTTCCACAACCGGATCGTCGATCACCTGCGCGGCCCCGGCTCCTCGCTCGTCGAAGAGGACGAGTCCGTCCTCGAAGCCGCGCAGCGGCTCGTCAGGTGGCACTACCAGTGGGTCGTGCGACACGACCTCCTCCCGCGGATCTACGACCGCTACGTCCTGGCCGACATCGAGGAGCGCGGCCGACAGTTCTTCCTCCCGGCGGGGCGCCCGCCGGCGATCCCGGTCGAGTTCGGCGGGGCCGCGCACCGGTTCGGCCACAGCATGATCCTACATGCGTTCGACGTCAACGACGAGGTCGGCGAGGTGTCGCTGTTCCCGACCGACTCCGGAGAGGAGGACCGGCACCTCCGCGGCGGGGGGCCGGTGTCGAGCGACCTCGTCGTCGACTGGTCCCGACTGCTCGACACCGGCGACGGCGACTACCAGCCCTCGCGGAAGATCGAGCCCCTCCTCGCGCCGGCGCTGTTCGAACTCCCGGTGTCCGGCGACAGATCGCTCGCCGTCCGGAACCTCCGCCGCGGGAAGGCGCTCGGGCTGGGCTCCGGACAGGACGTGGCCGCCCGGGTGGGGTACGACCCGATCCGGAACGAGGCGTTCGGCGACGAGTCGGCGATCATGCGGACGCTCCGGGCGCACGGCCGGGGCGCCGACCCCGACTCGCCGCTGTGGTACTACGTGCTCGCCGAGGCCGACTATCAGCAGGACGGCGAGCGGCTCGGCGCGGTCGGCAGTCGGATCGTCGCGGAGACGCTCATCGAGGCCGACGAGACTGCCTACCCCAACGCCGCGCCCGACGACTGGGAGCCGAGCCTCCCGCAGCCGACGCCGACCGACGGGTACACGCTGGCCGACATCACGGCCTTCGCCGCGGAGGCGAGACCGGACGGGCTCGTCATCGACGCCGTCGACGCGGGGTCGGCGACGGTACGGGGGACGCGCTCGACGAGTCGGTGACGCTCCGGAACATCGCCGACGACCCGATCGATCTGACGGGCTACGTCATCGACTTCGACGGGCAGCGCGACGATCTCCCGGGCGCGACGCTCGACCCCGAGGAGACGCTGACCGTCCACGTCGGGAGCGGCGCGAACTCGGCCGCCGACCACTACCTCGGTCGAGACGCTCCGGCCCTCGACGACGAGGGGGAAGTCGTGGCAGTGTACGACCCGGACGGCGAGCGCACGACGAGGCGGCGATACGTCGGGTGACGGGTCGGTTCAACGGAGGTAGGCGGCGGCGTAGATCGGCGGGGGAGGGTAACGGCGTCGGCGACGCTTCACCGCCCCTCGCCGACGAGCGCGTTCGTCGAGATGACGAGAAACGAGACGCCCGAGAGGCCGGCGATGAGCGCGAACGACGCGCCCCAGCCGAGGACGTCGGCGACGAGCCCGACGCCGACTGAGCCGGCCGAACCGATCACGGTGTAGACGGTCCGGATCAGTCCGAAGCCGGCCCCCCGCTCTGCGTCGCCGAGCGCGTCCATGAACCGGGGGTCGATGGCGGAGAAGAACGAGGAGCCGAGGCCGGCGAGGAACACGGCGACGCCGAGCCCGACGGTCGTCGGGAGCGCCGGCAGGCCGACCGCGACCGGGAGTCGGACGAGGTCGGGGAGCGCGACCAGCGAGCCCAGTCCGAGCGCCCCGCCGAGGAGTGACGCGGCGATGCTCGCGTCGCGTCCCAACCGGTCGGAGAGGCGACCGAGCCCGACCTGCGCCCCCGCTCGGACGACGAAGAATGCGGAGAAGACGCCGCCGGCGAACGCCGGCGAGTAGCCGCGGAACTCGACGAGGAACGTCGGCAGGAAGGAGATGACGCCCTGCGCGACGTACGTCCCGAGCGTCGCCACCGCGAGCGGGACGAGTATCTCGCGCCGCCCGACCAACTCGAACAGCGGGCCGAGCCGGAGCCGCTCGGCCATCGGCTGCTCCGGCCGACGCGGTTCGGTCGGGCGGACGCGTCGCGCGAACAGAAGGAAAATTGGCACCCCGACGAGCGCGGCCAGCGCGACGCCGGGCCGCCACCCGTAGCGCACGCCGACCCACGTTGCGGCGACGGGCGCGATCAGGCCCGCCAGCGGCCCGCCCAGCGAGTGGATCCCCACCGCGGTGCCGAGGTCGTCGAACGTCCGCGAGAGCAGCGTTGTCGCCACGGCGTAGTGGAGACCCGCCGCGAGCCCCAAGAGCACCGCCGCCAACACGAACGCGGGGAATATCGGAACCGCCGCCAGCAGCAGGCTCATCGTCGTCGTCCCGCCGACCGCGACGAGGATCACCCGACGCTCGCCGTACCGGTCGGCGAGGATCCCGCTCGGGAACTGCGAGAGGCCGTAGGCGAACCACATCCCCGAAAGCGCGACCCCGACGGCCGTGTTCGAGACGCCGAAGTCGTCGATGATGAGGGGGACGACCGGACTGATCGCCAGCCGGGCGAAGTAGGTCACGAAGAACGCCAGCATACACAGCGTCAACACCGTGTGGCGGTACCGCCAGTTCATCCGACAGTCACGGGCGACTCCTCGGGGCGGTCGGGCGTCAACCCTTTCGGTTTCGGCAGGCCGCGAGCCGTCCGGGTGCGGGGTCAGCGCGCGGCCGCCGGGTCCACCTGACTCCCAACCCACAGGAGCGTGAGGAGGAGCCCGGCGACGGACGCGGGCAGGAACCACCGGAACGCGGCGAGCAGTCCCGCCGACGCCTGAACGCCGATCACCGCGAGGAAGGCGGGGCCGCAGCAGGCGACCCCCGAGAGGATTCCCGGGAGGCCCGCGGCGGCGCCCGCGCCGGCACCGATCCGGCAGGCGGCGGGCCCGCGCCACGCGACGACGGAGACGGCGAGCGTGACGCCGACGAGCCCCGCGAGCGCGAGCCCGACGACGGCGTTGACGGGGGCGAAGAGGTACTCGACCGGCCCCGCGGAGAGCAGCGCCACGGGCTCGTACTGGAACGGCGCGACGCGACGCGTCGCCAGCGCGACCGGATCCTCGACGACGACGAGGTCGAACCGGGGCCGCGAGACGACCGCGCCGGCGCGCAGGCCGAGGTGGCCGAGGCCGAGGTGGTACGCCACGAGATAGGCGGCGGCGACGGTGACGGCTGTCGCCCGACCGTCGCGTCGGCTGAGAGCGGCGCGGACGGCGAACGCCGTCCGACGAACCAGCCCGACGAGCCACGTGCGCGCCGATTCCGCCGGGGCGGCGGTCTCAGCGGCCATCGCCGGCCCCCGTGTGCTCGCCGACGAACGTGGTGTCCGGATAAAAGCCCGCCCAAGCGAACCACATCGCGTCGAACGCGAGGAGTCGTTCGAGCGGCAGGTCCGCGGCCGCGAACCCATCCTCGCCGTTTACCCGGTACTCGTCGCCGTCCGGTTCGACCGCGGCGCTATCGGGATTCCGGTAGACGTGGCCGGTCGAGAGGGTCTGATCCGCGACGGCGACGACGGCAGCGCCGCCGTCGCCGACGGTCCCGGTCAGGACGCGCTCCGAGCGCAGCGTCGCCTCGTCGAACGCGACCGCGCCCGTCTCGGTCCGCGCTCCGACGACGACCGACTTGGCGTGGCCCGCCTCCGGGGACGCGAGCGCCGGGAACCGGGTCCCGTTCCGCGAGTAGTAGCCGCTCAGCGGCACGTAGCTCCCGTAGGGGTCCTCGTCGTAGCGGCGGACGTAACCGGTCTCCTCGGTCATGAGGAGCGAGTCGGGATGTCGCGTCGCCCAGTCGCCCGCGGTCGTCCACGCGACGCTGAACTCGTCGAGGGTCTCGCCGGCCATCGGCCCATCGATCCCGGTGGCGAGCATCTGGGGCCACCAGCTGTCGGTGGCCCGGTCGTACATGATCAGGTTCGAGTTGACGAGTCGCCCCGACACCCCGAACGTCGTGTCGCCGCGGTGGAACCCCTGCGCCATCCCGGTGAGCGGACAGTACGTGACCGCGACCGGCTCGCCGCCGACCTCGTCGTTGACGATCTCGTGGTGCGAGAGGATGCGGCGGGGGTACGCCTTCGCCTCGCCACCGCGGACGACGCCGAACACCGGCTCGTTGCCCGGCGGATCCGTCTCCGCGATCGGACGGAAGATCGGGTCGTCGACCGAGGGGATCCCGTCCTTGCTCACGCCGCCGTCGAGCGACTCGGAGACGAGCGACTCGGCCTCGTACGCGAGGTGATAGCCGTCGTCGACCGTCGGCGGGGGAGACTCGCCGTCCGACTCGTCGGCGCTTCGACCGGCAGAGTCCGTCGCAGGGGTCCCGACGCAGCCGGCGAGGGACGCGCCGCCGACCGCCGCGATTCCGGCCAGCGCCGCGCGACGGGTTCTATTCATACCGCTCTCTCCGGCTTCGAGCGTCTAAAGTCCGAAGCGCGGGTGTGAGTGACACGCACATCCGCTGTTCGAGGGCGAGTCGGAACTCGACGGGCCGCGTTCGCTACTCGTGACCGCTCGACGACCGCTCCGCGAGGCGCCCCGCGATGGCCGCGCCGGCGGTCCGCGGATCAGCCTCGCGGACCGTCACCGCGTCGCCGACCGCGACGCGACCGGGTTCGACCACGTCACAACAGAGGCCGCCGCGGTTCCGGAGCGCCGACGCGAGGCCGTCCTGGCCGGCGAGCTCCTCGAGGTGCGCACACGGCGGCCTCCGGCGAGTCGGTCGCAGGAGCGCGTCGCCGACGGCGACGGTCGCGCCGAGGAGCGGGTCCATCCCCGCGCCGAACCCCTCGACGACCACGTTCCGGCGGTGACGGCCGTCGCGCACGTCGACGCCGGTCTCCTCGCGGACCGCGGCGAGCGCCTCCGCGGCGACGAGGGTGACCGCGCAGCCGTCGAGCTGGAAGTGGCCGTCGCCGCGCCGGTAGCGGTCCCCCTCAATCCCGTCCGGACGGATCTCGACCGCCTCGCGCCCGACGGGCGGGGCACCGCCCTCGGGAGCCGTCACGAGGCCGGCGACCGCGCCGGGGGTCGCGTCCGGGTCGGTCGACTCAGGTGGCCGATCGGCCGACATCAGGGCCCTCCGAGGAGGGTCTCATCGTCCGGCTTCAGCCACTCGCGGTGCGCATAGTAGAGCGCGGCGACCGGGGGCGCGGGGAGCGCGGCGAGCGCGTACACCCACTTGAAGACACCGAGGTCGGCGACCCCCCGCTCGGCGAGCGAGAGTGCGTCGAGCAGGATGGTCGCGGTCGCCAGCGGTGCGAGCAGGTACCCGTACGCGAACGAGACCGCCGCGCCGACGGGCGTCTCGGGGGTCAAGAGCGCCCAGTCGAGCGCGTACAGGAGCGTCCAGCCCGCGACGGTGGCGGTCAGCGCGGCGAGCCACGGCCCGTCGAAGCGTCGGTCCGGGGCGTCGGGCGAGCCCGCCGAGTCGCCGTCGGACGGCTCCGTCGGTTCAGCGCGCGTGTTCACGACGGATCTGCGCGCCGGACGCTAATCAACTCCCGGGTGGGTCGGCCGGCGGGGCAGTCACTCGTCATCGAAGGTGCCTGCGGTCAGGTACCGCTCGCCGCTGTCCCAGTAGACGGTGACGACGAGCGGCTCCTCGCCGTCGAAGGCGCCGCTCTCGCGCAGCTCGGCCGCGACATCCTTCGCCGCGAGGTTCGATGCCCCCGACGACTGGCCGACGAGGATGCCCTCCTTGCGGGCGAGCCGGCGGCATTCGGCCTCGGCGTCGGCCAGCTCGACCGTGTGGACCTCGTCGATCAGGTCCACGTCGAGGTTCGGCGAGACGAACCCCGGACCCATCCCCTGGAAGCCGTCGACGCTCGGCGCCTCCCCGGAGAGCACGGCGTTGTCCGCGGGCTCGACGGCGTCGATCCGCACGTCCGGGAAGGCCTCGCGCAGCCGGCGGCCGATCCCGGTGATCGTCCCGCCGGTGCCGACCCCGGCGACCAGCGCGTCGACGGTGCGGTCGCCCACTTGGTCGAGTATCTCCGGTCCCGTCGTCTCGTAGTGGGCGCGGGGGTTCGCCGGGTTCTCGAACTGGCGGAGCCGGACGGTGTTCGGTTCGCCCTCGATCTCGTCCGCGCGGTCCTTCGCGTCCGAGATGTCGCCGTCGACGAGCTCGACGGTCGCGCCGTACGCCTTCATTAGCCGGCGGCGCTCGATCGACTTCCCCTCGGGGATGACGAGGGTGACGTCGTAGCCGCGCGCCGCGCCGGCCATCGCGAGCCCGATGCCGGTGTTGCCCGACGTGGGCTCGACGATGCGGTCGCCCGGCTCGATCTCGCCCGCCGCCTCGGCGGCCTCGATCATGTACAGCGCGGGGCGGTCCTTCGCCGAGCCGCCCGGGTTGCGGGACTCGACCTTCGCCGCGACCGTCGTCCCCGCGGGCGCGTCGACCCGCACCAGCGGCGAGCCGAGCGTCGACAGAATGTCGTCGTCCATTACTCGGATGGAGGCGGTCGCGACAAAAAGGCCCCGCGGACTCCGGCAAGCGATGTCGACCGCGACGACGGACTCTCCGAATAAATCTCGACGCAGCGACCGAGTGTGCTGACAAGCAGTGACCGCACCCCGGAGATACGGAGATAGATGCGGTGGCGCGTGCCTGCGAGCGGCCGCTGTCGGCAGCCGCGAGTCAGCACGCGCGAGGGAGTCGCTGGCGGCTTCCGCCGCCAGCGACGAGGCTAGGGAGGTGAGAGGTGCGGTGTCGTGTGGGGCTTCGTGGGTGTCGGCAGTCGGTCCATGGTCGACGACGGAGAGCGAGAGTGTACGCGAACTCGACGGTGCGTCGTCGTCGGTCCCGAGCCGAGTTTGCCATTGCCACCGACGCGCCGTTTACGTGGCTCGGCGACCAACGGGACGCTATGTCACTCGAAACGCTCGCGCCCGCGGACGAGGCCGACGCGGACACGTTCGACGACTCCGTGCTCGACGCGCTCGCGGCGGACGACTACGTATTCAAAGTGTGGGGCGGCGACTGGTGCGGCGACTGTCAGCGACAGCTTCCCGAGTTCGGCGCCGCACTCGCGGCCGCCGGCGTCCCGGACGATCGAATCGAGGCGTACCCGGTGACGAAGGGGCCGGACGGGAAAGAGGGCGAACTTGTCGAGGCGTACGAGATCAAGCTGATCCCGACGGTCGTCGTCGAGTCGCCGGACGGCGAGGAGCTCGCGCGGTTCGTCGAGGAGGAAGACGCCGCCATCGCGGCGTACCTGGCCGAGCGGCTCGCCGACGCCGAAGCGACCGCCTGAGCTGCCTTTCCTACCGCGCCCGCCGGAGTCAGTCGTCTTCCGCGTTCACGTCGAACGCGTAGTAGAGGACGGCCATGGTAATGCCCATCGTGACCGCCTGAACCATCGTCGACGTGTCGAGGAGGACGCCGACGGCGAGAACCGAGGCAGTCACCACGGCTCCGGTGAGGAGAGCGTACCGAACTCTGGAGAGCCCGCGCGCCCAGTCGTCGGCGCGGCGGTACAGCTGACGAGGACTTGCCATGTCCAGCCCTGTCTCGCCACCGACGAGTGTTTTCCGGTCGGTCGGCGACGGCCGAGGCGAGCGCTCAAGTCGGTCCGGCGTCGACCCCGCGTATGGCACGCGTCACGGTCTGGAACGAGCACCGACACGAGCGCGAGAGCGAAGTCGTCGCCGACGTCTACCCCGACGGCATCCACGCCGTCGTCGCCGACGCGCTGGAGGAGGGCGGCCACGAGGTCCGCACCGCGACCCTCGACGAGGGCCCGGAGCACGGGCTCACCGAGGCCGTCTTAGACGACACCGACGTGCTGGTCTGGTGGGGCCACGCGGCCCACGACGAGGTCCGTGACGCGGTCGTCGACCGCGTCCACGAGCGCGTCCTCAACGGGACGGGCCTCCTCGTGCTCCACTCCGCGCACTACTCGAAGATTTTCAAGCGGCTGATGGGGACCAGCTGTTCGCTGAAGTGGCGCGAGGCCGCCGAGCGAGAGCGGCTCTGGACCATTGAACCGAGCCACCCGATCGCCGACGGGATCGGAGAGACGATCGAGCTCGACGAGGCCGAGATGTACGGCGAGCGGTTCGACGTCCCCGCGCCGGACACGCTCGTCTTCACCTCCTGGTTCGAGGGCGGCGAGACGTTCCGCTCCGGCTGCTGTTACCGCCGCGGGAACGGGCGGGTGTTCTACTTCCGGCCCGGCCACGAGACGTATCCGATCTACTACGACGAGGATGTCCGGCAGGTGCTTCGAAACGCGGTCGACTGGGCTGAGCCGGGCGATGGGCCGACGCCCGAGTTCGGCAACGCGGACCCGAGAGAGGAGATCGACACGAGCGACGACCGGAGCGTTCACTGAGGGGATCCGCGGTCGGCGGCGGCCTCGTGCGAGAGTGCCGTCCGTCGCGCGCGTTCAGGCCACGTCGCGCAGTCGCATGAACGCGTTCATCACCGCCGACTCGGCTTTCCGGAGGTGTTCGGAGGCTGTGCTCGGCGAGGCGCCGATCCGGTCGGCGACCTCCGCGACGGATGCCGCGCGCGGGGACTCGTAGTAGCCGCACTCAACGGCGGCCGCGACCGCGTCGAACTGCCGGTCCGTGAGTCCCGGATCGAAGAGGTGCTGACGCCAGTCGTACTCGCCGACGCGGAGGACCTCGCTCTCGATCCGGTCCGGGAGCGCGGCGAGCGCCTCCCGGAGCGGCCCGTGGTCGCCGAGGATCGTCAGCCGCGCGACGCCGCCCGGACGGAAGTCGATCGGCGGGACGACGACGATCCCGGTCCGCCGGAGCGACCCGAACATCGCGTCGTCGATGTCGTCGCGTCGCTGCGTGAGGAAGACGTAGTATCCCGACCCGTCGATCCGAGTGACCTCGAACTCTCGGATGCGGTCGACGGAGCGCAGCGCGTCGACGTACACGTCGATGTCCCCCTCCACGTAGAACAGGAAGGTGTCCGCGGTCTCGTCGAAGAGGCTGCCGTGAAGGAGTACGTCCCGATCGATGGCCGCCGACTCGTCGACCAATCGGTGTATCGGATGGAGGAGCTCCGGCGGGTACCGGAGTTCGAGGCGCAGGTACTTCACGCCGGACAATGACGACGGCGGTTTGATAAATACCCGTACTGAGCCGGCAGAAGCCTCGGGTCCTGCGCTCGCGTTGCTTCCGGTATGTCGACAGAGCTGCTGCGCGAAGGCGACGAGGACGGCGAGGAGACGGCGGATCCGTTTTCGTCGATCGGCGAGCTGGTCACGGCGCGCGAGACGCACCTGAACGCCCCCGCGGCGAGAGTTCGCCCGGACGCCGTTCGAGAGGCCCTCACCACGCTGCGGGACGAGCGGGGGTACGACCACCTCGCGTGCGTCACGGCACAGGAGTACGAGAACCGGTACGAGTCGATCTACCACCTGCGCTCCTACGACGACCCGACCCGGGAGCTCAGCGTCGTGGTCCCGGCCGACCAGAGCGACCCGATCTCCGAGTCGGCCGCCCCCGTGTTCCGCACCGCGGACTGGCACGAGCGCGAGGCGTACGACCTCGTCGGGATCGAGTACGACGCCCACCCGGACCTCCGCCGGATCCTCCTCCCAGAGACGTGGCAGGGGCATCCGCTGTCGATGGACTACGACGAGGACCAGCCGCAGATCGCCGCGCTCTCCGAGAACGAGCCGATCGAGCCGGGATCCTCGTCCGCCACCGGCAGCGACACCATGCTGCTCAACGTCGGCCCGCACCACCCGGCGACTCACGGCGTCTTACACCTCCAGGTCACGCTCGACGGCGAGACGGTCGTCGGCGTCGAGCCCGACATCGGCTACATCCACCGCTGCGAGGAGCAGATGGCGCAGTCCGGGACGTACCGTCACCAAATCATGCCGTACCCCGACCGATGGGACTGGGGCGGCGCGGGGCTGCTCAACGAGTGGGCGTACGCCCGGGTCGCCGAGGACCTCGCGGACATCGAGGTGCCCGAGTACGCGCAGGTCGTCCGCACGATGGCCGCGGAGTTCAGCCGGATCCTCTCGCATATGCTGGCGATGGGCGCGTACGCGCTCGACGTGATCGGCGACTTCACGGCGACGTTCATGTACGCCATCCAGGAGCGCGAGCGCGTCCAAGACATCTTAGAGGAACTCACGGGACAGCGGCTGATGTTCAACTACTTCCGGCTCGGCGGCCTCGCGTGGGACCTCCCGGAGCCCAGAGGGAAGTTCCTCTCGACGATCCGCGAGTACCTCGACGGCCTCCCGCGCCGCATCGAGGAGTACCACGACCTCCTCACGCGGAACGAGATCCTCCAGCTCCGCACGGTGGACACGGGTGTCCTCCCGCCGGAGGTCGCGAAGAGCTACGGCGCGACCGGTCCGGTCGTCCGCGGTTCGGGGGTCGACTACGACCTCCGGCGCGACGACCCGTACGGGTACTACGACGAACTCGACTGGGACGTCATCACCGAGGACGGCTGCGACAACTACAGTCGGCTCCTCGTCCGTGTGCGCGAGGTCGAGGAGTCCGCGAATATCATCGAGCAGTGCGTCGACCTGCTCGAGGACTGGCCCGAGGACGAGCGGTCCGTCCAGTCGAACGTGCCGCGCACGATTCGCCCGGACGAAGACACGGAGATCTACCGCGCCGTCGAGGGCGCGAAAGGCGAGCTCGGCATCTACATCCGCGCGGACGGCACGGACAAGCCGGCCCGGTTCAAGATCCGCGGGCCGTCGTTCTCGAACCTCCAGACGCTCCCGGAGATGGCCGAGGGGGAATCGATACCGGACCTGATCGCCGCGCTCGGTAGTCTCGACACGATCATGGGAGAAGTCGATCGGTAAAAAGACACGGCGAGCCGACGGCTCATCGGTGTCGGACGACCGCCGCTACGGCGCGGACGTTGAAAGGCGACCGCCTCGCGCGAACGCGAGACGACCGGTTGTGTCGCGCGCCGGCGGCCGGTCGAGTACAGGTGGACCGTGGCCGTATATAAACCCTCGTTCACGGGACCGCGAGAGAACGGTCGAGCCCGCGGTCAGTCCGGGCGGTGGACCTCGCCGTCGCGGGAGTCGGCGTTCTTCCGGCGGATCGCGGCGGCCGCGTTGTTCGCGTCGTAGCCGAAGAACACGTCCTTCGCGTACGTCTCGGCGACCCCGGTCGCGTGGATCAGGTCGTCGACGTCCACCTCGACCGCGTACAGCTCCAGCGAGAACGGCGTCTCCGGCGGCGCGCCGTGGACGTCGTAGTCGCCGCCGAGCCGCGAGCGGAACCCGCGAGCGATCGCCTCCAACCAGTAAGTCGTCGCGTACTCGGTGTCGTACAGCGGGACAACGAACTCGTCGACGTGATCGGCGAGGCGGTCGAGGTCGAGGCCGGCCCGCTCGTAGAGGTGGTCGGGGTAGGGGTCGGGGTACAGCGTGAGCAGGAGGCGGCCGGGGACGAAGTCGGCCGCCTCGGCGACGAACTCGGTGATGACGTCCGCGCGCCAGTCGGCGAAGTCGTCGCGGTCGCTCTCGGCGAACAGGCGCTCGCAGCGGTCGCAGTGACAGAACCCCTCGCGGGGGAACCCCACGTCGTCGAGGCGCACGTCATCGTTCTCGGCGGCGCAGTCCGCGATGATCTCGAGGAGTCCCTCGCGGTACTCGGGGTGGGTCGGGCAGATGTACGCCCAATCGAAGTAGTCGCGGTCGCGGGTCGCCGGCTCGCCGCGTTCGTCGACTGGGACGAGGTCTTTGTCCTCGCTCGCGGCCGCGTTGTCGCCGAAACACGACACCATGTTCACGGCGTTCGGCAGGGGCTCGGCCGCCCGCCCCGTGACGTCTTTCACCTCGTAGAAGCCGAGGTCGAACGGCTCCATCGCGACCTCGTCGGCGTTCCGCGTGACGACCCCGTACATGGGCCCGGCTACGGGACTGGTCGGTAAAAACGGACGGTATCGGGCGGTCGACCGCGGCTGCGGGTCAGTCTGCGCTGCCGCTCGGTCGTCGGTGCGGTTCGGGGAGGGCGCGGGCGCGACGTCGCGCGGTTACTCGATCTCGACCGGCTCCTTGTCGCCGGCGAACAGGAAGTACGCGAGCGCGACGAGCGACAGCACGAGGACGAGCTTGGCTTTCTTGCTCATACGCGGCAGTTGGAACGGCGGGCGCTAAAACTTACCGGACCGAGCGGGGATCGGCCCCGAGAGAGGCGGCCCGCGGCGCTCGCCGCCTCACACGTCGATGTGGTCGGCGATGTCGGAGCGCAGGATCGTCGCGCAGTAGTCGCAGCGCACCCCGTCGGCCACGACGTCGAACCGTGTCTCGACGGGCTCGCCGGCGTTGGTGATACAGTTGCGGTTCGGACAGGAGAGGACGCCCGTCACGCCGTCGGGGCGGGTGACGCGGTTCTTCTCGACGACCTCGAAGTCGCGGACGATGTTGATCGTCGCTTCCGGCGCGATGAGCGAGAGCACGTCGACCTCGGACTGGGAGAGCTCGCGGTCCTCGACCTTCACGATGTCCTTGCGGCCGAGCCGGTCGGACGGGACGTTCATGCCGACCGAGACGCCGAACCCCTCGGAGCCGTCGATGCCCAAGATCGCGAGGACGTTTAGCGCCTGCCCGCCCTCGACGTGGTCGATCACGGTCCCGTCGCGGATCTTCGAGACGCGGAGCTCGTGGTCGCTCATCGGTCCACCTCCGTCCCCTCGTCGCCTTCGGCGTTCTCCAGTAAGGTGTCGAGCAGCGCCATCCGGACCGGGATGCCGTTGTGCGCCTGCTCGAAATAGCGCGCGTGGTCGGTCTCGTCGACGTCGGGCGCGATCTCGTCGACGCGGGGGAGCGGGTGCATCACGGTGAGGTCGTCCCCGGCGGCCTCGAGCGTCTCGGCGTCGATCTGGTACTCGCCCGCGACGCGGTGGTACTCGTTCTCGTCCGGGAACCGCTCCTTCTGGATCCGGGTGACGTACAGCACGTCGAGCTCCTCCAAGACCGGGTCGAGCTCGTCGTGCTCGCGGATCTGCGCGCCCGTCTCGTGGAGGTCGAAGCGGACCGACCGCGGGAGCCGCAGCGAGTCGGGGCTGATGAAGTGCTGATTGGCGTCGAACTCGGTGAGTGCGGCCGCGAGCGAGTGGACCGTCCGCCCGTACTTCAGGTCGCCCATGATCCCGATCGTGAGGTCGTCGAGCCCGTGGTCCTCGCGGATCGTGTGGAGGTCGAGGAGCGTCTGCGACGGGTGCTGACCCGCGCCGTCGCCCGCGTTGACCACGGGGACGTCGACGCGCTCGCCCGCCAGCGTGGCCGCGCCCTCGCTCGGGTGCCGGAGGACGAGCGCGTCCGCGTACCCTTCGATGACGCGGACGGTGTCCGACAGCGACTCGCCCTTCGACACCGACGAGGAGTCGACGTCGCCCATGTCGATGGTGTTCATCCCGAGGCGCTTGGCCGCGCTGTCGAAGCTCATCCGGGTGCGCGTGCTGGGCTCGAAGAAGCAGAGCGCGAGCACCCGCCCGGCGTGCCGGTCCGCGTAGGCGGCGGGGTCGTCGGCGACCGCTCGGGCCCGGTCGAGTACGGCCTCGATGTCATCCCGCGAGAGCTGGGTCGCGGTGATGAGGTGGTCCTGTCGCATCGTCAGAGATGGGTGTCGGCAGTATCTTGAATCCCTCGGCTCGGGGCGCAGCGCGGGTGTTCACGGACGTGCGTACCCGCGCGGATCGCCGTTTCGATATCCGTAACGCGCCCCGATCAGGAGTCTGACGACCGCCGCCGCATCGGATGCCCGCCGCCGCGCATAAGCCGCCGCGGGCCGAAGCGGATCGCATGGCAGACAACGACCCGGCCGACCTGCTCCCGAACGACCGCGTGAAGCAGGCGGCCATCGACGGCGAGGTGACGCAACTCCACCGCGGGAACCAGTACGGCGAGGAGGGCGACACCTTCGAGATCGACGGCGTCGCCTTCGAACTGGTCGAAGTGACCGAGCGCACGCTCGGCGACATGACCGACGAGGACGCGAAACGCGAGGGGTCGCCATCGCTGTCGGCGTACAAGGAGCGGATGGTCCGCGCGCACGGCGGGAACTTCGAGTGGGACGACGACGCCGACGTGGTCAGACACCGATTCGAGCGGGCCGAGTAGGACCGCGCCATCGGGCGACGCGGCGGCGGACCACTTGATTCTCATCGCCGTATCCCATTATTTATACTGTAGGATGCTGGATACGGGAGCCATGGCAGCCAGTGACGGCGCCGGTGTCGTCGAACGTGTCGGATTCCAAATATCGAACGTCGTCGAACGGTGGATGCCGAGCCCGTTCGTCTTCGCCATCCTGTTGACGTATCTCGTCTACGGGGCCGGGTTGGTGGCCACCGACTCCGGGCCGGTGGAACTGTTGGAGTTCTGGTACGGCGGGTTCTGGGCGTTCCTCGGGTTCTCGATGCAGATGGTGCTCATCCTGATGACCGGGTTCGTCATCGCGTACCACCCGCGAGTGAACGCGGTGCTCCAGCGGTTGGCCGAGATTCCGAACTCCGGCGCGCAGGCCGCCGCATTCGTCGGGTTCATCTCGATGTCGCTGGCGTGGGTCCACTGGGGGTTCAGCCTCATCATGGGCGCGATCTTCGCCCGCGAGATGGGGAAGGTAGCCCACCGGAAGGGGATCGACGTCCACTACCCGCTGCTCGCGGTCGCCGGCTACATGGGTCTCGGCCTGACCTGGCACTGGGGGATCTCCGGGTCGGCCCCGCTCCAGTTGACCGACGCAAGCAACATCGGTGAGGGGACCGGGTTCGAGTTCCTCGCGTCGACCGTCCCGGCCGCGGAGACCATCTTCCACCCGTACGCGCTCACGCTCACCGCCCTCTCGGTCCTGTTCGCGAGCGCCGTGCTGTACGTCCTCGCGCCCTCCGGGAGCCGGGCGAAGGGGATCACAGAGTACGTCGACGAGGCGGAGCTGTTCGACGCGAGCGCGGACGGGGGTCGCACAGGTAACGACGCGGCCACCGACGGCGGTACCGACGCGGCCGATGCGGCCGACCCGGTCGACGAGTCGCCGGCCGCGATCGACGACGTCCCCGCGGAGCGGCTGAACAACAGCCGGCTCGTCGGCGGGCTCGTCGCGCTGTCGGGCGTCGCGCTCCTCGCGCTCCAGTTCGCCAATCAGGGGCTCGGCGCGTTCACGCTGAACGCCGTCAACTTCGGCTTCCTCTTCGCGGGTCTCCTCATCTACCAGCGGCCGGCGTACTATCGCGACCGATTCAACGACGCGGCCGGGGCGGCGGCGGGGATCGTCCTTCTCTTCCCCTTCTTCGCCGGGATCCAGGGCATCATGGCCAGCTCCGGGCTGGCGCTGCTGCTCGCCGAGGCCCTGCTCGACGTGTCGACGGCGGCGACGTACCCCGTGATCGCGTGGGTCGTCGGCTCCGTGGCGAACCTGTTCGTCCCCTCCGGCGGCGGCGAGTGGCTCGTCGTCGGTCCCTCGGTGCTCCAGGCCGCGCAGGAACTCGGCGTCCCCTACGGACAGGCGACCATCGCGTACGCGGTCGGCGACGCGCACACGAACCTGCTGAACCCGTTCTGGGCGCTGCCGCTCCTCGCAATCACGAACGTCAGGGCGCGCGAGATGTTCGGCTACGCCATCGCGATGCTGCTCGCGTTGATCCCCTTCCTCGCGGTAGCGCTGTACGCGGTGCCGTACTGAACCGCTGAGAAACCCGCTTCAGTCGTCGTCCGCGGCCGCGCCGTCGCCCGCCGCGGTCGCCGCGTCGTCCTCGATGCTCGGCGGGTACTTCCCGCGTTCGAGCTTCAGGTCGGACTGCGGGCGCGCCATACAGGTGAGCGCGTAGTGCTCAGCCTCCTCGTCGCTGAAGCCGCGGGCCGCGGGCTGGGTCACCTCGCCCTCGAGTATCTCGGCGGAACAGGCGAGGCACATCCCGACGCGGCAGGAGTACTCCTGAGCGATCCCCTCCTCGAAGCAGGCGCTGAGGATCGTCTCCGTGTCGGCCACCTCGATCGTCTCGTCGGTGCCGACGAACTCGACGGTGTACTCTGTCATGCCGCGGAGTACCCGCCGGCCGGGCAAAAAGGGTTCCCTCTATCCCGTCGCCCTCGCGGGGACGGAAGCGGGCGCGACGCGGGGTCGCTACTCGACGGCGTCTCCGCGGTCGCCCCTCGCGTGGCGGACGGCCCTCGTCACGACCAACAGGCCGACGGCCGCGAGGAAGTCGCGGCCCAGGGGTCCGAACACGTCGAGCCACAGGCGCGCTGTCAGCGGGCGGGCGGCGACGGCGTTCGACCCCAGCAGGAACCGGAGCGTGTGCGGGGCCACGCCGACGTACTGCCCGGCGAGGCCGCCGGCCACGACGCCCGCGAGCAGCGCTCCGAGCGACCGACCGGTCAGAGAGACCCGCGGTCCGATACCGTCGATCGCGTAGTAGGCGACGAACAGGAGCCCCGGCACGAGGAGATACGTCCCGGCGACGTCGACGAGCAGATCGAGGGGCGTCCGGGCCGGCACGGGCTGGCCCTCCCGTATCGCGTACTGGCGGGACCGAACCAAGTGTTCGAGGAACGACAGGGCCGCCGAAACGGCGGCGAGGACGTACACCTTCGCCCGCGGTCGCCGGGCGAGCGCATCACCGAGGACCATGTCGGCTCGGGCGTCGGCCGTCACTAATAGTTTGCCTCGGGGTCGTCCGCGTTGTCGGCCGCGCCGCGTCGCTCCCGCCCATCGCAACGACTAATCCCCCGCCGGACGCTTCCCGAGATATGACCGGCAAGGCCACCGCGCGAGCCCACCCGATCCAGGGGCTCGTAAAGTACCACGGGATGCGCGACGAGGAACTGCGGCTCCCGTACCACGACAGCATCAGCCTCTGTACCGCCCCGACCGCGACGACGACGACCGTCGAGTGGCAGCCCGACGCGAGCGAGGACGCCTACGTCATCGGCGGCGAGGCGGTCGACGGGCGCGCCGCCGAGCGCATCGACATGGTCGTCGAGCACGTCCGCGAACTGGCCGGGGTCGACGCTCCGGTCCGACTGGAGAGCGAGAACTCCTTCCCGTCGAACATCGGCTTCGGCTCCTCGTCGTCCGGGTTCGCGGCCGCCGCGCTCGCCCTCGTCGAGGCCGCGGGACTCGACATGTCCCTCCCGGAGGTCTCCACCGTCGCCCGCCGCGGGTCCTCGTCGGCCGCCCGCGCCGTGACCGGGGCGTACTCGCGGCTCGACGCCGGGCTCAACGACGCGGACTGCCGCTCCTACCGGCTCGACGTCGGCGCGAGCGAGGACGGCTTCGATCCCGAGGAGGACCTCCGGATCGTCGCCGCGCACGTCCCCGCGTACAAGGAGACGGAGGAAGCCCACCGCGAGGCCGCCGCGAGCCACATGATGCAGGCGCGGACCGCCCACGTCCAAGACCAGCTGGTCGAGATGACCGACGCGCTCCGCGCGGGCGACTTCGACCGGATCTTCGAGACCGCCGAGCACGACTCGCTGTCCCTGACGGCCACGACGATGACGGGCCCCGCGGGGTGGGTGTACTGGCAGCCCGAGACGATCGCCGTGTTCAACGCGGTCCGCGAGCTGCGGGAGTCGGGCGTCCCCGTCTACTTCTCGACCGACACCGGCGCCTCGGTGTACGTGAACACGCTCGCCGACCACGTCGACGAAGTTGAGAACCGGATCGCCGAGGTCGGCATCGACACCGACGTCTGGGAGGTCGGCGGCCCGGCGCGCGTCCTCGACGAGAGCGAGGCGCTGTTTTGACAGGGCGCGACGGGCGGCGCGGAAGGGCGCTGGCGGGCTCCGTCGCGGTGATTTATGGGCTCGTAGGCTGAATTAAGGCGATATGTCGCCGATCGCCGACGCGATCCTCGCGTTCGACGGGGCAACCCCCCGCGTCGTCGCGGATCTCCGGAGCGTCTCGTTCGAGATCGAGTACGTCCGCGAGGACGTCGAGGACCGCTACTCGGACGCCGACCTCGACGAGGCGTACCAGTTGGTGATGTCGAACCAGATCACGGGCGACGACTTCAAGCGCCTCGTGGAACGGAGCAAGTACGTGGCCCAGACGCTGTTCTTCGAGGACCTCGTGGTGTTTCTCTTCCCGTCGGACCGGTACGACGCGGTGTTCGCGTCGTTCGACTACGACGAGTCGTTCCCCGTGAACGCGCTGGTGAGCGCGGTCAGCGAGGCCAAGCGAGAGGAGTGAGCCGGAGCGGACGGCCGCCGTCGCCGGTCACTCCTCCGGGTCCTCGCCGCGAGCCCGCTTGTACATCGCGAGCGCCTCCTCGCGGCGCTTCGAGTGGTCGACGATCGGTGCCGGGTACGCCGGGGCCGCGTTCGCGCGCTGGGTCGGCGACAGCTCGTGCCACTCGTGGATCAGGTCGGGCTCGACGCCGCGCAGTTCGGGGACGTACTCCGTGATGTACTCCGCGTCGGGGTCGTAGCGCTCGCCCTGCGTCATCGGGTTGAAGATGCGGAAGTACGGCTGCGCGTCGGTCCCCGTCGAGGCGGCCCACTGCCAGCCGCCGTTGTCGTTCGCGGTGTCGTGGTCGGCCAGCCGCTCGCGGAAGTGGTCGTAGCCGTGCCGCCAGTCCGCGAGCAGGTCCTTCGTGAGGAAGGAGGCGACGATCATCCGCACGCGGTTGTGCATGAACGCCTCCTCGCGCAGCTGGCGCATCCCGGCGTCGACGATGGGATACCCCGTCTCGCCGCGCTTCCACGCCGCGATCTCGTCGGGGTCGTCGCGCCAGTCGATCCCCTCCTCGTACTCCTTGTAGTTCGCCGTCACCACCTCGGGGTTGTGGAAGAGGACCTGCGTGTAGAACTCCCGCCACGCCAGCTGCTGTTGGAACTCCTCGACCTGCTCGGGGGCGTCGTCGGGCCGCGCGCCGGACTCCGCCTCGGCCATCGCCGCCTCGGTCGCCGCGTACGCCTCCCGGACGCCGATCTCGCCGTACTTGAAGAACGCCGACAGCCGCGAGGTCGCGTCCTCGGCGGGGAAGTCGCGCTCGGCCTCGTAGGCGAACACCGCCTCGTCGAGGAAGTCGTCGAGGCGCTCGCGGGCCGCGTCGGTCCCCGCCGGGCCGACGTCCGCGTCCGGCTCCGCAAAGCCGAGGTCGGCGGGCGTCGGGAGGTCGCCGACCGCGGCGACTGGGGGCTCGTCGACGCCGCCGTCCGCCAGCGTCGCGTCGGTCCCGTCGGTCCCGTCGGTCCCGTCGATGGCGTCGACCGCGTCAGTCAGGCGGTCTGCGTCCACGAGCGCCTCGTCGGTCGGCGCGGGAGCCGGGTCGTCCTTCGCGCGGTCGGTCCACTTCTTCCAGTAGTAGCTGTACACGGAGTACGGGTCGCCGGCGTTCGTCCGGATGGCGTCGGGGTCGTGGAGGACCGCGTCGTGGTGGGCCTCGCGCGCGACGTCGACCGCGTCGAGCGCGCGTCGCACGCCGGCGTCGCGCTCCCGAGCGAGCCCGGAGTAGTCGCGGTTCCAGACGACGCGCTCGGCGTCGAGGGCGTCGGCGAGGCGCGGGAGGACGGTCTCGGGGTTCCCGTGCGCGACGAGGAGGTCGCTCCCGCGCTCGCGGTACGCCTCGCGGAGCGCGGCGAGCCCGTCGAGCAGGCGGCGGACACGCACGTCGCTCGCGTGGGTCAAGACGTCGGGGTCGAAGACGAAGACGGGCGCGGCCGGCCCCCGGTCGGCGTTGTCGCTCTCGATCCCCGCAGCGGCCGCAAGCCCGACGTTGTCCGCGGCCCTGAGGTCGCGGCGGTGCCAGAACAGCTCCATGGGATCAACACGGGCGCGTCCACCGTGAAACCACCGGGACCGCCGGGGGCCTCGGCGGGGGTCGGACCCATGCTTCGCCCTCGGTCAGAGCTCTAGCCGCCCCGGGACGCTCACGCAGTCGAGGAGGAAGTAGCCGACCGTCAGCGTGAGGACGAGCACACCGAGCGAGACGGCCGCGAGCAGCGCCTCGTCGCCCGTGCCGTAGTCCTCGAGCCGGAAGCTGATCACGCGCCGCGAGACGGCGATGATCGCGGCGCTCACGACGGTTCGGAGGACGGGCTGGCCCCGCGCGTACGCCACGAGCGTCCGGTGGACCTCGACGATGATCAGCAGCAGCAGGACGCTGTCAAGCAGCTCCACGACCTGCGCCGGGTCGGTGAAGTTGCCGGCGACGAGCAGGCGGTACAGCGAGACGAACAGGTCGAACACGCCGATGAGGAAGAGCAGGAGGAGAAAGTACGCCGCGCCGAGGACGAGCCACTCCATCGCCCGGGCCGCGGGGTCCGCGGCGTCGTCGAGGTCGATGGCCATGATCATCCCGTCGGCCCCGGGCGGCATGGAGCTTTGGGTGGCCCTGTCAGGCGTCGGCGTCCGCCCCCGTAAGCGATTCGAGCAGTCGCACGGCCGGCGCCTTCGCCAGCGGGTCGTTCCCGTTGCCGCAGTGAGGCGACTGGACGCAGGCCGGGCAGCCGCCCTCGCAGTCGCAGGAGTCGATCAGCCGCGCCGTGCGGGTCATCAGCTCCTCGATCCGGCGGTGGCCGCGCCGAGTCAGCCCAACGCCGCCGGGGTAGCCGTCGTAGACAAACACCGCCGGTCCCTTGGTGTGGGGATGGTGGGGGGTCGAGATCCCGCCCACGTCGGCGCGGTCGCACAGCAGGTGGAAGGGGAACAGCGAGATGATCCCGTGTTCGGCGGCGTGGATCCCGCCGTTGAACGCGTACTCGCCGCCCGGGATCGGCTCGCCGCCGTCGGCGCTGACCTCCGGGTCCGGCGCGTCCTCGTCGACCGCATCGCCGAGGCGGCGCATCTCGCGCTCGACGTCCTCAGGGACGGGGAAGTACAGCGACTTCGTCCGCAGCGTCGTCTCCGGGAGGTCGAGCGTCGACTCGCCAAGCGACTCCCCGGTCGCGGCGTCCTTCCGGACGAACCCCGTGATCTGCTCGGTCACCGTGACGTCCGCGAACCGGACGGGCACGTCGGGGCGCGCCGAGAGCGTGCGCTCGTCGAGGTCCGCGTTCACGACGATGTCCTTGTCGGAGCGCACCTGCGTGTAGTAGTCCGCCCACGACTGCTGGAGCTCGGCGACGTCGCGGTCGAGGTCCAGTTCGACCACCTCGTAGGTGCGGCCCTGCTGGTGGTAGATCGCGCCCGGGTGGGCGTCGCGGAGCGCGTCGGCGAAGCCCAGCGTCGCGACCGTCTCGCCGCTCGACCGCTCGATCAGCGAGATCTCGCGCTCCTCGGCGGTGCGGAGGTTCACCGACTGCTGCGGGCTCCCGCCGCCGGCGTGGACCCAGCGCGTCCCCTTCGCGGCCTCGCGCCGCTCGAGGACGCCCGCCTCGGTCAGGTCGGCGACGACGCTCGGGAACGAGTCGCCGAAGAAGCGCTCGTCCTCCGGCGAGAGCCAGCTCTCGTCGGCCGCGCAGGCGACGTGGCCGGGCATGAGCTGGCCGTTCTCGGGGTCGCAGATCGCGTCCTCCGGCGGCGCGTCGAAGAAGTCGCTCGGGTTGCGCATCAGATACTGGTCGAGCTGGTCCTCGCCGCCGACCAGCACGACCGTGGCGGGGTCGTCGCCGCGGCCGGCTCGCCCCGCGCGCTGGTGAGCGGACATCCGGGTGCCGGGGTAGCCGTCCAGCACCACGGCGTCGAGCCCGCCCACGTCGACGCCGAGTTCGAGGGCGCTCGTCGACCAGACGCCGCGGAGGTCGCCGGCGTGGAGCGCCGACTCGATCTCGCGGCGGCGGTCGTCCGTGAGCGCCGCCTGGTACGCGCCGACCTTCCCGGCGAGGTCGCGCTCCCCCCGGTCGCGGAGGTCGCTCGCGCTGTCGGTCGCGTACTGCTCGGCGGTCTGGCGGGCACGGGTGAACGCGAGCGTCTGCTGGCCCGCCGTGACGAGGTCGACGAAGAGCCGCTTGCTCTCCGTGTGGCTCGACTTCCGGCGGCCGCTGCCCCGCTCCTGCCAGTCGTCGTCGTACTCGGGGGGGTTCCACAGCACCCAGTCGCGCGGCCCGCGCCCGGAGGTGTCCTCGTCCACGAGAGCGATCCCGTCGGGATCGCGGCCGGTGACGGTCGCGACGTGGTCGACGGGGTTGTTGATCGTCGCCGAACAGCAGACGAACTGCGGCGCGGAGCCGAACCGCTCACAGGTCCGGGCGAGCCGGCGGAGGGTCAGCGCCACCTGCGAGCCGAACACGCCGCGGTAGCTGTGGACCTCGTCGATGACGACGTACTCCAGCGACGAGAAGAACCAGTCCCAGAGTCGCCCCGCGTACGGCAACAGCGCGTAGTGGAGCATGTCCGGGTTCGAGAGGAGGACGGTCGGGCGGCGGTCGCGCACGTCGCGCTTCTCCGAGCGCGAGAGTCGCCCGGTGTAGGAGTCGACCGACACGCGGTTGCCGAAGCCGAGGTCGGCGGCGAGCTCCGACAGCGACTCCTCCTGGTCGGCGATCAGCGCGTTCTGCGGGCCGAGGTAGAGCGTGCGCCCGCCGTGGTCCATCGCCGCCTCGAACGCGGGGACGGTGTAGGCGAGCGACTTGCCGCTGGCCGTCTCGGTCGCGAGCACGACGTCGTCGCCGTCACGGACCGCGCCGATCGCGTCGGCCTGGTGCCGGTAGAGCCGGTCGATCCCGCGGTCGCCGAGCGCGTCGGCGAGCCGCGGTTCGAGGTCGACGTCGGCGAACTCGGGCTCGCGCGCCGGGATCCGCCGGTGGTCGTCGATCTGTCCCTCGTAGAAGGGGCGGTCCCGCAGCCACTCGATGGCGTCGTCCACGGTTACGGTACCCTGGGGTCGGCGGGACCTAACGGTTGCGGTGGCGGCGGCGCGGCGCGCGCTCGCCGGTCTAGTCGCCCGCCGGCGAGCGCGTCGCCTCAGCTTCGACGGTCGGCGCGTCGCGGAGCGACTCAGTCGGCCCGTGCCGCGCGAGCGGCGGCCAGCGGACCTCGGTCGCGATCGGCTGGTCGAGATCGAGCCGCATGCGGAGGTCGCCGCGTCGCTCGACGACCTCGAAGCCGACCGTCCGGTAGACGCTCCGAGCGGGGCGGTTGCCGGTCTCGACGTGGAGTTCGATCCCGTCGCGGCCGGCGGCCGCGGCGTTCGCGATCACGTGTCGGCACAGCTCCGTCCCGACGCCCCGGTCCTGCGCGTCGGGGTGGACGAAGACGGCGAGTTCGGGGGTCTCGGCGTCGGTCGGCGTGTACATCGCGTGGCCGAACAGATCGCCGTTCCGCTCGGCGACGACGTTGTTCCCGTCCGACAGCATCGACCGGATCCAGTCCACGCGCCGTCGCCGACTCACCGGCGGGAGCCCCTGCGCGCGGTGGCGTCGACCGAACCGCTCGTACATCTCGGCGAGGAACGGCTCGTCGGCGTCGGTCGCGGGCCGGATCGTCCAGCGCATGCCCTCCTTGTCGACGAAGCGCGGACACCGCGGCGGACAGTGCGGCGTCCCCTCGCACTCGCTCCCGTCCCAGCCGTCGCAAGCGACGCTCGCGGTATCGGGGGTCATGTCTTGACGTTGTCGCCGTGTCGTGTTATAGGGTGACAACGACTTTCACGGCGTGGGAATCGATCACAGCGCCGACGGCGGCCGCGACGCGGTCGGGTCGGTGCCTACTCGCGGATCAGCACGATGCCCTCGCGGAACACCGCGTGGTTCGGGAGGACGTGCTCCTCGCCGTCCGTCTCGATGTGAGTGACGAAGAGGTCGACCTCCTGGACGACGCCGCGCTCGCCCGCGACGCGGACCTCGTCGCCGATGCCGTACGGCTGCCGGAGGAGGAGGAAGACGCCGGCGGCGGCCGACGCGACCAAGTCCTTCGTCGCGAGCGCGGCGAACAGCACGACCGCGAACGCGTACGCCGCGAGCAGCACGATGAGCGCGAGCGTCTGGACGCCGACCTGGCCGAGCGCGATGAGCGCGGCGACGTAGACGACGCTGTAGTTCACAAGCGTCGGGAGGACGCCCAGCTCGGGGAGCTTGATCCCGCGGAGGCGCTCGGCGACGAGGAGCTCCGCCTTGTCGCCGACGACGACCCCGACGATGAGGACGATGGTGGCGACGAACAGCCGCGGGAGGAAGGCGGCGACCCCGGCCCAGAACTGCTCGAGGTAGTTCACGTCCGCGACCGTCAGGGCGACGATGACCGCGACGGCGACGATGAAGTAGCTCGACAGCTGCGCTAAGATCCGCACCGTCGAGGTGTCGAACTCGCGGGCCGTCCGCTCGAAGGCCGTCCCCTCGATCACCTCGGGGACGCCAGCGCGCCGGAGGAGCCGGCGGTTGATCACGCCGACGAGGTACGCCAACACGAGACCGATGACGAGGACGAACAGCGCCAGCCAGATCCGGTCCGGAACGGTGCGCGCGAACTCGGAGAGGGCGGTCTGGACCGCGGACATCTGTCAGTACTCCTCCGGATCGATCTCCAAGACGAGTTCACCGGCCTTGAACGCCCGAACGAGCCCGTCCGACTCGGAGAGGACGATAGCGGTCGAGTTGGTGTCGCGGGTGATCGCGGCCCCGGACATGTGGCGCGCGCCGAGCCCCTTCGGGATGTCGACCCCCTCCGCGGCCGGCTCGAGGTAGCGGTACGCGGAGACGATCTTCCCGGAGTCGGAGACGACGAACGCGCCGTCGAGCCGCGAGAACTCCTTCAGCATGACGTTCACGATGGGGTCGCCGACGTGGACGTGCGACTTCTCGAAGGGGTTGTACGACAGCGGCCGCGACTTGTTCATCACCTTGCCCGCGTCGCCGACGACGAACAGCGCGCCCACCGGCTTCCCCTTCTGTCCCTTCTGGCCGAGTTCGATCGCGACCTCGAACACGTCGCGGATGACGCTCGGCTCGGCGCGGGAGTTGGCGAACAGGTCGAAGATGCCGGTGTGGATGCTCTCGTCGACGGTGACCCGGACGATCGCGTCCGAGCCGCCCTCGAAGACGGAGGCGACGCACGCAACCTCGTCGCCCTCGGAGACGAGGTCTGCGTCCATCGCGCCCTCGATCCCGAACCGGATCCGGTCTTTCACGTTGTCGAAGGGGAGCGGGAGATCGACGAACGTCTCGGCGTCGACGTCGTTGTCGGGCGCGACGACGACGACCTCGATCCCGTCGTCCGCGAACCGCTCGTAGAAGGAGCTCGTCGGAGAGAACAGCAGTACGGCGTCGACCTCGGCGACGAGATCGGATAGGTGCTCGGTGAGCGAGGCCATTGGCTGAGGTGACTCCCGGTGGCCGTATAGTCGTTGCGTCGGCGTCGTGCGAGCGTCTGACGCAGTGGCGGATCGGCACGTGCTCCGGAGCGGAAGGGCCGGCGGACCGAATCGACGCGCGACCCACGGCTGAGCGGTCGCCGGCCCGCGCTCGGAACCGCGGCGGCGTCGATCACCCGCTCAGTCGTCGGCGGCCGCCGCCGCCTCCTCCGCGCTCGGCGTCGGTCGGTCGCGGATCAGGTCCGCAGCCCGCTCGGCGACGGCGATCGTGGGGGCGTTCGTGTTGCCGCCGACGAGGGTGGGCATCACGCTCGCGTCGACGACGCGGAGCCCCTCGACGCCGCGGACCCGGAGCTCGTCGTCCACGACCGCCGCCTCGTCGTCGCCCATCTTACACGTCCCGACGGGGTGGTACACCGTGTGACACGTGTCACGGACGTGCTGGGCGATCTCCGCGTCGCTCTGCGCGTCCTCCCCGGGCCACACCTCGCGCCCGACGTACTCCGAGAGCGCGTCCTGCCGTGCGATCTCGCGGGCCCGCTTGACCCCGTCCACGAGGGCCTCGACGTCCGCGTCCGCGTCGAGGTAGTTCGGGTCGATGACCGGGTCGTCGAACGGGTCGGCCGACCGGAGCGTGATTCGCCCCCGGCTCTCCGGGCGGAGCTGCGTCGAACCGATCGACAGCCCCCGCCCGGTCTCGGGGTTCTCGAAGCCGTGGTCCATGAAGTACGTCGGGGCGAAGTGGAACTGGAGCTCCGGCCGCGACTCGTCGTTGTCGGTGGCGACGAAGCCGCCCGCCTCGGCGACGTTGGAGGTCAGCTTCCCGCGCTTGCGGAGGAACCAGTTGAAGACGTCCTTCAGCCCCCCGGCGTCGTCCAGCGTGCTGACGTCGTCGTCGGTCTCGTAGATCGTGAACGCGAACAGGTGGTCACGGAGGTTCCGGCCGACGCCGGGCGACGCCGCCTCGACGTCGATGCCGTGGTCCGCGAGGTGGTCGGGGTCGCCCACGCCCGAGAGCATGAGCAGCTGCGGGGAGTTGACCGCGCCGGCGCTGAGGAGGACCTCCTCGGCGGCCTCGACGGACCGACCGTTCCCGTCCTGACTGTACCGAACGCCGGTCGCGCGACCGCCCTCGATGGTCACCTCGGTCACCTGCGCCCCGGTCTCGGCGGTGAGGTTCGGCCGGTCGAGGGCCGGCTTGAGGTACGCGTCGGCCGCGCTGTGGCGCTTCCCGTTCTTCTGGGTGACGTGGTACATCTCCACGCCCGCCTGCGCCGCCCCGTTGAAGTCGTCGTTGCGGTCGTACCCCGCTTGCGCGGCGGCGTCGACGAACGCCCGTGAGACCGGCCGCGGCGAGGACTGGGCCGCGACGTTGAGCGGTCCCGCGGAGCCGTGGTACGGCGACGACGAGGGGGCGAACGTCTCCGCCCGCTTGAAGTACTCCAACATGGTGTCGTACCCCCAACCGTCGTTGCCGAGGGCCGCCCAGTTGTCGTAGTCGGACGGGTGGCCGCGGATGTATATCATCGCGTTCGTGGAGGAGCAGCCGCCGAGCGTCTTGCCGCGCGGCCAGTAGAGCCGTCGGCCGGCGCAGCCGTCCTGCGGCTCGGTGTGGTACTCCCAGTCCGCGTCGGTCTCGAACAGCTCCGGGAAGCCCGCCGGGATCCGCATGTTCCGGTCGTCGTCGGGCGTGCCGGCCTCGAGCAGGAGCACGCTCGTGTCCGGGTCCGCGGTCAGTCGGTTCGCGAGGACGCAGCCGGCCGAGCCGGCCCCGACGACGACGAAGTCGTATTCCGTGTCTGTCATAGACAACCATGCGAGTCACCGCCAGTTAACTGTGGCCAATCCGCGACCGGTGCCGGTCCGGGACCGCCGCGCCGCCGCGCGGCGTTCGACGCCGTTATCCCTCGCTGTCCGAGTCGTTACCCGTGGATCCCGACACCGTCCGAGACGCGTGGCGAGAGCGGGCGGGAGAGTACTCGCCGGCGTACTACGCCTACCGCGGGCCGAACGAGACGAGCGCGGCCGTTCGAGAGGCTCTCGGGGCGCGTCTCGACCGCGACGCCGCGGTCCTCGAACTCGGCTGCGGGTCGGGCCGTCACCTCCGACACCTCGCGGCGCACGGCTTCGATGACCTGTCCGGCGTCGACATCGACCCCGGAGCCTTCGAGACGATGCGGGAGACCTATCCCGACCTCGCGGCCGCCGGGACGTTTTACTGCGGTGCAATGACGGACGTCCTCGAAAGGTTCGACGACGGCGCGTTCGACGCGGTGTACTCGGTCGAGACGCTCCAGCACGTCCCCCCCGATGCCGAGCCGGTTTTCGGAGAGATCGCGCGGATCACCGACGCGGTCCTCGTCACGGCGGAGATCGAGGAACCGACGGCGGTGAAGGAGCCGACGGCGGACCTGGACGTGAATTTCGTCGACGACGACACGCCTCTCTACTACCGCGACTGGGGCGAGATATTCGGTTCCCTGGGGTTCGACGAGGTCGACGTCGTCCGCGGCGACAGGGACACGACGCGGACGTTCCGCGTCGCCGATTGACGTATCGCTCGCCTCCCTCCGGCTCGGGCTCCCGCGCGACTTTTACCCGCGAGCCGACTACCCGAACCACATGGCGACTCGCGAGGCCCTCTGGGGGTACCGGGACCGGTTCGGCGACGCCTTCGGGCGTACCTACTTCCGCCGGTTCCGTCCCGGCGTCGTCTCCAGCGTCGGGATCGGGACGTACCTCGGGGAGCCGACGCCCGCGGTCGACGAGGCCTCGCGCGAGTCGATCGAGCTGGCGCTGCGGTCCGGCGTGAACCACGTGGACACTGCGGCCAACTACCGGTGCGGTCGCGCCGAGCGCGTCGTCGGTGAGGCGCTCCGGGCGGCCCCCGTCGACCGCGAATCCGTCGTCGTCGTGACGAAGGGCGGCTTCCTCCCGTTCGACGGGGAGCGCCCGAGCGACCCGAGCGCGTACGTCCGCGAGCGCTTCGTCGAGCCGGGGATCGTCGTCCCCGACGACCTCGCGAACGGCGCGCACGCGATGACGCCCGAGTTCCTGGAGTGGTCGCTCGACCGCTCGCTCGACCGGCTCGGGCTCGACGCGGTCGACTGCTTCTACGTCCACAACCCCGAGACGCAACTCGCCGTCAGGTCGCGGGGCGACGTGTACGACGCGCTCGAAGCCGCATTCGAGGCGCTGGAACGCCGGCGCGCCGCGGGCGACGTCGGGGCCTACGGCGTCGCGACGTGGGACGCGTTCCGCGTCGCACAGGACGGCGACCGGTACCTCTCGCTCGCCGAGGTGCTCGCGCGCGCCGAGGCCGCGGGGGAGGCGGTCGGCCCCGACGACGACCACGGGTTCGAGGCGGTCCAGCTCCCGTTCAACGTCGCGATGGCCGACGCGTTCACCCGGCGGAACCATCGCGCGCCGCCGGGTTCGGACGCCGACGGACCGGTCTCGGCGCTCTCGTTCGCGCATGAGGCCGGGCTCTCGGTGGTGACGAGCGCGAGCATCGGCCAGGGCGACCTCGCGGTCGAGGGCGCGATCCCGGCGGACGTCGACGCGACGCTCGCGGGGGAGACGCCCGCCCAGCGCGCGCTCAACTTCGCCCGGAGCGCGCCGGGCGTCACCTCGTCGCTCGTCGGGAGCGCCGACCAGGACCACGTCCGCGAGAACGTCGCGGCCGGCACCTTCGACCCGCTGGGCGCGTCGGCGTTCGACGCGGTCTTCGAGTGACCGCCGACGGCGGCCGGCCCCACAAGACGTTTATTCGGACCGCCGGTAGCAGCCCCCATGTCCCCCACGCGGCGAGCCCTCCTCGGTAGCGCGGCCCTCGGCGTGCTCGGCACGTTCGCCGGGTGTTCCGGCGCGAGCGACCCCGGGGCGGAGTCGGTCCGGCGACAGGCGTCGGGCACGGATCCGGACCCGACCGTCCTGAAGCCGCGGAACCCAGACGGCGACCGGATCCTCCTCGACGGGAGCGAAGTCGACAGCGAGGGAAAACCGATCTCCGTCGGTCGCGAACTCGTCACGAGCGCGGAGCGAGCGGACGACCTGTTCGCCGCCGAGGGCGTCGCCGACGCGGACCGCGAGCGGATCCGGTCGTTCCTCGACGCGACCGACTACGACGCGGAGACGGTGTACGTCTCGCCCGCGGGCATCAGGTCGTGCGAACAGATTCACATCGAGTCCGTCTCGTGGGAGCCCGAACGCGTGGACTACGAGTACTGCCGCGAACTCAGGCCGCCGGACGAGGCGTGCGAGACCGATACGTGGGTCACGCTCGGTCTGTTCTTCCGGCTGCCGGTCGCGCTCGACGGCCGGATCACCGGCGCCGGGTCTAGCGGACGGTCGCCGTGTCGGACCACGGACACGGAGTACGCGGTGATCGACGGGAACGCGACCGTGCCGGGGAACGACACCGCAATAGACGCCGGAGGTGACTCCCGGTGACGCGGCGGGTGACCCGCCGACACGCGCTCGCGGCCGTCGGTGCGGCAGCGCTCGGCTCCCTTGCGGGGTGTTCGGGCCTCGGGAGCGAGTCGCGGTTCTGGAGCGACTCGCCGTCACTCGACGTCGCCGCGATCCCGCGGGAGTTCGACGAGGCCGTCCCGTCCCGCCCGCGGCTCGTCCCCGTCGACGTCGAGCCGACGGTCGACGCCGCGTTCCGCGACCGCGTCGACCGCCTGCTCAGTCCGATCCCCGACCCCCTGACCGCGGAGCGGCTCCCGCACGGCGAGTTCCGCGAGCGCATCGAGTCGGAGCGGGCGGCGGCCCGCGAGGCGCTCCCGGGACCGGAGGAGTCGCCCCCGCCGCTCGGAGCGGCCGAGCGGTACACGGCGGCGCGCGACCACGCCGCGACCGCCGTCGGCACGTGGGCAGGCGTGACCGTCGAGGGAGATCCGGAGGCGGTCACGGCAGACGGAGGGACAGTGAGCAGCCGCGCGTACGAGACGCTCGACGCGCTCCCCGGGCCCGCCGCGGACCCGCTCGCGGGGGCCGCAGTCTACGGACCGCTCGAACGCTGGTACGACGCCGCGGTCCGCCGGACGCTGGTCGGCGGCAGGAGTCCGGCCGACGAGGCGAACCCGATTCGAGCGGGAGAGGCGGTCGGCAACGTCGAGCGCGTCCAGTCGTACATCGAGGTGGGGCGGTACCTCCGGGACCGGTACGCGTCCTCGCTCACCGACCCGGAACCCGTCGCCGAACCGATCCGGCGGGAGATGAACCGTCTCGGTCGGGCCGTCGGCGACCGGCTCCGCGAGCTCCACGGCGAGGGCGTCGAGGACCTCCGAGAGAACCCCGGCCCTGATGCCTTCGTCGAGGACCGCGGGGTGGCGACTGACGCGCCGAGCGACTCCCTCCTGTCGAGCGCGGTCTACCGGAGCTTCGACGGGATGTGGTTCGACCCCGTCGCCGTCGGTGACTACGAGCCGGATCATCCGGCGACCGGGCTGACGCGGACCACGCTCGTCCTGACGCGTCTCCGGGCGGTCGACGAGGTCGCCGCGCGCGTCGAAGCCGGAGAGACGATGTTCCCGGACGGTCCCGACGCTATCGGCTCGGCGCGCGAGGCGGCGATCGCGTCGACGGCGGCGCTCGCGGACCACGAGAACCCGCTGGCTCGGTGGCTGACGACGCAGTTCCTGCCGCTGTTCGCTAAGCAGGACGCGGCGCTCGCGGCCGACGAGCGGAGCGCGCGCTCGGTGGCCGAGGCGTACGCCGAGTACCGGTGGATCGAAACGGTGACGGGCGAGGCCGAGGCGGTCGCGACGTCGGTCGCGAGCGAGTTCGGGTCGTGAGCGGGGCCGACGCGGACGGGGCGGAGTCGCGAGTACTGGGCCGCGGGAGGAGTGAAAAGAGCGCAGCGGGCGACCGGCGCGGGGACGACGCGACGACGGCGGTCAGCGGAGCTCTTTGAATCGAGCGCCACACTCCGGACAGATCCGGACCGAGAACACCTCGTCGGGGTCGTTCTCCTTCTTCAGTACCTGCTCGCAGTCGGCGCAGTTGAGCCGCTCGTAGGTGTCCTTCATCAGGTCGCCGTCGCGGAGTCCCTTGCGCGTGGATTTCATACCCCGCTGTTCGGGGGCGGGGCGGATAAAAACCCCGTCCGACGTCGGGCTGACGGATCGGCCGAAACCGCCGGGAGACGCGGCCTCGCCGCGCCGCGACCGGCCTCGGGCCGTCGCAAGCCGCTTTCGCAACGCTTGTGTCCGGGCGCGCGGAATCGCCGCCGTGTCACGGACCCGGCTGTTCGGATCGCTCTGCGCGCTGGTGTTCCTCGTCAACTTCGCGCGCGTCGTGTTCGCCCCCCTCGTGGGCGAGTTCATCGACGCGTTCGGGATCCGCGAGGGGACCGCCGGGCTCATCGTCACACTCGCGTGGCTCGGCTCGGCCGCCCCGCGGCTCCCCGCCGGCTGGGCGCTCACGCGCTTCACGCGGCAGCGGGTTATCCTCGTCTCCGGCGCGATGCTGACGGCGGGCGCGCTCGGCGTCGCCCTCGCGCCGAGCGTGCTCGCGCTGATGGTCGCCGCCTTCGCAGTCGGGCTGGCCTCCGGCGTCTACTTCGTCGCCGCGAACCCCTTCATCGCGGAGCTGTTCCCGCAGCGCGTCGGCCGCGTGATGGGCGTCCACGGCATGGCGAGCCAGCTCTCGGCCGTCATCGCGGCGCCGGCGGTCACCGTCGCGCTGTGGTACGACTGGCGGTACGCCTTCTACGCGCTCGCGGTCGCCGCGGCAGCCAGCACGCTCATCTTCGCGGCGCTCGCGCGGCGGACGGACCTCCCGGACGCCGGCGCGGGCGACACCGACTTCCTCGGGGCCGCCCGCGGCGAGTGGAAGCTGATCCTCGCCGGCATCGTGCTGATGGGCCTCACGAGCTTCGTCTGGCAGGGGCTGTTCAACTTCTACGAGCTGTACATGATCGACAAGGGGCTGGCGCGGGCGACCGCGCGGAACCTCCTGACGGTGATCTTCGCGGCCGGCGTCCCCGCGTTCCTCGTCTCGGGCGACCTCGCGGACCGGCTCCCCCACGTCCCGTACCTGCTCGGCATCGTCACGGCGTTCGTCGGCGGAGTCGTTCTCGTCGTCGTCGCCGAGGGGCTGGCGGCGGTAATCGCCGCGAGCGTCGTCGTCGGCTTCGCCATCCACATGCTGTTCCCGGCCGGCGACACGTACCTGCTGGCGTCGCTGCCGGACGAGTCGCGCGCGTCGGCGTACGCGATGTTCTCCGCCGGGACGATGTCCACGCAGGCGGCCGGCTCCTGGGCCGTCGGCGAGGCGATCGAGGCGGGCGCGACGTACGACGCGGTCTTCCTCGCGCTCGCCGGCGGCCTGGCGCTCCTCGTCGCGACGTACGCCGTGCTGTACCGGTTCGGCCGCGTCCCCGGAGGCGCGGCGGATGCGACCCGGACCGTCTGAGTCGACGGCGCGGACGCCGATCCCGGCCCCACGGTCGGGGACCGGCATAGGGGTGAGGTACCGCACTTGTTTTGGTCGTCGCACCCGTGTGATCGCTAAATGGAGTACGTTCAGGAGCGCGTGACGACCCTCCACGCGTTGACCGACCACCGGCCCGACGCGCCGACCGACCGCGCGGCGGTCGTCGTGCCGATGACCGAGCGCGAGTACGGCACGCTCGCGGCCGAGCGCGTGCTCTCCACGCTGGAGACGGTCGACCCGGCCCGGGTGATCGTCCCGCTGCGGGCGTCCGCCGACCGCGCGGGCCCCTTCGCGGAGTGGCTGGACGGCTTCGACCTCGACGTGGAGACGCTCTGGTGCGACGGCCCCCGGCTCGCGTCGCTGTTGGAGGCGCGGGGACTCGACGGCGACCGGGGCAAGGGCCGCGACGTGTGGCTCGCCCTCGGTCGCGCGCTCGACGAGGAGTTCGTCGTCGTCCACGACGCGGACACGAAGACGTACTCGCCGGCGTTCGTGAACCGGCTGCTGTTCCCGCTCGGGCGCGGCTACGAGTTCTCGAAGGGGTACTACGCCCGCGTCGAGGACGGCTCGCTGTACGGGCGGCTGTTCCGGCTGTTTTTCCGGCCGCTCGTGCGGGCGCTCGGCGACGCCGCGCCGGGGCGGGAGCCCGACGTCCTCCGATACCTCTCGGCGTTCCGCTACGCGCTCGCTGGCGAGTTCGCGGCGACGAGCGACCTCGTCTCCCGGCTCCGCGTCCAGCGCGGCTGGGGGCTCGAGGTCGGGACGCTCGGCGAGGCGTTCGGCCACGCCGGCTTCGACGACAGCGCGCAGGTCGACCTGGGCCGCTACGAGCACGACCACCGCTCCGTCGACGGGCCGACCGGCCTCGCCGACATGAGCCGTGCGGTCGGCGCGGCGACCCTGCGCGCGGTCGAGGACGCCGGCGTCGACGTGGACTACGACGGCCTCGCCGAGGGGTACCGCGAGGCAGCGGAGTCGCTGACGGAGAGCTACGCCGCCGACGCGGCGTTCAACGGGCTCTCCTACGACGCCGGCGACGAGCGCTCGCAGGTGGCGACGTACGCCGAGGCGCTGGCCGCGCCGGGGCCCGACACCCGGCTGCCGGCGTGGCGGGACGCTCCGGTGGACCCCGATGAGATCTTCGCGGCCGCGACCGACGACCTCGACGCGGCGCGCGGCGACGACGCGGGCGATGGCAGTGGAACGGGTCCGACGGCCGACCGGAGCGACGCGGCCGGCGGGTCGGCGGTCGAGACGGGACAGCCGGAGCCCGCGCCGGGGGAGGACTGACGGTGGCCGACGAGGGCGGACCGAGCGTCGCCGCGCGAGACGACCTCGCGGGCGTCGTCGACCTGTTCGAGTGGCTCACCCGCGCCGAGCTCTCGCGGGCGCTCTCGGAGCTGGCGTTCAAACAGCGGACCGAGGTCGACGAGGCGGCCATCGACGCCGCCATCGACCTCGCGGTCGACGAGTACACGCTCGTGCCCGCCCCCGACGAAGCGCTCGCCGGTGATCGCAGTCCGGCCGGCGACGACGCGGAGGGGGCCATCGAGGACGAGACCCCCCTCGCGGTCGGGCCGGCGGCGTTCCCGACGCTGCCGGACGGCGCGGCGGACCTCCCGCACATCCTCGACGTGCCCGACCGCAGCGTCGACCGCGAGGCCCTCGCGGACGCGGTCCTCGAACGGCTTCGCCGCGAGGCGGTGACGGCGATAGACGAGGGGGACGCCGCGCGGCTTGAGACGCTCGCGGATGTGACCTACGACGTGGAGGCGTGGGCCCCGGTCGACGTGGATCCGGTCCGGACGCGGATCCTCGCGGAAGTCGACGCGTAGTGGGGCGCGACCCCGTCGCTCACCCCGAGAACTCGGCCTCGCTCACGCGGACGACGACCGTCTCGTCGACATCTCTGAGATCGTACTCGGGCGTCTCGCCCTGTCGCCGGCGGACGAACAGCGGCTCGACCGGGCGGCCGTCGACGAGGCCGAACAGCTTCAGTCGCTGGTCCGTCTCCTCCGGCGGTACGTCGCCGTCGCGGACCTCGCGGGCGAGGTCGCGGGAGAGCCACTCGTCGGTCGCGACCGAGGGCTCTAGCACGAGCGCCTCGTCGACGAAGCGGACGAGGTACCAGTCGAGGTCGTTCAACAGCGAGACGGCGGCCCCGAGGCTCACGGTGTCGACGGCGACGCTGTTCTCGAACGGCTCCTCGATATCGTAGGTGGCGAGCGCGTCGCGAGCCGTCTCGCGGGAGAGCAGCTCGTAGGAGAGCTCCACGTCGGGGTCGCCGAGGAGACACACCCGCGTCATGGGCGCACCTCCGACCGGACGGCGCAAATCCGTTGCGGTCGTCCGGCGGCAGGGGCGGGCGCAGGGGTGGGGTTCTGCGGCCCCCCGGTCAGAACGTCGAGACGTCGCCCTCGATGACGCTGCGGGTCACGTCCGTCACGTCGGCTAGCTCGCGGTCGACGATGGCGAGGACGTCCGCCTCGATGTCCGAGAGCGCGACGCCGTCCTCGGTGACGATCTGCGCGTCGGCGACGTGCGGCTCGTCGATCGGCCGGCCGATCTGCGAGAGGAGCCGGACCTGGAGGTCGCGGATCCCCTCAACCTCGTTCGTGACGGACTCGGCGACGCGGGTGGAGAGCAGGTTGTAGATCTTCCCGATGTGGTTGACCGGGTTCTTACCGGAGGTCGCCTCCATCGACATCGGACGGTTGGGCGTGATGAGCCCGTTCGCGCGGTTCCCGCGTCCGACCGAGCCGTCGTCGCCCTGCTCGGCCGAGGTGCCGGTGACCGTGAGGTAGACGGAGCCCTCGTCGTAGTCGTCGGCCGTGTTGACGTCGACGTGGACCTCGCGGTCCGTGTACTCGCGAGCGAGGTCGTCGACGTACTCTCGGACGGACGCGACCGCGTCGTCGTACTCGTCGAGGCCGTCGACGTGGGCGTCCACCATCGCGGCGGCGACGGTGATGTCGATCCGGTCGCCCTCGCGTTTGCCCATGATCTTCACGTCGGGGCCGAGCTCGGGGTGGTCGTCGTGATAGGTCGTGTTGAGCGCGCGCTCCGACTCGTGGACGATGGTCTCCGTCTCGGTGAGCGGAGCGTGGCCGACGCCGAAGGAGGTGTCATTGGCCATCGGGACCTCTTGGGTCTCCTCGCCGAAGACGTCCTGGAGGTCGCCCGACCCCTCGCCGAGCTTCACGTCGACGACCACGTCGGTGCCGTACTCCAGCTCCGGGATCGCTTCGGAGAGGTAGTCGCGGGCGGCCGCGAGCGCGGTGGAGTCGACGGGAAGCTGTTCGCCGTTGTACTCCTTCGTGGCGCGGCCGACGATGAGGATGTAGATGGGCTCGACGACCTCGCCGCCGCCGAACGCGGGGGCCGCGCGGCCCGCGACCAGCTGCGTCTCGTCCGTGTTGTAGTGGAGCACCTTGCCGACGCGGTCCAAGTAGAGCTGGGAGAGCGCTCGCGAAACAGACTCCGCGACGCCGTCGCAGATCGAGTCGGGGTGACCGATCCCCTTCCGCTCGACGATTTCGACCTCCTGGTCCTCGACCGCCTGCCGGTCGAGGCGGCTGACCTGTATGTTCCGGTCCATTAGCGCCGCATACTCCGCGGGCGACGGTATAACTTGCGGAAACTCTTCGACGACACCAAATTACCTTTAGTAATTTATGGACAGAGGTAACGAGCCTCACGATCACCGCGTCACAGCCGCATCTCCGGTCGCGCAAGCGGACGTTTGTGTCTCGGCGACGTTTTTCCGTCCCCCCGCAGAACGGTACGTCATGACCAAACTCGCGCCGTCTCGGCGCACCCTCCTCGCCGGTGCTGTCGCCGGCGGTCTCGGCGCCGTCGCGGGCTGTCTCGGAAACGACGACAACGACGGGCAGAGCGGCGGCGACGGCCCGGAGCTCTCGCTGTCGCTCTCGCGGGTCGACGGGACGCTGCGGGACCGGCACGTTCGCGGCCGCGACGACCCGCCGGACCACTGGGACGAAGCGGCGCTCGGCGCCGTGCTGGCCGGGGACTCGTACACGACCCAACACCGGAAGCCGTTCTTCGCGGAACCCGACGACCCCGCGTACGTCCGCGATGAGGGGACCTACTACCGGCTCCGGTCCGTCGCCGTCGACGAGGTCGCCGAGACACATCCGATCCTCCGGCTCTTCGAGGCGGAAGACGAGGTCGAGTCGCCGGTCGACGGCAGCGAGGGAGGTGAGCTCCCGCGGGTCGATCAGCGCGCGGTCCGGATCGCGCACTTCGCCGCGCGGGCCCGCGGGAACGAGGGTGGATACCCCGCGGACTTGGTCGACCGCGGCGGCTACGCCTACCGGACCGCGGCCGCCCGCGAGGAGAGTGCGCTCCTCGCCGCGGATGCCCCTGACCACGTCCGCCACCGAGACACCACCTACCGCGTCGAGATAGATCGCGAGCGGTTCCACGAGACCGTTTATCGGCCGACCGCGGAGCCCGTGGCCGAGCGGCCCGAGCGCATGGAGGCGATTCTCCGGGCAACGTTCGTCGGCCCGAGGATCGGCGCGGACGACCTCTCCGCCGAGGCCAGGAGGATCGTCGACCGGGCGGACGCCGACGAGTACGGCGAGCGCTACCCGTACTCCGACGAGTACACGGCGCTGCTCCGCGCGCTCGACGCGCGCCCCTACCTCGACGGCGGTATTCGAAACGACGCCGGCGTCCTCACGGAGCGGAAGGGGATGATCCGGTACGGCGACGACTACTACGAGTGGGAACTGCGTCTCTCGGGCGGCGACTGACAGGGTAGCCGCGGCCCGGAGGCCGGAGCGTCAGCGCGCCGCCTCGTACGCCTCGGCCATCACGTCGAGCGCCTCGCGGAGTTGCGTCTCGTCGGTCGCGTAGGAGACCCGCGCGTGGCCGGCGCCGTTCTCGCCGAACGCCTCGCCGGGGACGACGACGACGCCGCGGTCAATACACTCGTCGACGAACCCGTCGGGGACCCGGGGCATCGCGTAGAACGCGCCCTGCGGCGTCGGGCAGTCGAGGCCGATCTCCGCGAACCCCTCCAGCACGATGTCGCGGCGACGCTCGAAGGAGGCGGTCATCTCGTCGACCACGCCGCGGTCGCCCCGCAGCGCGGCCTCGGCGGCGTACTGGGCCGGCGCGGAGGCGCACGCCTGCGCGTACTGGTGGACGCGCAGCATGCGCTCGACGCGGTCCGCGGAGCCGTACACCCAGCCGAGCCGCCAGCCGGTCATCGAGAACAGCTTCGACGCGGAGTTGACGACCACGACGTTGTCCGTCTCGGCGAACTCGATCGGCGAGCGGTGGTCGCCGTCGAACACTGTGTACTCGTACACCTCGTCGGAGATACAGAGCACGTCGTGCTCGTCGGCGATTCGGGCGAACTCGCGGACATCTGCCTCGGAGGAGACCGCGCCGGTGGGGTTGCCGGGCGAGTTGACGACGAAGGCGGCGGTGTCGTCGGTGATGGCGTCCTCGATCGCGGCCGGGTCGATGGTGAGGTCGTCACGGAGCGGCACGGGGACCGGCTCGCCGCCGGCCAGCTTCGTCAGCGCGTCGTAGGAGACGAACCCCGGGTCGGGGATCAGTACCTCGTCGCCCGCGTCGACGTGCGCCTCCATGGCGACGTGGAGCGCCTCGCTGCCGCCGGCGGTCGCGATGACGTTGCCGGGGTCGAGGTCGATCCCCTGGTCGTCGCGGTGCTTCTCGGCGATCGCCTGGCGCAGCCCGAGGGTCCCCTTGTTCTCGGTGTAAGCGTCCGCCTTCCCGGACTCGATCGCGTCGACCGCGGCCTGGCGGGCGTGGGTCGGCGTCGGGAAGTCGGGCTGCCCGAGCCCGAGGTTGATCGCGTCGTCGCCGGCCGCCTCGAACACCTCGCGGATCCCGCTTATCGAGATCCGTTCCACCCGCTCGGAGAACGTCGTCATATCCGTTCGAGGGCGCCGCCGAGAGTTAGTTCTTGTCACGTCCGGGCAGTCCGCCGGTCGGGAGGCGACCTTGCTGCGAGCGGGTCCGCGCGATCACCACCGCCGCCGCTCCCACACCGGGCGTCGCTCCTTCCGGCTCGCCTCGCGTCGCGGGCGTCCGTCCTCGTCGGTCGGCAGCGCGAACTGCCCTTCGAGGATGCTCGGCACCTCCTCCGGTCGCGCGCGCAACAGCGCGTCGTCGACCGCGCGGAGTCGGTACATCGGTCTGCCCGGCCCCATGGGGATCTTGATCGACTCGATCAGCTCCCGGTCGACGAGGGTCCGACGGTCGTCGGTGAGCTCCTGTTCCGGCGCGATGTCGACCCCGTCGACCCCGATCCACCGGCGGAGGTCCCGGAAGAGGTGGTCGTGTCGCGCCGCGAGCGCGACGAGGAGGGTGCGGTCGGTGATGTCGGTCGTGCGGCCGAACGCGCCGGGCTCGAGCGACTCCAACAGGGTCGCCAAGTCGTCGGCGAACCGGTCGTCGAGGACCTCCCGTGCGGCCGCGAGGAGGCGGGTCCGCGAGGGCATCTCGACCGGCTCCGCCGCCGCCGCCTCGAACCGCGACCCGGCGGCCTCGCAGACCTCGTCGACTGTCTCCGGATCGTCGTCAACCGCCGTGGTCGCCAGCGAGCGGTCGCCGCGGGGGCCGACGACGGCGTCGACGCTGTTAGGGCTCGCGAGGACGGTCCCCCCCGACCCGTGGTCGAGGGATTCCCCCGTCCGGATCCGTATCTCGTCGCGTTCGATCGCCTCGGCGACCGCCGTGCCGAGGACGAGCGCGCGCGAGAGGGCGTCGACGACGCCTGGGCGACACGCGATCCACCACGGCGCTCCCGACGAGCGCTCGCGGGCCGCCAGCACCGCCGGGAGGAGCCGGAGAGGGACCCCGACGGCGACCACCGCGGCTCGGCCCGCGAGCGCGGCCTCGACCGTCTCCGCGAGCGGGTCGTCGCCGCGGGGGAGGACGTCCGCGACCTCGGGGCCAGCCTCGACACCGCTGGGATCGGGAACGGAGCCGCGGTCGCCCTCGCCGTCCGCGGCAGTGTCGTTCTCGACCTCGTCGTCGGACACACCGTCGACAACCGGCGCGACCCGAAAGAGCGTTGCGCCGCTCAGGGACGATGGCTATCGAGCGAACGGCGCGGAGCCGGGAGAGCGGCGCGCGGTCGTCTCAGGGGGCGCGCGCGAACAGTAGATAGCCGGTGTGGCCCACGCCGGCGGTGGAGGGGCGGGAGCCGCGGTCGGAGAAGTCCATCTCGCGCTGGATCGTCTCCAGCGTCTCGATCTCGGAGAGCCCCGCCTCGCGGGCGGCGAGGGCCGCCTCGCGGGTCCCCTCGACGAACGGCGAGTAAACGGCGAGGTGGCCGCCGGACGCGAGCAGGTCGTCCGCCCGTTCGACGACCGCCGGGGCGTCGCCGGTGTCGAGCGTGAGGATGTCGAACGGTCCCTCGTCGGCGAGCGAGTCCAGCGACTCCGTGAGGTCGCCGGTCCGGACGTCGACCCGGTCGGCGACGCCGGCCGTCACCATGTTCTCGCGGGCCACGTCCGCGAACTCGTCGTCGACCTCGTAGGAGGTGACATCGGCGCCGACCCGGCCGAGGTACGCCGCGAGGATCCCGGTTCCGGTACCGGCGTCGAGGACGCGGTCGCCGCCGGACGCGCCGGTGTGGCCCATCACGAGCCCCACGTCGCGGGGCATCATCGGCGCGCCGGTGCGGTCGAGGTGGTTGAACAGGTCGGGCCCGCGGAGCGCGCGGACCTCGAAGACGGTGCCGAGGTGCGTCTCGACCTCATCGCCGGCCGAGACGTCCTCGGGGACCTCGATGACGCCGAGGTCGGTCCCGAACTCCTCGCCCGGCTCCAGCAGGTACTCGCGGTCCTCGTGGACGAGCAGGTACGCGGCGTCCGTCACTGCAGGTCCGCGATCGCCCGCGCCGGCTCCCCGTTGGCCGCCTCCAGCGCCTCGCGGGCCTCGTCCTTCGAGACGCCCGCTTGCTGAGCGACCAGCTTGACGTCCTCTTCCGGGATCCCCTCGTCGTCGCCGTCGTCGTCGGCTTCGATCGCGCTCGCGTCCGCATCGCCCTCGACCGCGGTCGCGCCGCCCGCGTCGGCCACCGCGTCGGGCGAGCCGACGATCTGGTAGGTCTCTTGTCCCTGGGCGTCCATCTTGGTGACCTGCGCGCCGTCGAAGACGAGGTCGTCGCCGTCGGCCGTCTCGATGACGACCCGCTCGGCGTCGAGCTCCTCGACGTCGATCCCCATCTGTTTCATCATCTGTTTCATCTTCCGCGGATTCATGCCGCCGCCTCCAAACATGCCCGAACGTTCGGCCGGACGATACAAAAAGGGTGTCGACACGGGGCGAGACCCCGCCGCTCGGGGCACACCGCTCCCGGAGGGTGGCGGCGAACCCGACCGCGACGGCGGGGTTGATACGTGTCGCGCGCGAGGCGGCGGTATGTACCTCGCGGACCACACCTGGCCGGAGCTCGGCGACGCGCTGTCCGACGGCTCCGTCGCGCTCGTCCCGCTCGGCTCGACCGAACAGCACGGCCCGCACCTCCCGCTCGCGACCGACCACCTGATCGCCGAGGGGCTGGCGACGGCGGCCGCGGAGCGCTCCGACGCGTTCCGGACGCCGACGATCAACGTCGGCGTCAGCCCGCACCACCGCCAGTTCCCGGGGACGATGTGGGTCGACCCGCCGGAGTTCCGCGACTACGTCGAGTCGTTCACCCGGAACCTCGCGTACCACGGGATCGACCGCGTCGTGTTCGTGAACGCCCACGGCGGCAACGTCCAGCACCTCCGAGAGGTCGGCCGACGGCTCCACGAGGACGAGGTCGCCTACGCCGTCGAGTGGATGTGGGACGAGTCGATCCCGGAGCTGGTCGATGACCTCTTCGAGCGCAACGGCCCCCACGCGGGCCCCAAGGAGACGGCGATGGTCACCCACCTCGCGCCCGACCTCGTCCGCGAGGACCGGCTGGAGGACGCCCGCGACGGCGGGCTCGTCGACCTCGCGGAGTCGGACGCGGTCGTCCACGGCGCCCGGACGTTCTACGACGCGATCGACAACTCGCCGAACGGCGCGTTCGGCGACCCCACCGACGTGACGCCGGAGAAGGCGGAGCGCCTGTTCGAGGCGGCCACGGATCAGCTCGTCCAGCTGGCCGAGTGGATCGGCGACCGCGACGCGGACGAGCTGTTCCCCGAGCCGCGGATCGAGGGCGAAGAGGCGATCCGCTAACCGTCGGTTGAACCGCCTTCGGGCCCGCTCTCGCCGACGAGGTCGTCGCCGAGTATCTCTTCGAGCGCGGCGTCGGCCGCCTCGCGTCGGCCGTCTAAGACGGCGAAGCGCTCGCCGCGGCGGCGTTCGAGCCAGCGCAGCAGGTGGGCCGCCCAGTCGAGCTTCCGCGCCTTCATCGGGTCGACCTCGGGGTCATCGAACTCCCAGCCGGGGAAGACGAGTTCGCCGGCCCCCACGTGGTCGGCGAGGAAGGCCGCGCGGTCGCCGTCGGTGAACCCGCCGGTGTTCCGGACCGGCCCGGCGGGGGCCGCCTGCGTCGTCGGGAGCGTCCACTCGTCGGCGAAGCGCGGGAGCCACTCGCGGACCGCGGAGAGGTTGTCGCCGTGGGCGTGCGCGGCGACGGGGGTCCCTTCTCGGGTCAGCCCCGCCGCGGTCTCCGGGTTCTTGTCGAGGTCGGTCACCATACAGTCGACGGCGACGCCGCGGTCGGCGAGCACGTCCGCCGCCGTCGAGGCGGCGACGACGACGTCGGCGTCGCGAGCGAGGGCCGCGTCGTCGGCGAGGCTGGGGGCCGCGCCCGCGACGGCGACCGTCTTTCCCTCCCAGTCGCCGAAGCGGTCGAGCGGGAACGGCGTCGCGAGGTCGGCGGCGACGTCGCGGACGCGCTCGTCTGCGTCGCGGCCGAAGCCGAAGTCGTCGAGGATCGCCTCGTACACCGGCTCGAAGGTGTCGAAGTTCACGAGGAGGTCACGCTCGGAGGTCCAGCCGGGCTCGCCGCGGAGCGGCGCCGCCGCTCGCCAGTCGATAGATGGTATGGGCCGGAGTGGCACAGAGTACCCCTACCCGCGTGCCCCTCCGGCGTCCGGTCGATCGGTTGTCTACACGAGGGCATAAACTTTCTCTTAACTCACGTGTCGGTCGATCTCGTCGAGCACAGCGTCGAGCGGGTCCGAGACGCCGGATACCGCCTCTCGAACCGAATCGATGGCCGCGGGCGTGCCGACGAGGAGCCCGCAGTCGTCGCCTGCGGCCTCGTCGCCGCCGTCCGTCGCCGAGTGAGGCGTCGCCACCGCCGCGCGGTTCGAGTCGCCGAGCGCGAACGCCGCCCCGGTCGCGTCGCCGCCGACGGTCGCGGCGCGCAGCGCACCGATCGCTGCCTCGTCGAGGCCGGAGAGTTCGAAGGTGCGGACCACAGCGCTGTCGGCGACCGCGTTGCTCCCCTGGGTCGCGCCCGCAGCGCCGATCCGGTCGAGGTGCCGCTCGGTCTCGCGGACCGTCGTCACGTCGAGTTCCTCGACCGTGACGGCGTCGTCCCCGCGTCCGGAATAGCGGTCGCGCGCGAACTCCGCGCCGATGAGGGCGGCGTCGCGCGTCTCGGCCACGTCGTGGGTGCGGATCACGTGCGCGCCGCGCTCGACCGCCATCGACGTCGCGGCGAGCGAGACCGGGAGCGCCTCCTCGGTGCTGCGCCCTGCGACCGTCCGGAGGAAGCTCTTGCGGTTGATCGAGACGAGGAGCGGCCGGCCGTACCCCCGGAACTCGCGGAGGCGGTGGAACGTCTCGCGGTCGTCGTCGTGGGTCTTGGCCGCGGACCAGCCGCCGAACGCAGGATCGAGGATCGTCTTGTCGGTGAAGCCGTTCATCGAGAGCGCCTCGTAGATGTCGTCGACGTCCTCAATCGCGCCAGGTCGTTCGAGGTCCGGCGGCGAGGCCATCTTCGACACCGCCACGTCGTGTTCGCGGCAGACGCAGGGCATCTCGGGGTCGGCGAACCCGCAGATGTCGTTGACCATGTCGAAGCCGCGCGAAATGGCCTCGTCGGCCACCTCGTGGTAGCGCGTCTCGATCGACCAGACGGCGTCGCCGGAGGTCGACTCGAGCGTCTCGATCGCGGTGTCGAGCCGGTCGAGCTCCTGCTCGGCGGAGAGCACGTCGAGGTCCTTGTTGGCCGATTCCAGCCCGACGTCGACGATGTCGGCTCCCTCGCCGATCAGCTCCTCGTCGACGTACGCCGCGGCCTCGCCGGGGTCGTCGTACACGCTAGGGTCGTACGGCGACTCCTCCGAGACGTTGAGCACGCCCATGATCCTGGGCGGGTGGTCGTCGCCGATCCCGAGCCCCGCGGCGTCCACGTTTCGCATACGATCACCACGGGCGCGAGCGATATAAACGGGACGAGTACCCGACGCGCTCGCCGGAGAACTGACGGCGAGCGCTGTCGCCACGTGGCCACCGGAGTCAGTTCCTCCTCGTCGGGCGGGCGGCACTTATCACCGAGACGCCCGTCTTCGCGAGCATGATAGCGCTGTCGCGGGAGGCGTACGACGACATCGTCCGCCACGCGTACGAGGGCGGCGAGGCGGAGGTCTGCGGCGTGCTCGCCGGGAGTCGCGGTGAATCCGGCGAACCAGCCGTCGTCAGTGACGCGCGCCGGGCGGAAAACGTCGCCGACAGGCCCCAGATCCGCTATCGAATCGACCCCGAGGAACAACTCGAGCTCATCGAGGCGATCGAGGGCGACGGGCTCGACGTGGTCGGCTTCTACCACTCGCACCCGGCGGGTCCGCCGCGGCCGAGCGAGACCGACGCCGCGCGGGCGACCTAGCCCGACCGCTCGTACGTGATCTGCGCGCTCGACGGCTACCCGTTCGTCGGGTCCTGGCGCTGGCGAGGTGACGAGTCGGGCTTCGATCGAGAGACCGTCTCGGTACGATCCGAGCGGTGACGCCGCCGGGCGGCCGACACCTCGCGGGGTCAGCTCAGCGATCGAAGCGCAGCGAGTCGCCGACGGCGACGCCGTGGCGGTCGGTCCACTCGTAGGGGACCTCCAGCACGTACTGGCCGGAACCGGGGTACCGCTGCGCTTCGCCGTCCTCGTTCGGCCCCGGTTCGGGCGCGTTGTGGATCCGGGTGATCTGCCGGTCGCCGTCGACGTAGACGATGTCGATGCCGAAGCTCATCCGGCGCATCACGTAGGTGAGCGAGTCCCGCGGCGCGTCGTAGACGAACAGCATGCCGCCGTCGTCGGGCAACGACTCGGCGTCGCTGAGCCCGAGCAGACGCTTGTCTCCGGTGTCGGCGACCGCCGCGGTGACGGAGCCGCGCGCCTCGCCGCCCGGGCTCTCGACGGTCACGGTCGTCGTCTCGTAGTCCGCGTACGTCCCGCTCGGCCACTCGACGTCGTCGGTTCCGTCTTCCCCCGAGTCGCCGCCGCCCCCCGAGTCGTCGCCTCCGCCGTCGCCGCCACCGGTATCCCCGTCGCTCGCTCCGGGCACGCCGTCGCCCCCGAGACAGCCAGCCGCGGCGCCCGCGGTCGCGGCCGCGGTCAGTCCGAGGAGTCGCCGCCGTCTCATAGCCGTCACCAAGCCGGCCGGGGATATAAGCGGCCGCGTCGCCCGCGTCGGGAGCGCGCTCGGAACTGCGGGGCTGCGGTCGGCGCGGCACGGTCCGAGGAGATTATGTTCGCCGACGAACAGTCGTCGGCATGACCAGTAAAAGTACCCGAAGGTCGCGTGGAGGGACACCAGACAACGCGAGCGTTCTCGGTGGCACGGCGATCGTCTTCGGGGCGGCGGTCTCGCTGTCCGGTCTCCTGTTGTATCAGGCGTCCGCGAGCGGTGGAAGCCACATCGCCGCGGTCGGTCTCCTGTTCGTGTTCGCCGGCGTCTTCGCGGTCGACCGAGTCGGTGGCCGGACCGGGCTCTCAGCGGGGACGCGCCGCCGCGTGGCACTCGGCCTCGCGGCGCTCGCGGCGGCGCTGGGTCTCGCGTTCTTCGCCGTGGACTACCCCGGCTTCTCGGCAGCAGTCGCCGTCGCGTCACCGTCGCGCTATCAAGGCTCCGACAAATGCTATCGGCCCGGGCAAACCCAGTCCGCGGTATGAACCTCCCGTCCCTCCCGCAGCCCGGTCGTCGAGCCGCCATCGGCACCGAGACCGCGCTCGGCCTCGCGGCGCTCGTCGGCGGCGCGGCGGTCGCGCTGTACGGGCTCCTGCTGCTGCCGGCCTCCCTCCTCGGCGGGGCGCACGTCGTCGCGATCGGGCTCTCACTCGCGGCCGCCGGCGCGTTCTCGACGGATCCCGTCGGGGACCGTCTCGGGCTCTCGGCCGCGCGTCGCTGTCGGCTGGCCCTCGGTTCGGCGCGCTCGCACTGCTGCTCGCCGTCGCCTTCGTCGTCGTCAACTACGCGAGTTTCTCTGGTCCGATCGAGGCGTCGGGAACCGATTCGGCGACGACCGCGCTTGGCATCCGAGTCGCTGACGCGCCGTAGCGACCCCTCGTTCCGGGAAGGACGCGCTTTTATCGCCGCCGGAGCGTAGCGTGGGACATGGCGAAAGTGAGCATCGGCCTCCGCGGGTGGCGCTTCGAGGAGGACGAGATATTCACCGACGACGAGGAGCTGAAGCCCCTCGACGAGATCCCGGAGGACCCGCGAGAGCGGCTCCTGCGGCTCGTCAAGCTCGTCGAGGAGCCCTGCGACGTCTGCTACCTCGACTACGGCGAAGCGGAGGTCCACCGGTGTAAGGAGGCGGAGATCGTCTACGGCGAACCCGAGGGAGAGGTGCTGCTCTGCCCCGAACACGAGCGCGACTTGCTCTACTGGTTCCGGGAGGCGGGCGGCAGCGAGCACAAGGGGTCCGTCGAGTTCGCCGACCGCTTCCACGAGTGGGTCGCCGCCGGCAACGAGGCGCCGGAGGGGTACGGCTCGGTCGAGCACGTCGAGGAGGACCCCGACGGACTCCCGGACCTCCCCGACCAGCAGGAGGTCCAAGAGCGGCTCGAAGAGGACTTCGAGGGCGACCGGATCGACATCCTCGAACTCGCCGGGCAGGAGCGGTCCGACGAGGAACTGACCGAGGAGGAGGTCGCCGACTCCGACCTCGACCTCTCGACCGACTACCCGTCGGACCGATGAGCGACGAGGAGGCGGCGGGGGACGGTGGAGAGTCCGTAGACGACGCAGAGCCGAACCCGGCCGACGGCGCGGAGCCGAACCCGGCCGACGACGCGGAGCCAGCCCGGTCGCGGCGGAAGCCCGTTGTCGTGGTCGTCGAGCCGGAGACGCCGGGTAACGTCGGCACCATCGCCCGGGCGATGAAGAACTTCGGGCTCACGGACCTCAAGCTCGTGAACCCGCCGGAGATCGCGGAGGGCGGCGAGGCGTACGGCTTCGCCGGCCACGCGCGAGAGGACGTGCTGCCGAACGCCGACGAGGTGAGCTTCGACGAGGTCGTCGCGAACTACCACACCGTCGGCACCACCGCGATCACCGGCGAGGACGACCGGAGCCACGAGCGCTACCCGTTCAAGACGCCCGTCGAGCTGCGCGAATCGCTGAAGACGGTCGACGCGCCCACCGCCATCGTCTTCGGCCGCGAGGGGCGCGGCCTCAACAACGAGGAGCTCTCGCGGCTCGACGAGGTGTGTTCGATCCCCGCCGACGAGGAGTACCCCGTCCTCAACCTCGGGCAGGCCGCGACGGTGCTGCTGTACGAGCTGCGCGACCTCACGGTCAACGAGACGCAGCAGCCCGACACCGAGGTCACCCGCGCCCCGGAGGCGGACGTCGAGCGCTTCCACGAGTTCTACGCCGAGTTCCTCGCCGCGACCGGCCAGCGCGAGCACGTCCGCGACAAGAACGAGCTGCTGATGCGCCGGCTGCTCGGCCGCGCCCACCCCACCGAGCGCGAGATCCACACCCTGCTCGGCACGTTCCGGAAGGCGAACGCGAAGCTGGAGCACGCCGACCACCTCGCGGCGAAGTACGACGAGCCGCCGTATCCCACGGAGCGGTAGCGTGCGCGGCCCCGCCATCGACGAGGACCTCGTCGCCGGCGTGCGCGACGTCTCCCCGCTCATGCTCGGGATCGTCCCCTTCGCGCTCGTGGCCGGCATCGCCGCGGTCGACGCCGGCCTCGGCCTGGCCGAGGCGGTCGGGATGTCGGTGATCGTGTTCGCGGGCGCCTCCCAGCTGGCGGCGCTCGAACTGCTCGGCGAGAACGCGCCGCTCGCCGTCGTCGTCGGGACGGCCGTCGTCATCAATCTCCGGATGCTGATGTACTCGGCCTCCATCGCGCCGCACTTCGCCGAGTACGGTCGCCGGCTCCGCGCGGGACTCGCGTACCTCCTCACTGACCAGGCGTACGCCCTCTCAGTCGCCGAGTTCGACGAGAACCCCGACCGCAGCCGCTGGCGCTACTACCTCGGCGCGGCCGCGTCGCTGTGGGTCGTCTGGCAGGTCGGGACGGTCGCCGGCGTCGTCCTCGGCGCGGGCGTCCCCGACGCGTGGGGGCTCACCTTCGCGGTCCCGCTCGTGTTCCTCGCGCTCCTCGTCCCCGCGATGAAGGACCGGCCGACCACCGTCGCGGGTGCGGCGGGCGGCGCGGTCGCGGTCGTCGCGGCCGGCCTCCCGCTCAACCTCGGCCTTCTCATCGGAGCGCTCTCCGGGATCACCGCCGGGCTGGTGACGGAGGTGACCGGGTCGTGACGGGCGCGCTCGCGTCGGTCGTCGCCTCGCCGCGCGCCTGGATCGCCATCGTCGCGATCGGGCTTGTCACCTACGGGATCCGGCTCTCGTTCATCCACCTGTTCGGCCGGATCGACGGCGTCCCGACGCGGCTCCAGCGGCCGCTGCGGTACGTTCCGCCGGCGGTCCTCGCGGCGCTTGTGCTTCCCGACCTTGTGACGCTCGAGCCGTCCGTCGCCGCGACCCTGCTCGACGAGCGGCTCGTCGCCGGCCTCGTCGCCGGCGCGGTCGCGTGGCGAACGGAGAACGTGTTCGCCACCATCGCGACCGGGATGGTCACGCTCTGGGCGTTCCGATTCGTCGTGTTCGCGTGAGACGGGCGGGGCGGCCGGTCGGCGACGCGGTCGTCAGCGCTCGCGTTCAGTTTGTCGCTTCGTTCGGCGCTCGCGTGCCCCCGAGTCTTCGCGGTCGACGGGTCGGTCGAACCGATCGTCTCGGTCGACCTCGCGCTCGCGGGCGGCGGCGATCCGCTGGGCGGCGTCGGCGAGCGAGTCGAGCGCGGCGAACACCCGGTACGAGAGGTACGGTCCCACGGTGAGGACGAGGACGGTCCAGACGCCGAACAGTATCTGTCCGAGGATCAGCAGCGAGTAGACGAACACGAACAGGCTCACGGCGGCGAGCGAGACGCCGACGCGCGTGCGGAGGGCCTCGGAGGGCGAAAGCGGGTCGTGTGCCATACGCGGAGCTTCCGACGGAACTTACTTAAAAATAAACACGAAGCGGCGAGAGACCGCGGAGCGTGAGCGCGGTCGCCTGCGCTCGCGGCGCGTCCCCGGTCAGTCGTCGGCGGGGGCCGCGGAGTCGCCGGCGGAGACGCCGGTGCCGGGGCCAACATCGATGCCGAGGTCGGCGAGCTTCTCGTCCGGGACGACGCCGTCGACCCAGCCGCGGGTCTCGTAGTACTCGGCCTTCAGCTTGTCGAGCTCGACGAGTTCGCCCTCGCTGGCACCCGTGCCGGGGATGGCGTCCGGATGGCCCTCGATGAACCGGTTCGGCAGCGTGTCCTCCGCGCCGCCGAAGCCGGCGAGGTTGTTGTAGTAGCGCTCGAGGTTGTAGATGCGCTCGCCGGCCTCGAACAGCTCGTCCTCCGAGAGGTCCTGGCCGGTCACACCGTTGTACTGGAGCACGTACTCCTCGATCCCCTCGGCGAACGCGCTGAACTTACAGATGTCGAACGAGTCCGAAACGGCGTGGAGGTCCTGGAAGGTGGCGGTGAGTTCGCCTTTCCCCTCCCACTCGTACGGATCGACCTTCTCCGGGATCCCGAGAATCTCGGCGGCCGGCGTGTAGCCGCGCAGGTGGCACGCGCCGCGGTTCGAGGTGGCGTACGCGATCGCCATCCCCTTCATACAGCGCGGGTCGTAGGCGGCCATCGTCTGGCCCTTCACCGAGAGCTTGTTGCCGTGCGCGTCCTTCGCGTCGGCGACGCGCTCGGGACCCTCCGCGAGGAGGTCGCCGAGGTCGGACGAGCGGTGCCCGATCTCCTCGATGAGGTCGATCATCGTCTCCGAGTCGCCCCAGTCGAGGTGACCGACGCCGTCGAGTTTGCCCTCCTCGCTCATCTCCATCGCCATCGCCATCATGTTACCGGCCTCGATGGTGTCGAGCCCGAGGTCGTTGCACTGCTCTAACATGCGGGCGATCTCGTCGCGGTCGGAGTGGCCCGAGTTCGGGCCGAGCGCCCACGCGGACTCGTACTCGTACGACTCCGTGCGGACGTTCATCTCCTGGCCCTTGTGGGTGACGTTGACGTCGACCTCCTTCTTACACGCCACCGGACAGGAGTGACAGGTCGGCTCGTCGACGAGGATGTTCTCGCGGACGTTCTCGCCGGACACCTGCTCCGCCTCGATGTCGGCGCCCTCCGCGTCGTGGTACGCCTCCGTCGAGGTGTACTTCGCGTTCTTCGTCGGGAGGCCGTCCATCTCCTCGGTCGCGTTCATCAGGACGTTCGTCCCGTACATGGAGAGGCCGCCCTCGTTGGGCGCGGTCACGTCGGACTCGCGGATGACCTCCATCGCCTGCTGGTACCCCTCCTGGAACGTTTCGGGGTCGGCAGGCTTCGGCATGTTCGTGCCCGACTTCACGACGACGGCCTTCACGCTCTTCGCGCCCATGACGGCGCCGGTGCCGCCGCGGCCCGAGGCGCGGTCGTCCTCGTTGATGACGCAGCCGTAGCGCACCTCGTTCTCGCCGCCCTGCCCGATCGCCATCACGGAGACGTCACGGCCGACCTTGCCGTCGACCTCCTCGCCGATTTGGTCGATCGTGTCGTGGACGCCCTGGCCCCAGAGGTGGGAGGCGTCGCGTACCTCGACCTCGCCGTCCTCGACGAACAGGTAGACCGGCTCGTCGCTCTCTCCGTCGAGGAGGACCCCGTCGAGACCGGCCCACTTGAGCCGTGCGCCGGACCAGCCCCCGTGGTGCGAGTCGGTGACAGTCCCCGTCAGCGGGGACTTCGTCACCAGCGCGATCCGACCGCTCATCACTGTTTGGGTACCGGTGAGCGGCCCGGTCATGAACGCCAGTCGGTTCTCCGGTCCCAGCGGGTCCACGTCTGGGCCCTTGTCGAAGACGTATTTGACGCCGAGCCCGCGCGCGCCGATGTACTTCTCTGCGTCCTCGTCGTCGATCCCCTGATAGTTGACCTCCCCGCCGCCGAGATCGACCTGTGCCACACGGTCTCTGTAGCCGCCCATTTCAGTCATGTAATGCTCTATCATTATATTAGGGCCGTATCGGGTTAGTTGTTGATTCGGCTGCGTAACCGGTAGCGGTTATCGGCGCCGTCTTCCTCGCGTTGCGCGACGCTCGGTGCGCCGGCTTCGCCGCGAGAGGCGACGGCGCGTCGAAACGGGGAATTAACCCGAATCGAGACCGAGGTGGCCGCGTGAACAGCCGCGACGAGGAGGCCGGCGGACGCGGTCAAGACCCGCGCATGCGGTCGATCGACGGCAAGGACTGTCGGACGCTCACTGCGGTCGCGGGGCTCGTCTTCGCGGCGTCGGTCGTCCCGGTGCCGACCGTGCCGGGAACCGGCAGGGGGATGCTCCCCATCATTCCGGCGTGGATCGCGCTCACCGCGCCCTTTCACCTGATCGGGTACGCCGCGCTCGCCGTCTTGACGGTCCGAGCGGTCGCCGGACGGGAGCGGGCGACGGTGGGGGCCACCGCCGTCGGCGTCGCGGCCGCGACCGCGTTCGGGTTCGGCGTGGAACTCGTCCAAGCCCCGATCCCGTGGCGGTCGTTCGCGTGGAGCGACGTCGCGATCAACGCGGTCGGCGCGACGGTCGGAGCGGGACTCTTCTCGGCGTGGCGAACGGTCCGGAAAAACGGGAACCGCGATCGGTTTCGCTGAGGAAGAACGACGGCGCGGTCGTCAGCGGCCGGGCGGACCGGCGCGACCGCGACCCCGACGCCGCACCGTCGCCGCGACGTCGGCGTTCAGGCGCGACCGCTCGAAGTAAATCTGCTCAAACTCGCTCGACTCGTACTCGGCGTAGAGGTCGAGTGCGACGCCGTCACCGTCGTCGGCGTCGTCGACCGTCTCCGCAAGGTCGCCGTCGTCGACGCGGACGACTAGCGTCTCGTCGTCCTCGTCAAAGACGACCTGTTCGGCGTCGAGGTGCTCGCCGTCCGGCGTCCACACCGCGACGGTCTCGTCGGCGACCGAGTCGACATCTTCGGGCGCATCGAACTGCGTGACGACCTTCCCGTTCCCGTCGACGGTGACCGACGCGTCAGGGAGGTCGCGGTCGACGCGCTGCATGTGGCCTTCAGGCTCCGGGGCGATCGTCTCCCGTTCTTCGAGATACTTGACGACGGTCGTCGCCTGAAGCTCTCCCGTATCCTCGATCACCTTGTCTTCAATTAGGTACCCGCTCCCGCCGTTCGCGATGTAGCTGTTGACGGCGACCGCGTAGGTCTCGTCGGGGTCGAGGGGCTCGCCGCCGACGTACACGTCGCGAACCAGTTCGTCGGCGTCCTCGTGGGGGACCCACTCGAAGCGCAGGCCGCTGGTCTGCTGTGAGATCTCTTCTCCGAAGCTCTGCCCCGTTTCGCTTTCCAGCGTGATGACCTGACTCTCCAGCGTCTCGATGAGCTCCTCGCCGGTGAGCTCCAGCGTGACGACGGTGTTCGGGAACGGGAGGGTGTTGAAGATGTCCCCGCCGGTGATCTCGCCGGGCCCGTACACGGCGTTCGAACGGATACCGCCGGCGTTCGTGATCGCGACATCGGCGTCAACGCGCTCTCGCATCGCGTCGGTGATCAGGTTCCCATATCCGGTCTCGCGGTGGTAGTTCGACGAGAAACGGGCATCGAGCTCCGTCTCTGTCTCCACGACCGGGGAGTCAAGGCTCACCTCAGCCCGGTAATCGTTGATGATCTGCGACGCGGTGGGGTCCTTCTCGACGTCCTCCGTCACCTCGATCAGGTCGCCCTGCCACGAGGTTAGGCCGTCGTCGCCGACGGTGAGTTCGAGCTTGCCGAGGTAGTTTGCTCGCGCCTCCGCCTCGGTGACGATCGTCCCGCTGGTCTCGGCTGGCGGGTAGACGATCTCGTCGTCGCCGACCACGATGACGTCGATCGCGTCGTCGGTGTCGGCCTCGGCCAGCACCTCCGCGTCGGGGACGCCCGTGTGTGCGAGCGCGATGACGATGTCCACGTCCTCCTCGGTCTTGAGCCGACTCGCCTCGGCGGGCCCCGTCTCGGTGTAGTCCTCGACGGTGAGCCCCTCCTCGTCGAACGCGATGTTCGTCTTGCCGAAGGTCGCACCCTCGTCGAGGAGTCCGATGAGCCCCACGCGGACCCCGCCGCGCTCGACGATCCGCGTCGACTCGGTCCCGTCGAACGCCCCGCCGGTCTCGTCGTCGACGAGGTTCGTCGCGAGCCACGGAAACTCCGAGTGGGCTGTCACGTCGGAAATTGCGTCGAGCCCGTAGTCGAACTCGTGGTTCCCGATCACGTCGGCATCCGGCTCCACCTCGTTGAGCACCTCGACAGGAGCGCGCCACTGCGAGATGGGACTGAGGGCGTGTGGGCCCACTTGGTCGCCGCCGCCGACCACGACAACCGGACCATCGGCCGCCGCGCGCTGCTCTTCGATGAGCGTCACCAGCCGCGAGAAGTCCTTGTCCTCCGCGGCCGCCGTCTGGATGTCGTTGTAAGAAAGGAGCGTGAGCGTCGTCGATCCGTCGCCCTCTGCGGCAGTCGCCGACCCCGAGACGAGCGACCCGCCGAGTACGATTCCCCCCGCTCGCAGTACGTCACGCCGTCCGTAGTCACCGTCACGTGACATCAGTTTATTTTAGTACTAATATTTATAAATCTTTCTATAATCAATATATATTTATAAATAAGACACGTTTGAGAACTGTGCTCGAACCGTCGCTCCTCGGCACGTGCGGGGTTCCGGTCGGCGATGACGACACGGCTTTACGCGCTCGGCCGCTCCGTCCGATAATGAGCCAGCCGAGCCCCGAGGCGTACGAGCAGGGGCGCGGGATGGACGCGCACAACGACGTGATGCGCGACATCCGCGCCGAGCGCTCGGAGACGTACGACCCCACGGAGCCGACCCGCGTCTGGATCGACGAGGACAACACGCCGGACGGCGTCGTGAACTCCCTCACGATCATCCTGAACACCGGCGGCTGCCGGTGGGCGCGCGCCGGCGGCTGTACGATGTGCGGCTACGTCGCCGAGTCCGTCGAGGACGGCAGCGTCGCCCACGAGGACCTGATGACCCAGATCGACGCGTGTCTCGACCACGAGGCTGAGGAGGCCGACGCGCCGGCCGAGCTGATCAAGATCTACACCTCCGGCTCCTTCCTCGACGAGCGAGAGGTCCCCGCGGAGACACGCCGAGCGATCGCCGAGACGTTCGCGGACCGCGACCGGATCGTCGTCGAGTCGCTGCCGGACTTCGTCGACCGCGAGAAGATCGCCGACTTCGCGGACCACGGGATCGCGACCGACGTGGCGGTCGGCCTGGAGACGGCGACCGACCGCGTCCGCCACGACTGCGTGAACAAGTACTTCGACTTCGCCGACTTCGAGGCCGCCTGCGCGGAGGCGGCCGCGGCCGACGAGGAGTTCGCGGCCGACGTGGGGATCAAGGCGTACCTCCTGATGAAGCCGCCTTTCCTCGCGGAGCCCGAGGCCGCCGCCGACATGGTCGACTCGATCCGGCGGTGCGCCGCCGTCGACGGCTGTCATACCGTCTCGATGAATCCGACGAACGTCCAGCGCTACACGATGGTCGACGAGCTGTTCTTCGAGGGGGGCTATCGGCCCCCGTGGCTCTGGTCGGTCGCACACGTCCTCGAAGAGACCGCCGACGTCGACGCCATCGTCGTCTCCGACCCCGTCGGCCACGGCTCCGACCGCGGCGCGCACAACTGCGGCGAGTGCGACGACCGCGTCCAGACCGCGATCAAGGACTTCGACAAACGGCAGGACCCGAGCGTGTTCGAGCAGGTCTCCTGCGAGTGCGAGGCCACTTGGGAGTACGTGATGGACGAGGAGACGAGCTACAACATGCCGCTGGCGCGGTAACCCGCGACCGTCGCCTCGACCCGCAACGGTGGTGGAATTCGCCTTCGCGAGGGTGCGACTGTCATGAAGCCATCGGAGACGGCCCGCCGACCTCACGCCGGTCTCCGCGAAACGATTGTGAATGATGCCGATCAGTATTTTTCGCTTTGTATAAACGAATGACTCATAATATCCGGATGAGAGTCACGATTCGGCGTATCAAAGGCGATCATACTGAACGATCAGGTCGAACAAGACCCTTATACCTCGGTCTCGTATAAGAGGACATGAACGCAGACGCCAGCGGTTCCCCGCCCTCCCGCGGGAAGTCGGTCCTCTTCTGTCCGGAGTGTCGCTTCGAAAGCCCCCTGTCTGACGGGTGGCTCGTCGTCAGCGACGGCGACCAACGAACGATCGTCTGTCCGGAGTGCGGCCACGTCGCCGACCACCGGACGGCGCGGTCGGCGCCGACGCCACAGCACGCAGACTAGTCCTCCCGATTCGGCCCGTGACCGTCGTCATCCCTTCTCCGGTGCCCGCTCCGAGAGGACCGGTATCTCGGACAGCTTCTCCGCGTCAAGCGCGTTCCAGTCGACCCCGTCCGGTCGCGCGTACGTCGTCTCCGTCCGGAGCGTTCGCTGCGGCGTGACCACGAGGTCGAGCGGCACGTCGTGGGCGTCGGGAGCCGGGAGGTCGACGTCGGCCCCGACCGCGGACTCCGGTCCGTCGAGGACGGAGAGCTCGTGGACGGTCGTCGCGACGGTCGTGTGATCGTCGACCGCGTCGAGTTCGCGGAGGACCGCCCACTCTAAGTCGCTGTACCCCTCGCCCTTGCCGATCCGCGCGCCGTCGGTCGTGACGCCGACGGAGCCGGCGACGATCAGGTCGACGTGCGCGACGTCCTCGGGCGCGGTCGGCGTCCCGTGCTCGGAGATGCCGGAGACGGTCGTCGCGTCGTCGATCTCCTCGGGCGGGATCTCGGTCGGATCGAGCCGGAGGAACGGGTCCGGGTCGCGGAGTCGCGGCTGCGCGACGTAGACGGTCTTCCCGGCGCGGAGCGCGGCCCGGCGGACCGGCAATTGTGGCGCGTCGGGGTTGGCCTTCAGCGTCGCGGCCGCGTCCCACGTCTCGGTCGTCGAGAGCCGCTCCGCCGCGGCGTCCGCACCGGCGAAGTTGGGGATCCGGTCGTGGGGCGGGAACGGGAACCGCGCCTGGTCGCCCTCGTCGAACGCGTCCCACACCGCCTCGCGGACGGCCTGCTTGTCCATGCTGGAGAGTGCGGGGCCGGCGGTAAGTAGCCGCCGCCGCGACGCGCCTTTTAACCCGTTCAGGCGCGCACGGTCGGGTATGTTCGAAGACCGGCCGGACCGCGACGCCGAGGTCGTCCTCGTGGGGCGATCGAACGTCGGCAAGTCCACGCTGATGCGCGAGCTGACTGGCCACGACTTCTCGACCGGCGGCAAACCGGGCGTCACCCGACAGCCAAACCACTTCGACTGGGCCAGCGAGGGGTTCATGTTCACCGACTTGCCCGGGTTCGGGTTCATGTCCGGTGTCGAGGAGGAGCACCGCGAGCAGATCAAGACCGACATCGTCCGCTATCTGGAGGACAACGCGGACTCGATCCTCGCGGGGGTCGTCGTGATGGACGGGAAGGCCGCCGTCGACATCATCGACCGCCACGCAGAGCGCGGGAACGTCCCCCACGACGTCGAGATGTTCGGCTTCCTGGAGGACGTGGGCGTCGAACCCATCGTCGCCGTCAACAAGACCGACAAGATCGACGACATCGACGAGCGGCTGGACGCGATCTGTGACCGACTCGGCCTGTACCCGCCGTGGCAGCAGTGGTCCGATCGCGTGGCCCCGATCTGCGCGAAGCGCGGCGACGTCGAGGCGTTAGAGGAGTGCCTCCGGACGCGCTTCCACGATCACAACCGCGACGACCTGCTGAAGTTCGTCGCGTAGCCTGCCGGCTCAGAACTCGAAGCCGACCGCGTCGTCGCTCGGGCGGAGCGGGCTCTTCGGGTACGGCGGCTCGGCGTCGGGGTCGTTGAACGCGCGCGGCGCGACGTCGTTCGGCCCGTCCGGGTAACAGAGCGCGGCGAGCGTCTGGATCGCCGTCCGGCCGCTAGCGAGCTCGAACTGCCCGCCCCCGTACATCCGGATCCCCTCGCGCTCGCAGTAGGCGATCGTCTCGAACAGCGATTCGAGGGTCCCGAACCGCGAGGGCTTGACGTTACACCATCCCGGCTCCACCGGGAGAGATTCGAGGCTCTCGACGCCGTCAATCGGGTAGTCGAACGAGAGCCGGTCGGCCTGCGGCTCGACGAGCGCGCTCGTCGCAGGCGTGAACGCCGAGTCCTCCACGACCGCCGCCGGGAACGCCGCGAACACGTCGCGGTACAGCTCCGGGTCGGGCTCGACGTCGACCTCTGTCCCCTCGTACCACCCTTTGAGGTCGAGGACGCGCACGGCGTCGGTCTCGCGGAGCGCCTCGAACGCCGACTGCGGCCACTCCGGCGTCGGGTCGAGCTTGAACTCCAAGTCGGCGTTGCGCGCGAGCAACTCCTCGACGCGATCGGTCGACGGCGGGTCGCCGAGGCGCGTGGAGACGACGAACCGGACCGGGTCGGGGTCGACGCCGAGCCGGTCACCCAGCGTCTCCTCGCGCTGCCGGAGCGCCAAGTCGAGCGCCGCGCTCTCGACCGCCCAGCGACGGTAGTTGCGCGCGGGCTCGTTCTCAGGCGGATTTCCGTGGAAGAGGTCGGTCTCGTCAAGACGGTCCGACAGCTCGTCGATCGTCCACTCCCCCTCGAGGTCGATCGGATCGGTGCCGGCGAGCGCGTCGTGGTCGGCCGTCTCGTAGGTCACGTCCTCGCCGCGCCCCACGACGCCGTCGCCCGAGAGCCGGTACTCCGTCGTCGTCCGCTCGAAGCCGCTCGTCGTGTCGGCGACGTGCCGCCGGCGGGCGACCGACTCGATCGTCACCGACAGGTCCGCGATCCGCTTGTAGTGGCTCATAGCACAGTCGAGGCGAGCCGACAACTTAAATCGGTGAGCGGGGAACGGCGTCGGTCCGACTACGGACTGAGATCGCCCGCGCGGCGTCGAAGCGTCGCGATCCGCGTGCCGAGCGTCCAGAACAGCGGGATCACGGTGAGCACGACCGCGCCCGCGGCGGCGACCTGGAGGACGGTCGTCGTGAACCACGGCTCGCCGTCGGCGTACGGGAGCGCGGTGTGGGTCACCTCGCCGATCGCGGGCACGAAGTAGTCCATCAGCAGGTCGACGGTGTACCACGCGGTCGCGATCGCCACCGCGCGAAGCGGGAAGTCGGTGATGCGGTGGAGCACGAACGCCTGGACGACCATCGCGAGGTGGCTCACTAGCAGGAACGCGTACAGCGCCGGACCGTTGACCGCGAGGAACTCCGGCCAGAAGACAACGAGGACGTAGGGGGTCCACAGCCCAAGCTTGACGTTCCCGAAGAAGGCGAGCGCGGCGAGGGTGTCGCTCGACCGCCCGAGCGCCCAGGCGCCGAGCGCGAGCGCGATGAGCAGCGTCGCGCCGGGGCTGTCAGGAATGAAGAGCCACATCTCGGTCGGGAGGGCTTGGAATTGGAACCGGTAGTACCAGAAGCCGAACGCGGTGCCGACGAGGTTGATGACGACGATGACCCACGCGAACCGGAACGCGACGTCTTCCAACCGCTTCGGGAGCGGCGCGACCCACCGCGGCAGCGACTCGCAGTCCGGCGGATCGCGTCCGAGCGCGCCGACGATGTCCATACCGCAGGCTCGGACCGGGCGGGCAAAGCCGTGGCGGTCGCGGCGGGCGCGACCGGCGACGCGGGCGATCGAAGCCGGTCGAAGCGCCCCCGTCCCCCGACTGCGACGAAAAGGGCTATGCGTGCCCGGCGGAAATATGAGGGTATGCGCCCGCGAACGCTGCTCGCGCTGCTGCTCGTCGTCCCCCTCGTGGATGCGCTGTTCCTGATCGTGGTCGCGACGCGGCTCGGTTGGGCCGTCACGGTCGCGCTCGTCGTGTTGACGGCCGTCCTCGGGATGCTCCTCCTGCGCGCCGAGGGGCGCGCGACCCTCGCGCGCATCCAGCGCAAGCTGGCGCGGGGGTCGCCCCCGACCGACGAACTGCTCGACGGCGGGCTGCTCATCGCGTCGGGCGCGTTCCTGCTCACGCCCGGGCTCGTCACCGACGCGGTCGGGTTCCTGCTCGCGCTCCCGCTCTCGCGGGTCCCGATACGGATGGCCCTGAAGAAGCACGTCGTCGTTCCGTACCTCGAACGCGAGACGGACGGCTTCTTCTCCGGGAACGTCTACGTCGGCGGCTTCCCCGGAGACGGGGAGGGCGGGTTCTCGATGGGCGACGGCTTCCCCAGCGGCGACGGTGCGGACCCCGACGGGGGCGTCGGCGGAGACGCGAACGCCGGCGGCGGGTCGACGACCGGCGACGATGTCGTCGACGTGGACTTCACCGTCGAAGAGGAGGAGCAGAAGGGAACCGACTGACGGCGCGGACCCCCGTGAAACCGCCACACGGCGGACGGCTCGCGAAAGGAAACCCTTAAAATCCTACCCGCGCAACAATTGAACGCGCTCACCTGGGCCAATAGCTCAGTCAGGTTGAGCGCTCGGCTGATAACCGGGAGGTCCACGGTTCAAATCCGTGTTGGCCCACCTACAACACACACGGTCTCTGGCCGTGCGGGATTGGTGGACTGGGACTCCCCAGCCACCCAATTTCGTCGTTTCAATCCGCTAGAAACACTGCTAGTGAGTCTCGTTCGAGATCAGATCGTTTCGGTAGTCACTGCTGTCCCGGGTCTACGTTCGCCAAGGTAACGTCGTCGCGATGATACTACACCGATCGGGGGCTGAAAGCGGTTCCAGTGGGAGAGGAGGTGGGAACACGCAGTAGTGTGCCTCTGGCTCGGTGTGCCGAACACACCGACTCGGCGAAGGATTCAAATACAAAAATATTTGCTTGTATTTTACGGCGCGCGCTCACCGATGAGAGCCGAGTACTGCCCGGTGACGACTCCGAGCTTGAGAGAGACGACCGTCACGGGATCAAGACACCGAATTCAGCAGTAATATGGCAACCTTCGGGTCAGTCGTCTCGACTTACTCAACGACCCTGACCACGTTTGGAGCAGCAGTCACACGGCCGCGAGATGTGGACTCAAAACAAGCGGGGAACGAAAGTCTCGGTCGGCGGAAGTCGGAGCGATTTATGTATGGGGCACTCGTCCCACGACGCAGACGCGAGAGGGGCGCTTCGCCGCCCGAGTTATCATGGACCGAATCGACGAGAGCCCGGATCCCGACGACCTGCTCGAACCGGCGCTCACGGATCCGGAGTCGTACGACGCCGCGCGGACCGCTCGGTTGGTCGCGGCGTTAGAGCACGACGACGACGAGGTCCGGCGAGCCGCGTCGTGGGCTATCCGGTTCGTCGCCGCGGAGACGCCGTCGCTCGTCGGTGACTGCGCGGGGCGGTTCCGTCGCGCGCTCCGCGATCCCGACGCCCGGCCGGCCGCCCTCCGAACGCTCGCGGTCGCGGCCGAACACGACCGGGAGGCGGTCGCCGACATCGTCGACGGCGCGGTCGAGGAACGGACAATCGACGGGGCCGTCGCGCGCCGGGTCGTCGCGGGGTACCGGCCCGTCGATCCGGCAGCCGACAGCTTGGTGGTCACGGACGAGGGAGACGAGACGGACGCGCCGACCTCGACGGCCGCCGTCGAGGAACGAGAGGATGCCGAAACGTCCTCGCCCGACGACGCACCCAACGCCGAAAACACGGAGACGACCGGCTACCCGCCAAGCGAACCGCCCACCAAGCCGCCGCGGCTCGATCGGCCGCTGACCGAGTACGAGCCGGACACGGCGAAGGGGCGGCGGAGCGGATCCTCGGGCGAACAGGTCCGGTTCACCGAGGGCGGCAGGGAGTTCACCGGGACGCACTGGCGCTCGGCGAGCATCGGCGCCGCCGACGAGGACGAATACCGGGATGCGCTCGACCGCTGGCGTCGGATCGACGACCACGACGCCGTCGCGCGCGTCGTCGACGGCGGCACACGACCGACGCCGTGGCTCGTCTCGGAGCGTGGCGGCCCGGACTCGCTCGCCGAGCGGCACACCCCGTTTCCGCCGTCAGAGGCCCGCTGGGTCCTGGCGCAGATCGCGGACGCGGTCCGGTACGCGCACGCCGCCGGCGTGGTTCACGGCGGGCTCCAGCCCGCGTCGGTCGCCTTCGTGAACGCCGTCGAGGACCCCGACGCGTGGGCGTACCCGCGGGTCGGCGACTGGGGGCTGCGAGAGACGTTCGGCCCGAGCGAGGAGCGCTTCGAACTTCCGCGTCGGTACGCCGCGCCCGAGCACGTCGCCCCCGATCGGTTCGGCCGCGTCGACGCCGTGACCGACATCTACGGGCTCGGCGCGCTCGGGTGCGACCTGCTGACCGGCGGTGCGCCCGTTCGCGAGGAGCGGACCGCCGGCCTTCCGGAGGGGATCGCCGCCGGGCTCCCGCCCGGACTGTCGACGGTTCTCGCGAAATGTCTCAAGCCCGCGAAGATGGAGCGGTACGCGTCGGCCGCCGCGTTCAAGCGCGAGCTCGTGGCGGGGGGTGACGATGCCTGAGACGGGGGTGGACGCCCTCGTCGGTCGCCTCGCGAACGTCGGCCTCGTTCCGGACATCGTCGACACCGTCCCGAGCGTCGTCGGCGCGGCGACCGTCCCGGTCGGCGGCGGAGTCACCCGGTTCGTGGCGGGGGTGCTCGTGTTCGTCGCGTGTCTCGGGACGACGCGGTACGCGCTGGTAAACGCAAGCCGGGAGCCCCACGACACGCTCGTCTGGCGGTACGTCGCGCTGTCGACGGCCGTCGGCGGCGCGTTCGCCGCCCTGACCGTCGTCGAGACGGTCTCGCCCGCCGTCGGGACGGTCGTGCTGGCGTTCAAGCTCCTCGCGCAGCTGTTCTTCGCCGTCTTTCTCGCGCTGTCGCTGCGGGAGCTGTACTACGCGCAGCCGACGACGTCCACCGAGGGCGACCGGCTGTCGCTGTCGACGGCGCGGCGGGTAGAGACCGCGTTCGTACTGCTCGCGCTGGTCCAGTTCCCGATCATCGTCTGGGTGGGGCCGACGGCGGTCGCGCGGGTGATAATCGCGGTCGCGGCCGCCGCGTTCACGGTGTATGGCGCCTCGTTCGGCCACGCGATCCGGGCCCGGCGGGTGACGCAGGGGACGGTGCTCGACGCCACCGTGACGTACACCATCGCCGTCCTGCTCTGCGTCGGCGCGGTCAGCGTCACGGAGGGCGCCGTCGTCGCTCCAGTTCCGCAGCCGGCCGTCGCCGGTGCGATAAACGTCCTCTTAGTGATGATCGGATCGTTCCTGATCAGCCTGATAATCCGGTTGAAACGCAGCGCGGACGCGACGGCCGGCGCGTAACGCGACGGACGATTCCCTGCGACGCGACTAGAGGACGGACGCCGCCGCAGTCCGTTTCAGAGGTCCACCGGCGCGCCGGTCGCGGCGCTCTCGGCCAGCGCGTCGAGGACACGCATGTTCTCGACGGCCGCCACGCCGTCGGTCAGGGGAGTGGTCTCGCTCGCGACGCGGTCGGCGAAGTGCTCCACTTGGAGTCGGTACTGGTCGACCGCCGGGAACGTCTCGGCCCCGCGGCGGCCGTCGACCTCGTACGTCAGTTCCAGCCGCTCGTCCGCCGGGGCATCGAACGCGTTCTCGACCTCGACCCAGCCGTTCGTCGCGTCCACGCGGTACCGCTCGACGTGTCGCGTGTCGAACCCGGACGCGACCCGCGCCGACCGGCCGTCGTCGTATGCCAGCACGCCCGCGAGCTCGGTGTCGACCCCGGCGTCGCGGGTGTCGCCCGCGTGGGCGTACGCCCGGTCGGGGACGCCGAGGACGGCGCGGGCCAGCGAGACCGGATAGCACCCGACGTCCATCAGCGACCCGCCGGCGAGTTCGGGATCGAGTCGGACGTCATTCGGGCGGTCGTACAGCGGGAACCGGAACGTCGCGGTCACCGTGCGGACGTCGTCCAGCGCCGTCGCGGCGAACTCCAGGGCGCGTTCCGTCCGGGGGTGGTACCGGTACATGAACGCCTCCATCAGGGTGACCCCGCGGCGCTCGCAGTGATCGACGACGTCTCGCGCCTCGGCGGCGTCGGCGGCCAGTGGCTTCTCGCAGAGGACGTCCAGCCCGGCGTCCGCGGCGCGCTTCGTCCACTCCGCGTGGAGTCCGTTTGGCAGAGGAACGTACACGGCGTCGAGGCCGTCGTCGTCGAGCAGCGCCTCGTAGGAGCCGTGGCTGCGGGGGATGGAGTGGCGGGCGGCGAACGCCGCCGCGCGGTCTGCGTCTCGGGACGCGACCGCACCGACCGCGTGGTCGCTGGCGGCGATCGCCGGGACGACGGCCGTGCCGGCGATCCCCGCGGTGCCGAGGACGCCGAATTCGAGACTGGCCGAGTCGGTCGAGTGAGCGCTCATGTCCGCGGCGACGCGGTCCCACCTCAAGTGGTTTGGGTCCCCGGGCGCGGTGTTTGCTCGCCGGCGAGTGCCGGCGTCGACGCGAGATATATCCGTCTTCGAGCCCGAAGCGCGGTAGATGCGGTCCGACCCGCGAACCGCGCTCCGGCGGCTCTACAGACAGGTGACTCCCATGGAACTCACACAGACACAAGTACGCGAGTACGACCGCCGCGCGCCCGACGGCGGCGAGACCGAGACGGCGACGTTCGGCGTCGGCTGCTTCTGGGGACCCGACGCGCAGTTCGGCGCGATGGAGGGCGTCGTCCGCACCCGCGCGGGGTACGCGGGAGGGACGAAGCGCGACCCGACGTACCACTCGCTGGGCGACCACACGGAGGTCGTCCAAGTCGAGTTCGACCCCGAGCGGACGACGTATCGAGACGTCTTAGAGCGGGTGTTCGCGTCGCACGAGCCGCGACGGCAGACCCGGAAGACGCAGTACCAGAACGTCGTTCTGGCCAAGAGTGCGGCCCAGCGGGAGGCCATCGACGAGTTCCTCGCGGGCCGCGGACTCACAGCCGACGGGATCGACACCCGCGTCGAGCAGCTGTCGCGGTTCTACCCCGCGGAGGACTACCACCAGAAGTACAAGCTCCGTTCCGCCTCGTCGCTCGTGGACGCGTTCGACGCGGCCGGGTACGACGACGAGGACCTGCGCGAGTCGCCGCTCGCCGCCAAGCTGAACGGGTACGCCGCCGGACACGACGTCGATGTCGCCGAGGAACTCCCGGCATCCGGGTGAGCTCGGGAGGCGCCCGCCCGTCCGTTTGAAGTCGATTCGCGATCGGTTTCTCTCATGGAACTCGCGCCGGGCGTACACGGGCTCCCGCTACACGTGTCGATGGACGACCGCGAGGCGACGTTCAATCCCACCGCGGTCGAGACGCCGCGTGGACTCCTCCTGATCGACGTCAGCCTGCCCGACGAGGTCGATGTTCTCGAGGACGCGCTCGCAGACGAGGAGCTGGCCCTCGACGACGCGTGGGGGATCCTCGTCACGCATCAGGACCTCGACCACGCCGGCTGTCTGGCGACCGTTGTCGACCGGACCGACGCCGTCGTGTTCGCCCACGAGATCGAGGCCCCGTACCTGGAGGGCGAGAAGGAGCTCGTCAAGTCCAGCGAGGAGCGACCGATGGCGATCGAGCCGACGACCGTCGACTTCCGACTGACGGGCGGCGAGACGTTCGCGACGGCGGCCGGGCCGATGGAAGTCGTCCCGACCCCCGGGCACAGCCCGGGGCACGTGTCGGCGCACTTCCCCGACGCGGAACTGCTCGTCAGCGCCGACGCGCTCAACGTGGTCGACGGCGAGTTCGTCGGGCCGCGCCCGGAGGTAACACAGGACCTCGGGACCGCGCGCGAGAGCGTCGCGACGCTCGCCGACCGCGACGTGGCGGAGACGTTCTGCTTCCACGGCGGGCACGTCGAGGCCGGGACGGAGCGCATCGCGGAGATCGCGGCCGAGCGGTAGTCGTCGCGTCGCGGGCCGGCGGGCGGAGTGCGGCGCGATCCGTGTTTTCAAGCCCGACCGGCTGCCACCATTCGTTGTGGACGCGAACGAACTCTCGCTCCGGTCGTACGACCCGCGAGACGACGCGGCCGTGTGGGCGCTTCACGAGTGGGCGATGCGGGAAACCGGCGTCGACCCGTCCGACATCCCTGGGACCGACGACCTGCGGTCCGTGACGGCGTCGTACCTCGATTCGGGAGGCGCGTTCGTCGTCGGCGTCGTCGACGACGAGCCGTCGCCGGACGACCGGTCGCCGGACTCGGCGTCGTCACGCGAGGTGGACGAGCTGGCGACGCACGACGGGACGCTCGCCGCGATGGGCGGGTACGTGCCGAACGAAGCCGGACACGGCGACGAGCGCGACCGACCCGGTGCCGCGGAGCTCCACCGAATGCGCGTCGCGCCGCCGTCCCAGCGCCGCGGCTACGGCCGGGCGCTGCTCGACGACCTGGAGCGCCGGGCCGCCGCCGACGGGTTCGAGACGCTCCTCGCGACGACGTCGACCCGGCAGTCCGCGGCGCTCGGCTTCTACGCGAATCGGGGGTACGAGCGGGTGGCCACCTCGGCCGCCGGCGCGTACGAACTCGTTCACTTCGAGAAGGAGCTCTAAGGCCCACACCAGGAGAGTCCCCGGAGACGGCGAATCACCCGGAGAGGTCGAAGTGCTCCGCCGCCGTCTGCATGTCCTTGTCGCCGCGTCCGCAGAGGTTGACGAGCAGCGTGTCGTGCCGGTCCTCCTCGGCCAGCTTGGCGGCCAGCGCGAGGGCGTGGGCCGGCTCCAGCGCCGGGATGATCCCCTCGGCCTCGCTCAGCTCGCGGAACGCGGCCAGCGCCTCGTCGTCGGAGACCGCGTGGTACTCCGCGCGGCCCATCTCCTGGAGCGCGGCGTGCTCCGGGCCGATGGCCGGGTAGTCGAGCCCGGCGGAGATGGAGTGGTTCTCGGTGTCGTCGCCGATCGTCTTCGTCTTCATCCCCTGGAAGATCTGCGGCTCCTCCTGTTTCGTCTTCGACAGCGGGGCCGAGTGATTCGCGTCGTCGGTGCCGCCCGGCTCGGCGCCGTAGAACATCACGTCGTCGTCCTTGAACGCGTGCCAGAGACCGATCGAGTTCGACCCGCCGCCCACGCAGGCGACGCACGCGTCGGGGAGCTCGCCGTGGAGCTCCCGGATCTGCTCGCGGGCCTCGGTCCCGATGACGGACTGGAACTCGCGGACCATCCGCGGGAACGGGTCGGGACCGACGACGCTGCCGACGAGGTAGTGCGTCGAGTCAACGTGCTCGGCGAAGTCCTCCAACGCGGCGTCGACCGCCTCCGCGAGCCCCTCGTTGCCGCGGTCGACCGGCTCCACGTCAGCGCCCATGAGCCGCATCCGGAACACGTTCATCTCCTGGCGCTGCATGTCGTGCCGGCCCATGTACACGGTCGTGTCGAGGTCCAAGAGGGCGCCGACCATCGCCGTTGCGGTGCCGTGCTGGCCCGCTCCGGTCTCGGCGATCAGGCGGTCCTTGCCGGCCCGCTTCGCCAGCAGCGCCTGCCCGAGCGTGTTGTTGAGCTTGTGCGCCCCGCCGTGGAGCAGGTCCTCGTGTTTGAGGTAGATGTCCGCCCCGTACCGCTCGCTGAGCGTCTCCGCGTAGAAGACGGGCGTCGGCCGCCCCGCGAAGTGTTCGAGCAGGTCGCGGAACTCCGCCATGAACTCGTCGTCCGCGACGGCCTCCTCGTACGCCGCCGCCAGCTCCGCCAACGGTTCCTCCAGCGGTTCCGGGACGTGTCGGCCGCCGAACTCGCCGAACTCGCCTGACGTACCCATGCGAGATGGGTGTGGCCGCGGCTCAAAAAAGACGAGGGAACCCCCGGGAGCTGCCGCGGTCGCGACGCTCGCCCGTGGCCAACGATTTGTGTCGCGGCCGAGACGGTGGCGTATGGACCGGTTGGTCTGTTACGACTGCGGCGAGACGTATCCCGCCGGCGAGGCGGCCCGCTGCGCGTGCGGCGAGCCGCTCTGGTTCGACACCGACGGGACCGAGTTCTCGTGGCCCGACGCGAGCGACGCCGGGGACGGGGTCCGACTGGGACGGGACTCCCTCTGGCGCTACGAGTCCGTGCTCCCCGCGTCGCCGCCGGGCGGTCTCGCGGCCGCCGCCGGGGGCACGCCGCTGTTCCGCGCGCCGTCGATCGAGCCGCCGGACGGCCCGCGGATCCACCTCAAGGTCGAGGGGACCAACCCGACGGGGAGCTTCAAAGACCGCGGGACGGCCGTCGGCATCGGTCGCCTCGACGGCCCGGTCGGGACCGTCTCGCACGGGAACATGGCGCTGAGCGTCGCCGCGCACGCGGCGGCGCTGGACCGGGAGGCCGTGATCCTCGTCGCCGAGGACACCCCGGACTCGCGGCTCGCGATGATCGCCCAGCATGACCCGCACCTGTTCCGGGTCCGCGGGGAGTACGGGCGGCTCTACGACGACACGCTCGAACGGGACCTCGGGGTCGCCTTCCTCAACTCCGACGCCCCGCTCCGGGTCGCCGGCCAGAAGACGGTCGCGTACGAGATCTGCGAGGCGTTCGCCCCCGACGCGCCCGACGCGATCGTCCTCCCGGTCAGCAGCGGCGGGCAGGCGAGCGGGGTGTGGAAGGCACTCCGCGAGCTGGACGCGGCAGGTCTGCTTCCGGCTGTCCCGCGGATCTACCTCGCGCAGGCCGCCCGGTGCGACCCGATCGCGCGGGCGTTTCGACGGGGCGACGCGCGCGTCGAGCCCGTGGAGGGCGAGCCGACGGCGGCCGTCTCGATCAACAACGCCGACCCGCCGAGCGGGACCCGGGCGCTGGCCGCCGCGCGGGCGACCGACGGGGCTGTCGTCTCCGTCTCGGAGGAGGCGATGCTGGCGGAGACGGACCGCCTCGCGGCCGACGCCGGGGTCTCCGTCGAGCCGTCGTGCGCGGTGGCAACCGCCGCGATCCGGGAGCTCGCCGCGGCGGGCGAGTTCGGGCCCGACGACGACATCGCCGCGATACTGACCGGGTCGGGGTACAAGTACGGGCCGAGCGAGGCCGACGGCTCGACCGTCCGAGAGGTCGACCGGGCCGACGTCCCCGACGCCGTCCGCGAGATCGTGTCGTGAGCGCTCGAACGCGGCGAGGTCGTTTTTCGAGGGAGTCGGCGGAGTCGCCGGTCGGTCTCAGTATCCCGCCAGCGTCTCGTCGCGGACGTCGGCGAGGTACCGCCTGATATCTGTCTCGCGCCAGCCGACGGGGGACAGCACGCTCTCGACGGCCCGCACGGCGGCGTCCTCGTACCACTCGGCGTCGTATCGGTCGCCGTCCTCGAACGCCAGTCGGACGCGGGCCGCGCCGCGCGCGTCCGCGTCGACGACGGTGTACCGGACCGACTGTCCCGGCGCGATCTCGACCCCTTCGATCCGCGCCCGCTTCAGCGCGGCCACGGTGAGCGTCGCCGCCGCGTAGTCCTCGACGGACTTCGACACGCGGGTGTCGACGACGAGGTCGGCGGGGTCGACCTCGCCGGCGCGGAGGTCGCGGAGCCGACGGCGGAGGGCGTCGCAGACCGCCTCCGGCGACCGCGTCTCGTCGAACGCGCGGAGCGCGGCCCGCTGGACCGCCTCGACCCACGCCGCGGTCGAGCGCTGGCGGCCCTCGATCCCCCGGGTCTTGATCGCGCCGCCGAGGCCGGTCTCCGGGTACTCCTCCCCGCGTCGCTTTCCGAAGTATCGGGTCAACGCTCCCGATTCGGAGTCCCGGGTCGGACAGAACGCCGTCCAGTCGAACGCGCACTCGTACTCCAACTCGACGCCGGTCTCCCGGCTGATCTCGTCGGCGACCGCCGGGAGCGGCCGCTGCGCGCGACCCTCGGCCGGCGTCACCCAGAGGGAGTCGACGATCCCGTGGAGGACGCGCCAGCCGGCGTCCTCCAGGGCGGCCTTCGCGTCGAACAGGAGCTCGCGGGCGAACGCGTTGATCGCCTCGTGGCACTCGATGCGGCCGAACTTCGCGTTGCTGAACCCCTGATAGCCGAAACAGGAGACGAGGATCCACTTGATCGCTGACGAGGCGGCCTCGAGGCGCTCGCGCTCGTCGCCGTCGGCGTCGGCGAGGGCCGCCTTGATCTCGCTCCGCGCGTCGATGAGCGGGCCCAGCACGTCTGGCAGGTAGCCGTCGCGGTCGCAGATCGAGTAGCCGAGCCCCGGGACGTCGTCGGTGTCGCAGCACCCGCACCGCACCGTCTCGGGCGAGACGTTCCGCGTCCGGATGACGTTCGGGTACAGCGACGCGAAGTCGAGCTCGTGGACGTCCTCGTGGACGCCCACATCGGGGGCGAGCGTCGTCCCGCCGCGGTCCGCGTCGTCGAGCGTCGAGGCAGGCGTGAACAGCTCCGGCCGCCACGCCCGCCAGGGGACGCGCACGTCGCGGCGCCGCGCCTCGCGGATCTGTATCGCGGTCAGCACGCGCCCGATGGAGGCCCAGCCGAGCTCCTGGAGCGGCAGCCCGGAGCGCGAGACGAGGTTGAGACACCCCGCTAGGCCCGACTCGCGGTGGAAGAAGGAGTTCGACTCGTCGACGAGGACGCGCCCGGGCACCGCGTATCGCGCCGGCGAGTGGCCCACCCGCCCGTACGAGGTGTACGTCGACTCGCCGGCGAGCTTCGTATATCCCGGTCGCCGACCGAGTTCGAGGTCGACGTCGGCCGCGCCGGCCGCCTCGAACAGCAGGGGAACGACGTCGGCGGTCGAGACGACCAGTACGTCGGGGTCGCGCTCGGCGAGCGCCGCTCGGACGCCCGCGACGACCTCGCCCGGCGACGAGCCGACGGGGTCGCCGTCCACGGAGAGCCGCGGCAGCGCCTCAACACCCGACGCGTGGCGAGGGAGCGTCAGGCACATGGTCCGGACGTCGCGGACGGACCGATCGGGGCCGGCGGGCACGCCGGTGTCGAGGCAGTAGCGCAGCTCCCGCGTCAGGTCGACGTCGTAGCAGGTGTACGCGTCGGGGCGGTCGAACCGCCGCACGCGCTTCGCGACCGTCCGGACCGCGTCGACAGACGCCGCGTCGACACGCAGGAGCGGGCGGGCCGCCGTGCGGAACGTCTGCCGGTGCGACTCGACGCCGAGGTCGGCGACGGCGGCCTGACCGTCGAGGAACGACCGGAGCTCGCGCAGCGCATCGGAGAGCCCGTCGCGGTCGGGCGGCGTCGGGTCGGGACCGCCCGCGCGGCCGTAGAGGTCGTCGACCGAGTCGCCGACGAACAGCGTCGGTCGGTAGTCCTCGCGCACGTCGCGCTCGACGCCGGCCGGCGCGAGCCGCCATTCAGCGACGCGCCCGTCGCCGAGGTGGTCGACCGTGAGGACCACGGCTACGCGTCGGCGAGCCGGTCGAGCCGCGACTCGAGTTCGGCGATTCGACGCTCCTGTTCGAGCGCGATCGACAGCCACACGGGCGCCAGCGGGTCGGCGTGGTTGTGGTTCCCCGCGGCGTCCGCGTGGTCGCGAGCGTAGTCGAACAGCCGGTCGAACCGGCGCTGGTCCGCGCGGCGCAGCGCGCGGCGGAACGACCCCCAGTCGTCCTCGACCGCCGCCAGCCGGTCGCGGTACGTCGGGTTCGTCCGCCCCATCAGCGGACCCCCGGCGCGGCCGCCTCGCGGTCCGGGGTCGCCGCGCCGTGGAGTCGGGCGCGGTGCGCGAGCACCTCGCGCCAGTACGCGAGCGTCGTCTGGAGCCAGCCGTCCGCCCCGCGGTACACGAGCGTCTCCGTCTCGCCCGCGGCGTCCGCGAAGCGCGGGCCGAACCGCGTCGCCCGGCACGTGAGGTGCGTCTCGGCGGCGCGGCGGAGCGGCCGCGAGAACTCGTCCGCCTCGCGGCGCGTCACGAGGACCGGCGCGTCGTGGACGCGGGCGACCCGCGCGACCGACGCGACCGCGCGGACGAACATCTCTCCGGCCAGTTCGCGGTCAACGTCGGCGGCGCGGTAGCGCGCGTCGAGGCCGGTCGCGACGACGACCGACGGCGAGTCGCGGGCCGCGAGCCGCCCCGCGAGGCGGTCGAGGAGCGCCGTGTGCTGGTAGGCTGTGAACCCGCGGGCCACCTCGACGCGGTCGAGCACGCGGTCGGCCGGGGCGAGTTCACGGAGGCGCGTCGTGTTCGCGCGGTTCGCGCCGTCGACCCAGAACCCCGGGCCGTCGCCGCCGAGGACGCGGTCAAGTAGCAGCGCTTGGACCGGTTCGACGCCGAGGTCGTCGTCGACGTCGACGAGCGTGACCCCCAGCGAGAGCTCCGGGAGGTCGGCAGGCGGTCGCTTCGAAGGAGTGGACATGGTAGGGACGACAGGGAGATTCATAAAAGGGGTGAGCCATAGGTGGGCGGTGAAAGTGGAAGTGGCGAGTGGCGGACAGGGAGCCGACTGCCCACGACACGGCCGACGACAGCGTTTACCAGTGTCGCGAGTGCGGCAGCCTCGACGTCGAGCCAAACTGAGCGCTCGCTGAGTGCGACGTGTTCGCACGCCCCACTACGTTTAACCGGTCCGGGCGAGACATGTCGATCGATCATGAAGAAACTGATCAACGACCCGGACGACGTCGTCGACGAGATGCTCGACGGGATGACCGCGACGTATCCCGACCGTCTGCGACGCCTGCCGGACACGCAGGTGCTCGTCCGCGACGACGGGCCGGTCGACGACAAGGTGGGAATCGTCACCGGCGGGGGGAGCGGTCACGAGCCGACGCACGCGGGGTACATCGGCAACGGGATGCTGGACGGCGCGGCTGCAGGCGACGTGTTCTCCTCGCCGACCGCGGACGAGTTCGAGGAGCTGATCGGCGCCTGCGACGCGGGCGGCGGCGTCCTCGCGGTGATCAAGAACTACGAGGGCGACGTCATGAACTTCGAGACCGCCATCGAACTCGCGGAAATGGAAGGCGTCGAGGTCGAGAGCGTCGTCGTGGACGACGACGTGGCTGTCGAGGACTCGCTGTACACATCCGGCCGCCGCGGCGTCTGCGGGACGATTCTCGTCCACAAGGCCGCGGGGGCGAAGGCCGCGCAGGGCGCCGACCTCGGTGAGGTCAAGCGGGTCGCCGAGAAGGTGGTCGACAACGTCGGCACGATGGGCACCGCGCTCACCTCCTGTGTCACCCCCGAGAAGGGCGAGCCGACCTTCGACCTCGGCGACGACGAGATCGAACTCGGCATCGGGATCCACGGCGAGCCGGGGACGGAGCGCACGGAGACGATGCCCGCAGACAAGATCACCGAGGAACTGACCGAGGCGGTCCTCGACGATCTCGACCTCGACGAGGGGCAAGAGGTGCTCACGATCGTCAACGGGATGGGCGCGACGCCGCAGATGGAGCTGTTCGTCGTCAACCGGCGGCTCCAGGAGCTGCTCAGCGAGTGCGGCCTGGAGACGTACGACGCGTGGGTCGGCGACTACATGACCTCGCTGGACATGGCGGGGGCGTCGATCACGGTCTGCGCGGTCGACGACGAGCTGAAAGAGCTGTTCGACGCGCCGGCCGACACCCCGGCGCTGACGACGAAATGACCGAGGACGGGGCAGCCGCTGTCGCGGCCGTCGAGGCCGTCGCCGAGCGCATCGAGGCCGAGCGCGATCACCTGACCGATCTCGACTCCGCGATCGGGGACGCCGACCACGGCGGCAACATGGCGCGGGGCTGGGCCGCGGCGGCCGAGGAGGCGCGCGACCTCGACGACCCCGACGCGGAGGCCGTCGCGAAGACGGTCGGCAAGACGCTGATGAGCGAGGTCGGCGGGGCCTCCGGGCCGCTGTTCGGCGGGTCGCTCGTGTTCGCGGCGGCGGAGCTCGACGACGGCGTCGACGCCGAGACGGCCGTGTCGTTCGCCGAGACGTACCTGGAGAAGGTCGAGGACCGCGGCGACGCTCGCATCGGCGACCAGACGATGGTGGACGCGCTGACGCCCGCGGTCCACACATTCAAGAAGTCGATCGAGACCGACGACCGCCCGCCGATCGAGGCGCTCGCGAAGGCGGTCGACGCCGCGGAGCGCGGCGTCGCGTTCACCGTCCCGATCCGCGCCCGGAAAGGGCGCGCCTCCTACCTCGGCTGGCGCTCCGTCGGCCACCAGGACCCCGGCGCGACGAGCACGTTGTTCATCCTCGAAGAGCTGCTCGCCGTCGCCGCGGACCGACTGGGCGTCGACGCGCCGGAGACGGACGCGATGTCGCCGACGATCCCGGACGAGGACCCCGACGAAGGGGCCACAGGGGACGACTGATGGTCGGGATCGTCGTCGTCTCGCACAGCGAGCGCGCCGCCGAGGGGATCGCGGAGATCGCCGCCGAGATGGCCGGCGACACCCGTATCGAGCCGGTCGGGGGCGACGGGCAGGGCGGGATCGGCACGGTCCCCGACGCGATCGAGGCAGCGATCGCCGCCGCGGCCGGCGGCGACGAGAGCGTGGGCGACGCGGGCGACCTCGATCCGGTCGTCGTCCTCGTCGACCTCGGCAGCGCGGTGATGAACGCTGACGTCGCCGTCGAACTGAGCGACGCGGAGGCCGTGATCGCCGACGCGCCGGTCCTCGAAGGCGCGGTCAACGCGGCGGTCGCGGCCACGGACCCCTCGGCCACGGTCGAGTCCGTGCGCGAGCAGGCGGAGGCGGCCCGCGACGTCGACAAGCTCTGACTTCGGGGCCGCGGCGAGCAACCGAGCGGGCCTACGCCTCGCGCTCGTCGAGCCCCAACACGTCGAGCACCTCGGCGCGCGTCTCGCAGGCGACCGCGTCGGCCGCGAGCGACCGAGCGGCGTCGGCGTCGACCTCGCGGACCCGCCGCTTCACCTCCGGGACCGTCACCGCGCTCATGCTGAGCTCGTCGAAGCCGAGCCCGACGAGCAGTTCGGTCAGCGCCGGGTCGCCGGCCATCTCGCCGCACATCCCGACCCACGCGTCGGTCCCCTCGACGGCCGCGGTCGCGCGGTCGAGCGCGCGCAACACCGCCGGGTGGAGGGGGTCGTGGTGGTCGGCGACGGCGTCGTTGCCGCGGTCGGCCGCCATCACGTACTGCGCGAGGTCGTTCGTCCCGACGCTCAGGAAGTCGAGCCGCTCGGCGAGCGCGTCCGCGAGGAACGCCGCCGCCGGCGTCTCGACCATCGCCCCCAGCTCGGGGACCGCGTGAGCGACGCCCTCGTCGGCGAGGTCGGCCGCCACCGACTCGACGGTCGCGACCGCGCGCTCGACCTCCTCGACGCGCGTGACGAGGGGAAACATCACCGCGAGGCCGTCACCGTGGTCGGTCGCCGCGGCGCGGAGCAGCGCCCGCAGCTGCGTCTCGAAGAGGTCGGCGTGCTCGTCGAGCGACAGGCGGATCCCGCGCCGCCCGAGGAACGGGTTCGGCTCGTCCGGCAGGTCGAGGTACGGGACGGGCTTGTCCCCGCCGACGTCGAGCGTCCGGACGACGACGCGGTCATCGGGAAACGCCGACAACGCGGCGGTCACGGCCTCGAACTGCTCCTCCTCGGTCGGCGCCGCCTCGCGGTCGACGAAGAGGAACTCGGTCCGGAACAGCCCGATCCCGTCCGCCCCGCGCTCGGCCGCCGGGGCCAGTTCGGCCTCGCCGCCCACGTTGGCCGCGACCTCGACCGGGCGACCGTCGGCCGTCTCGACGCGCTCTCGGATCGCGTCCGGGCCGGACTCAAGCGCCGCGGCGCGGCGACCCTCGTCGGGATCGACGACGACCGTGCCGGCATCACCGTCAACGAGGACCGTCTCGCCAGCCGCGATCGCGTCAAGGTCCGCGCCGACGCCGACGACCGCGGGGATCGCGAGCGACCGTGCGATGATCGCGGCGTGGGAGGTGCGACCGCCCTCGACCGTCGCGATCCCGGCGATCGCGTCGGAGTCGAGCGCGGCGGTGTCGCTCGGGGTGAGCCGCTCCGCGAGCAGCACCGTCCCCTCGGGGAGCGCACCGAGGTCCGCGGGCGAGCGGGCCGCGACCGCCCCCGGCGACTCACCGAAGTCGGCGTCGGACGCCGCGTCCGCCTCGCTAGTCCCGGCGAGGAGCGCGCGTAGCAGGCGGTCGCGGACGTCGCGCAGGTCGTCGGCGCGCTCGGCCATCCGACCCTCCATCGCCTCGAACTGGTCGACCGCTTCGTCGAACCGGCCGGCGACGGCGTGTTCGGCCGGCGTTCCGTCGCGGATCGCGGCCTCGACGTCCTCGATTATCGTCGGATCGTCGAGGAACCCCTCGTGGGCCTCGAACACCGCGGCCTCGCCCTCGCCGACGCGCTCGGCCGTCCGATCGCGGGCGTCGCGCAGCGCCGCACGGACCGCGTCCCGGGCCGCCTCGTATCGCTCCAGCTCCGCGTCGGCGTCGACGGACGCCGGATCGGGGCGGTCGGGGAGCGTCAGGTCGTCGTCCGGGCGGTACCAGCGTGCCGCGCCGACGCCCGACCGCGGCGTGCTGCCGACCCCGTCGAGTGCCCTCACGGCGCGTCCCCCGCGGTTCCGCCGTCGCCAGGGTCGTCAGCCGACTCCTCGATCGGGCTCGTCAGCAGGTCACAGACGGCGTCCAGCGCCGCCTCGGCGTCCGGCCCTTCGGCGGACACGCGAACCGACTCGCCGTGCTCGACGTTGAGCCCGCTCACGGAGAGCATGCTGTCGGCGCGGACGAGGTCGCCGCCGTCGTCGCGGCCGATCGACACGTCGGCGTCGAATCGGTTCGCCGTCTGTACGAGCTTCGAGGCGGGTCGGGCGTGGAGTCCGGCTTCGGGCGCGACCGTGACAGTCCGTTCCATGGCGTCCGGTTCGGCGCCGGTCGGTAAGAGCGGATCGGGCGTTCAGGGCGCCGCCTGCTTCGTCGAGACCAGCTCGATCACGTCGCGATGAGAGAGTTCGTGGTCGGTCCCGACCTGCCGACCGCTCCGGCAGTCGGTACCGTGGAGCAGTCCCTCGCCGATGTCCGAGTGGATGTGGTACGCGAAGTCCTCGGTGGTCGACCCCTCCGGGAGGATGAAGCAGTCGCGGAAGACGCCCTTCTCGTCACTGCTCCCGTTCGCGGAGCCGGGGAAGACGGCGATACAGCCCAGCACGTCGAAGACGGCGGCCTCGAGCGCGCCCTGGACGCCGGTCCCGTCGTACTCGGCGACGAACTCGCCGATCTGGTCGAGACCGGCCTTCTGCTCGCCGGAGACGTCGCCCACGACGTCGAACCCGGCGTCGCCGGGCGTGTAGTCGACGACGCCGGCGTCGTCCGCGTTCTTCAGCGCCTTCTCCGCGTGGGCGCTCGCGGGCACGAACGAGAGGTGGTCGTAGTCGGGGTCGCTCGTGATCTCTTCCCAGTTGGCCTGCGCCTCGGGCGTGTCCATCTTGTTGGCGGCGATCACCATCGGCTTCGTGCGCTTGCGGATCTCGCGGGCCAGCTCGACCCTGTCCGTCTCGTCCCAGGTGTCCGGGTCGAGTTCGAGGTCCTGCGCGAGGATGGTTCGCTTCATCCGGTCTTTGTCCGTGCCGAACGCGGACATCTGGTCGGCGAGCTCGGCCTCGATCGCCGCGTCCGCGCCGTGGTAGCGCGTCTCGAACTTCTCTAAGCCCTTCTCCAACACGTCGAGGTACCACGCGTCGAGTTCCTCCTCCAAGAAGTCGATGTCCTCGCGGGGGTCGTGGCCCTCGGTCGCCTCGCCCTCGATGTCGGTCTTGCCCGAGAAGTCGACGACGTGGATCAGCACGTCGGTCTCGTTGAGGTCGGTGAGGAACTGGTTGCCGAGTCCGCGGCCCTCGTGTGCGCCCGGGACGAGCCCGGCGACGTCGACCAGCTTCACGGGGACGAACCGCGTCCCCTCGCGGCAGACGCCGACGCTCGGCGTACACGTCTCGTCGAACTCGGGGGCGGCGCAGTCGACGCGGACGTACGCCTCGCCGACGGTCGGGTCGATGGTGGTGAACGGGTACGCGCCCTCGGGCACGTCGTTCATGGTCGCGGCGTTGAAGAACGTCGACTTCCCCACGGAGGGCTTGCCGACGAGACCGATCCGGTAACTCATTACCATCGGTGCGCGACGCGGCGTAAAAAGCGATGCGAGACGCGCCGTGGCGTGGGGATCGGTGACGGGGAACGTCGGCCGGGCACGCCGGCGAGAAACCGGCAAGAACAAAGGGTTATTAGTGACCGGATTCATGCTACACGTGAACATGCCCCTATACGACCGGATTCTGGTCCCGACCGACGGCTCCGACGAGGGGGAGCTGGCGGTGTGTCACGCGCTCGACCTCGCCGCGGTCCACGGGGCCTCGGTCCGCGCAATTTATGTGGTCGACACCGCGCGGTACGCCGGGATGCCGATGGAGACCACCTGGGAGGGCGTCGGCGACCTGCTGTACGACGACGGCGAGGCGGCGCTCGAGACGGTGTGCGAACTCGCCGCCGACCGCGGCGTCGACGTCGAGACGTCCGTCGTCGACGGCTCGCCGAGCCGCGAGATCATCACCCACGCCGAGCGGACGGGCTGCGACCTCGTCGTGATGGGGACCCACGGGCGCGGCGGGATCGACCGCCTGCTCCTCGGCAGCGTCGCGGAGAAAGTGGTCCGGGGCTCGTCGATCCCGGTGTTGACCGTCCGGATCGGCGAGGACGGCGAGGTCGCGACCGCCGCGGAGTCGGCGACCACCGGGACCGAGGTCGACGAGTCAGCGGCCGCTCCCGGCACGGAGGCGGACGCCTCGGTATCGGACGCGACGGAGACCGGGTAGCGGGCCGCGCCGGAGGACCGGCTCACGCCGCGTCGCGGAGGTGCTCGCAGTCGCCCGCGTGGACGCGCTCGCGACCCTCGCCGGTGTCGACCACGAGCGCGCCCGGCTCCGTCACGTCGACCGCGGTGCCCTCCACGACCCCCTCGGCGGTGTCGACCCGGACGCGCCGGCCGAGCGTGCTCGCCCGCTCGCGCCACGCCGGGAGGACCTCGTCGAGCGCGCCGGGCGAGGCGGTCAGTTCCGCGTAGCGTTTGAGCAGCGTCGCGGCGAACCGCCGCCGGTCGATCGGGCCGCCGCGTTCCGCCGACAGCGACGTCGCGCCCGCGGGCAGCGTCTCGGGGTCGATGTTCGCGTTCACGCCGACGCCGACGACGAGCCAGCCGACGCGGTCGGCCTCGCCCTCCATCTCCGTGAGGATCCCCGCCAGCTTTCGGCCGCCTCGACCGGTCGGGTCGGGGTCGGGGTCCGCCGAGCCGCCGCCGTCACTCCCGATGAGGACGTCGTTCGGCCACTTAATCCGCGCGTCGACGCCTGCCTGGCGGGCGGCGTCGGTCGTCGCCACCGCGGCCGCGAGGGTGAAGAGCGGCGCGCGCACCGTCGGCACGTCGGGGCGCGTCAGAACCGAGAGCCAGACGCCGCCGCTCGGCGCGACCCACTCGCGGTCGAGGCGGCCCCGGCTCCCGGTCTGCTCGTCGGCGACCACGGCGACGTCGGCGGCCCCCTCCCCGGCGAGCTCGCGGGCCCGCTCGTTCGTCGACGCGATCCGATCGTGGTACGCCACGGAGTACGGGGCGTCGAGTCCGAACGCGATTCCCGGCCCTGAGTAGTCCGGGTCGTCGGGAGCGACGTATCCCTCGGAGGTCGACTCGACCGCGAACCCGTCCTCGCGGAGCCCCTCGACGGCCTTCCAGACCGCCGCCCGCGAGACGCCGAGCGACTCGGCGAGTGCGGGCCCGGAGACCGGGCCGTCGTCGGCAGCGAGGGCGTCGAGTAGCGCACGCCGCGTGTCCATACCGCCCGATCCGCCGCCCGGGCCGAAAGCCGTTCCGGGTCCGGGACGCTTTGTGCCCGGCGCGCGAAGCGTCGCACATGACCGAAGCCGACCGCGACGGCGAGCGCGGACGAGCAGACGGCGGGCCCGAGACGGTCCCGCTCGTCGTCGTCGACGGTGACGAGCGCGTCGAACTGACCGTGGAGCGCGGTCGCAACCTCCGCCGCGCCCTGCTCGACGCCAACCTGTCGCCGTACGCGGCCGCGACGCGCCGGCTGAACTGCGGCGGGCGGGGGATCTGTGCCACCTGCGGCGTCCGCGTCCGCGAGGGACCGGCGGCCGACCACTGGCACGACCGCCTCGCCGAGCGGTTCGGCTACCCGCGGCTCTCCTGCCAGATAGCGGTCGACCGCCCGATGACTGTCGCGCTCGTCGACAAGCGCGTGTGGGGCGGGCGGCGACCGACCGACGGCAAGTAGGCCCGCGACCGACGACCGGGGACACCTCGTTTCCGGTGAAACGGCGAACGGTAGCGCGTCACACGCGACCGCGCGGCGGTGACCGGCGCAAAAGCCAAGTCCGCGGGCCCGAACCGTCCGGTATGCAACCCTCCAAGGAGCGCGAGTCGTCCGAGGACGACCCGATGGACGGCCTCGACGACCTCCTCGACGACGACCTGGCAGGCGGCGAGGGCGAGTCCGACGCCGACGCCGGCGGCGGTGCGGGCACCGAGCCGACGGCGGGGAGCGAGGCTGACTCCGGGGACGCCGGCCGGGTCGGCGTCTCGGGGCGGTGGTTCTCGGGAAAGGCGTTCGGTCTCGCCCTCGTCGTGGTCGCCGTCGGCGTGTTCGTCGGGAGCCTGATCCCGCTCATCGGCGGGACGGTCGGGACCGCGGGCGGCGTGTTCCTCGCCGCGTTCCTCCTCGGTCTCGCCCTGTCGACGCGCCGGTACGCCGAGACGGGGGTCGCCGGGGCCGCCGCGGGCGCGACCAGCGCGGTGACGAGCGTCCTCGGCGTCGGCTTCCTCCCGATCGGTATCGACTACCTCTCGCAGTGGGGGCTCCCGCTCGTCGCGGTCGGCGGCGGGGTGGGCCTCGCGCTCGCGCTCCTCGGACACTACTTCGGCCGGGACCTCCGCACGGGGCTGAGCCGGGACGTCGAGGGGTGAGCGGTCGGCTGCGGGCGCTCTTCCGCCAGGGTCGAGTCCCCGAGCTCTACCCAAGCAGGCGATCGAGTCCGACGTAGTCGGCGATCTCCTCGCGTTCCAAGGCGAGGAAGCCGGCGAGGATCGCGACGAACCCGATCAGCGCCTCGGCGTCGACGAGGTGCCCGAGCAGGGCCCAGCTGCCGACCGCGGCGACGACAGGCTCCGCGTAGCCGACGAGGTGGAGCTGCGACGGCCCCACGGCGTCGAGCAGCGCGAAGTACAGGAGGAAGGCGACCACGCCGGAGAGCAGCGTGAGGTACGCGAGCGAGGCGATCGCCGTCTGGTTCCAAACGATCGCGGCGGGCGACTCGCCGATCGCGACGGCGGCGACCAGCAGTTGGCCGGCCCCGATCACCATCGCCCAACCCTGGAGCGCGGCGATCGGGAGGTCGGTGCGGAGCGGACGCAGGAGGACGGCGCCAAGCGAGAAGGCGACCGCGCCCGCGAAGGCGAGGGCGACGCCGACGACGGCCGCGCTGCCCAGTCCGGCGGCGGTCGGGTCGGCGATCACTACCACCCCGACGATCCCGAGCGCGAAGCCGCCGATCTCGACGGGGCCGAGGCGCTCGTTCGGGAGGAACGCGGCCGCGAAGACGGCGGTCAGCACCGGCGCGAGACTCACGACGACCGCGGCGACCGCCCCGGAGATCCGGATCTCGCCGAGGTAAAGGAAACCGTGGTATGCCGCGATCACGAACGTGCCCGCGACGGCGACGCCGAGCCACTCGTCCCGGTCGCGCGGGAGCCATCGGTCCGCGGCGACCGCGGCGTAGCCGAGCACGACCGCGCCGGCGACGACGTACCTGACGCCGGCGAACAGGAGGGGCGGGAAGTAGTGGAGGCCTGCTTCGATGGCGACGAAAGAGGTTCCCCAGAGCGTCGCGAGCAGTAAGAACGCGGCGACGATCGCTTCCGGAGTAGAGAGGAGGTTTCTGAGATTCACTTGCTATCGATTCGAAATGCGCGGTGATAGTTAAACGATACTCTCGGATCGGGCGAAATTCGAAACGAAGAATCAGACATACGAATCAGATCCGAACCGAGCCCCGAAACACGGGCGTATCTTGTAGCGGAGTCCAACCTTGTCGGTCGACATATACAACCGATCGGGGGGCGATCCGGGGGTATGGACGAGCGCGACGTGCGGCTGTTGAAGGCCATCTCCGACCTGGGGACCGGGAGCCCGGAGCGACTCCACGAGGAGACGGGCATTCCGGTGTCGACAATCCACTACCGCCTGAACAACCTCCGCGAAGACGGGGTCATCGAGAACGACCTGTACGACCTCGACCACGAGGCGCTCGGGCTCGGCGTCACGGTCATCGTCGAGGTGCTCGCGAGCTACGAGGGCCCGTACGAGGAGTTCGCGGACGAGTTGCTGGCGGTCGAGGGGGTCACGGAGGCGTTCTTCACGATGGGGGAGACGGACTTCGTCGTCCTCGCGCGGCTCTCCTCGTCGGACACCGTCGAGCGGCTGATCAGTGACTTCGAGGCGATCCCGGAGGTCGAGCGCACGAACTCGACGTTCACCATCGCCGCGCTGCGAGACGAGTCGCGCGCGCCGGCGACGTACGACCTCGACACGCTGATCGAAGAGCTGACGGACTGAGCCGGAAGGGCGACAGCTCAGCGTGTCTCGTCGTCGAGCCCGGGTATCCGTCGGGTGTCGCCATCATTGTGGTACCCGATCGGCGGCCCGAAGCGACGGCGGACCCTGTCGGCGGCGGTGGCACCGAGATAGCCGAACACCGCCATCATGGGCGCGTAGCCGATGATGTCGGCAATCGAGTAGACGGCGGTTGCGAACAGTAATTCGGGGTCGGTCCCCGGCGTCGGAACGCCCCCGATCCGGTAGACGTACACGAGCAGGTACAGCGGGACCGTCGCGAGCGCCACGCCGAGGAGGGCGTTGTTCGCGCTCGCGTCGTAGAAGCCGCCGAGGACGGTCGCGATCCCGCCGGCGACGAGGGCGACGGGGAGCATCCACGCCGGGCGGTCAAGCACGAACAGCACGGTCACGCACAGGAGGAGTGTGGTCGCGGTGATCATCGCGACCGTCCCGCGGTCAAAGTCGAACCCCGGGTCGAACGGCTCTCGCATGGACCCGATTTCCGCACCGGCCGGGAAAAACGTCGGGTGTCGCGGGAGGTGTCGGAGACGACTCCGCCGGCTGTGCGCGCGGGTCGTCGGTCGTTCCGGCGGCGCTCCGGGCCGCCCCCGGCGCGACGACGGTGCGGGGCTCCGGCGTGTCGAACTGCGACCCGACCGGGCGGCGCCGCCCTAATCCAGCGTCGGGCCGACCGACCGCTCGACGAACAGCAGCGCCACCAGCCCGAGGATCACGATCCCGTAGGCGATGGCGGCGAACAGCGCGTCCTGCGTCGTGGCGTACTCGCTGGTGCGGAAAATGATCACCTTCCGAACCATGGCGATGACCCCGGTGTAGATCACCAGCCGGACGATCCGCCGGGTGTTGCTCTGTTCGATGTACGCGACGACCGTCTGGTACACCTCGACGATTATGAGCAGTAGGAGGCCCGTCTCGATGAAGCCGATGACGACGGCCGGGTCCGTGATCGCCCCGGTCGGGACGGACTCGGCGATCTGGATCGCGAGGTCGACGACGCCGATGCCGAACAGGAGCGCGAACAGGCCCGCGGCGGCGAGTTCGACGCCGTGAACGAATCGGCTCGTCAGGTGCGAGAACCGGTCGCCAACCGTCCGATTCTCAGGCGGGTCGGAGCCGGGGTCCGGCGCGGACGAATCGTCCGACGGGTCGACCACAGACGTGTCTGCCATCAGATGTCCCTCAGTTTCGATAACGGACTCGCGCCACGTAAAGAGGGGGCCTAACCGGTGCCGGACGCGCGGACCGCGTTACGAGCGCTTGCCGATCTCCTCGCGGAGCACGTCGGAGACGACCTCCCCGTCGGCCTTCCCGCGGAGCGCGCCCATGGCCTCGCCCATCAGCCCGGAGAAGGCGCCCATCCCCTCGGCCTCGATCTGGTCGGCGTTGCGCTCGACGACCTCGACGACCGCCTCGCGGACTTCGGCCTCGCTCACGCCCGAGAGGCCCGCCGCCTCGACGGCCTCGCTCGCCGAGAGGTCGGGGTCCTCCGCGAGGGTCGTCAACACCTCGGGGACGCCCTCCTTCGCGAGGTCGCCCGCCTCGACGAGGTCGAACAGCGCGAGGAAGTGGTCGTCGGTGAGGGTCTCGACGGGCGCGCCGCCTCGCCGGATCTCCGTCGTCGTCGACTCCAGCGTCGTCGCCGCGAAGGTCGGATCGACGCCGCGCTCGACCGCCGCCTCGAACAGCGGGAACCGCTGGCCGAACGCAACCTGCTCGGCGAGGCCGGCGTCAAGCCCGAACTCGTCGGCGTACCGCGCCGCCTTCTCGTCGAGCAGTTCGGGCGTGTCGACGTCCGACGGGTCCGGCTCGACCGGCGGCACGTCCGTCTCGGGGTACATCCGCGCGGCACCCGGGAGCGGTCGGAGGTAGCGCGTGGTCCCGTCGTCGTTCGCGCCGCGGGTCTCCTCGGGGACGCCCTCGATGGCGGTCTCGGCGCGCTCTGCGGCCGCCTCGATTGCGAGGTCCGCGGTCTCGGGGTCGGCCGCGACGATGGCGACCGCGTCTCCCTCGCCCGCGCCGACCGCGTCACGAAGCGCCGCGACCTCCGTCTCGGTCACGCCGTACGCCGGCAACTCGTCCGTGTGGAAGATGCCGCCGGCGCCGTGGCGTTTTGCGTGGTCCGACAGTTCCGTCCCGAGCCGACGGTCGGGCTGGAGCTCGCGGCCCACGAGGCCGTCGAACCCGAACAGCGGGACCGCGGTGACCTTCCCGCCCGAGTCCAGCGCGCCGCGGATGACGCCCGACTCGGTGTCGGCGAAGGTGTCGGTTACGTCGGCGACGTCGCCGACGCTCGCGTCGCGCTCGCGGAGCTCGTCCCGAATGTCGAGCAGCTCCGCCTGTCGGCCGACCTCGCCGCGGACGATATCTTCGATCCCTTGGAGGTCCTGAACCCCCTTCACCTCGACGCGGGCGCCGTCGGCGATGGAGACGTTCACGTCCTGGCGGATGGTGCCGAGGCCGCGCTTGACCGCGCCGGTCGAGCGCAGCAGCATCCCGATGCGCTCTGCCGCCCGCCGCGCGCCCTCGGGGCTGCGGATGTCCGGGCCCGTACCGATCTCGACGAGGGGGACGCCGAGGCGGTCGAGCGAGTAGACGACGCCGTCCTCGGTCTCCTCGACGCGCTTCGCGGACTCCTCTTCGAGCATGAGGTCCACGACGGACACGGAGCCGGACTCGGTCTCGATCTCGCCGTCCTGTCCGAGCAGGATCGAGCGCTGGAAGCCGGATGTGTTCGAGCCGTCGATGACGAGCTTCCGCATGACGTGCGCCTGGTCGACGACGGAGAGGTCGAGCAGGTCGGCGATCTGGAGCGCCACGGCGAGCGCCTCGTCGTCGACCCGGCGGGGCGGCTCGTCGTCCTCCTCGACGAGGCAGGTGGTGTCGTACGCGAGGTAGGTGAACTCGCGGTCGACGCGGCTCTCCTCCATCGCGGCGTCGTCGAGCTCGCCGAGTTCGCTCTTCGTCGGGTGGAGCTGCCGGGTGATCGAACGGTCGGACTCGTCCGGGTCGCGCTCGACGGTCGGGGAGTCACAGAACAGCTTGGTCTCGGTGTCGAGCTGCTGGTGGATCTCCAGCCCGGCGACGAGCCCCAGTTCCTCGTAGTCGTACTCGGGGGTCGCGTCCGTACTCATTACGCCACACTCCGACGGCGCGCGACTAAAAGGGTGGCAGTTCGCGCGAGCGACGCGACGACCGGAACGGAGACATGATTACTGGGTCGTCGAGCGGGACATCGCTTCGGCGTGTCCGAATGGGGCCGAGTACAGCCATCGCTCAACGAGTAACGTTCGAAAGGAATTGTGCGTGGGTGCTGTCGTAGAGACAACACCGTGCATCGGTGGGGTGTGGACCCCGAGCGATGCGTGGGACCGGATTTGAACCGGCGGACCTCTACAGGACAGCGCCCTCAACGCTGCGCCGTTGGCCTGGCTTGGCTACCCACGCTCGCGGTGTTCTGTCGCGTCTCCACGTACCCTGTCCCCAATTAAAAGCCCTTCCATTCGAGGGAGCCGTGCCGGGGTTTCGCAGACCGGAGGGGCGCCGGAAGCCCCGCGACCGAGCGACCGCAACCGGCACGGGTTTGGGGGTCGCGTCCCTCCGTCCGGATATGTCCGACTGGGCCCGCGAGAACGTCTCCGTCCTGACCGCCGTCGCCTCCGTCGTCGCGCTCGCGCTCGTCTTCGGTGCGGTGGGCGGCGTGATCCCAAGCTCGCTGATCCCCCGCGCGAGCGACGCCGTCCTCGCCGCGATCCCGCACTTCAACGCCGCCGTTTCCGCGGCCGCCATCGCGACGATCCTGCTCGGCTGGCGCGAGATCGCCCGCGGGAACGTCCAGCGGCACCGGAACTTCATGGTGACCTCGTTCGCGCTGTTCACCGCGTTCCTCGGCGCGTACCTCTACCGGCTGATCCTCGTCGGCACGACCGAGTTTCCCGGCCCGGAGCTCGTCTACTCGTACGTGTACCTCCCCTTCCTCGCGATCCACATCCTGCTCGCGATCGTCTGCGTGCCGTTCGTCTTCCACGCGCTGTTCCTGGCCGCGACCCGGCCGTACGCCGAGCTCTATCAGACGCGGCACTCGCAGGTCGGCTTCGTCGGCGCCGTCCTCTGGCTGATCTCCTTCACGATGGGGATCGGCGTCTACCTGCTGTTGTACCACATCTACTGACCGGAAAGCTGGTCGGGAACGGAGAAGTGAGAAGCGACGAGAGAAACCCAGCGAGAGAGATCGCTTACGCGTTCGGGTCGTTCCGCTCCGCCTTCTGGTGGGCCGCGTAGAACAGCGGGACGAGCAGCGCGCCGGCGAAACCGAACCCGAGCGCCAGCGTCCCGATGTCGCTCGCGGAGAGCCCGCCGCCGGAGCCGCTCGAACCGCCCGAGTCGCCACCGAGGAGGTCGTCGTCGACGGAGCCGACCGCCACCGCTCCTTTCATCCCGACCGACTGGTGCGGCTCGCAGACGTACCGGAACACGTCGCCGTCACCGGCATCCGAGAACGTGTGCTCAAAGGTCGTCCCCTCCTCGGCTGCCGGCTCCCCGCTGTCGAAGGCGCCGTTGTCCTCGACGACGTTGTGCCCGCCGCCGGCGCCGGTCCACTCCCAGACCACGGTCGTCCCCGGGTCGACGAGGATCGCCGGCGGGTCGAACAGGAGGCCGTTCTCGCCCGCGCCGACCGAGACGGTCGCCTTGTCCTGCCCGCGGAGGTCGCGCGTCCCCTCGTAGTTCCCGACGTTCTCGAACCAATCGCCGTAGCCGGCCGGGCCGCCGCTGCCCCCGTCGCCGCCCTCGGCCTGCGGGTCGACGAGGTCGTCGTCGACGGAGCCGAGCGCGACGACGCCCTTCATGCCGACCGACTGGTGCGGACCGCAGTAGTAATTGAAGGAGTCGCCGTCCTCGGCGTCGGCGAACGTGTGCTCGAATGTCGTCCCCTCCTCCGCGACCGCCGACCCGCTGTCGAAGGTGCCGTCGTTCGCGACGACGTTGTGACCGCCGCCCTGGCCGGTCCACTCCCAGACCACGGTTGCTCCCGGGTCGATCAGAATGGCGGCAGGCCCGAAGCGGAGGCCGCTCTCGCCCGCGCCCACCGAGACGGTCACCTCGTCCTGTCCGCGGTAGTCGTGGGTGCCGTCGTAGTTACTCACGTCGTCCAGCCAGCCGTCGTACTGGGCGGCGACGGTCCCAGTCCCGGCGGTGACCCCCGCGGCGACGGCCGCCCCGGCGGCCCCGGCGCGGAAGAATCCGCGGCGGCTCATCGACGCGGCGCGGTCCTCGGCAGCGTCGGCGTTCCGTGTCATGCTCGCACGTCTGATCCTGACCGTATTTAAGCCCCCGAAACGTTCCGAGCAGGCGAATCCGGCTCGAACGAGTGCGGGGTCGCGGCCGCGCCGACCGGCTCAGTCGTCCGCGGGCGTCGGGTCCGAGACAGGCGCGTCGACGTCGCGGTCGGTCGCCTCGCCCTCGACATCGAAGGGGTACTCGCCGGTGACGCAACCGAGACAGAGGTCCGCGCGGCTCTCGCCGACCGCGTCCGCGACGGCGTCGATCGAGAGGTACGACAGCGAGTCCGCGCCGACCTCCTCGCGGATCTCCTCGGTCGAGGCGTCGGCGGCGATCAGCTCCTCGCGGGTTGCCATGTCGATGCCGAAGTAGCAGGGGGCGAGGATGGGCGGCGCGCCGATCCGGAGGTGGACCTCCTCCGCGCCCGCCTCGCGAACCAAGTCGACGAGCTGGGTCGAGGTCGTGCCGCGGACGATGGAGTCGTCGATGATGGTTACCGACTTCCCCTCCACCGTCGACCGGATCGGGTTCAGCTTCAGTCGGACGGCGCGCTCGCGCTCGTCTTGGGTCGGCATGATGAACGTCCGGCCGACGTACCGGTTCTTCATCAGCCCCTCGGCGAACTCCACGCCCTCCTCATCCGCCGGCCGCGGTTCGCCGGTGGCCGTGGTCTCTCCCGCGGCGTCCGCGTAGCCGGAGGCGAACGCGCGCCCGGAGTCGGGGACGGGCATCACAACGTCCGACTCGACGCCGGACTCCTCCCAGAGTTTCCGCCCGAGCGAGCGACGCACCTCGTACACGAGGCTCTCGTCGATGACGGAGTCGGGCCGGGCGAAGTAGACGTGTTCGAAGAAGCAGTGGGCGGTCGCGTCGCGCTCGACGAGCTGATACGTGTCGTAGCCAGTGCCGTCGGGGTCCAAGACGACGAGCTCGCCGGGGCGGACGTCGCGGATCAGCTCCCCGTCGAGCGTGTCGATGGCGGCGGACTCGCTGGCGAGGACGTAGCCGCCGTCGATCTTCCCGAGACACAGCGGGCGGTTCCCGAGCGGGTCGCGGACGCCCAGCACGGTGTCGTCGTGGGTGATCGCCAGCGAGTAGGAGCCGTGAATACGGTTCATCGTGTGCTTGACGGCCCGCACGAGGTCCTCTTCGAGGAGGTTCCGGGCGAGGTCGTGGGCGATCACCTCGGTGTCGCCGTCGGAGGTGAACGCGTGGCCCGACGCCGCGAGCTCCTCGCGCACCTCGTCGGCGTTGACGAGGTTCCCGTTGTGCGAGAGCCCGAGCGACCCGGACTTGAACGACACCGAGAACGGCTGCGCGCAGCTCTTGTCGAGGCTCCCGGCGGTCGGGTAGCGGACATGACCGATGCCCGTGCCGCCCGACAGCGACGCGAGGTCCCCCTCCTCGAACGCGTCGCCGACGAGGCCGCGCTCGACGTGGCTGTGCTGCTGGAACCCGTCGTGCGTGACGATGCCGGCCGATTCCTGGCCGCGGTGTTGGAGCGCGTACAGCGCGTAGTACAGCGGTCGCGCGGCCTCCCGGTCCTCGAGCGAGACGCCGACGACACCGCACTTCTCGCGCGGTTCGTCGCCGCCGTAGTCCCCACCGGCGTTCATGTACGCGAGGGTGAGGCGGGCGGCGATAAAAATCCTCGTGTTCGTGGCGTATCGCTCCTCTTCTCTCCCCAATTTATGCGCGATCGTGGATAATTCTCGACATGGATCGGCGTGCGGTCACGCGGTCTCCTCCTCGCCGACGAACTCGTCGAGGCGCGCGAAGTACGCTTCTCGCGGCACCTGGTACGCCCCCCGGTAGTCGACCGCGCCGGCGACGAAGCGCTCCGCGACGTCGACCGCGCCGGCCGCGCCCGCCTCGCGGCTCTCGTGCGTCTCTGCGACTGCCTCGATCTCGGGCTCCAAGAAGAGGACGACGTGCCACTCGTCGGTCGCGTACTGGCCCGAGCCGGGCCGCGCGTTCCGGGAGCCGTTCGTCAGGTAGATCGTCGGGAGACACTCGTCGGGGAGGTCGCCGCTCCCGAAGACGTCGGGGCGGTAGACGAGGATCACCCGGCCGCTCGGCTCCTCGTTCCACACCCGCCATCCCTCCGGCAGCGATTCGAAGACCATGGCCTCACTCGGTCGCGGAGGCTTGAAAACGTCGCGCTCGGACTGAAAGTGCGTCGTCAACGCGGCGCACGTCGTCCGTCGAGCCGTGAAGGACCCTCAGTCGACGATGTCCGACCCGCCCGGCGGGAGGAACTCCTGAAGCAGGTCCGCGCTCGCAACCTTGCGTACGAACGATTGGTCGGCGAACCGCTCTTTCAGGTTCCGGTACGCCATCATCGCGGCGTCGTTCTGCGCGTACATTCCCGGTTCGAAGGTGAGGTGCGCGGCCGCGCGGTCGACGATGGCCGACGGCGGGCCGCCGATGGCGCGGGTGACCGGCTCGCACTGGACGCCGACGGCGATCCGGCAGGGGACGTCCTCGAAGTACGTCCGGTCGCCGCGGATCACGAAGCTCCCCTTCTCGATGTACTCGCCGCTCTCGGGGGTCTTCGACACCTGATCGGGCTCGACCATGTACGCGTCGCCGGCGCCGCGGCCGTCCTTCCAATCGGAGGAGTAGGAGACGGCGAACTGCGCGGCCTCCCGCAGCGTCTCCTCGGAGAAGTCGACCGGGTCCGCCGACTCCGAGGGCCCCGCCGCCTTCAGGAGCGTCACCGGCCCGCCGTGCGCCTGCGTGTGGAAGAACCGGTCGTGTTTGCCCATGTACTTCTTCACCAGCTCCTCGTTCTGGTCGGCGTTACGCCCGCCGATGACGAGGTAGCCGGTCGAGGTGCGGAACCAGCGGAACCGCTCGAACCAGTCGTCCGGGCTGCGGATCGGGATCGACGACCGGGAGAGCCAGTCGGTCTCGTACGCCTCGTCGTCTTCCTCGTCGTCGTCGCCGCCGTCGCTCCCATCGTCGGCCGCCTGCTGTTCCTCCCACTCCTCCTTCCGTTGCTTGACCGCCTCCAGCTCCTCGCGGGTGGACTCGATCGCCGCCTTCGCGCCAGCCTTCTTCTCCTCGACGCGCTTCGCCTCCTGGTAGAGCCGGTCGGCGTTGACCTCCACGCCCTCGCTCGCGTCGAGGTCGATCCGAACGGTGCCGCCGTCCTCGTCGTCGAGCTCGACCGTCACCGTCCCCTCGCCGCCGTCGACGTCGACCACGGCGGCTGCGGCCTGGATGCCCCGCTCCGCGCCGGCATCGAGCGTCGCCGCGATCTCGTCCCACGGCACCTCGTTCGCGCGGGCCTCCCGCACCGTCGAGAGAACCTCGTCGACGAGGTCGTAGTTCGCGTACAGCAGCTCGGCGCGCTCGCGCTCCGCCTGCGCCTGCTCCTCGAACCCCTCGATCGCCCCGCGCTGCTGTTCGATGATCCGCTCCTGTTTGGCGATCTCTTTCTCGAAGTCCGGGCGCGACGCGGTCGCGTCCGCCGGGGCCTCGCCGTCGTCGGTGGCCTCGTTCCCGAGCCGATAGAAGTACTCGTCGACCGCGTCGTTGAACGAGTCGAACCCGACGCTCGGGAGGCCCTCGTGCTCCGCGAGCGGGAACGGCGTCACGTCGACCACGCGGGGATCGCCGCCGTCGCTGTCGCCCCCGTCACCGTCGACCGACTCCTCGTACACACGAGGGTCGATGTCGCCCGAGCGGAGCCGCTCGTCGAGTCGGGAGAGCGCGTCGTGGAGCGCGCCGAGCTGGTCGTCCGTCGCCTCCTCGATGGGCGTCTCCTTCGGTACGCCGGCGCGGGTACACACCTCCTCGGCGTAGAGCCCACCGAGGTTCAGCTGCGTGGCGAGCGTCCGCACCACGTCGCTGTCCGACTCGCGCATGTGCCGGTCGAACCCGCCGCGGCTCACGGTGAGGGGGTTGAGCCGCGAGGCCGGGTACTCGTACTGGGAGCCGGGCGCGACGGTGCGCGACTTGAGCCGGACCGTCGAGAGCGCCCCGATGACCTCGCCGGTCTCGTCGAGCGCGGCGACGTTCCCCTGCCCGAACAGCTCGGCGACGAGCGTCGTGTTCTGGTCCTCGCGCTCGAACTCGAAGGTGAGGATGCGGTCGAACTCGTACTGCTCGACGCCCGCGAAGTCCGCGCCGGACAGCCGGTTCCGGAGCATCTTCGCGAAGTTCGGCGGCCGACCCGGCGCGTCCGCGACGTTGTCCGGGTCCGCGGCGTGTGCGCGCTTGATGTCCCCGACCTCGATCATGAGCTCGACGCGGCCGCGGTCGAAGTCGCGCAGCTTCAGCCGGAGCAGGTCGTCGTCGTAGAGGTACGCCTTGTCGACCTTCGCGCCCTCGTACCGATTCAGTTCGGTGACGAGCGCGGCGAGGTCGATGCTCGACAGCTCCCGCTTCTGGTCCATACGAAAGAGAGACTCGCGGGCCGGAAAAAGGCGTGTCGTTGTGACGCGGAGCGTGAAACGACGGCGGCCCCACCGTCGCTACGCCTTCGCTTCCTACTCCCCTATTGTCAGCGACTCAACCGTGTTCAGGGCGTTGACGATGCCGGCACCGAATTCTGGACTGCTCTTGCCGTTCGCGCCCTCAGCGCCCTGCTGGATCGCCTGCCTGACCTGGCTCACGTTTGCGTCCGGTTCGAGTTCGCGCACGAGGGCCGCGAGTCCGGCTACCTGCGGCGCGGCCATCGACGTGCCGGCGATGAGGTCGTAGCCTTGGAGGCCCACGCTCGACGTCAGGTCCGTGGGCCACGTCGAGAGGACCGCGTTCAACGGGAAGGGGAGGTCGTCCGGCTCACCCGTCTCGCCGCTCGTCCGCGAGATGGTCTCGTAGTACCCGCCGGGCGCGGCGATGTCGACATCGCTCGTGCCGAAGTTCGAGTAGAACGAGAGCGTGTCGGCGGGCGAGGTGGCGCTGACCGTGAACGCCGCGGAGACGCTGTTCGGTAGGGTGAAGCCGCCGCCCTGCTGGAGGTTCCCGGAGTCGTTCCCCGCGCTGCCGGTGATCATCGTCCCACGGCGGACCGCGCTCTGGAAGACGCCCTGGATCTCTGCCTTGAGCTTGTTCACCGCCGACCCGGGCCGTTGGACGCCCGGGATGCCGAGGCTGAAGTTCGCCGCGTCGGCACCGATCTCGGCGGCGTAGTCGATCCCCGCGAGGATGTCGCCGAAGGTCGCGCCGCCGTCGGACGGGAACACGCGGATCGGGATCAATTCCGTGTCGGGCGCGGTGCCGACGACGCCGACCTCACCGGTCGCGCCGACGATTCCCGCGACGTGCGTCCCGTGGTATCCGGAGTCGCCCGGGCCGACCTCCGGGACGTCGTCGGCGGCGACGATGGCGCGCCCGAGTTCCTCGTTGACGTTCCCGAGGTCCGGGTGATCGAGGTCGATCCCCGTGTCGATGATCGCGACTCGCGTCCCTTCGCCGGTCGCGTGCTCGTGGGCGGGGAACACGTCCGTCTCCTGCTTGTCCCACTGAAGCTCCGTGAGGGCGGCCCCCTCACTTGGGAGCGCCTCGTCGTCCGCCTGCGCGTCCGGCTCCGGTCGGTTCAGTTCGAGCGTCACGTCCGGGTTGGCGGTCGAGACGCCGCCCACGGACTCGATCTCCGCGGCTGCGTCGGCCGGCCCGGTCACGACGAGGACCGACCCCTCGGCGAGTTCGTGCCGAACCGAGAAGCCAGCGTGCGCGACTGTATCGCGCGCCCCGCTCCCGGTCGCGCCAACGATGTACTGTACGCCTCCGTCGGCCGCCGAGGCCGTCCCAGTTATCGTCGCCGCCGCGCCGATGCCCGCAACGCCTTTGATAAACATCCGTCGTCCGAAGTTCATGGGAACATTCCTCGCGAATCGAGGTACTATCCAAATATTTCGGTGGATTATAAAAGTTATAGAAAAGAGAAATTTATCACTGGTCGCGCGGAATTAGTCCGTGTTGACCGCCGGTGGACCAGCGGTGAGAGAAACCGTCGACTGCGGGCCGGGTCGACAGCCCGGTCAGAGACGCTTCGAGACGTACGGCCCGTCCTGTCGGTAACCGAGCTTGTTGCGGTAGTACTCGCGGGCGCCGATGCCCGAGATGACCGCGACCTTGTCGTAGCCGGCCTCGCGAGAGAGTTCCTCGGCGCGTTCGAGGAGCTTCGTCCCGTACCCCTGGTGCTGCCAGTCGCCGTCGCCGCCAATCCCGACCTCGTTGCCGTACACGTGGAGCTCGCGGACCAGCGCGGCGTCTTCGAGCTCCGGCCGGATCGGGTCGCTCTCGGTGCCGGGCGCGCCGGGCTGGTCCGGCGCGAACGACGGGAACCGCAGCCGACAGAAGCCGACGAGCAGGTCGCGAACGGGGTCCTCGAACGCGAGGAAGTGCTCCGTGCCGCCGCCGGCTTCGTAGGTGGTGACGTCCAGTTCGACGTCGTCCGGGTCGGGGTCGGCCTCGTTGTGCCCGACCTCGCGGGCACGGATGTCCCGCTGGACGATCCCCTTCTCGTCGGCGCGCTGGGCCGCGAGCTGGCGGAGGTTCGACTTCTGGACGCCTGCGTCGATGAAGTCCGCCGGGATGTCGCGCTGGACGCGCTGGAGCCGCGTGTACTTCGGAATGTGGTCCATCACGTCGGCGACGAGGTCGGCCGCCTCCTCGCTGGTGAGCGGGTCGAAGTCGTCGCGCCGCCAGCGGTCGTACACCCGCGTCCCCTCGACGACGAGCGTGGGGTAGATCTTCAGGTAGTCGGGCCGCCAGTCGGGGTTCTCGAACAGCTGTCGGAAGTCCTCCAAGCACATCTCGCGGGTCATCCCGGGCTGGCCCGGCATCATGTGGAAGCCAATCTTGAACGCAGCGTCACGCAGGCGGCGGTTGGCGTTTCGGCTCGCCTCGTTGCCGTGCCCGCGGTGCATTTCGCGGTTGATCCGCTCGTAGGTAGTCTGGACGCCGACCTCGACCTTCGTGCCGCCCAAGTCGAGCATCCGGTCGATCTGCTCGGGGTCGCACCAGTCGGGCTTCGTCTCGAAGGTGGTGCCGATGTTGCGGATCGGGTTCGTCTCGTTGTCGGCGATCACGTCTTCGAGGTACTCGAACTCGGTCTCCTCGGGCGCTGGGGCGAACGACTCGCCTTCGGCGGGTTCGGGCTCCTTCTCGAGGTCGTAGTCGTTCATCGCCTGGAGCGCGCGCTTCACGAACCACTCCTGGTAGTCGTGCGAGCGCGCGGTCATCGTCCCGCCCATCAGGATGAGCTCCACCTTGTCGACCGGGTGGCCGATCTTCCGGAGCTGTTCGAGCCGGAGCGTCACCTGCCCGTACGGGTCGTAATCGTTCTGCTCGCCGCGGGCCGCCGCGGGCTCGTGGCCCGTGTACGACTGCGCGGAGGAGAACTCCGAGGCCGGGCCACCCGGGCAGTAGAGGCACTTCCCGTGCGGACACAGCTCGGGGGAGGTCATGATCGCCACCGGCGAGACTCCCGAGGCGGTCCGGACGGGCTTGCGCTGGACCACCTCGATCACGTCGTCGCGATACTCCGTCGGCGCGTGGTCGAGGATCTCGGTGTTCTTCGGCACCTTCGGGGAGCCGAACTCCGAGCAGGCGTCGAGCTTGGCCCGTTCGAGGTCGTCGCGCTCGATCTCGCCGTCGAGGATGCGCTCGACGAGGCGCTCGCAGGTGCGGACGAACGCCTCGGAGGGGCCGTCGCCGTCGGACTCGGCGGCGTCCTCCGGCTCGGCGTCGCCCGCCGCGTCGGTACTCATTACGCCACGATCCGCGTGTTCCGGGGTTAAGCGTGTCGCACCCGCGCGCCGACTCGCGGGGGCGAGGAGCTCACCGCAGAGTATATTAGTTAGTGGTATTACCTAGTAATCATGCCGGAAACACAGTTAGAACGAGCGCAGAGCGGCGAGGTCACGCCCGCGATGGAGCGCGTGGCGGAGCGCGAGAACCGCGACCCGGCGTTCGTCCGTCGAGAGGTGGCCGAGGGGCGCGCGGTGATCCCGAACAACCACGCCCACGAGTCGCTCGACCCCATGATCATCGGGCGGGCCTTCGCCACGAAGGTCAACGCGAACATCGGGAACAGCGAGACGACGAGCGACCGGAGCGAGGAGCTGGAGAAGCTCCACGCCGCGGTTCACTACGGGGCCGACACAGTGATGGACCTCTCGACGGGCGACGAACTCGACGCGACCCGCGAGGCCAACGTCGCGCACTCGCCGGTCCCGGTCGGGACGGTTCCGATCTACGAGGCGGTCAAGCGGGCCGGGTCGGCCGAGGCGATTACTCACGAACTCCTCCTCGACGTGATCGAGAAGCAGGCCGAACAGGGCGTCGACTACATGACGATCCATGCGGGGATCCTCGCGGAACACCTGCCGCTGACCGACGGGCGGAGGACGGGCATCGTCTCGCGGGGCGGCTCGATCCTCGCGCAGTGGATGGAGGAACACGGGATGCAGAACCCGCTGTACACAGAGTTCGAGGCGATCTGCGAGGTGTTCGCCGAACACGACGTGACGGTCTCGCTCGGCGACGGCCTCCGTCCCGGCTGCCTCGCGGACGCGAGCGACGAGGCGCAGTTCGCCGAGCTCGACACCCTCGGCGACCTCACGCGGACAGCGCAGGCGCGCGGCGTCCAGGTGATGGTGGAGGGGCCCGGCCACGTGCCGATGGACGAGATCGCCGAGAACGTCGAGCGACAGCAGGCGGTGTGCGACGGCGCGCCGTTCTACGTCCTCGGGCCGCTGGTGACCGACGTCGCCCCCGGGTACGATCACATCACGAGCGCGATCGGCGCGACTGAGGCCGCGCGGGCCGGCGCGGCGATGCTGTGTTACGTGACGCCGAAGGAGCACCTCGGCCTGCCGGAGGCCGAGGACGTGCGAGACGGGCTCGCCGCGTACCGGATCGCGGCGCACGCGGCCGACGTGGCGAACGACCGCCCCGGCGCGCGCGACTGGGACGACGCTCTCTCCGAGGCGCGGTACGAGTTCGACTGGCGGCGGCAGTTCGACCTCGCGCTCGACCCCGACCGCGCGCGGTCGTACCACGACCAGACGCTCCCGGGAGACAACTACAAGGAGGCCCGCTTCTGCTCGATGTGCGGCGCGGAGTTCTGCTCGATGCGCATCGACCAAGACGCCCGGGAGGCGGACGGCGAGATGACGACGATCGAGGGGGCCGAAGAGACGGACCTCGACGCGTCGGCCGCCGCGAGCGCGAACCTCCCGCCGGTGGGCACTCACGACACGAGCCGCGTCCCGGAGAGGATCGAGATCGAGGGGGTGACGTTCACCCCCGAGACCTCCGGTGACGACGACTGAGGCGACCCGGAACGCCGCGAGCGGCCGGACGGCGAGCGGGCGTGCGGACCGGCCCGAAGGTGGCGAACCCGGCCGGTTTTTGTCCGGCGCTCGCGTAGCGGCGGCCGTGCTACGGAAGGACCTCCTGCGCGTCTCCCGGGCGGGCGGCGGCTACCGCCCGCAGTTCACCGGGCGCGACCACCGACCGCTCGCGGCGCGCGTCCTCGGGACGTTCGAGTCGCACGTCGGCGAGCGCCGCGGCGACCTCGACGACGCGCTGGCGGAGCTGGAGGCCGACGCCGCCGCCCGCAACGGGGACTTCAAGCTGGTCCGCGGGCTCGCGGCGCTCGTCGAGCGCGAGTGCGAGTTCGAGACGCGCGCCGCGGTCCCGCCGCGTCGCGTCCGGCGGGCCGCGTTCGAGGCCGCCGAGGCGGTCGGCGTCGCGAGCGAGGCGGAGCGGGAGACGGCGGTCGGCCGCGCGGCCGACGCGCTCGGGATCGACGCGGCGGCCGTGACCGAGGCGCTGTACGCCGACCGCGACGTCAATCGGGTCCTCGTCGACGCCGACGTGCGCTGGGACCCCGATTCCCTGCTGGAGCAGTACGACCTCTCCCTGGCCCAGACCGCCCTCTTCGACGCCACCGAGGTTTGGGTGCGGTCGAACGACCCGAAGCGGCTCGTCTCGGCGGTGAAGCGCCTGCGGCTGATGTACGAGGTGAAGCGGACCCCGGAGGGACGCGAGCTCGTCGTCACCGGCCCGGACGCGCTGTTCTCCCGGACCCGGCGGTACGGGACCGCGTTCGCGAGGCTGCTCCGGACCGCGGCCGAGTCGGCGGAGTGGTCGCTGGAGGCGACGATCGACGACCGGGAGCGCGAGCGCACCATGCGCCTCTCCGACGGCGACGTGACCGTGCCGGACGTCGAGCCGGTGGCGGAGCCCGACTTCGACAGCGGCGTCGAGGCCGACTTCGCCGGGCGGTTCCGCGGGCTCGACCTCGACTGGACCCTCGTCCGCGAGCCGGAGCCGCTCGAGACCGGCGCGAGCGTCATGATCCCCGACTTCGCGTTCGACTACGACCACGCCGACTTCCGGCTGTTCTTCGAGGTGATGGGGTTCTGGACCCCCGAGTACGTGGAGAAGAAGCTCGGCCAGCTCGCAGAGGTCGAGGACGTTGACCTCCTCGTCGCGGTCGACGAGAGCCTCGGCGTCGGCGAGGCGGTCGCCGCGCGCGACCACCGCGTCGTCACCTACTCGGGCGCGGTCCGCGTAAAGGACGTCGTCGACGTGCTCCGCGAGTACGAGGCCGAGTTCGTCGCGGACGCGGCCGCGTCGCTCCCGGACGCCTTCGAGCCGGACGACGACGTGCTCACCCTGCGCGCGCTCGCGGACCGACACGGCGTGAGCGAGGCGGCGGTGGAGGACGGGCCGTTCCCCGACCACGAACTCGTCGGTCGGACGCTGATCAGGCCGTCGGTGTTGGCGCGGATCGGCGACGAGGTCGACGACGGGACGGCGCTGTCCACGGCCGAGGCGACGCTGGACGAGTACGGCGTCGACGACGCGAGCGCGACCCTCTCGGCGCTCGGCTACCGGGTCGAGTGGGAGGGGCTTGACGGCGGGACGGTGCGACGGAAGGAGTAATCTGCGGTTCGCGAATTACTCACCAGTGACATTGAAGATGGGTTTATATATTGTAACCGAACATTTTCGCAACCGGGGTTACCAATGGTCACGAACATTCAAACGCAGCTGCTGGGCAGAGACGTATCGTTCCCGGTCGATGAGTCGCGCTTCGCCTATTGGCTCGTCGTCTTGCGCCTGATCGTCGGGTGGTGGTTCCTCCACGCGGGACTCGACAAGTTCCTCGCGTGGCCGTTCGACGCGAGCTGGTTCGTCGGCGGCGCGGCGGCCCAGACGAGCCTCGGCCCGGTAGTCACGCTGTTCTCCGACGGAATCTTGCTCTCATTCACCAATATCATGGTTCCGTTGGGCCAGACGCTGATCGGGTTGGGGCTGATCGTCGGCGCCTTGACGCGGCTGGCCGCGTTCTTCGGCGCGTTCCTGATGACGTTCTTCTACTTCATCAACGGCGAGACCGGCGGCTGGGCCCATGGCGTGATCACCGGGGACCTGCTCGGACTGCTGATCTTCGCGATGATCGCGACGCTCGGGGCCGGGCGCGTGCTCGGCGTCGACGCCTACCTCGCGAAGACGTCGTTCGTCAAAGACCACCCGCGGCTGCGGTACTTCATCGGCTAACGAGGTGACAACACATGAGCCAACTCACTACCATGGAACGAGTCGGACTGTACGGCGGCGGCGCGCTCATCCTGATCGGCACGGTCGGGATGGGGCTGCTTGAGATCGTTGCGGGAGCGCCGCACCCGGTGTCGGGAGAGGGGCAAGTCGTCCACGAGACGCTGATAAGCATCAGCGTTCGGTCGTACACGATCCTGCTGGGGCTGCTGCTGCTCGCGGCGTACGGTGTCAGCAACCTCGCGACCAAACCGCCGGAAGACACGTCGATCTGACCCGCACGGGCCACCGAAGCGTCGTCGGAACGCGGCGCTCCCAGGACTGGCTTTTTGCCGGACGCCCCCGACTCACTCCACGACCGGCAGGTCCGCCCGGCTCCCCTTCGGGACCACCGAGCGCAGTTCGTCGTAGAGGTACAGCCCGACTCCGATCGGGACCGACTCGCCGGCGACCTCGTGGGTCGCGATCAGGTACCCCCAGTCGCCGTCCCACTCGGGGAGGTCCTGGTCCTCTCCCGCCGCGAACTGGGCCGCCTGCGCCGGGTCCAGTTCGATCACGTTCTTCGTCGCCCGACGACCGAACCGCGAGACCGCCCGGCCGGTCGGTTTCCAGTGCTCCTGTCGCGTGCGCAGGAAGGTCATCCCGATCGCCTCTACCTCGCTGGGGTCGGTCGCCTCGCCGTTGAACACCCAGATCTTCCCCGCGCCCTTCTCCCAGAAGGAGTACTCCGCGAACACCGCGGCGTCGATCCCGAACCGCTCCTCCCACCAGTCGAGGACCTCCGCGCGGCTCGCGCGCCCTTCCACCTCGCGGTCCGCGGGCGTCTCGGGGAGCCGGTCGAACCGCTGGCCGTCGTTGGTGGGGGCCTCGGCGCCCGCCTCCGCGGCGTCGTCGCTCACGCGCCCACCCCCTCGCCGTCGGTCGCGGCGTCGCCGGCCTCGTCGCTCGCCGCGCCGCCGACCCGCAGTTTCGCACAGAAGAAGCCGCCCGTGTCGTTGCGGTGCGGGTAGATACGCTGCGCGCGCGTCACCGACTCGTCGTACGTCTCTTCGTCCCACTCGGTCACGCCGGGATCGGTGTCGAGCGGCAGGTCGAACTCGACCAGTTCGCAGTCCTCGTTCGCGAGGACGTGGTCGAGGACCGCCTCGTTCTCCTCGGGCGCGAACGTACAGGTGGAGTAGACGACCACGCCGCCCGGGCGGGTCGCCTGAACGGCTCGCGCCAAGACGCCCTTCTGGATGCCGGCGACCGCGTGGACGTGGTCGAGCGTCCACTCGTCGAGGACATCGGGGTTCTTCCGGCACGTGCCTTCACAGGAACACGGGGCGTCCACCAGCGCGCGGTCGAACTCGTCGAACGCCAGCGGCTTCGTCGAGAAGTTGCGGGCGTCCTGGTTCGTGACGATCGCGTTCGTGATCCCGAGGCGCTCTGCGTTGTGCCGGAGCGCGGAGAGGCGCCCGAGGTTGTTGTCGTTGGCGACGACGGTCCCCTCGTCGTCCATCGCGTCCGCGATCTGCGTCGTCTTGCTGCCGGGCGCCGCGCAGGCGTCCCAGACGAGCTCGCCGGGCCGCGGGTCGAGCGCGAGCGTCGGCAGCACGGACACCTCTTCCTGCCCGTGGGTCCAGCCGTGGACGTACGGCCAGTTGCCTCCGGGGTTCCCGTCAGGGAGCCGGAAGAGGCCGTCGTGCCAGTCGACCGGCTCGTACGCGACGCCCGATTCGTCGAACGCCTCGCGGACGCGGGCCGGCGTCGCCGCAATGCCGTTCGTGCGCACGACCGAGGGGAGGGAACGGTCGCACGCCGCTCGGAACGCGTCAACGTCGTCGACGAGCGACTCGTATCGGTCGAGCGGATTCATGACTCTCCTTTCGGGTCGGCCCGTTAGACCGTTTCGGGACGCGAGCGGTCTGCCCGGCGCCGCACCTTTAGGTCAGCCCCCGGCGTAGGAGCGCGCATGGCCCGCATCTCCGTCCTCGACGACGACGTCTCGCTGGATGAGCCGACGCTGATCGAGGGATTCCCCGGTGTCGGCCTCGTCGGCAAGATCGCGACCGACCACCTGATCGACGCCCACGAGATGACCCACTACGCGAACGTCCACTGCGACGGACTGCCGCCGGTGGCCGTCTACCGGGAGTCGGAGACGGCCGCGACGACCCCGGTGCGGCTCTACGCGAACCCCGCGAAGGACCTCGTCGCGCTCCGCAGCGACGTGCCAGTGAACCCGGGGGCGGCGACGGAGGTCGCGTCGTGTCTCGACTCGTGGTTCGACGAGGCCGACCTCTTCCCGATATTCCTGTCCGGGCTCGGCCGCGAGAAGGACGACTCCCCGCCTGAGCTGTACGGGATCGCGACCGGGGACGGCGGCGAGGCGCTCGGGCGCGCCGAGGTGGCGGCGCCGTCGGAGTCGGGCCTCGTCTCCGGGCCCACGGGCGCGATGCTCGCGGTCGCGTTGGAGGCCGACCGCGACGCGGTCGGGCTCGTCGTCGAGTCCGATCCGAAGTTCCCCGACCCCGAGGCGGCGCGCGTGCTCATCCTCGACGGCATCGACCCGATCGCCGGGACCGAGACGCCGACCGACGGGCTCGTCGAGCAGGCGACGGAGATCCGGAGCGCGAAGCGGCAGCTCGCCGAGCAGATGCGACAGGCGACCGAAGAGAGCTCGCAGGCCGAGCCGCTGAAGATGTTCCAGTAGGCTCGCGACCCGGTCCGTCGGCCCCCGGACGGGCGCGCTAGCTGTCGGCCGACCCGCCCGCGCCGTCCCGCTCCAGTTCGTCGAGGATCGGCCGGTACTTCAGCTGGACCTCGTCCCACTCGCGGTCGGGGTCGGAGTCGGAGACGATGCCGACGCCCGCGAACAGCGTCGCGCGCCGGGGGGTCGCGACCGCCGAGCGGATGGCGACCGCGAACGCCCCGTTGCCCGCGGCGTCGATCCAGCCCACCGGCGCGGCGTACCAGCCGCGGTCAAACGGCTCCGTCTCCCGGATCGTCGTCAGCGCGCGGTCCGGGGGCAGCCCGCCGACCGCGGGTGTCGGGTGGAGCGCCTCGACGAGTTCGAGGACGTGGCGGTCCGCGTCGAGCTCAGCGGTGATCGGCGTGTGGAGGTGCTGGACCGTCGCGAGCCGCCGGACGCGGCGCTCGCCCGCCGAGATGGACGCCGCGAACGGCTCCAGCTGGTCGCGGACCGTCTCGGCGACGAGCTCGTGTTCGTGGACGTTCTTCTCGTCGTCGAGGAGCTCCTGCGCGAGCCACTCGTCCTCGGACGGGGTCTCGCCGCGGCCGGTCGTCCCGGCGAGCGCGTCGGTCTCGACCGTTCGCCCCCGTAGCGAGACGAGCCGCTCGGGGGTGGCCCCGAAGAACGCGCCCTCCCCGTCGGCCGGCTCGAACCAGTAGCGGTGGCAGTCCGGGTACTTCTCCGCGAGGCGTTCGAGGGTGGCCGCCCGCGGGAAGTCGGCCGCGAGGTCCGCCTCCAGCGCCTGCGCCAACACCACCTTCCGGAGGTCGCCGTCGGCGATCCTGCCGACCGCGGCGCCGACGCTGTCGCGCCACGCCTCGCGGCTCGTCGTCCGGCGGCTCTCGCGGATCCCCGGCCGGAGCGGCCGCGCGCTCCGACCGTCGGCGGCGGCGAGGTCGGCGAACCGGTCGACCTCGCGGGCGAGGCGCTCCTCGACGGCGTCGATGCCGGCGTCCGGGCCGACCGCGTTGACCGTTAGCCACGCGCCGTTGTCCGCGATCGTCAGCTGGACCCGGGGAAAGACGAACCGCGCCTCGGGGAAGGCCCCCCACGGCTCGCCGTCGGCGGCCCCCTCGTGGAATGAGAAGCCGCCGAAGACGCGGGGGCGCGCCGCCTCGGTCCCCGCGTGGACGTCGCCGGACTCGAACAGCTCCGTCGTCGCCCGTCGGATCGACGCGAACCGGTCGCCGCCGGCGGCGGTCAGGGTCGCCGCCGCGCCGCCGCCGATCACCAGCGCGTCGCCGGGCGCGCTCCACACCGTGCGCGGGGCTGAGAGCGCGTCGAACGCCGCCGCGAACGCTGGCTCGTCGATCGCCGTGGTCCGGCTGACCAGCGGCGGCGAGGACCGAGAGCGCGCCCGTTTCATACGTATCGAGTCGGGGCCGGGGACCCTTTATCCTGACTATCGGGGCGGAGCGAGCGGGGAAAATCGAGCCGCGGGCGGAGGGCGGTCAGCTGTAGCGCTCCTCGTTCCAGGGGTTCGCCGTGTCGCTGTACCCCCGCTTCTCCCAGTAACCGAGCTCGGGCTCGGTGAGGAACTCGACGCCCGAGACCCACTTCGCGCCCTTGTACGCGTACTTGTGCGGCGTGACGACGCGGATCGGGCCGCCGTGGTCGGCCGGGAGGTCGTCGCCGTCGTAACCGTAGGTGAGCTGTACGCCCGGCTTCGTACACTCGTCGAGCGGGAGGTCTGTCGTGTAGCCGTCGAGCGCGTGGAACATGACGTGTTCCGCGTCGGCGCGGACGCCCGCGCGCTCGGCGAGGTCGGCGAACGAGACGCCCGTGAACTCGCAGTCGAGCTTGCTCCAGCCGGTGACGCAGTGGAAGTCCTGTCGCTGGGTGACCGACGGGAGGTCGCGGAACTCTTCGAGAGAGAGGGAGAGCGGCTCCTCGGCCGCGCCCCACACCTCGAGTTCGAACGTCTCCGGGTCCCACGAGGGCGTCCCGCTCTTCGAGAGGACGGGGAAGCCGTCGGTCTCGCGCTGGCCCGGAGGGAGTCGGTCGTCGCCGTACTCGCGGTAGAGGTCGGTGAGGTCCTCAGCCGCGTCGACGCCGGATTCGCTCATGGACGGTTGTTCGGCCCGGACCGACGTATGAATGTCGCTCTCGGTGGGCCGATCACGCGCGACCGAGCGCCGCTCGGCCGATATCGACCCACCATCGGCGCGACTGTGTCGGGACCATTCGTGTTATTGTAACATACGTTTGAGAGATCAAAAATGAAATTTTGTGTCGTTGCTTCGAGTTTTCACATCCACGGATTTGCGACGCCAATTTTATATACGCCATGCCACAAGACCCGGACAGCAAATGCCCCGAGTGAAAATAACCGTGCCGGAGCATCTGGAGATGCAGATCGCCCAGATGGTCGAGGAGGGGGAGTTCCTCAACCGCGAGGAGGCGGTCGAGGAGCTGCTATCGACTGGCATCAAGGCGTACAAGACGAGCGGCCCGCGAGACGACGACGACTCCAACGGGTTTGAGGACGAGGGGATGATGGGCCACGAAGACGAGTACGTCTTCTGACCGGTGAGTTCCCGGGTCGAGCCCGACATGGCCGCGGATCCGTGCGTACCGCCCTCAACAACCCTTATAGGTTCTACATCCCGTATCCGTGGGTATGCACAAGGACGAGCTGCTCGAACTCCACGAACAGATGGTGACGATCATGGAGCACTTCCGCGCGCAGGAGACCGTCGACGGGACGCTGTTCGATCCGTACGACGAGCTGGACGTCGACCCCTCCCACGTCCACAAGTCGAAGAGCGAACACAAACACGCGGTGTTCGTCCTCGGCAACGCGCTGGCGAACGCGATGAGCGAAGACGAGTTCTCGCCCGCCGGCCGCGTCGGCAAGCGGATGGAGGAGCTCGCCGACGACGCGGAAAACAAGATCTGACACCGAGCGGCCATCCCCTCGACGCGGTGGGACTCTCAACCCACGTATTGATGTGCGCGCGGTCCCGTCCGGTGTGATATGGTCGCGGAGGCGCTGACGTCGGACGCCGTCCACCTCGCCGCCGGTGGCGTCGGCGTCGTCGTCGCGCTCGCCGCGGTGTACCTCGCGGACCGCCAGGGGGGCGGCTGGATGCGGGCGCTCCGCGCGCGGCTCCTCTGGGGCGTCCCCTGGGGGACGCTCCTCGTGATCGCCGGCGTGATCGGGGTGTACCTGTTCGTCCAGTCGGGGATCGACGACCCGAACCGCCCGGTCGTGATCCCGTTCCGGTCGTGGTCGTACTTCTACCCGCAGGGGATCGTCTGGTCCAGCTTCGCCCACGCGAGCCGCGGGCACGTCACGGGGAACCTCCTCTCCGCGCTCGTCGCGGGCGGCCTCGCCGAGTACGCATACGGCCACTTCCCTGAAGGGCGCGAGGTCGACGACGGGGACGGGTTCTCCGTCCGTCTGCGGCGTCTCACGGCTCGTCTTCGGCGACTCCCAGAGGGGGTCACCCACCTTCCGAGCCGAATCGCCGCGGTCGAGTCGCCGGGTGCGAACCCCTACGTCCGGGCGTTCCTGATCGTCCCGGGCGCCGCGGTCGCGTTCGGCCTCGCCTCGGCGCTGTTCGCGTTGGGACCGGTGGTCGGCTTCTCGCTCGTGGTGTTCGCGTACTGGGGGTTCGCGCTCGTCTCGCGACCGGTCGCCGCACTCGTCGCCATGGCGGGGACGACGCTCGTCGGCGTCCTGTACGACGCCGTCCGGGTGCCGGTGGCGTTCGCGGAGGCCTCTCCATCCTACGGCGTCCCGGGATGGGCGAACGTTGCGATCCAGGGGCACGCGCTCGGGCTCATCGGCGGCGCGCTGGTCGCCGTCCTCCTCTTCCGGCGTCGCGCCCGGGCGCGGAGTGAGGAGGGTAGCGACGGAGCCGGGGGCGCGGGACGCTGGAGCAACCACCCGCTCGCGAGTGCGGACGAAGTCGGGTCCGTCGCGAGCCCGACCGAGCGGTCCGCGATTGTCGTGTTCGGCGCGCTGCTGCTGTTCGGTGCCTCGCGCCGGCTGTGGGCGGTGTACTGGTACCTCGGGAACGAGCGGTACGAGCTGTACCGCGCGGTCGGGGTCGGCCTGCTCGCCCTGCTGGCCGCCATCGTCGCCGTCGCCGCCGTCTCGCGGGACGAACCGATCTGGCCGAGCCGAGCGGTCCCGGAGCCCGAGACGATCAGGGGCGGGATCCGGTCCGCGACGCCGGCGGCGGTCGGGACGCTCCTGCTCGTCGCGGCGCTGGCGGCCGTCGCCGGACCGGGTATCGTGCCGAACCTCGTCGCCGTCGACGACAGCGACCTCCCGGGCGACCCGATAGAGGTGGAGGGGTATCAGGTGACCTACGCCGAGAACGTGGAGGACCGGCTCGTGAGCGTGGTCGACGTGGAGGCGTTCGGGCGCTCCACGTCGGTCAACACCTCGGGGGTGATCGTCAGCAACCCCGACCGGGAGATATGGACGACGGCGGTCTCGAAGGGGAACCTCGCGTTCTGGGGGTACCGCGCGGTCGACGTGGGCGGGACCGGCTGGCGGGAGACCGTCTGGGTCCAGCGGGTCGGCTGGGTCGCCGTGAACGGCGGCCCGACGTACCGCGTGGACGCGGTCCGCAACGAGACACGGCGGACGCTGTTCACCAGCGACCCGGCGCGGGCCGAGCCGCGAATCGACGGCCGCAGCGTCGTCGTCGCGGCCACGCCCGACGGATTCGAACTGTCCGTGGTCGGCGGGAGCGGTAACAACGTCACGGCGCCGCTCCCGGCGGCGAACGAGTCGGTGACGGTCCGCGGGATCACGCTCCTGCGAGAGGAGGGCGCCGTGTTCGCGGAGCGCGGCGAAACGAGGGTGAGAGTCGCGTACCGCGAACGCTACGAAGGCAGACAGTAAGCGGAGTGGGCGGAGTCGCGGCGGAGAGTGGAGTCGGCGGGGCTCAGGTCCACTCGATCCGATACACTTCGGTGTCGATGTCGCGCGCGTCCTCGGTGTGGTGGTCGAACTGCGCGTCCACGCGGAACTCGGCCGCGAACGCGTGGGTGACCTCGCCGCCCTCGTCGGCGGCGAACGCCTCGACGAACTCCCGGCTGCCGTCGTTGTGGATGGAGTAGGAGACATCGGAGATATCGCTCGCGGCGTCGAGGAACGCGCGGTCCGCGTTCCGGTTGCCGTCTTGCGCGCCGAACGGCGGGTTCATCACGACGGTCGCCGGCTCCGCGACGGCGAGCGGCGAGCGCGTCGCGTCACCGCGTACCCAGTGGACCGGCGCGCTGGCGGCGACGCGGCGCTCGTTGGCCCCGGCGGTCGCCAGCGCGTCGGCGTCGAGTTCGAGGCCGACGACGCGGGCGGGGCCGCGCAGCGCGGCGGCCAGCGCGAGCATCCCGGTGCCGGTCCCGAGGTCGACCACGGTCCGGCCGTCGACGTCGCCGTGGAGGTCCGCGAGGTGGACGACGTGAGCCGCCAGCTCCGGCGGCGTCGGGTACTGCTCAAGGGCGGCGTCGGGACGCTCGAAGCCGGCGACGACGCCGAGCTTGGTCGCGAGCGACCGCTTCGTCGCCATCGGTCAGGCCGCGCCGTCGACGCGGACGAACTCGACGCCCTCGCGGTCGGCGCGCTCGGCGAGCGCCGCGAGCGCGGTGCGGGCCTCGTCGGAGGCCTCGCCGTCGACGTTGACCTCGATCCGGCCGGCCCCGAGGAACGCCGCGGCGCGGACGAGCGCGCGCAGGCGGTCGGCCTCGCGCTGTCGCTCGAGGGTGCTCTCCCCGTCGAACTCCGCCTCGGCGGCGACCGCCGCGGGCTGGTAGCCGCGGGCCGCGAGCCCCTGCTTGATGTCGCGCAGGTGGTTGGGAGCGGTGCTTTCGAGGTCCGACGCGTCGACGACAACGGGGTCGACGTCGGCGGGGCGACAGCCGCGCAGCGTGCGTTCGACGCCGGCCGAGGAGGTCGTGCTCATACACACCTATTGGTATAGGTTATACAAAAATCTTTATAGATGTCTAGTAGTAATACATTGGTGGGCCGATGCCGAGGCCCGGGTAGCGCCGAACGACGGTTTAGATCTGGGGGGCGAGACGAGCCGCACCCGACACGAAATTGACCGAACCCCGCCCGGCGGCCGCTACGGGACGTGTCGGGGGGCGGAACCGTCGGTTCGGCCGACAGATTCCGACCTCGAACCGCGGTCACGTTTTGTGCGTCGCGGCGTTGCCGCCAAGCGCGCGTGGGGCCGCCGTCGAGGAGCCGATCAAATCGGCAGATCGGCGACAGAGTGCCCCTACATGCCGCAGGACCGTAACTCGGTGAGCCGGAGTTATGTCAGGGTTATTGATTAGCGTGGACAAGAGTTAAATGTACGACTGACCAGAAACCTTTTAATGGAACGTCCGAGTCGCCAGCGGCAACAGGAGCGAGACACGGAGCAGGAAACGGACGAATCGACGGTCTCCTGTCCGGAGTGTGACTCGGAGAACATCGTCACCGACGCCGATCAAGAGCTGGTCTGTGAGGACTGCGGGCTCGTCTTAGACGAGCGAAACATCGACCGCGGGCCGGAGTGGCGGGCGTTCAACCACAACGAACGGCAGTCGAAGTCGCGCGTCGGCGCGCCCATCACGGAGACGATGCACGACAAGGGGCTGACGACGACCATCGACTGGAAGGACAAGGACGCCTACGGTCGCTCGCTCTCCTCGGAGAAGCGCTCGCAGATGCACCGCCTGCGCAAGTGGCAGGAGCGGATCCGAACCAAAGACGCGGGCGAGCGTAACCTCCAGTTCGCGCTCTCGGAGATCGATCGGATGGCGAGCGCGCTCGGCGTGCCGCGCTCTGTACGGGAGGTCGCCTCCGTCATCTATCGACGCGCGCTCAACGAGGACCTGATCCGCGGCCGGTCCATCGAGGGTGTCTCCACCGCCGCCCTGTACGCCGCCTGCCGACAGGAGGGGATCCCCCGTAGCCTCGACGAGGTCGCCGACGTGTCGCGGGTTCCGCAGAAGGAGATTGGCCGGACGTATCGGTACATCTCCCAGGAGCTCGGACTGGAGCTGAAGCCGGTCGACCCCAAGCAGTTCGTTCCGCGCTTCGCGTCGGCCCTCCAGCTCTCCGAGGAGGTCCAGTCGAAGGCGACCGAGATCATCGACGTCTCCGCCGAGCAAGGGCTCCTCTCTGGGAAGTCGCCCACCGGATTCGCGGCCGCGGCCATCTACGCGGCGTCGCTGCTCTGTAACGAAAAGAAGACCCAACGCGAGGTCGCGGACGTGGCGCAGGTGACCGAGGTCACCATCCGGAACCGGTATCAGGAGCAGATCGAAGCAATGGGCTTCCGCTAGACGGCCCCGCGGCCGAGCCGCCGAGATTCGTTCCGTCCCGCGATCCGAGACGTTGGATCGGGTTTTTAATCGCTACCCGCTGTAGCTGGGAGTGTAATGTACTCAGAGATCCTCGTTCCAACCGACGGCGGCCCGGCCTCGGAGGCCGCGATCGAACACGCGATCGACCTCGCCGACCGGTACGACGCCCGCCTCCACGCGCTTTACGTGGTCGACGGCGCGGCGTACTCCGCGCTGGAGGCCGGCGCGGAGGTCGTCGTCGAGGCGCTCGAAGCCGAGGGCGAGGAGGCGACGGAGCGCGTGGCCGACGCCGCCGCGGACGCCGGGGTCGACTGCGTCGGCAGCGTCACGTCCGGGACCGCGTACCAGTCGATCCGGGACTACGTCGGCGAGCACGACATCGACGTGGTCGTGATGGGGACCCACGGCCGGAAGGGGCTCGACCGCTACCTGCTCGGGAGCGTCACGGAGCGCGTCGTCCGCACCTCCGACGTACCGGTGTTGACCGTGCGACAGCCGACAGATGAGTAGTCGGCCGGTCCCCGGCGAACGGTGGTAATACCCATGCGTGACTGGCTCTCTCACCGCGTGGTCTCGTCGCCGGACGGCACCGCCCTCGTCCGCGCCGAAGACGGCGAGTCGTGGAGCTACACCGACCTCGATCGCCTCGTCGCCGAGACGGCGGGGCGGCTCGTGGCCCACGGGCTCGGCGAGGGCGACCGGATCGGCGTGCTCACGCCCCCGTACGTGGGGACCGTCGGGTTGGTCCACGCGACGATGCGCATCGGCGCGACGTTCGTGCCGCTCGGCACGGAGCTGACGGCGCGGGAGATCGCCGCGCGGATCGACCGGACGGACCTCGACGCCGTCGTCTGCGCGGAGCCGACGGAGTCGACCGCGACCGAGGCGGCGTCGCGCGTCGAGGATGTGCCCGTCTACTCCGTCGACGACCCGACGAGCGGGGACGTGACCGGCGTCCACGACGTCGACCCGGCGTCGCTCGACCCGCCGGAGTGGTCGTTCGAGGACCCGCTCTGCGTGTTGTTCACGTCGGGCACGACGGGCAAACCCAAGCCCGTCCCGCTGACCGCGGGGAACGTGTACAGTTCGGCGGTCGCCTCGGCGTTCCGCCTCGGCGTCGAGGCCGACGACCGGTGGCTGGTGTCGCTGTCGCTCCACCACATGGGCGGGCTCGCCCCGGTGTATCGCTCGGTGCTGTACGGGACGACCCTCGTGCTGCGCGAGGGATTCAACGCGGGCGGCACGGCGGACGACATCGACGCGTACGACGTGACCGGCGTCTCGCTCGTGCCGACCATGCTCAAGCGGATGCTCGACCGCCGCGGGACGCTGTCGGACTCGCTTCGGGTGGTGCTCCTCGGCGGCGCGCCCGCACCCGCGGAGCTGCTGGAACGGTGTCGTGACTACTCGATCCCCGTCTACCCCACCTACGGCATGACCGAGGCCGCCTCGCAGATCACGACGGCGTCGCCCAGACAGACGCGGGGCCGGATCGGGACTGTCGGCCGCCCGCTGTTCGGCACCGACGTGACCATCGTCGACGATGGCGACCCCGTGGCGCCGGGCGAGACCGGCGAAGTTGTCGTCGACGGGCCGACGATAACGCCGGGATACCTCGCCGCAGACGACACGGACGCGGACGGCGGTGGCGACGGGTCGTCCGACGCCGACGGTGGTGACGACGCGTCCTCGGCCGACGCGATCGACCTGAACGGGATCGACGCTTCGGAACTCGACCGATCGGACTTCGGTCCGTACGGCCTCCACACCGGCGACGTGGGGCGCTTCGACGAGGACGGCTACCTCCACGTGCTCAACCGCGTCGACGACCGGATCATCAGCGGCGGCGAGAACGTCGAACCGGGCGAGGTCGCGGACGTGCTCCGGGAGTACGACGAGGTCGAGGACGTGGCCGTAGTCGGGCTCGACGACGACGTGTGGGGCGAGCGCGTCGCGGCGCTGGTCGCCGTCGGCGACCGGCTCCCGTCGGCGGCGATCGGGCCGGCCGGTGGCGACGCGGTCCCGGAATCCGGACCGGCGGAGACCGACTCACCGAACGACAAGGCGGAGGAACCGGGCTCGGCCGACGAGGCAGCGGGATCGGTCGGCGAGTCCGCAGCGCCGGTCGTCGGCTCCGGCGGCGTCGGTCCCGCGCCCATCGACGAGGCGGCGTTCGTCGACTTCGCCCGCGAGCGGCTGGCTCGGTTCAAAATCCCGAAGACGGTCGCGTACGCGACGGAACTCCCACGCACCGTCTCCGGGACGGTCGACAGGGAGGCGACGCGGGAGGTCCTCCGCGAGCGCGGCTCCGACCCGCGCGAGGGGATCGACGCGGACCTCGAAACGGCCGGGTTCAAACCGGCCGACCCGGCCGAACCGCCGGACGACGCCCCGGAAGACGAATCGGCCGAGGACGGCGCAGGGGCGGACGGCGAGGTCGAAGTCGACATCGCCGACGCCGACGAGGTCGCGGCGAGGTCGGACGCCGACGCCGCGGCGACCGGCAGGGCCGAGAGCGACGCGGACGCCGGCGACGCCGCCCCTGCGGACGGAGAGCGGAAGGGCGACGGCGACAGGGAGGACGACGACGTAGACGCCAGCGAAACCGGCGACGACGAAGGCGGCGACGCAGAGGGAGCCGGCACGGACGCGGGCGACGATACGTAAACACTCACGGAGTTCTTCGTTGTTCCACGAACGTTTTGTCCGCGGGGTCCGCAGAGTCGGTATGGAGTTGCTCGACGACAGCATCGTGCCGGAGCGCGCGCGAGACATCAAACAGGAGGCCCGCGAGTTCGCCGACGAGTACATCGCCCCGAACGCCGAGTCGTACTACGACACCGGCGAGTACCCGTGGGAAGTGCTCGAGGCGGGGATGGACGCCGGCCTCGTCGCCCAGGACATCGGCGAGGAGTACGGTGGGAAGGGGTTCGACCTCGCGCAGGTGCTGGCCATCGCCGAGGAGTTCTACCGCGCGGACGCCGGCATCGCGCTCACCCTCCAGCTCGCCAGCTTCGGCGCGGAGATGGTCGAGGACTACGGCACGGAGGAACAGAAAGAGAAGTACCTTCGGCCGGTGGCCGAGAACGAGCAGCTCTCGGGGCTCGCGGTGTCGGAGCCGCAGACCGGCTCCGACCTCGCGGGGATGACGACGAAGGCCGAGAAGGTCGAGGGCGGCTACGAGCTCACCGGCGAGAAGTACTGGGTCGGCAACGCGGTCGAGGCCGACTGGCTCACCGTCTACGCCAAGACCGGCGAGAGCGACGACCGCTACTCGAACTACACGCTGTTCATCGTCGAAACGGACTCCGACGGCTACGAGGCCGAGCACATCCCCGAGAAGATGGGGATGCGCGCGTCCAAGCAGGGCCACATCGTCTTCGAGAACTGCTTCGTCCCCGAGGAGAACGTCGTCGGAAGCGAGGGCGGCGGGTTCTACGCCCTCGCCGACTTCTTCAACCACGGCCGCGTCATCGTCGGGGGCCACGGGCTCGGCCTCGCCGCCGCAGCCATCGAGGAGGCGGAGGCGTTCATCAGCGACCGCGAAGCGTTCGGCCGCACCATCGACGACTTCCAGGCCGTTCAACACACCATCTCCGACATGCGGCTCGGGTTCGAGTCGGCGCGCGCGCTCAACTGGCGCGCCTGCGAGAAGGTCGCGAACGGTGAGGACGCCGGCTACTGGGCCGCCCTCGCGAAGACGAAGTCGACGGAGGTCGCCACCGACTGCGCCGAGATGGGCATGAAGCTCCACGGCGGCCGGTCGAACTTCACCGACCGCCGGATCGCGCGCGTCTACCGCGACGTGCGCATCCCGGTGATCTACGAGGGCGCGAACGACATCCAGCGCAACCTCATCTACCGGCAGTCCCGCTAGGCGGCGTTCAGAGCGTCGCCGCCAGTCGGCGCAACTCCTCGTCGCCCCCCGAGGCGAGCGGGTCGCCGTGCCCGACGCAGGCGACGTCGAACGCGGGGGCGCGTGCCGCGAGCGACCGGACGCTCGCGGCGACCTCGCCCGTGTCGTAGCTTATCACCCAACCGGACTCCTTCAGTTCGCCGTCAGATTCCGAGACCAAGTCGCCGAGCAGCGCGACGCCGAGTTCCTCGCTGACGAACGCGACGTGGCCCGGCGTGTGGCCGGGCGTGTGGTACGCCGCGAACGAGCCGACGGTCTCGCCGTCGCGCACGCCGACGACGTCGAGGTCGGGAAAGTCGGTGACGAACCCCCCGAGCCGCTGGATCAACCCCTTGTGGTTTCGGACGGGCGGTTTCCGGTCCCCCCGGAGCAGCGTCGCGTCGAAGCCGTAGGCGTGGGCCGGCACGTCAAGCTCCGGCGCCAGCGCAGCCAGCGTCCCGACGTGGTCGAGGTCGTAGTGGGTGAGGAGGACGCGGCCGACGTCAGCGGGGGCGACGCCGGCGTCGTCGAGACCATCGCGGATCGCGTCCTCGTCCCACGGCTTCCCGGCGTCGACGAGCGTCGGCACGTCGTCGAAGACGAGGTACGCGTTGACTCCGCCGCAGTCGAGTCGCCAGACGCCGTCCGCGATCTCCGCTGTCATGCCGATCGGTAGGGGGCAAGGCGGTATGAACGCTGTCGTGGCGGAGACCGACGGGGCGAGATCGACGCACTGCGTCGCGCGGTCGACGGCGCCGCGCGGGCGACGAAAGCGCCAAGACGCCGGGGCGACACCACGGGGTATGCGACTGGAGGACTACTGGGGGATCGGCCCGAAGACGAGCGAGCGGCTCACCGAGGCCCTCGGGACCGAGCGGGCGGTCAAGGCGATCGAGGCGGCCGACGTCCGCGCGCTCGTCGACGCCGGGCTCCACCGCGGCCGCGCGACCCGTATCCTCCGCCGGGCGAACGGGGAGGCCGGGATGGACGTCCTCGCGACGGGCGACGCGCGGTCGGTGTACGACGACCTGCTCGCGCTCGCGGCGGGCGAGGCGCTGACCGCGCACGCGGCCGACCGGATTCGGGTGTTGACCCCGCTGCTCGACCGCGACGCCGTCGAGGTACGATTAGACCGGGTCGTCGCCGCCCGCGATGCGTGGGCCGCCCTCGACGAAGCAGACCGGGAGGCGGTCGCGGACGCGTTCGACGCGTACGACGAGGCGGACGCGTCCGATCTCGCCGCCGTGGAGACCGCGGTCGCGCTCCGCGAGGCCGGGCTGACCGACGGGCCGTTCGCCGACATCGGCGCGCTGGACGGCGACCGACTGCGCGACGCGGCCGACGCGCTCGCCGACGTTCGGGGGTCGATCGACCCGGCCGGCGGCCTCGACGGCGACGACATCGAGATCGCGACCGGCGCGGACGCGGAGCTTGATCGGCTCCGCGAGCGGCTGTCGGTCGCTCGCGACCTCGCGGACTCCGCGTTCGACGTGCTCGAGTCCGTCCGCGACGGGAGCCTCCGTGACTTCGAGGCGCTGGAGTCGGCGACGATCGACCACGTCGCCCGCGAGACGGGCGTCGAGCCGGCCACGGTCCGGTCGGCCGCGCCCGACGAGGCGCTCGACGCCGCGGACTTCGTCTCCGGGACGCTGCGGGACCTCGTCGTCGAACTCGAGGCGGCGGTCGACGAGCGGGAGGCCGCCGTCGCCGCCGACATCCGCGAGCGGCTGGGCGACCAGTCCCCGGGAGGGGACGACGCGAACGGCGGCGACGACGGCGACGAGGAGGGAGCGGACGACGGCGGCGACACCACCGTCGCCCGGGCTGCGGCGGCGGTGTCGGAGGCCGCCTTCCTGCTATCGCTCGGGCGGTTCGCGGCGGAGAACGACCACGTCCGCCCGACGCTCGTCGACGACGGCATCGCCGTGCGCGGCGCGCGGAACCCGTTCCTCGGCGGCGACGTCCAGCCGGTCTCGTACGGCGTCGGCTCGCACTCGCTCGCTGACGCGTCGGGCGTCGCGAGCGCGGACGCCCCGCCGACCGGCGACCGCGTGAGCGTCCTCACCGGGGCGAACTCCGGCGGGAAGACGACGCTCTTGGAGACGCTCTGCGCGGTGGCGCTGCTCGCGTCGATGGGGCTGCCCGTGCCCGCTGACGCGGCCGAGGTCGGGACGTTCGACCGGATCGTCTTCCACCGCCGACACGCCTCGTTCAACGCCGGCGTGCTGGAGTCGACGCTGAAGTCGGTCGTCCCGCCGCTCGTCGCGGACGGCCGCACCCTCATGCTCGTCGACGAGTTCGAGGCGATCACCGAGCCGGGCCGCGCGGCCGACCTATTGAACGGGCTGGTGACGCTTACTGTCGACCGCGGCGCGCTCGGCGTCTACGTGACGCACCTCGCCGAGGACCTGAGTCCGCTGCCCGAAGCCGCGCGGATCGACGGGATCTTCGCCGAGGGGCTAACGAGCGATCTGGATCTTCGCGTCGACTACCAGCCGCGGTTCGAGACGGTCGGCAAGTCCACGCCGGAATTCATCGTCTCGCGGCTGGTCGCGAACGCGGGCGACCGCGGCGTCCGCGCCGGCTTCGAACACCTCGCGGGCGCGGTCGGCGAGGAGGCCGTCCAGCGAACGCTCTCGGACGCCGAGTGGGCGGCGAACGATGACTGAGGAGTCGGCCGACGACCCGGCCGGTCCCGACCGGATCCGGTCGATCGCGGTCCACCGCGAGGACGTGGCGAACGCGCTCGAAGCCTCGCTCCGGAGCGATCGCGAGGTCATGCTCCGCGCGACGCCGCCGTTCTCCGGGCGGATGCGGGCGCGCCTCCACGCGCTCGACGCCGGCGGCGCCGGCGGAGACGGAAACGGCGGTTCGCCAGCCGATGCTCCCGGCCCGCTTTACGTCGACCCCCGGGACCTCGTCGGGGAGGTCCCCCAGTACCCGGAGGTCGACGACACGGCCGCCGAGCTCCCCGACGCGGACCTCGAGACGCGTCGCGAGCGCCACGCCGCGAACGTCGAGGCGTGGCGCGAGACCGTGCGCAATAGCGTCCGCTCGTCGGTCGAGATCGAGGTCGACGGCGAAGTACGCACCGTCGACGTGAACGCGCTCGGGTAGGCGGCGTATCTCCGCGAGCACGAGGAACGCCGCCGGGATTTCAGTCGGAGAGAGCTACAGCCGAATCCGCTCGACCGACGTGCCGGCGGCCTCGAACGCCTCGTCCGTCGCGGCAGCGACCACGACGGTCCCTGCGTCGGTCGCGGCGTCGAGCTCGACCTCGAAGGCGCCGTCGGCGTCGGGCGTCACGAGTCGCGACGTCTCCCGGGTGTGGACGGCCACGCACGCGGCGTCGGTCTCGCCGGCCACGACGACCGAGTCCTCAACGAACTCGTCGGTGGCGGCCAGCTCCGGGCCGGCGGGGCGGTCGCGCTCAACGTAGCGGTCGCGAACGACCGTCGGCGTTTCGACGGGTTCGCCCGCGTCGACGCCGTGTGCCAACCGGACGAAGCCGGCCATCGACCACGCGAGGGGGGTCGCCCCCCCGGTGCCCTCGCCGAACTCCCAGCCGTACTTCGTCGGGTGTTCGCGGTCCCACACCTGCTCCGGGAGCATCAGCCCGGAGTTGCCGAACCCGGCCAGCGTCTCCAGCAGGGTCTCGGGTTCTAGGGCCTCGTCGTTGGTGCCGCCGAACGCGTCCGGGCCGTCGGCGCGGGCGCGCAGTTCGTACTCGCCGCGCTCGCCGGTGAAGATGGGCCAAAGGCGGCCCCGGCCGTCGCCGGTGCCGGCCCACGGCGCGCCGGGATCGCCGACGGCGATCTCGCCGTACGCGTCACCGACGTACCGGTACCAGGCGGCGCCGTGGGGCGTGTCTACCCGGATCGAGTCGTCCACGACGGAGACGGAGTTTCGGACGATGGGGTCGTCGGCGGGCTTGATCCCCAGACGGACGAGTTCGAGGAACCCGCCGTCGATGATCTCCCGCTCGTCGTACGTCGGCCCGTCGTTGGCGATGGTCCGCGGCCGTCCGGACTCGGGGTCACCATCGGCCGTAATCCGGAGGTAGTACGGCGTCTCCTCGTGGCGGTCCGTCCCGGTGGAGGTGGCGGTCCACTCCTCGACGCGCGCCGTCCAGTCGTCCGCGAGCCCCAGCCACGCGAGCGCGTCGGCGCGGAGGGAGTCGGGCGACTCGGCGGCCGTCGCGCCGCTCGCCTCGCGCCGGTCGGCCTCCGCGAGCGCCAGCGCCGCGCCGCAGACCAGCCCGGCGATCTCGGCCGCGATGCTCGACGGCGAGTATCCGGCCTCCTCCTCCCAGCGCTCCTGAGCGGTCTCCGGGCCGTTGGCGGCGATGTAGTCGAGCGACCGGCTGACCTGGTCGTAGGTGTACCCGGCGTCGTCGAGCGTCACGCCGCGCTCGTACAGCTGCCAGGCCATCACCGAGGGGAACGCGATGTTGTCCATCTGCTCGCCGCCCCACCGGGTCCGGCCGTCGATGTAGGTGTTCTGCGGGAGGAACCCGTCGTCATCCTGCTGGGTGTTGTAGAGGTACGCCAGGGCGTCCGCGCCGCGCTCGAGTTCGTCCATCTCGATCAGCGCCGTGAACACCTGGTAGAGGTCGCGCGACCAGACGAAGTTGTAGCCGTACCCGCGGTTCTCGGCGGCGTACTCGGTCTCGCCCCACGGGACGGAGGGGCTCGCGATCCCCGCGCCGTCCTGCGCCTTGTCCTCGACGGCAGCCAGCGTCATCAGCGCGAACCGGTACTGCGACGCGAGGGCGGGCGCGCCGGCCACCGAGTCCGGGAGGTCGCGGTCCGCGAGCCACGCGCGCCACGTCTCGGCGTACGCGTCCGCGACGTCGTCGAAGCCGCGCGCGAGCGCGCCCTCCGCCTCACCGAGCGCGGCGGCAGTGTCCGACTCCTCCGCGAACCCGAGCGCGACCGTGTCCATCACGATCTCGCCGGTGCCGACGAGGCCGGCGAGGAGGACGTTGCCGGTCGCCTCGGCCGACTCTTCGACGCGCTCGCCGTCGCCGAACAGCGCGTCCGTCGCCTCGCCGCCGGCCGGGAGCGCGCTCGCCCAGTCGAACCCGCCGCCGCTCGCCAGGGCGAGCGCGGTGTCGAACGTCTCGCCCTCGGCGTCGACGAGCTTGCCCGGGTCGCGGTTGGGGTCGTCCTTGCGCGCGAGCAGGTGCGCCCCGCCGTCGCCGTCGATCCGCTCCGCGCGGTCGTTCGTGCCGACGTTGGCGATGGTCACGTCGGCGAGGGCGTACACGTCGTACTCGCGGCTCCCCTCGAACCGGATGTCGGCGAGGATCGCGGTGCCGTCGGTGTCGACCGCGTACTCGACGGTGAGCGTCCAGTTGTGGCCGTGGCCGTCGCCGGTCTCGCGGATCGTCTGGACGTACGCGAGCGCGTCGTCGGCCGCGGGCTCCGTCGTCCGCTCGATCGTCTCCGTCGTCGAGACGTGGCCCGTCTCGTCGAAGGTCCGGATCGCGTACTCGGAGTCGGGATCGGCGATGAGGAAGTCGACCGTCCGGACGTTCATCACGTCGATCCGGGGGAACCGCGCCTCGGTGAGCGCCCCCTCGGTGAGCGTGAACCACACCGGAACGGGGTCGTCGTCGTCGTAGTCGGCTGGCGTGCCGACGCCGAACTTCCGGCCGGTCGTCCAGTGCGGCGCCGCCTCGGGACCGGTCTCGCGGTCGTGCGGGACCGGGAGCTCGCCGTGGCTCGCGAGCGTCACCGTGGCGTCGATCCGGAGCGCGTGGGACCAGGCGATGGGGGTCGCGCTGTCGAGATCGCCGTCGTCGAACACCTGTTCCGCGAACAGCCCCGCCTCGTTGACGAAGGACCCGTCTGGCTCGCAGAGCGCGTAGAGGTCGCGGGCGTCGGCGAACAGCGGCTCGGCCGCCCCGCCGCGCTCCTCGACCACGCCGGCGAGCGTCGCCGCCGCGGTCGCGCCCCACAGGGTCGCGATCGACCACACCTTCGCGGCCCCCTGCTCGGCCGTGCGCCAGTCGTCGCCGGCGAACCTGACGAGCCCCTCGACTGCGGACGTCTCGCGCCGGAGGGCCTCAATCGACTGCCGGACGTGGGTGTTGACACGGTCGAGGAAGCGGTCGAACTCGCTCGCCGCGACGGCGTCGACGCCGGCGGAGCCGGAGCCGTCGGTGGCGGCGGCGTCGGCGTCGTCGGAACCGACCCCGTCGTCGAGCAGAGCCGCGTACTCGGCGGTCGCCGTCGCGAGCGCGAAGGTGCTCGCGTCGGCGCGGTCGTCCTGGCTCTCCTCGCTGGCGCGCTGGAGGAACCGCTCCGTCTCCGGGTTCCAGCGGTCGTCAAGCCCCGAGAGCGTGGCGTCGGCGGCGGCTGCCGCCTCGGCCCGGAGCGACTCGTCGACCGGCGCGCGCGCCACGGCGGCGAACGCACGGAGGTACTCCGCGCCGGTGTGGGTGAAGCGGCCGAGCGCGTTTTCCCAGCAGTTCTGACAGCGGCGCGGGAGTCCGTCGTCCTCGGTCGTCTCCACCAGGAAGTCGACGGCGTCGGCGATCGTCTCGTCGATCCGGTCGCGCCACTCCTCAGGGAGGTCGGCCTCGCGCCGCAGGCTGGCGAGGAAGGCGACGACCGTCGCCGGTTGGTCGAGCTGGTCGTTCGGCCCGGGGGTCGCGTTCGCGCCCTCGATCCGGGCGTTCGCCCAGCCGGGCGCGACCTTCCCGGAGTCGGCCCACACGCGGTGGGGCCACGAGCCGTCGGCGTCCTGCGTCCGGCAGAAGAAGCTCGCGGCCGCGAGCAGCTCCTCGTCGGCGTCGAGGCCGAGCTCGTCGCTCGCGTCGAGCAGCGCGGTCGAGACGGTCGCCTCGTCTCGGAACCACGTGTAGCCGTAGCCGCCGGAGGTGGAGTAGAACGGGTCGAACTCGGGGGCGGCGATCCGGCCCCCGGACTCTGCGGTGAGCAGGTCGAGCGCGCGGAGGTCGCTCGCGATCACCGACCGGCGCGGGGCGTCGGCCGGGACGTCCGGCCCCCGCCCGTCCGCGGCCTCGCGGAGGTCGTCGGCGTCAGGGTACGCGGTGGCGATGTTCGACACCGTCTCGATCCGGCGCTGGCGGTCGATTCCATCGGTGAGGGCGTCCTTCGCGTCGTCGCCGGTGTCGCGGGCCGCCCGGCGGTCGACGACGGCGCGGCCGGCGAGCGTGACGCGCTCCGTGCGGCCGTCGCGCTCGAAGGGGGCGCGGACGACGACGTCCGGAGTGAGCCGCGAGTCCTCGCGGCGGTCGATCTCGCCGCGGTGCGGGAAGCCGTCGTCCTCCTCGCCGAGCAGCTCGGGGATCGTCCGCAGCCGCTGGCCGTGCGCGTTCGAGAGGCCGGTCGAGGCGGTGAGGAAGTCGTGTTCGGACCGGTGGTACACCTCGACGACGGCGCCGTCGTCGGGGCCGGCCCCGTCGTGGACCATGTTGCCGACGCGGCCCTCCACCATGTCGGGCGAGAACGCGTAGGCGGCCACGATCTCCGCGTCGGCGGGCGGCGAGCCGCGGAGCTCGACGTGGGTGAGGTGGGTGTCGCTCACGACGAGGTCGAACTGGTGGATGGTGTAGCGGCCGGCGTCGTACTCGGTCTCGACGAGCGGAGTGTCGCCGTCGTAGTGCTGGCGGGTCGTCTCGAGGTCGTCGAACCAGCGGACGCCGCGCCCGGCGGTGATCCCCATCCGGAGCCGGTCCGCGCCGCCGACTTCGGAGAGGGAGTACGAACAGTCGTGGACGGTCCCGTCCGGCCCCACGTGGACCAGCCGGCCGTCGTCGCCGGTGAACGCGCCGGCGGTCATCGAGTGTTCCGCCGGGTAGCGCTCCCCGCGCCGACGTTCGTGCTCGGTAAGGGCGGTACGCAATCGCATACGCGCTCTGCGACTGCCGGAGTAAAAGCCTTGACGACCGCGGCCGGTATGAGAGCGGGCGCTACGCGGGGGCGATGTCACCGAAACAAGAGCAACACCGAAGGCCCCGGGCGTCGATGTGCGTCACATGTACCACCCCGGACCCCCGCGCTTCCTCGCGACCGGCGAACGCACGGAACTGGCGCCGCGCGACCCAAACCCGGACGCGACCTACGATTGGCGCGTCGCCGACGCCCCGCCCGGCAGCGAGGCGACCGTCGGCGACGACGCCGTGACCGAGTTCACGCCCGACGTGCCGGGGCGGTACCTCCTCGGGCTCGACGCCCCCGACGGCGACCACCTGCTCACGGTCCGCGCGTTCCCCGCGAGCTACGAGGGCGTCGACGTCTCCAGCGGGAGCGGGACCGCGATACGCGACCGCGACGCGGACGACGCGCCGATCGACTACGCAGCGCGGGAGCGCCACGAGGGCGTGAGTCAACCGCGGGTCGAACTGGACGCGACCATCGCGTTCGAGGAGGGAGCCGATTCGGGGAGCGAGAGCGCCGGGGTGGCGGTGTTCACCGCGGTCGCGACGCCGAACCCGGAGTCCGCGCTCGACGCCGACGACCTCTCGGTGACGTTCGTCGTCGACGACCGCGACGTCGCGACCGCCGTCGAGACGGGGCGAACCAACCCGCGGGACGCGCTGCGCGTGAGCGACGACGGGGGCGAGCTCCGCGTGCCGCTCGACGCGGTGCCGAAGCGCCTCCGCGTTCACGCCGTCGCGGTCGCGCACGACCCGGACGGCGACCCGCGCGTGAGCGTCGCCGACGCGGCCGCCATCGAGCGCGGCCAGTCCGCGGCCGACGATGACGGCGGCGAGGCCGCGCTGACGCCGGGCGCGCCCGACTTCGAGACGGTGCGGCTCAACGAGCCGCCGGCGTGGACGCGGGACGCCTCCGTCTACGAGATATTCGTCCGGACCTTCGCGGACGCCGACGAGGGCGCGGCGTTCGACGCGATCGCGGAGCGGATCCCCCAGATCGCGGAGCTCGGCGTCGACACGCTGTGGCTCACCCCGGTGCTCGGCCACGACGGGAAGCCGCACGGCTACAACATCGTCGACTTCTTTGACACCGCCGACGACCTCGGCGACCGCGCCGACTTCGAGGCGCTCGTCGAGACCGCCCACGACCACGGGATGCGCGTGCTGTTCGACTTCGTCGCCAACCACACCGCGCGCGACCACGAGTGGTTCCGCGACGCGTATCAGAACCCCGACTCCCCGTACCGCGACCGCTACGAGTGGCAGGAGTCGGGCGAGCCGGGCACGTACTTCGACTGGGAGCTCATCGCGAACCTGAACCATGCGAACCTCGACGTGCGGCGGTTCCTGCTGGACGTGGTGGACGAGTGGGCGCCACTGGTCGACGGGTTCCGCTGTGACATGGCGTGGGCAGTGCCGGACTCGTTCTGGCGCGAGCTGCGCGACCGCGTGAAGGACATCGACCGCGAGTTCCTCCTGATGGACGAGACGATCCCGTACATCCCCGGCTTCCACGAGGGGATGTTCGATGTCCACTTCGACGCGACGCTGTACTTCCAGCTCCGGCAGGTCGGTCGCGGCGCGGAGCCCGCGGCGAGCGTCCTCGACGCGATCGACCAGCGCGCCGAGATCGGGTTCCCGGACCACGCCGAGTTCCTCCAGTACATCGAGAACCACGACGAGACGCGCTACCGCGTTGAGTGCGGCGACGCCGCCGCGGCCGCCGCGGGCGCGGCGATCATGACCCTGCCGGGCGTGCCGATGGTGTACGCCGGCCAGGAGATCGGCCAGCGCGGCCGCCGGGACGCGATCGCGTGGGACGACGCCCGCGAAGACGTCCGCGATCGGTACGAGGACCTCCTCGCGACCCGGCGGGACCACCCGGCGCTCGGGCCGGCCGGCGACGTCTCCCGCGTCGACTACCACGTCGCGAGCGGTGACCTCTCGGAGCGGCCGATCGTCGCGAGCGGCGACGTCCACCCCGACGACGTGGTGGCGTTCCGCCGGCGCGACGGCGACGAGACGCTCGTCGTCGTCCTCAACTTCGCGCCGGCGGAGGCGAGCGTCGCGGTCGAGGCCGACCACGGCGAGCGCGACCTGGTCACCGACGAGCGGTGCGTCGTCCAGGACGCCGACGGGACCGGGCGGATCCGCGTCGACGAGGTGGCGGTGGTGCCGGTCGTCGAAGAGTAGCCGGCCACGCGGACCAGCTCGGCTGGTCCCGTGACCGGGATCCGGACCGCTCCGACCCGCCCGAACACGGTCGGGGCGTACGCAACGTTTGAAGTCGGTGGGGGGCGCAGGGAGCCGTATGCGATTCGACCGTTCCGACGCCGTCTTCTGTCACGTCACCTCGCTGCCTGGGGCGTACGGGATCGGCGACCTCGGCGAGGGCGCGCGCGAGTTCCTCTCGTTCCTCGGCGACGCCGGCGTCGACCACTGGCAGATCTGTCCGATCGGGCCGACGCTCTCCGTGGCCGGGGAGTCGCCGTACCAGTCGCCGTCTGCGTTCGCCGGTAACCCGCTGTTCGTCGACCCCGAGGGGCTCGTCGACGACGGCTGGCTCGACGAGGCGGACCTGCGTCCGGTCCCCGAGTTCCCGACCGAGCGCGTCGACTACGACGCGGTGCGGGAGTACAAGCTCCCGCTGTTGCGGACCGCCTTCGAGCGCTTCGAGGAGCGGGCGACCGAGGAGGACCGCGCGGCGCTCGACGCGTTCCGCGAGCGCGAGCCGTGGCTCGGCGACTACGCGCTGTTCCGGGCGCTCTCCGACGCCCGGCCGGAGGACGTGTGGACGGAGTGGCCCGCGCCGCTGCGGACGCGCGACCCGGACGCGCTCGCCGAGGCGCGCGAGGAGCACGCGGCGGAGGTCCGGTTCCGCGCGTTCGTCCAGTGGACGTTCGACCGGCAGTGGCGCGACCTGAGGGCGGTCGCGGCCGACGAGGGCGTGTCGATCGTCGGCGACGTCCCGATCTACGTCGCGCTCGACTCCGCGGACGTGTGGGCGAGCCCGGAGGCGTTCCGGCTCGACGAGGGGAACCGCCCGACCGCGGTCGCGGGCGTCCCGCCGAACGCGGGCGACACCGGCCAGCGCTGGGGGAACCCGCTGTACGACTGGGAGCGGCTCGCCGAGTCCGGGTACGACTGGTGGCTCGACCGGTTTCGTCGGCTGTTCGACCTCGCGGACGTGGCGCGGCTCGATCACTTCCTCGGCTTCGTGAAGTACTGGGCGATCCCCGCCGACAGCGACGACCCCGCGGACGGAGAGTGGCGCGACGGCCCGGGTCGCGAGTTGTTCGAGGCGGTCGAGCGCGAGCTGGGCGAGGCCCCGTTCATCGCCGAGGACCTCGGCTTCGAGGAGCCGGCGATGGACGAGCTGATGGCCGAGTTCGGCTTCCCGGGGATGCGCGTCCCGCAGTACGCCGACTGGTGCGCGGAGGGGAACGAGTACCAGCCGATGCACTACGGCGAGGGCGTCGTCGGCTACACCTCGACACACGACACCGACACCTGGGTCGGCTACTTCGATGACCTCCCCGCCAAGCAGCGCGACTGCTTCCGGTACAACGTCGGGAGCGACCCCGAGGAGCCGCCCGAGTGGGCGATCATCGACGAGGTGTGGGGCTCGGACGCGATCCTCGCGGTGACGACGGTCCAGGACCTCCTCGGGCTCGGCAGCGAGTCGCGGTTCAACGAGCCCGGGACGCTGGACGGCAACTGGGAGTGGCGCGTCGCCCGCGACAACCTCGACGACGGGATCGCGGACCGGCTGTGGGAGCTGGCCGGGAAGCACGTGCGCTAGCGCCGTGACGGGCGCCCTCCCCGACTCGCCGCTCGTCCACATCCTCGTGATCGCCGCGGCGACGGCCTTCATCTGGATCGGGAGCGGCTGGTTGGAGGAAGCAGCCGAGGCGCTGTCGGGGTACTACGGGCTCCCGGCGGTGGTTCAGGGGTCGCTGGTCGTCGCGGTCGGCTCGAGCTTCCCGGAGCTCGTGAGCGTCCTCGTCACCGCCCTCACCGGCGTCTTCGACATGGGCGTCGGCGCGCTCGTCGGGTCGGCCATCTTCAACGTCCTCGTGATCCCCGCGGCCGCCGGGCTCGGAGGCGACGAGGAGCTCGAGGCAAACCGGGCGATCGTGTACAAGGAGGCGCAGTTCTACATGCTCGCCGTCTCCGCGCTGGTCGTGACGTTCGCGCTCGCGGTCATCTACTTCCCGGTGTCGACGGACCCGATCGTCGGGACGATGCCGCGCTCGCTCGCGGTGATCCCGCTCGCGCTGTACGGCCTGTACCTCTTCATCCAGTACCAGGACGTCGATGATGCGGGGATCGAGCGCGTGCGCGACGGGGTCGATGTCCGCCGGGAGTGGGCGAAGCTCGGGGGCGGGCTGGCGGTCATCGTCGTCACCGTCGAGCGGCTCGTCGCGTCGGTGGAGTCGCTCGGCGTCACCTTTGGTATCCCTGAGTTCCTCGCCGGCGTCACCGTCGTGGCGGCCGCGACGAGCCTGCCGGACACCCTCGTGAGCGTCCGGACGGCGCGCGAGGACCGCGGCGCGACGAGCCTCGGGAACGTGTTGGGGTCGAACACCTTCGACCTGCTCGTCGCGATCCCGCTCGGCGTGCTGATCGTCGGCGAGGTCGCCGTCAACTTCTCGACGGCGGTGCCGATGCTCGGGGTGTTGACGGGCGCGACCGTCCTCCTCTTCGTGACGCTCCGGACGAGCCTCGCGCTCGACGCGCGCGAGTCGTACGCGCTGCTGGCGGCGTACGGGCTGTTCGTCGCGTGGGTCGTCGCCGAGAGCGTCGGGGCGACGAGCGTCCTCAGGGGCGTGTGACCGGTTTCTCGGATCAGCCCCGACGGTCTGTGACGGCGGCGCGCGAGACGGCGGCTCAGTAGGAGTCGCGACCGATGATGAGGTACAGCAGGATCCCGAGCAGCGGCGCGAAGAACACGACGAGCGCCCACAGGATCGGCGGGTGGTCGCTGCGGCTCTGGGCGTCCGAGTACGTCCACACGATCATCGCGAGGTGGACGACGAGGAAGCCGAGGCTGATCAGGAGAGCGATACCGGCCGCCGCGCCTTGGAGGAGCAACGGGGACATGTCGACTGGCCCCACGACGCCGCACGTCAAGTGTCTTCGGGATCGGAGCGCGCCCCCGGCGAAACGGCTATTCGTGGCGAATGCGAACCCGACGCATGGCTGGCGTCGTGCGGGTGGTGGGCGTCACAGTCGAGTGTTGCTGGGGCCTCGGCCTGCTCGCGCTGTCGCGGGCCGGCGGCGAAGGGGTTCCCGCGGCGCCGTTCGCGACCGGGTTTTCGGTCGGCTACCTCTACCGTCATGCCCGGGCGACCGCGGACTGTCGACGGTTTCGCGGCGGCCCCGGGCGAAGCCTCGGGATCGCGCTGGCGTGGACGGCGCTCGCCGTGGCGGCCGGGCGGTCGATCGACGGGCGGGCGGGGAACCGCGCGTTCGCGGCCGGACTCGGGCTGGGATCGGCCGGCTACTGGCTCGCGCGACGCGGCGAGTGACGGGACCGACGCGACCGCCGGAGCCCGAACCGTTTTGATCGCGGAGCGCCCGGCTCAGGTATGACGCTCCCAGTGGACGCGGACCGGCTCCGCGCGGATATCGAGGCGAACGCGGCGTTCGGCCGCGTCGAGACGGGCGACCCGGACGCGCACGCGCGAACGAATCAGCCCGGAAGCGAGGCGAACCGCCGCGCCAGGGACCGACTGGTCGAGCGGCTCCGAGACGCCGGCCTGGATGTCGCCGTCGACGCCGTGGGGAACGTCCTCGGCACGTGGACCCCGGCGAGCGCCGACCCCGAGGCGGCCCCGGTCGTCTCGGGCAGTCACCTCGACAGCGTCCCGGAGGGCGGAATCTTCGACGGTCCGCTCGGGGTGTACGCCGCGCTGGAGGGGATCCGCGCGATGCGCGACGCGGGAGTCGAGCCGGACCGGCCGGTCGGCGTCGTCAGCTTCACCGAGGAGGAGGGCGGCACCTTCGGCAACGGGCTGTTGGGGTCGTCGGTCGCGACCGGCGAGTTGGCGCTCGACGAGGCGCTCGCGCTGTCGAACGCGGACGGCGAGACGCTCGGCGAGGCACTCGACCGGATCGGCTACCGCGGGGGGAGCGCGGTCGACGCCGCCACGCCGACCGACGAGGCTGGCGAGCCGACGACGCTCGACCCTGCGTCGTGGGCGGCGTTCTACGAACTCCACATCGAGCAGGACACGACGCTGGAGGAGGCGGGGGCGGCGGCCGGCGTCGTGACGACGATCACCGGGATCACCCACTGCGAGGCGACGATCGCGGGCGAGGCGAACCACGCGGGCGCGACCCCGATGGACGAGCGGACCGACGCGCTCGCGGCCGCGAGCGAGTTCGTGTTGGACGTCGAGGCCGCCGCGAACGACATCGTGGCGTCCTCGTCGCCCTCGGCGGTGGGCACCGTCGGGTCACTGTCGGTCGAGCCGAACGCGACGAACGTGGTCCCCGGCCAGGTCGAGGCCGCGGTCGACGTCCGCGACGTCGAGGCCGCGTCGATGGAGGCGATCGTCGAGTCCGCACGCGACTCGCTCGCGCGGCTGGAGCGCGAGCGGGGCGTCGAGACCGCGTTCGAGCGCCCGTTCGACGTCGCGCCGACGCCGATGAGCGAACGCCTCCGGGAGGCGGCGCACGACGCGGCCGACGCGGCCGGGCGCGAGGCGATCGACCTCCACTCCGGCGCGGCTCACGACGCGATGCGGGTCGCAGGCGTCACCGACGCGTCGCTGCTGTTCGCCCCGTCGCGGGACGGGATCTCGCATAATCCGCGCGAGTGGACCGACTGGGACGACTGCGCCGCCGCGACCGAGGTGCTGGCGGGAGCGCTTGCGCGCATCGCGGTCGACGAACAGTGAGGCTTCGCGGCGAGAGCGAGAGCCGAACGCGCGACGGCACAGCCGTTTTGCCGGTCGGCCGCAAGCGACGAGCGTGAGACGACCACTCGGACTCGCCGCGCTCGCGGGCGGGCTCGTGGCGGGAGTCGCCGGCACCGTGGCCGGGACGACCGACGCGCTCGCGGCGTGGCCGCCGATCGGCGGGTATCCCGCGGCGACGGTCGTGGGCCGGTCGCTCCTCATCGTCGCCGTCGCGGGAGTGGTGTACGGGAGCTACCTGCTCGCGGTCCGAGTGCTGACGCGGGCGGCCAGCAAACGGCGGGCGCACAACGTCCGGAACCTGCTGCGGCTGTCGTTCGGCGTCGTCGGCACTGTGGCGACGCTCGCGGTGGCGACAGAGAACTGGCTCGGCCTCCTCTTCTCGCTCGGCGTCATCGGCTTCGCGGTCACCTTCGCGCTCCAGCAGCCGCTCCTGTCGCTGATCGCGTGGGTGTACATCGCGGTCAAGCAGCCGTTCGGCGTCGGCGACCGGGTCCGGATCGACGACGCGAAGGGCGACGTGATCGGCGTCGACTTCCTCGTGACGACGCTGTGGGAGATCGACGGCGAACTGGTGACGACGAACCAGCCCTCCGGACGAGTAGTCACCGTCCCGAACAGCGTCGTGCTCTCGTCGAACGTCGTCAACTTCGGGGGCGGTGGGTCCCCGTACGTCTGGAACGAGGTGTCGATACAGGTCGCCTACGAGACGGACCTGACGCTCGCGCGGACGGTGATGATCGAGGAGGCGACCGAGCTGATCGGCCGGGAGATGACCGACGGCATCGCCGCCTACCGCGAGGCGCTCGCGGAGACGCCGGTCGAGCTGGAGGTCCACGACGGCCCGAGCGTCAACGTCCGGCAGGAGGAGTCGTGGGTGGAACTGCGCGTGCGGTACCTCACGCACCCGCGGCGCAGCCAGCGGGTGAAGAACCGGTTGTACGAGCGGATCCTCGACCGCTTCAACGACAACCCGGACCGCGTCGCGTTCCCGGTGAGCCGGAGTCGGTAGCGTCGTCGCCTAGGGCGCACGTATTTGTACCGGGCGCGCCACCCGCCCGGCATGGAGTTTCCGGACCGCGAGGCCCTCGACGGGCTGATCAACCCCCGCCCGACGCCGGAGTTCGTGCGGGTCCACCGGGAGCCCGCCAGCGACGCGCTCGACGACCCGGCGGCGGTCGCGCGCGACGAACTGGACCGGCTCGACCTCGACGGGCTGGCCCCAGGCGCGACCGTCGCTGTCGGAGCGGGGTCGCGCGGGATCCACGCGTACGATTCGGTCGTCGCGGCCGTCGTGGCGGGGCTGGACGACCGCGGCTTCGACCCCGTCGTCGTGCCGGCGATGGGGAGCCACGGGGGCGCGACGCCGGCGGGCCAGCTGGACGTGCTCGCGGAGCTCGGCGTCACGGCGGAGGGCGTCGGCGCGCCGATCGACGCCCGGATGGCGACGAGCCCGGTGGAGACTGTCGCGGTCGGCGACGGCGAACTGACGGTCCACGTGGCTGCGGCGGCGCTGGAGGCGGACGCGACGATCGTCGTCAACCGCGTGAAGGCCCACACGAACTTCACCGGACCGATAGAGAGCGGGCTGACGAAGATGGCCGTCGTCGGGCTGGGGAAACAGCGCGGCGCGAAGGCGTTCCACTCGACGGCGATACGCGAGGGGTACGTCGAGGCGCTCACCGCGGCGTTAGACCCCGTCGCGGCGGCCGCGGGGCTGGCGGGCGGGATCGCGCTCGTCGAGAACGCCGACGAACGGCTCTGCGTCGTCGAGGGTGTCCCCGGCGACGCGCTCCTCGACCGGGAGCCCGCGCTGTTGGAGCGGGCGAACGCGGAGATGCCGACGCTCCCGGTCGACGACGTCGACCTACTCGTCGTCGACGAGATCGGCAAGGAGATCTCCGGCGCCGGGATGGACACGAACGTCGTCGGACGCTACCGGGTGCTGAACGCGCCGGACCCGGAGACGCCCGAGGTGAAGCTGATCTACGTCCGCGGGCTCACGGACGCGACCCACGGGAACGGCACCGGGATCGGGCTGGCGGACCTCACGCGGGCCGCGGCGGTCGAACAGCTGGACGCGGCGAAGACGTACGCGAACGTCCTCACGAGCGGGTCGCTCACGAAGGGGAAGCTCCCGGTCGTCGCCCCCGACGACGAGTTCGCGCTCCGGACCGCGCTCGCCGCGCTCGGGAGCGACGACCCCGATGAGGTCCGTGTCCTCTGGATCCGCAACACGCAGGAGCTCGACGAGCTGTGGGCGTCGACGGCGGTCGTCCCCGACCTCCCCGCGGACGCGACGGTCGTCGGGCGGGGGACACTCGGCTTCGACGACGGGACGGCGACGTTCGACGAGGCTTGACCGGCCGACCGGCCGGTCATCGCGCGCGTCGCGGGGCGCGGAGGCAGGACGCCGGGCCCCTTGCCTCCAGGGAAACGTTTTCGGTGCGAACCGTGTACGCTGGGCACATGGACCTCGAGATAGCGGGGAACGCGGCGCTCGTCACGGCGTCATCGAGCGGGCTCGGGAAGGCATCGGCGAAGGCGCTCGCCCGGGAGGGCGTCGACGTGGTGATCAACGGCCGCGACGAGGACCGACTGGCCGAGGCGAAGGCCGAGGTCGAGGCGGTCGCGACGGGGGAGGTCGTCGCCCAGCCCGGCGATCTCACCGAGCCGGACGACGTCACGACGCTCGTCGAGACGACGGTCGACGAGTTCGGCGGCCTCGGCCACCTCGTCACGAGCGCCGGCGGCCCGCCGTCGGGCGCGTTCCTCGAGACGGACGACGAGGACTGGGCGGCGGCGTACGAGCTGCTCGTGATGAGCGTCGTCCGGCTCGCGCGGGAGGCCGAGCCGCACCTGCGCGAGGGCGACGGCGGCACCATCGTGAACATCACCTCGCGGAGCGTGAAGGAGGCGCTCGACAGCCTCGTGTTGTCCAACTCGGTCCGGATGAGCGTCATCGGGTTGGAAAAGACGCTCTCGAAGGAGTTCGCGCCGGAGATCCGGGCGAACGCCGTGCTACCCGGGCCGCACGAGACCTCCCGGATCCGAGAGCTCGTGAACGACGCCGTCGACCGCGGCGAGTACGACTCCTACGAGGAGGGGCTCGCGGAGTGGGCCGGCAACCCGCTCGAACGCATCGGCGACCCGATGGAGCTCGGCGACACCGTCGCGTTCCTCTCCTCGCCGAAGTCCGGGTTCATCAACGGCACCGCGCTGCCGATAGACGGGGGCGCGACCGGGTCGAACTTATGAGGGCGGTCGCGTTCGACGAGGCGGCGACGTACGAGCCCGAGGAGGGGTGGCGGCGCGTGTCGATGGCGGGCAGCGACCGCTTCTCGTTCGAGTGGTTCGAGAAGCCGCCGGGCCACTCCTCGCCGCTCCACGACCACGAGAACGAGCAGGTGTGCCTCTGCCTCGAGGGAGAGCTGACCGTTGTCACCGACGAAGACGAGGTGACGCTGGGGCCGAACGACTCCGTCCTCTTGGAGGCGAACGAGCCGCACCGCGTCGAGAACACCGGCGGCGAGCGGGCGGTCGGGCTCGACGTGTTCGCGCCCGGACGCTCATTCGACTTCTGGACCGACCGCGAGGAGTGATCGGAGCGTGACCGGAGGACTCATCGGATGAAGTATCTCGCGCGCACGGCGACGGGGCGACCGCTACTCGGCGACGACGACGGCTTCGTGCCGCTGGGGGCAGCCCTCCCGGAGGCGTCGACGGTGCGCGACGCGCTCGGCGCGGCCGCCGCGGGCGATCTCCCGGAAGTCGACGACGCTCCGGCCGACCGCGTCCCGGGGTCGGACCTCGCCTTCGGGCCGCCGCTGGAGCGGTTCGGAAAACTGTGGGGGATCGGGCTCAACTACGCCGACCACGCCGGCGACCTCGACGAGCGGCGCCCCGAGGAGCCGGCGAGCTTCATGAAGCCGGCGTCGGCGCTCACCGGTCCCGGCGGCCCGATTCGACTCCCCCCGACCGAACAGAGCGAGCGCGTGACCGCGGAGGCGGAACTGGCCGTCGTGATGGGTCGCGAGTGTCGGTCCGTCGCGGTCGAGGAGGCCGACGACGTCGTCGCGGGGTACCTGCCGGTGATCGACATGACCGCCGAAGACGTGCTCCGTCGAAACCCGCGGTTCCTCACGCGGGCGAAGAGCTACGACACGTTCCTCGTCGTCGGTTCGGCGATCGCGGTTCCCGACGGGTCGGCCGACCTCGCTGACGCGACGGTAACGACGCGCGTGAACGGCGAGGTCGCGGCCGCGAACGAGGTGCGGAACATGCTGTTCTCGCCCGCCGAGATCGTGTCGTTCCACTCGGAAGTGGCGACGCTCGCGCCCGGCGACCTGTTCAGTACCGGGACGCCCGGCGCGGCGGCGATCGAGCCGGGCGACGAGGTGCGCGCGACGGTGGAGTCGATCGGGTCGGTTACCGCTCCTGTGACCAGGTAGCGTCGCCGCTCAGTCGACAATTTGGGAACGACCGCGACCGTGTGCTCGCGTCGCCCGTCGCCTCGCTGCGCTTTCTCGGTGACTCCGAGCCCGCGTAACACCGCTCTCCCCAGACTCGGTCCCCTGGAAGAAAGGTATATATCCCCTCGACGAGCGGGAACCACTGCTCATGACGAGAGCGCCGGATTCGTTCAGACCGCCGTCAGAGCAGTTCTGGCGGGTCTAGCAGCTTTTTAGTGCTCAGATCTGCTCGTTGAAAGCGACATCTTTATATATGTATGTCGATTACTATACGTTAATAACTGACGACGCCGGCCTCGTATTTTTCGTCGAGAGTCGTCGGGGGAAGCCAATGACAGAGACACGCACCTACAGCGCCGCAGAGACGGAACGAGAGCGATCACAGAGCCGGAGCGAAGCGGAGTCGACGAGCGAGGAGTCCTCCCGCACGGAGACCGAGCGGACCACGACCTGCCCCGAGTGCGACGGGCGGCTCGCGACCGACACGGAGCACGGGGAGACCGTCTGTGAGGACTGCGGGCTCGTCGTCGAGGAAGACTCCGTCGACCGCGGACCGGAGTGGCGCGCGTTCAACTCGGGCGAGCGCGACAGCAAGTCGCGGGTCGGGGCCCCGACAACGAACATGATGCACGACAAGGGGCTCTCGACGAACATCGGCTGGCAGGACAAAGACGCCTACGGCAAGTCGCTGTCCGGCCGCCAGCGGCGCCGCATGCAGCGGCTGCGCACCTGGAACGAGCGGTTCCGCACCCGCGACTCCAAGGAGCGCAACCTGAAGCAGGCCCTCGGCGAGATCGACCGCATGGCCAGCGCGCTCGGCCTCCCGGACAACGTCCGCGAGACCGCATCCGTCATCTACCGCCGCGCGCTGAGCGAGAACCTCCTGCCGGGGCGCTCCATCGAGGGCGTCGCGACGGCCTCGCTGTACGCCGCCGCCCGACAGGTCGGGAACCCCCGGAGCCTCGACGAGTTCACCGCGGTGTCCCGCGTCGAGAAGATGGAGCTGACCCGGACGTACCGCTACGTCATCCGGGAGTTGGGGCTTCGCGTCCAGCCCGCCGACCCGACGAGCTACGTCCCGCGCTTCGCCTCTCGGCTCGACCTCTCCGAGGAGACCGAACGCCGCGCCCGCGAGCTGCTCGACGACGCCGCGAGCGAGGGGATCACGAGCGGCAAGTCCCCGGTGGGACTCGCCGCCGCCGCCGTCTACGCCGCGGCGCTGCTGTCCAACGAGAAGGTGACCCAGAGCGAAGTCTCCGGCGTCGCCGACGTCTCGGAAGTCACCATCCGGAACCGGTACAAGGAGCTGCTCGACGCGAGCGCGTCCATGAGCGCCTGAGGTGCCGTCACTGACCGGAGTCGGAATCGCTTCCCCGGCCGCCTCCGATCGCCACCTACGTTTTTAACGGGGCCGGCTGTACAGGGTGACATGGTTGACGCGTTCGTCAGACTCGTCTGTCCGGAGTGCGGCAAGGAGTGGCAGGACAATCCCGCCGACCTACAGGATCTGCGGTCGAACTTCAGCTGCCCGGCGTGTCACGCGACGCGACGTCTGACCGAGTTCATGCGAACGGAACGCGATCTCGAGGCGGTCAAGCAGTTCCAGTGACCACGGGAAGCGCCGCGGCCACCGCCCCGCCGGACGACTTTTTCGCCCGTGTACGCTGACCGCAGAGAGGAGGCCGTCGTCAACGGTGATCGATCTCCGCGTAACCGTCTGCGCGCGAAAACGATCCTGAACGATCTATCGAGAAACGACTTCTCGGTCCCGCTACTCGCGAAATACGCGGATAGTGTGGTAACGTTACTCAAGATAATAATATAAACCTCCGGTAGCAAAGGACTGGTACTCATGAAGAAGCAGGAGCTCATCCATCTTCACGGTCTCCTCGCGGAGGTACGAAAACAGTGCGAGTTCTGGGACGACGACGTTGATCTCGAAGCCTATGAGGAACTGGGGGTCAAACCGACATCGATTCACAAGTCGAAGACCGACCACAAAGCGGCCGTTTTCAAGCTGACCGAAGGAATCACCGAGCCGATGGAGTCGTCCGAATCGGAGCCGCTGGCCCCGACGGCCGACTGAGACCGCTATCGCGCGTCACTCCTCGCCGACCGCACCGAACGCCGAGAGCGCAGCGGCCGTCCTTCATCCGTCGATACACTTCCAACGGTAGCGCTCGGCGCGATTCGCGTCCCGGGCCGAACGGCCTCGCTACTCGTCGCTTCTCGACGCGGAGTCTTCGCTGGCGGCGGAGGCGTCACCGGCGCGGTCGCTCTCGTCGGGATCGATCTCGGTGACGGAGAGCACCTTCAGCGGGATGTTCTGAAGCCGCTTGCCGATCTCCTTGCGCGCGACGCGGCTGGCGTGCTCGCCCCGGTCGACGTTGAACACGTCCATCCGGAGCTCCAGAGCGACGAGCGCCTCGTCGGCCGCGACGAATGCGGGGTCGAGCTGCTCGCCGCTCGGCGACGTCCGCGTTCCGGTGTCGATCTCGACGTAGTTGAGGTCCGGGTTGAGCATCTCGCCGGTCTTCGAGATCGCGATCCGGACCGCTTCGTCGGCGGTCTCCACGTCGTACACCGGGACCGCGGCCTCGACGTCGACTCGACAGTCCATCACGTGAGAATGTTTCACACGAGCGAGTATCAAAGTTCGGCCGCGACCGACTCGCGGGGGTCCCGGCGGTCACTCGCCCCCGGCGCGGAGGTGGTAAAACACGTACGTCTGCGCGTAGCCGGCGAACTCGCCGCCGAACTGCTCCCGGATCGCGCGGGAGGTCGCGGCGTAGCTCCCACGGTCGCAGTCGGGGTAGTACTCCTCGACGGTCGTGCGGATCCAGGTATCCAAGGGCACAGCCTCGAGGAACCCCAGCGAGAACAGCAGCACGCAGTCGGCGACCTTGTCGCCGACGCCGACGAACCGCGTGAGCGACTCCCGGGCCTCCTCGTATGGGAGGTCGGCCGCGTCGAGGGGGTCGGCCTCGCCGCTCGCGACCATCTCCGCGGTCCGCTGGACGTACGGCGCGCGGTAGCCCAAGGAGAGGTCGCGGAGCTCGTCCTCGGTGCGCGCGGCCAACTGCTCGGGCGTCGGGAACGCCCGGTACGTCTCCCCGCCGAGCCGGACCTCGTCACCGTACGTCTCCCGGAGCCGACGCTGCATCCCGTGGATCCGCGCGACCCGCATCTGCGCCGAGCAAATGAACGAGACGAGACAGGGGAACACGGGATCGCGCGTTAGCCGCATCCCCTCGTAGGCGTCGTACGCTCGCTCTAAGAGCGGGAGGTCCGGCGTCGCGTCTAAGATCGCGTCGAGGTCGTCGTCCAGCCGGAGCAGGTGCGTCAACAGCGGGTCGGCGTCGGTCGACGCCTCCCAGTGGAGCGTGCCATCGTGGACGCCGCCCTCCTGTCGGACCCGGACGGCGACGCGCTCGTCGGTCACCCCGGGGACCGGATCGACGACGGTCTCGTACCACGCGTCCCCGCCGTGGGCGTGGAGCTCGGCGTACGTCTCCCCGTCGGCGCGGTTCCAGAGGTAGCTCTGCCCGCTCTCGAGGGTGGCCTGAAGGTCGAACGGTCCAGCCAGATCGCCGACATCGATCGCCCCGCGTTCCATCGTCACTATTCACGATGCGCGCGGGCATGCGGGTTTCGGTCCCGGACCGGCTTGGACGGCTTTTTGTCCGCCCGACTCGTATCCGGGGTATGCCGACGTACAGGCGGACGACTCGGGTGCCGGCCCCGATCGAAGACGTGTGGGCGTTTCACTCCACGGTCGACGGACTGCGAGAGCTCACGCCGGACTGGATGCGGCTCCACATCGACGGCGTCGCGGGACCCAACGGGTCGCCCGACCCCGAGGTCCTCGTCGCCGGTTCGGAGATAGAGATGTCGATGCGCCCGCTCGGGGCGGGGCCGCGACAGCGGTGGACGTCGCGGATCGTCGAGCGCGACCCCGACGGGACGACGACGCCCGAGCGCTCCGCGCGGTTCGTCGACGAGATGGAGGGCGGCCCGTTCCGGCGCTGGGAACACACCCACGCGTTCTACGCCGACGGCGACGAGACCCTGCTCGTCGACACGGTCGCGTACCGACTACCGCTCGGCCCGCTCGGCGACCTCGCTGGCCCCGCGGCGAAGATTGGGTTCGAAGGAATGTTCCGCGACCGCCATCGACGCACCGTCGACCGGTTCTCCGAAGCCTGACCGCGTCGCGGAGCCGCCGGGGATCGCGACTCGACTCCTTACGCCGACGCGACCCGCTTCGCGCTCGCGCCGAAGGTGAGCTCGAAGACGGCGCCGTCGTCGTTGCGCGCCTCGATTTCCCACTCGTGGGCCTCCACGATCCGGTCGACGATCGCCAGCCCGATCCCCGAGCTGTCGGCCGACGACACGCCCGAGTCGAAGACCGAGTCGGCCAGGTCGACCGGTATCCCCGGGCCGTCGTCCGCGACGTACATCCCGCGGCACCCGTCCTCCGTGGTGAGCGAGCCGATCTCTATCGCCACGTCCCGACCGCCGTGATCGACCGCGTTCCGGAAGAGGTTCTCGAGCGCCTGCCGGAGCCGTCCGGGGTCGGCCTCGACGCGTCCCACCTCGTCCGCGATGGTGAGCGTCGCGTCCGGCGAGCGGACGGACGCCCACGCGTCTTCCGCGACGGCTTCGATCGGGACGGACTCCGTCTCGCCGATCGCCTCGCCGCGCCGCGCGAGCATGAGCAGGTCGTCGATCAGCGTCTCCATGCGGTCGACCGCGCCGCTCATGGCCTCGTACCGCGACGGCATCAGCTCGTCCTCGGAGAGCGACAGGTACCCCGAGAGCACGTTCAGCGGGTTCCTGAGGTCGTGGGAGACGACCGCGCTGAACTGTTCGAGCTGTTCCGCCTGCCGGCGGAGCGCCGCCCGGCGGTCGTTCCGCGCGATCGTGTGCGCGACCAAGTCGCCGAGGGTACGGTACAGGTCGACTTCCTCGTCCGTCCAGGTGCGGTGGGCGTCGGACTCGAACGCGACGATCCCGCTCAGCTCCCAGTCGACGACGAGCGGTACGTGAACGGTGGCCGGCGGTCCGGTCGTAGGCGCGTCGGCACTCCCGTCGTCGAGACCGCTCGGCGGTGCCGCCCCGCGCGCGACGTTCCCGAACGTCGACAGCTGTTCGGCCTCGGGAAAGTCGTCGAACTGTCTCGGTGCGGGGTCGAACCCGTCGGGGCACCAGCTGTAAGCGGGCGAGAACTGCCCGTCGTCCTCTCGGTAGCAGACGATCCGATCGAGCTCGGCGTGTTCGCCGACGTTCTCCATCGTCCACTCGATCTTCGTTCCGACCTCGTCAGTGCGCGTGCTCATCAGCGTCGTTCCGGCGTCGAGCAACACCTCGGAGAGCCGACCGACGTCGTCGCTCCCCAGCTGGACGCGATCTGGCTCCAACAGCTCCGCGAGGCGATCAGTGAGCGGTCGGATGGCATCGCTCTTGTCGGGGGACACCGTCCAGTCGTCGACGCCAATCACATCGTCGACACCGGCCGCCAGAAGCGTGCGGATCGTCTCGGTCGTCGCGTCCTCGACGAGCGCGATCACCGGAACGTTCGACGGCAGCGCCGCGAGCCGGTCCGCTACCGCGCCGTCGGCCGCCGCCGCGGCGGTGACGACGATACCGCAGGTGCCGTTCAGCGGGTCTCCGCCGTCGCGTTCTCCGTCTAAGTCGGTCGGGGCAAACGCTCGAACCGCCGGTCCGTCGAGGCCCTTCCAAGCGGTGTCGACCGCGCGGGTGACGCGTTCGCTGGCGCGCGCGTTGTCGCCCACAAACGCGACGACCGTTCGCCGGTCCATACCAAAATCAACCAGTCAAAAGGTTTCAACGTTTACCCCAAAATATCGGTGTTGAAAACGCTACGCCCCGTCCGCGCTCGCGGTGACGTAGATTCCCCCGAGGACGACACACCCGCCGACGACCGTCGCCGGCGTCGGCGTCTCGGACAGTAACGCGAACGCGAGCAGCGTCGCACCGACCGGCTCGCCGAGCAGCGAGACGGAGACGACGCTCGATTCGAGGTGCGCGAGCGCCCAGTTGAGCACCGTGTGACCGAGCAGCCCGGGGCCGACGGCGAGCCCGACGAAGAGGAGCCACTCCTTGGCCGGATAGCCGGTCAGGGGGTGTCCGGCGGCGAGGACGAAGCCGAGCAACACGAACACGCAGACGCCGTACACGACGGTGACGTAGGGGATCAACGAGATGCGCTGCCGGAGCGACCGTCCGGCCAACACGTATCCCGCAGCCGAGACGGCGCCCGTCAGCGCCAGGGCGTTGCCGTACAACGGACGGGGACCGATCGCGACGCCCCCGAGGAAGTCGCCAAGCGACATCGACGCCATCCCGGCGACGGCGACCGCGATGCCCGCGGCCATCCGACGCGTGACGCGCTCGCGCAGCAACAGCCACGCGCCGGCCGCGACGAACACCGGCTGCGCCTGAACGAGCGTCACGCTCGCGGCGACGCTCGTCCACCGGAGACTTTCGAACCACGCGGCGAAGTGGACCGCGAGCGCCACCCCGGAGAGCACCGCAAAGCCGAGGTCGCGCGCGCGGATCCGGGCGAACTCTCCGCGGTACCGCCACGCACCGATCGCGGCCAGCGGCAGCGTCGTGAACAGCACCCGGTAAAACGCGGCGACCGAGCTCGGCGCGTCGCTCAGCCGGACGAGGATCGCACCGGCGCTGACGGCGACGACCGCCGCTGCCAGTCCCGCCTTCGGTGGCACCGCGGGCTTCGAACTCATCGAACGTCGCGACCGTTCGAGTGGCCGGCGCTTACCGGTTTCGAGAGCCGGCGGCCCGACCGGGAGCTGATCCTGTTCGACGCCGACCGATCGACGACGCCGACGGTGATTTTACCCCCCGATTCGAACGTGGCGGCATGTGTGCGGACACGTTCGGCGTCGGGATTCGAGTGACGGAAACGGAGCTCCGCGTCGTCGTCGGCGTCCCCTCCGACATCGACTCCGGATGGACCGACCCGGAAACGTTCCAGTCGCTCGTCGCGGACGCCGTGTGGGAGCGGCTCGAACAACGCCCGACGCTGGAGGCCGTCGCCGCCGGGTACGACACCGGTGAGACCGCCCCGCTCGGGAGCGTCACGCTTGAGCCGGACGGAACGGTCATCGAGGCCGACCTCACGCCGATCGCGGAATCCGACGATCGGGCCGAGCTCGACGGTTGACGAGCCCCGACGAACGCTTCGCACTATTCGTCCGGGACGCCCGCCGCGAGCGCCACGCCCACGGCCCACGTCCGCTCGGGCCGATAAGCGGTGAGGTCGTACCGAGTCGATCCGACCGTGTCTCCCCACGTCTCTAGCGCGCCGAGAGTGACGAGCCCCGACAGTGCCGCCCCCAGCGTCCGCGGCGTCGTTTCCGGATTCGTCAGCGCGGCGTGGACCTGCTTCGACTGCGGGTAGTTTCGGTCGCACGCCTCGATGCCGCGCTTGGCTTCGGCCCAGTGGCGACGGACGTACCCGAATGTCGTGGGGTCGTCGCGTGACAACCGCTCGACCGCGCTCGCCGCGCTCGGCTCAACACCGACGACGGCATCCACGTTGGCCTCGACCCGTGAGAGCAGCTCAGCAGGCCCTTCGAAAGAACACCCGATCGTGATTCGGCTCGCCCGGCCTCGAAAGCGTTCGACGAGGCGCTCCACGAACGCGACCGCCGAGTTGATGCCGTTCCGCGCGGCCACCGCTGCGAGGTCGTCGACGAGCACGTCGACCGTCCCCGACGGCGCACCGTCGACGTGCTCGTCGACGGCGTCGAACACCCGCTCGCGTTCCGTCGCCCGGCCGAGTACCGTGTGCGCGAGTCCGCTATTGGGCATCACCTGCGTCGACGCGGTCGCTCCGCTCCGAACAATGTCGTTCACGTCCACGATCGCCTCGCGGGTCGGTGGCCCGGCCGCCGTTCGTTCCCACCCGCCCCGCCACGCCTCGACGTCAGTACCGAACAACACGGACACAACGCGGTCTGCGGATCCCCCGTCGTGGACCGACGGCCGATCGTCGCAGTACAGCCGCACCGTGTTGTTCGATTCCTCCATTACACCTTGGCTTCAGCGAGAAAAGTGATAAACTTACGCATGAAGCTATTAGTACTGATATGAGTCCCGGCGAGAGGAGCACCGCTCCGGTTCCCATCGTCCGGATTGTCTCAGTTTGAATATAAATACGGTTGACGGACTCTCAGATCATTACCGTTCGTGACGGACGTGCGTCTGTGCGTGTTGCGTTCGTGATAGACACGCGTCTGTGCGTGTCGATTACTGTCGCGGTCGCGTGTGAGCGGCGCGACCGCTCGCTATACAGTAAAAAAGCCCACGGACGTAATGTCCGTGGGCCGAGTGGGAGTATTCTCCCGAATGAATGGGCAGGCGGCGACCCGTGGTTCCCAGAGGATCGCTCACTCCAGTACTTCACGGTACGCTGGTGGGCTTAACTTCCGTGTTCGGAAT
>NZ_JBEDNY010000009.1:0-120116 GCF_041379815.1 Halorubrum miltondacostae
CCACATCCACATCCATCCGAATGGTTTCCCCAGCAGTGAACTCGTATTCCCGCTGTAACGGATTGGTTACGAAGTCACTAACGACAGAGACATGTGCCAAGTTTCCATGAATGCTCTCCGCTGAATCATAGAGCCGCGTACGATGGAATTCGCCCGACGTGACGTTCGTTCTACCCCACGTCACTTGGCCGGCAATCAGATTGAGGCCATCCGAAGGGATCGTGAGTTCCCCCGTGCTGGCATCAAGCGGTGACTCAGGGAAATCATTCAGTTCGACAGAATCGAACATTAGAGTCGTCTGATTGCCCCTTGGGATGGTCTGTTCAGTTGAGCGATACACTTCCAGCGTCGGTTGAACTGGACGCCCGTCCGTTGTATCGCCATCACCGACTGTTAGAATCCCACTTTCTACATCCTGGACCAGTTCGCCTGCTGCTGGCGTGAATGACGCGAGCTTCGAAGTATCGCCTCGTTTCGCTGCGAGATAGATCGATCGGGTCCGAGGTCCCGTACTCCCCACAGTCCGACGGCTAGACGAGGAGACACCCGTGGAAGATGGCCAGACAGAACGTGTACAGCTAGGACATCACCCGATTCGACAGCGGATCATCGAGATTCTCGATCACATCGATATCTCGCTGTCCGAACGGCCGAGAGATACTATACGTTGATTCTTGTTAGGGTCTCAGCGAATCGATGTCAATTCGCACTGCCGCACGCGAGCTGAACGCTCCACGCACGATACCGTAGACGGAGCCGAAGAAGACACCGTACACCAGCAACGCAGCCAAACTACCAAGATGGAGGAGCGGAATTCCGACTCCGGAGACAACAGCGAACGCCACGGGAACGACGATCAGCCACACACCCACCCCAATCAAGAGCCCAACGCCTGCGGTTGACACGGGATCGATACGCGTCGGTTCGGAGAGCGTGACCTCCAATAGCACCGAACAGACCACGCCGAGCGCACACCCAGCGAGAATCGTCAGCAGCGCACCCACGAGCACGCTGGAGCGTCCGATAAGTCCGGCCACAAGCGAGAAACCGTCCTGGACGCTAACGGCGACCCAGAGTGCTAACGTCGCGAGGGCACTCGCGAGAACGGTTGCGACCCCCGTTACGAGCACGTGTTCAACCGGTCGGCGAGCAACGAGCGCCGCACGTCGAACTCGACCTGCGGTCCAAAACCCGGCAACGCCGATCAGAAACGCGGTGATGGAGCCGAACACGCTCGCGTCGTAGCGTGCTCTGACGGCCGGCCGATCGAGCGTGTAGTGGAACCCGAACAGATCTGCCCACGGCGTGTTGTGGAGCGCGTACAACGACTCCGCGGCAATGGGTGCGATGTTGTGGATGTCGGGAGCGAGTCCCCACAGGCCTCCAAGCGGGATCAGCCAGATCGCGTGTTCGCGATCGAAGTCGTACCGAAGCACGAACGGCACCGCCGCCGTGAGTAGAAGGGTGGCGCCGAGTAAAAAGTGCGCAATTGCGGGGGCCATACGCGATCCTCTGCGAGGAATCGAAAAAAGTCTCCTGCTGCCGATTCGACTTATGGATCAGTCAAATTGGACGAAGTCAGTCAATTTCTACCCCGAGCACAGGTCCGTTCCATGAGGCGAGAGCGGAATATTCACTCGACGGTAACGCTCTTCGCGAGGTTCCGCGGCTTGTCGATCGGTCGGCCCTTCTCGTTCGCCACGTGATACGCAAATAACTGCAGGTACACGTTCGCCACCAACGGCTCGACGATCCCGACGTCGGGCACGTCGAACGACACATCCAGCGTGTTGTACTCCTCGCCGTCGGAGACACACCCCAGCGCCGGCGCCCCGCGCGTCTGCGCCTCGGTGACGTTGTTCATCGTTTCGTCGGCCCGGGCGCCGTCGGTCAACACGGCCAACACGGGCGTGTCGGGAGTCACCAACGCTAGGGGCCCGTGTTTCAGCTCGCCCGCGGCGAACCCCTCGGCGTGGTCATACGAGATCTCTTTGAGCTTCAACGCGCCCTCCAAAGCGACGGGCACCCCTAACGCTCGCCCCACAAAAAAGAACGCCTCGCTGTCCCGGTACTCGCGAGCGGCCTCTCGAACCTGCGGTTCCTCGTCGAGCACCTGCTGGACTGCACCCGGAAGCCCTTGCAGGTCCTCCAGGACCGACCGCGCGTCGGCGGCCGCAAGCGCGCCGCGGTCGCGACCCACGGCCACCGCGAGCATCGCGAGCGTCGCCACCTGCGAGGCGAACGTCTTCGTCGCGGCGACGCCGATTTCCGGGCCGGCCCTGATAAACGCCGTCCCGTCGACCTCCCGCGTCACCGTGCTTCCGAGGGTGTTCGTCACGGCGAACGTCCGCGCGCCCGCGGCGTTCGCGCGCCGGACCGCGCCGAGCGTGTCGGCCGTCTCCCCGCTCTGGGTCACAGCGACCACCAGCGTCCGGTCCGGGGTGCGTCCCGCGCCGAACTCGTACTCGCTGGCGATCTCGACTGTCGCACGTACTCCCGCGAGCTCCTCGAACAGCTGCGCGGCGTAGCGGCCCGCGTAGTTGGAAGTGCCGCAGGCAACGATCTGGATCTCCTCCAGATCGGCGAGAAAGCCCGGCGGGAACGAGACGTCGAGCTCGACGTCGCCGGCGTCGACGTCGAGGCGTCCCGCGATCGTCTGGCGGAGCGACTCGGGCTGCTCGTGGATCTCCTTGCGCATGTAGTGTTCGTACCCGCCTTTCTCGGCGGCGTCGGCCTCCCAAGTCACGGTCTCCACACCGCGGTCGACAAGGTCGCCGTCGGCGTAGATCTCGACGCCGTCGGCTGATAGCGCAGCCACGTCGCCGTCCTCCAGATACATCACATCGCGAGTGTGCTCGAGGAACGCGGTCACGTCGCTGGCGACGAACGTCGCGTCGTCGTCCCGGCCCAACACGAGCGGGCTCCCGCGGCGCGCGACGACGATCCGGTCGCCGGTCTCGCGGACCGCACAGATCGCGTAGCTCCCTTCCAAGCGATCTTCAACGGCTTGGACCGCATCGAGGAGATCTAGTTCCGGATCGGCCGCGAGTTCCGCCTCGATCAGATGCGGGATGACCTCGGTGTCGGTGTCGCTCGTGAACTTGTGATCAGACAATTCCCGTTTTAGCGCCTCGTGGTTCTCGACGATCCCGTTGTGGACGACCGCGACGTCGCCGGCGCAGTCCGTGTGCGGGTGGGCGTTCGCGTCGGTCGGCGGGCCGTGCGTGCTCCAGCGCGTGTGACCGACGCCCAGCGTCGCGTCCGGGACGTCCGGCACGGTGAGGTTGTCCACCTCGCCCGACCGCTTCGCGACGGTGAGCCCACTCGACGCGCCGACGAGCGCGACGCCGGCGGAGTCGTAGCCGCGGTACTCCAGGTTGCGAAGCCCCTCGTGGACGATGTCGCCGACGCCGGTGACCCCGCCGTCGCTCGTGGTGTCGTCGCCACTGTCGTCCAACACGATCCCGTCGCCGATGTAGCCGGTGATCCCACACATGGTTACCCCCTCCGGACGACCGCGCCAGATTCGATTCGGTCGTCGATGACGACCCCCGCGTCGGCGTCGACGTCATCGCCAACGACCGCGCCGTCCGTGAGCGTCGCGCCCGCCCCGACCGACGCGTTATCGCCGACCACGCCGGCGAGTGCCACGCCGTGGTGGACCGCGTCGCCGACGACGACCGTCGCCGCCTCGCCCGCGACCGTCGCGTTCGGGCCGATTCGCACGTTGCCCGCGACGATCGCGTTCCGGACCACGGCCCCGGCGCCGATCACCGCGTCGGGGAAAATCACCGCATTCTCGACGACCGCGCCCGCCTCGATCGTCGCATTGCTCCCGATCGCGGTGCTGCCACCGATCGTCACGTTGGGGCCGACGCGGACGTTGCCCGCGAGGGCCACGTCGTCGGCGACGGTCACCGAGTCGCCGAGGACGAGACCGTCAGCCCCAGTCTCGCTCGACTCGCCGATCAGCGCCGCGTTCACGGTCAGCAGGTCCCAGAGGTTCGACACGTCGAGCCAGCGGCCGTCGTATCGCACCGCCGACAGCGACTCGTTCGCGGCGAGGTCGTCGAGCGTCGCCGTGATCGCCAGCTCGCCGGGCGCGTGCGTCTCGCGGATCGCGTCGAATATGGCCGGCGAGAACGCGTAGACGCCGGCGTTGATCTGGTTCGTCTCGACGGTTCCCTCCGGCTTCTCGTCGATGGCGGTCACACGCTCGCCGTCGAGGCTGACGACGCCGTACTGACGGGGATGCGCCACGCTCGTGACCGCCATCGCGGGGAGGTCGGCTTCAACCGCGCTGTCGCGCAGTTGCGAGACGATCTCGGGGTCGACGATCCGGTCGCCGTTGAGCACGACGAAAGGCCCGTCGACGACCGGCTCGGCCTGTAACACGGCGTGACCGGTTCCCAATTGGGTGGCCTGCTCGACGTATTCGATCGTCACACCCCAGTTGTCGCCGTCGCCGAAGTGGTTCCGGATGCGTTCCTGCTTGTAGCCGACGACGAAGACGATCCGGTCGATCGCGGTCGCCGTGATCGCCTCGACCACGTGTTCGAGAAGCGGACGATTCGCCACCGGGACCATCGGCTTCGGTCGCCGGTTCGTCAGCGGGGCTAGCCGACGCCCCTCACCCGCGGCGAGGATCACCGCGGTCACCGAGTCGTTGTTCATGAATTGACGTTTACCCGCCCGGGTGTTAAATCGCTCGCGAGCGCGTCGGCGCCCCGCCGGCCGACGGCGACGCTACTCCGAGAGCCGGTCGCGCGTCAAGGACTCGCCCGGCCCGGTCGCCTCGTCGGCGCCGAGCTTCACGCCGGCGTTCAGCGAGGTGTTGATCCCCGTCTTCGCGCCGTCGCCGACGATGACACCGAGCTTCCGGCGCCCGGTGTCGACGCGGTCGCCCTTCACGCCGAGGCGGACGTTCTCGCCGTCGTGGCGGAGGTTGGCGACGTTCGTCCCCGCACCGAAGTTCACCGCGCGGCCGAGTACCGAGTCGCCGACGTACGAGAGGTGGCCAACCGAGGCGTCGGCCATCAGCACCGAGTTCTTCACCTCGACCGCGTGGCCGACGTGGGCGTCCGGACCGATCACCGTCGCCCCGCGGACGTACGCGTTCGGCCCAACGTCAGCGCCCTCGCGGATCAACGCAGGTCCCTCGACGTAGGCTCCCGAGCGCACTCGCGCGCCCTCCTCCACGACGACCGGCCCGTGGAGGTGGACGTCGTCTTCGACGGTGCCGGCGAGTTCGGGGTCGTCGTCGTACTCCGCGAGCGCCAGTTCGTTCGCCTCTAAGAGCTCCCACGGACGCCCGACGTCGAGCCAGGTGCCGTCGTACCGCGCCACGTCGATCTGATGGCCGTCGTCGAGGAGGAGCTCGATCGTTGTCGTGATCTCGTACTCGCCGCGTTCGCTCTCGGGTGTTCTGTCGATATACTCGAACACCTCTGGCCCGAACGCGTAACAGCCGACGTTCGCGAAATTCGTCGGCGGGTCGTCGGGCTTCTCGACGATGCCAGCAAGCGAGCCGTCATCAGCCGTCGAGAGTACGCCATACGCCCGCGGGTCCGGGACCTCGGTGGCCGCGACAGCCGTCCTCTCGGCCTCGGCGAGCGCTCGGGGGAGTGACGCGTCCACGACCACGTCGCCGTTGAGCACGAGGAAGTCGTCGTCGACGACCGGTTCGGCCTGTGCCACGGCGTGAGCCGTCCCCAGCGCCTCCGCCTGCTCGACGTAGTGGACCGGGTGATCCAGGTACGACTCCCCAATTGTCTCGCGGATCGCTTCTCCGCGGTAGCCGGTCACAACGACGAACTCGTCGACGACGTCGATCGCGGTGTCGAACACACGTTCGAGCAGCGAGCGGTCACCGACCGGCAGGAGCGGTTTCGGACGACGATCCGTCAGCGGCCGCATGCGGGTTCCGCGGCCGGCCGCGAGCACGACTCCGTACATGTGTGGGGTCGACGGCGGGCCGGGATTTAGCCGCTATGGTCGGCGGCGGCTCGATCGATGAGGTCCCGGGCCGTTTCGAATAGCCCCTCGGCATCGGCCTCGTCGCGCGCCTCGGCGGTGAGCCGCACCAGCGGCTCGGTCCCGCTCGCGCGCACGAGGAACCACCCTGCGTCCGTCCCCACCCGGATCCCGTCGAGCGTCGAGACGTCATCGAACTCCTCGCCGGCGAGGTCCGCGACGCGGTCGACAATCGCACGCTTCGCCTCGGTCCGCACCGAGTCCCGCCGGATCGGGTAGCCGGGCAGCGCGTCGACCGTCGCGGCCAGTGACCCCTCGGCGCCCACGATCGCGGCCAAGGTGCAGGCGGCGAGGGGGCCGTCGGGACACCGCGTCTGCTCGGGCCAGATCCACGCCCCGCTGGGCTCGCCGCCGAATACCACGTCCGGTTCTGTCGTGGCGGCGGCGACGTACGCGTCGCCGACGGGCGTGTACGTCACGTCAGCGCCGACGTCGGCGAGCACGTCAGCGACGAGGAGGCTCGTGTCGACTGGGACTGCCACGCGGTCGCCCGCCTTGACCTCGCGCCGGGCGAACAGCGCGAGCAGCGCGTCGCCAGAGACGAACCGGCCTCGCTCGTCGATCGCCATCATCCGGTCGGCGTCGCCGTCGTGGACGACGCCGAGGTCAGCGTCGGTTGCCTCGACCACCGCGCAGGCCGTCTCGCAGTTCGCGGCAGTCGGCTCGCTGGGCCGCCCCGGGAACCGGCCGTCGCGCTGCCCATTAAGCGTCTTCGCGTCACAGCCGGCCGCGTGGAGCGCGTCAGCGGTGACGCGCCCGACGCCGTTCCCGAGATCGACGACAACGGAGAGGTCGTCGGGAATGTCCACTGATTCGCGAAGTACACGTTCGTGATGATCCCGTGCGCCCCCTTGACGACGGTACTCGCCGAGCTCGTCCCACGCCACGAGCTCGAACGTCCCTGTCTCGATGAGTTTTGTGATGCGAGCGTTCGCATCCTCGTCAAACGCTCGCCCGTCGGCTGCCCAGAGCTTGATCCCGTTGTCGGGTGACGGGTTGTGCGATGCGGTGACGACGACGCCGGCGTCGGCCCCCTCGCGGACAACGCTTCTGGCGACGGTCGGCGTCGGCTGGACGCCCACGTCGATCACGTCGCCGCCACACTCCGTGACACCGGCCGAGACGGCGCGACTCAGCGTGGGCCCGCTCTCGCGTGCGTCACGGCCGAGGACGATGCTCTCGGCGCCGTCTGTCACAAGTGCACGTCCGATATCGAGTGCGAGTGCGGCGGTGATCTCATCGCCGACGCGGCCCCGAACGCCGCTCGTTCCGAACATACTGCCGCTTCTATTCAAAATGAAAAGGTGTTTGTGATCTTTGCTAGCTGATGCGCAGACGAGAACCGTACGTGACCCGATATCAAGCAATCCGCGCCAGTGAAGTTGAGACTACAGTGGGCTTAGCGGGGTTGTGATGCGTGGTTTCAGGTGCGAGCTGAGAGTGCCGGTTGGTTTGTTGTTGGCGCATTTGAACTAGCAAAGAAGCAGGCGATTGCGGGCAGGTTCACTGGAGAATATCTTCAGGTGAGGAGACGCTTTCGAGGGTTTGTAGTCGGGGGTCTTCAGCGAGTGTCGCTGCGAGCACGATCGCCGGGCGGTGGTTCAGTTCGTGGTCCTTTTTGATCCCACGTCTGTCGCCGCGGCCCTTTCGTTCGCTCATCGTTACGCCGAGGAACTCCAATTCATCGAGGAGGTCCGAAACACGTTGGTAGCCAAGGACGTTTGATTCAACGTCCTTCGCGACGGTCTGATACCGATCATAGACTTGCGACGTTGAGGCGGTGTCGCCTCTCCCGTTAAGTCGCTTCGTCAGCGTATACAAGACCAGCTTCGCCTGATCCGGAAGTGTGCTGATGCTTTTCGAGAGGAGATCCGCTTCAACGAGGTCTCGTGCCTCGGTGACGTGGTTTTCGGTGACGGTCTCATCCATGTTCCGTCGCGCCATCATCCCGGCCTTGTTTAACAACTCGATCGCTTTTCGGGCGTCGCCGTGTTCGTCGGCCGCGAGCTCTGCTGCTCTTCCAATCGTGTTGTCGCCGAGGACACCTTCCTCGAAGGCATCGCGACGATTCTCGAGGATATTCTCCAGCTGTTCGGCGTTGTACGCCGAGAACACGAATTCGGACCCGCCCATCGAGCTTTTGACGCGCTGGTTGACCTTGTTTCGGAACTGTGTCGTCTTGTTGCTGATGAGCACGATGGAGATGTAGGTCTCTATCTCGTCGTTTTCACGGGCGCGAGAGAGGGCATGGAGGAGGTTATTGAAGTCTTTGAACAGATCGATCTCGTCGAGGATGATCACTAGCCCGTCGTAGTAGTCGTCGACGATGTCCCAGAGCTCCTCGGTGTACGTCTTCCAGCCGACCCCACGCTTAGGGGGTGGAGAGATGCTAGGTTGGGCTTTGACGCCGTATTTGTCGTCTAGTTCGTCGAAGACTGAGAAATATAGTGTTCGTGAAGCGCGGGTGATGGTGTTGTTGGCGTTACAGTCGACGTACACATTGGTCGCATGGACGCCGTTCTCTTGGGCACGTTCAGTGATTTTTGAAGAGACGTGCCGTGAGACGAGGCTCTTCCCGGTACCTGTCTTTCCATAGATTTGGATATTGTCCGGCACGTCGTTGTAAATAATATCCTCGAGGCTGAGTGCGACGTTCGTAATTTCCTCTTGCCGCCCGACAATTCGGTCTTCGTCGGGGACAGTACCGACCGAGACGAGAGACTTGTTCTGGAAGATTCGTGGCGAGCTCCCAATCACTTGGTCGACCGAGAATCCGCTATCGTCTGTGTCGCCCATGGTTCGAGGTTGTGCGTGGGGTGCATAAGTCTGCCGCCCCTAATTTGGAGTGAGTTTGCTGAGTATATAGGCTTCTACTCGGTTTTGCCGTAGATAAGAAATTATTCTATGCCCCCCAGTTTGGAGTGAGAGGCATCTCAACCCACCCCTAGTTTGGAGTGAGCATCTTGGAGATCTGATACGGGGAACCCCCGGTTTGGAGTGAGATTGTCAGAAAATTAATAGAGAGGGGGACCCCCAGTTTGGAGTGAGTGTATCAAGGGGATCGGCGGCGCAATAGAGCCGGGGAATTCCAGATGAACTAGTACTCTCCCTCACGGTGTGAGTTTTTTGAGATGATTCTCTTTTCTGCTTCTCGTATTGTCTGAGCCACCTCAACCCAGCCTCTTTACCGAGAGATAGACTAGAAAGAAATCGCTAGAATACAACCATCAGTTCGTCTCGACATATACTATACTACCACTAATACTGTAATATATATGTATTGGTAAAGGCAATCACTAAACAATAAAAATAGAGAATAAAGTGCTGTAATTGTCTGTTAGAGCTAACAAGAAGTTAGTGTTAGAGATTCTTTATATATCCCGTGCTATATTCTGGTGACCTCCCGAGTTCATGATGTCGGTTGGACCATCTCTTGTCTTCTGGGGACCTCACTCCAAACTGGGGGTCCCCGTGTGTGGACCACAGAAAGACGGCTGCGGGAGATCGTCTGAAGCGTCGATATTCCGGAGATCTGCAGCGGAAATGTGGGGTGGGAGGCTATCTTCCGCTCGAGTTTCACGACCTCAGCGCGAAGTGTGTCGAACTTCCGTAGCAGTCGTGGGCCTCGAAGCGGAAGTAGGCCAGAGGAATCGAGCAGACAAACTGTTCGAGTGAGTCATGGTCAGGATGCGTAAACCAGACACTTGAGACGACTCGAACGTCCGATTCTAACCCGGCGAGCGAGGTTCGATCGTACAGCGGTGTCGAGTCATATGTGGGCCACTCGACGTGCTGCTGGTGTGCGATCCGACGAAAGACACTCCGGCGAGACTCACAGGTTGGTGCCACTACGGGACGCTGGACATGTCACAGCCAAGAACTCGTTCTCTTCGACGGACAGTCAAGAGAGCAGACTACAGGTGGCCGTATCCCTTCCGTTCGAGTTCTGCTTCCAATTCGACATGCATCGCTTCAACCGTCTCTTCACCGAAATGCTGTCCCGTCATGACACCTGATATCTCTGCGATTTCAGCGTGCCACTCACGTACTGCGTCTGCAAGGGCCGCGAGGAGTTTTTCCTCCGTCTTGTCTACCCCATCGACTTCCTCAACGACCTGCCACCCCGGCTGGAAGTTTTCGAGGACGTACCCCGTATCCTCGAACTGAATCTCAAACCGCTCGCAAACCGCCCCGAACCCAGTTTCGAGACTGAGTAGTGGAATGACGTGGACGATATCATCGCGCTTCCCCAACTCACGAAGATCCGCAACGGGGACCGCAGTTTCAGGGAGCACTGAATAGAGTGGATCAGGGAGCGGCGGATCGCTTTCAGTGGTTCCCGGAGAGGCGTACTGGTCGTCGATAGGATCGCCTTTCTCTTTTACGATCTCCGGTTCTTTGTCGCTCGACTCATCACTGAGAACCTCCTTCAAGATGGCGTAGAACCGCCATTCATCGCCGTAGTCGTAGAGATAGCAGATGCGATCGTACTGTTCGAGACCGAGCTGTCGGGTCATCTCGCCGATCGTCACCTCACCGGCATTCTCAATCCGTTCCGTACGCAATACCGGATCGCCACCAAGCGACTCCTCGTACTCTTGCGGGCACTGGTATTTGACGGCGCTGTCCCAGTAGTCTTCACCCTCTCCGACGAACCAGAGGTGGCCCTGGTCAAGCCCGACTGCAGGGTTGATCGCCGACTGAAATTCAGTGATCGTTCTATCCGCGCCGACAACGAGATCCCGCCACAGTGACGTCGGATCGGGGTCGAACTTGACGCGAAAGCGGTAGGCAGTCATCCTTGCATCTCCGTACCTGTGCGGAAACTGGTGAGATCGTCGATACGCTGTTCGAGCTCTTCGATCTCCGCTCGGAGCTGGTTCGCCTCATCGTCCTCGCTAGCAGCGAGTCGGTCCTTCAGCCCCTGGAGCCGGGATTCTTTCACATCTTCATCGACCTCCGCTTTGCGAACGTATTCGCTTTCTCCGACCTCGTACACATCGGAGTCGGAGAGCGTAGTGACTTCAAGTGCTTCATCGACTTTCGAGCGGTCGACGCTCAGTACACGCTCACGGTCGATGCCAGCGTTCTCCAGCTGTTCCAGCACCTTCTCGTCGTCTTTGAGCGAGCGATTGCGTCGACTCGTCCGTTGGACAGAGCCGTACTGCCCGGACACTGGACGGTCGTGATGGAGTCGAGCGAGGAGGACATCCGCGACCTCTTGGCGGAAATCATTGGCATCTCGCTGGACATCCGAAAGCAGTGTGTAAAGATTCACCAACGCGTTCGTCTCTAGTTCAGGGAGATCTGTCACATCGTGACGTTCGAGTGCGTCGATGAGGAGGAGCGCGTCCGAGTAGACATCCAGTCCGTCGGGTTCTGTTCGTTCTTGATCTGTGGGTTCCTGTTCCGCGCCCACCACCTGCGTCGCCGTCGCGACCTCTGATTGTGTGATGACGCCAGCGTCCTCATCAACCTCGAACCGTGGATGGACACTCAACACCGCAGGGTATGGAGCCGCATCCGCCGGGAGACGATCGAGGTCAAACCCATCAGGGGCGTCCTCGATTCGGCGATAGAGCGTTTCGAACTGATCGCGCTGGAGCGGCCGCGTCTCACCTTTGTCTTCAAAGTGAATGATGACGCGAGCTTCTTGTACGTCAGTAATACGAAATCGCTGATGAGAGAGCGGCGTGATGAGCGTCGCACTCTCGGGAAGATCGTCGAGTTCGTCGAGAAGCGTGTGCCAGCTGGCGGTGAAAGACATATGCTGTGGTTGTGCGTCATTCCGACTAAATCTTGTTCACAACGCGGCCACATGGGTAGTGTTCGTAACAGATCGTCTGATACGTGTTTCTTCGGAACTACCGGTATGGCTGAGACGTACGCGCTCCGTGTTCAGATCGAGTCGCACGAGTACGATGGCGAGTTCTATCTCATCGGCGACGGATACGGAACCCCAGCAGATGTGTTGGACAACGTCGCTGCCGACCACCTCTTGCGAATCGCGAATGCGAAACATATCGAAGAATACCTGCTCAACGTGCTGAAACACGGAGAAAATACAGGCGAAGCCGAGTATGAGGCAACAGACAGCGATGTCGAATGCTGGATTCACGTCGATGTCTCCTACCAGAGGTACGCCTTCGGTGGTGGAGACAGAGTATTCGAGTTCTCAAGCGAACCGAGCAAAAGCGAAATCGCGTCGACTGTCACGCAACTCCGGTCGTAGGCTGTGTACTCCCGTTCAGGGATCGAAGTGGTAGATGTAGGGTTGGTCAGCCTTCCCAGCAGGCATAATCCCTTCGAGTAGCTTGCGAACCTCGGATTCGGATGGGGCACTAGTGATAATCCGATCATCGTAAATCGCTACATAGGCTTCATTGAGTCCCAACTCGCGCAGTTCGCGACCCAAGCTGCGGGCTCGGGCCTTCCCCATTTCCTGGTGGTAGATCCGCTCCAGTTCGTCGGTTTTCTCCCGCAACTGCTCGATCTCCGACGCATAACGCTCTCGGTTGCGCTTGTTCTTCATGTAGAAGCGCAACTCCTCGGCGTCCGTCTTTTCGTCTTCCTCGGGTACTGGAAGCGAGTCGATGATGCCGAAGCGATGTTTGGCCTCTTCGTACTCGTCATCGATGTCAGTACTGAGGGAACCCCCGAAGATGATGTTCTTGACCCCGATCCACCCGTCGTAGACGATCTGGTCCTCGAACGGCAATAGGACGACACTCGAAACTGGGACTGGAAGTGCGGACTCGTCCCACAGCTCGGCGAACGGAAGCCGAGCCGGGCGGACTGCGTAGGCTTGCGCCGGTTCTGTCCAATCGAGGAAGATCGCGTCGTCCTCGCGATAGCGGACGACGACGAACTCACCGGCGACGAAGTCAGTCCACGCTGCGACCTGTTCGAGATTGGTCTCCGACAGGTCGGGAGGGTTCTCTTCAACGAAGTCCTCTATCAACTCCATCGTCGACTCGCTGTACAGCGTGTTTCGGAGCGGGAGAAGCTCGTCAGTGTAGTGTTGTTCAAGATCAGCGACCGTTTCGATCTCTTCGATGACATCGAATCGGTCGTTGACATACACTAATAGATGAGCGTACAGATCCAGAAACCGTTGTTCGCTCTCTTCGGGCAGCCGCCTGTCGACTTCACTCATTGGTAATAGACGTGTTCACAGTCACACTAATCAGGTGTTTCGAACTCCGAGCAAGCCCGTCACCGATACTCGGCGATCGTTCGGTACGGGACGTAGTAGCCGATCTCATCGATCCACGTCGACAGCCACTCGTCAGCAGTGGCTTCATCGATTTTCCCAGCATCGATTGCAGCCAACAGAACGCCAACCGACCCGACAACAGTCACACCCTGGTCTTTCGCAAACGACCGGGCATCTCCGTCGTCTGTCAGCAGTCGACCGTCTTGTGCGTCGGCGAGGGCGAACGCCTGTGCTTCCCCGGGGTCGAGATGCCCACCAACAACGGCTTCTCTGTTTGCGACAGTATCCGAAATAGTCGCGACTAGGATTTCGTCATCAAGCGTATCGAGTGCTTCCTGGAGATATGGGTGATTATCGACGCCGTGTTCGAGCTCCTCACGAACGACTGGTACCGTACAGATTCCGGAGAGGCCAGCAACTACCCACAGCTGATTGATGTACGAAAAGTTCGAGAGGACAGTCGTGTTCAAGACGCTCGGATTCGCTGGAATATCACCACCGGTCATTTCGCAGACGATCCCTCGTTGCCCGAGTCCTCATCATCGAATTCGAGTTCGCTTGCTGCCTCCACCTCGTACGCTGCGTCGTCTTCGTCAACAAGTCCGAGGCGGAGTTCAACACCGTGCTCACGGAGGATGTCACGCATCGTCCACCGATCGACATCAGCGAGTCTCGCGGCATCACCGAGCGTGATACGCTCGCGTTCGTAGAGGGCCACCGCAGCTGCAATACGTTCGTTCTCGTGGTCCTCGAAGTATTCACGCACGAACTCTCGCAATGCATCGCTCTTGCCACCAAACACACCAGCCTCAACAGCACCCTCGATGAGGAGGTCGAGGTCGTCTGGATAGGAGCCAGTGATTCGTGCCATCGTTCTATACCAAACTACGTCTTCATACTATTTATGAACTACGCCAGAATCCCATATGTATTGAGAAGGTCAGTCTCAACTTCTGCGGGGCGCCGAATTTTATATAGCGACATACAATTTATTATCTATATCTAGAGTCTGATTCTGAGGGTATCAATTCTGTATACCCTAATATCGGCATTTTAGCACATCTACACATTCTACTTGTGCTTAATCGAATAAGCGACGGTAGAATTATGGAGGTCGCCGCCGTCGGGTCGGTCAACGGAATGGACGACACTCAGGACGGCGTTACCTCCAGGGAAGACGCCGACAGAACCACCTTCGAGGCGGCAATACAGCAGTTCGTCCAGTCGAAGGGGAAGGTCGGCGACTCCGGACGGTACGCCACCGACTCGAAACGCCTGCTGGAGCGTTTCGAAGAATTCGCCGCCGACCGTGGCGTCGAGGACGTCGAGTCGATTTCGACGCGACTCCTCGAAGGCTACGCCCAGCACCTCGACCGCCGCGTCCAGACGCGCGAGCAACAGGGAAAACCCCACGGCATCAGCGGAGCCACCGCCCACCAGTACTTCGCTCGGGTGCGTGCGTGGCTGGAGTACCTCGTCAAACGCGACCTCCTCTCGGAAAACCCTGCAAAGAGCCATCACGTCGAGGACGAACTCCCTGATGAGTCACTCGGCACGACCGACGACGGCCAGCAGTTCTGGAGTCCGGCGACGCGCAAGCAGATCGTCCGCTGGACGGACTGGTACTTCGACGCCGCCCTCGACGACAAGCAGGGATGGGTCACGCCGGCGGATGCTGCCCGCGAGCGGGCCCTCATCGCCACGGTCGCTTACTCTGGGGCCCGCGGCGCCGAACTCTTCCGTGACCTGGACAACGACCGACGCAACGGTCTTCGGTGGCGCGATGTCGACCTCGACGCGGGGACGCTGTCTGTCCTCGGGAAGTCCCAAGACATCGAGGAAGCCCCGCTCCTTGACGCCGGAAGGACGCGGCTGGCGGACCACTATCGGCGCCAGAACCCCAGGGATGAGGACTGGCCTGTCTGGGTGACGCGACACCCTCCGTCACTCTACGCCGGCGCTCGCATACTCGACGGCGTCGACGAAGACGACGACCGCTTCACACCAGACACGGTGTTGGATGTCTACCGCGAGCACGGCGGTACGCCGCCGGCGCTCTCCATCGGCGGGGCACGGCGCATCCTCCGCGAACACTCCGACGCGTCAGGGCTGGTCGGCTCCGATGGCGAGCATCTGAAACTACACGGCGCCCGACGTGGCCTCGGGGACGAACTCTATACCCACGACGCAGAGGCCGCTCAGGAGGCGCTCCGTCATCAGAGCATCGAGACAACACACAAGTCCTACCGTGACCGCGACGGTGAGCGCGTTCGCGAGCGCGCCCAAGAAATCCTAAATGGTGAGTGACGAGTACGTCTCCTCAGAAACACGTCCCACAGAGACCGGTATGGCTAGATACACCACCGCTGAAGCTGACTAATTTCATAGCTAATTCGGCAGCTACTCCCCGATACAGGAAGTTGAGAAGACTTCGAGAACTCCGTGTATCGTTGTCACCGAGGGTTGTTGCTTTGAACCATTAGAACATTCATGAACAGCGAGACGGTTCGGTATAACATCCGGGAGGTCGCCGTGGTCGATACCTCGGACAATCTCCTGAGCGCGGTTATGATAGTCGTCGCGGGCGCTTACACTGGCGAAGAGGACGTTGGTGTCTAGGAGGGCAACCGGCATCACTCCGCCCCGAACTCGCTCTCGACTTCGACTGCATTCGTCTCGCCAACATCCACCGGCTCGAAGTCGTCGAAGACCCCCTCACGCTGATGGACGATTTCGACGGAGAGATTCCCTTCTCCGTCGGTGGTCCACCGAAGCTTGTCCCCCGGTTCGATGTCGAGACGCCGACGGAGGTCGGCAGGGATTGTCACCATTCCCCGGTCGCTCACCTTCGTTTCCTCAGGGCCTTCTTCAGCATAATTCAAGGTGGAGCCTCCGACCTCAAGGAGCGAGTGTAGCGAGCGAGTAGGTTGGAGAGGAAACCGACTGAGGACGACGCAACCGCACGACAGTAGCCACCCGACTCCCGAGAGTATAAGTACCGTCAGGTGGTAATCTGAAATATGGAGGTGCGTCGAACCGCGCCGGTCAAACTCATCGTTCCCGATAAGCGACGCGACGACCTCCACCAGTCAGCCCGCCAGTTCCTTTACTGTGCGAACCGCGCCGCCGACTTCTGTTGGGACGGTCGCTCCTACACAAACTGCGTTACGGCGAACTCAACTGCGCGTGACGCGCTATACGCGGAGCTGCGGGAGGAAACTGATCTCACTGCCAACCTCGTTCAAGAGGCCATCCGACGCGCCGTCCAAGCGACGAAAGGGTGCATTGAACGGTGGAAACAAGGGAAGCGTGTGAGCCAACCAGAGTTCACGTCGTGGAGCATGGTCTACGACAAGCGGAGTGCGACGTTCTACCGGAACAAAGTTTCACTCTCAACCGTCAACGGGCGCGTCGAGTGTGAGTTTGAACTCCCGGCGGACAGCCCGACGCCCTACGAACAGTACGTTCTTTCGGACGAGTATGAGTTCCGGGCGAGTACACTCCAATACGACAAGGCGACCGACGAGTTCTACTTCCACATTACGACCCGGAAGTACGATGACGACGAGTCCGAGGGTTCGGCAGATACCGGGCACCAAACAGTCCTCGGTATCGACCTCGGCGTCAACAGCCTCGCAGTAGCTTCGACCGGCACGTTCTGGCAAGGTGACGATTACGACCATTGGTGCCGCGAGTTCGAGAAGCGGCGTGGTGAGATACAACAGTGTGGCACGCAGGCCGCACACAATGCCCTGCTTCGCCTCGGAAAGCGCGAAGAGGCATGGAGAAAACAGTACATCCACACCGTCGCCAACGAAATCGTCGAGGAAGCCGTCGAACACGACTGCGACGTGATCGTGTTCGAGGAGTTAACGGACATCCGTGAGCGACTTCCATACGCGAAGTGGCACCACGTCTGGGCGTTCCGACGCCTCGCCGAGTACGTCGAGTACAAAGCGCCAGAACAAGGCGTCTCCGTGGAGCAAGTTGAGCCGAACCGCACGTCCCAGCGCTGTTCTCGGACGGATTGTGGGTTCACGCACGAAGCGAACCGCCACGGCGAACAGTTCGAGTGCCAGAAATGCGGGTACGAGGTGAACGCGGATTACAACGCCGCAAAGAATATTGGCGTGCGGTACGCCCGGAAGCGACAACACAAACTCCGTTCCTCGCCCAAGTCGGGGAGCGGAGACGCACCAGTAGACGTGCGTGTGAATGGTGGGACGGTGAACGGCGAGAGTTACCAGCCTATTGCTGGCGACTGATTGCCAGGAGTCCACATCAAAGCCCCACCCTCAACGAGCGAACCGCGTATGCGGTGAGCGAAGTAGGGTGGGGTAGTTTACTTGCCATACCTACGCGTACTGGCTCTCGCATCATACATGTTTCTCTACATGTGAAAAAGGAATGTGACCACGACCTCGACATCCATCGCTCGAGATAGTCCAAATCAGTGAGTCAATGAATCTGTGAATCATTGAAGTGCGCTCCGCCACGAAGACCCATTAAGACCGGGAGCAGTACCGGATGTAGGCGATCGAGCCACGGACAATATTAATCACCCAGACGGTCCCCCGGATGACCACAACACAGTTATCGGACGAACCCGGAGCAGATACTATAGCTCCGGCCGGGAACATCCCGACGCGACTCGCGCGGCTCAAGCCGCGACTCGAACGGGAGTATCCGATCAGCGAGCTGGGGATCTTCGGCTCGTACGCGCGGGGCGAACAGCGCTCCGACAGCGATCTCGACGTCCTCGTCGCGTTCGAGGAGTCGGTGACATTGTTCGATCTCGTTCGGCTGGAGAACGAATTGACCGACGAACTCGGCGTCGAGGTCGACCTCGTGACGAAGGACTCGCTGAAACCGCGGATCGAATCCCGCGTCACCGAGGACCTCGTTTATGTATGACCGAGGTCCTCGACTATCTCGACGACATTCTCGAAGCCGTCGAGAAGATCGAGCGCTTCACGGAGGGAATGGACTACGCGGAGTTCGTCGAGGACTCGAAGACTGTCGACTCCCTCCTTCGGAACTTCGAGGTGATCGATGAGGCAGCGAAGAACGTTCCGGAGTCCGACCTCGGCGTGATCGTCGAGCAAGCCGTGACCGCGTACCAGCGCGCCGTCGACGGCGGGTGGTGAGTTGTCGTTCGGGGTTCACCACTCACGTGTGTACAAAAAGAAATGGTCATATCTGAGTTCTCGTGCTACGCACTCGCGGAGGCGCTATCGGCGTCGTCGCGATCGATAAGCGGGTAGTCGATGTGAACCTCGATCCGATCGAACGGGACAACGGGCTGGATCGCGCCGCTGGGCCCGCCCGCTTCGAGGGTGAGGATACCCAGCACTTCGAGCTGCTTCAGATCCGAGTGGACATCAGACACATCGCGATCGACGAGACGGGCCGCCTCGCGCATACTCTCAGGAGTCTCCTCCGCGATCGCCCGGATGAGCTCGAGGCGGAGTGGGGTAAGACTGTCAACGAAGTCGTCGTAGGTGCCGAATTGGAGCGTCGCTTTTCCATCCTGGCTGTCGAGGTCGTCAGCGTCGCTGTCCTGGACGAACTGGAGCGTGTCTTGGCGAAGCTGTTCTCGGTCGCCGACGGTGATGTGGAGCGTGGTCATAGTCAGGATGTCGGTTGGTCGGGGGGTGTTCGATCAGTGTGGTCGGGGCGGGTTGCCGCCGACGGCCTCCCAGTACTCGTCCGCGCTCGCCCAGAACTCGACGAGCCGGTCTTCCATCCCGGGAAATTCGACGTCGTCTCTGTCACCGGCCGCGGTGTGGTGCTCGTGGCCCTTCGTGTCCTCGTGCGAGTTGTCATACCGGACGAGCGTGAGGTCATCTAGTGTGCCCAAGTGGAGCGTGTACTTCCAGCCTGAGGGGTATGTCTCAGTGTCATCAGTCGGCCGAAGCACGACGTTCTCGACCAGGCCGGCCTCAACGTGCGTGTACTGGAAGAGCGGCTCCTGCGGCATTCCCTACGTGTTGGGATAGCGGCCAACACTATAAGTGTTTGGCGAAGCTCCAACAAAACCTCGAAAAACACCCGATAGCGTGACTATTGTTGAGTCAATTGGGGGTCTCGTTGACCGTGATTGATGCTGGAATGATTGAGGAATCAGCCGCAGACGAGCGACTGTCGGCGGGGATCGATGATACCGACGAAATTGCGGCCGAACAAGGAAGCGCGAGTGCCGACGTCGTCCTGCAGAATTATCTCTCAGATTCCCGGGCCCGCACGCTCTGCCGGAAGTATATGCGCGATCAGCTGGCTGCTGCATTCGAACCAAGCGAAATGTGATACTTGGACGCCTCCGACTTCGGTTGCAACCTAATCGTTATTATACAGTATACGAATTATGTATTGTACGTCGAAAGCGACGGGGGACCTCGAATGCGCCGTTAATGGCCTTATCTCAGTGGCACAGCTACTCGAAGAGCCACGGCTCGCTCGCCTCTACACGTATATTCTCCGTCAACCACCTCGGGGTCAAGCCCCGAGGCTTGTCAGTGGACTCCCGTTCTAACCGAGTAGTTCGGTAGGCGTGTAGTCGCCGTTCACGCTCAACGTCCCTGACTTGAGGGCCAGTTGACTGGTGGCCCATCCACCGCGAGACTTCTGCCCGCGATGGATATACCCGCAGTACCGATTTGCGATGTTCTTCGCGGCATTGTAATCCGCGTTCACTTCGTACCCACATGATTGGCACTCAAACGCCTTGTCGTCACGATTGTCCTCGTGGGTAAACCCACAGTGCGAGCAACGCTGACTCGTGTACGCCGGATTCACGGTATCCACGAACAACTCCGTAGACTCGACCTTGTACTCGACGAGTTCCACGAACTTCGCGTAGGCCCACTGCTGGAACTTCGACCCGTTCGCAATGTTCTCGCGGATGTGGTCAAGGGTCTCGAAAATGATGCCGTCCACGTCCGCGTCTTGGGCTTCCGTGATGAGGTCGTTGGCGCGGTTGTGGAGCCAGTCCAATGACCAATCCGAGAGCCGACTGCCGATGGACTGCATCGTGAGGTGAGCCGACCGTGTACCCGTCTGTTGCAGTTTGGCGCGGCGTTGTTCGTACTGGTTGCGCTTGTGGGTGAGGGAGTCCGCACTGCCGATGAACTCGCCTGTGGAGGTGACAGCGAACGCGCCAGTCACGTTCAGGTCAACACCGAGAACCACTCCGTTCTCGGCACCCTCACTACGTGACTCGCTTTCTTGGCGTTCCGTTCCGTCACCCTCGTAGTTCGGGTTCTTCAGCGTGACATGCAGGTAGAACGCATCCTCCTGTTCGTCGTACTGAAGCGTGGCGATCGACGCATCCCACGCCTCACTCTCGTAGTACCTGCCGAACGGCGTGTCTTCGCGTTCGTCCTCGGGTGGGAGGACGTATTCAGCAGTGACTCTGCCGTCGGGGGTAGAGAGCGTGGCGTAGTCGTCGTTGAATGACGCAGAGCGTTTGTCGTAGACGACGCTCCACGAGTCGAACTCGGGTTGACTCGTTTGTTCGCCTTGCTTCAGTTTCTCGACGCCGCTTTGGACGGCTTCGATGGCGCGTCGAATGCCTTTCTGGACGAGGTTGGCGGTGAGGTCGGTTTCCTCGCGCAACTCGTCGTACAGGGCGTTTTCGGCTTTGCTCTTGTTGGTGACACAGTAGTCGTCGTAGCGCCACGCCCACTCGCTCGTGCGGTTGGCGCAGTGCAAGAACTGAGCTTTGGTTTGATGGAGGTCGCCACGACGCTCTTCTGGTACGTCGAGTTTGACCGGCACGGTGCGTCGTAGCGCATCGTCCATCTGTGGCTCACATTTACCTCTGTTGCATAATAAAAGTTTATTAGTAGAGTGGGGGGGAGCTGGCCTATCTATAGAACGTAGTTAGTTTCATCGAGTGTCGGCTTCCTCCCCGACCTCAAGGGTCGGGACATCCGCCTCGTACCGCCTGTGAAATACGACACTCGGACGATGACACTATTTGACGACGGAACAGTCTCACTTTCCACGGTCGACGACCGTATTCGGTGCGATCTCACGTTGCCGGACGACGAAGGTGGCTACCAACACCAGTACCTCAACAACGAGGACTGGGAACTCACCGAATCCACGCTCTCTCGGCGTGATGGCGACTACTACCTACATCTCGGCTTTCGCAAACCGAAGCCCGAGAAACAGGTCGAAAAACAGGGCGACGACGAGGACAAGACAGTTCACAGCGTCGACCTCGGCATCGTCAATATCGCCACGACCTCGACGGCCTATTTCGCGTCCGGCAGAGAACTTGGACATCGACACCGGGAGTTCGAGCGGATTCGCGGCAACCTCCAACAGACCGGCACGCAGTCCGCACACCGTACCATCCAGCAGATGAGCGGCAGGGAGTCCCGCTACGTTCGGGATGTGCTGCACCGCGTGGCCAACGACATCATCGAAGAAGCGTTGGAACACAGCTGCGCGTACATCGCGTTCGAGAACCTGCGGCATATTCGGGAACGTGCGCCCCCGGTGAAGGAGTTCCACCAGTGGGCGCACCGACAACTCGTTGACCTCGTGGAGTACAAGGCCGATGCAGAAGGCATCTGTGTGGAGTACGTTGATCCGGAGAACACGAGTCGGCGGTGTCCCGAGTGTGGACACACGAGCGAAGGGAACCGTGCCAGGCAAGCGGAATTCGAATGCGAGAAATGTGGTGCGACAGCGAATGCGGACTATGTTGGAGCGAAGAATGTTAGGTGGCGGTATATCCGTCGGAGCCTACAGTCGTCGCGGCGGACGGGCGACGGTCAACTCGCCCTGAAGTCAGGAACCGTGACGCCGAACCGGGGATTCGTCCCGTCCGACTAACTGTCGGCAGAGGCCGAGTTCACTGACAAGCCCCGCGCCACCGTGCGTGGAGCAGTTGACTGAAGCCATAAATCAAGGAGTTAAGGAGTACTTGATTCTTGGAATCCAATAGGATGTGGCGAGTCATGGAGTCAGTGAATCAATGAATCAGTGAATCCAAGAAATAGGGATTCAATGAATACCCCACTCCGAGAAGCGCAGAGTCACTCATTCAGCAACTGCAGTAGCAACCTCCATTCCACGAGGACCCAGCAAAGCGGGGATTCCAGGATGTGTTGAGTCAATGAATCAGTGATTCTTTGATTTCCACCAAATACATCACCAAAACCGCCTGTTAGCGGTTTATACCACGGAATACGGACCTTTAGAATTTCCAGAACGAGATTCGATGTCTGGCGTAGATTTATGAATCAGTGAATCAATGATCGAACTATGACCGAGTCACCCCGTGGCTGGGGCGTCACACCATCGACTGGTATCCCCACGATCGCCTTCGGCAATCAGAAAGGCGGGACTGGGAAAACAACGGCGACGATAAACAGCGCCGCAGCACTGGCCTCGCGAGATCACGATGTCCTCGCGATTGATATGGATCCACAGGCCGATATGACGAAAGGCCTGGGACTCGGCCCGGGCGACGACAACGACCCCTCAAGCCCGAAGAACGATCTTCCAAATACGCTCGCGACCGATGACGCAAATCTCCTCGATGTCCTCGTTGACAATCCGCGCACGGACAACACAACGCTTTCAGAAATTGTGATCCACAGCGACGACTACGAACATCTGAATTTCGATCTGGTGCCGAGCCACAAGGACATGGGGCTTGCCCGAGATTGGATGGACGATGCAGGTGCTCGTCTCTCGTTAAAAGTTGCTCTGGAAGAGCTGATTGACGACGGATACGACTACGATTATATCTTGATAGACTGCCCACCTGATCTCTCGGTTTTGACGGATGCAGCGTTCATCGCGGCACAGAACGTTTTCCTGGCTGCCCAGACCCAAGCGACATCACGGGATGCTCTGGATGACCTCTGGGATCAGCTAGAATCCATCGAAGATAACCAGCAAATCGAGATAGCTATCGTAGGGCTACTGGCCAACATGTATCGAGACGATGGCCAATCACAGAAGTTCCTGGATGCATTCGACGAGTCATATGCGTCACTAGCCCCGATTTTCAAACTCCCAATGCGGGTGGCGATACAGCGCGCGTGGGACAACGGCTGCGATATTTTCGAGTGGGAGGACGCGAACGACCAGCAAGTTGAGCGCGACCTCTTCCTGGAGGTTGCTGAGACAATGGAACGTGCGTTCGACAAGACGCAGGTGGAGGTGTAAGGATGCCCCGAGGAATGGACGAGCGATTTGAGGATCCGTCAGAGGAAGCAGACGACGAGGAAGCCACGGCCGACGACAAGCCGACGGAGGACACACCGGACGGAGAAAGCCGAGACAGTGACCCGACCACAGCAACCGAAGGGCAATCACGTCAGCAGAGAGAGACCCCTACAGCGGAGACTGAATCGTCGATTGAGGAATCAGACGACGAACCGCTGAATATCCGTGAGGACTGGGATTCCGCCACTATATACGTTGAACCGGAGCAGAGTGAGGACATTGAGGTGACATTCACTCGGCTAAAAAAGCAATTGAAGCGTGAAGACATCACTCTCGAGAAGAACAAACATTTCTATAGAGGGATTTTCGATGTGGCATTCGGTGAACATCAGGAAGAGACGAAGGAGCGGATTCGTGAATTGGCAAAGCAAGACCAGGACTAGTACTGGAAGACGATTGCCTCGAGGACATCCGTCGCCTCAGGAACGCTATCGAGTGGAGTCCCGGCGACATGTCGCCATGTCCCACCAGTGAATCGCGCGTGATCGTAGATTTCCAAGGCGCCGCGCTGGGAAAGGGCCGTCGCAAAGGCTCCGACCCCCTCCGGAAGACGACCGCGCACATACACGTGGAGCCCTGTCCCGCTCTGACTTACCTCTGTGTATCCATCAAGCGCATCAACGAGAGTTGCTACCTCGTCTGATACCTCACCCGTCTCTGGATCCCGAACATCATCGAAATCCACGAACGAGAGCGGAGGATCTGGTGGATCATGTGGGAGGAGAACCGCTGGATGCACAGCCTCGGGAAGATCCTCACCATCGGGGAACGGCCACGCACGATGTATCTCTCGAAGCGGAAGCTCCGCTACCATCTTCGCTTTTTGGAAGCCCCGGCGTGGATTCACATCCTTTGAAGCGGCCCATTCACACGGATACATTGTGTCCGCCTGCCAGGGCGCGAGAGCGACTTTCGACCGGCCATCCCAGACAACCCAGATATCCAAGTCACGCAATCCCGCCGGAATATGATAACGATCCACGTCCAAAATACGTGTATCGTTCGAATCAGGCACATCAAGCAGATCCCTGGTTTCCGCTTCGGTAGAAGAGGTCCGGTCAGTCGAATCAGTGACGCCGGTCTCGACAGTCTCCTCTGCCATGCAACCCCTGTTTTCAGACGTATCGAGAGCTGGCTCACCAGACCCGTCCGACATTGGACGCACTGCATCCGGGAAAGCCAACGATTCCTCTTGGCAAAAGTAGCAGCCGCATTTCTCAAGTGGAATTTCGGCCTCACTTGTCGCAATGCCGTGCGTCCAGATCTGGTTGCGTATCCGCTTTGCCTTCGTGACTAACTGCTCATATCGTGATTCGTCGAACTGGACGGCAGACGAGTCAGCGTCTGGACACGGCCATTCCCGAATATCGCTGAGGTCGTTTTTTGAAACGTACACGAGTTTTCCTTGCTCAACTCCTAATCCCTGCATATAGATGTGAAGCTGGTCGAGATGGCGGTCGATCGGTGGTGAGAATTTGTACCAGCCGTTCCGTACCTTCAGCACGTACGCAATTTCGTCGGCGGGATCATACAGGGTACACCGACCGAGAAATCGGACAGGGCCCTCGTCAATATTCAAGCTTACTTCGGTCTCCAGTGTCGGATTGCGATCGCTGAGCTGCTGCTCGAAGTAGTCCTGGATCAGACGCGACGCACGATACTTGCCCCAGTACGTTTTGGATTTCGAGAGCCCGAGCTTGTTGACGTATAGCTGGCGCGGACAGAAGCCAATATGGGCTGCAAAAAACGTCTCAGGATCACGCTCATAGAGGTCGTCAGAATCGGCTGCGAGTATCGACGAGATCTGCTCCTCGAAATCGATCATGGTAGGAAGGACAACACTTGGGATATCACGGCGCCAGTACCCCCACTATGTGTGCCGCCCTGAAGTGTGAATCCGGGTCGCTTCCGAGTTTCAACAATATAGGTGTCAAGGGCATCCCGTGGCTGGATCTACCACCCAGATACAGAATTTCCGAGGACGTTTCCAGAAACTCGAACGGTCAAATACGAAATAAGTCCCGAGGTACTCACTCACAGATTCAGGAAATCTCGAATTTTCAGAGAATTTCCGGAAGCATCTCTCCATAATTGGGGAAAAGAGGCAGACACAACGCGAGGAATCTAATTACAGAATCGGGAAGATGCAGTTTCCGGAAACGACCCGGTCAGGCTTTTGTAACCTGACCCGAAATCAGTCTGTCAGAGACAGATGATTCGCGATGCTCGCGTCCTCCGGGCCGGATTCGTCCCTCGGGAAGTCGAGCATCGCGACGCCGAGGTCAATCACCTCTCCAGCGTTCTTGAGCCCATCACGAACGGAGAGCCCGTCGATACCGCTATTGTCACCGGACCCAGCGGCGCCGGCAAGACGTGCATCTCGAAGTTCGTCACGGAACGACTTCGAGAAGAAGTCCTCGACGTCGAGGCCATCTACGTCAACTGCTGGCGCAACTACACCCGGTTCCGCACGCTCTACCAGATCCTCGACGACCTCGGCGCGACCATCGACATCCACCGACAGTCGACGCCCCACGACGAACTCGTCGACCGCCTCCAGCAACACGACGGCCCGCGAACCGTCGTCATCCTGGACGAAGTCGACCAACTCGAGGACCCCAGCGTCATCTACGACCTCCACAGCCTCCCGCAGTTCGCGATCATCTGCATCGCGAACAAGGAAGAAGAGCTGTTCAGCCGCGTCGACGACCGGCTCGTGAGTCGGCTACGCTCCAGCGAACATGTCCGGATGGACAACTACCACGACGAGCAGCTGTACGACATCCTGAGCGCTCGCGCGAAATGGGGGCTCGACGAGAACGTCACCACCGACGACCAGCTCTACCGCATCGCCGATGCAGCCGCCGGCGACGCCCGCCTCGCTATCGGCATCCTTCGAACAGCGGCTAGCAAGGCCGACCGCGAGAGCCACGAGCGCATCACCAACGACATCCTCCTGGACGCCGCCGAGGATGCCCGGGCCCAGATTAAGCAGAAGAGCATCGATTCACTCACGCCACACCAGCGCGTCGTTTACAACATTGTTCGCGATCACGAGCCACTCGGGCCGAGCGAGATTCACGACCGCTATACCGAGAAGGTCGACGATCCTCGGACGAAACGGACAGTGCGGACGTATCTCTCCAAGATGGTCCAGTACAACCTCGTCGATGCGGAAGGCACGAGCCGGGACCGGGAGTACTCACTCGTCGGTTCGGAAGCTGCGTCGCCGATGCAGTAATATCCTGTCTCCGATTGGGTGAGATCGAGCGGCAACCAAGCGAACCCTTGTGGAATCGCGAAACCCCGAAATCACGGGATACTAGTACTGAGTGCCGACCGCGAATCGAGCATAGACCATGAACAGTTAACCAACAGACGGTCAATACATACGATTTGTTGGTTAATCGAAAGAGGTCCACGGTCATCGATCGACTGGTGTCGGGAAGGGTAGATTTCGACTGGAATATCGGGCAGGCAACGATGGTAGCAGGGAGAAGGCGACCAGAGTTGCCAGTATTGCCAATAATACCGTCGTTTAAGTACCTCTCTCACTCCACCATTGCCAATAACGAGGGGAGAATGGACGGGAGGGCAGAAACTGTCACGTCTCTAGTCTAGTTACTGTTATCTAAACCTACTACAGCTAGTGGAGTTTTCGCTAGTGCGGGTTTGGTTTCACGTGCAATGTATTAAGAGTATCGCTAATTAGAGAGGGGGTCGTTGACCCCCTCCAGTTGTTGCAAAGGTTTACTGGCAATAGTGGAGTGTGTGTGTTTTATAAGCGGAGGCGATACTGGCATAATTGGTTCGAGTGGTGGGTTAGTGGTGATACTGGAACCCATGGTTTTATGATGGTTCTTCGTCTTGAGTCCGCCTATGGGCCGCTTCAATCGAGAATCGTTCATCATCCAAGACAAAGACGTCCTCCGGGATGATTACCAGCCAGAGACACTCGAGGAGCGGGACGAAGAACTCGACGAATATGCGGCCGCTCTCCGTCCCGTCATTCAGGGCTGGCAACCAAACAACGTCTTTCTCTATGGCGTTACCGGCGTCGGGAAGACAGCTGCTACGCACGATCTTCTTGAGGAGCTGCAAGAATCCGCCGGAGAGTACGACGACGTCGATCTCAACGTTATTGAGCTCAACTGTACTGGCTGCACCACATCCTATCAGGTAGCGGTCAATCTCGTGAACGAGATTCGCTCTCCTTCTCACCCTCTCACCACAGTCTCGTCTTCGCGCGAACCGATGAGCGAAACCGGGTATCAACAAAAACGCATCTTCAACGAACTCTACAACGACCTTGAGTCGATCGGTGGGACTATTCTCGTGGTTCTGGACGAGATCGATAACATCGGCTCGGATGACGATATTCTGTACGAGCTTCCACGAGCACGCTCGCAATTGGATCTCGATGTGAAAATCGGTGTGGTCGGCATCTCGAACGACTTCAAGTTCCGAGAAAACCTCTCTCCGAAAGTCAAGGACACTCTTTGCGAAGAGGAAATCTTGTTCCCTCCGTACGACGCGACTGAACTGCAGAATATTCTCAAGCACCGAGCCGATATCGCACTCTACGACGATGTCCTCGAGTCAGATGTAATCCCGTTGTGCGCAGCATTCTCTGCACAGGACTCGGGATCTGCTCGGCAGGCGTTACGGTTACTCCGGAAAGCAGCTGATATCGCCGAGAACGACGCGATGGCGGGTGGAGAGGCGAAAATCACCGAAGACCACGTTCGGGAGGCCGAGCATCAGATCCAGCGACAACAGGTGGTCGAAGGGATGCATTCGTTGACCCGGCAGGGGCAATATGTATTGCTGACTGTCTGTCAGCTAGCGGCAGAGGGAGAAACACCCGAGCGGACGAAACTGATCTATGAGCGCTATCGAGAGGTTCTTCGTAATCACGGCAGTGAACCACTGAAACGCAGGCGAGTACACGACCACCTGTCGGATTTGAGCCTCCACGGGATCTTACGGTTGGTCGACTCGTCGAGTGGACGCGGGAACTACAACGAATACGAGCTTGATGTCTCTCTGTCGTCGGCCCTCGACGCACTCGAGAGCGAACTAGGTGAGCTCAACGACATTCGTGAAACTGCCAAGCGGCATCGGGTTCTGGAGTGACTTCTCAACCGTCAACACCAGTACTGCCAATACCCTCTCCACTTTTGCCAGTAACCGCGCAACCGTCAGTGCCAGTTTCTCCAGTACCCTCTCCGGTGTTGCCAGTAACTTCCTTGTTCCTATCAATCCGACTAATTACTATCGGGACCACCGTTGCCAATTTCATCAAATAGCGTCTTGTCCTCCGATTTTACTGGCAATAGTGGAGTGTCTGACAGCATCTAAACGAAATTTCATTTACGAACATTTGCAATCGCTCTCCAGTGGACTACTTATCCCGTGAGGGTTCGTGGTTCGAAGACCCAATCTTGCACGGATTCACCCCGCACTTACTACTCGAAAACAGGGGATGTCTTCCTGTTCGAGTTCATTCGTTGTCTGGGCCATCGGTGAACAGGATTTCGTGGAGAAACGACAGAAACGTCGGGCATGGGAGTAACCGATTCGTCTCTGTCTACGGGTATTCCTGATCACTCACGAGAGCCTCGGTACACTCGACGAGGCCGTCTTCAGTCGTCCACCGGCAGAGACACCTAGCATCGTTGAGCATCTCGAAGATCGCGGTCTGCATTCCACTATAGGGACTCTCGACGGCTACGTTCGTGTCGATCGCGTCCACATCTATCGTATTGTACGTCGCGTTTGAACATGTGCGTCTTCGCGAAGTACTCCTCGAGGGCTGTGAAGTAGCCCTGCTCAACGAGGAAGCAGCCCTGGGCGTGTTCGGTGACGCCCACGATGACGTCTGTGTGATCGGCGAACAGCCGGAACTTGAAACTCAACGGAACACGTATAGTCGGTATCATGGACTGGATCTGACGACCCCCCTCCCCCCTTTTTCGAGTTGTAAACTCGTGACGGCGGGGAGGGGTGAACAGCAAGAGGGACTTCAAAATAGCTGATTGTGGCTGATATACACGATAGAGAAGGTGAGCTCCTCATCTTCTATCTTGTAACTAGAAATGGGAAAGTTTATGTTGGCCCTTGCCTTACTATAACCGTACTAGAGATAAAGAAAACAAATCGTCTAGCCGGAGCTAGATGATTGAGATCTCTGGAGTAGATGACTTCTTCATCTCGTCCTTGGTTCTGCTCCCGTGTACTAGCACGTTTTATCGCCTCTACGCCAACTTCTGTTAACTCAACGCTAGTTACATAGCGTTTGGTGTGGCCTGTTCCCATCGACTTACAACTCGAAAAAGGGGGGAGAGGGTACAACATTCGAGATCACCAAATCAGCTTCACCAGCTACCATGTCTGAAACCCGGTATTACTCTCATTCGTGATCGGGTCCTACGAGCGTCGGTCTCTTGCGACTATTCTGGCGCTTACTACTCGAAAACGGGGAGTGTGAGTAAGACCGTATCACCTAGAGCATCATTCACAAAATCCAGATTATGTGGACTTTGCTCCGAGACTCACTTCGATTCCCTTCTCCTTACAACACGCTAATAGGGTGGGTGGGAGCACGAACCAGGTGTGTTACCTCCTCACAACGTCTTACAACTCGAAAACGGGGAGTCTAGGTCATCGAGGAAGTTCGACGAAGCTCGCTATTGTCGAACCGTTACAAATCGATAACGGAGGGTGATAGATTCCGAAGACGGTATCTGACTCATTCAGAGAATACGGGTCTATAGTCGTTAGATAGCCTGTTTTCGCCCGGTTACAACTCCACAAGGGTCCATATTTTTATACCCAGAGTTCGAGGGGCTTCATAATGGGACGAGAGGGACGTAGAGCAGGATCGAATCACGCGGAAGATGAGGGGGATCGTGAATCTTCTTCTGCTGATCCTGAAAGCCCTGAGTCGACGGGCGAGGATATAGATTCGCTCGATACATCACAAGCGACGTTCGAGAACGACTCGGATCCAACCGATTCGTCTCAAGAAGCAACCAACGGCGACGGTGGCGGCATCTCAATCCGGGATCGACTCCAAACCGAGTCGTCCGGCGGGGTCTTCGCGAACAAAGACCTCGTTCGGTCAGATACCATCATCGACGAGGATCGTATCGTCGGTCGTGATGACCAGCTGGGCCGTGTCGTCGACAACCTGAAACCGGTACTCCAGAACGAAGGCATCCCGGATATGCTTCTGAGTGGTCCCTCTGGAACTGGGAAGTCGCTCATCATTCATGCAGTCTGCAAACAGATCGTTGAACTGTGTGAATCTCAAGACAAGACCTTCGGGGTCATTTCAATCAACTGCGAGGGGCCGAAGACTGCAGATCGGGCTGTCTATCGGTTAGTTAAAGCTGCTGCCAACGACCTCGGCGTTGATCCTGGTGTTCCCCAAACTGGCGTTTCAACGGATCAGAAGCTCGAGCGACTGTACGAACTCATGCGAGAGTATTACGACGGTGTCATCTTCATCCTCGATGAGATCGATATGCTCGAGGGACCGTATCAGGAAGCAGAGTACAATTCTCTCATCTACCAGCTTTCACGGGCTCGCAAACTCGCCGACTTTGATGGTCCCATCTCACTTACGACGATAACGAACTATGCCGACTTCATGAAGGATCTCAACAGCCGCGCACAGAGTTCCTACAATCCCGACGACATCTTCTTCGACGATTACGATGCGACGCAACTCCGTAGTATTCTCCACAACCGGGGGGACGCCTTCAAGCCAGAATCACTTGCAGATGATGTCATTCCGCTTGTTGCCGCGTTTGGATCCCAAACGCACGGGGATGCGCGAAAGGCGATTGATCTCCTCAGATGGGCTGGCGAATTAGCTGAGCGGCGTGGAGCTGACACGGTTACCGAGACTGATGTCCGTGAAGCCCAGGAGAAATACACCGAAAACCGCAAACTCCGCCATATCAGCGGAATATCGACTCAAAAGAAACTCTCGATTTACGCTGTGGCGGCGACGGCACACTACGCAAGAGAACATCCTGAGTGGATCCCTGCTGGACCTGCGTTCAAGACGTACCAATTTATTGCTGATACGATGGACGCGGACCAGTACAGTCGCGAGACCTTCGTAAATCACGTCACTGAGCAGAGTACGTACGGTGTGTTGGACTTTGAGCGTCGAGGTAAGGGGCGAGGCAAAGGAGTGCATATGTATTTCTCCCTCTCTGAAGATCCGGAAACGATCATGGAGACGATCCGTGAGGATTCCCGGTTCGAAGATCTAGCTCACGAAGAGGCGACAATCAGTGCGGTTGTCCGCGAACGGCTGAAGCAGTTCCAGAGTAAGAACTAATCTCCTCCGGATTCTCCCAGCACTTACTACTCGAAAACGGGGGGTGTTCGTATCCAGCGTGCTGCGTTACAACTCGAAAATGGGGGGTGTCGGTCGTCGGGATGTCTCGTTACTACTCGAAAACGGGGGGTGGGTGAGCCAAGAGATTTGACGTGCCGGTCGATGTACTGTGCTATCCCCTTTCCATCTCCCATTTACAACTCGAAAACGGGGGGTGTGTCCTACGATTTTCTTGTCGTCTATACCATCGTGATGCGGAGTTCGTGGGGAAACGACGGCAACGTGGGATGGGGGCCCCAGGTTGCGTTCACTTGTCCGGATTGACCGGCCCTTTGTACTTTGACGTCACTGTGTCACCTTCTCTCCACTGCCAGTAGTAGTAGCGGTTATCGTTGATCTCCTTGATTGTGATCGTGGCTTTCGCTGGGACATCGTCCGGGAGGTCGTTGGGCCGCTCTTCGATTTCGTCTTCATCTGACTCTTCGTCGAGACGAGCCTCACGTTCCTTGTGTTCGGCTACTGCCTCGGCGTAGCGGGCAACGTGCTGGAGCTGGTCTGGGGAGCATCCATTAAGCGTATCGACGATGTCTGATGGGAGTTCCGCTGGCGGCGTCGGTGGTTCGTAGGACATGGGTCGATCTGTGTTAACCAACACTGGGGGCAGAATCAATAGTTTTGTTGGTTAAAACTATCCAGATTCGATTTCCCACCGCTCACCGTATTCAGCATCTATCTACACCAGACGACCGAGCTAACCCGGGTGGATGTCTTTGTGACCGCCGGCTTGGAGTGGAGTCTCCCGTTCGTAATCGGTGTGGGTGTCACGTTCGCCCTCAAGATTGGCGTCAGTTCGACGTTTGATCTGGCACTGGCCGAATCACAACGACTCGAGGTGGTCTGGATCCCATGCTCGTCGGTGGGGCTGTCATCGTGATCGGCTCGGTTCTCCTCGGCAAGTCTCTCAGTCAGTCGTTTCCTTCGTCTCACCCCGTGTGACTCCTGCATAGTGAGACTACATGAGGACCAGTGACGCTACGAGTTTGAGGGGAGGCGCCCATCAGGTCGTGGGACCCGCCCCTGCTTGATCTCGTGATCGACTCGCCGGAGGTGTTTACAGCCGCCCTCGGGCGTACGCTTCCGCCAGTCTGGACACGTACACGACTCGCTGATCACGTCGACTTCATACCAGTTTCCGGACGCCGATCGGACCTCATAGCGGCCACCCTTTTCGAGCAGCGAGACGGCCATCGATTCGTCGACGGCACGGCTGGTTCGCGGCTCGAGGTCGTCGTGCTGGGGCGAGTGCTCCGTGACGACCATCCGATCGCGTACGTCGCCGGTGCGGCCGCCGTCTGGGGCAACCGCAGCTTCGGGATCCTGGAGCCGATTCGCAAGCAGGCCCTCGACCGGATGTCCCTCCGGCCACAGATAGTGGACTTCCTGACGCTCGCGATGGTCGTAGGAGCCACAGGCGGCAGCGCTCCCAGTCCAGACACGCCACGCCCCGAGTGCTGCCATCACGTCGACGATGACTCGCGGAACTGCCTTGTGCTCGTCGGGGTAGAACACCCGGAAACGGGTACACGCCTCCTGCGGCGAAACCGTCTCCCACCATTCGACGTCGTCATCCCAGCTCTCGTACATCGCCTTGTCCTCCCCGTATCCGACAGTCACGCCGTCAATCTGCGGTATCTCCACCGATGTTTCGTCAGCCTCGTCTTCGAGCAGCCGAAGGACGGCGTACCGAAGATACTCGTGTTCCGGATGGCCCGAAGATTGGGCGACCTGCTCGTGGTGCTCTGCGACTCGCTCTGCCTCGTCGAGAACAGTCGTTAGATATCGGTCGGTCATAGTTCGTGGAGACGGGAGTGCGCCTCCGCCCCTCGGCGGGCGCTGATAGACTTAACCAACGAATAGCGATCAGTCGTATCCTCAGTTGGTTAATTCATCTCTGCTCAAATGCTGAGCCGGATCGGACTACCGGAGCCAAGAATAGTATATCTGTATAGAGATAACTCTATAGGAGATACGGGGGACAAGACTAATACCGTTAGATGCGATACCGATAACTAACGATGATGGAGTACGTCGACGAGACCGCGGCGAAGATCATGGTCGCGGCCCGGCCGGGTGACTCGATCCGGCGAATCGCCCAGAAGATCGACGGCTCCTACTCGTGGGTCTACGACTGGATCGAGCGGTTGGAGGACGCAGGCTTCATCCGGCGTGAGGACGGCGTCTACATCGAGAAGTACGCTGTCAGGGATCGCTACTACGATCTCGTCGCGGCCATCTCTCGCGCTGTTCCCCCTTCGATCGACGACGGCTACGTCATTCCACACTTCGCCGGGATGCCCTTTGCGTACACGAAAATCGACGGCGTCTACGTCTGGACCCACGGCGGCTATCAGATCGCCCGCGGCCACGACGACTATCCGATCTTCATCCAGGTCGCCGACCAGGACGTCGAACGGTGGACGGCGTTCTTCGATGAGTTCGGGATTCCGAGCCGGATCGAAGAGCGGCCGGATGCAACCGACTACGATGCGACTGTCTCGTACGTGTTGTTCCCGAGGAGTGGGGACATCACTCGCGAGTGGGTTGACGGCAATCCGGTCATTCCGTTGGACGAGGTAATCGAGCACATGTTGGAGTACCGGGTGAACTACGAGCCGGCGTTGGAGATGATCGCCGATGAGTACGACCGCGATATCGACGCGTCCCACGAGGATCCGTGTCTCAATGCATGAGCCTCGGTGAACGCGAAGACGAATTGCTGGACACTCTGGAGGCCGTCATTTCCTGTGGGTCACGAGCGGCTTACTGGGCCGTGAGGCGTTCGTAGAATGCTCTGGGCTCGACAATATCGATCCCCTGGAACGAATCGAGATCGAGCAGGTGGCGGTCGCCGGAGACGATGTAGTCGACATTCCCGGCTACGGCAGCTTCGAGAAACTTGTCGTCATCGGGATCGTCGTCGACCGCCGTGATCTCTTCGTCCGGGTCGACGAACTCCGCGAAGTAGCGGATCGTTTCGACCTCCTCCTGGACGTCTTCCTCGTCCATCTGGAACTTCTCTGGGTATTTGAGCAGGGTGTCTCGAAATTCTGTGAGTGTCGCGACGGAGACGACGATCTGATACTCGCTGCTAAACCCCTTGACGACGATTTCGTGGGGGACACCCGTAGAGATGACACTCGAAATGAAGACATTCGTGTCGAGAACGGCTCTCATTCATCGGCGCCCCGCGCTTCGTGGACCAGCTCGTTGACCTCGTCTATCGACAGATCGACCGTTTCAGCACGCTCCTCGACACGCTGCTGGAACTCCTTGACGGAGGGGAGCTCAAGTTTCTTCAGCACGAGGCCGTAGTCCGTTGGAACGACCATCAGTTTCGTCCCCTGTTCGAGGCCGAACTGTTTGCGTAGCCGACTTGGGATGGTGATCTGCCCCTTTGATGTCACCGTCGCGACTTCCGGGTCGTCAGTACTCATGAGTGACTCTACGTAAGAATTCCTTACCCATCGTCTTGAACCCACCGGTCAGGTCGAGTCCACTGCGTCTTCCGCTTGTCGTCTGCTTCCTTGTTAAGAATCAGCGCTCGGGACCGTAGACAAGTGCTGAGCGGCTTTCGTAGCCCCACTCCCGGTACTCGAACCACCGTTGGACCTTCGCACTGTCGGCACTCTTCTGGCCGACGACGACCTCGTCGTTCGGGCACTCTGGACAGCGGAGCTCCGACTGGGGGCGCTTTTCGAGTTCGTCCCGAAGCGCCGTGGCGTCCTTCGTCGCGAAGCCGCGCGACCACACGGGTAGCTCTCGACGAGAATCCCGGCCCGCCACGTGTGGATGTGCGAATCTGGTGCTCGGTGCAGGACTGCTTGAGCGTCGATCTCTGTATGTCGGTACGCCAGGGTCGGTGTACGGCTCTCTCGCGTCCAATTTGTGAGTCGTGTCATAGTTACTCCTCGAAGAGACAGCGAGCGGCCGCATCGTCGCCGGCGAGTATCTGTTGGTCCTCGGCCGTATCAGCGAAGAGCGTGGGCTGATCGCCTTCTTCTGAGTGCTCGACTTCGGGCCGATCGTCGACGCCGAACTCGCTCGCCTCGGGTCGGCCAAGTCGTGAATCGCGGTCGCGGTGATCCACGTCAGCGCCGAAGTCCTCGAGTGATGTCTCGATGCTCGTTTCGGTCACTTCGAGCTGGCCATCATCACCGAACGCGGTCTGTCGTTGAATCTCGATTTTAGGTCGGTCATCTCATTCGAGTCTCCACCCACCGAGGCCCTGACAAACTGCCCCTAGCTGTCGCGTCAGCCGTCCTGTGAGCGGATTTCACTGGCCTGATCTTCGAGCCGGCGGAGGACCTGGACGCGCTGCTGATTCGCGTTCTCGTAGGCGACGCACGCTCGCAGCGTCTCCATGTCGTGAATCGTCACAATGCCGGCGTTGATGAGTCGGGTATTCGGGGATTCGAGCCGTTGTTCTGGTGAAAGCTTGCTTGTGTTAGACGATTGACTGTCAGGATTGCCCACTGATGATCGCCTCCGCTCCTGTTGAGGCGCGGATAAACAGCGTCGGTTCGCTCTGGCCGCTTTATTTCTTAGCGGCAGCCACGCACAGAAAGCGGATGCGGGGTCGTCGTGGCTACAGTAGAGCCACAGTACACGAGCCAGCAATGCTCGAAGTGTGGCTGTATCTTGGAGGAAAACCGGGATGGTCAACACTTCGAGTGCTTGGACTGTTCCTATCAGGCAAATGCAGACTACAACGCGGCGAAGAACGTGGCGCGAAAACTCGCGCGAAAACTCTAGCGAGGGCAGAAGTCCCCCGCTGGAGGGGCGTTCTGTCAGTACGCCCTGAAGTCGGGGATGATGACCGTGAACGCGACTGACGTGGCGTCCGACACCCCAGTGTCGGCAGAACGGGAGTCCACCGAAAAGCCCACGACTTCAGTCGTGAGTCACTGACTGCGGTCTTCTTGGCTCATTCAGGTTGGCTCCCGGCGATAATTCACATCGGTGTCGACCTGGTCGTACATCCGGTCGAGCATGTCGAGTGCGGACTCGAAGGTTGCGTAGTATTCGTTTGCGAACGCAACAGCGTCCTGAAGCGGAATGACGGGTCGTCCGTCGACCATCTCAGCCTCGATCTCTGCCCGTGGCTCGAGGACAACCTGAATAGCGCCGTCGAGACCGTCGGCAGGTTGGCGGTCCTCCGCAGTGGGGATCCCAAATCGGTCGAAGAACGCTGTCCAGGCGTCAAAATCTGACTCGTGGACGGCGATGAACAGCGGATAATCATCCGGCTCGCGAGCGACTTGATAGCCACCGCGAGTCCAGACGTAGACTGCATCGATAGCGGTGAATGCGTAGTCCATGCCAGCGAACTGCGGAAGGACGTACGCCTCCGGGATTGACGGCGGCGAGGTAGCCGCTGCTGCGGCCAGGAACTCGAGCCCGACATCCCGAATCGTCTGATCAAGGAACTGGAGACCATCATCATACACGACGTAGCCGGCCTCCTCGAGACGGTTCACGACGCGCCGAATCGTCTCCCGGTTCTCGTCGATCTTCCGCGCGACGCCGGAGATGGAATCGCCTGGATCGAGCGCGAGGAGGACCTTGAATTCCTTCTCACCGCACACCTCATACATTCTATAGCTACACAAATTTGTGTAACAGACAAAAGTATTATTCTTTGTGTGGGTCTGCTGGCTGGATCTGGCGAGCGTCCTCAGTAACCCCCGACTGCCGAGATCATCGCCCGGCTCACTCCTCACCTCGATCTTCTGAGTATAGATTGGGGTCGACAGCGTCTGAAACCTCTGTTTGGAACTTGGTGAACTTATGGGTAAGAAACAGGACGTTAGTCGTGGGAGAAGTCACGGGATACGGACGATCTCTCGGAGGTCGAACAGGTTGAGGTCGTCGCGCTCGGCGACTGCTTCGCGGACGGCTTGGGTCGCACCACTCCGCGTGAACAACGCGTATTCGATGTCGACGTCTCCACCGTCTCGTGGCGTCCATCGAACCGCTTCGGCGTGTTCTTCCAGCGATGCGAGCGCGCTGTAGTCCATAGGCGCGTTCGTGAATTTGCACTCCCCAACGACCATCGTTGCCTCGTCAGCGAATCCGACGACGTCGATCTCGTGGTCCTTGTACCACCAGCGCCCGATATCGAGGAAGAGCTCATCTGTCTTTAGTTAAGCGAGAAACCGCGAGATAGCGGCGGCTTATCGAGGCATCTTTCGGAAGGAATGAGGAAGTCCAGTCTGTGCACGACAAGGACTCCTCATCTCGAATTATGCGTCGACTCACTACACTGTTTCCCTCTGAGTTCCTCGAAGAGCACGCCGAGGAACTCGGCGTGGTCGAACGTGACCGCAAGCTCCAGATCCCTGCCTTCGTTTGGGCGTTCGTGTTCGGCTTCGCCGCAGGCGAAAGCCGAACACTCGCCGGGTTTAGACGCTGTTACAACTCTACTGCCGATGAGACGATCTCTCCGGGTGGATTCTATCAGCGGTTGACACCGACGCTTGCAGAGTATCTCCGCGACCTCGTCGAGCGCGGTCTCGACGAGGTCGCTGTTCCTAACGCTGTTGACGCTGATATCGACCGATTTAGAGACGTGATGATCGCTGATGGAACGGTGTTGCGGTTACACGAATTTCTCTCAGACCAATTCGAAGCCCGCCACGAGGAGCAGGCTGGAGCGAAGCTCCACCTGCTCCACAATGCCACAGAGCAGACGATTGAACGGCTCGATACTGCTAACGAGAAAACGCACGACAGCACCTTGTTCAAAACAGGGCCGTGGCTTGAGAATCGCCTCGTGTTGTTCGATCTTGCCTACTTCAAGTACCGCCGGTTTGCGCTGATCGACGAGAACGACGGCTACTTCGTGAGTCGGCTGAAGCAGAACGCAAACCCGGTGATTACGGCAGAATTACGGGAATGGCGCGGCCGCGCCATTCCCTTAGAGGGCAAGCAGCTCCGAGCTGTTCTCGATGACCTTGACCGGAAATACATCGATGTGGAGGTCGAAGTCGAATTCAAACGGGGGCCGTACAATGGGACACAGTCGCTGGATACGAAGCGATTTCGCGTCGTCGGCGTCCGCAACGAGGACGCCGACGACTACCACCTGTACATGACGAATTTAGCTAGGGAGGAGTTCTTTCCGGCGGATTTAGCGGAGATCTACCGCTGTCGGTGGGAAGTTGAGTTGCTGTTCCGGGAGCTGAAGACGCAGTACGAATTGGACGAGTTCGACACGAGTGACGAACACGTGGTGAGGATCTTATTGTACGCAGCGCTGCTGTCGCTGCTTGTAAGCCGCGATCTGTTGGATCTAGTCACTGAGCAGGCGGATGATGAGCTTGTGTTTCCGACAGAGCGCTGGGCGGCGACCTTCCGGTCGCACGCCCAGCTCATTCTCCACGAACTCGGTGAGTTCCTCGGCTACTCACCGCCGCCGCTGCTCGACCGGCTGATCGAAGACGCTCAAAAGATCCACCAGCAACGACCAATCTTACAAGAGACGCTCGCTACCGCTACACAACCGAGGTGTGAGGCTTAACTAAAGACGGATGAGGAAGAGCTTGTCCGGGTAGAGATCCGGGAGAGCGTCCTGGCAGAGCGTCTCGAATGCCGTACTGACGAAGTCTGCGAGTTCTGGTTCGATGAGTGCTTCGTAGGCGTCTTCGCCGAGTCGCTCGTAGCGGTCTTCGTTCCCGTAGACGAACCGGAACCAGAACCGGAACAACGGGTCGAGGAGTCGATACCGACCGCGGCGAGATTTCGCCTTCTGCTCCGTGAGCGGAACCTCCCGCTCGATGAGCCGTAATCGCTCGAGTTTCTGCGTGTACGTAGAAATCTGCTTCCCGTCGATCCCGATCGCTTGCGCAATCTCGTTCGATGTCGTCTTCCCCGCAGCGATCGCGGTGAGGATCGCGAAATACCGATTGGGGTCAGTCAACTCGGTACGGAGAACGTACTCGGGTTCGTTGTGGAGATACCCTCGCTGTGAGAGCACTTCCTCAGTGAGCACTGTTCCGAGATCCCGACTCAGGTCCACTCCGTCGAGGTAGTACGGGACACCGCCGACGATCCCCCACGCGAACACGCGTTCTTCGGGCGTGTAAGTGTCTGGGAGGAACTCTTGGGCGGCGGCAAAGTCTAGAGGCCGGAGGTCCAGCTTCACGGTGGCGCGGCCGTAGAGCGGACTATTCCCGAGGAGAGCAGCCTCCTCCATCATACTGATCGATGAGCCGACGAGCACGAGCGTTCCGGACGTCTGCTGGAAGTGCTGATCCCAGAGACGCTGGATGACGGAAGGAAGACTCCCGTCGGCGTCGATGAGGTAGGGGAATTCGTCTAAGACGACGACCGCGTTCTGGTCACCGAGATATGTGAGGAGTGCCTCCCAGTTCTGCTTGATATTCGTGATGCCAGGGAACGTCTCGGCGGCGACGTCGACGAACTCGTCGAGCTGGAACTGTGTCGTCGTCTCGGTCGCCTGGTAGACGACAGCGTCGTCCCGATCCCGAAGTGAGTGTTGCACGAGTTGGGTCTTGCCGAGACGGCGCCGGCCATAGATAACCGCCAGTTCCCCCCGATCGGAGTCGTAGCACTCTCGCAGTCGCGAGAGTTCCTCGTCCCGGTCCACGAAACGCTCCATAGGCACCCGTCGTCCTCCACCAGTAAAACACTCTCGAATAGACTAATTTTGAATTGGCTATTTCAAAATTGGCTAAGATCAGATAGGTGATGGACTGTCTCAGCCCTCGTTTCGTTTGCTCGGATAGTGGACGATTTTGCGCAACGAGAGAAAATCGCGATATGTCGGATCCTGTGGGTACAAGCCTTCGCTGCTTGGTTAAAATCGATTAACGAAACACGAGGCTGGCGGGCGCAGAAAACTTAACCAACAGGGCGGAAGAAATTCATTACCACGTTGGTTAAATGGGTGAGGACGGGGATTCGTCCTCCAGAACGTCGATGAGTTCCTCTGCCGTTCGACTAATCCGGCCGAGGCGCTCGCGAAAGACCTCGGGGCCGTCCGACTCCCACGCAGCGAGGTAGAACGCTGACCCGCTCGTGTCGAGCCCGCAGTAGCGCCCGACGACGTAGGCGACGGCTTCGGCCTCGACTTCGCGTTTCGCCCGCTCGGTGTCGTCGTCGACGTCGAAGTGGAGCAAGGCGTGCGCGTACTCGTGGATCAGCGTCCGCGCAAGGTCGGCCTCGTTTGCCCGATCACGCACCTCGACACGCGGTTGCATATCGACGAGACTCAGCTGCTCGCAGATGCCTTTCGCCTCGCCGTGGGTCCACTCCGCTTCCGGAACGATTCGTACCGTCACATCGAGGTCGTCGGCAGCGGCAGTCAACTGTTCGACGAGGTCGCCGGCGTCCCCGGTCGCTTCCGTGTCCAGGTCGGGAAGTGATTCCCCCTCGGTCTGGGAGACATCGAACACCGGCGCAGGCTTGAATCCCACGAGGCCCTCGGACCACTCCTCGGGCGGCGTCTCGTCGTAGTCACAGTCACTGTCCTCGTGGTAGCTCGGCGAGTTCTCGCACTCCGGGCAGCGTTTCGTGATGATCGGCGCCCAGATCCAGATGGCCGACTCGCCTTCCGCGACGTGGCGGTTGAACTCCTCCTGCCACGTCCGGTAGCCCGCCACGCGGGTTGCCTCGGGACACTGCCGCTTGATGAGGAGCGCGTTCCGATACGAGTAGTCGTGGAAGCGACTCTGAACGTCAAGCCACTCCTGGAATTCCGCGCTGGCCTGTGCGTCGTCGACGCCGGCGACGAGGTCGTCGATCCACTGTTCGATCGTGCTGTGCATCTCGTCGGATCGCGTGTCGGTCTGGTCGAAGGAGACCGACGAATCACTGGTCGTAGCCATTGTGTTCACCGAATCAATGTCACGGCGACTGCGTCTGTTCAGACCGCGCCGCACCCCTCAGGGGCGTCCAAAAAACCGAGTCTGTCGGTTAGCGGAGTTCGTGGCGTTCGTCAGCGAAGCCGACCGTAACGAGGTAGTCGCAAAACTCGTCGAATTGCTCGACGTCGCTCGGCGTGTCGATCGCAAGGTGACGCGTCCATTCGATGGCCCACTGGAAGGCGGGATCTGAACCCCCCTTCCCGTGTAGATACCACCAGCGAGCCGCTTTGAGAACCACTATGGGATTTGTCGGCGGATGGTCGCCGGCAAGTCCCCGGGTGATCGATTCGATTTCATCGGGGACCTCAGTGGGATCGACCTCACCTGATTGTGTGTTGGCGATATCGACTGGGATGTCGTCGATCGAGACGTTGTCAACGCTCTGTTGTTGACTCATAATAAATCACCTCTGAGAGCTTTCGAAGGAGCCCTCGCCCTCTCTGGGGGCACGAAAAACAGGTCGCGAAGTCACGCCGGCGGGAGGTAGACGCTCTGCTCGCCGGCGATCTCCTCCAGGTTGTTCCGGTGACGGTGGCTGAAGTAGCACCCGTAGCTACAGTATCCACAGATTGCGCCGATATCGTATTCGGCGACGTACGGGCCGCGGCGAGTTCGCCAGACGTTCGTCCCGCACTCGGTACAGGCAGCGTCCTCGAGATCGGCAGGACTCGGACCCTCGTACTCGACGTTGAGCCCCTCGTTTTGCGGTGTCGTTTCGGGCCAGATTCCGTGGGCCCTCCAAAACTCACGGACGCGAGCGAGGCTGTGGCGCACCGTCTTTCGCACGGTGACGTGGTCGGCGTCGCGACCGCTGTCGTCCCAGCCGTCGGCCGTCCAGAACTCACCGAACTGCGCGCCGCGATGCAGCCCGTTCCAGTCGACGCCGACGATGTCGGCTGGTGGCTCGTCCGTGAGTGTCGGTCGGGTCAACTGTCGAATGGCGTCGAGCTGCTTGGGCGGACTCCCGCCGAGGATGTGGACGCGCCGCCCTCTCCAATCGGCAGGGTCGGAGAACTCGTGGGCCAGGCGGTCGGCGTATCCTCGTGAATACCCGAGGACGAGGGTCTCGGGAATCGCGTCGATCACCGCCCTGACTTCGGAACGACGATGAGATCGGCCTCGGGGTAGCTCGCTTGGATCTCGCGAGCGGCAACGACGTGGGCGTCGGCGTCAGCTGGTTCGTAGATGTCACCGATGTCACCGACCTGTGGCTCGTGCTCGAAGAACCGATCGACGAATCGTTCCAGGTCGGGATTGCGGAAGTCGTTATCGAGCATCCCCACAGGAATCTCGAGGTTCAGGTACTGGTCTGCCTGAAGACTATGCTGCTGGCTCTTCACGGGTCACTCTGGAGGACGGGATTCATCGCTGCGTCCACTGCGAAACGAGCGGCGTTGACGAGACGTACACCTACTGTCCGAACTGCGGGGCGATCGCCTGCGGCAGCCACAGCAAGACCGAACGGCTCGAAGGGGATCCGGTCTGTACAGGTTGTGCGGTGACCGAACGGTTCGCGCTGAAGATGAAGTACTTCTACGACGAGGAGAACCTCGAGGCGTTCCGAGAGGAGTACGCCGAGATGTCACTCCACGAGAAGGCAATGGAGAACAAGCAGCTGGCTGGCGGGAGCGTGGTTGCGACGCTGCTGCTTGTCGTCGGACTACTCGTGATCGGCGGTATCATCTAACCCGTCGCAATTTTCCGCTGGGCTTCTGGGTTGGTGTTACGCGACTCCGTACTGCTCTTTGAGTGCCATATATTCGTCCTTCTTTGGGAGGATGACGGGCAGATCATCTGGCCTGTCGAAGTCACCTTGAAGTGGCCGATACAACGCTTTCACAGTAGGTTCTAGGTCGTACCACTGTGCGGTCTCGACGAGTGTCTCCTGATCGATATCCTCCGCCTCGATCAGCAGCATCGAATAACTGACGCGCCGGGATCCGCTATCGAGAAGGAGCGTATGGCACACGACTTCAGCAGGCGGTAGCTCCTCGTCTGGAGCATACCAGAACGGAGGCTCGCCGGCGAGGAAAAACTGTAGACCATACACTGCGAACCGGCCCAGTCCGGTCATCTTCCAGTCCGGAGCTGCTTGGAGTGCGTCTGTATCCTCACCGGTCTGCACGCGAACGAGGGATCGCTTCGGATCACACCACGCGATCGTGGCGCTGGGAGCGATTTCTCGGACTCGTGATCGATGTTCGTGCTCTACGGCGGCCCGGACGAACGCCAACAGCGGCGAGACCTCGTCTTGGAGGGCATACTTCGGATCGGATCTGGAGAGTAACGCTCGGTGCTTGAGCGGCGATAACGCGCTGTGGACACCTTGTCGAGTGATTCCGAGTCGGTCTGCGATATCAGCGATGTGTCGTGGTCTATCGAGATACCAACACACGCGGAGGGCAGCTGGCGAGAGTAGTTCCGTCCAGTCTACGTGGCTGAACACCGACTGGAGCGTTCGATACGCTTCGGTGACGGGATGTTCCGCAATGCGGACTCGACGCTGATTGCTGGGGCTACGGGTTTCTGCGAGCAATCCCGTTGCGAGGAATTCGTCGAGTACCTCGTAGAGATGGTCTCGTGAATATCCGGTTTCGGCCGCAAGTTCCTCCGGTGTTGCTTCACGGCCGGTACTCAGCGCGTCAAGTACGGCGAGTCCGGCCTTCGAAATCATCTGGGTCTTTCTAAACCCTATCTATATAAATATGATTTGGCATTTTACTTGACGACTGCTTCGTCCCGGACCAGTTCTGCGAGCGCGTCCTCGAGGGACCCGTGGAATTGCCAGTTCGCCCGCTCGAAGGCCTCGTCGGTCGGGCCGTCCCAGCGGGGGAATGCAGAGTGACCGCTCACTTTGACTGTCCACTCTGTCAGTTCGTCGAACGGGTTCCGGGTCGGGAGTTCGACGACGTAGAGGTACTCCTCGTCGCCGTGGATGCCGTTAGCCGGATTCTCGACACCGTAGCCCAGCAGGAACAGCGGCTGGTTGAGGTGCTCCATATTGGACGGCTCGAGGAGATCCGCTGGCTGAGCCGCGTCGATCGTTCGCTCTGGGTCGCCATCCAGATAGAGGTCGACCGTCGAGAGCTTGTTGAGGAACACGAACGTCGCGGCCGTGTAACCCGGTCCGCGCTCGGCACGGGTCGCATCGAGCAGCTCTTTCAGCTGTGCAAGATCCTGGAGGACGCTCCCCGGGTAGCCGTCCGAATGCCGGTACACCTGCGCGACGCGGTCGGCGCCGCCATCTGCCTCATCGGTCTGTTCGACTCGTTGGACGAATCGGAGTTGACTCCGTGTCGACATCGGTACTCGCCGGCACATGTGCGCCGGCACCCATCGCCGGCGCAGGAACAACACTACGCAGTCGTAGCGGGATTGCTATCCACTACGCGAGATGTGACACCTCGTCTGGTTCCTCCACGTCGTCGAATTCACCACGCTCGACTGGCTCCCAATCCTCCCCAGGTGCTGGACTCCACCAGTCGACCTCGTAGGCACCCGGTGCGCCGAGGATCTTCACCCGCGCCGACCCATCGGGTAGGTCGCGACGGAGCTTTTCGTCGACGTGGAGGTTCCACGTTGAGTGGGTGTCGAAGCAAGCGAGAACGGCTTCCTCGTAGCCGCGTGTCTCTCGGGATTCTTGGAGTTCAACCTGCGTATTGCAGTTCCTGCAGAACACGCCCTCGAACGGAATGTGGCTGAATACCTCGTGCCCGCAAACGGGACACCAGAGGAACTCGAACAGTGCCTCACTGTGTCGGTCGATGATTTCTAAACTCATCTGTGAATCTGGCCCGATTGAGACGGGCCACTCATTCCGGCCCAGAAATAAACGCCACCGATGCCGCTGAAAATAGATCCGCCTCTCAATTGCTAACTATCACGACCGTGTTGTACTGGGCGTTGGTCTGAGTGAGTGCACGCACTTTTCAGGAATTTCGTCGTCAGGGATGTTGCTTGGTGCTGTACTGCCGGTAAAGGTTTATCTGACTACACTGTGTCTGGTTTTGTATGTCCGCTCCCACAGCCGGAGAAGCCGGAGATGAAGACGGTAATGGGTCTCCTGAAGCTGTTTCTGCTGAGGAGGCACTTGAGATGCTGCCTGACGAAGACGAATTCGAGACCGATTTCTAACACGGTAAAGGTGGGTATGTCTCTCAACGCTCGGCGCCGTACACAATCCTTGAGGGCGCTTCGTACCCACAGTTCCGACACTCGAACCAGCGCTGTACCTTCGCGCCGTCAGCAGTTTTCCCACCGATGACCACGTCGCCGTCCAGACACTCTGGACAACTCATCTCGGGAGCAGGTTGGTCGCGGAGCTCGTCACGGAACGATTTCGCGTCCTTCGTCTCGTACCCTCGCGACCATACTGGGTAGCCGTCGACGATGATCGCGCCACGCCACTTGTAGCGGTACGAGTCCGGGGCTCGGTGTAGGACAGCCCGAGCGCCAGTCTTGGTGTTACGATACTCGAGCGTCGGCGTGCGACTTTCACGCCGCCAGTTTGTGATCCGGGGCATCTGTTAAAAGTGGACGTCGGCGGGCACGATCCAGAGCTCCTCGCTCTCCTCCAGCACTCGATCCAGCTGCTCACGGTGACGGATGCCGTTCGCGTGTTCGTTATACAGGAAGATCGTCGGGCCGTCGTACGCACCAACTTGATGGAACGCGTGGCGGGCGAGGTCTTCGTCACGCATGATCTCCTCGTCGGAGAGCTCGTTGAGCGCTTCCTTCACTCGCTCAAGGTTGCGCTCGAACTCTTCTTTCGTCGCCTCCCAGCCACGCTCGAGCAGGTCCTGGCCGTCGTCGGAGTCGACGGGGGCCGCGGTCGGGAGCTCACCCCATCGCGCCTTCCCCGCAACGGACGTGTCTTCCTCATCAAAAGTCACGTGGTAGTCGAAGACTGCGCCGGCATGTGGGTCCGCGCCGACCAGGCGGTCGAACACCGTCTTTCCGGTGGCCAGTGCGTCGTCGTGGGTCGATGCTTCTACCAGAGCGTAAATCACCATGTGCATCTCGAACACCTCGAAGCGCCGACGCACCGGGAGTCGTTGCTCGCTCGCTCCTGCTGCGCCGGCACCCATCGCCGGCGCTCGAAAAACCTGATCTAGCGGTCGATTTTTAGGACTCGTTCGCTCGCTCGACTGTGATGGTTAGATCGCCCGACGCGTAGTCGGCCTCGAAGTCGACGGTGAACGCATCCGAGCCGTACGCGGCGTGGTAGGCACGATGTCGTTCGAGTGACCCCGTCGCCTTGAAGTGGAAGAACGCAGCTGAGGTGTAGGGCTTGCTCTGGGTCTCGACTTGCGTCTCGACAGAGGCCGGGAGCGCGATTTGTGGTGTGTCCGTGTCGATACTCGCAGCGAACTTCTTCGCTTTCTCGACGGTCGCTTGCGAATGTGCCGGTGTCTCGCCGGTGAGCAGGTTTACCGGCGTCTCGGTATCGTCGGTGAACAGGACATCGTGGAAGGTTCGTGTCCCGAGGACCGCGTCGGGATCTAACTCGCAATCGTGGAATGGATCGTCGTCTGGTTTCTCGGGCATCAAATCACGAGCCTACGGTGGGGCTCAGTCCTTTCTGCCCCAGAAAAACCACCATCTGCTTCGACACAGATCGGTCTACGAATGTATAGAGGCAAGCCATGCCACGCAAATCTACTGGCGAAGCTCTGGCTGATTTGGATAGGCTATTCGAGACAGAGCTATCTTAGAGTATACTTCCACAAATTTGGATAGGGGATTGGCCATATCGTTATCTATATCTGTGTCAGGGCGTGAATTGGATAACAATGCGGCCTGAAGACTTTGCTGAAAACCCGCCTGGCGAGGTTGAGATGGTCGATGGGATTTTTGCCTTCAGCCCGGATCCGCTCCCACCGGATCTTGGCGCGACCCATGACCTCCTTACCGAGAACGGGGATGCGATGTACGCCGTGGGCCAGCTCTCGGATTTGGACACGTGGCTCGATTCACCGGAGGTCATTCTGAGTCCGCTCATCCACCGCGAGGCTGTGGATTCCTCGAATATTGAGACGACGACGCGGCTCACACTCTCGGATATTTATCGGCGAGAAGCTGGCGAGGAGCCTGGGACGACTGCAACAGAGCGTGCTGACATCACGGAGGCCCAGAATTATGTTGAGGCGATCACAACAGGGATCGAATCGCTTCGGGAGGGTGCTGCGTTGGATCGGGAGTTACTGTGTCGGCTACACGAAATTTTGCTACAGGGGGCCCGTGGTGAGCAGAAGAACCCAGGCGAATTTCGTGAGGATCTTGTGGGTATCGATGAACCAGGGACACCACTTAGTGAGGCACGATTTGTCCCAGCACCACCGGCGAGCATTCCGTATGCTCTCCGGAGTCTGCTCCAGTACATCCGATCAGGGCCGACATACGCACCGTTAGTCGATTTGGCGCTTATCCATTATCAATTTGAGACGATCCATCCATTTCAGGACGGTAACGGACGGCTCGGTCGCCTCCTTGTGATGCTGGCGCTCTACAAGTGGGATCTGCTACCTGGCCCGTATCTCTATCCCTCGTCGTATTTCAACGCGAACCGTGATGCCTATCTCAACAGACTTCTAGCCGTGAGTCGCGACGGGGCCTGGACGGAGTGGGTGTCGTTCTTCGTGGGGGCGATTGCCGAACAGGGTCGTGAGGCGTATACTGTTGCTCGAGAACTGCTTGCTCTCCGTGATCGCTACCGGGAGCAGTACCAGAGCCAAGGTGTCGTCATTCGGGAACTCATCGATTTTATTATCGAACATCCCTATCTCACCGAACCACAGGCAGTCTCGGCGCTCGACCGGTCACAACCGGCGGTCAATCAGGCTATCCGGCGCCTCTGGGATGACGATGTGTTGCGAGAGACAACTGGTCAACAGCGCAACCGCCGATATGAAGCCCCCGCCGTACTGGAGGTCGTCGAACCGTACAATCCTTAATCAGGACGAACCGGGTTGTGAGCGGAGTTGGGGATGAGCAACTCCTGGCGCTTCCCTACCCACTCGCCGAGTTTCTGCTTGAGATACTGTCTCGCCGTCGACGGCGTGAAGACGCCCTTGTCGAGCATATCGCCGACGACGTCTTTGAGGGCCGCGAACTGGCCCTGCAGGTGGCCGTCGCCGACCGGCTCGCCGTCGTGCCATCGGACGGTCGCGAGCGCGCCGTTTCCGACCGTCTCGCCGTGGTCGACTGTCTCCGAGTCGTACTGCAGGCCAAACCACAGCGTCCGGTAGGCGGTCACCTCGAATGTCGTCGACACCACGAAGAACGCCTCGTGATGGAGATAGTCGAGATGGTCCGCGACGATCTCGTCGAGGGTAAGCCCGGTGGCGCGGGGCTTCGGCTCGACGACCGTCGATGGTCGATCCTTGTCGGCGAGGTAGCCGTCGACGGCTTCTGCCTCGAGGCCATCGGCCAACTCCGTGAAGAGCTGTTTCGCCCACTTGGAGTCGGTGTCGTCGCCACCGAACGGTGTTTCGGCCGTGATGCGGTACTTCATTTTCAGGTCTGCAGCACCCCAGTGAGTGTAGTGGAGCGTGTACTGTCCATCAGTTCGTTCGTACGCAACGAGTGCGAGGTGGCCCATTGAACAATCACCTCGTAGGACGACCCACGACTGGATGCCCCGCACCCCTCCCGGGGGACGAACAACGCTACTCGTCGATCGGGTCGGGGGAACTGAGGTCCGCGTACAGGACCTCACCGTCGCGGACGACGTACCGTTTCGCCAGCACGGGAAATCGACACTTGGTAAATCCGGCTGTCTGAATGTCGAATTCTTCGTTCGGTTCGAGATACTCCGCGAGCGACCGGAGGAACTCGTGGGTGACGATGCCACCGTCGTAGTCAGGAAGCCCGTTCTCACGAGCCTCGTACACGTCGAAGCTGTCGTAGCCCCAGATGACCAGTTCGCCGTCGTCGTCCACCTCCCAGTTGAGCGTCCCGAAGCGGTGGTTCTCACAGAGTTCGCGGACTGCCTGTGGGTCTGTTACGAGCGCGCCGGTCGATGCCGTTGCGGCTTGGAGTGTTACCATAGATTGTTCTCGGGAGCGTTCTCGCTCCCCCGCACCCCCCTTCAGGGGTAAACAACTGCTCAGGCTGTGGCGGCCACAGGACGCCCGCATTGCCGACGCGTCGTGCGGTCAGGACTCTCCGTTGATGTCGATGTCCGCTGTCGTATCCGGTCGGGTGAGGAGTTCTGCCTGCTCCAGAAGCGTCGTTGCTGTGCTGATCCGCTCTCGGTCGGCGGGCTCCAATTGCTCGCCGTCGATACTGGTGAGATTGCTGAGCGCGCGGTGCAGCCGGTAGCCGGGTGTGTCTCGTGGGTCCATATGCGCGCCTCCGCCGATTCTCGGCGTCGAAAAACACTGGTGGGCAGTCAGTAGGGCAGTCTGAGGTTGGTCGCAAGCTGGCTTCTGTTAACCAACAAAACCGAGCCGAGACCAGAGATGTTGGTTAATCCGCCGCCGTCTTTGAGCGCGGATTGGGAAAGCTAGGGCTGGGACAGCCCGAAGTACAACGCCTGCTGGAGTCTGGAGCCTCTGCGGGTGACGACCATTCCCGGTCGGTATCTGCAAGCACCGTCGTTGAAACAGGAAGTCCAACGCGAGAGCAAGGGAGCCCCGACCTCAAGGAAGCGGCGGTAGCCGCTGAGTAGGTCGAGATAGTTCACTGGCCGGCTTCGGGTTCGGGCCCGTAGCGGGGCGTCCCGCACCGCTGACAGCCCCACATCGGCTGCCCAGTCCACTCGTCGTCAGGGACGGTCTCGAACTCACGAAACCGATGTTCGGTCTCTCGACCGCACTCCTGGCACTCGAGATGAGTTCTGTTCGGCCGCTCGTGTCGTGAGTGTCCAGTACTATTCTCTGCACCGGATTGTTGGAGGGCAATCGCTGGAACCAGCCACACCGCGTCGTCGGTGTCGTCGAGGACTTCAGTAAGCCGTGACGTGTCGCGGATGCCGTCCCCACGCTGGTCGTAGAGCCGCGTCGGGGCCTGCTCCTGGCGCTCCGACGCTTCCTGCCCGTGCCACCCTGTCCGGTCACGGGCGGCTCTGAGAAGCTGCTCACCCTCTGCTGAGTCAAGTTGTACCGCAGCGGGGAGCGGAGGCCATCGGTCGGCCAGTTGGGGCGCAGGCGGTTCGTCGAGATCGTAGAGCAGCGTATAGTCGTCGACGGCGGGCTCCGCGTCGTTTGAGGTCAGGAGGTTTGCGGCGGCCCCGCCCTTCGCGACGGCGCCGTAGAACGTGGTCGACTCGACGACCAGATGGATGATGCCGAAGAGCGTCGGATCTGCCGTCTCGTCCATCCTGATGGCTTCGTTTCCGAGATGATTTGTCAGGCAGAACCGGCACTTTGCTTGGCCGGCGGGGATTGACGCGCCACAGGACTCACACTCGGTCGCAGCTGCTGTCGGGTCGTCTGGATAGCCCGCGTCGATGCTCCCAGATCGCTGCCGCCGTGGCTCGCCACCACCGGTGAGCTGGTCGTCGGGAACGTGGGTGGCTTCGCCGATCGGCCGGAGGGCTTCATAGTCAGAGTAACGCCCGGTCATAGAGTCGTCTGACCGTATCATGCTACGTCTTTAGTTTTAAACGATGGTCCTCAAATCGCTCATTCAACAGGAATACAACCCAACGGCGTGGGCGTTAGACAGCCAGTTCGTCCAGCGCGTCGCGGTGGGTCCGCACGGTGACCACCGAGACGTTCGCAACGTCAGCGACGTCCGACTGGGTGAGCCACATCCCGTCTTCGCGTCCGGCCTTGTACAGACAGGCTGCGGCGAACCCGGATGGTCGAACCCCCGTGGTTGCTCCGGTCGATTCGGATGCTTCCGCCAACTGCCGAGCCCGCTGCCGGATCTGATCGGAGATGTCGAGCTCCGACGCCAACCGCGGGACGAACGCACTGGGCGTCACGGGTTGGGCTGGTAGGCCGAGTTCTGTATTCAGCGTCGTGTATGCGTTCGTCACCCGCGGTTGCTCGACGCGCGCCGACTCGGTGATGTCGTCGAGGGTTCGCGGCCGCCCGTTGCACCGACACGTTCCGTAGACACTCGCGGCGGCCATCGCCTCGATTGAGCGGCCCTGCAGGAGGTCCTCGTTCTGAGCGCTGCGGAAGAGCTGGCAGGCCTGGTCACGGATCGTCTCGGATAGGTCGAGCGTACTACTGATCCGGCGGACTTCACTAAGCCCGTGTGCGAGGTTGCGTTCGGCTTTCGACTGAAACCGCCCACGGGTCTGTTCACGGCGCATCCGGAACAGCCGGCGTCGCTTCTGTTCGGAGAGGCTGTTCCCGTTCGCATCGGTCCCGCGGCCGATCTCCGTTGACAACCCTCGATCGTGTCGTGCCGCCGTCAACGGAGCGCCCGTGCGCTCCCGTTCGTCTTCGTCAAACGACCGCCACTCTGGCCCGTGGTCGATCCGCTGCTCGTCGACGACGAGTCCACAGTCCTCGCAGACGGTTTCGACTGTGTTGGTGGTGACCCGGCCGTCGCACTCGGGGCACTGGTTCGCACTCGACTCCGTCTGGACGTCCTCGTCGAAGTCAGTTTCGTAGATGTCTCTGATTGCCATGGTTCTCACAGTGTTCAGGGACTTGCCAGTACGGCGAGCCCCTCACCTATTGAGGGGTTAATAAACTCCAATTGCTCCCAAAGCTCCATCATCCACTCTGCTGAAACACGAGAAAGAGTAACTCAGGATGCCCAACGACACTGACCCACTCTCTCAGGCAATCCACGACCAGCTTCTGGAACTTCTCCAAGAAGGAGAACTCGATGAGGAACCCACCGAAGACGAGATCGCGGAAGCTACCAACGAGGTCATTGAGGCTGTTGGGGATAGTATGTACCAGCAGGTCCGCGAGGATGACGAGGGATTGCGACGACTCTATGAAACCAAGGCAGAATTTCAGCGCGGGATCGAAGATCGCTGGGGGGAACCTTTGGAACTGCTTGAACGGTTCATTATCTGGTCGCAGGAAACGGGTGATGCAATCAACTCGGAATATCGGCTCCAGGCAGCTCAGGAACAGGACTTCGTCTTTGACGCTCTGACTCGACTTCACGCACGGGCAGTACAGGTCGCGATGGAGATCCACCACCTGCTCAAAGGCGGATTTGCTGATGGAGCCTTTGCCCGATGGAGATCCCTTCACGAACTCTCGATTACCACTTCCTTCATCAAGCAAGCAGGCTCCGACACAGCCGAGCGTTTTCTGCACTACCGGTATCTCTGGGAATACTACTTCGCTCAGACGTATCAAGAACACGCAGACGACCTTGATGAGGAACAGATCGCGGATGAGACGATGGAGTCATTCGAAGAGGGGAAAGTGGAGCTGGTAGAGCGGTTTGGATCCGACTTCGACGATAACGGGTACGGAACCGGGTGGGCGGCAGACGCATACGAGGGTGGTGGCGGGCCGTCGATTAGGGGGCTCCAGGAAGCTGGCGATCTGGACCACTACCAGCCATATTACCGGTTAGCCAGCGAATCGGTCCATGGGGGGTCGAAGGGGACGCTTGACCGGCTCGGTATCATCGATATCCCCGACGTTGAACAGCCTGACCTCCTACTGGCTGGCCCGTCGAACGCAGGGTTCGCCCGTCCAGGCCAGTTAACGGCTGTCTCCTTGGCGCAAATCACGTTTGCGTTTATTGAGTGGCAGTCATCGGCGACTCATGTGGCGGAAATGAAGGGAATGGAACAACTCGTGAGCGACATCCAAGATGCATTCGCAGCGGCTGCCGAAGAACTAGAGGAGGACGAACGAGACCGACTGGAGGAGTGGGCCGATCAAGATATCGTCGATATTGCTCTAAATCACGTGGGCGCGTCAGTGTTGTTCACCGATGAATTCGTACGTGAGCAGACCGAGTTCGAGTCACAATCGGCGTTTGCGAACGCGCTTCCGGTCAACCTTGACGAGATGACGGATGTAGACGATCTCCCAGAGGCCGTGGACACAACGATTCGAACTAATTCCGATTACAGCTCCCTCGAAGAGCTGGTTGATGCTGCTTTCGAAGAATGGGTTTACCGAGAGGTCGACCTCTCTGAGTTCGATGTCGATTCGTGATTGAGGTTGTGGCTGCGCGCGCAGCGACGGTAGGAGCGAGCACGGAGCGGAGGGTGGGGCGGTGGGGCTTGGGTCTGGTCTGGCACACAGCAAAAAAGAAGGCTGCGTCAGCTGGCTACTCTTCCCACCAGCGGCCGCGCTCCGGGAAGTGGATATCCGACCACCCGGTCAGCGCGATTGAGCACCGGCCTTCGTACCAGTTCTTGGCTGCTGCCCGGAACCGCACTGTCTGACCTTCTCGCACCACCGTCTGCCCGGATTTCTCCCAGCAGGTGAACTTGATTTTCCCGCTCTCATCTGCTATCAGCCCGACTTGCTGGATGCTTGAGGAGGAAGGCTCCCAGAGGGTCTCGATTGTTCCTTCAACCGTCACCTCCCCGACCGGGACGTCCGGCACATCCGCGATGGGAACGATTGCACCGGGGACCGCCTTTAGCTCTTCGAGCGTCTCCAGCACTGCCTTCGTCATATCTTGGCCGCGCTGCACCTTCTCGGCCAACTGCTTCGCGACGACCGACCTCGACCAGCCGCCATCGACTTCCTCCTTAATCCGCATCGCTTGCTTGTTCACCGCCCCGAGGTCTTCCTGCGTTAGCTTCTCTCGGGGATCCGTGCGCTCCACCGGTTCGGGCTCGTCACGGCCACACTGCTCGACGACGACCTCCCGCGTCCGCTTCGCGCGTCCCTCCTGCTGACTGAGTTCCGCCTGGGCACTGATGTGCTCCAGCTCGGCCTCCCGTGCCTCGATACGCTCTTCCTGTTCGAGGGTCTTCCCGAACAGGTGATCCGGACCTTCCTCGACCCGCGCGTCCGGATGGTTGGAATCGACCTTTGCCTGCACTTCCATATCGACCGTCGCCCGGAACTCCGGCGTCTCGTCGACGACCTCGAAACCGTCCTCGTCGACCTCGACGTCATCGTGTTTCTCGAAAGCCTGTTCATCGACCGAAACCTCATTACCGAAGACGTTCTTACTCGACATTGGAGTTCAGCTCCTGAAGGCGCTCACGCGCCGACACCGCGATGCCTCAACATCGCGGATTTCCGACGACAACGACCGACAGAACCATCTGCGCGCTCTCGCTCGCGCCTTCGCGAGCGCCCTGTGGGCGCGAGCGAGAGCGCGCCCGAGGAGGTTAACCATCCAGCACCGCGCGCCGACCCGCCCGGAGCGAGCGGCCAGCGGGATATGCCCGCTCGTGTCCGGCCCGATGTGCGGGTCCGTGTCCAGGGCGACTGTCGCCGAGAACGCGCGCCGCGGTGTGGCGCGCGACAGCGCAGGCGGCATAAAGCGCTGGAACGCGAAAGCCCGCAAGGGGCGCAACCGACGGGGATACCCGCTGGCGTCGAGGGCACATCCATTTTAGCCCGGAACGGGCGCGGGCGGTGCGGAGAGCGCCCGCACGCCCGGAATGGTCGGTCGCGAGCGACGCGGAGGGCGGAACGCGGCGAGCGGTGCGGGCCATAACGGACACACCTGTCCACCCAGCCGCGACACTCGGCGATCCAGCTACCGTCCTGGTGGACTCAGAAAGGGCGAGGCCGTCTCGGTCACCGGGAGAGCAGGCCCTTCCGAGCTAACGGGCGGCGCGCCGCCCGTGAACGGCCGAGGGCCTTCATCGTGTTTCTCACCCAGCAACCTCAGCTGAGTCAGTTATACTCGTTGCGAGATAGCGAAGTTATTTAAATATCGGTTCGTATCTACGCAACAGATGCTTACCGAAGGCGAGGTTCGCGCGCTCACCGTCCTTCACGGTGAACAGACAGTCTCCGAATTTGCGACCCAGCTGGACCGCAGTCTCAGCTACACGTCTGAACTTGTCGATCGTCTCGAAGCGACCGGACTCGTCGAGACGCGTCGACAAGGGAAAACAAAGCAGATCCGGCCATCGGACGCGAAAGCACTCGAACTCCTCACAGACATCACCCAAGAGTATTCGCACATCGACTGGCCTGAACTGTTGTCGGGCGCGACGCTCCGCGTTCTCTACTATCTTGAAACTCCGCGGGTCGTAATGGAGCTCGCACGCCGGGCCAACATTCACAGGAGTACCGTCCATCGCGCCCTCGATCCACTTCAGCATCGAGGGATCATCTACGAAACTGACGAGGATGCATATGTGCTGAACGAGGGATTCGAACAACTGAGTACGCTTGCTCGGGAACTCGTTCACCACGACCATCGCCAGACCGTCGAACAACACACCGACACCTACACCATTCTCTGGGAGTCACTCGACGAGTTCCTCGTCCAGACCGCAGATGAGATTACCGCCGAGGACTTCCTTTCGACGGGGCCAGAGCGTTTCCAGACCTACGACCTGCCCCTTCTGGCCCGCGACCGTCGGTACTACTTCCATTCAGAGACGATGAATGATCTCTCGCCGGCGATGCTGTGCTGTCATATGCTCGTGATCGATTCGGGCGCACGTACCCAGTCATACTGTCTGCTCCTGCTCAGCCACGTTGACGTCGACCGTGACGAACTGCGTGACCAGGCCACAAAGTACGGCGTCGACAATCTCGTCGAGGACTTGCTCACGTATCTCGACACGAGTGGCGAGGAGCGGGCATCTCGACTTCCCGAGTGGGAGGAGTTCCAAGAATTGGCTGCGGACTACGGGGTGTCAGCATGAGGGCGCGATTCGACAGTTCGTACATTCGGTCGGAACTCGAGCGCATCGGCGAGCAGCTAGACGATCCGCTCACTGTCTTCTTGATCGGCGGTGGGGCAATGGCGTTCCAGGATCTCAAGACCACTACCAAGGATATCGATCTCATCGTCGCATCCGGTGATGACCTCGGGCAGCTCCAAGCAGTACTGCTCGAACTTGGTTACGATATCGTTCGGGAACCGGACGAAGAATACGAAGCGCTCGGTGCTCAGCGAATCCTCGAGAACGATGATGGGTGTCGAATCGACATCTTTCACCAGCAGGTAATCGATAAACTGGTTCTTTCTGACGGGATTCGGAAGCGTAGCGAGCGGTACCTCAACCCCAGCAACTTGGTGGTCGAACTCGTGAGCCCAGAGGACATCTTCCTATCTTGATACAGCGAGAGAATCCCGCCCTTTCCGCGAAGGACGAGCGTTCCCACGCTCTGTTGGAACCGAGGACTGAGCAGGGCGGGAGTGAATCGCGTACGCTCTAATACGACACCACGAGGTAACAGCCGGGCCGGATATTCTACGTTCACTTTCACTCCGATAACACACAACTTACCAGTCTGGCATACAACAGGCTATGTATGGCGAATCAGGGCACTCGCACCTACGTTGCTTCCATCCGCAACCATCAACAGGTGCGTGACGACCTCGATTCGCTCGGATTCGCTGCCTCGAAGCTCTGGAATATCGCCCGGTGGACGTGTGACCGTATCTGGGCCGAAACTGGCACAATACCAGATCACGGTGTTCTCAAAGCGTACCTCAAGAATCACGAACGCTACGCGGATTTGAACGCACAATCCAGCCAGGCAATTCTCGAAGAATTGGCTGAAGCGTTCGACTCGTGGTATGCACTCCGTGAGAATGGCGACGAGAACGTGAACCCACCCGGCTACCGCAAACATGGCGACGACCATCCACGCTCGACGGTCACGTTCAAAGAGGATGGGTTCAAGCACGACCCCGACCACGATCGGATTCGACTCTCGAAGGGGCGGAATCTGAAAGATGGGCGTCGAGACTTTATTCTCTGCGAGTACGCTGTTGACCCGGATGTGACCGTCCAGAACGTCCAGCAAGTCCGGGCAGTCTGGACCGGCACCGAATGGGAGTTGCACATCGTCTGCAACGTTGAGATTGATGACTCGGACGCACCCGGCGACCGAGTGGCAGGTATCGACCTTGGTATTTGTAACTTCGCCGCCGTTGCGGTTGGCGACGATGCCCTGCTGTATCCCGGTGGCGCACTCAAAGAGGACGATTACTACTTCCAGAAAGAGCGAGCGAAGTGCAACGATAATTCCTCCCGCAAAGCACAACGGCTGGACCGCAAGCGAGAGACTCGCCGGACACACTTCTTCCACGCTGTCTCGAAGGACATAGTAGTCGAGTGCGCCGCCCGAAACGTTGGGACGATTGCTGTGGGGGATCTGAATGGTATTCGCGAGGACACCGACTGGGGTGACCACGGCAACCTCGATCTACATGGGTGGGCGTTCGACAGGTTCACGAAGATGCTGGCATACAAAGCCGCTGAACACGGTATTTCTGTTGAGCGCGTGGATGAACGCGGTACGTCCAAGTCCTGTGGTTCCTGCGGGACCACCGATGGCAGCCAGCGTGTCGAACGCGGGCTGTACGTCTGTGAGGAGTGTGGGCTGGTCGCTAATGCTGACGTGAACGGAGCCGAAAACATCCGACAGAAGGTACTCCCGAATCTCGCCTGTGATGGGGGAGATAGGGATAACGGCTGGATGGCACAGCCAGCGGTTCGCCTGTTCGACAAATCCACGGGCAGAGTACGCCCACAAGAGCAGGTGGCCTGCGAACCATAATCTCCTAACGCTCAGGAAACCGCGCCGTTCACGGCGCGGAGGATGTCATCCACTGTCGACGTTTCACACGTCGGACCCGTACACCTGTTCGGACGTCTCCTCTCGTGCCTCTTCGACGGCTCGTTCGAGGTCGTCTGCATCGACTTTCTCGCCGAGTGCTGTAAGCTCGGCGGCGATCTCACTGGCAGACTCGTGGCTCTGTTCAGCTTCAGCGAGCAGCTGCTCCAGCCGGAGTGCGGCGATCGCTGTATCGTCATTAAGCTCGCGGAGATGGGCGCGGCAGGCCTCTTTGATGAATTCGCTCTTGTTGGTGTAGATCCCCGTTTCATCGAGGAACCGCTCGATCTCGGTGTCGAGCTCAACCGGGAACTTGACGCTGACACTCGCGTATTTCATTGTAGTACCATCGTACTACGAGTATTTGAATACTGGCTGCCCGTGCGGGGAGGTTTTCAGGACGATATGTAGTCGATCAACTGGCTCGCCACATCCTTGGTGCGATCGTCGACGAGAGAGGTCAGGTAGTGCTCGGCAAGTCCTCGAACGCAGTCACTGTACGTCCTCCATCTCGTCGGTCTGGAGGTCTTCGAGAGGTGCCTCACCGTATTGTTCGTCTGCCGTCTCGTAGTGTCGGTGGAGCTGGTAGGCAGATTGAAGCCGTTCCTTGTCGTCCGTGATCGCCCAGTACGGGCGCTTGTGCCGCACGAGACCGCGTTCCTTCAATCGCGAGAGAATCGCACTGACGGCGTCTGTATCCAGCCCGAGTTGTTCGGCGATCGTTGCCGCCTTCCACGCCCGGTCGTCATTCTTGTCGAGGAACAGCACGATTCGCTCGGTATCATTCCGCTCCTCGAATTCGTCGGCGTCAGCGTTCTCGAACTCGTCGATATCGATGGTACCGCTCGACATAACCTAGTGTTGGGGATGTTGGAATATAGCCGTTTGGGATGTTTGCTACCGTGGATGGGGTGGTTCCTTCTTGCGCTCAGATACATCCCTGGCGGGACGTGCTGCCGACTATGAGTCACTGATCACTCCAGTTTAATTTCACATTGCGTAACAGTAGCCCGAATTTCGTTTGGATCGAATTCCGGATTACTGCCTGTGGGCGGGGCTGTCTGCGCTGGATAAGGGACAATCCACTCGTCACTACCTGATGGGTGGACTGTTGTGACGAAGCATTCGAGATAGTCCCCTACTGTGAGTTGATGGGCGTCGAAGAAGGAGGGCGGGATTTCCTTCAGTGGCCGTGGACGGGCTTCACCCCACAGGAGCCTTTCTAGGAAGCACCGAAGCGTTTGTACACTTTGCATACGAAGTAAACAGTATGGGGACGATCTCGACACGCGTTCCCGACGAGCTGGAAGCCGAACTCGAGGCATATTTCGAGGAGGAAAAGCTCGACCGGAGCACGGCCGTTCGGAAACTCCTCTCCGAGGGGCTCGAAGAGTGGCGTCGCGAACAGGCACTCGATCAGCTTGCGGCCGGATCCATCACATTCAGCAAGGCGGCTGAGCTGGCCGGGATGTCGGTCTGGGATTTCGCCCAGCTCGCCAAAGAACGTGATATCACCTGGGTGGCGGACGACCATCTCGACGCGGATCTCGAGGCGCTGTGAATGTGGGTCTTCGACACCACGCTGCTCATCTACCTCGCGAAGGTCGACCGACTCATACTCGTCGAGCACCTGGAAACGACGTGTATTATTCCTGAACGCATCTACGAGGAGGTCGTCGAAACCGGTCTTGACCAGGGATATCCGGAGGCCCGTCACATCGAGCGCAGCGTCGATGCCGACAGGTTTGATGTCGTGTCAGTGGAGACTACCCCGCTGCTGTCCCGTCTCCAGGATAACAGCAACCTCAGCGACGCCGATGTCGCTGTTCTCGCCTGCGCCGACGCCCACGATGGCGTGGCCGTGATGGATGAGACGTACGGCCGTGACGTCGCAGCGGCTGAGGGAATCACAACCCGGGGGGACGGCATATCTCGTGCTAAAACTCGCTAGCGAGGGAACACTCAGTGTCGACGATGCCCGAACCGTAATTGATGCAATGATCGACGAGGGCTGGTACTGCGCTCCTGATGTCTACGCGAAGATCGTCCAGAAACTCGACTCGCTGGCCGACTGATCTGCCCCCGCTGCAGCACGGAGGGAACGATCCATAGCGAGAGTCCGTTCTTCGGTCTGTTCGAGTGCCATCACGAATATGGTTACTAGTCTGATACCATCCACTCGACTACATGTGGACTTTCGCCTCGCTACCACTGCAACTGACTGAATCTGTTGCACGTCGGTGACTTTTTCGAATGCATTAACCAACGTCACGAATTCACGACCTACATTTTGTTGGTTAATATCTGGAGCACCATCTTGGTAGGTCAACCGCCTCGGGGTCAAGCCTCGAGGCTTGTCAGTGGACTCCCGCTCTATCCGCGCAAGGCGGAAGGCGTGTAATCGCCGTTCGCGTTCAGCGTCCCTGACTTGAGGGCCAGTTGACTGGTGGCCCGTCCAGCACCAGACTTGAGCCAGTGCTGGACAAGACGCCACCCGATATTCCGAGCGGCGTTATAATCCGCGTGCAGTTCTTTCCCGCATTTCAGGCACTCGAACTCGCCACCATCTCGATTATCTTCGTGCGTGAACCCGCACTCGCCGTGACTGCACCGCTGAGACGTGTAAGCAGGGGCAACATCGTCCACGTCGATGCCGTACTCTTCGGCCTTGTATTCGACGTGGCGTTGAAGTTCACGGAACGCCCACTGCTGGAACTTCAAGGCGTTCGAGATACGCTCACGGATGTGCGTCAGGTTCTCGAACGCAATAGCCGTGCAGTCGTTCTCCACGGCTTCCTGCACAATCGCTTTAGACACGCGGTGGAGGTAGTCGGCGCTCCACCGGGCGAACCGTGAGCCGATACTCTTGATGGTGAGATGCGCGGAGCGAGTGCCTGTCTGTTGGAGAGTGCCGCGCCGACGTTCATACTCGTCGCGTTTGTGGTTGAGATAGTCCGCATTACCGAGGAACGCTCCCGTGCTGGTGACGACGAGGTATCCGTCCACGTTCAGGTCAACGCCGAGAACCACTCCGTTCTCGGTCTGCTCGTCGCCAGAATCAGCGGGTTCGACTTCTTTCTCCACGGCGACGTGGAGGTAGTACGTACCGTCACGCTTGTGGAGCGTGGCTTCCTTGCATTCCCACTCCGGCGTCCAATACTCCGCAAACGGCGTGCCGTCCTCCTCGTTAGGTGTGACGAACTCGGCGGTCACGCGGTCGTCCACAGTGGCGAGTGTCACGTGGTCGTCGTTGTACGTGATGGTGCGCCCGTTGTACACGACAACGCTCCCTCGGAACTCGGGCTTGCCTGCTTTCTTGCCATCGTCGAGGATGCGGTCTTTGCAGTTGCCGAGTGCGTCTGCGGCGAGGTTGCGGGCGGATTGGACGAGACTGGCTTGTAGACTAGTCTGCTCCCGAACCTCTGTGTAGGTTTGTTCGTGGAGCGTATTTTTGGTGTCCTCGATTTCTGTGGGGTCGTCGCTCCATCCAGCGTCAGCGACGTGTTGGGCCGCTTGACGGAATTGCTCGAACGTTGCATCGAGAACGCTGTGAGCGTCCTCGGGAACGTCGAGCTTTAGCTGGATGTTACGGACGACCTCCATACTTCATAATTACTTCTATAGATATTTGAAAGTATTTACTTGAGGTGGTGGAGTCGGCCCTGCCATCGTGCGTGGTTTGTGTCATCGAGTGTCGGCTTCCTCCCCGACCTCAAGGGTCGGGGTATCCGCCTCGCAACCTCTATGAAAGACTGGAGTAGTCGCTGGAGACCGACGACGAGAATGTCCTCTGGCAGCTTACGAATAGGCGTCGTTGAACTCCCGTTCACGGCGCATCAGCTCCTCGACACCGTACTCAAGAATACCCCGCCCCATTTCCGTCGGCCGATAGTACGTGTAAAAACCCTGGCTGTCAGCGGTCCGTCGCTGGCGCTTGTCGACGAGCCCGACGTCGACGAGTTCGTCGAGATGGTAGTGGAAATTGTGGGATTCGACATCGACCGCGGCCTTGAGATCGGCAGCACTCAGTTCGTCGTTGACGACGAGCGTGCGGAGGATCCGGAACCGCGTCGGGTGGCCGATCGCCTGTTGCATCGCGAGGTACTCCTCGAGCGTCAGTCCGCTCTCTTCGGGAAGCGGCGGGTCCGGCTGACGAACCTCCTCTGTTGGCTGGCGATCGGTTTCGGACATTTAGGGGGTGCCTCAAGTCCTACGTTGGGACGCCACGTACTTAGTCGTTCTCGACTAGAATATTACTGAAAACACCGAGATTTATATACTACCGTTCCGAATCAACGAGCCGAATGCGGCAACGGATTATCGACAATCTCCCCCGTGCCGCCGGTGATTCAGATGCGCTCGCTCCAGTCCGGCGGGAACAGTTTCTCGTCTATCTGATGGGCCCATACCGGACATTCGACGTCGACGCGCTGCTGCCGGCGGACGCCGATGTCGAAACCGATGCCCCATCGTTTGCGACGTGGGACGAGACCAGCGGCGAGTACGCCGAAGACGAGGTGTTGCGGCTCCTGCAGGAAACGCGGGACTGCCTCCGCGACCGCGGGTTTAATGCTTTTCTCGCAATCGACGTCGGGATCCCGCTCGACGAGATGGATGCCGCCACACAGAGTATCGCCTTTGCGCAAGCGAGTAATGCAACGATCTTCATCGCTCCACAGGTCGGCGACAACCTCGGTGTCGGGATCGAGATCGGGAGCGTCCTCGAGGATATTCTGTCGACAGCTGGAATGCAGGGGCCGGCGGCCGATGCAACGCCACCAACGCGTGCGCGACGGGTTATGGTCGCGACCGAACCATCGGTTCGAAGTGCGATGCTTGGCGCCGTCCACGCGCGCTGGGACGCCAGTGTTCGGACGTTCGCCGATGCCGCGGACTGCTGTCGGCTCTGCGCACAGTTCTGCACCCACATTCAGAACGAGGAGCTCTATGGATCGCTCGACCGTCTGGACTGATCGGCCTCGCGGTCACCCGGAAAGACCTCTTCGCCGGAGTTGCTCCGAGAGTTACCCGACTCCTGATACTCGCTGATCACGCGGTGTTCCTGGGTGTCGGTGATGAGAGTAGCGTCCGAGAGGAGTTCCTCGGCCTCGTCGAGAAGCGTGTGCCAACTCACGCTGAATGGCATATCTGGATACATGACGCCAGGAGCACAAAACTCCGCGGCTAACGCTCTTTCCCCGACACACGTTCCAGACGAGTCTATTCGAGTGAGCTACCGTCCACTGTTTTGCTCGTCACCTTCGAGCGCGTCCCGAAGCCCGTCTGGAAGTAGGGAAAACGGCTTCTCCGCGTGAAAGGCGACGTTCTCGTAGGCCTGCTCGACGTGTTTTCGCTTCGAGTCCTCACATTCCTCGGCAAGCGCTTCCAGTTCGTCCATCATGGACCGGAGTTGGTCCTCGGCTTCGAGCATCTCGGCGGTCAGCGCCAGTTCCTTGATCGCCTTGGCGGCAGCGCGTCGCACGCGGCCGTCGTCGTCGCGGAGCGCGTCCACGTAGAGGTCCCACAGTCGTTCGCGGTGGGTCGCGATCTCGTCGAGCGTCCACTCATCCGGTAACGCCTCGTCGGTGAGGTCCGAACCGACCGTTCGATAGGCCAGGCGCGGATACAGACCGGCCGCAAAGCGAATCACGGACTGTCGCTGGTATCCATCGTCGGCCTCGTAGAGGTCGCGACACATCTCGAAACACTCGTCGAACAGGGCGGCTCGTTCCTCGAGTTCGGTATTCTCGATTTCGTCGATCGCCCGATTCACGCGCTCGGTGTCGCCCGAGGAGAGCGCGTCGGCGAACACCTCGCGAGTGTGATCCATACACGTTGTTGGTCGGATGGCGGCGTAATTCCTCGGATCGGGCTTCGAGAGGATCTCCGTTCCTCACCCGGCGGCGTCGTCGACGTAGTCTTCACGCCACCAGACGGTCCGGCCCGCAGGCGACCTGACCGCAGTCGCCGTGAACACCTCGACGGAGAACGTCTCCGTTATGGCCGTATCCGATCCGTGTAGATGGGTAGCGAGATAGCGCAGTAGTTCGGTGATCGCTTCGTCACTCCACGTATACTTCTCCCGGAGCACGAGCAGGGCGTATGTCCGATCCTCGTCGAGTGACCAGATCGTGGCTGTGGCGAGTCTGGCGCTGACGTGATCGTCGGCGACCACGTCCGGATGTGTGGTGTCGATGTGCCAGAGTGTCGCTTCCTCGGACTGAAAGAGCGGGAGCGGATCGAGGTGCTCGGACTGGAGATGTTCGGGCGTCAGTTCCATACGTGGTTCGTACGGCTGGCGGAACTATAATCGACCCCAATTCGGGAAATCCTGAAGAAGAGCTACCGCGAACGAACAGTCATGGCCGACTACATCGTGGAACTCAAAGATTCGGTCTTTCGCGAGACACCACTCGCGGAGGCGAATTTCGATGAGGATGGTCGACTTATGTTCGGCTCGAAAGCGGACGCAGAGGAGTGGGTGACTGAACAGAACCGAGAACACACGAGCAGGGGGCAACTCACGCTCCACACCGCGCATCCGGCCGACACGTCGGACGTCGACGCCTACGTCGTCTTCCAGCCGGTGAAAGGCGTCTGGATTCCAGATTCGTAGGCCCACAGTCCCCCAACCGTCCACTACAGTATTACTACTGGCCCAGGCCATAGATACGTACAAGGATGGCGGGTTCCGACCCGACACTCACGGAGGCAGCAGTCCGGGATCTGGCACGTCCCCAGTCATACGACCGGGGGGAGAACTACTACGACGAGGGTGCCGTCGTCGAACTCGTCCGGCGCGGTGAGACGATCCGAGCGGCGGTTGAAGGCAGCCAGTACGAGCCCTACCAGGTGCGGATCGAGCTCGACAAAACCGGGGTCGTCGACACGGCGTGTTCCTGCCCGTACGATCACGGTGGAATTTGCAAGCACCGTGTCGCCGTCCTCCTGACGTACGTCCGTGATCCCGACAGGATCGACCAGCGACCGCCAGTCTCCGAACTGGTCGCCGACGCGGACCCCGAGGATCTCCGTGACGTTCTCGTTGACCTTGTCGAGAGTCGCCCGGAGCTGGCAGAGCAGGTTGAGTCCCGGCTCGAAACAGTTCGGTCCGAAGAGGCGGATGATGACGCTCGCGACCGCACGCCCGACATCAATCGGGAGTCGATCCGCCAGCAGGTGCAGTACATTCTCCGTCCCACCGAGAGACGTAGCGCCCACGCGTACGACCCGTATGAGGCCGTCGAAACTGACGTCGAGACGTTGCGAAACCTGCTCGACCAGGCACGGACAGCCGTCGAGGCTGGCGACGGCGAGACAGCACTGGATATCCTCGAACCGTTGGCCGACGAACTCATGGACGAGGAGTGGCTCGCTCTCTCGTACGACGATTCGAACGCCATCTTCGAGTTTTTCGACGAGGTCGACCGAGTGCTGGCCGAGGCATTGCTCACGGCCGACCTCTCGGAGGCCGAGCGTGCCGACTGGGAGGATCGCCTCTGGGCGTGGGAACAGGAGATGGGGGGCTATACGCACCAGCCACCGTACAGCGTCGCCCTCGAAGCGGCACAGCGGGGCTGGGACTTCGAGCCGGTCCAGCGGGCGATGCAGGGCGACATCGGCTACGCGGACCTCTGGGAGGGCGACCCGCCGTGGTATGCCGAGGACTTCGTCAGGGCCCGACTCAACGTCCTCGAACGCCAGGGCCGCATCGAGGAGTACCTGAACCTGGCGGAGGCTGCGGACCTGATCGACGACTACGGGACCATGCTCATCGAGGAGGGACAGATCGACCAGGCGATCGAGTACGGCCGACGCAACCTGTACTCCCCGGACGAAGCACTCACGCTGGCCAAAGCCCTTCGGGAACACGACCGGCCGGAGGCCGCGCTGGAGATTGCCCAGCACGGATTGGCCCTCGAGGACAGCAGCGGGCAAGCGGAGTTGGCCGAGTGGCTCCGTGATAGAGCTAGCAGCATGGGCGAATCCGAGATTGCGCTGGAGGCAGCCATCGTCGTGTTCGACGCCTCGCCGACGCTTGCGGCCTATCAGGCCACAGAGGAACTCGCTGGCGAGGAGTGGCCGACCGTCCGCGAGGAGCTACTGGAGTCGCTTGCAGACAGGAACACGAGACAGCGGACTGCGCGACGGCACGTCGAGATCTTTCTGTACGCGGAGCGATACGACGAGGCCATCGCCATCGCGGATCGGTTTTCGGATTACAAGGTAGTGGAGCCGGTCGTCGAGGCCGTCTGGGAGGAACACCCCCACTGGACGATCGACGCCTGCAAGGAGCAGGCCGAGCCGATAATCGAGGAGGGACAGTCTCAGCGATATCGCCACGCTGTGGACTGGCTGAAGACTGCCGGGAAGGCAGCCGAGGTCGCGGGCGAACTCGATGACTGGCGTGCCTACGTAGAGAACTTGCGGGACGAGCACTCCCAAAAGTACAAGCTCCGGCCGATGCTGGAGGAGTTGCTCGAGGAGTTCGAGAGGCGATAGCACAACTGGACCCATGACTGAGACAGATATCCAAGATCGGTTCGTCATCGAAGTTAGTCGCGTGGGGACTGTCGATCACATCGTCGACCTGGAAGCAGAACCGGCGAACAGGTCGCGATACTCACCTCGTCGTGAGTTGCCGGGGGAGAAGTTGTGTGATCGGAGTACGCGCTCACCCGCGAGTGAGTACATCGCGCTTCGAGACTACGCCGACTGGAAAGATCTCGATAAGACGACATTCGAGGGCGATGCGCCGGACGAAGTGTGTTCGTATTGCTGGGCAGCGGTACTCGAACAAATCAAGAAAGTAGAACAGCACGAACACGGTGACATCGACGAGCGTATCGGGACAGTTGGATACCGCCTCCGCTGGAAGCAGAAGGGCCGTGCCCGCGAGGAGTGGTACGACATCGTCGTCCGACCGGAGACGACGATGGCAGAACTCGATACACTCGTCTGCCGATTCACCACACTCGATGACTTCCATCTTCGTATGTACGGACTCGAGGACGAGTACCTTGACTCAACACTCAACGTTATCCCAGACCTCCAGTTCGCTGAAGTCGACGATCCCTCATACAGGAAGGCAAGCGAGATGACGATTGCCGATATCGCCGAACGCGCAGCGCTCTGGAAGGGGGACCGGCTCAGCATGGTCTACGATTTTGGAACTCCCTCACACTACTACTGCATCGTCAAGGAGGGGTACGATCCAGAGGAGATCGAGAAACTCCTCGAAAAGCGTGACCCAATCGCAGCGACCGAGACAGCTGCTATCATGGACGAGAAACGATCCTAGCAATGGCCACGATCGGATAGTTGCCCCGCTCTTTTTCACCGGACTCCTCGATTGACATCCTCACCCGCCTGAAGACGGGGTGAATCCCGAGCGGTGGGATATTAGGGTTTGCAGTCTACCTGTTCGTGTGGGGTGAAACACACCTGCGGTTGTATCGAACAGGTAGACTCCGGGCTGTGCCAACCAGCCGTTACTCATATCTCCGGTTGGGAGAGTTTGAGTTATTCGCCGGCTGCGTTCAGCGCACTGTTCAGCTCGAAAAGCTCCTGAACGGCATCGCTCTTGGCGACTTGATACCGGCGGGGTGACGAGTTCGCTACTTCCTCGACGATCTCGGTTTCTACCAGAAGGTCGATGTACTTGCTCACTGTCTGCCGGGTAACGCCAGCATGATCCGCGAGCTCCGTCTTGGTGAACTCTCGGCCCGGGGGGAGCGTGAGAATGGCGTCGATGAGGATTGGGACACTCTCGTGCTGAAAGAGATACAAGACACCGCTCGGATTCTCCAGGCGGGCCTCCTTGGTGTCCTTCTCCGCTGCTGGGTGTTTCTGAGGTGATTCGCTCATACTGTTGGTTTACCGGTGATAACACATAACTGTTGTCCCGGGCGTTAATGCGCATTAACACACTCTTATCAAAGAGGCATAGAAAGAGGGGAATATGCGTAAGCCGTCGGTGAAATGTGCGCTCCTCGCAGCAATGATAGCCGAGCATCGGTGGGGCTCGCCTATCGTTGAAGAGAACCTCCTCTCTATTGCTGCTATCGAGACGAGTGACTACCCCACCGCCAGCGACGTCTTCGACGAGCTGCGGTCCAAGCCCTACATCACGAATCAAGGGAACCGAGGAATCGAACTCGACAACAGCGAGTTCGGTCACCTAGCCGATGTCCTCTACCACGAGTGCGACTGGGAACCGTTTGAGATCAAAAGCCGCCTGAAACACTACGAGGGCTGGGAAACCCACGACTGGGCGTGACCGTGTTGAGACTTACGTAGGCAGATCGTACCCCCTCGTTTGAGTTCCCGGTGGGGCGACTATAGCCCAACTGCGCGTGATCTACAATGCCGATCATAACAGTCAGTTTCACATTACGAAAAGGCGGCTGCAGCCCGTGGTCTGTTGCGGAGCTGTCGGCTTCCTCTCCGGCTCGAAACCGCTGACCCATTCCTCGACTTACTCGGTTGCTTGTCCCGGACGTGGCGCTTGTGCATACTTATCGATCTCGGGCGTGGTGTCCAGCCGCGTATACATATCCTGTAACGCCGCTTCAGCTCGCAAGAGGCCCGCCTCCGATAGCAACGCTCGTCCCTCCTCTGTCAGCCCGTAGAAGCGCCAGGGAAGATCTCGTTGTCGACGGTCGTCGGGAAGCATCCGTTCCTCGACGATACCGTCCTCGATCAAGATCTCGAGATGCTCGCGGATCGTACTCTGGCTCTTGCTTGGGTTCACGTAGCTGAGTTCCTTGAGCGAGGGTAACTGCTTCGGATGGGATAGGATATTCTGAATCAAAACGAAGCGGGTCTCCTGGGTGACGGTGTTGAGACGCTGGCGCTGAGTTTCAACGGTACTGTCTATCCCGGAGAGCGTCCGTGGCGTATCCGAGTTCGAGGGATCAGATGGCATAGTAGGCGTTCATAATCATAGGCCGACCGTCGATTCACCCCAAGCTATGGCCGCTTGAACATTAACTACTTTGGCGAGCACCAAATTGGTATAGACCGAGCCGAAGAGAGACGATCATTCCGTGACCGCTCCTTTGTACTCCCAGTCGAGACTATCCCCTTGTCGGCGGACGATGTACTTGTAGGGGCCATGGAGCTCGCCAGATTGGCACTTGCAGTTGTCTTTGCCACAGCTGACTTTCTTGATCACCACAGTCCCCCCGCTCGATTCTTCGACGGCTTCGATCGTCTCGCCTTCGCCGGCGTCGATATCTTCGGCAGCGACGTCCTGGCGGTACTCGAGGAGATCGTCGATCCAGTCCCGGAGGGTGCGTAAGTCTGCGTCGTCTTGCTTCGGGACGCCCTCAGCGAGATACTGCGGGAGCGAATCGGGAGCCGGTGGTCGAGGGGTCATTGTCTTACCAAACAACACGGACTACTAGAGAATAAATGTTTGGTAAGATTTGAGAGCAACCCTCCAGCATTTCCGGAGCAATCACTATCGAGAGTCGCTGAATCGGCTGATTATCGAGAATTCAGTAGCTCGGGAGGTTTGGTATCCACCCTTCCGCCAGTTCCGGATCTTTACGTTTCCATGATACTAGAGACACCAGATTAGATTCATAAAATAGTGGGGTGATCCTCAGAAGAGTATAGCAAATCAGCATATTCGACGAAAATTGCTGAAACGGTGGTGGGTGTGACCGCTCGAACCAACCACGATGATCGAAGGAGGGGTACGGGACATAGAAACCAGACCGGGCCGCGATTGAGATTACCACGGGATGTGGTAGGAAGACAGAGACACACCACTCTTGCAAGTGAAGCCCAGAATTCGAGACAGGGGACAAAGTAGTACAGAGAAGCAGTTGCGGGGATACAAACGTCGGTACCAGCACAAAGAGAGCCTCTAGGACGTGAATTCTTACAACACCACCACCCAGATATGTCAGCGCTTTAGTTGAAATTGTGGACTGTTGCTCTAGTCACTACTAGTCTAAGTGCTTCACTTGTAACAGTGGTGTGTCTGTGTCCTTCACTTGAAACAGATGTAGGGGTGGTTTTATATAGGAGACGTGAGAAAGCGGTGACATGCGTCGATTCGAGCGGAAGCAGAACATCTTCCGCAACAAAGACGCCCTTGGAGAATCCTACCAACCCGACCAAATCGAGGAGCGAGATGAGGAGATCGAGGAGTACATGGACGCCCTCCAACCCGTCGTTGACGGTTGGGAACCGAACAACATTTTCCTCTACGGGAATACCGGCGTCGGGAAGACCGCCGTCACCGACTACCTTCTCGACAGACTCCAGGACGATGTCGCTGACTACGATGACGTTGACCTGTCGGTTATATCGGTGAATTGCAAGACACCATTCGTCTTCAGTTAAGACTCACACCTCGGTTGTGTAGCGGTAGCGAGCGTCTCTTGTAAGATCGGTCGCTGCTTGTGGATCTTTTGAGCGTCTTCGGTCAGTCGTTCAAGCAGCGGCGGTGGTGAGTAGCCGAGATACTCACCGAGTTTGTGGAGGAAAAGCTGGGCGTGCGACCGGAAGGTCGCCGCCCAGCGCTCTGTCGGAAACACGAGCTCATCATCCGCCTGCTCAGTCACCAGATCCAATAACTCGCGGCTTACAAGCAGCGACAGCAGTGCTGCGTATAGTAAGATCTTCATCACGTGTTCGTCGCTCGTGTTGAACTCATCCAAGTTGTACTGCGTCTTCAGCTCACGGAACAACAACTCAACTTCCCACCGACACCGGTAGATCTGCGCTAGGTCTGCCGGAAAGAACTCCTCTCTCGACAGATTCGTCACGTACAGATGGTAGTCGTCGGCGTCCTCGTTGCGGACGCCGACGACGCGGAACCGCTTCGTATCCAGCGAGCGCGTCCCCTCGTACGGCCCGCGCTTGAACTCGACTTCGACCTCCACATCGATGTACCTCCGGTCGAGATCATCGAGAACAGCTCGGAGCTGCTTGCCTTCTAAGGGAATGGCGCGGCCGCGCCATTCCCGTAATTCCGACGTAATCATTGGGTTCGCGTTCTGTTTTAGCCTACTCACGAAGTAGCCGTCGTTCTCGTCGATCAGCGCAAACCGGCGGTACTTGAAGTAGGCGAGATCGAACAGCATGAGGCGGTTCTCGAGCCACGGCCCTGTCTTGAACAGCGTGCTATCGTGTGCTTTCTCGTCAGCAGTATCGATCCGTTCAATCGTCTGCTCGGTGGCATTGTGGAGCAGGTGGAGCTTCGCTCCAGCCTGCTCCTCGTGGCGGGCTTCGTACTCGTTGGAAAGGAACTCGTGCAACCGCAACACCGTTCCATCGGCGATCATTACATCTCTGAATCGGTCGATATTAGCGTCAACAGCGTCGGGAACAGCGACCTCGTCGAGACCGTGCTCGACGAGGTCGCGGAGGTACTCCGCAAGCGTCGGAGTCAACCGCTGATGAAACCCACTCGGTGAGATCGTCTCATCGGCAGTCGAGTTGTAACAGCGTCTAAACCCGGCGAGTGTTCGGCTTTCGCCTGCGGCGAAGCCGAACACGAATGTCCAGACGAAGGCAGGAATCTGAAGCTTTCGGTCACGTTCGACCACGCCGAGTTCCTCGGCGTGCTCTTTGAGGAACTCAGAGGGAAACAGTGTAGTGAGCCGACGCATAATTCGAGATGAGGAGTCCTTGTCGTGCACAGACTGGACTTCCTCATTCCTTCCGAAAGATGTCCCGATAAACCACCGCAGTTACGCGGTTTCTTGCTTAACTGAAGACGGATGTTGCAAGACACTGAATTCCTCTTATCAAGTCGCCGTAGAACTCGTGAACAAGCTTCGTCCTGCTGGCGGTGAAATCAGTTCTACTGGTTATCCCCAACAAACTGTCTTCAAGAAACTGTACGGGGAACTCGAGGCAATCGGTGGGACGATTCTGATCGTCTTGGACGAGGTCGACTCGATTGGTGATCGAGACGAATTGCTGTACGAACTTCCACGAGCTCGGGCGAACAACAACCTCGACTCGACGAAAGTCGGTGTAATCGGAATCAGTAACGACTTCAAATTCCGCGATCAGCTGGATCCTCGCGTTCAAGACACACTCTGTGAACGGGAACTGCAGTTCCCACCATATGATGCGCCTGAGCTGGAGAACATTCTCGAGTCCCGTGCCGAAATCGCAATCGCCGAGGGTGCCGTTGAGCAGGGTGTGTTGAACTTCTGTGCGGCTCTCGCTGCTCGCGACAGTGGAAGTGCCCGACAAGCGCTTGACCTCCTTCGATTAGCGGGCGAGATTGCGGAAAATCGCGAAGCGGATCTCATCGAGCGTGACCACGTTGAGGCAGCACGATCTCGTCTGGAACAGGAACGTGTGGAGGAAGGAATGCGAGAACTGACGACGCACGGGCGTCTCGCACTGTTAGCCGTTATCTCGAAAGCCGCCAAGGACGAGACGCCATCCCGAACGCGGGAGATCTACGAGGAATACACCGCACTCTGTGATTCCTCTGGGACCGACTCGCTCGCCCAACGATCCGTGCATAATCATCTGTCCGATCTTCGGATGCTCGGGATTCTGTCGGCCTACGAGAACCGGAGCGGTTCTCGTGGGAACTACTACAGCTATGAACTGGACGTTCCGTTCACAAGTGCGATTGAAGCGATGTCCGACGTTCTGCGGTTAGAAAGCGAAATAGAGACGATCCGAGAAATCGCGTCGATGAACAACGTCGCATAGACACACCACTCTTGCAAGTGAAGTCGCTGCTGTCGAGTGATTTTGCCTGTTCACTTGCAATAGTGGTGTGGTCAGTTCTGACTGTGTTCACTCGCAGCTGTGGTGTGCTTCACTTGTAACCGTGGTGTGTGTCTTTGGGATGATCAGTGCTGGTGATTTTGTTCCGTCAGAAGGTAATGTCACTTGATTCAGGCTCTTACCTAACACCGGTGGAATACCTATACATCTGTTTGGTAAGATACAAAGACATAGCGACAGAGGTGTTTATCCGCAACATCGTCGAAAAAAGGATGATCACGACATCAGCGCGTTACCGATCTGCCTGTGAATCGGCATAGAATTCTTTTGCTGAATCGAAGCCGGTGAGATCCTCAATCCGCGCTTCGAGAGCTTCAATTTCGTCGCGCAGTTCCGCAGCTTCCTCACTCTCACTCGCTGCCAGCTGCTCTTTGAGCCCTTGCAGGCGCGTCTCTTTCACGTCTTCGTCAACCTCGGATTTCCGGACGTAGGCCCGCTCGTCAACGTCGTAGACGTCCTCCTCCCGAAGATTGGTCACGTCGAGAGCGTCATTGACCTTGTCCGGCTCAATACCGAGGACCCGCTCGCGATCGATGCCCGCGTCCTCGAGGACAGCGAGAACCTCCTCGTCGTCTTTCAGTGACTTCGAACGCCGGCTCGTGCGCTGGATCGAGCCGTACTGAGCGTGTACCGGCTGGCCGTGTTGTACCCGGTCGAGTAAGACGTCCGCGACGTCTTGTCGGAGATCATCCGCGCCACGCTGAACGTCCGACAGCAGCGTATAGAGGTCGATGAGTCCATCCGTCTCGAGATCCGCCATCGCGGTGGGATCGTGGCGTTCTAGGGCGTCGATCAGCAGGAGCGCATCCGCATAAACATCGATGTCGGGTTCGGCTCTGTCTGTCTGCTCCGATGGCTCGTCGTTGAGACCGTGTGTTGTGGTCGGAGCGTCGGTTTCGCGGAGCACGCCGGCGTCTACATCGATCTCGATGCGAGGATGGAGCGTGAGGACGGCCGCGTACGGCTCGGCGTCCGGTGGGAGCCGATCAAGGTCGAAGCCACCGGCTGTATCTTGGAGCCGTCGATAGAGCGTTTCGAACTGCTCACGCTGGAGTGGTTGGGAATCGCCCGACTCCAGGAATTCGATGATGATGCGGTGCTCTTGGGTATCGGTGATGTGAAATCGCGTGTCCGAGAGTGGCGTGACGAGGGTGGCAGTTGAGGCGAGTTCCTCGGCTTCTTCGAGAAGGGTATGCCACCTCGCACTGTACGTCATATCCCTCATATGATTCTGAGGCCACAAAACTCCGTGTCTTCTTCGGAACCGTTGGTATGACTGACGAGTGGACTGCCGCTCTGTATGGATACTTATCTTACCAAATTATACATTCGACATTCTAAGACTCTGTTTGGTAAGAAAGCGACACAACGGAACAAGCACGGTCATCTGTGGGTGTTCAGGAGTCTCTGGATCTCCAGTCTTGCTCTTGGAGCAGTCTACTCGAAGGCATCTCGGAAACCCTCTGGAAGCAACGAGCCCGGTTTCTGCGCGTGAAAGGCGACGTTCTCGCGAGCTTGATTGATGTGCTTCTGGACGCTCTCGTCGTTGTGGTTCTCGGCCAGCGTCTCTAGCTCAGCCAGCATCGTCTGTAGTTCGTCCTCAGCGCCGATCAGTTCAGCTGCGACTGCCAATTCCTTGAGGCCCTTGGCTGCGGCGCGTCGCACCCGTCCATCGTCGTCGACGAGCGCGTCGAGGTAGAACTCGCGAAGTCGGTGACGATGCGTCGCGATCTCATCGAGCGTCCAGTCGTCCGGTAATACTGCGTCGGTGCGATCAGCTCCGACCGTTCGAAACGCAAGCCCCGGATACAGGGCGGCCGCAAAGCGAACGACAGACTTACGCTGATAGCCATTGTCACTCGCGTAGAGGTCACGACACCGCTCGAAGCAGTCATCGAACAGGGCCGCTCGCTCTTCAAGTTCCATGTCGTCGACAGAGTCGATTGCACGGTTCACGCGGTCGGTGTCACCCGAAGACAGCGCAGCGGCGAACGCGTCGGGTGTTTGATCCATGGTCGTCCGTTTGCTGGCGACCTGTGTAACTCCTCGGACTACGAGGTGCAGCGGATACGGCAGTGCCTGTGGGCGTGAAATCCATCGTCGCTGATGAGAACTATACACGTCGGTTGTTTAGCCGTCACGGCGTCCGGATATACTTGTACAAACGAGTAGTAGCGGCTACTATGACGGACGACGAAGCGCCGGTGTAGCAGTGTACGCTGGATACGGCGCTGGATCTCCCGAAGGCGCTTGAGGCAGCTGCGATCGAGTATCTCGATGTCGACGAGCATCGGACGATCGTGATCTACCAGAGTGCCATTCTTATGATCACGGCTACTGAAGGCCAGACAACGGCCGCACGGGCGTTCGATGCTGCACTCTGGGAGCCGCCAGTAGAGGATTTCGATCGTGACCCTGTCGACCTTCTCACGACGTTCATCGACGAACTTGTAGCAACGACAGGCGCGTCTCGCCGGTGATCAGTCCTTCTTGAGCGGCGTGGGAATCCCGCCTGCAGTAAAGCGAGCGACCGCTCCACATCTTGTACACTCGTCGACGAACGCACAGACTCGAAGTGGGGTTTCTACCTCACGAATGCCACTGCACACGGAGCACTCGAACGTGGTACGATACCGGACTGACGGACGGTGGTGTTGTCGCCGTGGGTGTGGGTTTGACGCTGCTGTCGACGTCGATGTGTCCTCTCGGGGTGTCTCGGACTGGTCGTGATCGAGCTGCCAGGCCGAATCGGGAAGCGTTTCGAAAATGCGATTTGGCTTACTGACGCCTCCATCGAGAACACCAGGCTCGGCTGGCTCGCGTGCGTCGTCTGATCGGGATCCATCAACTGAGCTACTGTTGACGTGTGACGCATCTCGGTGACCCAGAGGATCCGTCTGTGCCCACGCACCGAGTTCGACGGCCTCTGCCTCCTCGTAGAGCACGCCGTCGATGGCAGCCGCCAGTTCGGCGAGTGGCTCGGAAATCTCGGACTCCCCGTGTTTCTCGACAGCGTGCTCGAACAACCATTCTCGGAGCGTCGCTGCAGTCTCTCTATCGACTGTGTACGATGGAACAGCGTTCATTCGTCTCTTACCCCGTCCTTCTTGGATACGACAAACCACACACCGCCATCCCCATTGCTGAGACTCCATACTGGTGTTAGCGAGGTCGTGGCTGCGCGCGCAGCGACCGGAGGGAGCGAGCACGGAGCGGTGGGTGGGGCGGTGGGGCGACCACGGGCGGTGGTCGCCACAAAAAACGGGGGAGTGCCCCGCTCAGCGGAGGGTGTCCCGTTCTTCTTCGAGCCCGACACCCGGGTCGTCGGTGCCGTGTTCGGCTTCGTAGGCGTCGACGAGCTCCCGACTGTACCGCGCGATCCGGTTTCGGGACGTCGGCACGATCGTGCTCGCCGCCGCGGCGACCTGCTCTTGGGTGAGGTGCTTGCGCGAGAGCAGCCGATCCGCCGCGTACAGCGCCGACGCCGCGACGGTGCACCGTGGCGTTCCTGGCCCGACCGGCACCTGGTCACCGAGTTGCATCAGGTGTTGAGCCAGCCACCACGTCCGCACGGCTCGCGCCCCGGGGATGGCGTCGTCATCGAGCGCGTCGACGACCTCCATCACGGCGTTGGGTCTGATGAGTGGCGCGTCGAACCCGCATTCACACCGGATCTTCCGCGCCGCAGCGCACACCCGCTCGTGGGGCGCTTTGGTGTGCGTCGCGACCGCGACGTCGATCTCGTCCCGGTCGACCGATGCGGCTCGCGCGGCCAGGAGGACGGCGCCGCCGGCGAGTGCCTCCCAGGCCATCCGCCCGCCCGGTAGCCGCGCTTCCGAGGCGCTCCGGAGGAACTGTGCCGCCATCTTAACGACGTGGTCCGGCAAGCTCAGGTTGCCGCCGATCATCTCGACGTCCCGCAGCCCCTCGTTGAGCCGCTTCGTTCGCTTGCGCTTCTCGCCGAACTGCATCCGCTTGTGCCACTTCCGGAGGCGCTGGACTTTCTCCCACTGCTCGTTGCTCAGGGGATTGCCGCGACCGTCGGTGTTCCGCCCGATCTTCGTGTGCAGGCCCTTGTCCGTCCGCAGCGGATCCACCGTCTCGATGCTCTGGTCGGCGTCCCCGACCAGGCCCAAGTCGTTCAGCGTCGGGCTCAGGTCCACCCACTCGTCGGCGACGATCAGCCCGCAGTCCGTGCAGAACGACTGCTCGTCTTCGGTGATCACCCGCCCCTCACACTCCGGACAGGCCGACCGGCCCGACGGCTCGTGTTCGATCGTGGGCTCGTGACCGCGTTCCTCGGTGCTCGTACTCTGTCCGTCCGAAACCGTCTTTTCGCTCGCGTTGTTACTCGACATTGCGGTATCCTGAAGGCGCTCACCACAGCGCCCGACTCCCCGTGTTCCAGCACGGGGTTTCCTCGACGCCACGACCAACAGAGCCGTCTGCGCGCTCTCGCTCGCGCCTTCGCGAGCGCCCTCCTGGGCGCGAGCGAGAGCGCGCCCACACGGAGGGACACAACCAGCGCCGCGCGCCGACCCGCCCGGAGCGAGCGACCAGCGGAGAAAGCGTGGGGGGTGAGCAGCCACGCCGCGCAACCCCCCGCGCTTTCCCGCTGGCGTCGAGGGCACATGCATTTTAGCCCGGAACGGGCGCGGGCGGTGCGGAGAGCGCCCGCACGCCCGGAATGGTCGGTCGCGAGCGACGCGGAGGGCGGCAGCGGCGAGCGGGGCGGGCCGTAGAGAACCACTGGTCAACCGGGACCGACGGTTAGTGACACAGCCGACATCCTGGCGGACTCAGAAAGGGCGAGGCCGTCTCGGACGTCCCCCGACCCCGCTAGCACCACAGGAACGAGGCGCGCAGCGTGGGGCGCGGGATGCCGAACGGCCGAGGGCTTTTCGAATACCAGTCGCCTCCTGACCTAGATCAGTCGCATCGAGTCGCCGGGATCGTCGCCGATGATGTCCGCCAATCCGTAGACGGTGATTGCGTCCGTGTACCCTTGCGCTCGGACTGCGTTCTCGATGCCCTTCTTGGCCGGCTGATCGTCTGTGAGTACAACTACACTCGTTGTCGAGCGGTCTCTGACGTACTGAATGGCTAGCCCTGCAAGAATTGCGTCCGTCTTTTCGACCTCGTGCTCGGCCTGGTCGGTTTCGCTCGCGATGGTCCGTCTGGCGATATCGCTTGCTGCGACAGCGTCCCCATCAGTCGGTGAGGGTGCGTCGATGATTTCAGCCCAGCCCTCGTCGAGTGCCGTCCGGACACGGTCCGTCTCTGTGCCACCGAGTTCACCGATCACACGTCGTGGGAGTTTGCAGACGACGCCGGCGTGTTGGACTGCGGTTCGGAATCGGTGGTACTGTGGATTCGATGGCCGACCGATCGCGTAGAAGATATTCGCGTCGACGAGGGCGTCCTGGTCAGCCGATAATGGCGTGTCTCGACCCATCCGACGGACTCACCTATCGGGATCCGACGAGTCCGTCGGGGCGTCAGCCATCTCGTCGAGATTGGGGAGGTCCATCTCGTCGTGTACATCCGGGAAGAGGTACTCGAAGAATGGGTCGTGCTCCCGGCCGACGGCCAGCGCGGGTTTGAGCGCGTAGATGATCATCATCGCTTCCGTCTCGCGAACGTCGATGTCGCTGGCGACCATCCGCTGGGTGGTCGTCCCCGCGAAGTGGAGCCCGGCGCCGCGCAACGCGGCGATGAGCTTCCCGAGGCCGTACCGGTCCACGAAGTACTCGATGTCCTCGTCGACCTCCTGGAGCGCGAGGGCGTGGAGGACGGTTGGCGTGATGACGATCGGGACGTACTGCTCGACGATGATGATCGGGTCGGCGGTCAGCTGCTGGGGACGCGTCGAGTCGTCGCGGTCGACGAGGCCGAGGTCGACCAGCCGATCGACGTACTCGTAGGTAGTCGATTTCGAGAGATCGAGCGCCTCCATGATTTCGGGAGGAGCGACCGGGCCCCAGTAGCAGATGTAGACGTAGACGCGGGCCAGTGCTGGGCGGTTGAGCAGTTCCACGACTGTTTCGAGTCGGGGCGCGTTCTCGGCCAGCGTCTCCGGCTCGAGCGTTTCTTCGTTTAGTACGTCGATAGGTGGCGGGTTCAGCGTGCCGATTCCACCATCCGGACGAATGTGATCGCGATCAGGAGTCATAGCAGTTAGTTCGAAGTCCGTGTACTTCACACTATCGGTGTGGCGAGTGATACACTACTGGCCTTATGTGAATGGACGCCGGGGGACGCTCCATCGAGTTGAACGGCTACTCGACAACGTGTGAGTCGAGATCTCGCGTCCAGTACGTCGCGGGCCCGTCAGGACTACATCGCGCACACAGCTGGAGCGCCCCCTCGAGATGGCCGAGTTCCACACGGAAGCGCGTGAGCGCCGCGAGGGCGTCGACGACGAGCCCACAGCCGTCGCAAGTGTGGTGATCGCGTTCCTCGGGATCCGGTCGCTCTTGGACGGCACAGTCGAGACAGATCGGGTGTGTCACCCGTTCGTCTTTTCCCCAGGTATGCGCCTCGCCCATCTCTGCACCGGGCGGTGAATCGCAGAAGGCACACCCAGCGAGCGTCTGTTGCATCAGTCGTCCTCCGCGTCGGCGTTGCGGCCGGCCGTCCAGCCGCGATGGAAGACGGCGAGCTGGATGATTGAGTCGAAGCCCTCACCACTGGGATCGTGAACGAGGATTCGCTGGTCTGGGACCGGTGTCACCACATCGTCCTCGATGAGTTCATCAACGAGATGATGGGCACTCCGCTCGTCGACGTCCGCCGTCGAGACCCGGGCTGCATCCCGGTCCTGGGCAACGAGTTTGGTTTCGAGCCGTTCGTAGTCGTCTGTCGTGTCGTCGAGGATATCAGGTCCAGTCATGGAAGCTCACGCTCTGGACGCGCTTCGAGCGCGCCTCGCCCCTTTGCGGGCGCGAACGACGATCACGGGCAGTCAGCTCGCCCGGCCGTTTGCACCCTGCTCTTCCTGGGCACGCACGCCGAAACCGTACCTCCCCTGCTGCTGATGAGCTAACTCTCCACCGTCGATAACCCCCTGCGTATTCCGGTGGATTGCAAGAGTCAATAGCGAAGAAGCTCTCTTCCTTCGGGCTGTTAGAGTGCGATAACGAGCCCGGTCACGAGTGTAACGAGTACGAGTGCCAGCCACGTCGTTCGCGCTGCGAGACGCCGCCAGCACCGCTGCCCCAGTTGGCGGAGTTGATCACGGAGGGCTGCCCGCCGTTCCGTTTCGAGGACCGCGACTTCGTCGTAGTAATCGCGGCGATCTGCGGGAAGCGTCCGGAGTGTCGTCTGGCACTCGCTGCAGGTGTATTCGAACTCTGCCCGGACGTGCTGGCGGCGGAAATCTTGTTCGCCGCCCTCGTCGTAGCCTGTGACCTCGTACACGAGAAGTTTTGAGACGAAGCGACGGGCTCCGCACTCCGGACATTGGTTCATTCGGAGCGTTGGCGTTCCATCCTCGCTGCTTGCATCGTCTGACCACGATGGCTGCGAATCTGTATCCTCCGTATCTCTTGATGGACTCGTGTGGTTTTCTGACGGCGATGCACTGGCTGCCTCGGAGTTACTGAACGTAGACATGGATTCGCCTGTGACTGCACTCAGCTGACACCAGACTGGACACCACGACGGCTCTCGTGGTGGTGCCCATCGCGCTGAGCGCCGTCACCCTTGGTCGGCGCGATAAACGCTACTGCGGAGGAATTGGCAACCCGTACATAGTTCTGCGATCTACTCTTCGGCCTCGTCGAGACCGAGTCGCAGGATATCACGATGGTCGACCGGCAGGAGTCATCGTCACCGGGCGTCGGGGGCGGTGGGTGGGGGATGGAGCACGATATAACGAGTCCATTGGGTAATCCGCCTCCGTTCACGGAACCAGGGCTCTGGAAGTAGTTTCCTCAGACAGGGATGATTGTCCTGACGTTTCAGTCCCCGCTGCTACTCAGACCGACCACCGAAGAATCGACGCAACATGGAGGCTGGCTCTGGGTCATCACCGGCCTCGTCACCCGTGCCGGATTCTTCCTTGTGGGATTGCGTAGTCTCCTGTTCACGAGCCGCGAGTCCGTCGGTGAGTCGCTCGATTTCTGCTTCGAGGGTCTCGATCCGCTCAGTCTTCTGTTCGAGTGTTGCCTCGAGTTCGTCGACGCGCTCGCTCAACAAACGATTTTTCTCCGTCAGGTACGCACGACTCCGGTCTGTCTCGGCAGGCGTCCCGCCAGCTGCGACACCGTCTGGTGTGCCGTGGGGATCTGCGACGTCGTCGCCGGCGTCCGGGTCGTAGAACTCCGACGTGGTCGCAATCGCTCGCTCGATGGTCTTCTCGCCGTACGTCGACCCGTCAGCGTAGTGGACCTCGTCCCACTTCTCCCGCATCAATCCCGACTGGCGGAACAGCTGCTCCATTTGGGTCCGGTCGCCGCCGGTCCAGAACGCCAGCAAACAACACAGCGCCATGTCGGCCTCTGACTGACTGTCGTAGCCGACCGTATTCCCGTTCCAGAGCCGCTCGAATTTCTCGCCGTTCGATGCGTTTCGCGCTTTCTCGAGGAGGTCCTCGTCTTCGAGGTCGACGTCAACGGCGGCTGCACCGGTCGTCGGTGACTCGTCGTCAGCGCTACCACGCTGTTCGGACTCTGCTGCCGTGTCACGCTCAGTCTCCTGAACGTACTCACGGTGAATCGCTCTGAGCGCGTCCTGTCGACGTGCAACGCACGTTGGTGTCCGCTCGACGTGATCGCCAGTGACGGTGAAAAAGCGTGCCGTGTCGTACAGTTCGATGCTCCCGCGACGGTTCCGCCCGTCGGGAAGTTCGCCCCTGATGAGGACGTGATAGCCGGTGCCGGACGGTGACACCTCCGTATAGGAGTCGAGGCGCTCGATGATGTCTAGTGCCGCGTCGTCGACGTCGCCGGTTTCAGGATCACGGCAGTCGTCCAGGTCGACGCCGACGATGGGATCGTCGTCGGTAAACACGAACCCGACGCCATCGGCGTGTGCCGTCTCGGTGTAGTCGAGTGCTGCCTCGAAACTTGACCAAGTCTCCGACTCTGTTGCTGACGCGAACCCCCCACCTCCCGGCGTCACCGGAATCTTCGTCGGTTTGCCGTCCCGCTCCTCTTCGCGCCAGCACACCCACTGGTCGCGTTCGCGTAACGACTCCGGAACCGCCTCCGGCTCGCCGATCATAGGTTCACTCATACTCACGTAGGACCTCGCATGGCTCTCACTGGCTGTGAGCCAGCACAGAACGCTCTCTGCTGTACGTCGCGATCCAATCCCTTGGTCCCAACGGGGACCCCCCGTTCTATCCTAGTTGGTTGTTGGGTGGAACACTCACTATGGCTGGTTGCAAACCGCTGGACGTGAGCGTGTTCCACCCATTTCGCTCGGTTCGTTGGTGTTCCACCCATTGGGAATTTGGGTGGAACATACCGCCGTCGGGTGATTCCCGACCTACGAATTTGATCGAATGAGGTCATGATTCAGCTTGGGTGGAACAACTCCCGAGAACTCGCGATGAAACAGGGAATTGGACTGTGTACGTCCGTTTCATGGCTGAAAGTTCTCTTCAGATCGTATGCGGACACCAGTGTAATGCCGTACGGGTTCTCCGTCGATTCGCTTCTTCGTGGAGTCCACCTCGATGTGGGAGTTGAGCTTCCGTGTGAACCAGCTCTTATTCAGGGGATCGTCGATGCCGTGTGCCTCTGCCCAGTCGTTGTAGAGACCGAATACATCGTCTTTCGGCACGGCTTCATCCGCGTCTTCGACGAGATAGTCGTCGACGAACGATTCGAACGACGGTGGCGATGGGTCTTTCTGCTCTTTCTCGACTGCCTCATCTGCCTGGTCGGTCTGATTAGGTGGTTTGTCAGCGACCGCTGATTCGCGCGAGGCGGGACGGAGTGCCCCGCCAGTGATTGCCGAGAGTGGCCGCTTCTCACCGTCTTCGTACACGACCGATTCCGCCTCATCGTGAAGGATAACGATGCCGTACGTCGAACGTGTGTAGTCTGGGACGGGGAGGTCAGCTTCGGGGACGAATGGCTTCTTGACACGCACCCAGTCATCCTCGAACGCCGGTTTCGTCTCGTAGATGTGTTGCTCACCATGCTCATAAACGACGTACTCGTCGGCAGCGTGGTCGTAGCTGTAGATGGCCGGAACACGATCTTTCGAGAGTGTTCCAAGCGACGGGAGGCGGATGTGGTCCGTCCCGCTGGCATCACGAAGGACGATCTCGTCGCCATCACGCTGCCAGATGTTCTGGGTCCCGTTCTCGTCGTCGGTCGCCGGTCGCACGGCCGTTACTCCACCCTCTTCGGTCGCTCCGCCGTTGAACGTGACATTCGAGTCAGTCGTGTAGAACCGTGTCTCACCATTCTGGAGGGTACGGACGGGTGGTGTGAGAATGCCGTCGACACGCTCGGCCCACTCAGTTTCGTCGTTTCCTGGGCGAACGACAAACAGCGGGATATCCCCTGCTTCTTGGGCCTTCCGGAGGTTCGTGAGCACCTTCGCGGGATTCTCGGGTGTCGTCGTTTCGACTTCGATGGCGAATCGATCGGCAACGTCGGGGTGGCTCGCCCTCGCGTCAGGTTTCTCGCTGCCATCCTGTGCGAGGATCGAGACAGTGAAGCCGAGTGCGGTGAGCTCTTCTTCGATCTGGAGGAGTGCTGCGTCGTGAGCACTCCCACCAGCGGCCTGCACGCTACCAGTATCGGGTGTCGAGACATCCTCTCCGGCTTCAGTGAGCCGGATGCGGAGCTCGTCGGCGTCGATATCGACGGTCGTATCGAGGTATCGTGATCGTTCACGAATGTCCGCGAGTGCATCATACGATGGCGGCTCGGCGTCGACGTCGTCGAAGAGTCGTCTGAGTTCGTCGTCAACTGCTTCGACAGCTACCCAGCCGTTCTCCTCGCGGCATCCCTCTCGAAGTTGGAGACTCCGAACCACGTTCGCAATCGCGACGTCCAGGTCGTCGCTCGCGATATCGAGGACCTCGTGTCCGTCGGCAGGTGTGCTCGTTGTTGCGGTGTCTGGCTCAGCCGGCACACCGTGTTCATCGCTGATGTGCTCGTGCATCGAGGAGAGCGTCTCAGTGAACTGCTCCTCTTCACGCTCAGTGAGCGGGGATTCGCTCTCGGGGTGGCCCGGTGGGATCGGGAGTGGTTCGAGACTGAACGGATACGGCCCCGTTTCACCGAACGTCGGGCTTGGCAAGCTGGCGATCCACTCTCCGCGCGGCAACGAACGGATCCGATTGGCGAAATCCGCAGGGTCCATCTCTTCGTGGGCCATCGCACGTGCCAGTTCCCGGTCGACGTTGATTTTCCCGATGAGTGAACTGCCGATGTTGTTCAGAGCGTTCAGGTAGATCTTCCGTCCGCCTTCGGCCTCCATCTGTTCGGGGAACTGCATCGACAGGCCAACAGAGAGCCGGAATCCCCGCCCTTTCTCGAGGAGATCGTTCATGATGTCGGAGACCACGACCGATGCTGCCTCGTCGACGAGCAAGTTCACGACGTAGTCGTCCGAGTGCTGGGAGAGCGCCTGTTTGCGGTCCTTGAGGGCTGCATCGAGATTGGTCAGTATCACACCGGTCATGATCCGGGCAGCGTCGTCGCGGAGGTCGCCGAGGTCGAAGAGGATGACCGTATCCTCGTCGAGGACATCCCGAAAGTCGAACTGGTTCTCGGTATTGTTGAAGATCTGCCGCAGGTGCGTATCCTGTGAAATGTACGCAAGGCGGTTTCCGACACCACCCATCACGTTCGCGAAGGTGTTCGGATCTAACTGGAGCTGCCGTCGAATCGTCCGGGTGACCTCCTCGTCGCTCGACCGCGGGGCGTCGCCGATGTTCTCGTTCGGTGGCCCGGCCTCCCAAAGCTGGTCGACGACGTGTTCGAGCTGTCGGTGGGCGAAGTAGTCCGTCGACGCTCGGTACTGCCCGTTCTCACGCCCGTATTCCTCGTCGAACAGAGCCTTGATGAGTGTCTTGATGAGAGTCGGGGCTACAGTCGCCCGCTCGTAGCGGTCGGTTCCCATCACGAGCTTCAAAATCTCCTCGTAGTGGTCGGCCTTCCGTTGGACGGCGTCTTCGCGGCGCCGTCCACTCTTCATCGACGGTTCGAGATCGAAAAACGAGAAGCCGGGGAGGACGTCTGGGACCGGGAAGTGGACGACATTCTCTTCGAGGTCGGTCATTCCGAACCGGCGTGCGTGAGCCCGCATGTAGTTCTGGGCCATGTCGTCGTTCTTCGGGATGATGAGAATGGTCGGCCCCTCGGTGTTGTCGTACAGCGACAGCAGATCGTTGATCAGGGCTTTCGACTTCCCAGAGCCGGTTGTTCCGAACCGGCCGTAATGTGTGGGCAGCAGTCGGGGCGGAATCTGTGTCGGCTCGTCTTCGGCCTCGCCGGTGTCGTCGAGGGCATACCCGATTGCCATCCCGTCTCGGAACTCACCCATAAGGTCCTGGTGCGGACGGGGCAACGGATTCCGACTCTGCTGTTCCGCACGCGTCCCACGTGTCCCCTCGACAGTAAGCTGTTCCGAGGAGGGTACGAGTACGAAGTTCGCGAGTTCTCGGCCACTCAGGACGAACTCCGGTCGGGTCTTCCCACGGCCGGTCGTGATCTCACGGTCCAAGAGTCGGTGGAGTGCGGATCGTGCGTGCTGTTCTTTCGTGGTGGTCCGGAAGCCGCTGTCGCGTAACCGTTCGGCCTCAACCTCGTAGTACGGCCCGTCAAGCGGGTCGAATACCGGGACAAGTGATTGCATTCGCTCATCGAGATTATCTCGACCGTCACCACCGGATGGAATCCCGATGGCTCGGATGTTCGCCGTGAACGACCGCTTCGGATTTTTCGCCTCGATTGCCTCGATGCGTTTTGCAACCGCATCGCTAAGCTGGTCTCTGTCCCGGTTCTCCGACTGATTGTCGAGTTCGAAGAGGGAGCCAATAATCTCCTGGGCGAGTGTGTCCCGTCCGTCGATGACGTCCTCCTTGCGAAGATCGGCCTCGGACTGCCAGCTCTCGCGTCGCTGGAAGACGACCTGGAACGCCACTGGTGCTGTCGCCTCCATTAGGTGGTCGACGAGCGACGCGAGCGCACCCCCCGGCTGATCGACGGCTGGGAGTTCCGCTTCGTCGTCGGCAGTAAATGGTGAGAGTGAAGTCATCCAGTCCTGCTTCCGAGTCGCCGACCCCTGCCACCGCACGCCGAGTGGGGAGACGGATTCGGTCGCTGGCCGGGCGAGTATCGTCCCCTCTGATGTTACCGTTGGTTTGGCAAGCGTGGTGAGTGGCTCATCCTCGGGAATCGCATCTGGTGGGGCGAGTTCGAGGGTAGTATCGCCGATCTCGATGAAGTGGTTGGGAAACTGGTCGCCAACCGTTCCTCCATCCGCAACTGATTCGGCGTCCCCTGGCCCCGCTTGACTGTTGTCGTCAGTCCCTCGTTCGTATTGCTCGTCAGGGTCGAACTCGTACGAGAGCTCGCCCGACTCATAGTACTCGACGAATGTCTCGCGGTCGAATTCAACAGGTTGTACGAGTCGGGATGCGACGTCGACCTCTGTACGTTCGATGTCGAACGTCTCGGGGTAGATCGACCGGAGCCGTTTCTCCAAGGTATCCAGATGGTCGTCGGCACCGTAGTAGAATTCGACGGGGTCGTCTGCCCCCTCGCTCAGCGCGAGGAATTCGAATCGTAGCGGTGTGTCGCTATGTAGCGGATTGAGTTTGTCAACTAGCCCTGCCGAGTCCGCTGAGGTCAGTTTGTGAAGACTTTCCAATGCCTGCGGTAGACGCTCCGGATTGAGGCGTTCGGAGGTTGGCGTCACGCGAAGGTACTCACGCATCGTCGCCACCTCCCGCTGCGCCACCATCAGTCTCTGTTGGTGTCTGCTCAGGTGGGCGTTGTCCGTTGTCGGTCGCTCGGCTTTCAATATCGTCCTGGAACGCTTGCACCTCCGCGTCCACAGCATTCTCACCAGTTCCGGGGAGTGAGGCTCGCCGTTGCTCGGTTGGCTCGAAGTCGATGACTTGCTTCTCCTTGGGCATCGCTTTGACCTGGATCCCACGCCACTCGCCGTCGACGCCGACCAGTGCCTCGGAGAAGCCGGCGTCCTCGTTGCCGGGCACGGCGTCTTGGACGAACCGCATCTGTGCGTAGTTCAGGCCGAACTCATCAGCCCACTCCTCGTCCATCCCGTCGAGGCGGTGGAACTGCTTGACCGCACACTGGTCCAGAATCGCCTCGCTCTCCGCGTGCTCGAAGAACTCGTCGACGGTCTGCGTGACCAGCCGAATCGAGAGGTCGTGATGGCGGTGGTGGCGGAACACCGTCTCAAGGAACGCCAAGCTCGCGGCGTCCTGCATGATGTAGCGTGCCTCGTCGATGTAGAACACGACCTCCTTCTCCGAGACTTTCGCCCGCTCGTAGACCAACGAGATCAGGAGCTGCATCGTCAGCGCCGTGCTGCTGTCGACGCTGCCCTCCTGCTGAGCGAGGTCGAGGTAGATGACCTTCTCGTCGCGGATATCGAAGTCCGATTCTTGGCCGAGGTTGGCGTGGCGACCGTCGGCCTCGAAGGGGCGGAGCTGGTCGAGGAGCCACGTTGCGTCCTCTTTGATCTTCCCGGCCTCCTCGTCGGACCGGACGACGAACTCCTCGGGGTCGTCGACCATATCCTCAAAGACGTCCATCATGTCGCGGATGGTCGGACTCGGATTGTCGTGCGTCGATATGTCGTCGGTAATGCCGTTGCGTTTGTACGCCCGCTTGAGCCCGAGTTCCAGCGTCGTCCGGCGGTCACCCAGCGAGATGCCCCGCAGCGCGAAGAAGTTGGTGAGGAAGCTCATCGCGTCGTCGAGCTTCTCGTTGAACGGGCTCGCGTCCTCGCCCATCGCCCGCTGGACGTGCTCGGGCGTCTCCCGAATCTCTAGGGGGTTGAGGCCGAGCGTCCCGCCGACGGTAATCCGCTTGGCGTCGAGAGCCTCTGAGACGCCGGCCCAGTTGTTCAATGGCTCAAGGATGATACCGATTCGGTCCTTGCTCTGCTCGATAGAGCGGATGAAGTTCTGCTTGGAACTGAACGACTTCCCCGAGCCCGTGTCGCCGACGGTGAACATCGCGTAGCCGTTGTCCCGGGCAAACGGGTCGATGACGACCGGGCTCTGGTTGTCCTTGTGGATCCCGAACTCGACGCCGCCCTCCTCGAGGATCGTCGCGTTGTGCGGTGAGGAGAGTAACGCGCCGACAGCCCCGCCCAAGGCGATCGATGCCCGCCCGAACTCGTTGTCACCGATGGGTGCGGCGGACTGGAGGGCGAGATCCTGCCGACAGATCGCCGTCTTCGGCGTGAGGTTCGCTGGGTCGTCACGGAGCGCACTCTTGACCGTCTGGACGGCATCTCTGAGCTCGTCTTTCTCGTCGGCTCTGACCGTGATGAACATCCCCTGGTCGAAGACGTTCGCGCCGTTCTCGACGGCCTTGTACGTCGCTGCGGCTTCATTGGCGCGCTCTTGGAGATATGCGCTCCGGATACTCTGTTCGAGGTCAGCATCGACCTGGAGGTCGTCCGCGATGTCTTGCAGTTCGTTCCGGGCCCGCTCCTGATTCTTCGGCGTGATGTGGGCCGTCAGATCGAACTGGACGTCAGTCATCTCGAAGAGGTCGCTCAGATACCCATCGTTGGGATAGTCGGCATAGTTAGCGATGTACAGCGTCGTCGTCCACTGCTCGCCGACCCGTGCGGCTCGCGTTTCCCACTCGACAGCCCCGGGTGCGGTCACCGTCTTGTGTGACTCGGAAATGTCGTCGAGGAGTTTGTGTTCGGCCTCGCCTTCTTCGAGTGTCTCCTCGTCGAGGATATCTGTGAAGTCAACGTCTGGTTCATCATCCGCAGTGAAGCGGTCCCAGAGGTACTTACTGCCGACGCCAAGGCCGAGACCCATCAAAAGGGCTAATACTGCACTCTCTGCTGGTGTCAGGTTCTGAAGCCACCCGGTGACGGGGCCAAGCACGCCACCACCTGTCTGGAGGATCACGTTACGCATCGTGTGGGTCCTCCCGGCGCGAATGGCCGATGATCGATTGGTCGCGAACGATACGGTCTGCCCCGTCGTAGTCGTGTTCGCGGCCGTTCCAGAAGTCCATATTCAGAACGAACAGTTCGACCGTGCTGAGTCGACGTGCGGACCAGCCCGACGCCTGCTGGATGAACTCGGCACGGACGTCGTTGACGCGGCTGTCGAGTTTCTCGAACATCTGAGCGCGGCGCTCGACGTCAGTAAGGTCCTCCCGACGGGTGACGAACGGGTTGAACAGGAAGCCGATGACGGGGAACTGGGTCAGCTTCTCGGCAGGTGTTCCCTCGTCGCGGAAGCGGTCGTAGACCTCTATCGGGCTGACTTCAACGCCGATGTAGTACCGGACCTGCTGAATGCCCCGGTCACGCATCTCCTTCGGCCGCGTCTCTCGGTACTCTTCGAGGAGTTCCCGGAAGATCGGGTTCTCGGTGACGTCTTCGTCAGTGAGGCGCTCCTCTATGGTCTCGGTGATCTGCTCGACCGGAAATGAACGGGTTGTGGCGTGGAGTTTGAGCTTCGAGTCCAGTTCTTTGTTGGCGAACTCCTCGCCAGCGTCCTGGAGCTGCGCCCAGTCGTCGGACATTGCGAAATCCATGTTCGCTGGATCGATCTCGATGAACGCCTCCATCGCGCCGTCTTCACGCTGGATGGCACCAGCGCCCGGCCATGGCCGCTTGATGTTCGTGAGGTCTTGCGTTCGCTCGTCCGGCTTGAACGGCGTGTAGTTCGCGATTCCACCCTCGTTGCGCTCTGCCTCGTTAGTACTCGTGTCGGCGTCGGTGGGTGCACTGAACGTGACCTGGGGCCGTTTGAGGTACCGATAGACGTCTTTCGTCCACGTCCAAGCGTTCAGGTGGGTTGGTGAGACGTAGATGACGGCGACGCCAAAGCCAAGCCCGCCAGCAACGAACGGGAGGGCCAGTGATTCGATTCCGGTGAGGCCAGCGATAAACAGCCCAATAATGGGGAAGGCGATGAGCATGCCGACGTCTCCTTCCTCGATATTGAGATACGGGATGCGACTCTCCTCACCGAACTGATCCATGATGCGCCGTGCGGCTGCGTCTTCGTCTGTTGACATTATTAGTGGATACCGCGGTCAAAGTCCATACCGTGGTCGTTACTCTCCGATTCCGCTGTCGCTCCACCGGGGTCATTCTCGGTACGGCGGTACGACGGCGTGCTGCTACCGTCTTCTCCGTGTCCACCGCGGGCAGCTGCTTTTTGCGCGACGGCCTGGCCGGCAGCGGCTTTCGGCCCCCACCGAGCGGCAGTCGTCGCGACGCCGGCGCCACCGACGTAGGCCCCGGCGGCGACACCGCCGATGAGGGCTGCACCTTTTGTCGCCCCGCCGACGACTTTGGCCGTCAACGGGGTCGCGTATTTGAACGTCTTCCACGTGAGATAAAGCGCGATAAGAGGCAGTGACGCGGCAACTAGGTACTTCAGAAACGCACCATTTGGCGTGAGTGCTCCTTCCGAATAGAGCAGGTCGTATCCTTTGAACACGACTGCTGCTGGGAGGGGTAGAACCGCCAAAGGGACAAACCGCTTCGAGAATCCCATCGCAATGTCCGAAAGGACTGGAACATTACCATAGGCGAGAGCAAACGCTATCGGCATTCCGTAGACATACACGTAAAGTAACACCTCTCGAATGTAGTAGAGGGCTTCAAGTGCCCACATCGAGAGGCCGCCAACGATTGCGAACATGAATGCAAGCCCTGGATTGGTCAGTGACTCTTTGAGGAAATTCAGCATCGCATCACCCAGGGTTTCCAGACTCGGCATCAACGCAATCGTGAACCCGTCGACGATGTAGAGACCAAGAACACTAACCCAGTACCAGCTGATGATGAGGAATGCGCCAACCCAAGCGGTCTTCTTTGTCCGTCTTGCTTCATATGCACTTCCGATATTGAAAATCCGGACTGTGTGTCGCCCTTGAACGCACATCACCAGAAGGAGCAGTGAGATAAGCATAATCTCACCTCCAACCAACGCATCGCGAATTGCTGGCCAGGGTCCGTTTGTTGGCGCACCAAAGACAAATGCACCTTCCGTTTCGGGCGTCGGAGTCCCGAACATCTCCTCAGTGAGGGTTTCATAACCGGTGTTCAACCCCTCCATGAAGAGGGAAATCACCCAATCGACGACGTCTTTGAATCCCTCTAGGACGACATCAATCAGGTCCACCATCGTTAGTCCTCACTAATTGTGATCTCACAATTATCGAACTCTTCTGACGCGGAGTAGTGGATACTGTAAGGATTGGAAACTCGGTTAGCCCCTACTCGTGTTTCTAGAATGACTTCGAAGCTTCCGGTTTGTTCCTCGCTCTCACACGAAGTCCCCTCACCTCGAACGAACGCAAACGGTGAACGGTAACTGTACAGTGTAAGCTGCTCTCCCGGTTCTATGACTACCTCGTCAACTTCTGTATCCTTTTCTGGGTCGTATATACCACTAACATCGTTGTTTTCATCATAGTTCGTCCCTTCCTCATCCGAGGGATATGGAACATCACCAATAAATAGAAGTTGCGTAATCGCATCCGGGCCATTACCTTGGTTTTCGACAGATACGAAGGCCTCTTTTGAGATTTTGTCACTCGAGCTATCCCACATCTCTTCAGGCTGATTCTTCCCGATCCCCATCTCCACGATGCTAAGATCCGGCTGAACCGAAAGAGCGGACTCTTGCACAGTCTCTTCGCCCTCTAACGCGAGAACACGATACTCCCCTGGTGCGTAGGAGGTCCCAATCTCGAAAGAAACCTGCTGTACTCCTGTTGCTACGTCACGCTGACCGAACTGTTCTCCATCCGGCTGGACGAGGTTGACTTGGCTAATTTCGGTATCTTCCGAGAGCTCCACCACGATCGCTGTCCCATCGACTGCAACACGCTGAAGTGGACCTTGGTCATTCTGGGATGGAGACCCATTACTGGGTGTTCCGGAGTTCCCATTTGTATTCATACACCCAGCAATGGTTGTGAGTGCGGCGCCGGCGACTGTTCGGAGGGCGGTTCGCCTACTGATGGGTGGGGTATCTCGTTTCATGAATTGCGTTGGAAGATGTCTTCTGGGCCGAGCATCCGGAGGAGGCGCTTGCCAGCGTAGAACATCACGAAGAACGGCAGGAGCTGCCAGCCGACCTCGAACACCAGTGCAAACCAGCCGTCGATCGTCCCGAGTGGGTGCCAGCGGGCCGTTGCAGTATCGCTCACGTACGCCGGGTCGTGACCGAGCCACGAGCCCGGGTGGTACCGAGCCGTGTAGATGCCCGGTTCGTCGATAGTCATGATCGCCACGCCTGAAGCGTTGGTCTCGACGCGCTGATCCGCGACCGTGATGTACCCGTTTCGGGTGGTACCGCCGATTGGATACTGACGGCTATCGTCGAGCGCGATCGGCGCACCAGTTTGATTGTCCCGCAGTTCGACCCTGAGCGTCGCTTGCGACTGATTCTGTTGGATGACCTCGACAGTGAGATTACTGCGGCGGAGCTGTCGCTCGGACCCGGCAGCCGGCTCGACGATTGACGCATTCACGCCCCGGACGATGCCCGCAACGTGCAGCGCCTCTCGATCGACGTTCTCGGCTCGAACGGCGACGCCGTACGTCGTCGTGTACGACTGGTTGACGATGTCGATATTGATGTTCTCACCGATGGTCCCGACTGGTGACGGGCGGTCAGTCCCCCAGGTCTCGATGAGTTCCGGCCCGTCTCGAACCGGCTCGGCACGCGGCCCGATCCGCGAGGGATAGGCGTGGACGTACACCGGAATCGCGTCTGACTGGACGGTGGCGCTATCCGTGCGATTCGACCGAACGAGCGTGTCCCAGTTGGTGTTCCGAGCGGTGTAGAACCGCCAGATGCCACGGACCCGTGCCTCACCGTCCTCCGTGAGCGTGTACCCCTGCCATGGCCGCGACTGGAAGATCGCCACGCCGGCATCGCCGTTCGGATACTCGGCGTAGTAGGGGTACGCCGAGAGGTCGTAGATCTCGACGGCGATTGAATCGGAGACGTTGCGTGATTCCGTCTGATAGGTAACGTCGACGTCCGTCCGGTCACCCAGGTCGGTTCTGACGGTCTTCTTCAGCCGGACGTGAATCTCTGCTTCCAGCGTGAGATTTGCACTCCAGTCGTCCTCGATCTGGTAGTCGAGGGCAGGCGTATGGGCCCCGTCACGCTCGGCGATGGTCTCGCCGTTTTTCTTCAACCGGACTTCTTCGATCTCGTGCTCCGTGAGCGACCACGAGATAGTCGTGTTGCCGGAGGAACTCCCGTTGGGGACGCGAACGCGGTAATCAACGAACCCGCGCATCGTCCCATTCGGTGCGATGTACAGTGGGGTTTCACCGGACTCGAGGTGGCCACGAGTGGAGGGCTGGACCGCGAAGATCGTTGCGTGAGCATCTTCAATGAAGACGCCATCCTCGAGGTCTGCGTGCGGTGGATGCACGGACGTATCTGGGCCGCCGGCGTCGAGGTCCTCGAAGTCGTTCCGCGTCCACGTCGCCGCAGTCGCCGGCGGCCGTTTGAACGTAATGTCCGTCCCGTTCGCGACTTGGTGGACAGCGGAGCGGTTCTCGCCGTACTGCTGGCGGTACTCCGCTTGCGTGATGTAGTTGTCCGCATCACGTGACCACAGCGTTGCCGACTCGTTTTCCGTGAGCCCGTTTTCTTCCGTTCCTGGTCGTGGCGGGTCAGCGGCGACGATACCCGTGACGAGGCTCGTCGCGAGCAAGCCGGCTATGAGCACGGAGAGCTGTCGGTGGATCATCGGGCTCGTGTCGGGATTGCGGCTCACCACGGTGTGAGATCGACGCACTGCGCTAGTGGGAGACCCATCATCGACCCGGCGACTGTGTACAACGGGCCGAGGACGACGAGGACGACCGCAGACTTTATCGCCGAGCGCTTGTGGCGCTTGAGACCCTTCTTTTGTTCTGGACCGATTGTGAACATCTCGATGAGGGAATCGGCCTGCCAGACGATGGCGAGACCGACGATCCCCAGCGCAGTAGTCAGCTGGAAGAATCCCTCAATCATGCTTGGGAGGTTATCTGCGCTACAGACTGCGTTGTCCTGGGCGGCTACTGGCTCCACAGCGACGAGGCTGAGGAGGATGATGTTGAGCGCTGCCTGTCGAGGGATTGTGCCCGTTAGTATCGATTCGCGGTCGGTGCCACGTTCAGAGTCGGAGGGTATCTGGTCCTGTGACATTGCGGGTTACTCATCTGCGGTATCTCCAGCTGGTGGTTGGTCCTGTTGGTCGTCCACGAGTGACCGGAGATCTGCAAAGCAGTTGGTGTTCTCAGCAATCTCGTCAAGTGTGTAGCCCTGCGAGCGAGCCTGCTTGAGGAGATAACGGAGTTCGTCAGGATCGACGTCGCGAACGTCCATCTCCTCACGGAGAGCACGGCGATAAAGGGCAGAGGCGTTGAGGTGGTCGTTCCACGTCAAGTACAAGTCGTGAATCGCCTCGATTGTTACTGATCTCGTAATCATCTGTGTGTGGACTTGGGTACGTGTATTGGCGCATATCGGCGAAGTTTCCGGGGAAATAAAATATGAATCGGTAGTTAACTGGGTTTAATCTGACTTTATCGCAATTAAAATTGTTCAAATATCGGAACATCTATCTGGTGTGACAAACTTCCAACTGAGCGTCTCCGTGAGCGCGTCCACCGTCGGCGCGACCAGAAAGCCGGCGTCGGCGATCACCTCGTTCGCCGCCGATTTCGGGTGATCGGCCGCGATAACGGTACACTTCGCGGCCATCGCTCTGAGGAAGTTTGTTGTGTAAAGACGAACAGTATGAGTGGCTGACTGAACTCAAAGACAAGCGCGGGTACACGTGGAAGGGGCTCATGGTAGAGGGTGCGAAGACACTCGACACCGACGGAATGCAGTAGTTGGACAGAAGGCCAAGTGTCGCATTCCTCACCGTCCCAAGGGGCGCGGGATTTCCTGCTTGAAGACTGATCGGCAGGTGTTCCCGGGAGTGAAAGGCGACCAGTACCGCCGCCGGAACGTCAAGTTGGAAGTCGAAAAGTGGATCGACGAGGAACTTGCCGAGGATATCGAGGTACTCGCTGAGCATCACCCGGCGCTCCTTCAGCAACTCCGGGACGTCGTTTGTGAGGCTGAGTAACGGGCCGTCGATCTAGAATAATTCGGATGTCTCTGTCTCTGTGCCGTCGTCTTGCTCTGGCGCTCACAACGGGATGGCTGCCTACCACTCACCAGTGGCTGCGGCCTGATAGGCAGCAAGCGTCTCCTCGGCGACGCGAAGATATGCCCTGTATGTGGGAGCACGTCCTAGAAGTCGTCAAGGAACCCTTGCCACTCCACACGAGTGACGTGAGTGAATACATTTGTTTGGTCTTACAACGCGTTGGGCGTTAACTCGGTAGTACCGATCCCGAGGATGAGACCGGGGTTCACAACGATTTGATTCACCGTCTTCAACAGCGGGTCAGAATTTTTTCAAGCATTCAAGAGACTATTTGTCAGGCACCAAACAGTGAATCGACGACAGACTGTCGAATGCGCATCAGCACCAAAAGCGAGACGATGAGATTCAGTACCACGAGTCCGATCGTTGTAATCAGGAGTTCTTCTGTCGTGGGACCAACGAAAACCCACAGCACCGAGAGAGTGAGAAGATCCACGAGGAAGAGTGCGGAAACGGTCAGGAAGCCCGTCCGAAATATCCGCCACTGATCGTCGAAATCAACACTCCCGATCAGCTGTTCTGTCTCCGACTGGTCCTGTGAGTCCGGCTCTCTAGGTTGCCTTGGGAGCAACCGAAGTCGGATGAGCGTGCGGTGGAGCCACAACCCTACTCTCTTTGTGAGTGATTTCGAACCGGTATCATCGGCCATGATTTAGATTCATCGTCTGTATTTATATAAGCTGTCTACGAGGTTCCTAGGTCGTACCCACCGACGTACCCGTGGGGCGTCGACTCAGAACGCCGATCGAAGATACCGGTCGCGGTGAAGATGTTGTATTATTTGTCTCAGTCCGGATGTTGGTATCTATCGACGTGGTGATGCCGACTTTCGCGCTATGTCGACGATCGCTCCGGCCCGGACCGTGGTGTTGGCCTTGACTGTCACGTTGTCGCCGACGAGCCCGCCGAAGGGGACGTCGTGGTACACTATATCGTTGAGCGTGACGGTGGTCGTGCCGCCGGCGTAGTGGTGTTCGCGTCGATCGTCGCGTTCGGGTGGACGGTGGAGCCCGCAGCGAGCAGGGCGTCGTCGGCGACCACCGCCGACGGCGCGACCGTGGCCGTTTCGTGGGGGCCGGTCCGGGTGTTCGCGAGGATCGCGCGGTTGACCGCGAGGAGGTCCCACGGTTCGGAGACGTCGAGCCACCGGCCTCGATACCGGACGACGCGGACCGGTCGGGTCGCAACCAGCTCGGAGAGGGTGGCGGTGAGCGCGTGTTCGCCGTGGTGGTCGGTCTCGCGGAGCGCGGCGAAGATCTCGGGCGGCAACGCGTAGACGCCCGCGTTGATGTACTCGGAGGCGACCCGGTCGGGATGGGGCGATTCCTCGATTCCCACGAGTTCGTCGTCGGCAAAGTCGACGACACCATATTTGTGCGGGTGGTCGGCGCGGGTGATCGCGACGGTCGGATCACCGGTCTGGCGGTGGCGCTCCCAGACAGCGTCGATCGCGGCGGCGTCGACGATGCGATCGCCGTTGAGGACGACGACCGAGTCCCCGACGTGCGATTCGGCTTGGCGGAGGGCGTGGCCGGTCCCGAGCTGCGGCTCCTGGGTGACGTAGGAGATGTCGAGCGCTCTGTCGCGACCGTCTTCGAAGTAGCTCTGGACGCGTTCGCGGTTCGAGCCGACGACGAGTATTACCTCAGTCACGGGCGTCGCCTCGAGTTCTGTGACGATGTGATCGAGGATGGGACGGTTCTCGACGGGGAGCATCGGCTTGGGTCGATTCTCTGTGAGCGGCCACAGGCGACGGCCCTTCCCGGCAGCGGGGATGACAGCCTTCATGATTCAGATGTATATGGAGGCGGCCTTAGCAGTTTGGTGGGTGAGGAAGACTCGTGAGAAGGTGGGTTCTTGGGCCTTGTAGTCACAGAGATACGGTCTGTGATTTCAGCGGTACCGCATTGCTTCGGGTGTGGTGCCAACCTTGCCGCAGCTAGTATCCAATTCCCTTCCGGTGATATTATTGAAGCGCATCAAATTACCAGATTCGATATCTGGTCCCTAGAGTATATTGTACACTCCTTTTTGGAGTGCTATATGAGCAGGTTCCCAGACTACCTCGATTATTCAAAAACCTCTCACTTTCTTTTTGAACTCGGTAGCTTGATGACCACGCTGTTTGTGCTCCTCTTTGTCGTCTCAGCGATCGCGATTGGAATCAGTTTCTGGATTGGATCTGTGTCGCAACTTGGCCTCTTCGCAGCCGGTATGTCCGGGTTGCTTACGTTGTTCGGTGTGGGTATTCTGTATTTCAGTGCGAACGTTGAGCAGTAGATATCTGAGGGATTCAACATCGCACACAGTTCAAAAACCACGTAATCCGGGTTACCGCCCGACCCGATTAGGCGACAGTTAGGCTGATACTCAAACGGGTGGCGAACCGTTGGTGTTGCCGGCTCGTGACTCATCACACGAGACTGTACAATTCTGCTCTGTTGAAGAGCGATCTTATCAGCCGATATCACGGGTTTAGAAGGGTGAAGCCGAGGAAATCGAACCTGACATGGAAATCGATATCCTCGACTTCATCGAGCAGTGTCGTCACCTAGCTAAACAAGCGTTGGGGAAGCATGCGGGCGAGCCCGCCAGCGGCGGGTTCGCCCGCTGGGTTCATGTCGTTCTCCACTGTTTTCGGGTCGAAGAGACCCACAGCTACCGTGAAACGCCGAATCGGCTGAAGTACATGGACGAAGTTCGTGACGCTCTCGACTTAGCTCGGGACGACCTCCCTGATCACACGACGATCTACAAGTCGTTTGATCGGCTGAAAATGTGGGTGTGGCGGGCGCTGCTGCGCGTTTCCGCGCAGCAGCACCCGCAGTCTGGCCACGCCGCTCTCGACAGCACGTTCTTCGATCGCCGACGTGCGTCGTCGTACTTTCGTCAGCGGGCAGGACGGACGATACAGACGCTGAAAGTGACGACATTGACTGATGTGGAATCGCTTGCTGTTCTTGATGTTCACATCGCAGTTCGGTGGAAGCATGATACGAAGACCGGACCGCAGGTCGTCCGCCGAAACGCGGACGACCTGCAGTCCGTCGCCGCCGACAACGGCTTCCAAGACTGGCACACTGAGTACGAAATCGCCGCATATGACGTTGAGTACCTTGTTCATTACCGCGGCTCGTCAGCGAACGCAGCCGCGAACAACGCGCTCAACCGAGCAAACGGCTACTCTCAGCGGTGGATGGCCGAAACATCGTATTCGACAACGAAGCGCTCGCTCGGCGATGCCGTGCGAGCGCTTGGCTGGTATCGGCAGTTCCGTGAAATCGTCTTGATGTTCGCCATCACTAACATAGAACCGCTGTGCGAGCCGCTGTAACCGTGACTCAGCATCTATTCAACACAGCATACAATTCCGGAACTAAAGGCGCTGTCTAGCGGATTATGGAATGATTTCTTAGCGGATCGGGCTGGTGGGAACAGCGTAACACTTATTCTAACATAGATTTATTTTCCTTCAAATACCTCATGTCACGGAGAAGAACGGCGAGGCGGGAATTCAATACACTCCGTACGAGGGGCGCATAATGGCGACTCACGCACCACCGGGTGTGGATGATGAGGGACAGGCAACGTCCGAGCAAGAACATCTCGATGCCGTGTCCGACACGGTGGTCGCCGGGATTCCGACGTACAACGAGGAGATCGCGATCGGCAGCGTCGTCTCGAGGGCACAGCAGTACGCAGACGAGGTCGTCGTCGTCGACGACGGAAGCACCGACAACACGGTCCAGATCGCGCGATCCGTCGGAGCGACCGTGATCGAACACGAGGAAAACAAGGGCAAGGGCGGCGCGATTCGGACGCTGCTACAGTATTCCAACAATGCCGATGGCGTTGACAGCCTCGTCGTCCTCGACGGTGACGGTCAGCACCTCCCTGAGGATATTCCGGACGTTGTAGAACCTGTCCTCGAAGGCGACTGCGACATCTCGATCGGCAGCCGGTACGTCGACCAGGAGGAGACTGAAACGCCGCTCCATCGGCGGGTTGGGCAGCGCGTGCTCGATTACCTGACGTTGGGTTCGTCCGGGGAGAACTTGAGCGACACGCAGAGCGGATTCCGGGCGTTCTCGCCGGAGGCGGCCTCGCGGTTAAGCCTCCGGACGGACGGGATGGGCGTCGAAAGCGAAATGATCAGCGAGGCGGCAGACCGGGAGCTCGATCTAGTGGAGGTGCCGATCGACGTCCGGTACGAGGGCGTCGACGGCCAGACGCACAACCCGTTCAAGCACGGGCTGAGTGTGGCCATGTTCGTGACGAAACTGATCCGGGATCGGCACCCGTTGTTGTTCTTCGGGGTGCCGGCGGTGGTCCTTCTCGGGTTCGGAGGCGGATTATTGCTCCACACGGCGTACCTCTACCAGACGACTGCGGCATTCCACCAGTGGCGTGCGCTGATTAGTGGGTTTTCAGTGTTGACAGGAGTTCTCTGTCTGTTCAGCGCGCTCGTCTTGAGCCAGGTGCGGAATATGGTCACTCATATACAATAATTTGACAACAACATTATATATGGAATATTACAAACCAGTCACCGACAACACTCGATTCCGGTGTATTGTGGAACAAAAAGCGATTAAACCGATCAGTATTGACCGAAGAGAAAATACAACCACTGAACCGATGGGTCACAGTATATGAATAGTGAAACAGATGTGATTATTGTACTGGGAACCCGCCCCGAGATTATCAAACTCTCACCGGTAATCCAGGCTTGTGAACGCCGTGAGATTGATTACTCGATTATTCACACCGGCCAGCATTACTCTGACTCGCTCGATAGCGTATTCTTTGAGCAGCTCGAGTTGCCGACGCCAGAGCATCACCTCGGCGTTGGCTCCGGCACGCATGGTGAGCAGACCGCAGATATGCTAGTGGGCGTCGAGCAGATTATTTGCGAAGAAGAACCAGAGGTTGTACTCGTTCAAGGTGACACGAATTCGGTACTTGCTGGAGCACTGGCGACAAGCAAGCTGGATATCAAACTCGGCCACGTTGAGGCAGGTCTGCGTAGTTTCGATCGAGAAATGCCTGAAGAAACGAATCGGGTTGTGACAGACCACGTGGCAGACTATCTATTTGCGCCGACTGAGAAGAGCAAGGAGTCTCTGCTTGAAGAAGGAATTTCGGAGGCGCAGATTACCGTGACAGGAAATACTGTTGTGGATGCGCTGTACCGGAACCGCGAGCTCGCAGAGCAGAAGAGCACTGTGCTTGATGATCTAGGACTCGTGGAAGGAGAGTTCTTCCTCATGACTGCCCATCGGGCTGAGAATGTCGACGATGAGGAAAGATTTGATAACCTCCTAGCTGGTGTGAGTAACGCAGCGAAACAGTATGGTTCCGAGGTTGTCTATCCGATACATCCTCGGGCAGAGTCCAGTTTAGGAGAGTTTGACATAACGGTTCCAGACAATATACGTCTCGTCGAACCACAGGACTATCTCGACTTCCTCAGGTTAGAGTCGGCTGCGAAGCTAATTCTGACGGATTCAGGTGGAGTTCAAGAGGAAGCGTGTGTCGTTGGCGTTCCCTGTGTAACCATGCGGGACTCGACCGAACGACCAGAAACGGTTACTGTCGGTGCCAATCGACTTTCCGGCGTCGATCCGGAGAATATCATGACTAGCGTAATATCGATGCTCGAAGCAAACGAAACTTGGGAGAATCCGTTCGGAGATGGTAGCGCTGGACAACGAATACTCGACGAGGTAGTACAGACTGGCCAAAAGGTGAACCTATGAGTACCGTCTGCGTCCACGGCCTCGGGTATATCGGCCTCCCGACGGCGGCGATGTTGGCCAACTACGACCACAAGGTGTACGGCTATGATGCCGATCCCGAGGTGACCGAACAGCTAGGCAACGGTGAGATCCACATTGATGAACCAGGACTCCGCGCGTTCGTGACTCAGGCGATCAACTCCGGACAATTGGAGATTACCAACGAAGTGGTTTCGGCGAAGTACCACATTATCTGTGTTCCAACACCGTTCGATGAGAAAGAAAAGGAAGCAGACCTTGGGTACATTGAAAAAGCGGGCGAAGCTATCGTTCCGGTGCTTCGGGAGGGGGATACAGTTATACTTGAATCTACGGTTCCGCCAGGGACGACGGTTGAGGTTCTACAGCCAATTCTTGAGTCCTCTGACCACTCTGCTGGTGCAGACTTCGCTCTCGTTCACTGTCCGGAGACTGTTCTTCCAGGGAATATTATCAACGAACTACAGCAGAACAACCGGATTATCGGGGGTGTAAATGGTGTATCGACGCAGGCCGCAGTCCGTTTGTACGATTCATTTGTTGAAGGGCGAATTCGGACGACTTCGGACGCGACCACGGCAGAGTTTGTAAAACTCATCCAGAACACGTTCCGCGATACGAACATCGCACTGGCGAACGAGATCGCCCGACTGTCGCGGGATTACGGAATCGATTCCAGGGAGGCAATCGACTTGGCGAACGAACATCCACGTGTGGATATCCTCCAACCGGGCCCGGGGGTAGGAGGTCACTGTTTACCTATTGATCCCTGGTTCCTCGGACAGAACTCCGATGAACTGGACCTGATCGCAAACGCTCGGAAGGTAAACGATGGGATGATCGGGTACATCGTCGATATTCTCCGAGACGAACTAGGAACATTGAACGGCAAGAAGGTCGCAATCCTTGGGGTGGCATATAAAGGAAATGTTGGTGATACGCGGATGAGTCCTGGGCTTGAGCTGGCACGACAATTACAAGGAACTACAAACGAACCCGTTACCATTGCTGATGGAGGGGAGATGGACGTTGATGTCTCGATTCACGACCCTCAGGTAACCGATAGTACGCTGAATTTAGAATCGCTCGAGGCTGTGATTTCAGATGCTGATGCCGTCGTCCTCATGACTGATCACGATGAATTTGAGGACATCGAACCGTCGACTCTTATACATTCGATGGGAGATCCGATTATGGTTGATACTAAGGGAATGTTGGATGTCGATGAGTGGAACAATTCCGTCGTTAATCTCATTCGAATCTAATTAATGGAGACAGAGAACGCCCACGTCGTCGTCGTCTCCCAACACTATCCTCCCGACAAGTCCGGAAACGCCTCACGGATTAGCGATACCTGTACACACCTCAGCGACAAAGGATGGGACGTGACCGTCTTAGCACCGCCGCCAGCGTTCCCTCATGGAGAGTTCAACCGGTCGTGGAAACGAAAGTCAGTCTCTGAAGACGGTGGGGTGGTAGTCCAACGACTCTGGGCTTGGCAGCCGACGGATGAGGATCCGGGATTTCTCAGTCGGATGGCGTACTACCTGCTATTCCCGATACATGCCCTCCTTTGGTTGCTGTTCAATCACGATGAGTACGACGCGATTATTACGTCTGCACCACCGATTTTCACGGGACTCGCTGGTCTACCTTTTGGAGTGCTTGGGTGGAAGCCTTGGATCGTCGACGTACGCGATCTCTGGATCGACGCGTCAATCGGCCTCGGGTTCATCAGCGAAGGTGGGCTACTTGAGCGTGTGAGTCGTGTTTATGAGCGGTTCGTACTCCAAACTGCTGACCGTGTGTCAGTCACTACGAACGTTCTCGGTGATCGGTTGACAGATCTGTATGCTGTCGACTCTGAGAAGGTGGTTCACCTTCCGAACGGTGTCAACACGGACGAATTTCAGCCGAGCGACGAACCGAAGGAGCCTGTCATTGTTTACACGGGTAATGTTGGACACGCACAGGATCTCGAGGCCTGTGTGAAAGCGATGGCAAAGGTGGACCACCCTGACGCCGTCCTTCAAATCGTCGGTGATGGCGATTTGAGGGGATCACTTGAAGAGCTAGCCGTGGAGATTGATGTCGAAGATAAGGTTGAATTCACTGGACTCGTCTCACGAGAGGAAATTCCTGAGATCTTATCAAAGAGCATGATCGGAGTTGCCCCACTGAAGCAGGACGATACTCTCGAGTACGCCATACCCACAAAAGCTTACGAGTACATGTCGTGTGAACTCCCGGTTATCGCAACCGGAGTCGGAGAGATTGAGGAGCTAATGGCTGAATCAAGCGGTGGACTGTACGTTGGCAACGATGCTTCGGAGATCGCGGATACTATTGAGATGTTGCTTACGGATACATCTCAACGCGAAATACTCGGTCAGCAGGGACGGGAACATATGATAGACCACTACGATCGAGAGGTTGTTGCTGGGAGACTGAGCAACACTCTTAGAGAGATCACACTAAATGAGTGAGGAAAGTACTGACTTTGAGGACATGTCCGAATTTTCACAGTCCTCGGCATCTGAAAGTCGGATCTCATTTTTCGCAAACCCGAATAACTGGCCACTGTTCTATCACACGGCACGGAACATGAAAACACAACAGCTAGCAGGGATCGCAGAGCGAAAGATCCGACAGGCCGTCGTTCCACGTTTACCAATCGACTTCGATAAGAGATACGAGCAGCAAATTCCTGAGAATTTATCACCGCATTTCGGTCCGATCCGAGAGAATTCAAAGAAACTTCGCCAAAGCCTGTCCGAGACAGAACGTGAAGAGAACCGGTCACTAGCTGCTGATGCAGCCGACGGACGGTTTACGTTCTTAAATCGACCGATCGACTTCGGCGATGAGATCAATTGGAATCACGAGAAGATGGATGAATACCCATTGCTCTGGCGATTGAAGCTCCAGTCGTTAGAACATCTTGAGTGGCTTTTCTTAGGCTATGATGATCCCGAGGATGCTCGTTCGCTTAACCATTCGTTTGAACGCTGGTTTCTCTCTTGGTCAAAAGAGAACCCAATAGGAGAGGAGAAGTATCTTCGACGTTCATGGATTCCGCATTCTGTCTCACTACGTGTTCTGAATCTCTGTCGGTATGCGGCTTGGTGTGAGAAGGATGAGGCTTCTACACCTTCTACTGCGCTCTATCGGGCAATTTACAAGAATGCTCTTTTTCTTGAACATCATATTGAGTATGAAGTTGGGGGTAACCATCTCATCGAGAACGCGATCGCATTAATTGTTGCTGGCGTCGTTTTTCGGCAGGAACGTCCAGAGTGGAAAAATATTGGGCTACAAATTTTAGAGCAGGCAGGTAACTCGCAATTTCTTGAGGATGGAGGTCACTTCGAACGAAGTCCAATGTACCATGTGATGGTCCTCCAAAGATATATCACTGCCTCTGATATTCTCCGCGATTCAGGACACGAACTCAATAGACTTCATCAGGTGACTCAGGACGCACTTGGGTTCCTTTATAAACTTTCCTGTAGTTTAGATGACATACCTCTGTTGAATGATTCTGTTTACGGAGAACAATTGCCGGCATCTACTTGTCTTGAGTACGGCCATAGGTGTTCGTTTACGCCTAACTCGGTGGATTTAGACGTCCCGGAAGGGTCTGGATACAGAATCCTGGAGAACGATATTGGAACGCTCATATTCGATGTCGGTGAAATAGGGCCTCCTCACCTTCCGGCCCATTCACACAATGATCAGCTGAGTATTATTCTGTGGGTGGATGACCAGCCCATCCTCACTGATACCGGTGTGTACGATTATGCCCCAAATGCCAGACGGCAGTACTCACGGAGCGTCAAAGCTCACAATACTGCCCAATTTGACACAGTTGAACCCATACAAACAGGTGGACGGTATTTAATGGGAAAACGGAATGCTCCAATAGTGGTTGATCAAGATACTACCTCTATTGCTGCAGAATTCACTCGTGATGATCTTTTGAAAAAAAGATACACACACCGGCGAAGAATCACAACTTTCAATTCCGGTTGGGAGGTTTCAGATATCATAAGCGGAGATCTCAGACAACCAGTTACGGTACGATTTCATTTTGCACCGGGATGTGAAATCGAAAGCCATTCACAGGGATTCAGTATCTATCCAAAAACAGGTTCATCAATTTCATTTCAGTTCTCGGGTACAGAATCAGCTACTGTCTCACAAAGTCGAATTTTCGAGTATTTTGGTCAGGAATCCCAGCGCCCAGTTATAGAAGCAAAAGGGTCTATTGAAAACGAGATTGTGACAGAAATTAGCATCAAATCTGACGAGACTGAGACGTTTAGAAAACCAGAAGATATTGGTTAACCGAGAGATAAAAAACGATAGCTAACTCCCATGATAACGATTCTGAAAGACTATCCACACTACGAGTTATGAAACAGTTAATTCAGAATTTTAAGGACGGCGATCTTCGGATCGAGGAAGTTCCACGACCAGAAGTGAAGCCAAACGGTATTCTAGTCCAAAATTACTACTCTTCCGTGAGCGCAGGTACAGAAGAGGCAGTCATCAAACTCGCCAAGAAGAACCTGGTTGGAAAGGCCCGCGAGCGTCCCGATCTTGCGAAGAAGGTCTTTGAGAAGGCTAAGAATGATGGCTTGGTTCCAACGTATCGTGCAGTTATGGGCCGTCTGGAGTCGCCCTCTCCACTTGGCTACAGCTGTTGTGGCCGAGTCATAGAAGTTGGTGAAAATGTCGAATCCTTCTCTGAAGGAGATATGGTTGCTTGTGGCGGGGCGGGATATGCAAACCATGCAGAGGTCGTATATGTGCCAGAGAATCTTGCTACACCCCTTCCTGATGGTGTCCATCCTGAGGACGGAGCGTTTGCCACGATTGGGGCAATTGCGATGCAGGGCGTTCGTCGAGCAGATATCTCTCCTGGAGAGAACGTTGCGGTAATCGGTCTCGGACTTATCGGTCTTCTCACTACCCAAATTCTGAATGCGTATGGCTCTCCTGTCCTTGGAATTGATATCGACCCCACGCAAGTAAAAAAAGGACTTGACTGCGGTCTCGATCAAGGGGTTACTATTGATGACGGTGTCGAACAGACCGCTCAATCGTTCTCTGATGGCCATGGCGTTGACGCTGTTATTATTACCGCGTCAACAGATAGCGATCAGCCTATCGAAATGGCGGGAGAAATCGTCCGTGAACAGGGCCGAATTTCTGCTGTTGGGCAGGTCGGAATGGACGTTCCTCGTAACCTGTACTACGAAAAAGAGCTGGATCTGAGGATCTCTCGTTCCTATGGTCCCGGTCGATACGACCAAACCTATGAGGAGAAAGGTCTGAGCTATCCGATCGAATACGTCCGGTGGACTGAGAACCGAAACATGAAGGAATTTCTCCGGCTCATCGCTGATGGACGCATATCGCTGGATTCAATTCGGACTCATTCGTTTGATTTCTCTGAGGCCTTAGATGCGTATGATCTAATCCTCGATAATCCAAATGACGAGGACTTCACCGGTGTCCTCCTTGAGTACGACACGGATATCCCACACAGCCAAAAAGTTTCGTTAGGTAGTACACGCCAGAAACAGCAAGTAGAGGGATCTGTGGTACGTGCTGGGTTAATTGGAGGTGGAAACTTTGCACGAACGACGATATTACCGGCACTCTCGGATATCTCGTCGGTTGAGCTCCGGGCAGTAGCTACCGCAACCGGGAAGACAGCTTCGAGTATCGGGAAGGATCATTCCTGTGAGTACGTAACGACTGACTACCACGATCTGTTGGATGATCCTGAGATTGATCTTGTGGTCATCGCCACACGAAACCATCTTCATGCTGAGATGGCTGAGGATGCTCTCAATCAAGGCAAGCACGTATTCGTTGAAAAGCCGCTTGCACTTACCGAATCAGAATTACACGACGTACTTAGTGCAGAGCAACAGTCCGATGGTCGGCTCATGGTCGGGTTCAATCGTCGGTTCTCCCATCTATCTGAGGAACTGAAGGCAGAGCTTGGAGACCAGCAATCGCCTGTGATGATAAACTATCGTGTCAATGCGGAATCTGTCCCGGGAGATCATTGGATTCACGATATCGAGCAAGGAGGCGGGCGCATCCGCAGTGAGGTCTGCCACTTTATCGACTTCGCTCAGTTCGTTACTGGGTCTCCACCATCGAGAGTGTACGCAAGTGGTCTTTCTCCTGACGGCAATATCACTGCTCACGAAAATGCGAACATCATCGTCGATTTCGAGGATGGAAGCTCAGCCGTTGTCCAGTATACTGCAATCGGTGATTCTTCTCTTCCCAAGGAGCGTATCGAGGTCTTCGGCGCCGGAAAATCACAGCTCATCAATAACTTCAAACATGGGCTCTTTGGTGCTCGACAGGATAAGGGACATACTACGGAATACCGTGCATTTATCGATACGATTCGAGACGGGTCCCCGAATCCGATTTCGATTGAAGAAATTGCAAGTTCTTCCTTGGCGACCCTTCGTATTCATAACTCGATGTCGAAGAATCAACCTATATCTGTTGATTTAGGGTCATTGGGTGAGTAATCTCGAGTATGCTCTATAATTGGATACACGATCTTTTCAGAAAATCACCGGACAGTTTACGGAAACTAGTCACAGCCATCCCAATTCGATACCGACTCGGTGGAGACGATTTCTCGTCGGAATGGCAACTACTACAGCGTTCAGAGCAATGGGGAGAGCATCGACTTAAACAGTTACAACGAGATCGTCTTTCAGATTTACTTCAGCACGCTGTTGATAATGTACCATACTACTCTGATATCGAACTGTTCCACGATAATCCATTCGACAACCTTCAGGAATTTCCAATTATAACAAAAAAAGATATACAAGAGAACAGAGAATTATTCCAAGCAGTAAACATTCCGGATCATAAAACCCACGAGGTAACCACAGGGGGTACAAGCGGTAACCCGTTCCGGTTCAGGTTGGATAACTCCGTATACGGACGAGAGTGGGCATTCATCATGACAGGATGGAAACGAGTCGGATATTCTCCCGGAGACAAGATGGTTTCGTTCCGTGGGGTTGAATTTCCTGACGCTGACAAAGGCGTTTACTGGCAATTCAACCCGTTCTATAACTCATATGAGATGTCTCCATTCCATATGAATGACGCTACGCTCCCTCGATATATCGAAAAGATCCAGAGCGAATCACCGAGGTATATTCATGGATATCCATCTGCGATTACAACCCTCGCAAGCTATGTCAAGCAGAATGATATCACAATTCCTTCTGTACAAGCAATATTTGCCGCATCTGAGAATATCTACGATCACCAACGAAAACTGATGGAGGATGTATTTGACGTACGCGTCTTTTCTCACTACGGTCTCAGCGAGAAGGCAATTCTGGCAGCTGAATGTGAACAAAATACTACTTATCACGTCTATCCACAATACTGCGTCCCAGAAGTCGTAGACAGCACCGGTGAACCCGTCTCACATGGTGAGACGGGGGAGATATTAGGAACAAGCCTCCTGAACTATTCAATGCCCTTTATTCGATATCAGACTGGTGATATGGGATCACTCTCACCAGACACTTGTGAATGTGGGCGAGCCTACCCGATATTTCAAGAGGTTACGGGGAAGAATGAGAAAGAACTCCCCGTGGTGAAAGATGATGGAACTACATTCCCGCTCCATTCTCTTTACTATACGATGCACGGGGACACTCTAGAAAACGTGTACTCTGTCCAGTTCTACCAAGAACAGCCCGGAGAGATAGAGATCAGGGTAGAGGTTACGAGTACTTTTGATGATGTGGATAAGCAACGGATTCTCGAGGATGTTCGGCGGAAATGTGGAAATCAAATTAACGCTACTTTAGTTAAGGGGGTAGAATTAACAGATTCTGGGAAACAAAAACTATTTATTCGAAATATAGATAGTTAATACCTAATCATAGAGTAGATCTCGGATATAGCCTAAGGCTGATCTCACAGTAAAAGGCATGAATAACCAGACCAATAATTCTAGAGCATGGGCAAGCCCGAATTTCCGAATTCTCTCTCTATATGATTTAATATTGTCTTTCAGGTATGTACCACCAATATTCCTAAACCACCATGGGTAGTCATACTCTTTCCCACCCGACAAATTTGCTGAATAGTTTTCCATATCTTTAGATAATTGGATCGTGTCATTAGAATCATGGATAATATTAGGTTTTGAATTCAGTATGCGAACTGGAATAAGATCAAACTCATTATAACCGCTTTTGTCTAAACATATATTTACTATCACCGATCGATCATCGGGGCTCTTTGATATATCTGGATTAAATTGAAAATTTCCCAACGAATAGCAAATCAGCCCATTATTGTATTCCTCAATTCCTTGTAATATATGGGGGTGATGTCCTAGAATGACGTCAGCCCCATGATCGATCAGGGAACGGGCAAACTCTACCTGCCACGGTGATGGATATCGGACGTTCTCTACCCCCCAATGGAGCGAGATAACAGACAAATCACACTCTTCATCTATCTTCTCTGTCATATCATGGACCACATCTTCATTTATTGTATTAATTTCAGATATAGCGTGATTACGCTGTAGAACGTTTGTACGTCCAGTGATAAAGCGTTTATTCTGTATAATTGTGTCTAATATATCCTTTTTTGGAAGCCGCCCAAACCCAGTACTTTCTGTAAACCCGGCGAAACCGATATCAACACCATCAATCTCAAATTTATTATACTTTTTTGAACTACTTCCCCCGATATATTCAATATCGCAATCTGATAAATTTGATACCGTATCTTCAAGACCCGGAATTCCCTTATCAAGGATGTGATTATTTGCAATATTAACTAGGTCAATGCCAGATTGTGATAAATATTGAAGATTGGTTGGATCTGAGTCCAATATTACAGATTTCTCTGGGCTCGATTCCTTTCGATTTGAAATAACTGTCTCTAAATTTGCAATGGATATATCCGATTCCAAAAAAATCTCTTGGACCTCTTGGAAGGGATAGGATTCGGTTCTTAACGATACATCGCCAACAGCTGAAATACGGACCATAATTTACTTATTCCTTGTGTACGATATCTTGATATAGATTTTCAAGTTGTCCTGAAACATCAGACCAAGAATATTCCTCTTGGATCACCTCCTTTGACCTTCGCTTCATCTTTCTCAATAATTCATCATCTCTTTGTAACTTTAATAACGCATCAATAAGAGCCTCGGTATCTGGTTCTATGATTAATCCAGCATCATAGTCACCTAAGAAATTGACGTTGCAAGCAGTCGATGCAATAGTTGGTGTCCCGAATGAGGCTGCTTCTAAGATTGTGGTAGGAAAACCTTCTCCATAGAGAGATGGAAGTATAAGAACATCAGAATTCACGTATAACTTTCTTTTTTTCTCTTCAGAAATAAAACCAAGATATTCGATATTATTATTGCTATTCATATTCGACATTTTCATTTTCATCTGTTTAAGATAGCCATCGTCGGGCCCTGCAATTTTCAGATTAATATTTTTCAACTGTGATACGGCATCAAGTAGGATATCTATACCCTTGCGTTCACTAATCCTTCCAATATATAATAGCTCTAAATGGTCTCTTTCGTGCAATCTGACTTCACCTTTTAGACTCGTTTCCTCTACCCTTACCCCATTCGGAACAATGTTTATTCGGCAATTTTTTATTCCCCATTTCTGGAACGCATTTGCCTCATCTTCATTCAATGCTAGCATAGAAGCAGCTTCTGAAACAATTTTTCTACCCAACGGTAAATCAAATCCATATTTTAAATATTTATTACCACGATCATACGGGAGCGACCCATGTTCATGGATGACGTAAGGAACTCCAGTCTTATTCGCATAATAGAATACAATAGCAGCTAGTGATGAACGGTGCTCATGAATATGAATGATATCAAACTCATCAATATTTGCTCTTATGATTGATGGTAACGCAGATGGGGTTGTAATTCTGAAATTATTGGCCATATAATCTGACCTATTTTCAAAATATCTGGTTTTTATGCCATCTACATTAATGAGATCATCTCTACGTGTGTCTTGAGGAATATACTTGTCTGTCGTATATACTGAAACCGTGTGACCTCGCTCCTGAAGGGCTCTAGAGACTTCATAACAATATCTGGCTACTCCCCCCGATTGCCAAGCAGGCTTAAAATATTTGGAAACTTGTAGTATGTCCATAGATCCATCTATCACCTCTGCTCAGATATTAATGACTCGGTTGGCCCATCCTATAACACAATGTGAGAATTTATTTGTACTACAATAATTACGACTCTATAACTATGATTCCAGATTATTACAACTCATCAATTATTCGTACCCCCTTGCTAATATCGGCATTAGAGGGGCTTTATTATCTGTGTTCCATTCAGTAGTGAATGAATTTTAGATCTCCGATATTGCTCGGGAAACGTACAAAAACTAGGTTTAACAGAAACGCCACATCCCAATTATCTGGACCATTTGTTTTTGGCTTTACTACAAAACAACTCGCCCACCACTATCTAGGAAAATCATATCTGACTGTTTCATCTAACGGAAAATAAAACATCATCTAGATCTCCAGCTGTAGGGCCCAATCTACTATTCAGGTTGATGGTGGTGAATCAATTTTAGGATCTGTATGGATGAGTGGTGATTTACGATTACAATGTAGAGATAGAATTACCATTAGGGATGGCTATGTTATCTCATGGGGTGTTAATATACTTGACAATAATGGCCTCCATCAATTATCTACCGACCGGGAACCTCACCCAATGATAGATCCGATAATAATTGAGGAAGGTGTATGGATAGGACCCAGCTCAACTATTCTTAAGGGTGTAACCACCGGACGTGGATCAGTAATTGCCAGTAACAGCGTTGTCACCAAAGATATCCTATATACTCTTTTGCTGCTGGTCAACCCGCGAGCCTCATCAACGATGATATCAACTGGAAGAGCTAGCCTGTCTACTATTATTCTATATGTCATTAATATTTTGAATTAATTTCCTATCTGATTCATCTATTCCATAAATAGACAACTGAATGAGAAATGGAAGTACAAGTAATATTCCCCCCAATATGAGTTTTGGTACTAGTGAAATATCCAATCTACGATAGATTATTAGTATTCCACCACTTAATAATAGCGTTCCTAGCGTACGCAATTGATGCCTGTCATAAGGTTGAATATCATAAAAGAAATGTACTTGAACAAGCCGCAGGGCACTCAAGGAGAACATTGCAAGCGCTGTAGAAGCACTTGCCCCTAACAATCCATAGTTGGGTATCAACAGTAATCCTAGAATAATCGCCAAGGCACAAGAAATTGCTGTATTTAGGGCTTCCAGACGTTCATAACCCGTCATCAGCAGTAACTGACCAGCTGGTCCAATTACTGTCATCGCGAATGTCCCAAACCCTAGAATTATCAATGGGGTAGCAGATCTTGTAAATCCAGATCCAAATAAGGTAAGTATTTCTGATGAAAATACAATAATATAAATATAAAGCATAAAACAAAGATATAGCATCCACTTTGTGAGAGTATTATACGTTTCTCGGAGAGTATCTATCTTATCATCATAAAAATATTCTGATGCTAATGTTGGGAAGATCGAATTTACTGACAGTAATAGAAAAGTCAAAAGGAGTGCATTTTGAAGTGATGCTTGGAAAAATCCGACAGTTTCCGAACCCTTAAAAATTCCTAGGAGTAATATTCCACTCATATTAAGTGTGTACTGAGTAATGTTTATGACTGTTGATGGAAGTGATAGCGTTATTATTTCTCGGAATTTAATAACTGGGCTGAAAAACTGGTTGAATCCCCCAAGTTTCCAGATCGAGTATACACCAGTAATATTAGCAATAACTACAGCAAGAATGTACCCAAGGATCACTCCCTCAACGGTGGAGACAGTTATAATTGAAACCCCACACAAAATAATGGCAACGCCGGACTTAGCAAAGTCGTCAATATAAACAGCATACTTTGTTTGTTTGAAACCATGAGTTATGTTAGTACATATTCGCATGGTTGCAAAAAGTGGGACTGAAATAACAAATAGTAAAACGGGAGAACTAATACTGCGGGTGCCAGGTAGTAGATCAAGCCTTACAACAGCATAAAAAATCAGAGTGATAGTAGATCCAGCTATTAGTCCTCCAAGAAGTGTAAATAAGACAATACCAGTAACTACATTTGGTCTGTTCTGTGAGCGGTATTTTGCGATAAATTTTTGAGCAGCATTATCCAAACCGCTCTGGGATATGTTACTAAGGAGGTTAACAACTACTAATCCAAATGAGAATATACCCAGTGCTTCTGGTCCAATACTTCGGGCAATTATAAGATTTATTGAATAATCAAATCCTTTCCCAATTAACGCACCGGTTAAGGATATTGAAATAAGGGTAGTTAGGCTCCTCTCCATATTACATATAGCCCAGGTCTTTGAGTTGTTCTTGAGTATCCGCATCTAAAGAGACTTGTTGAGATCTCCCACGTCTTTCAATCCCCTTAATAATCCGGTTAGCCTCATCTATGGAGAAGGAAGGTTCTCCGTAGGTTTCCCATCCCGGTAGGAATTTACTTAAACTCTTAGAGTATTCTCCAGTTCGTCGTATGTGGGTACCAATCGGACTCTTTACTAGCAGTGCGAGATAAATAAACACCGATTGTATTTTAGACGTATTTGAAAATACGTGCCCTCCCCCCTGATCCCATACGCTCATAGTCTCACGATTCAGAAACTCCTTACCTGGCAGACCGTAAAATTTCGTTATATAATGGTTATAGCCAACTAATTTACTATCCTGTTCTTGGAGAGGTTGTCCGTCCAGCTCAATATCAATGTCAATATCCAAATAATCAAGAATAGTTGGAACAATATCAACATTTCTAAATAGGTCAGAACTATTACCGTCATCCAGTTGAGGATGGACAAATGTAGTTGGTACATAGACTAATTCTGGACATGCTATATGATTATGACTGATTAACCCATATTCGCCAAGAAGTTCACCGTGGTCACTAGTGTATATTATTAATGTACTTTCTGATAATCCTCTTTCTTCCACTTCCTGAATAATTCTTTCAAAATGACTGATTGATCTTTGTATTCCTTGTTCGTAATCAGATTTTAATTTTTTGATATCACCTGCATTTGAACGTAAATAATCTGCTCCAGATTGATCTAATGATTCGAAAGATTCGTAGTCGTGTTGCCCGTATGGTGCATGTCCTCCTGGTCCCCGTTCTACCCAAACAAAAGGAGGTGACATATCGGACAACTCTGATCGAGCCGTTCCTGGAAACAGTTTAGCTATGTTATCATTGAGAGCTACTTTACTGCTAATTGCAGTATTGTATCCTGATATATCAAAAATAGAAAACAAATCTCCTTCAGTACGGTAATTGAATGCTGTCAAGCCATGGTTTGGGACATGTTGGCCGGTGAGAATACTAGCAAATGATGGCGAAGTATGTAACGACGCAGCAATTGACTTATATGTCTGCCCAATTTTTGACAGCCGATCGACAGAGTAGTCGTATCTAACTGCATCATCGATATAGAGAATGATATTCTCAATTTCTATGTCCATGATCTTCTGTCAATAGTGAACTAAAAAAAATCTATCGGAATAGTGTTATCGTCGTGTTAAGTTAAGCATGATTCCTCCAAACGGCGTGGACTTGTAGCCAGGCCAGTTTAGACGCTAGCGAGACACGTTGTTGCCGAGTATTATGAGTGATTGTAGCGGGAATGAGTCGAGGATACCCACATACTCCCTCTGCTTCACCGACAGATGCGTCGATTTAACTCAAAATCTATCATCAGTACTTCACAAAGCTAGTTAGTTACTCAGCTTTGAACGTTGAAGTGGGATCGTGACGTAGGCGGTAGCGAAGACGGATGATGCCGATTACGGACTTCTTGTCGTGCACACGTGTATTCAACGAGTTCGAGTCGCTGTCACCCGCACAACGTCAGCACGCGAAAACCTACGCCACAGGTCTTGTTGCGGCCAGCAACAAGACCGTGGCAGGCATCGCACGCGAAGTCCTTCCAGCTGGAGACAAACGCGCTCTCAACAAGTTCCTCACCGAGTACGACTGGGACGAACAGCAATTTAACCACGAGCGCCTCGAAGAACTGCAAAAACATGGCGAAACACGTTGGTCGAAGGATGGTTACATCATCCTCGACGACACGATCACCGAGAAAGCCGGGGACGAAGTCCCCGGCGTCGGACACTTCTATGATCACGCCGAAGGTGACACTGTCTGGGGCCAAGACCTCATCTACGCCTTCTACGCTGACGACAAAACTGCCTACCCACTCACTTTCCGCCTCTACGAAAAACAGGACGAAGATGGCCAAAACCACGACACCAAGTACGATCTCGCCCGTGAGATCGTCACTGAACTCGAAGACGAGGTAGGTGTCCCGGCGGACACCTACCTCTTCGACTCGTGGTTCGCTCACGATTCTGCCCTCGTCGAACACATCGAATCCTACGGCAACGACTGGATCGGCCCGCTCCGGAGCAACCGACAGGTAACCTACGCCGGCGAAGAGATCAGCGTCGATGCGCTGGCAGAGCGCATCGACACCGTCGAGCGTAACGTTGAGGACGAGACCTACCACATCTGGACGAAGAAGCTTCCCGTCTCCCAACTGGGAGACGTGAAGCTGGTCATCGCCGAGAAAGAAACTGACGAAGACGAAGAGAACCCGGTCAAATACCTCGCCACGAACAAGATCGACGCACCGACCGAACACGTGATCCGCTCCTACGGGATGCGGTGGCGCATCGAGACGTTCTTCGAGGACTCGAAGCAGGATCTCGGCTTGGGAGACTGCGAGATGCAGACTGACGAAGGTGCCAGTCGGCACTGGCACCTTCTGATGGCTGCCTACAGTCTCGTTCGTCTTGATCCCGATTCGAGCGCCTTGGGAACGGTTCGCTCGAAAGCGTCATCGCTTCGAGCGAACCTCGAACATTCCCTGAAAGAAGCCGTTTACAACCTGCTCTCGTGGGTTCGAGACAACGATGATCGTGGCGTCGATGACCTTATGCAAGAGATCGACCACCTTTTCGTTCACTCAACAGCCGACGCTAACGTTCAAAGCTGAGTTTTAGATATGATCCAGCGAGATAGTGGCAAATACTCTTTTCAATGATCTCGCGGGTTTCCCCCCTCTCGCTCTACAAACTCCAAGTTGATCCACTCGGTAGGCTGGGTGAGACGGAAGATTTCTGGCATAGGAAATAAAAATTTCCCATTCTTATAATTAATTAAATACTACGGACACTGTAGAGCTAAATATAGAGTACATTTTTGTGTCTGTGTTTATGAATAGAGTATAGTATCTATGTCTACTCAAGCCAAGAAACCCAGAATTATTCGACTTTTATTTATATTTCTATCTCTCTTGATAATAAACGGAGTAATACTTCTCAGACTTCAAATTATTAATGATGCATTTTATTTTAGAACAGTACTTCCGAGATTAATTGAGGCAACTAATTCTGGTAATTCTGTAATTAATCCAATGCGGTATAGTTACCCCCTTACCACACCATTTTTATTTACACTCCAGCTTATTACTGATTTGGATTACCTAACTATATCGTTCTTACCGATTATTCCAATTATACCTGTATTCTTTTATATTGCTATATCACGGGAGTTACTTGGAGATGGAATGGTTCCCCTCTCAGCCGGATTCGGAGTATTTGTATTTATTGGAGCAAGGCGCTCTCATTTCTTTGCGTATTCAATTGGTGAATTACTATATGTTCTTTTTATATACATAGTGGTAAAATATATTTTAGATAAAGATAATAGAATATCTATATTAGTTATACTTTCGTATATTACTTTGAAAGGGTTTTCCCCACACGCAGAAACCTGGGCTTTTACACTTCTTATACTATTACTACTTATATTTTCTGCTGTGAATCGTACATCGGAATTGGTCCCCTCATTATTTAGAATTACTACAGTATGTGGTATAATATACTTATTCATTAACAAGAAAATATATGATGCAGTTATAGGCCATCTTAGCTCGGGCGAAGTGCTTCTCAGTGATTTTCTTACTATACTAGTCAGTTCGGTTATTGGGACTAACTCTACCCTTCCACAATATCAGGTTGCTGGTTCTTCTTCTCCGACATTAGTCAAAATAAAAATAATATATTATGTAGCTATTATAGTGATAGTGTTATTATCAACGTTATCAATGCTATATACATTATATAAAAAGAATATCCAGATCAATATCGATTCTTTATTATTAACTATTGTTGCCTACGCAGTAATGTTTTCATTTATCCCTGACATGTTTGTCACAACATCTTTTGGAGAATTGACTCTAGAGGTGTTATCACTAGTAACCCCTCTTATAGGGTTATTTCTTTTTCAAAAATATTCATTGGTGTGGAGTGAGCGTGCTAAAGATATACTAGTAGTTGCTATCGTATTATTGATCCTAATGATGGCAATTTTCTCTCAGTTTACATTTTTACTTTCTGATTCTCATCAGAATTTTGGACCGAAAGGCCAAGATCAGACTGCAACACTATGGGTTAATGAGGAATACCAATCTGAACATGTTTTGTCTGACTTCCATACGCAAGGTATAATTGAAATATACTCAAAGATGAACGGTGATAAAAACATATACCATGAATCATACTCATCTAACAATTACGAATACATCATTAGTGGCGAAAAGGTTCAACAGGTTGAATTCGATGTATTAGTAATAAACAATAAAAATATCGATCAACCATTAATGAGAGGATACCCAGATTGGTCTTTCTTCAGACCACTGGATGAGTACAAAAGCAATATCGACTCAAACATTAGATTAACAAAGTCATACTCAAATGGAAAATATATAATATATGGAATTAGCTCGAAAAATACTACCGAAGTTCACCGTAGCTACACATCTTAATAAGATGATCGAACACTCAAGTTGTATCCAAATGAAGCCAGTTGTGGGGACTACATTCATCCTGTCTCCCTGAGTAGCATACCTCTGATAAGTGATAAGACGGTGGATCGGCCTAGAAGAATCCTAGAAAAAGATTTGTATTATATAACTATCCACACCATTATATTTTGGCATTCGTCGCGTTTGATATGTCGAGGCTGTGAGTGGTGTCTGGGTTGGGGTCTATCACATCGTCGATAATCAGTTCGCTGGCGCCCCCTCCGATGCTCACGACGCCGCCAGTCCCCCCGCCCTGACTGCCGTTGTTGTGCTGGTTTCCGAAGAGTACAATGTTGTTACCGCCAGAGATGCGCACTAAACAGATACTGTCGAATCAGGATAGTTTTATTATGGCGAGTAGTGGCGGGGAGTAATGTTCAATGTCTAAGTAGTGAGACTCTGGTAGTACGTCCGATGATATTGAGAAACGAGTTGCAGACTTGAAGAGAAGATCGAACGGACTGAGAAGCATTTTTTGAGGAAGTTGAGGGAAACGACTCAACTCATGGAGAGAAGCGCGAAAATCATTTCGGCTTCGATTAGAATCAGATGAGTGATTAGACCTTACGTATTCTTCGGTTGAATGATCGTTACAGAGCAATGTGGTCAGCGGTAACGCTGGTCTATTGTTTAGAATGCCATAGAGACAACTGACCCCGATGTTCAAAATGTTTATAGGTTGTGTTGGATATTGGTCGCTATGGGGGATACGGTTGTCGGTACAGCTGTAAGGCATTTATATCGGGAAGGGCCGAAGGCTTTTCTTGAACGATTAATTCCATTCGTATACAACAATCTGATTAGAACCCGGATGCCAGTCACAGGAAGAACAACAGTAAATTACAATGAAGTCGAGATTCCCACCGATCAGCACTATTTAGACGACTATGTCCCCTTCGCAGGCGACCGACCACACTACGAAAAGGTCCTCATAGAAGCCATTATTGAGAACATCCGCGAAGGCGATAACGTGTGTATAGTGGGTGGCGGAAATGGGGTCTCCGCGGTGACAACCGCGAGGAGCGTCAGTACAGCAGGAAGTATCACCGTCTTTGAAGCTGCAAAAAGCCGAACCAAACTGATCGAAGACACCGCTGTGTTAAATGATGTTGGCGGTATAGTCGATGTAACCCATAGCATTGTGGGGGAGAATATCGATGTTTGGGGAGAGGAATCCGGCGCGAAGATCACCCCTCCATCAGACTTGCCAGATCCAGATTGGTTGGTGCTCGATTGCCAAGGCTCAGAAAAGCAGATATTGCGTGAGATTACTCCAGGGCCGAAAATCATAGTTGAAACTCACGGGTTTTTGGGTTCGTGGCCGGATGAAGTCAAATCAATATTGGGGGATCAGGGATACCGAATTATCTCATCGGAGCCAGCACACGGGCACAGTAAACGGGATGGGTGCGTTGTCCTCGTCGCAGCTCCAGTGCGCTAATTGTGGGCGAATCACGCCGGTTTCTGGAGTCGCAGCCAATTCCATTCAAACCCTCCGTAAATAATGCGGTCGTTTGCGAGACTCCCGTAGTCCACATCCACATCCATCCGAATGGTTTCCCCAGCAGTGAACTCGTATTCCCGCTGTAACGGATTGGTTACGAAGTCACTAACGACAGAGACATGTGCCAAGTTTCCATGAATGCTCTCCGCTGAATC